>NZ_FNDK01000007.1 GCF_900099605.1 Alteribacillus persepolensis
TGCCGGGGTGGTGGAATTGGCAGACACACAGGACTTAAAATCCTGCGGTTGGTGTACAACCGTGCCGGTTCAAGTCCGGCCCTCGGCACCATTTTTGGCGGTGTGGCGGAATTGGCAGACGCGCACGACTCAAAATCGTGTTCCTCTGGAGTGTGGGTTCGACTCCCACCACCGCTACCATTTATACTTAAACGTCAGAGAAATCACTGTGAAACAGTGGTTTTTTTATTTTTATCAACGTCCTGTTTAATATATGTGTCCATCTATCATGTATGAACCCAGAGGTATCTCTGGGTTTTTTGTTTATTTTATGTTTTGGAATTGCTGATTCCTGTCACTTTGCCCTTCATAAAACGCTTCCTAGCGGAATATTTCTACTGTACGATGAAAAGTAAGACATATTCATATTTCATGCAATGGGGAGAAAAAGTGATGAAAAAAAAAGGATGGATTAGTGGTGGAATTTGTTTGCTGCTTGTCTGTGCGGCTGTTTTCTTTGGAGGATATTATTTTTATACCAAGGGTGTCGAGCGAGGCACGGAGGTAGAATTGTATCGAGGATCTCAAGTGCAGGTAGCCACTGCACCAAAGCTTGAACCGGAGAAAATGGAGAACTGGCTGCAACAGCAAGCGCTTCAATCGCTGTCCATCGATTCATTTGATGGCCTCATGTTACGTGCCGTGTACCTTGAACGTGGACACAATGCGAGTGGAACGGTTATTTTGATGCATGGGTTTCGTAAACAAAAAGAGGACATGGATGAACTAGCGAGGTTATATCATCGCATGAATTTTCATATCCTCATTCCTGATGCACGGGGACATGGTGAAAGTGAAGGGGAGTACATCGGTTATGGATGGCACGACCGCCTTGATGTGGCGGATTGGATACAGCTTTTAATAAATGAATACAACGCAGAGGACATTATATTGCACGGAGAGTCAATGGGGGCTGCTCTTGCTTTAATGGCAAGTGGAGAAGAGCTTCCTGATGAAGTAAAGGGTATTGTTGCAGACAGCGGGTATACCTCTGTGAAAGAAGAACTGGCTTATCAATTAAAGCATCTTTACGGTTTTCCGTCTTTTCCACTGTTAAATACAGCTAGTTTGATCACGAAAATCAAACACGGATATTCATTTGAGGAAGCTTCTTCTCTAGAACAGGTGCAGCATAACACACGTCCATTGCTGTTGATTCACGGCGCTGAAGATGAACTGGTTCCAACGGACATGGTTTATCGTATCAACGAGGCTGCTGGCGGAGATGTTGAACGGTGGATTGTACCAGAAGCTGCACATATAAAAGCATACGATACGGACCCCGATATGTATGAAATGCGACTGTGTTCTTTTCTGGAAAAAGCATTGCATGCGGATATTTGTGAAAACAGCGAAATTACACTGTCGGGCGAACTTTTGTGAAAAACGCAGAAAGAAAAGGAGTGTATCAATGAGCTGTTTGATACGTACAAAGCGGGAGCTACATCATGAAACAGGCAGCTTTGTTCATCAAAGAAACAACAAAAACGGAGTTGTATGAAAAGCTTCTAAACTGAAAAAAGACTGGGACACAAGTATAGGAACTATATAATAATCCGAACGATTTGTTAAAAATCAGTTCGGATTATTTGTTTATTACAGGAATTTCTATCATTGCTCCGTCAACATACGTCGCGTTCCGCGGGCACGTCCCGTGCTAGGAAATGGTACGTTTTGGGGCAGATGAGTGGACAATAGAAACTGATGCATTCCCGCTGTGCAGCTGTGTGAACATTTTTGCGGCTGCGTACAGCAGCTGCTCGCTCTCTTGTACACCCATGGAAGGACGTAAATAGAAGATTTGTAACGCATTTTTTGTACGTTCTGTCGTTTTTGTTCGCGCAGAGTCAACGACGGGACTGCCAAAAGCTCCAGTCTTATCCGTGGTAAACATTTTTCCTTGCATGTTGTTTTGTCTTCCGTTTAGTCCTTCAAATGTATCATCTTCTGTTCCGATAGAGATTTTGATATAATCACGTAAGGTATCGTAGTCATAAATACCAATTGGAATTTCATATTGCAAGGAGAAAAAATTATTTAAATCGGCAGCTGAATGAATGAAAGGAAGTGCTTTTCCTTTTTCAATACGCCGAAACAATGCTTCATGAGAAGGGCGGTATCGATGTGGATCAACTCCAATGTTTTTAAAAAGACGATGCCACTCCTTGACCCCTGGATAGTCTAAAACAGACTGATGGAGAAGGTCCGTTTTGATTTTTTCTTGAAAAAACTCAAGCCTTCCTTGCAGCATTTTAGGAGATTCATCGATAACAATGTTTTTATAATAAATAATGCCATATTTACTGTTTGGTATTCCTTGCAGGATAGAGTCTGATAACATGATGTCCAACGTGAACACATCCTTTGCATTCTTTCTTGTCAGTGTATCATATCTGTTTTCAAAATGAGAAAGGAGGGAAATTCATGACAGCGGCCCAGCTCAAAGAAAAAATTATTGCATACAGTAAGGATATCGGTATTGATAAGATTGGCTTTACATCCGCTGATCCATTTTTATCTTTAAAAGATAGACTGCTCGAACAGCAGCGGCTTCAATATCAGTCCGGATTTGAGGAGAACGATATTGAAAAGCGTACAACGCCCAAGAAACTTGTGCCTGAGGCAAAGACCATTATTTCCATTGCGCTTGCCTATCCTTCAAAAATGAAGAATCCTCCCAAAAGCAGAAAAGGAGAAAGACGCGGCGTATTTTGCCGTGCTTCTTGGGGAGAGGATTACCATAGAGTGTTAAAGAATCGTTTGCAAAAGTTAGAAGCATATATTCAAGAGCTTGTTCCAGAGGCAAAATGCCAATCGATGGTAGATACTGGTGAGTTGGCTGATCGTGCAGTAGCCGAAAGAGCAGGAATTGGCTGGAGCGGTAAAAACTGTGCCATTATTACACCAGAATTTGGTTCTTATGTATACCTTGGTGAAATGATTACGACGGTTTCCATTCCTGCTGACACACCAGTCACAGAGCAGTGCGGCACATGCAATAAGTGTGTTGATGCCTGCCCAACAGGCGCATTGGTGCAAGGAGGACAATTGGATTCGAATAAATGTATTGCTTATCTCACACAAACGAAAGACTTTTTACCAAAACGGTATCGTAAAAAATTAGGAAACCGCTTGTACGGATGTGATACATGTCAACAAGTATGTCCGGAGAACAAAGGAGTAGATTCTCATCGTCATGAAGAATTCGAACCAGATCCGGAATTGGTGAAACCAAAGCTCATGCCTCTTCTGGAGTTAAGTAATAAAGAGTTTAAACAAAAGTACGGCCGGCTCGCAGGATCTTGGCGTGGAAAAAAGCCGATCCAACGGAATGCAGTGATTGCGCTTGGCCATTTTAAAGCGGAAGAGTCCATCGAACTGCTTAGTCGTTTATTAACAAATGATCCTAGACCGGTCATACGTGGAACAGCAGCTTGGTCCCTCGGTCAAATGAATACGGCTGACACACAAAAACTGTTAGAACAAGCAAAACAATCAGAAACAGATGAAAAAGTGCTAGAAGAAATTGACGATGCCCTTCTACCGTTTCCATTACATTGAAAGTGTTGTTATGAGCAGCTCCTTATAATCATTAGAGGGAAGAAGAGAGGAAGGTGTGTTTATGTCGGATAAGAAGTATATCTACTACACAGATTATCATAGTGCCATTGGCCCTTTAACCGTTGCAGCCACACAGAAAGGAATATGTGCTGTTCAATTCGGAGACAAAACACAAACGCTTCCAAGTTTAAAAGCTTGGAGCAAAAAGCAGCATATACCAGGTCATATGGTTGAGGATAAAGCACCATTCATGGAAGCTGTTTATCAGTTGGAAGAATATTTTTCGCACCACAGACAAACATTTGATCTTCCATTTGATTTATATGGAACCTCGTTTCAAAAAGTAGTATGGAACGCGTTATCGGATATACCATACGGAGAAACACGTTCCTATAAACAAATCGCTGCTGCTATTGGCGCACCAAAAGCAGTGCGTGCCATTGGCGGAGCAAACAATAAAAACCCGCTTCCTATTCTTCTTCCTTGTCATCGTGTTATCGGCAATAACGGTAATATGGTAGGTTATGGCGGTGGGATTGATAAAAAAGTGTACTTGTTGCGGTTAGAAGGGGCTATCAGCAAGGTTTCTTCTTAACTAGAGCCAAAGGTGCTGTACCAAAAGCCAATTATCGGAAAAAATTTATAGGGAAATACAATTGATTCGCAGCATACTCTTGGAAAGTGACTTGTTGGTTACTTATGAAAAATCGCCTGCTTTCGTTTATGTAGTGGTTGGATACCGTCATGATACGAAAAGCGGCGATTTTTTGTATGTGTTGCACGAAAAGAGAGTTCTAAATCAAATGAAGGTGGAATCGTTCAAAGAAGCTCTCTTTTCGTTAGTTCACCTTCTGTTAAGTCGGATGTGTTCTAATACTTGTACTGAAAACTGCTGCTATCTAATAGGATGGAACAAGGTACGATTTGAGCAAGGGAGGGGACAAGTTTATGGGAAGAGTTTGGGAAAAAGCCTTGTTTTCACATATAGAGCAGTGGATTGATTATCAACTAGGAAATCAAAATAAACGGTTGCCAACAATGGTACCGCAGGAGACGGAAACGTTGTATCGGTCTAGATGTTCTCTTCATGAACGAAAGGGATCACTCTTAAAAGTAAAGGCGTCTGTCGAACCATACCGCCTGCAACGGATGGGGGAACAAGAACATATTACGTATCAAACTGTATTGATGAAATTGTATAAAGTAAATGGCAAATACCATCTAGAAGAACGCGTGCTGCATCGGACGGCTAAAACACATGATGGCCATTTAATTATTGATCAGCCAAATACGGAACAATTCTCGATGGACGCACGATGTCCAATTGGTAATTACGAAAAGACAGATCGAGCATTTCACTACGACCGCCATGCTGCGGTACAGTACGCGGAACGCTGGTGGAACGATTATAATCCAGCCTATCGAAAATTTAAGGATAACTGTACTAATTTTATTTCACAATGCTTACGAGCCGGAAACGCACCAATGAGAGGAATGCCAGATCGGGGAAAGGGATGGTGGCACCAAAAGCAGTCTTGGAGTTACAGTTGGGCGGTTGCCCATTCGTTTCGCTGGTATCTAAGCGGGTCAACAAGCGGATTAACAGCAGTAGAAGCAGAAGATGCAAAAGAATTAGGGCTTGGCGATGTCATTTGTTATGATTTCAATGGTGATGGTAATTGGCAGCACTCGACTATTGTGACAGCTTTTGATGGAAATAATGAACCGCTTGTTAATGCACAAACGGAAAACAGCCGCGGCCGATATTGGAAGTATGAAGATTCCACTGCCTGGACACCCAATATTCGTTATAAATTTTTTCGCATCACGTAGCCGTGTGGTCTCTTAGTGGACAGCAGTATTGTTCTGTTCTCTGAAATGTTACAGCAGGATGAATATAAATGTCTAATGATGATTGATGCGTATTTGGAGCTGCTCTACTAAAAACAATCGCTAGGTTTATGTTCCACTGACGAAAAAGTACACATTTAGTATGGGTGGATAATTATCGTTGTCATCAACATTGCGAGGGCATCCGTGTACGTGCAGCGAAGTCTTTGCCTGCACCTGAAGGGTTGGAGCCGGTCAAACCTTCTTTATTCAGAATCTCCCGCCTTTAGTATCAGCACAGGTGGGAGCAGCTCAAAATTGTGGTATAATAAACATGTGAGTGAAAGAATAGAATGAGGTGCAAAAATGAGTATTCATGTCGTATTATATCAACCAGAAATCCCCGCTAATACAGGTAACATTGCCAGGACATGTGCAGGGACAGGCACACACTTACATTTAATTCGCCCGCTTGGATTTTCCACAGACGATAAGATGCTTAAGCGGGCTGGCTGTGACTATTGGCCAAATGTGAAAATCCATTACTATGATTCACTAGAGGAACTTTTCAGTACGTATCCAGATGGAGAATTTTATTTTGTGGAAACAATTGGAACGAAACCATACAGTGATTTTTCTTATACGGATGCGAAAAAGGATTATTTTTTTGTGTTTGGAAAAGAGACAAGCGGACTTCCTGAAGAGGTGACAGCGAAATACAGTGAGCACTGTCTGCGTATACCGCAAAACGACCGTGTTCGTTCGTTGAACTTATCCAATACGGCAGCGATTCTTGTATATGAAGCATTGCGCCAGCAGCAATTTCCAGACTTATATTAGATATGAGAAAGAGCCCCTTCAAAGAAGAGACTCTTGAGTAACTAATATTTGTGTGGCTTATCTTCAAATCCGGCTGTCATAATGGATACGAGAAATGCCACGCACACACCAAGGATTAAGATTAGTTTCATTATGTAAAGCCTCCTTCTCGCCTTGTCTTATGAACATATTATACCTTATTTCGATGGGCGTGTGAATCCTTTCAGCTGGAGGTTCTTTCCACCTATTGTTATAATGTAGATAGATAACAGGTGAATGTTCTGTCTTTACTATGGGTAGCTGCAACTATTTTTATACAGGAGGTAGACGTACAATGTATGTTGTGATGAATGAACTTCACGTACCAGAAGAAGCCAAAGAAGCAATGAAAGGCCGTTTTGGCAAGAGTGCTGATAATATGAAGGAGATACCTGGATGCTTGGATTTTTTATTTTTGGAGCAAAATGAAGAAAACGGTAATCTCGTTGTGTTTACAAAATGGGAATCGAAAGAGCATTATGAAGACTGGCTCCACAGTGACGCATTTAAAAATGCACATAAAGAAAAGCGGGAATCAAAAGACAAAGGACCGGCATCGGGGAATGAATTAAAAACGTTTGACGTCGTTCATCACTTATAATCATCACTTATAAGAGGGTGGGTATAAGCTCAAACGGTTTCTTTTCTAAATAACTGTGTGAGGTACACATGAAAAATACATATCTTATCAGTCATTTTCCGCTTCTTTCCATTCTGTTGTTCAGCTTATCGCTAGCTATTTATATGGAATCAACAACCATTGAATGGTTTATTCAGGTTGGCCTGTTGAATGGAATGCTGGAATTTTTTTCGGAAACAGGGATCACCTTTACATTGTTGTTTTTATGGCTGGCTTTATTTTTTATGGCCTTTTCTGCGCTGAAACTCGTTGCCGGAACGATGATGGAATTATCGTTACTGCTTTTTTCAAAAGATGAAGACGGCAAAGCTTTGCGGCACATTCGAAGCGGAACATGGATTTATTTAATTGGAGGAGCTGTCTCCCTTGCGTTTGTACGTATGCCGGAAGGGATTGCCAGTGTGTTTCTGGTGAGTACAGTGTTATATTTAGCGTATTTTCTCTACCGGATGGCTGATTCGCTATCATTTGTCCGCTTTATTGGCATGACGTTGTTTCACGTAAGTTTTTGGTGTGCTTTGACTGCAGCTGTAGGATATACGGTGTTACGATTGTACAATGGCTTGATTAATAGTCTTCCGATTTGATTTAAAGAGACGACCGGTTCGCCGGTCGTCTCTTTCTAATCTAATGCAGGAACAATATCTTTCCACAAGCGGATATGCGGCTGTGATGCTTGGATACGTGTCATTGGTGAAGAGTCATCATGACCTACCCACACTCCCATGGTATATCGATCTGTGAAACCGACAAACCATAAATCACGAACGTTATTTGTCGTACCAGTTTTTCCGCCAATACGCTTACCCTCTGTACGTACGCCTTGTCCAGTGCCGCGTTCAACAACACGATACAGCATGGATCTCAGTTTATCATTTGTTTCTTTGTTCCACACAAGTTCAGCAAGAGCTGGCTGTTCGTATAGCACATGTCCACTTTCATCTTTAACTTGCTGGATACCTGTTGGCGCAATATATTGTCCACCTTGTGAAAACACAGTATAGGCTTTTGTGAGCTCCATAGGCGTTACTCCATGTGTTAAACCGCCTAATGCAGCAGAGTAGTGGTAGTCATCTGTCCCAATTTGTGAGAAATTGAATGGTTTTAAGTAGGAAAACGCTGTTTGAATACCTGTTTCTTCTAATAAGCGGACACTAGCCGTATTGTATGAATAAGCCAAAGCATTTTCTAAAGTGGTTCGGCCTACATAATGTCCTCCTGCATTAGCAGGGCAGTAGCCATTTTTACAAAAGCGGTCTGTTTGAACGGTCGAATAGATGCTGGCGTTTTTTTGATCGATAAATGGACCGTACACAAGCAGCGGTTTGAACGTCGATCCTGGTTGACGGTAGGCTTGGAAGCCGCGGTGAAAATCATATTTTTGATAATTCTTTCCTGCTGTTACGGCAATGATGTCATGTTGGATGTGATCAATAATGACAACTGCACCTTCTATCTGCCACTGATGCAAGTAAGTATGTGCTGTCGTTACAGCTTTTTTTTGAATGGCAGGGTCTAATGATGTTTCGATATGTACACCAGATTGCAGGACTTCACGTACGCGTTCGTTTAATTGATTATGCAGCTTTTCTGTTTTCTTTTTATTGTTACGGACGTTGTTAAAGCGCTCGATATATCCATCTTCCCTTGCAATAAGCTGTTTTAGTTCATGTTCAATATACGTTGTATAGGCAGGATAAGCATCTGATTGTTTGGTGTACTTGATGGTAATGTCTTCATTCAAAGCTGCTTGTTTTTCAGTTTCGCTAATCACTCCGCTATGTTTCATTTTTTCTAATACCCATTCCTGTCTGGCATGAGTTTGGTCTTTGTTTGTTAATGGATCATAGTGACTGGGATTTGCTGGAATAGCGGCTAAAAAGGCTGTTTCTGCCAGAGAGAGTTCATGACTGGACTTGCCAAAATATACTTGACTAGCTGTTTCAAATCCATAAAGCCCATGTTGAAAATACATCGTGTTAATGTAAAGTTCCAGTATTTTTTCTTTGCTGTATTCTTTTTCAAGCACATAGGCATACAGGACTTCTTTTAATTTGCGATGATAGGTCTGTTCATGAGATAAAAACACATTGCGGGCGACTTGCTGTGTAATCGTGCTGCCTCCTTCTTCAATGGTTTGTGCTTTCGCATTGACTAAAAACGCGCGAATAACAGCAGATCCGTCTATCCCTTCGTGTACAAAAAAGTCCTGGTCTTCCGTTGCAATAAATGCTTCGGTTACAAGGTTTGGTATGTCTTCAAAGGGAAGGTAATGACGGTTCATATCTTTGTTGATTACTGCAATCACATCACCATGTGTGTCATAAATATAACTATTTTTTGAAATAGGCATGTGTTGTATATTGGTACGCTCGGTTAAAAATTCTTCTATTGATTTGGCGTGTTGTTCTTCTTTAAGAAAATAACTGAAAAATATCATGAAGCAGCTCATAAAAATCAGCGTGCAGGCGAAGCCAGCCAATACTTTCACTTTATACTCCCCTCCCTTTTGTTATTTTTATATCTCAACTTTAATATCGGCAAAAGAGCACGGTTATGTTCTCTTAATTTCTGCATAGACATGTAGTAATCCACAAGACATTTAGGAAGCAGCCCAATCTGCTTTCTTCGCATTTAAAACTGTTTTACGAAGAAAGGGAGGCTCTTATATTGAATATTATTGATAAAATCCGTCAATCACGGGAAGAGGAAGAACAGTTAAAGTGGCGTGGAACGTTTAGAGAATACCTAGAACTGGTCAAAGAAAACCCTCATATTGCCCAAACGGCCCATTCACGCGTATACAATATGATTAAAGATGCAGGCGTTACGGAAAGAGACAATAAAAAAATGTACGAGTTTTTTGGAAAAGAGATTTATGGTTTAGAAGACTCATTAGAGAAATTAGTAGAAGAGTATTTTCATTCGGCTGCCAGAAGGCTTGATGTCCGCAAAAGAATTCTGTTGTTAATGGGGCCGGTAAGCGGTGGTAAATCAACAATTGTAACATTGTTGAAACGCGGATTGGAACAATACACAAGAACGGATGCAGGAGCGGTGTATGCCATTGAAGGCTGTCCGATGCATGAAGATCCGCTGCATCTCGTCCCAGTTCATTTACGTGATGAATTTTATGAAGAATATGGCATCCGGGTAGAGGGGCATTTGTCTCCGTTAAACATGATGCGGCTTGAAAAAGAGTATAACGGCAACATTGAGGATGTAATGGTAGAACGAATTTTCTTCTCCGAAGACCGGCGGGTTGGAATCGGAACGTTCAGTCCATCGGATCCGAAGTCACAAGATATCGCAGACTTAACTGGAAGTATCGACTTTTCTACAATCGCGGAGTACGGTTCAGAATCAGATCCGCGTGCGTACCGTTTTGATGGTGAGTTAAACAAAGCTAATCGGGGCATGATGGAATTTCAAGAAATGTTAAAGTGTGATGAGAAATTCTTATGGCATTTATTATCTCTGACACAAGAAGGTAATTTTAAAGCAGGTCGCTTTGCCTTAATTAGTGCGGATGAATTGATTGTTGCACACACCAATGAAGCGGAGTATAAATCATTTATTGCCAATAAAAAGAACGAAGCATTGCACTCTCGAATTATTGTCATGAATGTTCCGTACAACTTAAGCGTTACAAATGAAGAAAGAATTTATGAAAAAATGATTCGGGAAAGTGACATGTCTCATGTCCACATTGCTCCACATGCCTTGCGGACAGCTGCTATTTTTTCAGTATTAACGAGATTAAAAGAACCGAAAAAGCAAAATGTTGACTTAGTGAAGAAGATGCGTTTGTATGACGGCGAAGAATTAGAAGGTTTTAAAGAGCAGGATATAGCCGAGTTAAAAAACGAATATCAGGATGAAGGAATGGATGGCATCGACCCACGTTATGTCATTAACCGAATTTCTTCTGCAATTATTCGAAAAGATGTGCCTTCTATTAATGCTCTTGACGTATTGCGTTCGTTAAAAGAAGGATTGGATCAGCACGCTTCGATTTCAAAGGAAGATAAAGAAAGATATTTGGATTTCATTTCAGTGGCAAGAAAGGAATATGATGAAGCGGCGAAAAAAGAAGTACAAAAAGCATTTGTTTATTCTTATGAAGAATCAGCTAAGACGTTAATGGATAACTATTTAGATAACGTGGAAGCTTATTGTAATAAAAATAAATTAACTGATCCATTAACTGGTGAAGAAATGAGTCCAGATGAGAAGTTAATGCGTTCGATTGAAGAACAAATTGGAATCTCTGAAAATGCGAAGAGGGCATTTCGTGAAGAAATTCTTATCCGTATCTCTGCCTACGCCAGAAAAGGCAAGCGCTTTGATTATAATTCCCACGAGCGGTTAAGAGAGGCTATTCAAAAGAAACTGTTTGCTGATTTAAAAGACGTCGTAAAAATTACAACATCAACGAAAACTCCAGATGAGTCCCAGTTAAAGAAAATTAACGAAGTTATCGCACGGCTTATTGATGAACATGGCTATAACTCTGTATCTGCTAACGAACTGCTGCGCTATGTCGGCAGTCTCTTGAATCGCTAAATGAAATAAGGAAGCAGCATAGAAAAACGGAAAAGGACCAACCGTGATCTCTTCTGGCACGGTTGGTCCTTTTGTTGTGAATAAAAAAGAAGGGGGCATTGCCGTCCACCTTGTTGTCAAGGCTCTGTATTTTTCTAATTGGGAGGCTGCGGCAGTGGGGTGTGCTGGTGGTGGAAAACAAGAGGAAGTAACTTCTGAACCCGACTTGTGCCAAGCTTCATCCTGATCTCTGTTTTAAGCATGTCCATAGAGCTAAGAGGGATGTGTCAGAATAAGCAAACAATTGTCGTTTATTTATATCAGTGATACATTATAATAGAGTGAATGGAGGAGAGATAATGAACCACTTAGCACGGGAAATTTGGGATTGGATTAAGACATTTGCTGTTGTTTTGCTTATCGTCTTTATTGTTCGAACATTCTTTTTTGCTAACTATATGGTCCATGGAGAGTCCATGATGCCTACAATAGAAAATGGCGAGCGATTAATTATTAATAAAATCGGCTATGAATTTTCAGAACCAGACCGTTTTGACCTTGTTGTATTTCATGCAAATGAAGAAAGCGATTATATTAAACGGGTAATTGGTCTTCCAGGAGATCGTATTGAATATCGGGATGATACTCTTTATATTAATGGAGAACCATACGAAGAAAAATACTTAACACCGATGAAAAATCAAATGAGAACTGGGCAGGATTTTACGAATGATTTTACGCTAGAAGAAATAACGGGAAAGCAGCAAGTGCCGGAAGGGAAAGTGTTTGTCTTAGGAGATAATAGACAAAACAGCATGGACAGCCGCCAGTTAGGTTTTATTGATATGGATGAAATTGTGGGGAAAGCCAATATTCGTTACTGGCCATTAAATGAATTTACAATTATGCGATAAGAAACGGGCCTTTGTGGTTATTCCACAAAGGTTTTTTCCATATAATAAAAGCAGAAAGGTTGTTCTTTAGTCAGAATTTTTTGCAACTATGAAGTTTTCACCGCATAGGATAACAATAATCCACTTTAAATGGGTAGCAATGAAAGGGGGCCCATGATGTCAGGAAACAGTAAGCATAATTTCATAGTGTCTCGAGAGAACTGGTCCCTTCATCGTAAAGGTTATCAAGATCAAAGACGTCATCAGGAAAAGGTGCAGGAGGCTGTAAAACAAAACCTTCCAGACCTTATTTCAGAAGAGAATATTATCATGTCCAATGGAAAAGATGTCATTCGTATACCGATTCGCTCTGTGGAAGAATATAAGATTCGGTATAATTCGGAAAATAACAAATATGCTGGTCAAGGCGATGGGGACAGTCAGGAAGGAGATGTTATCGCAAGAGAGCCTGGAGGCAAAGAACAAAAAGGAGCTACCGGGAAAAAAGCTGGTGATAAAGCGGGAGAAGACTATTATGAAGCGGAAGTTTCTATTTTAGAATTAGAAGAACTATTGTTTAAAGAAATGGAGCTGCCAAATCTGCAGCAAAAAGAAAAAGATGATATTGTCGTAGAGGATATTGAATTTAATGATATACGTAAACAAGGTTTAATGGGGAATATTGATAAGCGACGCACCATTTTATCGGCATTTAAACGAAATGCACTCAAAGGAAGTCCGGCAATTAATCCTATCTATAATGAAGATTTGCGATTTAAAACGTGGAATGAAAAAATAAAACCTGAATCAAAAGCTGTTGTACTTGCAATGATGGATACTTCGGGGTCAATGGGACGCTGGGAAAAATTTATGGCACGTAGTTTTTTCTTCTGGATGGTCCGTTTTCTTCGGACAAAATACGAAACCGTAGATATTGAATTTATCGCACACCATACAGAGGCCAAAGTGGTGAACGAAGAAGATTTCTTTTCAAAGGGAGAAAGCGGGGGTACTATTTGTTCCTCTGCTTATGAGAAAGCGTTGGAAACGATTGATAAACATTACTCGCCAGTCCGTTATAATATTTATCCTTTTCATTTTTCTGATGGTGATAATTTAACATCTGATAACCACAAATGTCTGAAATTAATGAATGAATTGATGGATTGCTCAAGCATGGTTGGCTATGCTGAAGTGAATCAATATCAACGTCATTCTACGTTAATGCAGGCATATAGAAAAATTAATGATGAAAGGTTCCGCCACTATATCTTAAAGCAAAAAGGCGATGTTTTTCATGCACTGAAATGGTTCTTCTCAAACAAAGAACAAGAGGTAGTATGATGGACATGATTGAAACGTAAAGTGCTTCTCTTTCGTCTATGATAACGTCAACCATAAAGCAAAGCGAGGCGCATTGATAATGCTGATTGTGACGACAGAGACAGTAGCTGGAATGGAAGTAAAAGAGGCTCTTGGTGTAGTAAAAGGGAATACGGTTAGAGCAAAACACCTGGGAAAAGATATCGCAGGCGGCCTGCGCGGCCTTGTTGGCGGGAAGATGAAAGAATATGAGGAAATGTTTTTAGAAGCAAGAGAATATGCCGAAAAAGAGATGAGTGAAGCAGCTGAAAAATTAGGAGCTGATGCTGTGGTCGGCGTGCGTTACACTTCATCTTCTATTATGAATGGGACATCTGAGGTGATGGTTTACGGAACAGCAGTAACCTTGCAGAAATAAATAAGATAATGTTGGGTAAAAGAAGGCTTGCGTGCGGTACGCAGGCCTTTTTTGTATTGAAAGAAATGTATAGCATGTATGTATGCAGCCGGAGTATGTATCGCACTTCTTGCATCTGAAGGGATTTTAAGACCGCCTGGGATCAGATATGTTTTCTATTTTGTGGACAAGCGGACATGTATTGACGTGTCCATATCGGTCTTGTACAATGACTACCGGTCGTTAGTTTTGCAAGTGATAAAACAGGCAGGTGATACAATGACGAGTACGAACATAAAAAGGACAGCTCTGTCATTGTTTGCAAAACATGGCTACAATGGCACGAGTTTGTCCGACATAGCCAAGCAGGTTGGTATGAAAAAACCGTCGCTGTATAATCATTTTTCTAGTAAAGCAGACTTGTTTTTAGCTGTGGCTGACGAGGTGTTTGCTGCTTATGTGGATTATATAGAGAAGGCACTGGCACAGGTTAGGGGAACGAGTGTAAAAATGAAATTAAAACAGGCTCTCCTCTCCACAGCTCAGTTTTTAAGTTCTCATGATGTTGGGATGATGTATATGAGAATGGTAATGTTTCCACCAGCGGAGCTCTGTCAGGACATTCGGAAGCGTTTTGAATCATTTGAAGGAAAAACAGATGATATGTACATGGCATTGTTTCGCGAAGGCATACAAAATAACGAGATAGCACCAGGAGATATTAGCGTCTACGTAAAGTCATTTTATGCCTTACTGGATGGGATTTCAACAGAGATGTATATGTATTCATCGGAAAAAATGGATGCCAAAATAGAAGCAAGTTGGACAGTATTTTGGCAAGGAATTTGTGAAAGAAACTAGGTGAGATCATGCTAGAAATCATAAGTATATATATCAGCATATTTATAATGGCTGCTACACCTTGGCTGGAACTGTTAATTGTCATCCCGATTGGCATTGGAGCAGGATTGAACCCGCTAATGGTAGGGGCAGTTGCATTTGCAGGCAATGCACTGCCGGTTTTTTTATTGATTTATGCGGCCGAACGCATCAAATCGTGGAGATGGATACAGCGCATGAAGCAGTGGTTTAAGAGGAAGCGGTCTTCGCGTCATCACAAAGAAACACCGGAAAGACGCGCGAAAAAAGAAGCAAGAAAAGAAAAATTGCTGCACATCTTTGAAAAATATGGAGTAGCCGGTTTAGCATTGGCTGGTCCAGCTCTTACCGGTATACACTTAGCTACCATCTTTGCAATGGCTGTTCAGGCAAACAAACGCAAAGTTGCTTGGTGGATGAACGCCAGCCTGGCGCTTTGGACATTTGTGGTGACATTTATTGCATTTTATGGTGTGGAATGGTTCAAAGATTGGTTTAGTTAAAGAAGCTGGGACACATCTCAAACAGGTTTCTCCACAGTCGAACAATAAGACAAGAAAGTATATTGTATGTAAGCATCGTCAACGTACGGAGACTCGAACTTTGAACAACACGGAGGCTGCTGAAAAAGTACGGTAAATACTGGTTTTTGACTAGAAATCAATATTGTCCTTGTTTTCTGGTTTTTTTTATTTGTGACATATCATGTAACGGTTAATAAAGGTTCTATAAACTTTTTTGAGACTCATCATTATATCCAAGCTTCTGGTTAGATGGCTCCTCAGGCTCGGTTGCCTGCGTGAAGTCCCATCCAGGATGAGAGAATATTATAGACGAAAAGAAGGGCTGTCAAAAGGGCAGTTTTTATACCCTTTTGATACAGCTCTCCTCTAGTTTAGGCATAAACAGCATCAGGCGCACAAGATGTAAATGGTTATATTTGGAAATGGCATAAAAACACGTCTGCACAGACATTGTTGTACATACAAAAGCAGCTTTTCATTCATTTAGTATTAAATAAAATTTGACAGTTTGCAAAGTTTATATTTATTATACTAAATATAACGTTCGTTAAAAAAAGATAATGGAAGGTACGGAAAGGAGAAATGAAGCATGAAGTTACATGCAGCAAGGAATGAACTCATAGATGTTGCCCAAGGAAGACGTTCCGCTGATTTATACATAAAAGGCGGGACACTAATCAATGTATACTCCGGAGAGTTTTTGAAGCAAAATGTCGCGGTTTATAAAGATTCTATTGCCTATGTTGGGGAAAGTGAAGCTTCTATCGGAGAAAATACGCAAGTCATTGATGCAAACGGAAAATATATTTCTCCAGGTTTTATTGAAACTCATGCTCATCCCTGGGTTTTCTACAATCCCATCAGCGTTACGGAAAAAGTTCTCCCTCTTGGAACGACAACAACTGTTAACGATAATTTATTTTTTTATTTGCACATGGGAAGCAAAGGATTTAAACAGATGCTCAATGATTTGAAAGTAATGCCTGGAAATTTCTTATGGCTGGTGCGTCTTGTTTCGCAAGCGGATTACCCTGGTGAAAGGGAATGGTTCCACCCGGCGGATATACAAGAAATACTTGACGATGAACAAGTAGTGGGAACAGCTGAAGTGACACGCTGGCCGTTATTATACAAAGCCGATCCGTTTTTACTCGACACGATTGATGTTGTAAAAGAAAAAGGGAAAATCGTGGATGGACATAATGCTGGCTGCTCCTACGAAAAATTAAATTCTATCGCAGCGTCTGGAGTGGATGCATGTCATGAAGCTATTACAGCACAAGAAGCCTTTGACAGACTTCGCCTTGGATTATGGACAACTCTTCGAAACAGTTCCTTGCGTCCGGATTTGCCAGAGGTTATTAAACTTATCACGGAAGGAAACGTTAAAACAAACAGAGTGTTAATGACAACGGATGGACCCCATCCTGCCTTTATTGAAAAAGAAGGCTTTGTGGATGGCTTGGTTAGGCAGGCGGTAGAGCTTGGAGTGCCTGTGATGGATGCCATCCAAATGGTGACCTTAAACGCAGCCACATATCTGCGGCTCGACGATTACATTGGCGGCATTGCTCCAGGCAAACGTGCGGACGTATTAATCTTGCCGAATATTGAAGATTTCCGCCCAGAACTTGTCGTTGCAGGTGGAGAAGTGGCAGCGGAAAAAGGAGAATTGAAAGCGCCGCTTCCTGAAATAAATTGGGAAAGCTATGTCGTAAGAGAGCCTTTTACCGTTTCAAAATCCGTTTTGGAAAACCCGGACCTTTATAAATATCCACACTCGTTATCTGATGATTCCGTTCCGGTTGTTTACTTTAAAAGTAATGTCATTACAAAAGCAAAAGAAACGGAACTGCCATCTGTCAATGGATTTGCAGATATCTCTAATCAAGAAGGAATGGTTTATTCCGCATTAATTGATCGAAACGGCAAGTGGGTTACAAAAGGAATACTAGAACGATTCGCCATTGATTTAGATGGAATGGCATCGACGTACAATACGACAACCGAATTGCTTGTTGTCGGCAGAGACTCTAAAGCTATGGCAAAAGCAGCTTCAAGAGTGCATGAGATAGGAGGAGGCATTGTCGTTGTAGATGGAGAAGATATCATATTGGAAATTTCTTTGCCTCTGACTGGAATGATGAACACTGATTCGTCTTTTGATACAGCTGTAAAAAACCATGACGAGTTATTAACTGTATTACAAGAACGCGGCTTTCCATTTCACGATATCCTATATACATTGTTGTTCTTGACGTGTGACTTTTTGCCTGGCTTACGGTTAACCCCGTATGGATTGTATGACGTCAAAACGGATAACATTTTGCTGCCAGCAGAACCGGTTCCGGCTCTTTTGGGCAAAGAAGAAGGGTAAGCGCAAATAAAGACGCTGGTGAATGATAAACATTTGCCGGCGTTTTAAAAAACACAAAAAACCACCAGCAGGTTGAAGTGAACCTTGAAGGTGGTTTCAATCAAAATAAAAGCTGGCCGCACGGACCAACAAGTATATTTTGGTGATAAAGCGCTGTATCCCTGGATGGAAGAATGGTCGGGATGACAGGATTTGAACCTGCGACTCCAGACACCCCATGCCTGTGCTCTGCCAAGCTGAGCTACATCCCGCTTCTATGAAAATATTTTAATATATTCTATGTTTTCATGCAACGATAATACGAAGGAGATAAGCGTTGTTTGTCATAAAACAACGCTTATGCTTTCCAATACGTATGAATAAAGTCATCGCGGCCGGATTTGGCACGGTCTTCTTCATATGCTTTCGCCTGTTTTTTGTAGAATTGCTGATGATATGCTTCGGCAGGATAAAATGTTGCTGCAGGCAGGATTTTCGTAACAATAGGTTGTTGAAAACGGCCGCTGTCACTAATTTGCTGTTTTGATTGTTCCGCTGCGTTTTTTTGGGATTGGTTATGATAAAAAATCGCCGTTCTATACTGTGGACCGCGATCATGAAATTGGCCATGCGCGTCTGTTGGATCAATTTGCGGCCAATATAAATCAAGCAGCTTTTGATAAGAAAACAGCTCGGGATCAAATGTGATTTGAACCGCTTCATAATGACCGCTTTCACCCGTTTTTACATCTTCGTATGATGGGTTTTCGACGTGTCCGCCTGTATAGCCGGAAATCACCGAAATAATTCCTTCCATTTCGTCAAATGGCTTGACCATGCACCAAAAACATCCTCCTGCAAATGTAGCTTTTTCGTATCCTTTATCATTGTACATGGGAAATTCACTCCTGTTATACATAATGCCGTGCCTAGTATAACATGATGCAGGCTCTGTCCCTAATCAGAATGCTTCTCTTTTATGTTTTGTATTATAAAGGATTGCACTCAAGTCTACGGTGGGATAGAATGGCTGAATATATACATTTGTACAAAGATAGAAGGGGGAGGAAAAAGTGAATCGTATTCAATTATTTGTGAATAAATATTTTACAATATTTGTAATTATTATATCTTTTATCGCATTTTATTTGCCAGAATATTTTGCTTGGATTACAGGTTACATTACAATATTATTAGGGATTATAATGTTTGGCATGGGGTTAACGATGAAACTATCTGACTTTGCGATTGTAGCAAAAAAACCCCTGCCTGTTGGGATAGGGATTGCTGCTCAATATGTCATTATGCCGCTTGCTGCTTTTATAATAGCTGTCTTTTTGCAGCTGCCACCTGAAATTGCTGCAGGTTTGGTTCTTGTTGGAGCATGCCCTGGCGGTACAGCTTCTAATGTTATGGTGTATCTTGGAAAAGGAGATGTCGCTGTTTCGATAGCCATGACATCTGTATCAACGATGCTCGCACCTATTTTTACACCACTGATTCTTTTGCTTTTGGCGAATGAATGGCTTCCTGTAAATGCAGGCTCTATGTTCATGTCTATTATTCAAGTAATTATTATCCCAGTTGGATTAGGTATTTTGGTAAGCCGGTTCTTCCCCGCAGCTGTAGCGCGCAGCGTGCGGATGCTTCCAGTTGTCTCTGCTGCTGCTATTGTGGCAATTGTTGGCGGTGTTATTGCAGCGAATAAAGAAAATATTGTTGCCACAGGACTGCTTGTTATACTAGCAGTTATATTGCATAACGGCTTTGGATTGTTTTTAGGCTATATCGCGGCAAAAGCAACAGGATTAAATGAAACAAAACGAAGAGCTGTAGCGATTGAAGTAGGCATGCAAAATTCTGCGTTAGGCACACAATTGGCTGCCGCTCACTTCACGCCGCTTGCTGCTCTCCCGAGTGCAGTTTTTTCGATGTGGCATAACATTTCAGGTCCTATGTTAGTAGCATGGTGGAATAGAAAAGATCATCATTAAATAAAGTGGAAGGGGGTGTATCAAAAGGCCATAAAAATGCCTCTTTGACAGCCCTTATTCTTCCTGCATATGCTTCGCCTGGCTGCCATTCAAAGATGATGGAACGAAAAGAGCACTCCATACAGCCATCTCACCATTTAGTTTAGAAACCTGTTTTCATGTTAAACATACAAAAATCCCCCTAAGGACAACGGATTGTTAATTTTTTATCCGTCTGCCTTAAAGGGAATATATCAAAATCGGGAACAGCCCTGCTTTTTTCTTACGTTTACATGGAAGTTAGCGGGAGAAAACGGGTGACTTGGAAACCTTCCATATTTCCGAAGCATATTCTTGAATCGTACGATCACTAGAAAATTTTCCTGAGTGAGCAATGTTTGTAATACTCATCGTCATCCATTTTTGCTGATTTCGGTAAGTTTGATCGACAAATTCTTGCGTTTCCTCATAGCTGTTAAAATCTTTGAGTACAAAAAATTCATCATTGTGCGACAGCAAGTGGTAATAAATATCTTTAAAGTCTTTCTCGTCATTGCCGAAAAATCCATCATGCAGTTGGTTTAATATCAATTGAAGGCGTTCATCAGTTTGGTATATATCTTGGGCATTATAGCCCCCGTGATGATAATAATGAAGGACATCATCTGCTGTTAGTCCAAAGGTAAAAATGTTCTTGTCTCCAACCATATCTTTAATTTCAATATTAGCTCCATCTAATGTTCCGATGGTTAATGCACCGTTCATCATCATTTTCATATTTCCTGTTCCAGAGGCTTCTTTACTAGCTGTGGAGATTTGTTCACTTACATCTGCAGCAGGAATAATTTTTTCAGCAAGAGAAACGTTATAGTTTTCTAGAAAGACGACTTTTAATTTATCTTGTATTGCCGGATCATGATTAATAATATCTGCAGCTGATAAAATAAAGTGAATGACTTGTTTCGCAAAATAGTAACTGGGAGCAGCTTTGGCGCCAAAAATAAATGTTCGCGGAATGATGTCAAGATTTGGGTTTTCTTTTAATGTGTTATATAAATAGACAATGTGAAAAATGTTTAAAAGTTGGCGCTTATAACCGTGCAGCCGTTTAATATGAACATCAAAAATAGACTGATCATCAACGATTAGGCCAGTATGTTCTTTTATGTGGCGGGCGAGCACCTGTTTGTTATAAGTTTTGACCTCCATTGCTTTATCTTGAAAAGCAGTATCTTCAGCATAGCGTATTAATTTTATCAGGTCTTTTGGTCTTTCCACCCACTTATCTCCAATAGCAGAAGAGATTAAACGAGAAAGCTCTGGATTAATCTGCAAAAGCCACCTTCGATGCGTAATACCATTCGTTTTATTATTAAACTTAGAAGGATAAAGTTGATAAAAATGTTTCATTTCTTTTTTCTTTAAAATATCTGTATGGATTTTAGCGACGCCATTAACACTGTGACTGCCAATAACAGCAAGGTGTGCCATTTTTATTTGTCCATAGCTGATAACCGCAAGTTCGGGGATGCGGTCGCGGTAATCTTCATGATGAAACCAAAGGTGCTGGCAAAAGCGTTCATTGATTTCTTCTACAATCATGAAAATACGAGGCAGTAACGTTGAAAACATATCTGCCGGCCATGTTTCGAGTGCCTCTGAGAGTGTAGTGTGATTGGTATAAGCCACTGTGTTAGTTGTTATCTCCCAGGCTTTATCCCAGCCTAAACCTTCTCCATCCATCAGCAGTCTCATCAGCTCCGGAATAACGAGACTTGGGTGAGTGTCATTAATTTGAATGGCTATTTTTTTAGGGAACAACGAAAAATCTGCATTATATTTCTTTTTAAAGGAGTGAATGATGCTCTGCAAGCCAGCTGAAACTAGAAAGTATTGTTGTTTTAGGCGAAGTTTTTTGCCTTCTTCATGGGAATCATCAGGATATAAGAATGCCGAAATCTCCTCAATGGACTGCTTGTATTCCAAATAATCACGATACTGAGGAAGTTGATTTTGATCATATGATGCAGCATCCAAAGATGATTCTGCGCTCCATAAACGCAGCGTATTCACTGTTTGATTGTTGTAACCGGTGATTGGTACGTCAAAGGGGACGGCTTTCACTGTTTCTGCATTTTCATGAACAAAATGAAGTCTTCCGTTACGTTCTGTCATATGAATCGTTCCGCCAAATTTCACTTCGACGCTCTGTTCATTTCTTCTCTCTTCCCAAATGTAATCGTCTTTTAACCAATAATCAGGAAGCTCCACCTGGTTTTGATTAATAAGACGTTGTTCAAACAGACCGTACTTGTAACGGATGCCTATGCCGTGGCCTGGAATTTCAAGTGACGCCATGGAATCCAAAAAACAAGCAGCCAATCGGCCAAGGCCGCCGTTGCCAAGACCAGCGTCATGTTCGTACTGCAGCACTTCTTCTAATGAAAAACCGAGTTTCTGCATGGCTTTTTTTACAGGTTCCAATATTTGCAGGTTAATAAGGTGGACCTTCATTAATTTGCCAAGTAAAAATTCCATAGAAAAATAATATACTTGCTTTTCACTATTGTGGTCATATGCATTTTGGGTTAATGCCCAGTCTTGTTTTATTCTTTTAGTAAGTAAACGGCTGAGTGCGTAAAAAATGTCTTTATTAGAAGCTTCTTCAGCGGACGTGCTGAACTGTTTTAACTCGTTGTTGATGGCTTCTAGCACTGCTTTTTCTTCCATCATTCCATTCCCTCGTTTCTTCTTTGGGGGTCGTTACCCGTTGATACAATGAAATATATGTTTTTGCCGACTCGTCCCAACTATAAGTGGACGTATAGATATTTGTTAACAAGTTATCCCACAAATGCGGGCGTCTATAAATACTTAATGCATACTGCAAGGTGTGGAACATATCGTGGGCATTAAAGTTAGTGAATGAAAATCCATTTCCTTCATTGTTGTACTCATTATAAGGCGAGACGGTATCACGAAGTCCGCCCGTTTCACGAACAATAGGAACGGTCTCGTAGCGCATGGCTATTAATTGGCCAAGTCCGCAAGGTTCAAAACGAGATGGCATCAGAAAGAAATCGGAACCAGCATAAATTTGGCGTGCCAATTCTTCATCAAAGAAATTAAAAAACGCAACTTGATGAGGATGATGGGCTGATGCTTGATGAAGCATGCTTTCAACCGCCTCATCCCCTGTACCTAAAATAATTAATTGTACATTTTCTTTCATGATTTCAACAAGCATGCGAGTAACGAGTGTGAGTCCCTTTTGGTCTACAAGCCGTGAAACGATACCAATGACTGGAATATCTTGGTCAACAGGCAATTCTGTACGTTCTTGCAAAAAACGTTTATTCATTAATTTATCATTTCTAGAACGGGAATAGTTTTTCTTTAACGCTGGATCTGTTTTAGGATGGAATGCGGATGTGTCAATACCATTGATAACCCCGTACAAATCTCCGCTGCGTTCTTGAAGGAGCGGATGGAGCCCTTCTCCAAAATATTCGGATTGTATTTCCGATGCATAGGCAGGGCTGACTGTCGTTAATAAATCAGCATGGAAGATACCCGCTTTCATACAATTGAATAATCCATCCCATTCTAAACCGAACACATGTTCCTTTGGTAAGTTCAGTAAGTCATAAAACATTTCTAAGGGCATTTTTCCTTGATATTGCAGGTTGTGTATCGTAAATACGGTTTTTACACCCGGGATAGGGTTAAGTATCTTTAAAAATGCTGGAACCAAGCCGGTTTGCCAATCATGGCTGTGTACAACATCGGGGGTGTGCTGTAAGAAAGGCAGAGCTTCGATGATCGCTCTGCTGAAAAAAACAAATCGTTCACCATCATCAAAGTATCCATATGCACCGTTTCTGCCAAAATAGTATCCGTTTTTTATTAGATAGTACGTCACGCCATTATGAGTATATTGATACAAGGTAGCTGTTTGCTTGCGCCAGCCGACCGGGACGTGAAACGTTGCAACAAATGTGGTGTCCTTATGAACGATAGACATGTCGTCATAAAAAGGCAGGATGACGGACACGCTTGCATGGTTCTCTTTTTGTAAAGCAGCGGGCAGGGAGCCGATCACATCAGCCAACCCGCCGGTTTTAATAAAAGGACTGCACTCGGACGCGGTAAATAAAATATGAAACATCTGAATCTCCTTTTTCATTAAATAGTTGATCGTTTGGCAATGGCATATGGTTGTTCTTTCGCACCGATAATCATTCGGTTTTTTGAAACCGTTACGTCTTTATCGATAATCACGTCTTCTAACACAGCACCTTCTTCAATATGGCAGCGCTGCATAACAATCGAGTTTTTGACTTTCGCTCCGTGGTCAATTTTCACCCCGCGAAAAATAATGCTGTTTTCCACTTCGCCTTTGATGACACAACCATTGGCAATGAGGGAGTTTTTAACTTCAATGTGGCTGTTGTACTTAACAGGGGGTTCATCTTTGATTTTGGTATAAACAACGTGATCAGAAAAAAACAGCTCCCGGTACTTTTCTGGATCTAACAGCCGCATGTTATGTTTATAATAACTTTCTAAAGAGTTTACAACAGCGGCATAACCTTCATGCTGATATGTTTGGATGTGAAGTTTGTCAAGATTGTTTTTGATGCCATCATGAAAAAGGTTTTCCTTGCCTCTTGAAATACATTCTTCAACTAAATCTAGGAACAGGCGTTTCCCAATAATGTACATTCCAGAAAAAACGGCAGGGTTGGTTTTATCATTTGTGAGTGCCGTAACCCAGCCGTACTCATCGTGCTCAGTTTTTAAACAGTTGCGATGCTCTTCTTCTAAGGTAGGAAAGGTCTTTGTAATTAAGGTAATGTCAGCTTCTGTTTGCAGATGATGACGAAAAGCTTCGTGGAGAGGGATATTGCTGACAAACTGGCTGCCGCTGACACATACATATTGCGAGCTTCCTCGCGAAAAAAAGTCTCTGTTATTATGAAAGTGCTGCAAATCTCCTTTAGAGACATCTGTTGGATCATTCCAGTCAGGCGGAAGGATAAACAATCCGCCTCGTTTACGGTCTAAGTCCCATTCGGCTCCAGTACCGAGATGGTCCATTAAAGATCGATATTTGTTTCGTGTGAACACAGCAATATCACGAATGCCTGCATTGCACATATTAGAGAGCGTAAAATCAATTAATCGATAGCGTCCTGCAAATGGCACCGCAGCACCGCATCGAAAGTATGTTAGTTCTTGAAGAAAATCGTATTCTGAATCAAGGTTTACAACACCCATCATATCCGCCATAATATTCCCCTTTCGTAATTAAAGCTGATTGGCATAAGAAAATTGTTCGAAAATGGTGTCCTTATCAATAACAACCACCTGTTCCTCATCGGCAGGCTTGATCACACAACCATCGGGAATGACTGTATTTTCTTTGACAACGGCCCTTTCTACTGTGACCTGTTTTCCTACTTGTACGTTTGGCATAATAACGGAGTCTTTCACAAAAGAATCGGATTTTGTTTCCACGCCGTAAAACAAAATAGAACGTTGTACGCTGCCAAACACTTGGCATCCTTCATTAATCATTGAACCTCTTACAGTGGCTTCTTTACCAATATAGTGAGGAGGCTGATTCGGGTTAACTGTATAAATGCGCCAATCAGGATCATCAAGGCGCAGCTGCGACTCATCTTCTAATAAGTCCATGTTTGCTTCCCAGTAGCTTTGTACAGTGCCAACATCTTTCCAGTAGCCTCGAAAAGGAAAGGCACTTAATTTACGATGGTCACCCAGCATTTTGGGAATAATATCTTTACCAAAATCATGGCTGGAATCAGCGGAGGCTGCATCATCTGTTAAATACTGACGCAGCACTGGCCAGTTAAAAATATAAATTCCCATGGAAGCCAAGTTGTTTTTGGCATGCATTGGTTTTTCTTCAAAATCTGTAATAGTGTAATGTTCATTGGTATTCATAATGCCAAATCGCGATGTTTCTTCCCAAGGTACTTCAATTACGGAGATAGAAGCATCTGCACCTGTTTCTTTATGGAAATCAAGCATGGCTGAATAGTTCATTTTGTAAACATGGTCACCTGAAATAACAAGCACAAACTCTGGATTATATTGGTCAAGATAATGAAGATTTTGATAAATAGCATCAGCGGTCCCGGAGTACCAATTGCCGCCGTTTTTCACCCGGTGCGGCGGCAATATGCTCGTGCCGCCGTCACTGCGGTCCATATCCCATGGCTGGCCTATTCCAAGATGGCGGTTAAGAGCAAAGGGAGCATATTGGGTCAATACTCCAACGGTATCAATGCCTGAGTTTGCACAATTGCTTAATGTAAAATCAATAATCCGGTATTTTCCACCGAAATAAACGCCAGGTTTGGCCATGTTTTTTGTCAACAGACCGAGTCGAGTTCCTTCTCCACCAGCAAGAAGCATACCAACACATTCTTTTTTCATGTAATGCGTCTCCTTTTAATCAAACTTTTTTAAAATACTAATTGCAAAAGGGGGGATTTTTAGCTGCAGCGATTGCAATTGATTGTGCCAAGCGATAGGTTCTGAAAATAAAGTGGTGTCATTTACTTGATGAGAACCGCCGAAGCTATCCAGGTCAGAATTAAAGATTTCTTTGTAAGAGCCAGGTTCTGTCACTCCTATTCGAAAATCATAGTGAACAACAGGAGTGAAGTTGCAAATAATAAGAAGTGTGTCTTCTGCACAGACGCCATGCCGGCAAAAGACAAGAATGCTTTGTTCATGGTTATCTGGATCAATCCATGTAAAACCAGCCGGTTCATGGTCCCGGTCATACAAGCCAGCATGATGTTGATAGAAATGGTTCAGTTCTTTGACATAATGATGCATTTGTTGATGAAGGGGGAACTGCAAAAGCTCCCAGTCAAGATCGTCTTTATCTTTCCACTCATCATATTGAGCCAGCTCAGCTCCCATAAATAGCAGTTTTTTTCCAGGGTGGGCCATCATATAGCCGAGTAACAGCCGAAGCTGAGCGAACTTTTGCCATTGATCGCCTGGCATTTTGTTTAGAAGTGATTTCTTTCCATGCACGACTTCATCATGCGAGAAAGGAAGCAGATAGTTTTCTGAGTAAGTGTACATATGGGAAAAAGTGAGCAGTTCGTGGTGGTACTTGCGGTAAATGGGGTTCAGTTTCATATATTGGAGAATATCATTCATCCACCCCATGTTCCATTTGAAATTAAATCCTAAGCCGTTTTCATGAACCGGTGCACTGACAAGCGGCCATGCTGAACTTTCTTCAGCCATCATTAATGCTGAAGGGTAGTAGTGGAATACAGCTTTATTTAACTTTTGTAAAAATGCCAGCGCCTCTAAGTTTTCATCGCCTCCATAGGAATTAAATACAGCGTCTTCTCCTTCGTTTTTATCAAAATTTAAATAGAGCATGCTTGCGACTGCATCTGTGCGGAGACCGTCAATGTGAAATTCTTCAAACCAATAAATAGCATTGGAAATTAAGAAGCTTTGTACTTCGGGACGTCCGAAATCAAATGTTAACGTTCCCCAAGACGTTTTTTCAGCTTTGCGTTTGTCTTCGTATTCATACAAAGGTTCACCATCGAACAAACGCAAACCATGATCATCTTTACAAAAGTGCCCGGGAACCCAGTCCATAATCACTCCTATGTTATGATGGTGGCAAGTATTAATAAAGTATTTAAAATCATCAGGGCTTCCGTATCTGCTTGTTACAGAATAGTAGCCACTAATTTGATACCCCCATGATCCGTCAAAGGGGTGTTCAGACAGAGGCAGCAATTCAATGTGGGTATACCCGAGTTCTTTTACATAGGGGACTAAAAGGTCAGCCAGCTCTCTATAAGAATAAAAACTTCCATCCTCCTTTTTTTTCCAAGTCCCTGCATGCAGCTCATAAATGAGGAGTGGAGACTGATAAGGATTTTTATGTTGTTGTTGTTTCTGCCAGGAGTTATCCGACCATAAAAACGAGCTGCTCGGCCGGGTGATAGATGCTGTTGCAGGACGGATTTCGGATTGAAAAGCATAAGGATCGGACTTAAGCAAAACCTGGCCTGTTGGTGCGGTAATTTCATATTTGTAAGCGGCTCCTGCTTGAATATGGGGAATGAAACCGGCCCATAAACCAGCATCACTTACTTTTTCTAAAGGGTGACATGCTCCGTTCCAATTGTTGAAATCACCTGCTACACAAACGCGTGCTGCATGTGGAGCCCAGACAGCAAAACGGTACCCCGGTTGATGGTCTAATTGGTATGGGTGGGCTCCAAGAAGATGATGACTATGAAATAACGTTCCTTGATGAAATAAGTAGATGTCATCTTCTTTTAAACATTCAGAAATTTTCATGACGTTCCTCCAACTACTCGACACTTTATTTATTTTTTGACCACAAAACAATTTCTTCTTAAATTGCATAATCCCTTCCATTTTTTAAAAATTAACTAAAATAAAACATTTTTACATATTTGTAATAAATGGATGTTAAAAACGCCTATTTTTATGTTTTAAAAGGATTGTCTAATTCAATGAAGAACTATAAATTATAAACAAGAAATGGCAGATAACAGCTGTTTCTATGTTAAAATCAAGTCGTGAAAATGATTAGCGGCTTGGTGAAGAAGTGTTGCTGTACTTTTTTAGAAGGGTCTGTTTGTTCTTTAAAAGCTGAGTTGAAATGAAAGATAGAAGGAGTCGGTGTTAATGGATTGGAAAAAGCATTGGGAACGCTGGAAACATTGTGGGTGGCTGGGTGAAGATTTGCAGAAACAGCTTGAAAATATACAGAATGATGAACAGACATTAGAAGATTGTTTTTATAAATATATGGACTTTGGAACAGGCGGAATGCGCGGGGAATTAGGTCCTGGTACGAATCGTATGAATACGTTTACGATTCGAAGAGCTGCAGAAGGACTGGCTCGGTATATTGAAGAACACGGAAATAACGCTAAAACCCGCGGGGTTGTCATTGCATTTGATTCAAGACACCGTTCTAGAGAGTTTGCGCTAGAAACGGCGTTAACGTTAGGAGCACATCACATCCAAACATACATATTTCGTGATTTGCGTCCAACACCAGAACTTTCCTATGCGGTCCGTCATTTAAATACGTTTGCAGGTGTGATGATTACTGCCAGTCATAATCCTCCTGAATATAATGGGTTTAAGCTTTATGGCAGCGACGGCGGACAATTTCCTCCTGAGCCGGCAAAAGAAATTATGAAAAAAGTAAACGAAGTAGAAGATGAACTTGCTATAAAGACAGCTAATGAAAATGACATGCAAGCGTCACGGCTTTTACAAGTTATAGGAGAGGACATGGATACAGCTTATAATGATGAACTGCAAACAATTAGTATCCATCCTGAACTAATACAAGAAAAAGGGGATCGTGTTTCCATTGTTTTTACACCTCTACACGGAACTGCCAATATACCTGTTACTAGAGTCTTAGAAACGAGTGGTTTTACCAATGTCCATGTTGTTAAAGAACAAGCGCTGCCTGATCCTGAATTTTCTACCGTGAAAAGTCCCAATCCTGAAGATAAAGCTGCTTTTGAATTGGCAATTGAAGAGGGGGTGGAGCGTGATGCAGATGTATTGATTGCAACAGATCCCGATGCCGATCGAGTTGGGCTTGCGGTAAAAGGGAAGGACAATCATTATCAGTTACTTTCAGGTAATCAGACAGGTGCATTAATGTTAGAGTATTTGCTATCGCAACGGAGCAAAAAAGGTACACTTTCCAAAAATGGCGTCATGTTAAAAACGATTGTGACCTCGGAGATTGGACGTGCAATTGCTGAAAATTACGGAGTAACAACAATAGATACATTGACCGGCTTTAAATTTATCGGCGAAAAAATGAAGCAATTTGAAAAAGAGAATACCTATGATTTTCAGTTTGGGTATGAAGAGTCATATGGTTATTTAATTGGTGATTTTGTACGAGATAAAGATGCTGTGCAGGCTTCTTTATTGGCAGCTGAAATGACATTATGGTATAAAGAACAAGGCAAAACATTATACGATGGCCTCATCGATATCTATGAAAAATATGGATTTTACCTGGAAGATCTTGATTCCCTAACGTTAAAAGGGAAAATTGGAGAAGAAAAGATAGAAGGATTGCTGAAAGATTTTCGGCAGCATCCGCCTCTTTCGATTGGAAGTAAAGACATTACTGTGATTGAGGATTACCAAACATCTGAACGTTGGTATGTGCGTGAAGACAGAAAGGAAAGTATTCACTTGCCAACGTCTAACGTTTTAAAGTATAAAAGAGAAGATGGTGCGTGGTTTTGCATTCGTCCTTCCGGTACGGAACCTAAGGTGAAATTTTACTTTGGTGTTAATAAAGCAAACTTGGAACAAGCAGAAGAGACATTACTGCAGTTAAAAATGGATATTATGACGCAAGTCCATCAATACGTATAAACAGCAAGGCAATGCGCTCCGGGCACACACAACCGGAGCGTTTGCTAATCAATGTATTGTTTTCAGATAAAAGTATTTTTTATGGGATGGCGCGGTTGTGCCGCAGCATAAAGGGGTTTTATAGTATGCACAGCTGGACGAACGACTACTTAGACACATTACAATTAAAACGCGAAACTCCTTCAAAGAAATATCTAAAAAAAATTATCCGTGCGCACGTACGCACGTTTCCATTTGAAAATGTCAGCAAATTATGGTTGTATGAACGCTATCAAGATAAAGCTCCGATTCCTTCTGTGGAACAATTTTTAGAAGGTTATTGGAAATATCAAACGGGAGGAACATGTTTTGCGTTAAATGCGTGTTTATTTGATTTATTAACATCTTTAGGTTTTGAAGGATATCTCATCCGCCCAGGCGAAGAACACATGGCGATGATTATATATGATCCCGATGTAAAAGGACGGCGGTTGTATGTGGATGTTGGTACGACAGCTCCTTTATTTGATCCTATTCCTTTTCAAGGCCGAAAACAGTTAATTCCGCCATTTGCTGGTGAAAAACTATTATTTTTACCAGGTTCAAATGAGGGAGAGTATACATATATTCGTGTCCGGGGAGGACAAATTATCGATAAAAAATGGACATTTTCCATTTACGACAGTGTCACAAGAGAGGATTTTAAACCGTTTGTGAAAGCAACGTTTAGAGAAGATGCTGTGTTTATGAATGTCTTGCGTTGTCAGCGATGGGAACCCGAAAAAAGAAGAGGGCTTTCTCTAGTTAATAGGAAGTTTATGATTAAAAATGGCAATGGCGGTGTCCTCACAAAAACGATTTCAGATGAAAATGCGTTAAGGCAAGTGTTAAACGAAGAATTTCACATGCCGAAGCTGCCTGTTTCGATAGCTGTCGAGGTGCTTCAAAAGAAAGGAATTCATTTGTTTTAAGGCTAAATAGTAAAAAAGGGGGAGTCTCCTTCCTCTTTTGTATGGATAGAAAAGCATAAAATGTGGGTATGGGTGAATGATCAGTGTTTTTAGCATGTTCATAATATCCATATACGTGCGGCGAAGCCATCATCTGCACCTGAGGGCTTGGCACTGGTCAGGTTGTCTTTATCAAGAAAAAGCATGCACATGTGTTTGTCTTAACATATGAGACATGAACACATGTGCATGTTTTGATTAGCGACTCGGGTTTACAACGTGTGTGCATCTTCTTGTTAATACGTAATGTGAAAACGGTCGTTGTGGTCAACTGTATCTGTTTCATGAATATCAAGATAGTCCACACTCGACATCGTACTTCCGTTTTGTACCGCTGCAATAAACATCTGCATCGCTGAATCTTCTCCTTCGGCCTTGATTTCTACTGTTCCATCGTTCTTGTTTCGCACCCACCCTTTCATACCAAGTTGAAGTGCTTTAGACTGCACAAAATTGCGAAATCCCACTCCTTGTACTTTTCCGTGAACGATGATATGCTGTTTGGTCATGCAATGTGTCACCTCCATCGTTATATTTCCACTTTCGGCGTTTTCCCACACATAAAATGAAATCTTTGCAGAAACGAAAAGAGAATTGTTCATTGTCCGATTTTACGTTCATATAGTAGTAAGTAAGAAGCGTGGAGGAGGGGAAAACGTGAAAATTGAAGAAGAAAAAGAGCTGACCCGGGCCATTGATGAAATTACTGAAATTGCTGAAGGGTTCGGTTTGGACTTCTATCCGATGCGTTATGAAATATGTCCAGCAGATATTATTTATACATTTGGTGCATATGGTATGCCTACCCGTTACTCTCACTGGAGTTTTGGGAAACAGTTTCATAAAATGAAGCTGCACTATGATCTTGGCTTGAGTAAAATTTATGAACTGGTTATCAATTCCGATCCTTGTTATGCATTTTTACTGGACAGCAATGCACTCATTCAAAACAAGCTGATTGTTGCGCACGTTCTGGCTCACTGTGATTTTTTTAAAAATAATGTCCGCTTTTCCAATACACGAAAAGATATGGTTGAGAGCATGTCCGCTGCTGCAGAGAGAATATCTCATTATGAAATGGTTTATGGAAAAAAAGAAGTAGAAACATTTTTGGATGCTGTATTGGCAATACAAGAACACATCGATCCAAGCTTGGTTCGCCCGAAACTTGATTGGTCTATGGAAGAAGAAGTCGAAGAGCCTGTGACTAATCAGCCTCCGGGTCCTTATGAAGATTTATGGAGATTAGATGAAACAGAAGCCAAACCGAAAGAGCGAAGAAAAAAGAAAGCTTTTCCACCGCAGCCGGAAAAAGACTTGTTGTTGTTTATTGAAGAATACAGCCGTGAACTTGAAAGCTGGCAGCGTGATATTTTAACAATGATGCGGGAAGAAATGTTATATTTTTGGCCGCAGCTAGAGACGAAAATTATGAACGAGGGCTGGGCATCTTATTGGCACGCTAGAATTTTGAGGGAAATGGATCTCAGCACTGAAGAAAGTGTAGAGTTTGCTAAATTAAATGCCAGTGTTATACAGCCATCACGGACAACGATTAACCCTTATCATTTAGGACTTAAAATCTTTGAAGATATTGAAGAACGTTATGACAATCCAGATGAGCGGTTAAGAGAATTAGGGGTCAAGCCAGGAAGCGGACGGGAAAAGCTGTTTGAAGTAAGAGAGCTGGAGTCTGACACATCATTTATTCGTAACTATGTCACAAAAGAGTTAGTGCAAAAAGAAGACATGTATATCTTTCAAAAACAAGGACGCGATTATACAATCGTGGACAAAGAATGGCAAAACGTACGAGACCAAATTATACGTTCTCGCGTGAATGGGGGATTTCCATATTTAACAATTACAGATGGAGATTATGCAAAAGCGGGAGAATTGTATATTACCCATCATTATGAAGAAGAAGAGTTAGACTTGAAGTATTTGGAAAAAACATTGCCATATGTATATCAACTATGGGGCCGGACTGTACATGTCGAAACTATAGTTGATAAAAAGCCCGTTTTGTTTAGCTATAATGGACGTAAAGTTCACCGAAAAACATTATCTTAAACGGAAAATGTCCCCACCTTGAAATATCCCTCTAAACGTCAGCGTTTATCGCTGACGTTTAGAGGGACTTCGTTTTTGGAGGTGATTAAATGGCCCATTCGCCATTTCTCATAATAGGTTCCGTGCTGCCGTCTTTATGTTGACCATCAATATTCATATCAGCACTTCCGACCATAAAGTCAACGTGTGTAATACTAGTGTTTATTCCATGTGCTTCTTTTTCTTCTTTACTCATGTCTGTGCCGTTTTGTACACAGAATGCATAGGCACTGCCAATCGCTAAATGATTTGAGGCGTTTTCATCAAATAAGGTGTTATAAAAAAGTGTCCCTGTTTGTGAGATTGGTGAGCTGTGCGGAACAAGTGCTACTTCGCCTAAGTAATGCGAACCGTCATCGGTTTCAATGAGATGTTTTAACGTTTCTTTACCTTGCTTTACTTGATAGTCGACAATTTTGCCGTTTTTAAAGTGCAGTGTGAAGTCATCAATAATATTTCCACTGTAATTTAATGGTTTTGTGTTTGTTACGTATCCGTTTACCCCCGTTTTATGTGGAGCAGTAAAAACTTCTTCTGTTGGCATATTAGGGATAAATGAAACACCATCTTGATTTTTACTTCCCCCGCCTGTCCAAATGTGGCCTTCAGCCAGCTCGATGGTTAAATCCGTGCCAGGAGCGGTGTAGTGCAGCTGTGTAAACTGTTTATTATTCAATAAGTCAGCTTTTTCTTGCAGTTTTTGCTTGTGCTCTTCCCAGTTTTGAACAGGGTCCTTTTGATCAGCACGGACAGCTTGAAAAATGGCTTCCCACAACTTCTGTTCTGCTTCTTTTTCTGAAGCATCAGGGAATACTTTTTGCGCCCAGCCCGGGGATGGGGCGGCAATGACAAGCCAGCTGACTGTATCCGACTGAATGTATTCTCGAAACATTTCCATCGCTTCACCAGCAGCTTTATTGGCTGCAGCAATTCGATTTTGATCAATTCCTTTTAACAAGTCAGGATCGGTAGACTTAACGGTGATAAAAGCTGCACCTTCTTGTGCTAATTGTTCCCTTCCTTGAGCCACCCAGCTTGGGAATTCATGAAAGGCTTCATCAGGCGCTTTTTCATATTTCATACGAGTGAGTGCTTCGTCAACCCAGTCTACATGGACGTTTTTTGCTCCATTGTCATAGGCTTTTTCTGCTAACAAATGAACAAAAGAAGCAGAAGTAATGGGCGCGGATATAAATAGAGTTTGGTTATTTTGAAGGTTGACTCCTTGTTTTACAGCCAGTTCGGCATAGTTGTCTAAGTGCTGTTCAAACGTATTCATTTACATTCTCCTTTTAGAAAAATAAGCATATTTTTTGTTCCACTGACCGAAAAGTATAAAATGTCAGCATGGATGAAGAATCATCAATGTGTCGTTAACATATTGTAAACGAACAGCCGTGTCCGTCCAGCAAGGCTGCCGCCTGCGCTTGAAGACTTGGTGCGGCACTGAGCTTTTCTTAAAAATGTTAAAAGATTAATCAGTACCAGCTATATTTGGTTTGAAAGTATTGTAACATATATACGGATGCTGTCAGATAAGGATGTTTTTTACAGAGGGGTAATACACATAGTATACAACATTTTTATCTCGATCATAAACAAACAGGGGGAATGAAATGGATGAACACCTTAACAGTGTTTTGTGGAGCCAAAAAAGGTAATAGGCCCATATATATTCAAGCTGCGCAAAAACTAGGGCGTTTAGCAGCAGAGTTAGATGTTGAAATCATCTATGGAGGATCAAGTTCAGGACTGATGGGTGCCGTGGCTGATAGTGCCTTGGAAAAAAACGGAACTGTGACAGGTATTATTCCAGAAGAACTGAAGCCGCAGGAGATTGCCCATCAGCACGTATCACGCTTAATTACAGTAAACAGTATGCACGAAAGAAAAGCTTTAATGTATGAAAAAGGTGATGCATTTGTAGCACTGCCGGGTGGGATAGGGACATTAGAAGAGTTTATGGAGGTCATCACGTGGGGAGCCATCGGACAACATGAAAAACAATGTGCGCTCTTAAATGTCGGGAATTATTATACACCACTCGAAGAACTGCTCGAACACATGGTTCACGAAGGATTTTTAGCCAAACATATTAAAGAAAAAATTGTTATTGAAGAAGACGTCGAAGCATTATTGCATAAAGTCAACAGTTAATAAAATGCCCTCTAAAAAATCGCCTGCGTATAAGGAGGCGATTTTTTAAGAGGGCATTTTAATGGAACGGTTTTGTTTGCCTGACATATTAATCGTATTTCTTTTATAGAAATTATGGATGTTGGCAACAAAGCGAGTGGGTGGAGATTGTATTTTGGTGTTGTATTTATCGACAGTATTGTTATACATTTTTACGGCTTTTTGGATTTTGGCGTCTGTTTCATTCACTTTTTTTTCAAGAGAGCGAAAAGCTTGGTCTTTTCGTAATTCTGGAATTTCATCTAACGATAAAATGTGCTCTAATGCTTCGGAAAGCTCTTGATTAATGTCTAGCTGATGATGACGGTTGTCGTTAGGGGAAGCCAGCTGACTCCGTAATTCTACAATTCTTTCTAAGGTTTGCTGTTCATAGCGGACGTGCGGCTGCACAATATCAATAAACGAAGGGATTATTTCCATTCTCTGCTGCAATTGTGCATCAATCTCTGCCCACGATTCTTCGACCCAATTCAAATATTTTATTAATGAGTTGTATCCAATTATCCAGCTAACGATAGCGATAATGATAACAATGCCGAGAATAGCGCCAAAAAGGGTCAAGTCAATAAAACCTCCTTTACGGCTAAAGCCTTTAACAAAATGTGCCAACTACACAATACATTATCATACAATCAGTATAGCACGTTTTCATCATATCTATCATTCTTTAACAAGAATTGGTGATGAAATATATGTTTAAGAACATACATATAAACATACGCGTTATAAAAAAGAAAGGAAAGACTTGATGCAGTGTGTGATTGTACAAAGGGGGTTTGAAGAGACATATGGATTTTGAGTTAACGAACGAACAGCAAATAACAAAAAGCATGGTAAAAGAGTTTGCAGAGCAAGAAATTGCACCAAAGGCTATAGAGGTCGATAGAAATGCGCGGTTTCCTATAGAGACATTTCAAAAAATGGGAGAACTTGGGCTGTTGGGTATTCCGTTCCCCGAAAAATACGGAGGGGCAGGCGGCGACACTATAACATATGCGCTTTGTGTAGAAGAAATAGGAAAAGCTTGTGCAAGCACAGGTCTTAGTTATGCTGCAGCGGTATCATTGGGGGCAAGTCCCATTTATCAGTTTGGGACGGAAAAACAAAAACAACAGTACTTGATGCCGCTTGCTTCAGGCAAAACCCTGGGATCATTTGGTTTAACAGAACCTAATGCTGGTTCAGATGCAGGAGGTACGCAGACAAAGGCAAGAGAAGAAAAAGATGGTTATGTTATTAACGGTGAAAAATGCTGGATTACCAATGCACAATATGCCAGTACGGTTATTGTGACAGCGGTAACTGGTAAAACAACGTCTGGAAAAAATATCATTTCTGCATTTATTGTACCAACAGATACGAAAGGTTTTAAGATTACCAGTCCTTATGAAAAAATGGGGGTTCGCGGATCAAACACGAGCGAGTTAATTTTAGAAGAAGTGAAAGTGCCAAAGGAAAATATACTTGGTGATCGACAAAAAGGATTTCAGCAATTTTTGCACACGTTAGACGGCGGAAGAATATCAATTGCTGCTCTTGCGGTAGGTATTGCCCAAAAAGCCTATGAGAAAGCACTTCATTATGCAAAATCAAGGAAGCAATTTGGGAATCCGATTGCTTCATTTCAAGCGATTCAATTTAAGTTAGCAGATATGGCGATGGAAATTGAAGCAGCTCGTCAATTAGTGCTGAAAGCAGCCTGGTTAAAAGATAACAGGAAACCATTTAAAAAGACGGCTTCTTTTGCAAAACTATTTGCCTCAGAAATGGCTACGAAAACGTGTAATCAAGCGCTGCAAATTCACGGAGGATACGGATATATGCGTGAATACGAAATAGAAAGAATGTTAAGAGATGCCAAACTATTAGAAATTGGAGAGGGGACATCTGAAATACAACGTCTTGTTATTGCCAGGGAAATTGGCTGCTTGGAATAAAGCAGACAGAAGTATCATTATGTTGTTAACAAGGGGGAAGACCACTTGTTTGGAAAGATTCTTATTGCTAATAGAGGCGAGGTTGCATGTAGAATTGTACGAGCTTGTGAAGAGTTAGGGATCATGTCTGCAGCTGTATATTCGAAGGCAGATGCTGATGCAGAACACGTTCGAAGAGCGGACGAAGCATATCCGATTGGTCCATCACCTGTAAAAGACAGTTATCTCAACATGGAATCGATTTTGCAAGCAGCCAAAGATGCAGGATGTGACGCGATTCATCCAGGTTATGGGTTTTTGTCTGAAAATGCAGACTTTGCAAGGCGCTGCGAGGTGGAAGGGATTACGTTTATTGGACCTTCAGCAGAAGTCATTCGTCTTATGGGAGATAAAATCAGAGCCAAAAACACGATGAAACAAGCAGGTGTACCGATTATTCCAGGTACAACAGCTGCGGTTGCGGATGTGGCATCTGCTAAACATTTTGCCAAAAACTATGGTTATCCCCTGATGGTAAAAGCATCAGCCGGCGGCGGCGGTATTGGCATGGAGCAAGTCAATAATGAGCGTGAATTAGAAAAAGCGATGGAAGGGAACAAAAGCCGGGCGAAGGCATACTTTGGCGATGATACCCTGTATATCGAAAAGAAAATAGAACGTGCCAAACACATTGAAGTACAAGTGGTAAGTGATGCACGTGGGAAGATAATCCATCTCGGGGAAAGAGAATGCTCGATTCAACGGCGCCATCAAAAAGTTATCGAGGAAAGTCCATCTTCGTTTCTTGATGAGAAAACGCGTCAAAAAATGGGAGAAACAGCAGTACGAGCGGCAGCATATATCGGATATGAAAATGCGGGAACGTTAGAGTTTTTAGTAGATGAGCATCAAAACTTTTATTTTCTCGAAATGAATACACGACTGCAAGTGGAACATCCAGTGACAGAAGAAGCGGTAGGAGTAGATATTGTCCAGTGGCAGATTCGCATTGCTGCCGGGGAAGCGCTCTCGATATCACAATCGGATGTTGCACCCAGGTCTCATGCGATAGAAGCACGTATTTATGCGGAAGACCCTGTGCGGTTTTTTCCGTCACCGGGCACTATTACCCACCTGTCATTACCTAAAGCAGCACATATCCGTCATGAATGCGGAGTGAGGGAAGGGTCGGTGGTTACACCTTTTTATGATCCACTGCTGGCAAAAATCATCGCCGTTGGAAAAAATAGAAAAGAATGTATCAGCCGCCTCATCCAAGCGCTCCGCCACTATAAAATAGAAGGAATTAAGACTAATATTCCAATGATTATGCAAGTGCTTTCTCACGATGTGTTTATAAGCGGTCAAGCAGATATAACGTTTGTGAACAATATGCTGGCTGAGTGTGATAACGAAAAAGGGAGGAAGTAATATGAATGTTATTTCGGCGGCAATGGCAGGTAGTGTGTGGAAAATACTGGTGAAACCAGGTGATAACCTCGCGGAAGGCCAAGAAGTGGCTATTCTTGAGTCCATGAAAATGGAAATACCGATCACGGCAGAAAAGAATGGAAAAATAAAAGCTGTCTTAAAACAAGAGGGCGACTTTGTGAATGAAGGAGATGCATTGTTTGAATTGGAATAAAGAGGGAGAAAAATGATGGAGCTGCCGAAACAAATCACCATAAAGGAAGTCGGACCGCGTGATGGCCTGCAGAATGAAGACGCATTCATCCCTACAAGCCAAAAAATCAAATGGATTCATCATCTGGCTGAAAGCGGACTGAAGCATGTTGAAGTCACATCGTTTGTACACCCTAAAAAAATTCCGGCATTAAAAGATGCTGATGAATTAACACGTCAATTGCCAAAAAAACCAGGTGTGACATATTCAGCTTTAGTTCCTAATCTCAAAGGATTAGAAAGAGCGGTGGCATGTGGTGTCAGCGAAATAGCAGTGTTTATGTCTGCTTCTGAAACGCACAATAAAGCAAATATAAATAAGAGCATAAAGGAAACACTGCCGATTTTGCGCCAAACTGTAAAAGAAGCGAACCGTCAGCAAATACAAGTAAGAGGGTATATATCTACTGCTTTTTTTTGTCCATATGAAGGACATATTGAGGCCAAAGCCGTCCAGATGTTAAGTGAAACGCTATTGGAAATGGGCATCTATGAAGTTTCGGTTGGAGATACAGTTGGAACGGCATCGCCTTTACACGTAGAAGAGACACTGGAATGTTTGTTAAAGCGAATTCCTAGAAACCGTTTAGCGATGCACTTTCATGATACAAGAGGCATGGCGCTTAGTAACACGCTAAAAGCGTTAGAGATGGGGATAACCACGTTCGACAGCTCATGCGGCGGATTAGGAGGCTGCCCTTATGCACCGGGAGCACAAGGAAATACAGCGACAGAAGACCTTTTGTATATGTGCCACCAAATGGGTATCCACACGGGCATATCAGACGAGAAACTGCTGCAGCAAGCGCTTTATATAGAAAAAAACATCGGCCGCTCACTGCCAAGCAAGGCGTTACAAGTGTGGAAACAAAACATGGCAAAGAAAGGGAGGGGAAACTAGATGACCGAAGAGAATTTTTATGAACAGCTTGTAGACAAAATAGAGAAAGGCGGAGATTCAAAATACCATCAACAAAATGCGCAAAAAGGAAAATATTTTGTGCGAGAGCGGCTTGAGCTGTTATTAGATGATGGCATTGTCTATGAAGAAGGAAAATTTGCCAATCATCTAGAACAAGGATTTGCTGCAGATGGAGTTATTACCGGAACGGGGAAAGTAGACGGCCGCTGGATCTGTTTTATGGCGAACGATTCCACCGTAAAAGCTGGATCTTGGGGGAAAAGAACAGTAGAAAAAATCATTCGCATTCAAGAAAAAGCTGATAAGCTCTCCCTCCCGCTCTTATATTTAGTTGATTCCGCTGGAGCGCGTATTACTGATCAAGTGGAAATGTTTCCAGGCAGGCGTGGCGCCGGCAGAATTTTTTATAATCAAGTGAAACTTTCCGGAAAAATTCCACAAATCTGCATTTTGTTTGGCCCTTCAGCGGCTGGCGGCGCGTACATCCCTGCGTTTTGTGACAGCGTCATTATGGTGGAAGGAAATGCTTCTATGTATCTTGGCTCACCGCGAATGGCAGAGATGGTTATTGGTGAGAAAGTATCGTTAGAAGAAATGGGTGGAGCAAAGATGCATTGCTCTGTCTCCGGTTGTGGTGACATTCTGGCGTCAAATGAAAAAGAAGCGATCGCTTTTGCTCGTAAATATTTATCGTACTTTCCTGCAAGTTATGAACACAAAACAGAAATAGTTGCCGCACAGCCTGCCAATCCGCCTTCTAAACCGCTCCAAGACATTATTCCAACGCAGCAAAACACTCCCTTTAATATGATGCAATGTATTGAACACATTATAGATAAAAACAGCTTTTTTGAGATGAAAAAGGAGTTTGCACCAGAGATTATTACCGGATTTGCCCGCTTGAATGGAGAAGCCATTGGCATTGTAGCAAATCAACCTATGCAAAAAGGCGGGGTGTTATTTCACGATTCGGCCGACAAAGCCGCAAGGTTTATTACATTATGTGATGCTTATCATTTGCCATTATTGTTTTTAGCAGATGTTCCTGGATTTATGATTGGAACAAAAGTAGAAAAAATGGGTATTATCCGTCACGGAGCGAAAATGATTGCTGCAATGTCCGAAGCGACGGTGCCAAAAATATCAGTCGTTGTTCGAAAAGCATATGGTGCAGGTTTATATGCCATGGCAGGTCCAGCTTTTGAACCGGATTGTACATTAGCTCTACCGAGTGCACAAATAGCTGTAATGGGGCCTGAAGCAGCGGTTCAAGCGGTATATGCTAAGAAAATAGCTCAACTGCCTGAAGACAAACGTCATGATTTTATTAACGAAAAACGCCATGAATATCAAGAAAACATTAACATTTACAGGCTGGCCTCAGAGATGGTAGTGGATGATATTGTACAGCCGGCTATGCTGCGAACTATATTAATTCATCATTTTGAGAGCTATCGAAGCAAATATCAAGAGTTTTCCAGGCGCAAGCATGCGGTGTATCCTGTGTAATTTGCGTATTTGCCTGCGGCAAAATTAATTTTATTTTCCCTCCTCCTTCTTTTTCCTTAAATTTCTAGTTAATTTCTAGCATAGAGTTTGAAATTCGATACAAACTATGGGTACAAAGAGAGGAGGTGAACAGACAATGGCAAACAACAACAGCTCTAACAACTTGGTAGTACCTGGAGTTTCTCAAGCTCTTGATCAAATGAAAGTTGAAATTGCTCAAGAATTTGGAGTACAACTTGGTGCTGATTCTACTTCCCGCTCTAACGGTTCTGTAGGGGGAGAAATCACAAAGCGCCTTGTTCAAATGGCTGAACAACAAATGGGTGGTCAGCAGCAATAATTAAATAACATGGCTGAAGAGGCTGTCATAGAGGCGGTGGATGCCGCCGCCTTGGCAGTCTCCTCTTTGTGTGTAAAAAAAGCGTGCAAAAAAAGCCTGGAAATCATCCAGGCAGCTAATAGTTTAATTATGAGAAGGAGGCTCTTCTTTATCAAGGTCTCTTGCCTGATCCAGTTGATTGTGTTTACTGTATTTTGAATGAATGGTGCCGCCAGCTAATCCTTCGTTAATCATACGGTCTACATCCATGCTGTAATTTTCTTTATCTGTTTGTCCTTTTTGTAGCTTATCCATTCAATATCCCCCTCCTTGCTATTAGCTTATCCCAGCTGTATGAGGACATACCGAACAGATAATGGTAAGCAGTGGTTAAAGCGGCGGTGTGTGGTCTTCAAAAATATGGTACAAAACCAAATCATGTATTTGCTCTGTAATGACTTCCTGTGCATCAGAGGGCGGTTTTTGTGTTTGCCATTGAATCGAACCATCTTTATAGTAAATTGCTTTGTAATGAACGCCGCGAAAATAAAAAGAAATGTACCATTCTTTGTTTAACCAGTTGTTTTTTCTTTCCCGCCATTGAAAGTGAGATATCATCATACATCCTCCGCATACAGAATCTTTTATTTATCTATCGTATCATAAATATGATTTATACAGGGTGATGCTTGCCGAATAGACAAGCAATTGATAAAGTAAACATGGTATCTGCATCAAGGATAAAGGAGTTAAAACATGGAAAGTCTATGGCTTATGGTAGGTATGATATTACTCGGTGCTGTGATTGGCGGTGTAACGAATTCACTGGCAATAAAAATGTTGTTTCGGCCGTACAAGCCACTCTATATAAGAAAATGGCAAATTCCGTTTACTCCGGGACTTATTCCTAAACGCAGAGGAGAAATGGCGGAGCAAATGGGGAAGATGGTTGTTAATCATTTATTAACAGCTGAAGGGATTCAAAAGAAACTGCTGGAGACAACGTTTCGAAACAAAATGAGAGCGTGGCTGACAGATGAAGTAGCAACTGTGATGCACAGTTCCAACAGCGTATCCGATTATTTGGGAGAAACGTGGGAGAGCGAGCATATTCGGCATGCTCTTCATAAAAAAACGGAAGAGATGATAAAAGACAAGCTGGATGCCTTCATCACCACGCACCAGCATAGCACATTACATGAAGTGCTGCCGCGGGAACTAACAGAAAAAGGTGATGAAATGGTCCCTGTGATGGCGCGTCATTTAACACAAAAAGGGGCAGACTATTTTAAAGGTGACGATGGATACAAACAACTCCATGTTCTGTTAGAGAAGTTTTTGCAAGGAAAAGGCTCGATGTTAAACTTTTTAGGATCGATGTTTGGCAGTGATAAAATCATTGAGAAGTTACAGCCGGAAATTGTACGTTTTTTTGAAGATCCGGCATCAGAAGTATTCATACGCAGGTTTATTGCCGGGGAATGGGATAAAATAAAAAATAAACCACTTCATACAGTAGTATCTGCCGTAAATATTAATACAGATGTTGCCGCTAAAAAAGCAGCAGATGTGCTGAATCGTGAACTGCCGTTTTTTGAAAACCTCGAGCGGCCTTTGAAGGAATGGGCACCAGCTTATAAACAAAGTGTTCAAGAAGTGTGGATGCCAAAAGTGATGGAACAAATTAATATTTTTATTCAAGAAAGACTATATTCGTTATTTGAACAGTTAGCATTAGAAGAAGTAGTACGTGAACGAGTGGATGCTTTTTCAGTGGATAGGCTAGAAGATATAGTTCTTTCCATATCAAAACGTGAATTTACGATGATTACATATCTTGGCGCATTTTTAGGCGGGCTTGTTGGCTTGTTTCAAGGCACCGTTGTTATTCTTTTTTTCTAAAAATGGCGTATAAGGATGATTTGTAACGGTTATTCGTGTTATGCTCGGTAAAGATTGAAAAAAGGAGGACCTGACAACATGTCCAATATGTATGATAATGCTCGTGAGTTATCACAAGCATTGCGAAATAGTGATGAATTTCAAAATTTGAAAAGCTTGCATGAACAAGTAGAAAATGATGAAGTAGCTAAAAGAATGCTCGATAACTTCCGTAACATTCAGTTAGACTTGCAGCAAAAGCAAATGCAAGGACAACAACCGACAGAAGAAGAAATTACACAAGCACAAAAGCAATTTGAAATGGTGCAGCAGCATGAAGTTATTTCTAAGCTAATGGAAGAAGAACAGCGGATGAGCACCATTATCAGTGACTTAAATAAAATTATTACAGAACCTCTTGAAGATCTTTATGGTGTTCCTGAAGAAGGACAAGGACAATAGAGATGACTGCCCTGCAGCTTTTTCGCTGCAGGGCTTTTGTTATTTTAGACGTTTTGTAAAGGTTAGAGGTATCATCGCCTCTCTCTGTCTAGTTGACGGGCTTTTCCGATTCGCTCGCCGCGGCAAACTCTTTGGTTCAGCGGAAAGTATTATCGCAATATAGGTCTTCGGCGGTGTGGTGACTGCTGCGTTGCAAAACAAGGCATGTGTGTTCATAGTGGCAATCCCTTCCGAAGTTCCTTTCCCCTTAACCGTTTTTCCTTTTTGGAGTGCTTACACTTGTCTAATGAGGTCTCGTTTTGTTCCTCCGTTCTAAAGCCAGCTCGTTTGACATAGGGTAAAGTAGAAAAGGATTGCGTTGAGGAGGGGAAGAACAACATGAAATACCGATTATTGGCAATGAGCATAGACGGCGTATTATTAAAAAACAATGACCGTATCAGCCGGGAAACCAAGGACGCGGTCGACTTTGTGCGAAAAAAAGGTGTTTACTCCGTACTCGTTACGAATCGCAGCTTTTCATCAGCCAAAAAAATTGCACGGCAGCTGAAAATGGAACATGAAATGATTACGCACGGGGGAGCACTTTTAGCTGGTATATCTGGTATGCCTATTCTTGAAACGAGAATGCCGACAGAAATGGTGTTTGATGCAGCAGAATGTTTGGAACGTTATCCATGCCGCATTCAAGTAGAAAGCCAAGATTATGAATGGGAAAATAAACATCAGCATACAAGAAAAGTACTTGGCAAGATTCAATTCAGCCTAGGAGAAGGCTTGTTCCAGCCAAAAACATATACAGAACGAGTATCTACTGCCGTGTATGAACAACAATTAAGTGCTTTACGTCTATTTGGAGAATTTGACACAGAACAAGATGCTCATCATTGCAAACAAAAATTGATGGAAGCTATACCGGGCGTGGTTGTAGAGCAGAATAATCACCGCCTGACAGTCAAAAAAGAAGAAGCAACGAAAGAGTATGCTCTATCTTATCTTCTGTCTGAGCTGGGTATCGACCGGGAAGAAATAATATTTGCAGGTTCGTCCCTCGCAGATACGCCTGCATTAGAAATGGCAGGAATTGGTGTCGCCATGGGGCAGTCACCGCAGGCGTTAAAAGATAAAGCTGATTGGATTACGCGTTCGAATGATCAAGATGGTGTAGCGTATATGATTAAAGAAGTATTTCGAAAGCAAATGCGTGTAGAAGTATAAAGGAGCAAAAGGCCGGTATCTAACTCCGGCCTTTTTTTATGTGCTAAGAAGAGAGAATTTGTTGACCTAACGGTGTACATTTTGTACACTTAGGCTGATTTCAAGCTTGGCAGAAAGGTTGAACCCAATGATGATAAAAATACAAGGAGTGGAAGAAAAGGATCTTCGTCCGCTTCAACACATTATTGATATGTACAACATGCATGCGCAGTTAAAGATATCGCCAGAGACAGCAGAAGAGGCTGTTATCGCGTTTACAGAAACGGAAATTCGCGATTATATTGAAGTGAAAGCTGTTTTTTCATCCAATGATGCCGAGGTGTTAAAAGAATCGTTTCAAAAACATGCACCAAGAGATCTGGCAGACAAGGAGAAGCGTAAACGGGCGAAACAAGCGCGTTCACACGTGCTTGTGAAGTTGTTGAATACGTGGACAAAGACTGTTCAGCCCTGGGGCACATTAACAGGCATTCGTCCAACGAAGCTGTGGCACTCCCTTTACCGTGACGGGATGGAATTAGAGAGCATTCAAACATATTTACAAAATGATTACTTAGTCACTCCGGAAAAAACGGCGCTGTTAGAAGAGATTGGTTTACGCCAGCATCATGTATTACCGGACTTATATGACTTAGCAAATGGTGTCAGTATCTATATTGGCATACCGTTTTGTCCAACAAAATGTGCTTACTGTACGTTTCCTGCTTATGCGATTAACGGCAAAAATGGATCTGTTGAGACGTTTTTAGAAGGTCTGCACATTGAAATGGAACAAATCGGGAATTGGCTGAGAAAAACGGGTGTACCGGTTACCACCATTTACTTCGGTGGAGGAACACCGACAAGCATTACTGCAGATGAAATGGATGCACTCTATGCTAAAATGTATGAAGTCATTCCCGGTATTCATCATGTGCGGGAAATTACTGTAGAAGCTGGCAGACCAGATACGATTACGCCTGAAAAACTAGAAGTGTTGTCCAAGTGGAGCATTGACCGTATCAGTATTAATCCGCAGTCGTTTGACAACCAGACCTTAAAGGCGATTGGCCGCCACCATTCTGTAGAAGAAACAAAAGAAAAGTATGATCTTTCACGTAAAATGGGCATGAAAAACATTAACATGGATCTTATTATTGGGCTGCCTGGTGAAGGAGAAAAAGAAATGCAGCATAGTTTAAACGAAACAGAGCAGCTGCTTCCAGAGTCTGTTACGGTTCATACACTATCTTTCAAACGGGCATCCACCATGACGAAACAAAAAGATAAATACAAAGTGGCTGAACCAGATGAAATCGAAAAGATGATGAAGCAGACAGCTGACTGGATGAAAACGCATGACTATCATCCGTATTATTTGTATAGACAGAAAAACATTTTAGGTAATTTAGAAAACGTAGGTTATTCATTTGAAGGGAAGGAAAGTTTATACAATATTATTATTATGGAAGAAGTTCAATCGATTATCGGTTTAGGCTGCGGGGCTGCTAGTAAGTGGGTCCATCCACAAACGAAAAAAATCAGCCGGTTTGCCAATCCTAAAGACCCTGTAACTTATAATAATCATTATGAAGAATATACGCATAAAAAAATCACTGCGCTTGATGAATTATTTAACAATCAAAGTGGAATCAAGGCTGGGACAAAAGTATAAGAACCATATAATAATCCGAACGATTTATTGAAAATCAGTTCGGATTATTTGTTTATCACAGGGGTTTCTATCGCTGCTCCGTCAACATACGTCGCGTTCCGCGGGCACAGCCTCAGCTGTGGATCTTCAGCTCGTACTTCGACACGCAGGACGTGCTAGTGCCGGTGTTGGCCGCACGTCCTTCTTTCACGGCACTTGCGCTTTTCTTTGTATGTTATCGATGAAATAAAAGTAATTTTCCGTTCCGTGTCATGCGGTGTGTCGTATCTTGATACTTTTCTTCTGCAAGACGGTTTTTTCCATGTTCAATAGCTGCTTGGTCTTCGTCATATTGAAAGGATTCGTTCAACAGTAAGGAACCATCTTTATCAAATACCGTTAAGAAATAGTCCATATGTTTTTCCCTCTCCTCTATTTATCAAAATAGTCGCAATTTATTTTATTTTACGATGTTACGTACGCAGAAGCAAGTGGAAAATATCATGAAACGAATGATAAATGCTGACAGATAAAGCAAGTACTTTATGCACAAATGCCCGCTTTTTGAATAAGATAGGCAGAGAAAAGGAGGCGGGCATTCATATGAACAATAGCATGCATATGTATCACTTGTGTCAGCAGCATGTAGGACAGTTTGTGGCGGTTCAAACGAAAAACAATGAATGGTTTAATGGGTACATGGAGAATGTGGATGAAGAAAATGTTTATTTAATGATTCCAGAGTATGATCATAACACAATGGGTGTCATGGGAGCACAGACAAATAATGCGAATATGCATCAATACTCGCCCCAGCAGCCCTATCATGATCCTCAACACAATATGCCTGCCATGCGGCCAGGGGTGAAAAACGGGGCATGCGGCTGCCAGCGCGATCAACGGCAGTATTACCCACCATATGGTCCGTATTATTATCCATACCCGCGTTACCGCAGGTTAATATTGCCATTAGCAGCACTTGTTGCCTTGTCAGCACTGCCATTTTACTAAGGATTCTTTTCCCCTGTTTAGGGGTTTTTTTATGAGAACATATTTATTTCACAACGTTTTTTCAAAAGCAATCTTCTCACTTATCTATTGCAATGAAGATCACTGACACACATTTTACTTTTCGCAGGCAGTTTTTCAGCTTTCTGTGAGCATAAAGCACTCACGGCAGAATCTTAGGCGGATACTGTTCCGGCACCAGTCAGTGTGTATGTCAACTCTTTCCATGACACGCGGTGCTTCATCATAAAGCAAAGGCTGTGAAAAGGGGTTAAAAAACATACTGTGACAGCTCATTGACCAGTTTCCATTATGTGGAGTGATGATTTTGATATAATGACAAGACAATAATGATGAAAGGTGAACGATTAGATGGAACCTCTTCGTTTTATTCATGCAGCAGATTTGCATGTAGGATCTCCCATACCAGCTGCACAGCAGGCTCCGCGTCCGCTGCGGACCCAATTGGAAAACAGTATGAAAACCGCCGTGGCCCGATTAGTAGAAGACGCTGTTTTTTATGAGGTTGACTTTGTTATATTAGCAGGAGATTTGTTTGATCAAGAAAATCGAAGTTTAAAAAGCCAGTTGTTTTTAACGAAACAACTAAATCAGTTAAAACATTATCATATTCCGGTATATATTGTTTTTGGCAATCATGATCCAATGGACTACCAATATGCACCAGTAGGATGGCCGGAGAATGTAGAGATATTTTCTTCCAAACCGGAGATGAAAGTGTATCAAAAAGGCGGTGAAGTGCAGGCTCACTTGTACGGCTTTAGTTACGGCAAGCGAACAATACCGGAAAATATAGCTAAAACATACCAGCGCAAAGAAGGAGCGCTTTATCATATTGGTATTTTACATGGACAAGAACAAAATATGGCGGGTGCATCAACGTATGCTCCTTTTTCTGTTCAAGACTTGTTAGAAAAACAGATGGATTATTGGGCTCTTGGTCATATTCATACGAGAAAGAAGCTGAATGATCGTATTTTTTATCCTGGGAATATTCAAGCAAGACACCGATTAGAAACAGGAGAAAAAGGGTATTTGTTGGTAGAAATGAAGCCAGGCGATATTGATGTGTCTTTTCAGCCAGCAGCCGATGTTGTGTTTGAAACGATTCACCTGTCAATTGATAACCACGACACGTTTAATGAATTAACGGAACAGTTTATAAAATCCATGCAAAAATTTCAACCAAAGCGTGCATCTGGCGTTTGGATAGAAATGGAATTGTCAGGGAGCGGTCCATTAAGTGAGTATCTGCAAGAAGAAACAACGAAAAGAGAATGGTTAGATAACGTGAATGACATCGGGACAGACTCCTCTCCTTTTTTCTATGTGCATCGATTGACGGATAAAACATTGCCTTCATATGTGGTAAAACAAATAAATGAAGGAACCAGTCATTTCTTACGTGATGTTCAAAAAGCAGTTGATTATTATAAAGAATCACCGCATCAATTGGAAGAAGTATGGAAAGAGTTAACTCAGCATCCGGCTGTGAAACGGTATATAGATAAAACGGACGTATCAACGGTAATTGACGAAGCAGCACGTTTTATATGGACAAAGTGGGGAGAGGGGGAGAATGAGTGAGGATTGTCAAACTACATATTTATGGCTTTGGAAAATTCCATGACTTTACGTTGGAATTTCATCATCCTATTCAAGTTATTTATGGCCGCAATGAATCTGGGAAAACGACACTTCGGGCATTTGTACAAGCGATTCTATTTGGTTTTCCTACTAAAAAAGAAAAACTTCTTCGTTATGAGCCGAAAAAGAGCAGCTCTTATGGGGGGAATTTGACCCTCATGCTCGATAATCAAGAAACCATAACAGTAGAAAGAGTCATGAAACATAAGGCTGCTGGTGATATCACTGTACATCGGGAAAGTGGAGAAACTGCTGGGGAAAAAGAATGGTCTGCATGGCTTGGAAAGGTTGATCGTGCTACGTTTCAAGGAATCTTTTGTTTTGGTTTAGATGGATTAAATGAATTAAATCAGCTAAAGGGAACTGCATTGAATCGTTACATATACGAAGCCGGCATGACAGGAACGAAACAAGTATCACAAATAGATAAAGAACTGGGCCAAAAACTCGACCAGCTATTTAAACCAAGGGGACAAAAGCCCATCATCAATAAAAAAGCAAAAGAGGTAAACAAGCAGTATCGTAACGTGAAAGAATGGGATAACGAATTTGATCGTTATCATATACTTTTGCAGCAAGAACAGACACTCAACGAACAGCTTCGGCGCATAAAACGTGACAAAAAAGATTTGTTCAGCCAAAAAGAACAATGGCAGCGCCGTCAAACAGTTGTTCACATGCTGCAGGAAAAAAAAGAAATAGAACGAAAATTGGATATACTAGCATCTTCACGAGATGTTCCGCTTGAAGCAGAAGATGAGTGGGCACAATATTATCAGAAAAAAAACCAAGCCGCTTTTGAATATGAAGAAAGCGCCATACAAATAACACATGAATCGATGAAATATACTAATGCTGCTGTCTCTTGGAAAGCAGTGAAGCTGCTAGAAAAGACGCGAGAGCTGAAAGAACAGCTGCCGCTTTATAAAAAATATATACATGATAAAGACCGGCTGGAGTTTTCCATTCAAAAAAAACAAGATACAATGAATGACCGTATCAAACGTCTAGGAATAACGAATGAAAAAACATTGCGCCGCAGTAATACGTCTATCTTTGCTGAAGAAGAACTTTATCAACTCATTGAAAAAGGGAAAGAGTATAAAGAGAGAAAACGAATACTAGAAGAACAGTACATGGAGCAAAACAATAAAATCAGCCAAGTAGAAAGCGACCTTCATGACATGAAACAACAGCAGCGTTCCTTGCCAGAACGTCACGGGGCAGCTGTTCAAGAAGCAAAACGCTCCTTTTTCACTCGCTCATTTTTATTGCAAATAACAGCTGGATTGTTTTTTGGCTTGGGGGTATGGCAGGCGGCAGTTCAACATGTTTTCATGAGTATTGTGTTGTTTGTTGCTGCTTTGTTTCTTTTTTTAGCAAAAAGCGAGAAAAAAGCTGCTACATTATCTAAAAGCAGCTATCAGGAACAGAAAGACATATCAGGCACCGATTCATGGATAGAAACCGCTGTACGTGAACGGCAATGGCAGCTTGAACGAGAAACAGCATACGCAGAGACATTATCTGAGCGCATGAAAGACATGGAAGCAAAGTGGGAGGAGACCACGGATGATTTGCACAGGTGGTGTGTGACACATCATTTTCCATTGATTGACAATATACATGCCGCCGAACATATTTTTATTACGATGAGAGAGTATAACGATTTGTATGACGAGTACCAACGACTAAAAAACGAATGGAATGCTGTTGATGAGCAAGTGCAAGCTATAGCAGCCGATGTTCAACGCACAGCCGAGCAAATGAATGCAGCATCCGATGATTCCATCGAAGAATTAATTGTACTCCTGATTGAAAAAGCAGAACATGAAAATCAAAGGAATGACGTGTTGTTAAAACAGGCTGACAAGTTTGTAGAGCTGTATGAACAAAAACAATCGGCCAAGCAGAAACAACGCCAATATACTCAAAAGGTAGCAGCATTATATCAATCTGTTCATGCGTATGATAAAGAGTCATTTCTACAATCAATCGAAAAGAAGAAGCAGTATCTGGATGTAAACAAACAGCATCGTTGGCTGTCTGAACAAATAGCTGCCCAATTGGAGCCGGGAGAGAGTGAAACCGGATGGCTGGAGAATGTACTGGATGATGATACAAAACAAATGGAAACAATGGATAATGAGGTTGAGGCATTAGAAGAAGAAGAACAGCACTTGCATCAGCAGACAGCCGAAGTGAAACAAAAGTTAAAGACACTAGAGGAAAATGGAACGTATGAGCAGCAGCTCCAGCAGTATCAACAAGGAAAAGAAGAATTGCAAGAAAACATGCACCAGTGGCTCGTGTTAAAAACGGCAAAACAATTAATGGAACACGCAAAATCGGTATATGAAAAAGACAGGCAGCCCTATGTCATTCAAGAAGCATCACGCTATTTTTCTTTTATAACAAACGAACGTTACACGCGTCTTTTTGCTCCGATAGGGCTGGAGACGTTTATGGTTGAAGATAAAGAGGGGATAAGGTATTCTCCAGATGAGCTAAGCCGCGGTACGGCTGAACAATTATACTTGTCTTTGCGGTTTGCATTAGCCGCATCTTATCAGGAGTACACCGTTTTTCCTTTTGTGATGGATGATCCATTTGTTAACTTTGATGTAACCCGGCAAAAAGCGGCTTTTTCGTTGCTGAAAAAAGCGGCAGAAGACAGGCAGATTATTTATTTTACGTGTCATGAGCTGCCAGAATCATTTGAACATGACTATCCTGTGGAGATACTGTCTGATAATGATTGATATATGCATGCAGCGATTTGGAGAAGAAAGGATAAGATAACGTTATGTATCATATTTACTTAGTGGAAGACGAAGCGAATTTATCGGAAGTATTAAAAGCATATATGGAAAAAGAAGGTTGGAGCGTGACAATATTTGATAATGGAGATGATGCGGTCAAAGCAGTGGAAACGCCTCCTCATCTATGGGTGCTGGATATTATGCTTCCAGGTACAGATGGATACCACATTTTAAAAGAAATTCGCCAGCAGGAAGGAGATGTACCAGTCATTTTCATATCGGCAAGAGATCAAGATTTGGATCGGGTGCTTGGTTTAGAAATGGGGAGTGACGATTACCTTGCGAAACCATTTTTACCGCAAGAATTAATTATTCGAGCAAAAAAACTGTTATCAAGAGTGTATGGGGAAGAAAACACTGAAGCGAAAAAAGTAGAACTCAATGAATACACGATTGACCCGCAAGCTCGAACGGTAGTAGATCAAGAAAGTGATGAACAGATTGAATTAACAACAAAAGAAATGGATTTAATATTATTATTAACAGAAGATGTTGGAAAAGCCTTGTCGCGCGAGGAAATTATCGAAAATGTGTGGGGGGAAAATTATTTTGGGTCAGAGCGGGCAGTAGATGATGTGGTACGCCGTGTCCGCAAGAAGATGCCGCGAATTCACTTGGAAACATTGTATGGTTATGGTTACCGTGTATTATCGTCATGATGAAAGTAAATTTAACACAGCGAATCTGGCTGTCTTTTATCGCATTAATCGTACTGGTCGGTCTGACGATGGTTATTGTTTATCCTATATCAATCAAAGGGACATTAACGGACGAAACGTACCGCATTATTGAACAGGAACAGGCAAGAATGGCCAATCCTTTTAGTGATTATTTTACCCCTCCTCAGTCTGAGCTTGATTTTATTGAGAGAAGAGAAGCGGAGCGGTCTGTTGGACATTTGTTCTTATTCAATAATCTAGGGACACTTCGCGGCGAACCTGTGCCGCCAGACAGTGTATTAAAAGAAATGATAAGAAATACAATTAATCAAGAGCAAGAGCGCGATCGTTATGAGCTCACGTATAATGATGCCACTTTGTTTTATGTCATTACACGAATCGAATCAGACGGGGAAGAAGCATTTCAAATTTCTTATATGTGGGATACATACCGGGACCTTATGGTTAATCGTTTGTGGGAACGGCTTGTTTATTTGCTTTTGATTACAAGTGCTTTGAGTCTGCTGCCAGCCATATGGTTGAAACGCTATCTCCGGCAGCCGCTTCGTATGCTTGGCAATCATTTTGAGCAGATTGCCAAGCGCAACTGGCGGGAACCGTTTCGCTGGGAAGGAGACGATGATTTTCAAAAGTTGTCGGATCAGTTTGAGCAAATGAGACAAAATTTAATTCGTTATGACCGTTCGCAAAAAACATTCATTCAGCATGCATCTCACGAACTAAAAACACCGATTATGGTAGTAAAAACATATGCACAGTCTGTAAAAGACGGCATTCCGCCGAAGGATAATATAGAGGAAACGATGGATGTTATTTTAGATGAAGCCAATCGTATGGATAAGCGGGTAAAAGATATGTTGTATTTTACGAAGCTAGATGCTCTGCAGCAGGAGACGATTAATGCAGAAGAGATGGCTTTTGGCTATGTGGCTTTCCAAATTGAAGAAAGGTTTCGCATGCAGCGAGAAGATGTGACGTTTGTCATTCGTGGAGCAGACGTGACGATCGATGCCGACAAAGAACAAATCCAAGTATTGTTGGAAAACCTTGTAGAAAATGCGATGCGATATGCAAAAGATACGATTTGGATTATGGCTGATGCTGAAAATGATATGGTCAATATTCATGTAAAAAACAATGGTCCAGCGATTCCGCAAGAAGACGCTGCTCATATATTCAGTCCGTTTCGTAAAGGCAATAAAGGACAATTCGGCTTGGGATTGGCTATTGTTAAGCGGATAACGGAGCTGCATCAAGGAGATGCAGAAGTTATTAATGAGGATGATGGTGTGCGGTTTAAGGTGACGCTTCCGAAAAAAGATAGAGAAAAGATAGATACGAGAGAAGTGAATATCTGATAGCCATACGCATATGATGGAACCAAGGACAAGGTTTTAAGGAGGCTATTATGAATCATCATTCTAAAAAATTTTTAACAACGTTGATTGTGCTGTTTTTTATACTAGTGTTGTGGCAGCGCTTTGCGCAAGCAAATCCTGTACATTTGCCGACATGGGTCATATTGGCAGGACTGGGAATTGTATTTAGCGGCTATATGTATTGGCAGACAAGTAAATCGGAGAAAGAAGAGGATGAGCGCTGGATTGAGCAGGAAGGGCGCATTTTTATCCGAAGAATGGAAGAAGAGAAAGAAAAGAGAAAAGTTTCTTCCTAATCTGCTTGTATTAATCAGCCTGGCTGAGGTAATGGACCCGGCCAGGCTGATTTTATGTTTACTACGGAAAGGAAGGGATAAAGTGTGCAGCATGGGTGAATCACTGGCGCTGTTAACGTGTTGAGAAAAGCCGCATACATGCAGGCGAGGCAATTCGCGAGGGAGTTTGCGTTTGGCGGTTGTCTGTCCACAGGATGCGGTGACTTCTGCGCTCAACACAGGATGCACTTTCGACAGGGTATGATGATTTCGGACGTGTGTGTTCTTAGTAGAAGCACCTCCACCTTAGCTGAACTTCTCTTTTCCAAGATGCTAGGACTGTTCTTATTGTTTGTTTGAATTAAGCATCCACCCAGTCTTCATAAGAAGATTCTTTGACATCTATGTTTGCTTCATCCAGTAATTCCTGCATCACTTCTTCCACAGGTTTAGCTTGTTCTTCTTTGAGTTGTTGTTCTACATCCTGTGCAAGCTCTTCATATGTTTCTTTTTTATCTGTTACTTCGATAATATGGTATCCATAGTCGGTTTGGACAGGATCACTAATTTCACCAGGTTCCATACTAAAAGCAGCTTCATCAAATTCTTCGACCATCTGTCCTCTTGTAAATGAGTTTAAATCTCCGCCTTGTGAGGCAGACCCAGGATCTGTGGAATGCTCTTGAGCGAGTTCGGCAAAATCAGCACCATTTTCTAATTCATTTAGAAGGTCTTCAGCGGTTTCTTTTTCTTCCACTAAAATGTGACGCGCTGAAATGGTGACAAGATCTTCTTTATTTTCTTCGTAATACTGCTGTTTTGCCTCTTCTGACAAGTCGACATCAGCAGTCGCAAGTTCTTCTAACACTAATTGCGGCTTTAAAAATTCGCTTTTAAAATCATCAATGGATTCAATCTCCATTTGAAATTGCGTCTGCAGCATATTTAACAGCTGTTCGTCTTCTTCGATGCCGTAATCCTCTTTGAATGATTCAAGTTCATTATCGAGCTGTTCCTCGTCAATGTTCAATTCATCCGCTTTATCTTGTATAACGATATTTTGAATCATTTGATTTAGCAGTTGTTCGCCTACATTATTCTTTAATTCTCCCACAAACTCTTCTTCTGTAAGAGATGTATTATTTACTTCAACAATTGTTTTATTTTCACCAGATTCTTGGTCACTGCAAGCCGATAAAAATAAAACAGTACTTAAGCCGGCAGCCAGGAAGTAATGTTTCCGCATATATTCCATCCCCTTAACAATAATCGGACAGACCTAATCATACCATATATACCAAAAAATGAAAAATATGTAGGCAAAAACCTAAACCAAGCAAGACATAGTTACATATCATAACTCAGCAAGAGTATTAGGAGGTGTGGAGATGTCAAAAGGGTATTATGGTGGCTTTGCGTTGATTGTGGTGTTGTTTATTTTATTGGTGATTGTAGGTGCGGCTTGGTGTTAACACCAGCAAAAATTGTATGAAGGAGGGAAGGTAAATGGGTTACGGACATGATTCGAACTTCGCGTTGATTGTTGTGCTGTTCATTTTGCTAATTATCATCGGAGCAGCGTGGATCTACTAATATAAAAACTTTCCTGAAGGATGTTCCTTCAGGAAAGCTTTTTCTATTCATCAATGCATTTTCAATATCTTACCCGTATCCATGGAGTACATGGTTTTTACACAAACCAAAGTTCTACAAAGGTAGAGGTGAGTAAAATCGTCAATAAAATATTTATCGTTCGAAAAACTTTTGGCTGACGTTCAGCAGGGATCTCTTTTTGGACACAGAGGGCATTTGTCATGGAATTAATAACAAATAAATAAAACAAAGAGAATACCAAGAAAATTACAATGAGCATAGTGTTTACCCCCAATATCTTATATCTACTTTACTTTAACAAAACTTTCTCAAAAATGATAGGTTTTTAGGTGGCAGAAGTCGAAATGGACGTGCATACTAGAGACAGAAAAATCACAGAAAGCGGGTTTTTATCATGAAAACAACATCTCACCGATGGTGGAAATGGCTTTTTCTGCTTTTAGCCAGCTTGAACATAATTACGGCTGTTTTTTTGTTTTTTTGGATAAGCACAGAAGAGCCGCAGCATAAGATGGAAAATAATCGTCATACAAATGAGGAAGAGTCGTTTGAAGAGTATCTGTCTATACATATGACAAGCAGTCAACTAGAAAAACTGCTCAATGATGAGCTAGAAGGAATGGATGCTTCCATTTATGATAATCATATTCGAATCTCTTCATCTTATCAATTGTTAGGGCGGACCATTCAAATTTTTATGGATTTTGTTCCAGAGATACATAATGGCAATATTGTATTAAACGAAACAGGGTTTACAGCAGGAAATTTGCCATTATCCGGATCTCGTGTGTTATCCCTGATGCAGCAGCAGTCATCTCTGCCTTCTTATATAGAGATTCAATCTTCAAGAAGCCGGGTCCTCATACATCTTGATGAACTTTCTATTGCAGATACGTATGAAGTGAAAGCAGAAATGTTTAACTTAGAAGACGACAAGATAACATTCCTGCTTGGAAAAACAGAAAGCCAATAATAATGATGAAAGCAGCCGTTAAACCGGCTGCTTTAATAATATATCAATGCGATTTCTTTTTTGTTCAATGAAGCAATGACGGGGGGCTCCATGTAATTGTTTAACATAAATAAAATCATATACACTCAGTCCCGTGTTCAATGAAAGCACGAGTAAAAAGTAAAACATAAAAGGGGGAAACAAAAGAGCACCGATAAATGCAATTGTATGAATGAATAACGTTGGAAATAACATGGCCAAAACGTAAAAATTACGTCCTATCGGCTTAGTAAACGTTAATGTGATAAACGGAAACTTTTGCTTTTTTCCTTTTTTTCTTTGGGAAATAACTGTTTGAGTTTTGGCACCTGCAAGCCATAAAGGAATAAAATGGAGCAAGGCGTGAATAGGGTACAGTAATGCCAGTACACTAAGTGTTTTAACCATGCTTAACTCTGCATGACGAATATCCATATAATAAAAACTGAAAACAAGAAAACTGAGAATAAATGTCAGAATCATACATCCAACAGAAAGGAGCACCAATCTTGATGGAGTATATTCTTTTCCTAGATTAATTGATTTCCAACAATTCATGTGAATTTCCCCCTTTCTTCTGCCTCTAGTTGAATAATTTAAACGCTTATGCTGAAAAAATCAATAGAATAAAGAAAAAATGTCAAAAGGAAAAAGAATGCGGCAAAAACGGACAAAACATAAAAAAAGCCTGACTCTTTTTGCAAAGAATCAGACAAATGACGACGGTATGTTTCGTTATTTTTCAACAGATTTTACTGGAGTAAGCGTACCATCTTTTTCTGTAAATTCTTCATTAAAGGTGGATAAGGACTGTTCAAAAATTTTAATGAAGTCTTCACCATAAATATGGCGAAGGATTGTCATTAGCTCAGAAAAGTCAGGAAACTTACCATACAATTCTTTTATTGGCATAGCTCCGCTATAAACGTGATACGTATCAGGCTTATAGGCTTTAATGGTCTCCTGCAGAAGTTTATCCCCTTCAGCGGTGAGCTGGATATAGGTATTTCGTTTGTCCGTTGTTTTTTTGGAGAAGTGGAGCAATCCGCGTTCTTCTAGTTTCTTAGAAAAGTTAAATGCGGTTGAGACGTGCATCACACCAAATTTCGCGATGTCAGAGATAGAAGCGCCTTCCATGTGATAGGCAATCCACAATATTTGGTGTTCATTAATATTTAAATGATACGGTTTAATCCATTGCTGCCAGTCTTTTTCGACAGACTTCCACAATGCTTTTGTCATTTGTGCAAATTTATGGCTGAATAAGATGGATTGCTTTGTTTCCTCAAATTGATCCATATTATCCCCCCTCCTCTCCATAATTATTCTAATAAAAAATCTTTGTACATAAGCGGGAACATGATTAGTCATCTTGACGAATTTGTTCATTTAATTCAGCGATAGCGTCGGATATTTCCCTGACCTGATGTTGAATGGCTTCGACTTCAGGTTCCACTTCTTCTTTATAACGGCTGTATGTTTTCTTCATTTCCTGCGTTAAGCCATCAACTGCTTCAAAACCTTCCGTGGCTGCGTATTGCCAATCTTCTAAGGCATGCTTTCCCTCGTCTGCTGCTTTGCGGTTTAAGGAACGCCAATTAAAGTTTTTGACATTAGATCGTGTTTGGTTGCCAGGTGCTGGTGCCGTCAATAAAGCAGATAGTCCACCGATAGCTATTCCAGTTAAGAGGCCTGTCAATAAAGATTTCGAATCCACTCTAACACCCATCCTTTCTTTGTACTCTTTTTTGTTTTTTACAATAGTATTCTTTTATAACAGTATAGAAAAAAACAAGAAGAATGAAAAGCGTGCCGTTTATTTTTGTTGAAAAACACTGTTTGTGAAAAAAAGCTGTCGACAGACAATCTGTTGACAGCTTTCGTTTGTTAAGCAGAAAACGTTAGTGCTTATTATTGGTGTTTTTGTTGAAAGTCAATCATAAACTCTTGCAGTGCTTTGCATGACTCTACAGAGACAGCATTATAAATGGAAGCGCGGCATCCACCGACGGAGCGGTGTCCATTCAATCCGACAAATCCTGCTTTTTTCGCTTCATCAAGGAACGCCTTGTTTAATTCATCGGTTGCCAAATTAAACGTCACGTTCATGATAGAGCGGCTGTCTTTCTCTGCATGTCCTTTGTAAAATCCATTGCTGTTATCTATCACATCATACAAGAGAGAGGCTTTTTCTTGATTACGTTTTTCCATACCGCTTGCGCCCCCATTTTCTTTTACCCATTGCAAAACATTTTTCAGCATATAAATAGCAAAAGTTGGCGGTGTATGATATAACGAGTTTTTATCAACGTGAGTATTGTATGATAATAACGTTGGAATGTTTGTTTCAGCTGTTTCGAGCAGCTCTTTTTTTACAATAACTACAGTAACCCCTGATGGGCCAAGATTTTTTTGTGCACCAGCGTAAATAAGTGAAAAGCGTTCAACCGGGACAGGACGGCTTAAAATATCACTGGACATATCAGCGATTAACGGAGCGTTCGTGTTTAGTTGAAAGTCCTGCCATTGCGTGCCGAAAATGGTATTGTTAGACGTGATATGCACGTAAGCATCATCTGCCTCTGTTTCAATGGTGTCAGCATCAGGTATGTACGTGTAATTGCTGTCACTGGAGGAAGCACCAATTCTCGTTTCACCTAGTTTTTTCGCTTCTTTTAAAGCTTTTTCTGACCAAGAGCCAGTTAAAACATAGTTAGCTGTCTTGTCTTTTGGCGAGAAGTTCATTGGAATCATTGGAAATTGCAGGCTTGCCCCGCCTTGTAGGAGAAGGACTTCGTAATTATTTGGAACCTGCAGCAGTTCTTTTAGTAAGCTGATAGCTTCATTATGTACTTCTTCGTATTCTTTGCTGCGGTGGCTCAATTCCATCACAGACATGCCTGTGTTATTGAAGTTCACCATTTCTTGTTGTGCCTTTTCTAGCACATCAAGCGGAAGAGCCGCCGGACCTGCATTGAAATTATGGGCTCGAGTCATGATTTTCCACTCCTTCATATAGTTGCTTAAAAAAAGCTTTTGTGAATATCCTAACAAAACTGTGTGAGAAGTGCTAATATTTTTTGCTGCAAAAAGGAGTTGCAATAAGAAAAGCCTGCTGGTGGTGTGACAGCAGGAACGATGATTAGGACAAGTGTTTATTAATTTTTTTAGCAATATCCATTAAATCTTCTGCGGAATAGTTGTCGCTGTTATCTTCCCAGTGCGGCTGAAAACCATCATCTTTTCCGTAACGAGGAATAAAGTGCAGGTGATAATGAAAAACCGACTGCATGGCAGCTTTTCCATTATTATTCACCATGTTTAATCCCGCAGGATCAAATGCTTTTTTGATGGCATTCGCAATAGTAGGAGCAACACGAAACAGCTGGGCAGCTGTGTCTTCTTCTAGCTCAAAAATATTTTCTTGGTGTTTTTTTGGAATAAGAAGCGTATGTCCTTTCGTTACTTGTCCGATGTCAGTAAAAGCAAGCACATAATCATCTTCATATACAATGGACGCAGGAATATCTCCGTTTACGATTTTACAGAAAATACAATCGTTCTCGTGACCCATATCATCGGCTCCTTTTTGGATAAAGTGTATGTACTAAATATCTTATCAGCCAATGAAAAAGAAAACAACGAATCATAAAACGCTTTAAAATTTTGAAAATTTAAATTAATATAACAGTAGATCAATATAAGGGGGAATTTATGTGTATGTGCCACTTGTTCTAACACAATTTCTTGACAGAGCCAAAACATGGTATGGGGACAATACAGCTGTTGTGGATGGCGGCAGGCGCGTGACGTACCGGGAATTATATGATAGAGTCCAGCAGCTGTCGCATGGACTAAAATCGCTGAACATAAAAAAGGGGGACAAAGTAGCCTATCTTGCTCCGAACACGTTAGAAATGCTGGAAGGATTTTATGGTGTTTTTCAATTAGGAGCTGTGATGACACCATTAAATACACGTTTGAAACCGAGTGATTACGTATTTATTTTAAACCACAGTGAAAGCAGCGTCTTATTTGTGGAACAAGAACTTCTTCCATTGATTGAGCCGGTTATAGATGAATTAGAAACCGTGAAAACCATTATCGTTCATGGTGCCGATGCCAATACAAATGGACACAGAAGCTACAATCAGTGGCTGAAGCAGTTTTCAAAAGAGCCCGTTATAAGAGCAGAAGTGGATGAACATGATACTGCAACCCTACTTTATACAAGCGGTACTACTGGGAAACCAAAAGGGGTACTGTTATCACATCGAAGCAATTATCTGCATGCCATGTCTGCCATGCATCATCTGCGTGTTTCTGATTCGGACACGCTGCTGCACATTCTACCGATGTTTCATGTGAATGGCTGGGGTTCTCCCTTCTACTATACCGCTAATGGTGCAGCGCAAGTGATGCAAAGAAAGGTTGAACCGGCCTCTATATTTGAAAAAATCACACAACATAACGTAACGGTTGCACACATGGCTCCAACAGTGCTGAACATGTTGTTAGAGTATTACAGTGAACATCAGCCTCCCCTGCCCAAGCAGGATATGCGGATTGTAATTGCTGGATCCGCTCCGCCGCCTTCATTTGTAGCCATGGTGGAAGAAGAGCTTGGCTGGGAATTTATTCAAGTATATGGCATGACAGAAATCTCCCCGCTCATTACTGTTTCTACCATTCGTCCTCAGCATGACCATTTATCGAGCGGTGAAAAGCAGCGCACAAAAGCGAAAACCGGATACGCTATGATTGGTTCAGAGGTAAAAGTAGTGGACAGCGGAGGAAAAGAAGTTCCCAGCGATGGAAAAGCAGTTGGTGAAATCATCGTTAGATCCAATAACGTGATGGAAGGATATTTAAAAAACCCGGAGGCTACTTCTGACACGATAAAAAATGGCTGGCTGTACACTGGAGACATGGCTGTAGTTGATGAAAATGGTTATATCGATATTGTCGACAGGAAAAAAGATGTAATTATCAGCGGTGGGGAGAACATATCGTCCATTGAAGTAGAAGGATGTTTGTATGCTCATCCTGACATCGTTGAAGCTGCAGTGATTGCTCTTCCTCATGAGAAGTGGGGAGAAGTGCCGCATGCTGTGGTCGTAAAAAGAGAAGATTCTGCTATTTCAGAAGAGGAGATTATTCAATTTGCAAAGAAAAGATTAGCACACTTTAAAGCGCCAAAAAGCATCTCATTTATCGAAGCGCTGCCAAAGACGGCTTCAGGTAAAATACAAAAAGTACAGTTGCGCGATCAGTTTTGGAACCATTCAGAGCGTAAAGTGAATTGATAAAAGCCAGAGAACACGGAGTATTGCTCGTGTTCTCTTTTTATTAGCTTTGTTACATCCTATTGTGCTGAATGCAGTCTTTGTTTTTTGAAGCCGGCGGACAGCTTGTTTCCTCATGGTGTCCCGCAGGTGCCGCCTGTGGTATGTCACACCGGCAATATGTAAACAGCCGCATGTTTAGGCGGACAGCGACTGCCTTTAACAAAGCTTTTTATACAGAGGAAAGCAGGAGGTGGGAGTGAAACAATGATCTTCGTTTGACAGTTTTCCTTTACGAAAAGAGAGGGTAGAATAGATAGAGAGGAGTGTGAGATGCACTCACATTTATAAAAAGGAGCACGTAACATGACAAATCTTTTAATGATAGACGATTTAACAGGAGGTTATAATTTACATAAACCGGTGCTTCATGATGTGAATTTCAACGTCAATCATGGAGAAATGGTAGGGCTTATTGGATTGAACGGAGCAGGCAAGAGTACAACCATTAAGCATGTTTTAGGATTAATGGAACCGCACCGGGGAATTGTTCGTATTAATGGCCATCCCTTTCAAGACAACCCAGAAAAGTATCGGAAGACATTTACCTATATTCCTGAAACTCCTATATTATATGAGGAATTAACGTTGTGGGAACATTTACGATTAACGGCATTAGCATACGGCATTGAAGAAAAATTGTTTAAAGAGAGAGCCGGGGTGCTGTTAAAAGAATATCGAATGGAAAATATGAAAGATTGGTTTCCTAGTAACTTTTCAAAGGGAATGCGTCAAAAAGTAATGATCATGTGTGCATTTTTAGTAAAGCCGCCTCTTTACATTGTGGATGAACCATTTGTTGGTTTGGACCCCGTGGCAATTAAATCACTGCTTGACATGATGGTTAATATGAAGCATGAAGGGGCAGGGATCCTAATGTCGACGCATATACTGTCAACGGCTGAGAGATATTGTGACCGATTTGTTCTTCTTCATGAAGGGAAAATACGTATAAGCGGCACGTTGGAAGAGCTGCGGGAACAAGCAGGTATGCCTCATGCTAATTTAGATGATTTATATATTGAAGTAACTAAAGGAGCAATATAATGGATGTTGTACAACTTTGGAAAGATCGGTCAAAAGGGTTTTGGGGTGAAGCTATTCGCTACCTTCGCTTACTAGGAAACAGCGGTTTTATGTTTAGTTTATATGCGTTGTTTTTAGCAGGGGGATATTTTTATCCTGCTTTTATAGAGTGGCTGCCCGATACATTTCCAGCTGCGCTTGTTATTGCCGGTCTGTTTACATATTTGCTTACTCGTTGTCCTATCCGTACGTTTTTAAAACGAGGGGACTTGGTTTTTTTACTCCCGTTAGAGCCAAGACTGCAGCCGTTTTTTCGAAACAGCGTTATGTACTCCGTTATCATGCAGTCTGTAACGATAGCCGTTATTTTTTTGCTGTTAGGACCTCTCTTTGAGGACAGGGTATCACCAGAGACAAGTTATTTTTATTCTGTATTGGCACTGCTTTTGCTTGTAAATGCTTGGAATAACGCGGCAAGGTGGGCGGAAGTGCGTCTGCAAGAAGAAGAAAAGCGCCGCCTGCATGCAGGGGTCAGAGGAGTAATCAATGCTGTTTTTTGCGGATTCTTATTCACCACAGCGCCATTTTGGCTGATTGGAGCTGTTTGTGTCATTATGGCATGTTTGTATAGTTTTTATCATATATCCCTTTTAAGACAGCATCCATTAAAGTGGGAAGTGCTGCTTGAGATGGAGGAAAAGCGACTGTCTGCGTTTTATCGGTTTGTGCAGTCTTTTACCGATGTGCCGCACATAAAAATGTCTGTGAAAAGACGCCGGTTCTTAACTGCCATATCGGATCGCCTTCTTTGGAGGAGCGGATCTGTTTATTACGTATTATACGGGAAAGCATTTATTCGATCTGGTGAATATTTCGGGATGTACATGCGCTTGTTATTGGTTGGTGCATTAGTGATGTATGCTTTTCCTTATGATTGGTTTCGGCTGGGCGTAGGATTACTGTTTTTATATATGACAAGTGTTCAGCTTCGCTCGTTGTGGTATCACTTAGATATTACGATTTGGCCTGATTTATACCCTGTTTCTTGGAAAGAGAAAAAGTCAGCATTTCAGCTTTTGCTCAAGCAGTTATTAATTTTTCAAACCTTTTTGTTGGCGATTATTTACTGGCTCGTTGGTACATCGTTACTGCCTGGCTTTTTATTGTTAGCTGCTGGAATAGGAGCTGTATTCCTGCTTACTTCCCGCGTTAGCAGTAAAAACAGTCGGAGCGTTCATTAGGAGGGAGATAGTGGATACGTATGAACAAAAAGCATATGAAGAGGTGCAGGTGTGGCTTCGAAAATTACAAAAGCCTTCATCGATGCCGCAAACATTGACAAAAAACGTACAAACCCGCATGAATCAGTTTGTTCCGAAAAAATTCCATACGATGATGGGTCAGGCGGTTAAACAAATGGTAGAAGGCGTACTAAGCGGCTCTCAGTACTTGCCGAATAAGAAGGAACAGCCAGCCCAAACATTAAAAGAAGCAGATGAGCGGATGGAGGCATTAATATCGGTGTTTCAAAAGGGGGCAGCAGCTGAAGGAGCTGGAACTGGCGCTGGCGGCTTATTTTTAGGAGCAGCTGATTTTCCTTTGCTGCTCGGGTTTAAAATGCGGTTTCTGTTTACGGCTTCACAAATTTACGGACTGGACATATATGATTTTAGAGACCGGCTATATATGCTTCATATTTTTCAAGCTGCCTTTTCGAGTCCGGCGAAAAAACAAGAAACAGCAAAAAGGTTAGAAAACTGGGAAGAATATATTCAGAACAAGCCTAGAAAGTTATCGATGGCCAAGGAAATGGATTGGACATCTTTTCAGCAAGAATATCGAGATCATATCGACTTAGTAAAGCTATTGCAGCTGATGCCAGGTTTTGGGGCAGTTATCGGGGCAGCAGCAAATTATCATTTGCTTGCTCAGCTAGGTTATGCAGCCAAAGAAGGATATCGATTAAAATGGTTTTATATGAAAGAAAAGCAAGAGAATTAGACGTTTTAAAATTAAAACCCCCGCTGCACAATAAGACGTGTGGCGGGGGCTGTTTGTTGGCAGACAAAGCAGACTGTATTTCATATAAACACATTTTGTTTCCTTATTTTCCATAGTCGATTGCTGCTTTTCCGATAACTTTTGCCGCTGTAAGCATGGCTCGTTCATCAATGTCAAATTTCGGGTGATGATGAGGGTATGCTGTTTTCCACTCCGGGTGTTTGGCTCCTGTAAAGAAAAACGCCCCTTTGACGTGTTGTAAATAATAAGCAAAATCTTCTCCGCTCATTTGTGGTTTCATTTCTTCTACGACACTTACATCAGGAACTTGTTTCGCACATTCTGCTAGAAAACGAGTTTCTTCATCGTGGTTTACAACAGCAGGATAACCGCGGTAATAATGAAAATCGGCGCTTGCATTTGCACCTTGACAAGTGGTGTGCGTTAATTGTTCAAGCTCTGCTTCGATCAGCGAACGAACATCTTCACTAAACGTACGTACAGTTCCTTGAATTCTTGCTTGATCGGCAATCACGTTAAATGCATTGGCTGCTTCAAACGAACCAACAGACACAACAGCAGACTCCACCGGGTCTACACGCCGGCTGACAAGCTGCTGCAAATTCATAACAAGCTGGGAGCCGATGACAATCGCATCTTTCGTTAAGTGTGGCATTGCACCATGTCCGCCTTGACCGATAATGTCAATGTGAAAACGATCTACACTAGCCATCATCGGACCATATTTGTATTGAACGGTGCCGTACGGGACGCTAGCCCATAAGTGAGTGCCAAATATTACATCAACACCGTCAAGACAGCCATCCTTGATCATGTCAATGGCACCACCGGGAGCATATTCTTCTGCGTGTTGATGGATGAAAACGACGCTTCCTTTCCATTTATGTTTCAAATAATTAATAGCTTTAGCTAAGCCCAGCAGTGTTGCTGTATGGCCATCATGACCGCATGCATGCATCGCGCCGTCGACTTTTGAACGAAACGAATGAGTGTTCTCTTCCTGAATGGGCAGGGCATCAAAATCAGCACGAAGTGCAATCACAGGTCCTGGCTGGCCGCCTTCAAGCACCGCTGTCACTCCCCGGTTGCCTACATTTCTTCTCACTTGATGCCCTAAATGTTCATGAAATTCAGCAATATAAGAAGGAGTATATTCTTCTTGGAAGGAAAGCTCAGGATACTGGTGAAGGTGCCTGCGTATATCCACCATTTCATCGTACAGTTGGTCTAATTGTTCAAACAGAGCAGTTTCCAATCGATAACCTCCTTAAGGTAACATGTTTTACATCATATTTTATCATAATTCTGTTTGTTTCATGGTTTTTAAGAATCATAGGCATAAGCGTTTAGTAAACTTCGCATACAATAAGCGAAGACGGGCAATGCTTACATGTCTTTCAAATAATTTTAAAAAAATAGTGGATAATATAAAAGCATGTCGAAAAATATACCGAAAACGTACATACTGATTTATAATGGATACGATAATACTGCAAAAGACTTCCACGAAACATGCAGTGAAGGAGTAATAACATGAAAAGAAAATGGATAGTCTGGGTGCTTGGTGCGATTGTATTTATGCTTTTGAGTACCGGGATTTATCTGTCGTCCGTTGTTATTGGTGCAGCGGCTATTGATGAGAAGCAGTTAGTAATGAGCGAAACAAGCGAAATTTTTGACCTGGAAGGAGAAAAAGTTGCTGAACTTTATACTGAAGACAGAGAAATAGTGGACATTGATGATGTGCCAGAACATGTAAAAAATGCATTTGTGGCTGTAGAAGATATTCGATTTTATGAACATCAAGGGATTGACCCTCGCGCTATATTACGAGCTTTATATCGAGATATTTTAGCTGGTTCGGCTGTGGAAGGCGGCAGTACAATTACTCAACAATTAGCGAAAAACGCGTTTTTATCCAACGACAAAACCTTTTTACGAAAAACAAAAGAAGTGTTAATAGCTATGGGCTTAGAAAGAAAATTCACGAAAGACGACATTCTGGGCTATTATTTGAATCAAATTTACTTTGGCCATGGCGCTTACGGTATTCAGTCGGCTGCAGAACTATATTTTGATAAAGATGTACAAGAATTGAGTGTTGATGAAGCAGCACTGCTTGCTGGTATTCCCAAGGCACCATCTAATTATTCCCCGGCCGAAGACCCAAAGCAAGCTACAACGCGGCGAAATACAGTTTTAGCGCTAATGGAAAGGCATGGTTTTATTACCGCTGAAGAAGCAATGACGTATCAAGGGAAAACCGTACCAGAAACCATTCACCGCTCTGCAGCAAATAAGGCATTATACACATACATTGATATGATATTACAAGAAGCCGAACAAAAATATAATTTGACTGCAGAAGAAGTGTATCGCGGCGGTTATGATATTGTGGTTCCGATTAATACAGAAATGCAAGAGGCTTCGTATCAATTGTTTCAGGACGAGTCTTACTTTCCTGATGAAGCAAAAGATGTCCAGGGAGCATTTTTTATGATGGATCACCGCACTGGCGGGGTTGCTGCTGTGCAAGGCGGCCGTGATTATGTTCGCCAAGGTTTGAACCGAGTCCATGTAAAAAGACAGCCAGGGTCAGTCATCAAACCACTTGCTGTGTATGCGCCTGCGTTAGCATCAGGCAATTATCATCCTTACTCTATTCTAAAGGATGAAAAGGCGGATTATGACGGATACGCACCTGAAAATTACAATGGAGAGTACCGTGGTGAAATTACGATGGTGGACGCTCTCACTGAATCTACGAATACAGCTGCTGTCTGGCTGTTAGATCAAATTGGTGTAGAGACCAGTTTGGATTGGATGGAAGAGGCGGGACTTCAAATTGAAGATAGTGGCTTGGCAATTGCTTTAGGAGGGTTGTCAGAAGGGCTGTCACCGCGGGAATTAGCCGAAAGCTACACGATTTTTTCTAATGATGGTAAGAAAGTAGAACCTTATTTTATAAAAAAAATAACCGATCGACATGGAGAAGTCATCGGTGAGGCAGAAACTAAAACGCAAGAAGTGATGAGCACACAAAACGCCTGGTACATGAAGAGAATGTTAGAAAATGTCGTGGACGAAGGAACTGCATCTGATGGAAGCACGGATTATCCACTTGCCGGCAAGACAGGTACCACATCATTTTTAGAAGTGGAAGGCGGTACAAGGGATGCTTGGTTTGCTGGCTTTACTCCGCAGTGGACAGGTGCTCTGTGGATGGGATATGACAAGACGACAGAAGATCAGCACTTACAAGCCGGAAGCTCCTACCCAACTGAGTTATTTAAAGAAATTTTGAACCAAACGCCAGTTAATGGTAATGCACAAACTGCTTTTCAAAAACCGGAAAATGTGAATGATTTAGAAGATCCTATTGAGATGGAACCAGTGAATGATGTGTCTGCTTCATTGACGCTTCGCGGCGGCGGGCTATTTAATGTTCAGTTACAATGGACACCAGCTGAAGACAAGCGTGTATTGTACCGAGTATATGAAGTCAATAATGGAGAAGGGGAGTTAATTGGTGAAGTAGAAGGCAAAAGCGAATACACCATAGAAGGCGTCAATGTATTTAATTTACAGGAGTACATGATTGTTCCTTATAATGCTCAAACAGAACAAGAGGGCGATCCCTCTAATGTTGCAGAAGTTAGCGTTGGATCTATATTTGGTATTGCTGATTAAATGAAGCGGGGACGTTCATCAGGTGCGGCCCCGCTTTTCTATCTATTTTATGAACAAAGTTTCTGAGTACTGTACATGACAGTTGCACAGGAGTATGGTAAAAAGGGAATGGTAATAATGATGAACATAGATTATCACGTTTTTTCCGTGGACAGATAAAGGAGTGCTAGGAAATGGGTGTACAACCATTTAATGATAACTTTTTAAGGGCTGCTTTAGGAAAGCCGACCGACCATATCCCAGTTTGGTATATGAGACAAGCAGGAAGGTCGCAGCCAGAATACCGCAAGCTTAAAGAGAAATATTCTTTGTTTGAAATCACCCACGACCCTGAACTTTGTGCCTATGTGACAAAGTTGCCGGTGGACCAGTATCAAAATGATGCAGCAATACTATATAAAGATATTATGACACCTCTTCCTTCCATTGGTGTGAAAGTCGATATTAAACCAGGAATTGGTCCGGTAATCGACAATCCGATTCAAACACCGGCTGACGTGGAGAAGCTAGGGACGATTGACCCAGAAAAAGAAGTGCCATATGTATTAGACACGATTAAAATTTTGCGGGAGCAGCTTAATGTTCCATTAATCAGCTTTAGTGGTGCTCCTTTTACACTTGCAAGTTATATGATTGAAGGCGGGCCTTCTAAAAACTATCATAAAACAAAAGCATTTATGCACGCGTCACCAAAAGCGTGGTTTGCTCTAATGGATAAATTAGGAGACATGACAATTCAGTATGTAGCCTCACAAATAAAAGCAGGGGCTCAAGCGATTCAAATATTTGATTCTTGGGTCGGAACATTGAGTGCAGAAGATTATCGTTATTTTGTCAAACCTGTCATGAAGCGGATTTTTGATGCGTTTCAAGACGAAGAAGTTCCTTTTATTATGTTTGGCGTTGGGGCCGGTCATTTATTGAAGGATTGGAATGATTTATCTGTTCAAATCATCGGCCTTGACTGGCGGACGACCATTCAACAGGCTAGACAGCTTGGTGTTAGTAAAGTGCTGCAAGGCAATTTAGATCCTTCAATACTACTGGCTCCATGGCATGTTATTGAAGAAAAAGTAAAACCTATACTAGAGGCTGGTATGCAAGAGGATGGTTTTGTCTTTAATCTCGGTCATGGCGTTTTTCCTGAAGTAGATCCTGACACCCTCAAACGCTTAACAGCTTTTGTCCATGATTATACAAACAAGATAAAATAGGGGGCGGAAGACATGAAAAAAATAGGACTTTTAGTAATGGCGTATGGAACACCAAGAAATGTAGACGGGGTAGAACCTTATTACACACATATTCGCCGGGGCAGCAAGCCTTCACAAGAGGCACTGCAGGATCTCATTTCCCGCTATGAAGCCATTGGAGGTGTCTCCCCATTAGCGAAAATTACAAATGACCAAGGCGAGCGGTTGAAAAGCTGTTTGAATGAGCGGCATGACGATGTCGAATTTCATTGGTATTTAGGACTGAAACATATCGATCCTTTTATTGAAGATGCTGTACAAAACATGAAAGAAGACGGCATAGAAGAAGCATACAGCATCGTGTTAGCTCCTCATTTTTCTACTTTCAGTATTAAGTCTTACAATGGACGGGCACAAGAAGAAACGAAAAGAATAAACGGGCCTGTTATTCATTCTGTGGAAAGCTGGTATGATGAGCCGAAGTTTATACATTATTGGGTTGAGCAAGTAAAACAGACGATGGAAAAGGTGAACAATCCCAATGATACATGTGTTATCTTTTCTGCTCACAGCCTGCCGGAAAAAATATTACAAGACAATGATCCATACCCGAAGCAGTTAGAAGAGACAGCTGACTGGATTGCAAAAGGAGCCGGCATTCCTCGCTATGCTATTGGATGGCAAAGTGAAGGAAATACGCCAGATCCATGGCTTGGGCCGGATGTTCAGGATCTAACAAAAGATCTTTATCAAAAAGAAGGATACAAGGCATTTGTCTATTGTCCAGTAGGGTTTGTCAGCGATCACTTGGAAGTCTTATATGATAATGATATTGAATGCCGCGATGTTTGTGATGAATTGGGGGTTTCTTATTATCGTCCGAACATGCCGAATACGGATTCAATATTTATTGATGCGTTAGCAGATGCTGTAACGAAGAAAATGGATAAGTTTTCAGATGAAAAGTAAGCGGGGAATGTATCATGAAGGTAGCAATCATTGGCGGCGGTATTACGGGGTTAACTGCCGCCTATTATTTACAAAAAGAAGCATTGGCTCAGAACAGTGGCATAGATGTTGATCTTTTTGAAAGCAGCCGTGAATTAGGCGGGAAAATAAAAACGAATTACTATAAGGACTTTATTATTGAACAAGGACCTGACTCGTTTTTGGCACGGAAAGAAAGTGCAGCGAAATTAGCAAAAGAAGTAGGATTGGAACAAGAACTGTTTTCCAATACAACAGGCCAGGCCTATGTGTTAAAAGATGATATTCTGCACCCGATACCTGGAGGGGCAGTGATGGGGATCCCTACAAAACTGGGGCCATTTTTGACAACCGGGCTGTTTTCTCCAATTGGAAAATTAAGAGCTGCTCTTGATTTAGTGTTACCAAAATATCAGACAGTCCAAGACCAGTCTCTAGGAGAGTTCTTTAGACGCCGGCTGGGCAGCGAAGTGGTGGATAACCTTATTGAACCGCTTCTTTCCGGCATTTATGCTGGAAATATTGACAGGTTAAGTTTGCAGTCAACCTTTCCACAATTTAAGGAAGTCGAGCAGCAGCACCGCAGTCTAATTCTTGGCATGAAAGCCCAGCGGCGTCCAAAAACAGAACCCCAGAAAAAACAAGGTGCGTTTCTTACATTAAAAAATGGGCTGCAGTCGTTTGTTGATGCGATTGAAAATCATTTGGATGAGGATGCAGTGTATAAAGAACAGCCGCTTGAAAAAATCGTTCCAAACGATGAAGGGTATCAATTACGTTTTCAAAATGGAGAAACCAGAGTGTATGATAATGTTGTTTTTACTACACCGCCGCATGTCACAGCATCTTTTTTCCAAGATGAAAAGCTCAAAGGTGGTTTTTCATCTATACCATCTACTTCGGTGGCAACGATTGCGATGGCATTTGATAAGAGCCAGATAACCAGTGATTTCCACGGTACAGGATTTGTTGTATCGAAAAAGAGCGATTACCATATTACCGCTTGTACATTCACCCATTTAAAATGGGGACATACCGCACCAGATGATAAAGCATTGCTTCGCTGTTACGTCGGAAAGCCGGGGGAAGAGGCGATTGTTGATAAAGAAGATGAAGAGTTGAAAGACATTGTTCTAAAAGACTTAAACCGGGTGATTGCTGTAAATGGAGACCCGGAATATTACAAGGTGACACGATGGCACGATGCGATGCCGCAATATGAAGTCCATCACCAACAGCAAATAAATGAATTGTTTCAGACGCTGCAAGACACTTATCCTGGCGTATTTGTTGCTGGTGCTGGGTATCATGGCGTTGGACTGCCGGATTGTATTAAGCAGGGAGAAGAGGTTATTCAACAAATATTATCCGCTGCAAATATAAAACCAGCCCTTCTTTCATAGAAGGACTGGTTTTTTGGTATCGAGACGATATGTGTCATTCATTTTCTAGTTTATTGTCTTGTTTTGTCTAATAGAGGCTGGGACAAATCTAAAACAGATTACTCAACAGCCGAACAATAAGATATGAAAGCATATTTTAAGCAAACGTCGTCAACATACGGAGACTCCTGCGGGACGTCGGCTAAGACCAGCCACATCGTGTGGCCAACGCCGACACCAGCACGTCCTGTGCGTTGAAGGACGTGCTGAAGATCCACTTGGTAAAGGCCTGTTCTTTGCCACGTTAGTTGAGGCCGTGCCTGCGGAACGCGACGTATGTTGCCGGAGCATCGATAGACATTCTTGTGATAAACAAATAATCCGAACTGATTTTTAATAAATCGTTCGGATTATTATATGGTTCCTATACTTGTGTCCCAGCCTTGTCTACAGAAGTTCGAATTTTTGTACTTGCAAAACAGATTATTCAGCTGTTACTTCTTCTAAAAGAGAAGTATCCACTAAACCGTCCAAATCAGGCTGATCTTCGATAAATCCGAGATCATACGATGCATCTGCCCATGATTGCAGGGCATCTGCAGAAACATCTGTCGTGATATTCATCCGCTCCCATGCGTTTTCTAAAACAGCATCTGAAAATTCAGTTTGAGAAAGCTCATATACAAGATCATTGACAGAATTTAATGTTTCAGCTTCATTCTCCGATGTGAAGTCCACAGATTTTTGGTGAGCTTCTAATACACTTTTCACTTGTTCAGGGTTATTTTCCATAAATTCTTCTGATGTGACAAGCACCACACTTGGCAATGTTTCACCAAGGAATACTTCATTCCACTCTGTTACAACATTGGCATTAAATTCTTCAACAAGGTACGTTCCCCAAGGCTCTGGCGCTGCGGCAGCATCTACTTCACCTTGTTCAAAGCGGACCATCATCGAAGCAGGATCGACACGAGACTGATGCTCAACTGTGCCGCCCACACGGTTTGATTCTAGACCAAGCTCTTGCAGCATAATTTCCAGCTGAACATTATGGGTGCAGCCGTTACCTGGAGTACAAAAAGACTTGCCGTCAAAGTCGTCGAGCGATGTAATGCCAGAATCTTCGCTAGACACAATCAATGTGGCACCATTAGCAGCACCGCTCAAAATTTTAATGTCGCCGCCGCTTAAATAATAGTTAATTGCCGGACCAGGCCCGACATAACCAATATCTAAATCACCTGAATCAAGCGATTCAACAAAGTCATTACCGTTTGGGAAATTTCTAAATTCAATATCTGTGTTTTCTAGTTCTTCTTCAAAGAAACCTTGCTGCTTTCCAACGATACCAGCAGCATGGTCAAGGTTTGGAAAATAACCAATGGTTATTTCATCATTGGCGTTATCACCGCTGGCTGATTCTGATTCATCTCCAGCCCCGCAAGCTGCTAAACCAATAACAGCCATAGAAGCAAATAACGTCTTTATCCATTTTTTCATTGTAACCTCTCCCTTTATGTGTTAATTTACGATAATCCCCAGCGTGCAAACACTTTTTTCTCAATACGGTCAAATATAACAAATTCCATGATAAGCCCAATCGTAGCAATAATAATCATGATTGCAATGACTAAATCCATATTATAGAAGTCTCTGGCATCCATTAATGTTCGGCCTAAGCCCCCGGAGCCAATCAATTCAGCTGCCATCAGTGCTCGCCAGCCAAATGCCCAAGCAAGCCTCGTTCCAGACAGGAAAGATGGTACAGCAGCTGGAATCATTACATGCCAAATCAACTCTGATCCTTTGTACCCCATCGTTCTTGCTGCGCGGATAAGAATAGGCTGCACAGATTTAATACCCAGCCGCATGTTCGACGTCATCACCCACGTACCACCAAGTGTCACGATTAAAATAATCGGCAGTGTTCCGCTTCCGAATAACATCAGCATAATTGGCAGCCAAACGATACTAGGAATCGACTGCAGTGCAATAACGAGTGACCCGAGTGTTTCATCAGCTATTTTTGAACGGGCCAGCAAAAGTCCAAGAAGTGAACCAATGATAACAGCTATAATAAATCCGACGAGCAGTCGTTGAATACTTGTGAACAGGGCCTCTGTTAATATACCGGTTTCAAAAAATCCAATGTATAGTTCAGTTACAGAATTAATTGGCGAGGGAAAAGCAGTCACCGAAAAAAATTCATAACTTAAATTTAATCTATATATTGCTTCCCATATCGCGATCAGAATGATAAAGAAGAGCACCCTTCTTACTGTTGTAATCATCGCCCATCTCCTCTCTCATCACCTTTTCGATTTCTTTTGCTAATTTTTGCTGGATCTTTTCTTCAAGTTCCCCAAATTCATCAGATGATGGTTTTCTTGGTCTTTCTAGTGGTACATCAAATATTTCGACAATTCTTCCCGGGCGTGTTCCCATAAGAACGATGCGGTCGGATAGAAGAATGGATTCGCGAATATTGTGCGTGACGAAAACGACTGTTTTCTGCGTTTCCTGCCAAATATACTGTACCTCTTTATGAAGCATAGAACGCGTTTGTTCATCCAAAGCGCCAAATGGTTCATCCATCAGTAAAATATCTGGATCAAATGCAAGTGTGCGTGCAATCGAGACACGCTGTTTCATTCCGCCGGATAATTCATGAGGATAAGAGTTAATGAATTTGCTTAAGTGAACCAATTTTAAAAAATATTTGGCTCTTTCTTTGGCTTCTTCTTTTTTCATTTGCTTTTTAAGTCCAAACATAACGTTATCTAACACGGTTAACCACGGCATCAGTGCTGACTCTTGAAAAACTACCCCGCGGTCAGGGCCGGGAGCAGTGACTTTTTTGCCGTTTGCTGTTATGGTGCCGCTCGTTGGCTGATCTAGTCCGGCAATAATATTTAAGAGCGTAGACTTGCCGCAGCCGGATGGACCCAGCAAGGAAACGAATTCACCGGACTTTATATCCGTGGAGATGTCATTAAAAACGGTAAATGATGTTTTGTTTTCTTGATCGAAAAATGTTTTCTCTACTTGATCTATGACGACATCGGCCATTTTTTCACCGCCTGTTTTTATAATTCATATAAACTTAGTAGGTTTTATATGATGTTAGTATATGTGGCTTCGTGTTTCATGTCAACCATCTTTTTTAGAAAAGGTTATGCTGCTTCGTTTTGTTATGTTTTTAACATAATCTCATACCGTGAAATGTTATTATTTCGAATATGTACAGCGGTTTGAACGGGTGAAAAACTCGGACAGCCGCCGAGTTTAGATGGTAAAAGCCTCCGTTTCATCAGGTTTGAAAGATGTCGATTGGATACCGGCGTGATAATTTATACTGTCTTATGGGGATAAAAACGACTCTCCTTCGCTGGAAGGAGAGCCTGGGTTAGAGTGTGTTTTGTTTTATTGCTGCTGTTGAGCTTGCTGAAGTTCTTGTTGAACTTGCTGGAGTTCTTGTTGAGCTTGTTGAAGTTGTTGCGGGTTTTGTGCATTACCTGCTTGTTGAGCTTGCTGAAGCTGCTGCTGAGCCTGTTGAAGCTGTTGTTGGCTTTGTTGTAACATTTGCGGATTGTTAGCTGCATTTTGCATGTTTTGCTGAGCTTGTTGAATGGCTTGCTGAGCTTGTTGAACTTGTTGATTTTGCTGTGGCATAAGACAAAACCTCCATTAAAAATGTGTAGGTGAAACAATAGTTATCTTTTCCGCTCAACCAAAAAATATGCGGTGTGTATTTGCTGGTATTGTACCTATGACCGAATTTATGGTTATGGTACAATATGGTTTATCCTCAACTCTGTCTTTTGAGAAGTGCTGATATTGGAAGCAGAGAAACGATTACAATTACTTCATGACAATGTCAGGGATGATACGATGAACTATTTACAAATACTAAAGGGGTAATTAGCTGTAGAAAATTACACATATGCAGCAGCAACAAGTGGACAATATTATTAGAAAAAAACAGCGTGAAAGCCAACGAACGGGCACACTTAAACGTTCCGCAAGCTGCTGTTTACTTGTTGACCTTTCTATCCGCTTACACTTGACGTGCAAGCCCGAAAGCGTGTTGTTGACCGCTCAGTTTACGATAAAAAATGGTACGATTTTATCAGCAGGCTGTTGTGGTGCTTCACGATGATGTGGTTAAAGATGTGGATAACCACATGTTGCTATGATACATGCCTTGTCCGAAATTTTGTTGAAATGCGGTTTTACTGGCAAGGTTAATAATATACAAAACATAGGGAATTGGTTACAGAGCTGAAAAGACATAGGCTTACAGTATTACGTTTGGAACGAAGAAGAACTGCTTTTTACATCGATGTTGAATAAATGAGGTGACAAAGATTGTTTGTAGACAAAGTAAAAGTGTTCATAAAAGCTGGTGACGGTGGGGACGGTATGGTGGCGTTTCGGAGAGAAAAATTTGTTCCACAAGGCGGCCCGGCTGGCGGCGACGGTGGAAAAGGCGCAGATGTCGTGTTAGAAGTAGATGAAGGTCTTCGTACATTGATGGATTTTCGCTACCAAAAACACTTCAAAGCCAAGCGCGGTGAAAACGGACGCCCGAAAAATCAACACGGAAAAAATGCCGAAGACTTAGTCGTTAACGTCCCGCCAGGTACAACTATTATGGATGATGACACGGGAGAAGTCATTGCTGATTTAACAAAACATAAGGAAAGAGCCGTTGTAGCAAAAGGAGGAAGGGGAGGACGTGGAAATACAAGATTTGCATCGCCTTCAAATCCTGCTCCTGAGTTAAGTGAAAAAGGTGAACCTGCTGAAGAAAAGTATATTACATTGGAATTAAAACTGTTAGCAGATGTTGGCTTGGTTGGGTTTCCAAGCGTTGGAAAGTCCACATTATTGTCGGTGGTTTCAAGTGCGAAACCGAAGATAGCAGATTATCATTTTACGACCATTAATCCGAATTTAGGGGTCGTATCTGCAGCAGATGGCCGCAGCTTTGTGATGGCAGATTTGCCTGGTTTAATTGAAGGGGCACATGAAGGTATTGGACTAGGCCATCAATTTTTGCAGCATATTGAAAGAACAAAAGTCATTGTTCATGTAGTGGACATGTCTGGTTTGGAGGGCCGTGATCCTTATGAGGATTTTAAAAAGATTAATGAAGAATTAAAGCAGTATAATATGCGATTGTTGGAACGTCCGCAAATTATCATGGCCAATAAAATGGATATGCCTGGAGCAGAAGATAACCTCAAGGTATTTAAAGAAAAAGTGCCTGGTGAATATGAGATTTTTCCGGTATCGGCTCTGACGAAACAAGGTCTGAAAGAATTAATACTGGAAACGGCAGACCTTGTTGATAATACTTCTGAATTTCCTTTGTTAGAGGAACAAGAGCAGCAAGAGCGGGTGGTTTACCGCTATGAAAGACAGCAAGAACCGTTTACTATTTCGCGTGATGATGACGGTGCATTTGTATTGTCTGGTCCAGAAATTGAAAAAGCTTTTAAGATGACTGATATGAGCCGCGATGACTCGGTTAAACGTTTTTCTAGAAAGATGCGCCACATGGGGATTGATGATGCTTTACGCGAAAAAGGGGCGAAAGACGGGGATACAGTGCGGCTGCTTGATTTTGAATTCGAATTTATTGAATAATTGCTGCATGTTTGTTTTATTTTCTGTCGTTAAGGCTGTTCATGCAGCTTTATAACCAACAGCGAGTCATGTATAATTTGATTATGCGTAAAATGAAAGAGCAGTTGCCGGCGGTGGTGAACATATGGCAGAGCAAAATGAACAATTTTATTTAGTACGGCAGGATATGCTGACTGAAGCGATGCAAAAAACACTTGAAGCGAAATCATTGCTCGAAAGCAAAAAAGTACAAAAAGTAGGAGAAGCCGTACAAACCGTAGGATTAAGCAGAAGTGCTTTTTATAAATACAAAGATGCTGTATTCCCTTTTCACCAAATGATTCAAGAGCAGATTATTACTTTGTCCATACAGCTTGCAGATAAGTCTGGCTCGTTATCTGCATTATTAAAAGAAGTGGCAAAAACAAATGCAAACGTACTTACAATCAATCAAACGATTCCGCTGCAGGGACGTGCCAATGTCACGTTAACAGTAGATACATCTGCTGTGAAAATAGAGGTAATGGATTTAGTCAAGCGCATTCAAGAAATGGATGCGGTGGAAAATGCAGAAGTTGTAGGTTCTGGTTCATTGTAAAAAAACTTGAAGGAGTGGAGACGATGTCGGTGTCTGTTGGCTATTTAGGACCTGAAGGGTCTTTTACAGAGGCTGCAGCAAATGCAGTATTGCCAAGTCATAAATGTTACCCGTATGCTACAATTCAAGCGTGCATGGCTGCAGCAGCAAGTGACGAAGTAGATATCGCTGTGGTACCGTTAGAAAATGCGATTGAAGGGTCTGTTAATATGACGCTTGATTACTTGATTCATAAGCAAGACATACCTATTATTGGAGAAGTGACAGTGCCAATCCAACAACATTTAATGGTTCATCCAGATAATGAACATATATGGAAAAGCATGAATAACATTTATTCTCACCCACAAGCTATTGCACAATGTGATGATTTTATTACGAATACATTTTCTCATGCAAACATTCATTACATGAACTCAACGAGCCTGGCGGCAAAAGATATATCAGAAAACCCTGATATGGATGGGGTGGCTATTGCCAACGCACTTGCTGCCAAAAAGTATGGATTAAAAATTGTACAGCATCATATTCACGATTATGACAACAATCACACTCGTTTTGTACTTTTGTCGAAACAAGAACAAAAAGAAGCGCTGCAGCCAGTGAGACACGAAAAAGAAAAAACAACCTTAATGATTACACTGCCTTCTGATCATTCAGGAGCATTGCACCAAGTACTGTCGGCTTTTGCGTGGCGCAAATTGAACTTGTCGAAAATTGAATCACGGCCGATGAAAACCGGAATTGGTCATTACTTTTTCATTATTGATGTTGATCATGCGATGGATGATGTACTCATTCCGGGGGTAATAGCGGAACTTGAGGCACTGGGATGTGGAGTTCGTATTTTAGGGAGTTATCCCTGTTTACTTACTGAAACAGTGAAAGCAAAGCCTATTCCTGAATAAGGATAGGCTTTTTTTTTCATGGAGGAGGACAGGATTGCAAAACGTGGTTAACAAATTCATATAAGTGCGGAGAAGCCTGCCTGTACAAAAGGCCTGGCAGCTGGTCAAGCTGTCTTTCAAAAGCACAAGCACATGAATCTTTGTGCATGCCATGAAAATGCTCCGTCTATATGGCCTTCGCTGACACACGAATATAATGATATGTGGATTTCCCCACGCCGGCAAAGTTAGGACGTTAATAGAAATCCTTTTTCCTGCAGTTTCTTTTTTACTTCTTCCATAACCGATTCTGAAGAAGCTTCGACGGTATGTAAATGTGTACCATCGGTTAGCTGAGATAATAACGGTGCTTTCGTTTTTTCCAGTTCCACAATAAATTGCTGGACTTCCTTTCTTGTTGCCAGCATTAATGAAGCTGTTAAGTCTCCATACAGGGGATGTTCAATCGTCACATCCAAGACCTTTGCGCCATGATCAACAATAATATTTAATTCCTCTTCTGTCACAGAACGGTCTGAGGAATGAAAACAAGCAATTTGCTGCGTTACGGATGCAGCTGGCTGTTCTTGCAAAAATAAATAACCCTGTGATGTGGCAATGATTGGATAGTCTTTAGCTTTTAGCAATGAAATATCTTGGACAATCACCTGGCGGCTTACATTTGTTTTCGCGGCAAGTTCGCTGCCTGTAATCGGCTGTTTGCGCTCGGAAAGCCATTGCAAAATTAACTCTCTTCTTTTATTTCCAAGTATTTTATCTGGATGTTTTGTCAAGGTAGACCCTCCCTTTTTACTAGATACAGGTATTATTTTACAATATAACAAGTGTCTTTACATTGTTTAGCATTTGCTTAGAAGTCATATATGTATTTCCAAAAGCATATGTTTGCCATAGACGATGATGGGAACGGAAGGGAAGAATACTATTTCTTCAAACCGGCTTCGATCACTTACAGAGGGAGGAAAAAAACACTATGCAGATTCACATTGTTCAAAAAGGAGATACATTGTGGAAGCTTTCACAGCAGTATAATGTCGATTTTGAGGAAGTGAAAAAAGCTAATCCTCAGTTATCTGATCCAAATAAAATTATGCCCGGCATGAAAATAAAAATACCCGCAAAAAGCGTACCTGTAAAGAAGGAACAACAAATAAAAAAAGAACAACAGCAACCGGTACAAAAAGAGAAGAAAAAAGAACAGCCTAAACCAAAGCCAGAAAAGCCCATGGCTCAGCCTAAGCCGAAAATGCCACCGGTAAACCAGCCGAAACCGACACCGCCTAAACCGCCAAAAATAAGTCCTATTCAACAAGAGCAGCATTTCAATATGAATGTGAACTTATATAAGCCATATCCGCAAAAGCCAGCAAAAACTCAGCCGGAGAAAAAGCCGACTCAGATGCAGCAAATGCCGCCAAAGCCACCAAAAAAGCCGCAAGACAAACCGATGAAAACCGAGCAAGCGCCAGTACAGAAACAACCGCAAGAAAAGCCGCAGGTGAAACCACAAGTAAAACCACAGGTGAAACCACAAGTAAAACCACAAGTAAAACCTAAGATGGAGTCGCCATGGAAACCATCTGATAATGAGCAGATGCCTTCCATGCCAAAAATGCCTAAACAACCGTCAGCGCAAATATCACCATCAACATACGAACCATCTGCACAGCAGCCTATGCACTATCCAATGCAGCAGTCAATGCCGATGATGCCAAAGCCGGGGCCGTGCAGTCCTTGTCAGCCAATGCCCCCGCTTGTACCTTGCTGGTCGCCTTGTCCACCGCCAATGATGCCAATGCAAGCACCAGCACATCCTATGAATAATGGATACCATCATGATGAGATGGTACAAGGAGTGTCTCACTATCCAAAACCGTACGGAGCCTATCATCACTTTCCGCCAAATCAAATGATGAGTCCGTACGACGGGCATATGAACCACTCATCTCATCAGAATTATTATTCCCCAAATCACCAATATCATAATGATTATTATCAGAACCATAACAATAATTATGGTAATAACTACAATAATAACTATAACAACCATAATAATAACTATCATGACAACAATTATCATAATAACAACTACAATAATAACAACGACAACAACAACGGACAGCAGTATGGCGGCATGTATTCTCCGTGGATGAATAACAATAACCGAGAAGAGGAATAAAATTTTAGAGCAATTACCTTAGTTACCTCTAACTTACAGCTTAAAAGCTGCCTCCTTGAGTCACTATAAATGACGAAAGGAGGTTTTTAAATGAAAAAAGCTGCATTAACAATGACTGCATTTACTATTATTGCAAGTGGACTGGCTGGCTGCGGAACTGCTGAAGACAATGAAATGGGTGCATCTCCAACCCGTTATAGTGGATATGATAACAACATGGATGGCCGTGATGCTGGCGGTAATTATCGCAGTGACAATTACAGAGGAGAAGGACCTGTCACTGATATGATGACTGTCGATGATCGTCAACATGGCCGAAATGACCGAGGCACCGCTGATAATCGTGGCCAAATTGGTGATCGCAATGGTATGGTAGGTGAAAGAGGGAACTTAAATACAAGAAATGTAAATGATGGCAATCAGATGAACGACAGAACAGGAAATCAAGGAAACAATCAGCAAGAGGCAGAAGAAATTGCCAATAAAGTTGAAAATATAGACGGTGTGGATGACAGCCGTGTTATCGTACGAGATAATGATATCTTAATTGGTGTCGACACGTATGAAGATGGTGAAAAAGCAGACCGTATGGCGGATAAAATAAAGCGTCAAGTAGAAAAAAATGCAGGCGATGGTAAAAATGTATATGTTACAACAGACGAAGAACAATACGGCAACATTCAAGAAATTGATAACAACCTTCAAAATGGCATGGGATTAAATGAAGCTGGGGATACAATTAATGCTATGATTGAAGACTTAAGTAATGCTGCGCAAAGACCGTTTGAAAACAGTTAATGACAGAAAAGCGTTTCACAGCAGGACGTAACCCTCTGTGAGGCGCTTTTATTATGTCAGAGGGAATCCTTTCATTGTTCCTGAAGTATATGCTATATTAAATTGTTGGAGGAGGAATGAACAATGGCAGGACATTCCAAATGGCATAACATAAAACGAAGAAAAGAAAGCCAAGATGCAAAACGTGCAAAAATATTCACGAAGCTTTCTAAGGAAATATTTGCTGCAGTAAGAGAAGGCGGCACTGATCCGCAAACCAACCTAAGGTTGAGAATGGCGCTGACCAAAGCACGGGCAGAGAATATCCCAAACGATAATATTGAGCGCACCATTAAAAAAGCAGCAGGTGATACCGGTGGTGTACAGTATGAAGAGATTACCTATGAAGGTTATGGACCTGGAGGAGCTGCTGTTTTTGTACAGGCGTTGACAGACAATAAGAACCGCTCTGCAGCAGACATTCGCCATGCGTTCACTAAACACGGCGGCAATTTGGGTGAAGACGGCTGTGTTTCGTTTTTGTTTGATAAAAAAGGACAGCTCCTCATTTCTAAAACAAGTGATATAGATGAAGAAGAATTAATGCTTGCAGCGATTGAAGCCGGAGCAGATGAATGCGAAGCTGAAGATGATTATTTTTACATCCTTACAGCGCCTGAAGAGTTTGAACATGTAAAAAAAGCGCTGGAAAACGATTACCACTTCTCTAAAGCAGAGGTAACGATGATTCCACAAACGAATGCGGAGCTGACGGATGAGCATGCCGAAAAAATGTTGAAATTAATCGATGCTCTAGAAGATAATGATGATGTACAAAGCGTATATCATAACTTCAAAATTAGCGACGAACAATATGACCGAGTGGTGAATGGCTAAAGCATAAAAACCTTTTTTGTGGGGAAGACTCCCATAAAAAAGGTTTTTTCTGGTTTATACTTTTGTGAAAAAAGGAGAAAAGATATGCAGCATTTTTGGCGGTATATAGCAGTAGCAGTATGTTGTGGATGGTTAGTATTTCCATTAGGAGCTGAGGCATCTGATTCCTATCATCCTCGTTATCCTGCTGTTTATGAAGTGATTTTGGAAAAAGAAACATCTAATGGGGTCGTAGTGACTGCAAAGAAATATGAAACGGTTTGGGCGGTGGAAGATTTTTGGAGTAAGTATGAGTCTTGGAAGTTAGTCGATCAAAAAGAAGACCAGATTATCTTGCGAAAACCGTATGAAAAGCATTAATTTGTTTTTCATTATGCCAACAGTTTGCTATGATAAAAGAAAGCATGTTCGTATATACGGGGGAGGAGTCATTTGTTTTGTATGAATATCTAAGGGGAAAAGTTGTACACACGGAGAAAGAAACATTAACACTAGAGATTGAGAATATAGGCTATTTAATATATTGTTCGAATCCATTTGTTTTTGATAGGAATGAAGAAGAAATTACGATATATACATATCAGTATGTAAAAGAAGATGTCATACGGCTATACGGCTTTCCTTCTCGGAAAGAAAGAGGGTTATTTGAACAACTGCTGCAAGTATCAGGTATTGGCCCAAAAGGAGCACTTGCTGTTTTGGCTGCTGGTGCACCCCAGCAAGTTATCCAAGCGATTGAAGAGGAGAATGAAGCATTTCTTGTTAAGTTTCCCGGAGTCGGGAAAAAGACAGCGAGACAAATGATTCTTGATTTAAAAGGGAAACTGCAAGATATCGTGGGAGAGCCGGCAGGTAACGGTGATCTTGGTCTTCTTCAAGAAAACAGCCAGTCTGTGTCTCATTCTAATGCACTTGATGAGGCTTTGGAAGCGCTGCGAGCGTTAGGATACAGTGAAAAAGAAATATCTAAAGTTAAACCTGCCTTGCAAAAAGAACAATTAAGTGCTGATGAATATGTGAGACAAGCACTGCAAAAAATGCTGACGTAACAATTGGCAATAACACGTTTTAGACTGATGTAACGGGGGGTCTGTATGGAAGAGCGTATCGTCTCACAAGAAGCTCACCGTGACGATGACTATGCGGAGAGCAGTATAAGACCGGTTGATTTTAAACAGTACATCGGCCAGCAGAAAGTCAAAGAAAATTTAAAAATATTTATAGAAGCAGCCAAGCTTCGTGAGGAATGTTTGGACCATGTCTTGTTATACGGGCCGCCGGGTCTTGGCAAAACAACGTTAGCTATGATCATTGCAAACGAAATGCAAGTAAATATTAGAACAACCTCAGGTCCTGCTATTGAAAAACCGGGAGATCTTGCGGCTGTATTAACAGCCCTCGAACCAGGAGATGTGCTGTTCATTGATGAAATTCACCGTTTGCCACGTTCGGTAGAAGAAGTATTATACCCGGCAATGGAAGATTACTGCATTGATATTATTATTGGAAAAGAAGCAACAGCTCGATCTGTCCGGCTTGATTTACCGCCTTTTACTCTCGTAGGAGCTACGACCCGTGCAGGGATGTTATCATCTCCCTTAAGAGACCGTTTTGGTGTACATGCACGCTTGGAATATTACAATGAAACGGAATTGGCAGATATTGTTTATCGAAGTGGCAACTTAATGGGAGTTAGCGTTGAAGAGGAGGCAGCTTTGGAGTTGGCACGACGCTCAAGAGGAACACCAAGAATCGCTAACCGGCTGCTTAGGCGAGTTCGTGATTTTGCGCAAGTAAAGGGAAGCGATGGTATTAATTCTCTGCTCTGCCAAGACGCATTGGAAAAGTTGCAGGTAGACAGGCTGGGGCTCGATGAAATTGACCATAAATTGCTCGTTAATATTATTGAGAAATTCCGTGGCGGTCCTGTTGGGATTGAGGCCTTAGCAGCGGCAATAGGGGAAGAAGCAACGACTTTAGAAGATGTATATGAACCGTATTTAATGCAAATTGGCTTTGTAGTAAGAACTCCTCGCGGACGTATGGTAACCGAGCAAGTATATGAATACTTGGGGATGGAGGTGCCAGACCGTGGCTGATTTTCCAAAAATATTAATTGGTATTGGTATTGCCTTGATATTATTTGGCCTCGTATGGCAAGTCGGTGGTAAGTTTATATCTTTGGGCAAACTGCCGGGGGATATTATTATAAAAAATGAAAATTCCACTTTCTATTTTCCGATTGTGACATCAATTGTTGTCAGTATCGTGCTTTCTCTTATCTTTTTTATTCTTGGACGCTTTCGGTAACAACTTGTCATAGATATGGATTTTTTGTATGCTGATGAAGGTTTGTTGTTTGGAGAAAAGAGGTTGTATACATGAATGTTGAAGATTTCAATTTTACGTTACCAGAAGAATTGATTGCGCAAACACCATTACAAAGAAGAGATGCCTCACGGTTAATGGTACTAGACCCTGATGTAGAAGTGTTTAAACATGAAATGTTTCCAGATATTGTACAATATTTAAATGAAGGCGATTGTCTTGTTTTAAATGACACAAGAGTATTGCCGGCTCGTTTGTTTGGAGAAAAAGAAACAGGCGGGCAAGTGGAAGTGCTGCTTTTGAATCAAGAACGTAATGACGAATGGGAAACATTAATCAAGCCGGCGAAGCGCGTGAAGCCAGGAACCGTACTTTCTTTTGGCGGTGGCAAATTAAAAGCGGAATGCACAAGCATATTAGAGCACGGCGGTCGAATGCTTCGCTTTAAATACAGCGGCGTCTTTTTAGAAATTTTGGAAGAGCTCGGCGAGATGCCGCTGCCGCCATATATCAAGGAGAAGCTGGCAGATAAAGATCGTTATCAAACAGTGTATGCAAAGCATGACGGATCAGCAGCGGCACCGACAGCAGGGCTGCATTTTACCGAAGAACTGCTAGAGAACATCAAAGAAAAAGGCGTACATGTTACAACAATAACATTACATGTAGGATTGGGTACATTTCGCCCGGTTTCAGCAGAAACGGTAGAGGATCATCAGATGCATGCAGAATTTTATCAAATGACAGAAGGAACAGCGAACCTTTTAAACGAAACAAAAGAAAACGGCAATAAAGTTGTAGCGGTTGGGACAACGTCTCTAAGAACGTTAGAGACGATTGCTAAAAAGCATGGTGGATATTTTAAAAAGGAATCTGGCTGGACCGATATATTTATTTACCCTGGATATACATTTTATGGCATCGATGCACTCCTTACTAATTTTCATCTGCCGAAATCAACACTTGTTATGCTTGTGAGTGCATTGGCTGGAACAGACTTTTTGTTATCGGCGTATGAAGAGGCGGTGCGGCAGCGTTATCGCTTTTTTAGTTTTGGAGATGCGATGTTTATTATGAAAGGAAGTCGTCAAACATGGCAGCAATAAGCTATGAACTAATTAAGACATGCCAGCAATCTGGAGCGCGGCTTGGGAAAATCCACACTCCCCACGGCAGTATTGACACGCCGATTTTTATGCCTGTTGGCACATTAGCAACAGTCAAAACATTGAGCCCAAACGAATTAAAAGACATGAATGCTCAGATTATTCTTAGCAATACATATCACTTGTGGCTTCGTCCTGGAGAAGATATTATCTCTGAAGCAGGTGGTCTGCATACGTTTATGAATTGGGACCGGCCTATTTTAACGGACTCTGGAGGCTATCAAGTATTTAGTCTGAGCAAGCTGCGTGATATCAAGGAAGAAGGCGTTCATTTTAGAAACCATATAAGTGGAGAAAAATTATTCTTGTCGCCAGAAAAAGCCATGCAGATACAAAACGCTCTGGGACCTGACATTATGATGGCTTTTGATGAATGTCCTCCATATCCTGCCGGCCGAGACTACATGAAAGCTTCGGTCGAACGTACATCCCGGTGGGCAGAACGCTGTTTAGAAGCACATCAGCGGCCAAATGAACAAGCTTTATTTGGTATTGTACAAGGTGGAGAATATGAAGATTTAAGGAAACAATCAGCAAATGATTTGATTTCCCTTGACTTTCCGGGTTATGCTGTAGGCGGGTTGTCTGTTGGAGAGCCAAAAGATGTCATGAATCGTGTGCTTGAATTTACGACTCCGCTTTTACCAAAAGATAAGCCGAGATATTTAATGGGGGTTGGATCAGCCGACTCTTTAATAGATGGGGCAATACGAGGCATTGATATGTTTGACTGTGTGCTTCCAACGCGCATTGCAAGAAATGGTACGTGCATGACAACAAATGGACGTTTGGTCGTACGCAATGCAAAATACGCTCGTGATTTTAAGCCGATTGATGAGCATTGTGACTGCTATGCGTGCCGAAATTATTCGCGTGCTTACATTCGCCATCTAGTGAAATGTAATGAGACGTTTGGATTCCGGCTGACCTCTTATCACAACCTGCATTTCTTATTGACGTTGATGCAGCGAGTGCGGAAAGCCATTTTAGAAGACAGGCTGCTGGATTTTAGAGAAGAATTTTTTGAACAGTACGGCTTTAATAAAGAAAATGCTAAAAATTTTTGATGAAATGAAGTGTTTTCTTTAAATATAGTGTTACAGGGTAAGGCTAGGAAGGGAGGGAAATATTCATGGAAGCTATTATCATGCTTGTACTCATGTTTGCCATTTTCTACTTTTTGCTGATCAGACCGCAGCAAAAGCGGCAAAAGCAAATTCGTGAAATGCATGCGAATTTGCAAAAAGGAGATCGTATTATTACGATAGGGGGTTTGCACGGCACCATTGATGCGCTGGATGAGAACAAAATTGTTATATTGGTGGAGAACAACCAAAAACTAACGTTCGACCGCAATTCTGTGCGCGAAGTAGTTAATGAGGACTAACACGTTCTCATTTACATAGGATACTTGTGTATGCACAAGGGGAAGGGCTGTCTTAAAAGTTGTTATACGAATGACTTTTAAGAACAGCCCTTTTTTGGTTCCACGAAAATGAAGAAGACAGAAAAAGAGAACATATTCACCCTAGTTTTGTTTGATGTGGACAGCTTTGATTTGACTAAAAGCGTTACGAAACAGAATTTACACCAATTGCTGCTCCAACGGCTGAGGAAATCAGGAAGCTAGCAAATAGAATCACTTGTGAGCTGGTAATGGAGCTGTCATAGCCAAGGTATTGAAACAGTACAATCAAGCAAATAACGGCTCCTGCTGTTATCACCCCGGTTATTAACCCTTTTTCCTTCGATTTGATCCCGGCAATAATCCCTCCGATACCAAAACTGATAATGGCTAAGATATATAACAGCCATTGCATGGTGTCTTCCGAGACAGTAGTGAAGCGAAATAATACGGAAAATATGAAAGCGCAAGCAATTAACAAACAAATAATAACAGCCATGCCCGCTCCTATAGCTTGTATACGTCCAGAACGCTGCATCGTTCTCCCCCTTTTTTATTCTTCTCTAAAAATATATGGACAAGAGGCAGAAATAGAAGCGGGTTGGAACAGAAATTTTTTCAGGTACAGCAAAATAGCAGTTCAAAAGTGTATTTGCCACACATAAGCTAGTACAAATGTGTAAAAAAGGTGGTTGCTTGCGTGGAAGATGTTGGCATTGCACTTCTTATCTTTATTTTCAGCTACTTTTTTCTTATCACAGAAAAAGGTGATCGGGCGCTCGTAGCATGTGCCGGCGGATTATTGATGGTAGTAGGAGGGGTGCTCAATCTTGAGTTAGTATTTTTTCGATATATTGACTGGCACACGATTGCATTATTATTGTCGATGATGATTATCGTATCTATTAGTTCACAAAGCGGCATGTTTCAATTTGCTGCTGTGAAAACAGCTCAGCTTGTAAAGGGGAAGCCATTGCCGTTATTAGTTTTGCTGTCCGTGTTAACTGCAGCAGGTTCTGCCTTTTTAAATAATGTAACGACAGTTCTGTTAATAACTCCTGTGGTATTTACGTTAACTGGCATGCTGCATTTACGAGTGATACCGTTTTTGATGGCAATTATCGTATCATCCAATATAGGGGGAACGGCAACGTTAATTGGCGACCCTCCTAATTTAATGATTGGACAGGCGGCAAAGAGTCTATCATTTAACGATTTTTTACTGCATTTAGGCCCCCCGTCTATCCTGATTCTTCTCTTAACAATGGCCGGCTTAGCTGTTTATTACCGCAATGTTTTGAAACAAACAGAGACAAAAACAGCCCGCGAGGAGTTAATGAAAGTGCAGGCGGTTCATTATATTACAAGCAAGCCGCTTTTACTAAAAAGTGCCGGCGTTTTATTACTGACGATTGCTGCTTTTTTACTGCAGCCATTTTTGAAGGTTGAACTAACAGCTATAGCGATGGGCGGTGCCCTTTTTTTAATGTTCTTAACGCAAAAGGAGGCTGATCCAGAAGCTATATTCAAACAAATGGAATGGACCACCATCTTCTTTTTTGCAGGTTTATTTATGCTTGTCGGAGGATTAGAGGAAACAGGACTGCTCGAAGAACTAGCACGGGGCATTATTTTTATGACCGAAGGGGACATGACAAAAACCTCCTTATCTCTTCTATGGGTTTCTGGTATTGTGTCAGGGTTTGTCGACAACATTCCGTTTGTTGCTGCTATGATACCAGTCATCTTAGAACTAGAAGGGTATGGTATGGGAGATTTAACTCCAGTATGGTGGGCGCTTGCGTTAGGCGCTTGTCTGGGCGGAAATGCTACGCTTATCGGGGCGACAGCTAACGTTATTGTTGCGGGGCTTGCGACGAAACAAGGACATGGGTTTAGCTATTTTGACTTTTTTAAAATTGGAGCACCAACAGCTTTACTTTCACTTATTGTTTCGACAATTTACGTGTACGCAAGGTATTTAATGTTTTATTAATACGTACATGTTCATTCCGTAAACAGGAAATAATAGAGGAGACGAAGCGAGACAAGAAGGTGTAAAACTGTGGAGGTAACAACTGTTTTACTGCGCACTCTCCTCGTATATTTGTTTTTGTTAGTTATTTTGCGAGTGATGGGAAAGCGGGAAATCAAAGAATTATCGGTGCTTGATTTTGTTGTATCAATTATGATAGCAGAATTGGCTGTAACATCGATTGAAAATGTCAGTATCCCTGTTTTAGAATCTTTTGCACCGATAACAGCTCTTGCTGTCATTCAAATTCTTTTGGCTTATTTATCGTTAAAAAGTCCAAAACTGCGTCACATTATTGATGGAAAGCCGACTGTTTTGATTAGCAATGGAAAGATAGATGAAAAAGAAATGAAAAAACAACGTTATAATTTTGATGACCTGCTTATGCAAATACGGGAAAAAGATGTGAAAGATATCTCCGATGTGGAGTTTGCTATTCTAGAACCATCTGGAGACTTGTCCGTATTTGAAAAAGAATCAAACGAAGAGGACCAGGAATATTCGTACCCGGTCCCCTTAATTATCGATGGTGTTGTACAAAATGAACAGCTTCAACGTGTGGGAAAAGATGAACTTTGGTTGAGACGTGAGCTTCGAAAAGCAGGTATTGAGAGCACAAAGGCTGTTTCTTACTGTGTGATGCAGGAAAATGGCATATTATACATTGATATGAAAGATGAATAAATATGCCTCTACGTTTTAGGAACGAGCCGTTTCAGCTGGTTCCATTTTATTAATCCAGTGGCAAGCAGCAACAGAAGATACAAACCAGCTGACAGTACGGCAGCCGTCATTGATTGAACAAGAATCGTTTGATTGGAAAAATAGTGCTGAATCATCCAATACGCTGTGGAAACGGAAGCAAAAGATGTGAGTAAAACAATGAATCCGTATACACCTTCAAAAATAAACCCAACTGCTTTGGAAACAACGTAAAGGTGCAGAAGTGTCACGAGCATCATGTTAAGAGCAATGGCTAAAGCAGCACCTTTAATGCCAAGTTCCGGCTGAGAAGTTAGCACAAACAGTGCAGCCATTTTAATAATAGCGCCCACCAGTGTATTCACCATCGCAGATTTTGCTAAATCGAGTCCTTGTAATACGGCTTGCAGCGGTCCTTGCAAATATAAAAAGATGCTAAAGGGGGCTAAAATTTTAATATAATATGCAGCGTGGGGGGCGTCGTACATGACAGTCATTATTAATTCGGCGAAAACATATAAGAACATCGATGAAAAAACCCCTGCTAGCAGCGCTGTACGCAACGTTTGGCGAAGCCGATTTTGGATGACTTTATAATTATTGTTGGCGGCTGCTTCACTGACATTAGGAACGAGAGTGACAGAAAAAGAATAAGTAATAAATGTCGGCAGCAGCAGCAAAGGAATAACAAACCCGCTTAATTCCCCATATTGGGCAGTGGCCACTGCTGTGGCCACGCCGGCTAAAGCAAGGCTTTGTGCAATGATAATAGGTTCTAGAAACAATGAGATTGATCCAATCATACGGCTGCCGGTAGCAGGCAGCGAAATATTCATAAGCTGCTGAAAGGTAGTTTTTCCCTCTTTTAAGGCTCCTAAAAAGTGGCTTCTTACTTTTAATGGTTTATTGTTCTTGAAACACTTCATCATGAATAATAAAGACGCCAGCTCACCAGCAACAACGGAAAGCATGGCTCCAGCTGCAGCAAACTCTAGTCCATATGGAAGTAATGCTTTTGTACAAACAGCAACGAGAGATATTCGAACAGCTTGTTCAATTACTTGAGATATTGCGGTAGGTTTCATATTCTGGCGTCCTTGAAAGTATCCTCTTAAAACAGCTGAGACAGCTACTATTGGAATAATGGGAGTAATAGCGATAAGCGGATATAAGGCTCGCTCATCCGTTAAAAAATAAGCAGCGAATAAAGGCGATGCACTCATTAATGCAGCGGTAAATAAAATACTCAGCGTCCCGGTTACACAAAGGGAGACAACAAGAACTCGTTTCATTTTTTGTGTGTCGTGATGAATTTCTGCTTCGGCAATCAATTTTGAAATAGCAACAGGAAGTCCTAATTGTGTTAAAGTAATAATAAGCAGAAGCGTGGGAAAGGCCATCATATAAAGTCCTACACCTTCCGCTCCTAGTATTTTTGCTGTAACAATTCTATTGATAAATCCGAGTATGCGAGTAATCAAACCGGCAATAATTAAAATCAGTGTTCCTTGAATAAAGGTTTGTTTCATCCTTTCGCCTCCGCCACATTTATTCAGGTTTCTGATGGTATGAAAAAATCGATAAAGCTGTACTGTTTTTGTTGAGGGACTGGTTGTCGAACTCTTGTCTATGAAAGGTCTTTCTAGAAATGTATATGCTGTTTCTGTGGACAAGCATGACACCTTTTTCAATAAATGGAGGGAGTATATGATGAGTAATCAACAATTTGATGTTTGGAAAGAAGATGCTTGGCCGGCACTAAAAAGCAAAGTCGAAGAATTTCATTTGCTTGGATATCACCACGCCGATGAAGAGGCAGTCTGGGATTGTGTTGTAGAAAAGCTGCGCAAGAAAAAAGATTATGTTCGTTTTCATGTAGTCATCAATATGATTTTAACGCTACGTTTGAGTGAGTACATGAACCGGTTGACGATTCAGTCGTATAAAGAATCAAGCAGTGACACGTCAGATTTACATGCATTGATTGATGATATCGACAATCACTCTTCATCGAAACGTCATTTGACATAAAAAACAAGCCATCAGTATAATTGGTATGGCTTGGAAATCAGTTTTTTACGAGTTCATATAGTCATAGATTGAGTGTAAATGAGTTTATTTTTATACTCATACATACCCATTCGTTTATAAGGCTTGCTGCAAACCTTGGCAGAACGGTGTGCTACCGCCCGTTCTTCCTTTCTTTTTTTGAACGGCACAGGGAAGGGCCGAAGGAGGATGAAAAACATAAATGGTTAAAAAGTGGAGAATTGGATTATTTTTTGTGATTGTCATCCTGTTAGGTGGATTAATTTCACAAACAGTGATGAATACTGCGAAAGGGATTAACTTAGGTTTAGATTTACAGGGCGGCTTTGAAATTTTATATGAAGTGCACCCTAGTGAAGGACAGGAAGTAACCGACGAAACCTTGCAGGCGACGGTCAGTGCCTTGAATCAGCGGGTGAACGTGCTCGGGGTATCAGAGCCCAATATATCCATTGAAGGAGAAGACCGAATTCGCGTCCAGCTGGCTGGAGTAGATGATCAGCAGACAGCCCGTGAACTGCTTGCGACAGAAGCGGATTTAAGTTTTCGAGATGTAGAAGACAATGAGTATCTTTCTGGTGAGGACTTGGAGGAAAACGGAGCTGGTGTCGGCTTTGATCAAACAAACCAGCCGGTTGTTACCGTAGAGTTTAAAGATGGTGATGCATTTGGTGATGTGACACAACAAATCATTAATCAATACTCTCCTCCAAATAACCGCCTCGTCATATGGCTTGATTATGAAGAAGGTGACTCGTTCCGTGAAGAAGTACAAAAGGAAGATCCTAAATATTTATCAGCACCAACCGTAAATGAACCCCTCTATCATAAAAATATCCAAATTGAGGGGAACTTTGAATTAGAAGAAGCAGAGTTTCTAGCAGAAGTGCTTAATTCTGGATCGCTCCCTGTCGAGTTAGAAGAAATATATTCTAATGCTGTAGGTGCTTCCTTAGGTGAAGACGCGATGGAGAAGACTATTTTTGCCGGGTTTATTGGAATTGGTCTGATTTTAGCATACATGGTTGTCTTCTACCGCTTTATGGGTGCGATTGCAGCGGTTACGCTGGGTGCTTATATTTATATTGTGCTGACGATTTTTAATTGGATGGAAGGTGTGTTAACACTGCCTGGTATTGCGGCGCTTATATTAGGAGTTGGTATGGCAGTGGACGCTAACATTATTACATATGAACGGATTAAAGAAGAAATAAGAGCCGGCCGCTCCATTATGTCTGCTTTTAAGTCCGGTGCCAGACGGTCTCTTTCTACGATTGTCGACGCCAATATCACGACGATTCTAGCAGCAGGGATTCTGTTTTATTACGGAACAAGTTCCGTCCAAGGTTTTGCTGTGATGCTTATCGTTAGTATTTTGACGAGCTTTTTAACGGCGGTATATGGTTCAAGGCTTCTGTTAGGCTTGTGGGTGAAAAGCAGAATATTTAATAAGAAGCCCCGTGTTTTTGGTGTGAAGGAGAGTGAAATCAGTGAACTTTAATACGAAAAATAAATATGCCTTTGTCAAACACCGTAAAAAGTTCTTTTGGTTTTCACTCGTGTTTACACTTGCCGGCATCATTTTACTTTCAACGGCAGGGTTGAACTTAGGCATTGATTTTAAAAGTGGCTCGAAAGTAGAAGTGCTGGCTGATGGAACACTAACAGAGGATGAGGTGTATAATCATTTTGCTCAAGCTGGTGATGGCTACGAGCCAGATGACGTTACACTGGCTGGTGATAATAGCGAAATCGCATATGCCAGTTTTATTGGGACATTAAGCCAAGATGAGATTGCCGATATACAAACTCACTTTGTGGATACGTATGGTAATGAACCGAGTGTGAGTACAGTCTCTCCTCAAGTTGGTCAAGAGCTGGCAAAGAATGCATTGATCTCTGTATTGATTGCCGCTGTCGGTATCATTATTTATGTAAGCATTCGATTTCAATTTTTGTATGGCGTTGCTTCCATCGTTGCTTTACTGCATGATGCGTTTTTCATTATCGTCGTGTTTTCTATTGTACAATTTGAAGTAAACGTGCCGTTTATTGCGGCTGTATTAACGATTGTCGGGTATTCCATCAATGATACGATTGTGACGTTTGACCGCATTCGGGAAAACATGCGGCATACAGAGGATATCAAGACATTTGATGAATTGGCGGCTGTTGTCGACCTTAGTTTAAATCAAACGTTAACACGCTCCATCAATACGGTATTGACAGTTGTGTTTGCAGCTCTTTGTATTTTTATATTTGGCGGTGAAGCGATCCGCTCCTTTGCGTTTGCGCTTGTTGTAGGGCTTGTGGCTGGTACATATTCTTCTCTATTTTTGGCTGCTCAGTTGTGGACTGTTTGGAAGTGGAAGAGTATTGTACGTGAGAAAAACAAGCCAAACAAAGAAGAACCAGAAGATTTGGAGCCGGAAGTATAGTCTGCTTAAGTCATGGTACATACCATGGCTTTTTTATTGGTATAATGAACAGTATATGATATTCGGTGTTGGTGGTGGAGACATGGAAAGTTATGAAGAACGGCGCTATCGAATGGTAAGGCTGGGTGCTTTTATCGGAATTTTTGGTAATATTTTCCTGGCGCTGTTAAAAGGAATTGTCGGATGGCTCGCTAACAGCCGGGCGCTGATAGCTGACGCAGTGCACTCTGCTTCTGATGTAGCTGGTTCTGTGGCAGTATTTATAGGTGTACGAGCTGCGAAGCTTCCGCCAGATAAAGACCATCCATATGGCCATGGAAAAGCGGAGACAGTAACTGCAATTATCGTTGCTGTCCTTTTGTTTATTGTTGGATTTGAAATTGGTCTTGATTCCTTAAAAGATGCGGGGGAACCGGTGAGTGTTCCTAAAATGGCTGCTTTGTACGCTGTTATTTTTTCGGTTGTATTAAAAGAAGCGATGTTTCGCTATAAGCATTTTCTTGGAACAAAATATAAAAGTGAAGCGCTCTTAACAGATGCTTGGCACCATCGTTCTGATGTTTTTTCGTCATTGGCAGCTTTGCTTGGTATCGGCGCCTCTATTTTAGGAGGCAAGACAGATATTGCTTGGCTTCTTTATGGAGATTTAGCTGCCGGCTTGTTTGTTGCGATTTTAATTATGCGTATGGCTTGGAAAATGGGGAAAGAGTCGATTCATAACGCACTAGATCATGTATTGCATGCAGAAGATACCGCGGAGATGCGCACGCAAGTGGAAACAGTGGACGGCGTTATTCAAATTGATGAATTTTTTGCTAGAGAGCATGGCCATTATGTTATTGTTGACATTAAAGTTGCGGTAGACCCAGCCATTACCGTCCAAGAAGGCCACGCGATTGGAAAAGCAGTGAAAGAAAAACTGCTGCAGAATGAATACATTAAAGACGTATTTATTCATATTAATCCTTATGAAAGCAGTTAAATGGAAAGGGGAATGTTATGCGTGGACAAACACTTTTAATACTAGCCCTGTTAGCGGCATTAGTCATTGCTGTTTTTGCAGTAATTAATGTGGAGGCAGTAGAAGTTAATTACTTGTTCGGCACAGCAGAATGGCCGCTTATTTTAGTAGTTCTTGGCGCTGTCGTCATGGGAGCACTTATTGTTGGAAGCATTGGCATGTATAAGTTATACCGGCTTCAGCAAGAAGTCAAGTACTGGAAAAAACAAGCAGAGAGCAAGGAGACAGAAACAGAACAGGAAAAACATGAACTAGAGATGAATCAGAAGGAATGAGACAAAATCACGAAGATTATATAAAACCTAACAACACTGATTGTCTCTGTGCACCCCCTTTAGTATAATAAACAGGTCAGGGGTGTTTTATATGCTACGGTCAAAAACAAGATGGGACTGGACAGAAATATGCAGTGAGACGTGGAAGGAGCTGCAGAAACAGCTACACATATCAGCATTAACGTCTAAAATTTTACAAAGACGAGGCTATACATCAGCAGGCGAAGCGGAACGGTTTATTCACACGGATTTGTCTTTTATGCATGATCCCTTTAAGTTAGACGGGATGACAAAGGCTGTGGAAAGAATTAAGCGGGCTGTGGAAAACAAAGAAAAAATCCTTATTTTTGGAGATTACGATGCTGATGGTGTTTCGAGCACAACAATCATGATTATGCTCTTAAAACAATTGAACGCTGACTTTGGCTGGTACATACCGAATCGATTTACAGAAGGATATGGGCCGAATATACCTGCATTTCAGACGGCAAAAGAAGAAGGAGCGTCTCTTGTTATTACGGTGGATACAGGTATAGCGGCTGTGACAGAAATACAGGCGGCACGTGACATGGGGCTTGATGTCATTATTACTGACCACCATGAACCGCCGCCAGAACTTCCAGAAGCGTATTGTATTATTAACCCTAAAAAACCAGGATGTGACTATCCATTTAAAGAGTTAGCTGGTGCTGGGGTTGCACTAAAGGTAGCGCACGCGGTTTTAGGCTATTTTCCAGAAGATATGCTTGATATTTTTACGATTGGCACTATCAGTGATTTAGTACCTTTACTGGATGAAAATCGTGCGATGGTAAAACAAGGTTTAAAAGCATTAGCTTCGACGCAAAGACCGGGTCTTCAAGCTTTAAAACAAATATCTGGTATTGACAGTGATCAAATAGAAGAAGATCATGTCGGGTTTTCCATGGGACCGCGAATCAATGCCGCAGGGCGAATGGAATCGGCCGATCCGGCTGTTCACTTATTGATGTCAGAAACGATTGGTGAAGCAAAAGAGTGGGCCGCCGTCATTGATGCCTTAAACAAAAAGCGTCAGCAAGTTGTCAATGAAATGACAAAGGAAGCGGTAGAAGAAGTTGAATCCAACTACCCTCCTGATGAGAATAAAGTGATTGTCGTTGGAAAAGAAGGCTGGAATCCAGGTGTTATAGGTATAGCTGCTTCCAGGCTTGCTGAAAAATATTACCGTCCGGTTATTGTATTAGCAATAGATAAAGAGAAAAATGAAGCTAAAGGTTCCGCAAGAAGTATTGAGGGCTTTGATATGTATAAAAACTTATCAAAAAACCGAGATTTGCTTCCTCATTTTGGCGGCCACCCTATGGCGGCAGGGCTAACGATGAAACCAGATGATATGAATGAGCTGCAAAGACGCTTATGCGAACAAGCAGAAACAGAAGTGGACAGTGACATATTCATTCCATTAACAAAGATAGATGTGCCAGTAGAGCTTCATGAAGTGTCGATTTCTGCGCTAGAGGAACTGCGTGAGCTCGCGCCTTTTGGTGTTGGAAATCCAAAGCCTGTTTTTATGATCAGAGACACAGAGATAGCTTCATCGAGAAAGATTGGCAGCGATAAAAACCATCTTAAACTTGAGTTAACATCAGAAGCTTCTACGTTAGATTGCATCGGTTTCCGCTTGGGACATATCTATGACAATATTACAGAGCATGCAGCTGCACATGTTGTCGGGGAATTGTCAATTAATGAATGGAATGGTTTTCGAAAGCCGCAGTTATTTTTAAAGGATATGTCGGTGCAGCATTGGCAGCTTTTTGATAAACGAAAAGAGCGCCAGCACCTAAAAGAATGGCTGAATCAGCTTCCGGATGAAAAAACAGCAGTCTGTATCTTTCAAGAAGAAACATATAAAGAATTAGAACCGTCTCTGTCACACAAGCAGGTATGTTCTTCGTTTACACCATCACATCATACAAATGACGTTCCGTATGTTGTACTGGCGGACATGCCGGTGAGTTTGACTGACTTACAAGAGCAGTTATCATCATTTCATTGTGTAGAAAGAGTGTATGCGTTTTTTAAAGACCGTCACGAACTCTATTTCAAACCGGTGCCAACAAGAGAAGACTTTAAATGGTACTATGCGTTTCTGCGTAAGCGGGAATCATTTGATGTGGGGAAATATGGAGAAGAACTTGCTAAAAGAAAAGGATGGCTGACAGATTCAATTTCTTTTATGACAGATGTGTTTTTTGAACTCGATTTTGTTACAATGAACAATGGTGTTGTGACGGTAAATAAATCACCGGAGAAAAAAGATCTTCGTGAGTCTTCACATTATCAAAAACATATTGAAAAGTCCCGGACCGAACAAGAATTATTGTATTCTACCTACAATGACTTAAAAGCTGGATTGACACCGTATATACATGGTGCTGATTTCAAACATGATCTGAAGGAGAAGGTTGGCAATGGATTATAAAGATTACATCACGGTTGTTGAAGATTATCCGCAAGAAGGCGTGCGATTTAAAGATATTACAACCCTCATGCAAAATGGAGATGTATATAAAAAAGCAATGGATGATATGACAGCTTTTGCTTCGAATCAAAAAATTGATGTAGTCGTCGGGCCAGAAGCGAGAGGGTTTGTCGTTGGATGCCCAATCGCTTATGCTTTAGGGAAAGGATTTGTTCCTGTTAGAAAAAAAGGCAAACTTCCTCGCGAAACAGTGGACGTAGACTACGGTCTTGAATATGGAAAGGACAGTCTTTCTATTCATAAAGATGCAATCAAACCAGGACAGAACGTATTGATTACTGATGATTTGCTTGCTACAGGAGGAACGGTTAATGCAACAGTAAAGCTGGTGGAAGAATTAGGCGGCCGTGTAGCGGGGCTGGCTTTTATGATTGAATTAAAGTATTTAAATGGTCGTGAAAACCTGGAACAGTACGATATTTTTTCTTTAGTGGAATTTTCCTGACATCGCATTTTTCTTTACTCGCCAATACCGGCGAGTTTTTTCTAAATAGATGAGAAAATAAAGTCGTTCATTGTGCTACGACGATTCAAAGGGAATGAACTAAAGCGGTTACAAGCGTGAGTTTTTCTAATATTCGGCAGGCTTTATTTTTCCTTTACAGAACGGAAAAATTTAAAGATAATATAAAGTAATAATCATTTTAGAAAGGTATGCAGGGTGATTCCATGACCATCAATGAAGTGTTGGAAAAAGCTCAAGATTATTTATCAGACGATGACGTTTCTTTTTTGGAACGTGCTTATAAATATGCAGAAGCTGCCCATAGTGAGCAATACCGTAAATCCGGGGAACCATATATTTTACATCCTATTCAAGTAGCGGGGATTTTAATAGAACTCGAGATGGATCCTGATACCATTGCGGGCGCTTTTTTACATGATGTTGTTGAAGATACAGATGTGACCGTGGAGCAGCTGCAAGAAGCGTTTAATGAAGAAGTTGCAATGCTTGTTGATGGTGTGACAAAGCTAAAAAAGATTAAATATAAATCGAAAGAAGAACAACAAGCGGAAAACCATCGCAAAATGGTTCTGGCGATGGCAAAGGATATCCGGGTTATTTTGATTAAACTTGCAGACCGTCTTCATAATATGCGTACGTTAAAGCACCTTCCTCCGGCAAAACAGCGGAGGATTTCGAATGAAACGCTGGAGATATTTGCACCGCTTGCCCATCGTTTAGGGATATCAACAATTAAGTGGGAGTTAGAGGATACTGCTTTACGATATTTGGACCCACAGCAGTATTACCGCATTGTGAACTTAATGAAACAAAAGCGTGCTGAGCGTGAGAAGTATATTGAGGAAGTTATCGAAAACATTAAAGACAGTTTGGGAGATATTAACGTCAATCCAACGGATATTTACGGACGGCCAAAACATATTTACAGTATTTACCGAAAAATGGTGAATCAGAAGAAGCAATTCAATGAAATTTATGATCTTTTGGCTGTACGTATTATTGTCAAAAGCATCAGAGACTGTTATGCGGTGTTAGGAATTATACACACATGCTGGAAGCCGATGCCGGGTCGTTTTAAAGACTATATTGCCATGCCAAAAGCAAATATGTATCAATCTCTTCATACGACGGTTATTGGTCCGAAAGGCGAGCCGCTGGAAGTACAAATACGATCGGAAGAAATGCATCGGGTGGCAGAATACGGTGTGGCCGCACATTGGGCGTATAAGGAAGGGAAAACGGTATCAGGGAAAAAGTCATTAGAAGACAAGCTAACCTGGTTTAGAGAGATTATTGAATGGCAAAATGATGCTTCAGATGCTCAGGAATTTATGGAATCTCTAAAAATTGACTTGTTTTCTGACATGGTGTTTGTATTTACACCAAAAGGTGATGTAATAGAGCTGCCTCGAGGGTCGGTGCCAATTGACTTTGCTTACCGGATCCATACAGAAATCGGAAACCGTACGATTGGAGCAAAAGTAAATGGCAAAATGGTGCCGCTGGACCACCGCCTGCATACCGGAGACATTGTGGAAATGCTGACTTCTAAACATTCCTATGGACCTAGTAAGGATTGGCTGAAGTTAACGCAAAGCTCCCATGCAAAAAATAAAATCAAGCAATTTTTCAAAAAGGAGCGCCGTGAAGAGAATATTCAAAAGGGCCGGGAGATGCTTGAAAAAGAATTAAAAACACAAGACTTTGATCCAAAAAGCATGTTAACTGAAGAGAATATTCAAGAAGCCGCCGATAAATTTAGTTTCAGCGGAGAAGAAGATATGTTTGCTGCTGTAGGCTACAATGGGGTCAGTCCAAAGCAGGTAGTAACACGTTTAACAGAAAAAGTCCGTCAGCAAAAAGAACAGCAAGAAGAGGAAAAGTCCGTCGCTGAAGCGGTAAAAGATGTCTCTACTCAAAGGGCATCGAAAAAAACGAATACCGGTGTGAAAGTCAAAGGTGTAGACAATTTACTCATCCGCCTTTCCAAATGCTGTAATCCGGTGCCGGGTGATGAGATTATCGGCTATATTACAAAAGGGCGAGGGGTGTCCATTCATCGCGTTGACTGTCCAAATGTAAACACCGAAGAAGCACAGCAGCGTTTACTTCCGGTAGAATGGGAAGGATCCAATGAAAAGCGGAAAAATTACAGTGTTGATATTGAGATTACTGGTTATGACCGGCGCGGCCTCTTAAATGAGGTGCTGCAGTCTATTACAGAGTCTCGGACGAATATTACAGCGGTGAGTGGACGTTCGGATAAAAACAAAATGGCTGTTATTGATGTTACTATTTCCATCCATAACGTGGACCACTTGCACCGGGTAGTAGAAAAAATAAAAAAACTGCCTGATATTTACTCTGTGAGAAGAGTGATACATTAACATCTAGCTAGAGAAAGGGTTCATTTGTATGAAAGTTGTTGTACAGCGTTCACAATATGGAGAATGCACAGTAGAAGGGGATATAACAGGATCGATTGACCACGGAATCGTGGCACTCGTAGGTTTTACTCATGATGATACAGAAAAAGATTTACAGTGGATGGCTGAAAAGTTAGTTCACTTGAGGATTTTTGAAGATGAAACGGGAAAAATGAATAAAAGCCTCATTGATACAGGGGGGCAAATCTTGTCCATTTCACAGTTTACGTTGTACGGGGATTGTAAAAAAGGGAGACGTCCGAACTTTATGGAAGCAGCTAAGCCCGAACAAGCAGAAGAGCTGTATAATCGTTTCAATGCCATACTGCAAGATAAAGGAGTGCGTGTTGAAACGGGAACATTTGGGGCGATGATGAATATTCGTTTTACCAACGAAGGCCCTGTTACTCTTATCCTTGAGAGTCCCTCCTAGAAGCAGGTTGACAAGGCGTTATTACATTCGTATGATAGATAACAGTGAATATGAGTGAAGCTGATGAAGGAGACAGTAAACAAGGCAAAAGCAAATACAGAGAAGGAATGCACTAGCTGAGAGCATACCTATTTGTTTCTTGTTGAATAACACTCCTTCGGCTCTGTTTCGAACGCCGATAAGGTGAGTAGGTGCAGACGTAAGCAGGCGTTAACTGTAAAAAGCGGAAGCAGCGGATATGCTTCAATCAGGGTGGTACCACGGGTGTAAGACTCGTCCCTCGTTATATAACGAGGGACGAGTTTTTTTGTTAAAAGATAAGCAAGGATAAAAATTAGCGTTTTTCATGTCCAGTCCAAGCGCCCAGCCGCTCGGGGTTTCTCCCCTTTTTACTTTGGGCCGCGAACAGCCCTGCGCGAAAGCTCCAGAGCCTGTCACGGCTGGTCCAGGGCGCTTGCGCTTTTCTTATTTTGAAATGTTTGGAAAGGAGCGGTACATATGGATATTCGAATACCAAGAGGTACACAGGACATCTTGCCTGGAGACTCGGAAAAGTGGCAGTGGATTGAAGCGAAAATTCATGACATCTGCCGGCGATTTAATTATACCGAAATTCGAACGCCTATCTTTGAACAAACCGAATTATTTCAACGCGGGGTAGGAGACACCACCGATATTGTACAAAAAGAGATGTATACTTTTACCGACAGAGGGGGCAGAAGTTTAACCCTACGCCCGGAGGGAACGGCTTCTGTAGTACGTTCTTATGTGGAAAATAAACTGTATGGAAGCCCGAATCAGCCGGAAAAATTATACTATATTGGACCGATGTTTCGGTATGAGCGTCCACAATCCGGACGCATGCGCCAATTTTTTCAGTTTGGTGTCGAAGCTATTGGCAGTGACGATCCAGCTATTGATGCAGAAGTGATTGCATTGGCTATGCAATTTTATGAAGAAATGGGGCTGAAGGGGTTAAAGCTGGTTGTAAACAGTTTAGGAGATCAAGAAAGCAGAAAAGCTCACCGCGATGCGCTTATCGCCCACTTCAAACCGCACATACATGAATTTTGCAGTGACTGCCAAGAGCGGCTGGAAAAAAATCCGCTTCGTATTTTGGATTGTAAAAAAGATCGAGAGCATCCTCTCATTCATGATGCACCGTCTATATTAGAATATTTAAACGACGAATCCCGTGAATATTTTAATACAGTGAAGCGTTTGCTAGAAGAAATGGAAATTCCTTATGAAGTTGATGCAACGCTTGTGCGTGGGTTGGATTATTACAACAACACAGCGTTTGAGATCATGATCGAAGGAGAAGGATTCGGTGCTATTACTACATTGATGGGCGGAGGACGCTACAACGGCCTTGTTGAAGAGTTAGGCGGGCCAGAAACGCCAGCGATTGGCTTTGCGTTAAGCATTGAGCGTTTATTAATGGCGTTAGATGCACAGAATGCGGCTCTCCCCGTTGATAAGACATTAGACTGCTATCTCGTTGCGATTGGTGAAGAACCGAAAGAAAAGGCAGCAGTGTTATTAACACAACTGCGCCGGGCTGGAATAAAAGCAGATAAAGATTACGTTCATAAAAAGGTAAAGGGCCAGTTTAAAGCAGCTGATCGCTTGAGGGCATCTTACACTGCTGTTTTAGGAGAAGATGAGCTGGCCGGTGGTGTGGTCAACGTAAAATCCATGAATAATGGAGAGCAAACGGAAGTGCCAATTTCGGAGCTTGCAAATTATATGAAAGAAAAAATGGAGGAGAATGAAAAATGATAGGACGTACTCATTATTGCGGCGATATTTCTGAACAGCTCATTGGAGAAAAAGTTCAATTAAAGGGATGGGCACAGACGAGAAGAGATTTAGGCCAAGTCATTTTTGTTGATTTACGAGACCGCACAGGTGTTGTGCAAATCGTTGCAAACCCTGAAATTTCTCAAGAAGCATTAGACGTGATGGATACCGTGCGAAGCGAATACGTACTTGATGTAAAAGGTACAGTTGTAAAAAGAGATGAAGAAACGTACAATGAAAAAATTCCAACTGGTACGGTCGAGGTCCAAGTCGACGAAATGACTATTTTAAACGAATCCAAGCCGCTGCCATTTCAAGTGGATGGCGAAACGGATGTATCTGAAGACGTACGACTGCGTTACCGCTACCTTGATTTGCGTCGTCCAGAAATGCGCGATACATTTAAACTGCGTCATAAAACAACCAAACTTATTCGCGACTTTTTGGATGAAAATGATTTTTTAGATATCGAAACACCGATGCTGACAAAGAGCACACCAGAAGGAGCGCGGGATTATCTCGTACCCAGCCGTGTTCACCGCGGTGAGTTTTATGCTCTTCCTCAGTCTCCGCAACTATTTAAACAATTGTTAATGGTGTCCGGATTTGAAAAGTACTTTCAAATTGTACGTTGCTTCCGCGATGAAGATTTACGCGCGGACCGCCAGCCAGAGTTCACTCAAGTAGATATCGAAGCATCGTTTATGGAAAAAGAAGATTTTCTTTCCATGATGGAAGATATGATGAAAAAAATCATGAAAGAAGTACACGATATAGAGGTTCCAACACCGTTTCCGCGTCTCACTTATGAAGAGGCCATGAACCGCTACGGTTCCGATAAGCCGGACACACGCTTTGGCATGGAGTTAGTAGAGCTTTCTGATATTGTAAAAGACAGTGACTTCAAAGTGTTTGCCAATGCGGTCAAAAATGGCGGAATCGTTAAAGGATTGAATGTCAAAGGCGTCGCAGATAAAATGTCACGCAAAGAAATTGATGACTTGGCTGACTTTGTTGCCGTATATGGAGCAAAAGGCCTCGCCTGGTTAAAAGTAGAAGAAGACAGTTTGAAAGGGCCAATTGCGAAATTCTTTACAGAAGAGGAAACAGCCCAGTTACGAAAAGCGTTAGATGCGGAAGCTGGAGATCTGTTGTTCTTTGGTGCAGATAAAAAACAGGTTGTCTTCGATGCACTTGGTGCACTGCGTTTGAAATTCGGTAAAGAACTCGACCTTATTGACCACAGCAAGTTTAATTTCTTATGGGTAACAGAGTTCCCGCTAATGGAGTATGACGAAGATGAAGACCGCTACACAGCTATGCACCATCCGTTCACAAGCCCGATGCGTGAAGATATCTCGAAATTAGACAGCAATCCAGAAGACGTACGAGCAGAAGCCTATGACCTGGTGTTAAATGGTTATGAGCTTGGCGGAGGATCTCAACGTATTTATGAGCGCGACTTGCAAGAGAAAATGTTTGCTGCACTTGGTTTTAGTGAAGAAGAAGCTCGCGAACAATTTGGATTTTTGCTTGAAGCATTCGAATACGGTACGCCTCCTCATGGCGGTATTGCGCTGGGATTGGACCGTCTTATCATGATTCTTGCCGGCCGCAGCAATCTGCGTGACACGATTGCGTTCCCGAAAACAGCAAGTGCAAGCTGCCCATTAACCGGAGCGCCTGGAGAAGTAAGCACAAGCCAGCTGGATGAGCTGAATTTAGAAGTGGTGCAGTTTGAAGAAGAAGAATGATTTTATAAATGGCTGGTCCGTCTGAACTCAGAAATAAAAAAGCGGGGATCAGACTGGATGTGGAATGTTCGGACACCGCCTGTTGTATGAATGTATAAAAAGCCGATCTGCCCTTTAGACCAGCGGTATGAAATGTCAAATACCTCGTTAAGGGGATAGACATGGCCGCTGGTCTTTAAACTATTGGAATACAAGTAAATAAAGTCTTGATAGGTCACTTGTTTTTTCTCGAACCATTCAATTTTTTGCTCAATAATGATAATTTCTTGCTTTGCAAGGATGTGATTGTCATGTCGCTGGTGGTTTGTCAAAAGGATCAGCTCCGTTTAAGAAAATAAGAGTATCGTAACAATAATGTACTATACCCAGGAAACTAAAAGCAAAACCCGATATCACAACAGAGAACAAACATCAAACATGTATGGCATCAGTGGGAAAAGCCCAAAAATACTTTAAGCTTGAAAACACCTTGACCTGTTTGTGGCTCCATGCTATTATAGAAACACACAATTTGAAGAGTCCTGAGGTGTACGTGGGACACTAATCGTTTTGAGCCAACATTTATACATTGGGAGCCTGCGGTTTCAATCTGGATAACATGCCTCTTTATAAGTGGACGTTTGAAGGATTGAACAGGGCACCCACCTGCCGAGAGCAGGCTTCAAAACTAAGTTCGTTTGACGGCACATCGGGACTCTTCCAACGATAAAAACAATCCCTGGGGAACGATATAACCCCAGGTTTTTTTATGCTCATATAGGAAATGAGGAGGGATACATATGCTTCATCAGTTTTCACGCAATGAATTGGCTGTGGGACAAGAAGGACTGGATCGTTTGAAACATCAGTCTGTTGCTGTTCTTGGCGTCGGCGGAGTAGGATCATTTTCTGCCGAAGCATTAGTACGTTCAGGCATTGGCCGGGTAATATTAGTCGACAAGGACGATATCGATATTACAAATGTAAACCGGCAATTGCACGCTCTTACTTCCACTGTAGGACGGCCAAAAGCGGAAGTAATGAAAGAAAGGCTGCTGGAGGTTAATCCAGATTGTGATATTGAAGAAGTGAAAATGTTTTACACGGAAGAGACATATGAGGAATTTTTTGCTTATAAGCCTGATTATATTATTGATGCATCTGATACGATTTCATATAAAATTCATCTCATTACAGAGTGTCATAAACGCAGCATTCCCATTATTTCCAGTATGGGGGCAGCGAATAAATTGGATCCGACCCGTCTAAAGGTTGTTGATTTATTCGATACTACGAATGACCCTTTAGCCAGGGTGATGAGAAGAGAATTAAGAAAAAATGGGGTTACAGAAGGTGTTGATGTCGTATTTTCTGATGAAACTCCCATTAAAATCAAAGAAGAAGTGCGAAGTCAGATTGTCCCGGATGAGGCGGAAGAGAGCAATATTAGAAAATCAAAAATGCCGCCGTCATCTAATGCGTATGTACCATCTGTGGCAGGACTGATTGCAGCTGGATATGTTATTAATAAGATGTTAGAAAGTATCCCTATTGAAAGAATACGTCAGTAGATAAAAAAACTGTCTCTACGAAAAATAGAGACAGTTTTTATGCGTTTGGCATTATGGAGACAATTTTTCCAAATTGCCATTGCGGTCCATTCGGAAAATGTTTGCAGAAGGAAGTTGTTCTTCTGTCATTGCCATTTCACGTGCGCGGTTCATCATATGAACAACCGTATCATGATCACGTTTCATATCTTGATATTCTTTTTTCAAGTTGTTTATTTCTTGTTGTACGGACTGTTTGGCATGTTCTAATGATGTAATTTCCTTTTCGATTTGTTCAATAGACTCGGTATCCTCTTGTTGTGACAATTGAGAAGACAGTGATTCTAAGTATTGAATCATATCGTCTAATTGAAGAGGGCGGTTGGATATATGGTTAATTCGGTTTGCTGCCTGGCTTGCAGACGCACGCATTCTTCGTTTACGTTCGCGTTTTGCTTCTTTGACTTTATGCTCATATTTTTGCCGGACAATGGCGTTCCAGCGAAACCCACAAGCAGCTGAAGTTCGATCCAGCGTATCTCCGACTTCATCAAACGCTTTTAGTTGTGTGCTTCCTTCTCGAATATGTTTTAATACGGTTTCAGCGAGTAAACGGTCATCAGTATCAGACCATGCATCTTGTCTTATATTCATTTCTATTCGCTCCTTTATATATTTATAGATTTACATGCTGGGTGTTATCGGTAGATTTGCTGTTATCATTTTGGACGGAAATACAGCATTTTATACGTTTTGTGTGAGCGGTGCTGTTTTTTAATGGGAGATTGTTAGATATAATAAATCGGTAAAGACAAGCCACAGCTGAACATGAAGTAAATAAATAACTATTGTGTAAGGGTGAACCTATACGTGTTTGGAGTGAAAGTACATGAAGTATGAACCTCTCGCTTATCGAATGAGGCCTTCTGTATTAGAAGAAGTAATAGGCCAAGACCATGTGTTAGCGGAAGGAAAACCACTTTTTCAAATGATAAAAAAACAGCATTTGACCTCGATGATTTTATACGGCCGGCCTGGGATTGGAAAGACATCGATTGCCCATGCATTTGCAGGTTCTAGCGGGTTACGGTTTCGCATGTTAAATGCCACGTCAAGTAGTAAAAAGGATTTAGAAACCGTTGTAAATGAAGCAAAAATGTACCGTGAAACCATGGCTTTATGTGTGGACGAGATTCATCGTTTTTCGAAAACGCAAATCGAATTTCTGCTTCCGCATTTGGAAAAAGGGCTGTTAATCCTGATCGGTTTAACAAGTGAGAATCCGTACCATCATATTAATCCGGCTATTCGTTCCCGGTGTTTAATATTTGAATTACAGCCTCTAAAGAAAAGGGATATTGTGAAAGGACTTCAATACACCATCAATAATGAGGAAAAAGGTCTTGGGAAATATAACATTGACATAGAAGATGAGACGTTGGAGACTATTGCTGATATTAGCGGAGGCGATATGCGGCAAGCGTTAAACAAATTAGAGATTTCTTTTCTGGCTGCAGAAGAAGATGAAAACGGCCGCATACGAATTACATTAGAGACAGTCAAAGACACAATCCAAAAAAACGATGTAAATATCGATAAATCCGGGGATAGCCATTATAACGTATTAAGCGGGTTTCACAAGGCGCTTCGCGGGGGAGATGTTGATGCTGCTTGTTTGATGCTTGCATTGTTAATTGAAGCAGGTGATTTAATTGGTATATCACGAAGGGTTTTATGTGTGGCGTATGAAGATGTTGGTTTAGCAAAGCCTGAAATGGGAGAGCGCGCGCTTGCTGCTATTCAGACAGCAGAAAGGCTCGGATTCCCGGAAGCGCGGATTCCGCTTGCTAATATCGTGATTGAACTATGCCTTTCACCGAAATCGAACCGAGCTTACATGGCTGTTAATGAGGCGTTGGAATACGTACGGTCAGGCAAAAAAGTAACCGTTCCCAATCATTTAAAAGATACTCACTATCAAGGAGCAAAAGAGTTGGGGCATGGAAATGACTATAAATATCCGCATGACTATCAAATTGGGAAATTTGGAGGATGGGTGGCTCAGCAATATTTACCGAGCGGCATGGAGAATATGTCGTTTTACCATCCGCTTGAAGCGGGACAGGAAGAAAAGTATAAAAAGCTTTATGAAAAACTGAAACAAGAACAACTGCGCCAGCTGAACCGATTGTAAAACAGCTGGAGGGTTCCCTGAGCCCCTGCCATGTAAAAACATTATTTTTCATGCTATAATGTCTGTTAGTTATGGCAGATGACGGAGGATTATGCAAAGAGATAAAGAGAGCAGGGAGAAAATGGAGAGAACATTTGCTAAAGGCCAATACCTTTTATCAAGATGGCTCATTTTTATGATCGGCTTAATTATTATGTCCTTTGGAATCGCACTGATGATCACAGCCAATTTAGGAAGCGCTCCGTGGGATGTGCTGCATATTGGTTTACAACAGCAGGTTGGATTGACGGTAGGCACGTGGAATATTATAATAGGTATCTTTATTATTAGCACCACTTCACTTCTTGAAAAAGAATGGCCGCAAGCGGGCGGCATTGTTAACATGGTGCTTGTTGGGGTTTTTATTGATATATTTTTATTTCTATTGTCCACACCGGAGATGTTTGTATGGCAGCTTTTTATGCTGCTGCTGGGAGTCCTCATTATAGGGTATGGCATTGGTATTTATATTGCACCAGAGTGTGGAGCTGGCCCGCGGGACAGCCTGATGCTTGCTCTTAACAGAAGAACGGGCTGGAAAGTTTCAAAAGTTCGTGGAATGATGGAAATCATTGTGTTAGCGGTTGGCTGGTCGTTAGGGGGTCCGGTGTTTATCGGTACCATTTTGTATTGCTTTGGAATCGGCCATGTTGTTGGTTTTGCCATGCCGCAATGCAAAACATTGGTTCATCAACTCATTGAAAGAGGTGGAAAACGTGAAAATTTCAACAAAAGGCCGGTACGGGCTTACAATTATGATGGCGTTAGCAAAAAAGTACGGTGAAGGCCCGGTATCATTAAAATCTATTGCAAAAGAAAACTCGTTGTCAGAGCATTACCTTGAACAGCTTATTGCTCCACTGCGAAATGCGATGCTGGTAAAAAGTGTTCGCGGTGCTTATGGAGGCTACATGTTAACAAAGGACCCAAGTGATATTACAGCTGGTGATATTATCCGGGTGCTGGAAGGGCCGATTAGCCCAGTTGAAGTGTTGGACGATGAAGAACCAGCAAAACGGGATTTATGGATAAAAATTCGAGATGCTGTAAAAGATGTGCTTGACAATACGACCTTATATGACCTTGCTGCCTATGAAGGCAGAGACGACCATGAATATTATATGTTCTATATTTGATGGCAGGCTAGGATGGTGAAAACGTGAAGAATATTTATGCAGACCATGCTGCATCTGCTCCAGTGCACCATGAGGCAGCCAAAGCGATGATGGAGGCTATGGAAAATAATATTGGAAATCCATCGAGTATCCATCATTATGGAAGAAAGGCGCGCATGCAGCTTGACCAAGCAAGACAACAGTTGGCCGATTCCATCGGAGCAGCAGTGGATGAGATTATATTAACAAGCGGCGGAACCGAGGCAGACAACCTCGCACTAGTTGGTTATGCAAAGGCCCATAAAGACCAGGGCAGCCATATTATTACGACACAGATTGAACACCACGCTGTTCTTCATACTTGTGAAAGACTAGAAAACCAAGGTTTTGACGTAACGTATATCCCCGTTAACCAATATGGACAAGTATCGTTAGAAGCTGTGCAGGAAGCAATTACAGACAAAACGATTCTTGTGTCGGTCATGCATGGAAATAATGAAGTCGGCACCATACAGCCTATTGAAGAAATTGCTGATATTGCGCAAGCTAACAATGTTGCGTTTCATACAGACGCTGTTCAATCATATGGATTAATGCCAATCGATATGAAACAAACTCCGGTGACATTGATGTCTGTTTCTTCTCATAAAATTAACGGCCCTAAAGGGATAGGATTTTTATACGCCAAAAAAGGCACGAAGCTGATGCCATTTTTAACAGGGGGAGAACAAGAAAAGAAGCGCCGCGCGGGAACGGAGAATGTTGCTGCAGCGGCAGGATTTGCTAAAGCTGTAGAAATGGCGGTGGAACAACGAGAAGAGCGGGCTGGTTTTTATCAGCAATTAAGCGATTATTTTTTAAAATGCTTAGAGTCCGAAGGCGTTCGATTTGAATTAAATGGTGCAAAAGAAGAAAGACTTCCTCATATTACGAACATTTTTATTCCAAACATTTCCTTGGAGTCTTTTCTTGTACAGTTAGATTTAGCTGGTATTGCAGCATCCAGCGGTTCAGCTTGTACAGCAGGATCGGTAGAACCGTCCCACGTGTTAAGTGCGATGTTTAACGATCCAAATCGATCAGCATCGTCACTTCGCTTCAGCTTTGGACAAGGGAATTCGTTTGAAGAAGTGGAGCAAATCGCCAAAGAAATTCGTACGATTGTCCATCGAATGAATAGTGGATAAAGAAAGGAGGAAAAAACGATGAAAAAACCAGAAGACACAAGGGTCATCGTTGGTATGTCAGGCGGTGTTGATTCTTCTGTTACTGCCGCGCTGTTAAAAGATCAAGGATATGAAGTCATCGGTATTTTTATGAAAAATTGGGATGATACCGATGAATTTGGAGTCTGCACGGCAACGGAAGATTATGATGATGTGATTAAAGTATGCAATCAGCTTGATATCCCGTATTATGCTGTCAATTTTGAGAAAGAGTACTGGAACCACGTCTTTACGTATTTCCTTGATGAATACAAAGCCGGAAGAACGCCAAACCCTGATGTAGTGTGCAACAAGGAAATAAAATTTAAAGCATTTTTAGACCATGCCATGTCTTTGGGGGCTGATTATTTAGCAACGGGTCATTATGCCAGAGTACAACGAAATGCCGATAACACTGTGTCCATGCTTCGAGGGGTGGACAGTAATAAAGACCAAACGTACTTTTTGAACCAGCTAAGCCAAGATCAGCTAAAACATGTGATGTTTCCTCTTGGAGAGTTAACAAAGCAAGAAGTAAGGCAAATAGCTGTTGACAAAGGATTAGCGACGGCTTCGAAAAAAGACAGCACAGGCATTTGTTTTATCGGCGAACGTAACTTTAAAGACTTTTTGAAGTCTTACTTGCCGGCTCAACCAGGTGATATGGTCACACCAGAAGGGGAAGTAAAAGGACAACACGATGGTTTAATGTATTATACCCTTGGTCAAAGACAAGGTCTTGGCATTGGAGGAGCAGGTGAGCCATGGTTTGTAATTGATAAAAACTTAAAGGATAATACGTTAATTGTCGGTCAAGGGTTCCATCACTCAGGTTTGTATTCACAAGGGCTGTATGCGTCTAATATTAATTGGATTGAAAACAAGCTGACGGAACCATTTACGTGCACAGCGAAATTCCGGTATCGTCAAAGTGACCAGGAAGTGACGGTGTATCCAGAAGGAAACGGTTTGTATAAAATTGTTTTCCATGCGCCACAGCGTGCGATTACACCAGGCCAGGCTGTTGTACTGTATGATGGAGAAGTTTGTCTTGGTGGAGGAACAATAGAAGAAGCAATAAAAACAAGGGAAAGCGTAGAGGCATAATACGTTTTCCCTTCTTTACATATCAAACAATAAAAACATTCTAGCAAAGGAGTATGTTTGAGTAATGGATGCAAATGAGCAAGCAATGAAGGCGATTCAAGAAGGCGAATTAGAAAAAGCAGCAGAGCTGCTTCATACAGCGATTGAAGAAAATCCAGAAGATCCTGTGCCGTATATTAACTTTGGCAATGTGTTAGCGGAATTGGGCGAAAGCGAGAAAGCGCTGAATTTTTATCAAAAGGCGCTAGAGCTTAATAATGAAGCTGCCGCGGCTTATTATGGTGCCGGCAATGTTTTGTACAATGAAGAGAAGTATGCAGAAGCAATTACAATGTATCAACAAGCGCACAAAGCAGGGTTGGATGATGCAAGTCTGCACTACATGATGGGATTAACCTACATGCATTCTGGCAGACTTCCTCATGCAATGGCGTCTTTACAACGAGCACTTGAATGCAGTCCAAATGATACAGATGCGAGGTTTTATTATGGATTGTGTTTAGCTCAATCCGAACAGATTGATGAAGCCATTCCTCATTTTAAACAGGTTATTAAAGAGGATGAAGAACATGCGGATGCTTATTATAATTTAGGAGTAGCCAGCATGTATCATGATGACTTATTGTCCGCGATTTCTTATTTTGATAAAGCAATTGAATGCCAAGAAGACCATTTATTAGCTCAAAATGGTAAGAAGCAAGCAGAGAAAATGCTTGAGCAATAATGCGGAGGTTTTCTACATGTCATTGATGCCTTATGAATCTGATGCAGAGCCAGAGTCGTTTATAAGTGGTACTGTTATACATGTTATTTTTAGAAATGAAGATAATGGCTACAGTGTGTTACTGATTAGGATAAAAAATGCAAAGCCTGCTTTGGATGAAAAGAAAGCAACAGTTGTCGGATATTTTCCAGCTATTGATACGGATGAACGCTATTACTTTGAAGGGGTTTATAAAGAGCATCCCCGCTTTGGTAAACAATACCACGTGCATTCGTATAAAAAAGAAATTCCAACGGAAAAAGAAGCATTGATTACGTATTTGTCTAGTGAGCGCTTCCCTGGAATTGGAGATAAAACAGCTGCTCTGCTTGTAGAAAAATTTGGTACAAATGTTATCGAAAAGGTACTAGACAATCCTGACGTGTTAGATGATGTGGCCTCTCTAAACGAACAGAGAAAACAAAAGATATACCAGGCTATGCTTGAAAACCAAGGCATGGAAAAAGCAATGACAACATTGGCTCGTTATGGTTTTGGGATGGAATTGGCCGTAAAAATATATAATACGTATCGCGAGCAAACATTTGAAGTCATTCAAGAAACACCGTACCGGCTTGTCTTTGACATAGAAGGCATTGGCTTTTATAAAGCCGACAGATTAGGAAGAAGCCTTGGTATTGAAAAAAATCATCCTGAACGGATAAAAGCAGGAATATTATATATTTTGTATGAAAAGACAATGCAGGATGGCCATGTCTTTATTCCATGGTCTGTGTTGATAGAGCAAGCCAAAGCGCTGTTAGATGATGCTGCATATCAGCTGGATGAAAGCTGTCTGGAAAACCCATTACAAGAGCTGGTTGAAGAAGACAAGCTTGTATATGAAGAAGAACGTGTCTATATGGCATCGCTTTACTTTGCGGAGAAAGGCTTTATTACTAAAGTAACAAAGATGTTAGAACGAACCGAAGAAACTTTTCCAGAGTCGGAGTTTTTGAAGGCACTAGGGGAAGCAGAAGAAAAATTTGGGATTGAATACGCAGATCATCAAAAACAGGCTATCCAAAAAGCAGTTAACTCACCATTAATGATTTTAACAGGCGGGCCGGGAACAGGAAAAACAACAGTTATACGGGCAATTGTCGATGTTTTTTCGACATTGCATGGGTTTTCGCTTGATCCTTCTGATTACAATAAAGACAAGCCGTTTCCTGTATTGTTAGCTGCCCCAACGGGAAGGGCTGCCAAACGCATGAAAGAATCGACAGGACTTCGGGCTAGCACCATTCACAAGCTGTTAGGCTATAACGGAGAAGATGGGGAAGATACGTTTGAGAAAGACGAAGATACACCGCTTCAGGGCAAGCTGCTTATTATTGATGAAGTATCGATGGTAGATATGTGGTTAGCCAATCAATTGTTTCGAGCCATTCCTGATGACATGCAAGTCATTTTAGTTGGTGATGAAGACCAGCTTCCATCGGTAGGACCTGGACAAGTGCTAAAAGATTTAATTGATACAATCATGCTGCCGATGACTGCTTTATCAGTTGTTTACAGGCAAGCAGAGGGATCATCCATCGTAGAACTGGCTCATTCGATCAAAAAAGGAGAACTTCCAGATAATTTGCAGGCTCCTTTTTCTGACCGGCGTTTTTTCCCGTGTAATAAAGAGCAAACGAAAGATGTAATTGAAAAGGTGTGCGGGGGGGCGTTAAAAAAAGGATATTCGCCGCTTGATATTCAAGTGCTGGCGCCAATGTATAAGGGACCAGCTGGTGTAGACAGGTTAAATAAAACATTGCAGACATTATACAACCCGTATGAAGAAAAAAAAAGAACGGTCACATATGGAGATACAACGTATTCAAAAGGTGATGTCGTTCTTCAATTAATAAACAACCCGGAAGAAGGTGTGTTTAACGGAGATCGCGGCGTGATTGAAGCGATTTTTCAAGCAAAGGAAACAAAGGATAAACAAATGCAGATTGTTATTTCGTTTGATGGAGTAGAGGTAACGTATACAAAACAGGATTTAAGCCAAATCACGCTGGCGTACTGCACAACCATTCATAAAGCACAGGGCAGTGAATTTCCGATTGTTGTTGTGCCGATGTTGATGTCTTACCGAAGAATGCTGCGCAGGAATTTACTGTACACAGCTATTACGAGAGCAAAAGATTACCTTATTATGTGCGGGGAAACAGAGGCATTTGACTATGCCATCCATCATAAAAACCATGATGAACGTTACACCAGATTAAAACAAAAGCTTTTGCAGCAGGATAATGTTTCTTCTCATGATTGAGAAAAAATGGTGCAAAGTATAAATATCCAGAAGGTAAAGCAGTCCTCTCTCTACGTATATATTCCTAATAACAGGGGCATAATGGATAACATCTTTGGAAGAAATTATGAAAAAGGGATGGTTATCGTTATGCAATGTCCCTATTGTAAATCAAAAAATACAGGGAAAATTGGAACAGAACATTATTATTGCTGGGAATGTTTTGTCGAGTGGACGATAGAGAACGGGGAATATACACTATATCAAGTGGAAGAGGACGGAACGCTTTGCTGTCTGGATGACTTGTTTGGAAAGAATTGGTACAACGAAGCTGAAGGGTGAGAAGACGTGATGAATAAAAACATGTGGACATCCCTGGCAGTGGCAGGTGTAACGTCTTGGGCATTCGGGTTGGCAACAAGAAAAAAACGGCAGCGTTCTGCTGTTGAAAATTTCTGGCGTGCTTCACAAAAAAGTATGAAAAATGCCAGAAAAAAGTGGAATAAGGCTTGGTAAAGAGGCTGTCCCAAAAGGTCATAAATGTTGACCTTTCGGGCAGCCTTTTTCATCACGTAATAAAATGTCACAGGGTCTAATAATTTCCCTCTCCAAATCGATGGCTCCTCAGCCCCGTTTCCGCGGGCAGCGCTTCCATTTCCCCTTCCTTGGCAGCTTATTGCTGCCTGTGGGATTTTACTTCCGCAGAAGGCGGTGGCTTCTGCGCCTGGCACAGGAGATATGCGGTTTGAACAGAAGTTTATTTTAGTCACGGCGGCAGGCGTCTCGCTTAATCGCCATCAACTGGGAAACAGGCAAAAAGGACACAATATATTCACCCTAATACGAGTATGAGAACTAATATTGTAGAGCTCTAAAATCATCGAGAGCGATAATATAGATATGCGCAGCCAAACAACTCCCTGCATCTGCAGAGACATGGCAGTCATGTTTTCTTGACAAAGCGGGAACTGATAAAAGAGGGAGTTTTTATATTTTGGTTAAGGGCCCGGCTGCTTTATGTTTCATTCCTTTCGATTTCAAGGCGCAAGCCGAATGTAACAGGGAGACCATTTCCTTGTATGCATACCCGCTCCCACATTCTTCAGGAGAAAGTGTCAGCTGTGTGTTATTTGGTGTTTATCATTTTTCTTTCTCCTCATAAATATATGGAAGTTATCTCATCCTAAGTCATAGGAGGAGGTCTCTTTTCATGTGGAAGGGAAAGGAATGGGTATGGCTTGGACGTTTGTTAGTAACAGCTGCGTTTCTCTTTATTATTTATTTGCTGCGGCTATTAGAACCAGTTTGGTCCTTTGTATTAGGGGTGGCTGGAAAAGTACTTCTTCCGTTTATTATTGCGGCATTTATTGCATACTTACTTCATCCGCTGATTGATGTGCTGCAAAAACGCCGTATCCCTCGTTCTTTATCAATTTTGTTGGTGTATGTTATTTTTTTCGGCGGTGGTGCATGGATTATTTGGTATTTTAGTCCTGTATTGTATCAACAGATGGAAAAATTCTTACACTATTTGCCGGAATATATGGATCAGTTATATGCTTTCATTTCCCATTTGCATCATCAAATGGAGACTCTTCCTCCCGCACTTCATGAGAGCTTAGAATCTGCTTTTCAGCAAATGGAAGATAAGGCAGAAAATACGATAAATGGAATGATTAATAAATGGCGAGATATCATCGATGTCATTGTCTTGCTGTTATTGCTGCCGTTTCTTGTTTTTTATTTGTTAAAAGATATTGAAGCAATAGAAAGAATGATTAAACGGTTAGTGCCCGGCAAATGGCAGGATGAAGGGGAACTGCTTGCCGAGGCAGTGGATGAGGCGCTGGGGGATTATATTCGCGGCCAGTTTATGGTTGCAGGGGCGGTAGGCATCCTTTCAGCACTTGGGTTATGGCTTATTGATATTCCCAATGCCGTGCTGCTCGGTTTATTTATCGGCATCACAGATATTATCCCTTATTTTGGTCCAGTCATTGGGGCACTGCCAGCTGTGCTGGCTGCTGCTGCAGTGTCCACCGGAAAGATGGTGACAACAATTATCCTTATATTTGTGATTCAGCAAATTGAAGGAAATTTTTTATCGCCATATGTTGTTGGGCGAAATGTTCATCTTCATCCGTTAATCATTGTATTTGCCTTATTATTAGGCTTTGAACTGGCTGGATTTATTGGGCTGTTAATTGCGGTTCCGATTTTTGTGGTTATTAATAATATTTTTCATACGTTTTGGCATCGCAAAAAAACGGCAGAAAAAGAAACGGAAGAGAGAAAGTGATCGAAAAGATATATCCATCACTTGAAACCACGGTATGACTCGTTTATATTATAAGTAGTTATAATGTGAGATTTATAAAAGGTTAAGCACATGAAAAATAAATGTAAACACGCTGATGGGAAAAGTACGTTGCAGCCCTCTGTACAGAGACCGTTTTACGTGGCTGAAATGAAACGGCAGAGAAGAGCAGCCGAAAGCTGACCCGGAGTGCAGTTTAAAAGCTGCCGTGAACCTGCGTTAATGGCTTGAAGGTGGCAGATGCATGATTGTATTTGCAACCAGGGTGGTACCGCGAACAGACTTCGTCCCTGAAAGAGAGGGACGAAGCTTTTTTGTGCCTTCAAAACAGGTTCTATAACGTTTGTGATAGTTATCATCATCTCCTTCTTTCTGGTTGGATGGCTTTGCGGGCTCATTTGCTGAGGGCAGCGTTTTATGCTCATCAGGGACCATGTTTCCTTGCTGGATTTTCAACTTGCAGCTTCGACGCACGGGACGTTAGTGTCAGCGTTGGCCGCAAGATGTGGCTGGTATTAGCCGACGTCGAGCAGGCATCTTACCTGTCCGCCATCAACTAGGTCACAGCCCATATATTTATTCCATCATCTGTGTGAGAACCTAAAAACAATAAACATCAAAATACATAGGAGGAATAATACATGACACTCTCTTCAAGCGAAGTACGACAAATGTTTCTCGATTTCTTTAAAGAAAAAGGACACGGGATTGAGCCAAGTGCATCACTCGTTCCCCAAGATGACCCGACATTGTTATGGATTAACAGTGGTGTGGCGACGTTAAAAAAATATTTTGACGGCAGGGTTGTTCCAGAAAATCCGCGGATTGTTAATGCACAAAAGTCGATTCGCACAAATGATATTGAAAATGTTGGAAAAACAGCCCGGCACCATACATTTTTTGAGATGCTTGGCAATTTTTCTATTGGAGATTACTTTAAAAAAGAAGCGATTGAATGGGCATGGGAGTTTTTAACGAGCGAAAAGTGGATTGGTTTTGATCCGGAGAGGCTGGCAGTAACTGTTCATCCAGAAGATGATGAAGCCTATGATTACTGGAAAAACAATATTGGTATTCCAGAAGAGCGGATCATTCGCCTAGAAGAAAACTTTTGGGATATTGGCGAAGGTCCGAGCGGTCCAAATACAGAAATCTTTTATGACCGCGGCCCGGAATATGGCAATAATCAAAACGATCCAGAATTATATCCTGGTGGTGAAAATGAACGGTATTTAGAAATTTGGAACTTGGTGTTTTCACAGTTTAATCATAATCCAGATGATACGTATACTCCTCTTCCAAAAAAGAACATTGATACTGGCATGGGATTAGAACGAATTGTTTCTGTTATTCAAGAAGCAACAACCAATTATGATACAGATTTGTTTCTACCAATCATGAAAAAGGTAGAAAATATCACTGGCATTTCTTACAATACGTCGGAAGAAAAAGATGTGGCTTTTAAAGTGATTGCCGATCATATTCGTACGGTTAGTTTTGCAGTAGGTGATGGTGCGCTGCCTTCTAATGAGGGGCGCGGCTACGTGCTACGTCGCTTGTTAAGACGAGCGGTGCGTTATGCCAAGCTGATTCATATTGAGCGTCCATTTATGTATGAACTGGTTCCTGTCGTTGGAGACATTATGAAAGATTACTATCCAGAAGTGAAAGACAAAGAAGCATTTATCCAAAAAGTGATTAAAAACGAAGAAGAACGCTTTCATGAAACGTTAAGTGAAGGCTTGGCGATATTATCAGATATTATGAAGAAAGCAGAGAAAAAAGGAACATCTGTTATTTCGGGAAAAGATGTCTTCCGTTTGTATGATACGTATGGTTTTCCGGACGATTTAACAGAAGAATATGTAACGGAAAAAGGTTTTACGATTGATAAAGATGAATTTGAAAAAGAAATGCAAGCACAGCGTGACCGGGCAAGAGCAGCACGGAAAGACGATGGCTCTATGCAAACACAAGATGCTTTATTAGCCGAGTTAAAAGAGCAAAGTGAATTCATTGGTTACGATACGCTGGAAACAAAGGCCAATGTACAAGCCATCATTCATAAAAAAGAAAAGGTGGACACCGTCTCCAGTGAAAAAACGGCTCAGCTCATTTTGGATCAAACGCCTTTTTACGCAGAAAGTGGTGGACAAGTACCAGATAAAGGAAGAATTTATAACGATAAAGTAGAGGCCAGCGTAGTGGATGTACAAAAAGCACCAAACGGACAACATTTGCATACGGTCGAGGTAATCAGCGGGACGCTTCGAAAAGGGGCTGTTGTCCATGCTGTTGTCGAAGAAAGTGACCGCGTAGATATTGTGAAAAACCATACTGCTACACATTTGCTGCATCAAGCTTTAAAGGATGTTTTAGGAGACCACGTCAACCAAGCTGGTTCTCTTGTTTCCGATGAGCGCCTGCGCTTTGACTTTTCTCACTTTGGCCAAGTCAAGCAAGAGGAGCTTGAGCGTATTGAAGAAATAGTAAATGATAAAGTAGCACGTGCTATTCCTGTAGTTATTGAACAAAAAACATTAGAAGAAGCAAAAGCGATGGGAGCAATGGCTTTATTTGGAGAAAAATATGGAGACAATGTACGTGTTGTGCAAGTAGACGATTATAGCATTGAACTATGCGGAGGCTGCCACGTCAATAACACAGCTGAAATAGGGATGTTTAAAATTATATCAGAAGCAGGAACAGGTGCAGGTATTCGCAGAATAGAAGCAGTCACAGGGACAAAAGCGTACGAATACATGAATGAACAACTCGATGTGTTGAAAGAGGCAGGTGAAAAACTGAAGGCCAAATCTCTCAAAGATGTGCCGCAGCGAATTGATACTCTTCAACAGCAGCTGCGTGACCTGCAGCGAGAAAATGAGTCGTTGAATGCAAAAATTGGAAACATTGAGGCTGGAAATCTGCTTGATCAAGTACAAGAGGTAAATGGTGTGCGTGTGATTGCTCAAAAAGTGTCTGCACCAGATATGGATGGACTGCGTCATACAGTGGATGAATTAAAACAAAAGCTTGAATCTGGAATCGTTGTGTTAGGCGCCGTTAATAATGGAAAAGTAAATCTTGTAGCCGGTGTGACAAAAGACTTAACTGAAAAAGGTTACAAAGCCGGAGACATTGTAAAAGAAACAGCTTCCATCTGTGGAGGAGGCGGCGGCGGCCGTCCCGATATGGCACAAGCAGGCGGGAAAAACCCGGAGAAATTACCAGAGGCATTAAATACAGTGGCAGATATTGTGAAATCCATTTCCTAAATGCGAATAATTGGTGTACAATAAGGGCAAGATGTTGACAGCATTGGGCTTTTATCGGAAAGGATGAAGTATGTGCTGTACTTTTGGAGGAGGTGTATGGGGTGGATTTAAATGACAACACCATGAAATTTAATGTACAAGACGATTCCATTGATGCAGATGCTGGTGACGTTTTGTTTACGGTGTACCACGCTCTTGAAGAAAAAGGATACAACCCTATTAACCAAATAGTCGGCTATTTGTTGTCTGGTGACCCTGCATACATTCCCAGGTATAAAGACGCCCGTACTCTTATTCGCAAAATTGAAAGAGACGAGCTAATTGAAGAACTAGTGAGATCGTATTTACATGAGCACGGGAAGGAGAAAGAATGAAAGTACTAGCCTTAGATGTAGGCATGAAGCGGATTGGTGTGGCAGTGTCTGATGAGTTAAAGTGGACGGCCCAAGGGGTAGAAACCATTCATGTTAAGGGAGATTCACCCGAAGAATCTTTTGGGAGAATTGCTGAATTAATTAAGGAGCATAACGCATCGGAAATTGTCGTTGGATTGCCTAAAAATATGAATGGAACCATTGGTCCACGAGGAGAACAGTGCCAGCAATTTGCCAGACAGCTAGAAGAGAATTTAGGCATACCCGTTCATATGTACGATGAGCGTTTAACAACACAAGCAGCAGAGCGTACTTTAATTGAAGCGGATATGAGTAGAAAAAAAAGAAAAAAAGTAGTCGACAAAATGGCTGCTGTCATGATTTTACAAGGCTATCTCGATAAAACCCAATCATAAACAGCGGAGGTGCAACATAATGGCGCAAGAGGAAAACGAACGCATCGTGATTCCTGACGAAGAAGGGAATGAACATTTGTTTAACGTATTGTTTACTTTTGACGTTGATGAGACAGGAAAATCATATATGGTATTGACTGATGCGGGAGAAGAAGAAACGGAAGAAGAGGTAGAAGTATTTGCCTTTCGGTTTGAAGACGAAGGGGAAAAAGATTCGGACATCTCCCTGTTCCCTATTGAGACAGATGAAGAATGGGATATGGTAGAAGAAATGGTTGAAACATACAGCGCCGGTGAAATGGAATAGCGAATGTATTTGCCTTAGAAGAGAGAATCTCTCTTCTAAGGCAGTTTTTATACATGCTGCAGACAAATGACAACAAGAAAAGAATACACTTCGTTATTGACAAATGTTGTATAATGAAAGCGGCAGAGGAGGGGAAACGGATGAGCAATGAACATGACAGTGATTCGATAGAAGAGAAAATTCGACAAGCGCGTCTTGTTCGCCGGATTGTTTTAACTGTTATTATTTGTATTGTTGCACTCGTTATCGCAGTGAGTGCTGGCGGCTATTTTTACATAACATCTGCACTAAAGCCAATGGATGAAAACAGTGATGAAACGATAGAAGTAGAAATACCAATTGGTTCGAGCAGTGCAGAGATTGGCCGTATATTGGAAGAAAACGGCATTATTAAAAATGGAACCATTTTTCGCTATTATGTGACATATAAAAACGAAAGTGGATTGCAAGCGGGTACATATGAATTGTCTCCATCGATGGATGTGAATGAAATTATTGATACGCTAAAAGAAGGAACAGTTATACAAGAGCCAGAAATCACATTTACGATTCCGGAGGGAACGTGGTTTGAAGATATCGCAGCAATCATTGCAGAGGCAACTCCTCATCAAGAAGAGGATATTATGGAAGAGCTGGATGAAGACTACGTGGAAACATTAGTGAATCAATACGACATTTTAGGAGAAGAAGTGTTGCACAGCGATGTACGTTATGCGCTAGAAGGTTACTTATTTCCGGCAAAATATGATTACATGGAAGAAAATCCTCCAGTAACTGCAATAATAGAAGATATGATTGAACGTATGGAAGAGCATGTGTTACGATATTCCAGTCAATTGGAAGAAAAAGAGCTTTCGTATCATGAGTTATTAACACTTGCTTCGATTGTTGAAAGAGAGGCGCAAAAAGCAGAAGACCGCCCGAAAATAGCCGGGGTTCTGTTTAACCGGCTGGAAAAAGGAATGAGATTAGAGGTAGATCCTACAGTTGCTTATGCTATTGGTGAACACCGATATATGACGTCATATGAGGATTTGGAAACGGACTCTCCATATAACACTTACCGCTATGAAGGCTTGCCCCCCGGGCCGATAGCAAGTCCTGGAGCTCCTTCTATCCAAGCGGTTGTAGAGCCGCAAGAGCATGACTATATTTATTTTTATGCCAGACCGAATGGGGACGTTATTTATAATGAAAGCTATGAAGAGCATAGAAAAGTGCAGGAAACGTACCGCAGCGAGTGGAAAGAAGCACGATAGACGACATAAAGTGAAGATGAAGCGGTTTTCCAGTATTGGAAAACCGTCATTTATAAATTGGGAAGAAAGAAGGAAAAAGCATGGATGACCGGGAGAACATTAATAGCTATATTCGTACACTGCATGAACCGTTGTCTCCGCTGTTTGAGGAAATGGAGAAATTTGCTGAAGAGAACAACATACCAATTATGGAGTTCGAATCATTGTCTGTTGTATTGGAACTATTAGAAATATATAATAGCCAGAACATCCTTGAAATTGGAACAGCTATTGGCTACTCTGCATTGCGCATGGCAGAAGCACTGCCAAAGGCGCACGTTGTATCCCTAGAAAAAGATCCGGAAAGATATTCCGCAGCGCTTGATTTTAAGAGCAGAAGTAAAGCGGATCATCGTACTCGTTTTATTCTGGCCGATGCACTTGATGAAACAGTTACATTTGATTATAACATGTTGTTTGATGTATTATTTATTGATGCTGCGAAAGGAAAATATCATGATTATTTTCGTAAGTACACTCCATTTCTACAAAAAGGCGGTCTTGTTATTACAGATAACGTGCTATTTAAAGGATACACGGTAGAACCAGAGAAGGCTCCTAAGCGGATTCGCTCCATGGTGAAAAAAATCCATTCATATAATACATCACTGGCCAAAGATCCATCATATCGAACATCTTTTTTGCCGGTAGGAGATGGTTTGGCCATCAGTCAAAAATTATCATAAGCAGGTGAGTAGCGTGTTTAAGAAGCCAGAATTGCTCGTAACGCCGCAGCAAGCAGAAGATATTGCACCTCTGGCCGCCGCGGGGGCTGATGCTTTTTTAGCAGGAGAACAAGCCTTCGGACTGCGGCTGGCAGGGGAATTTCGTAAAAGTGATATGGAAAAAGCCGTGCAGCTTGCCCATCAATCCGGAAAAAAGCTGTATGCGGCAGTAAATGCAATATTTCACAACAATCAACTTCCTACGTTAAAAGAATATATGCACTTTTTACAACAAATTGGTGTGGATGCTGTCGTATTTGGAGATCCGGCTGTATTGATGACAGCAAAGACAGAAGCCATTGATATTCCGCTTTATTGGAACACGGAAACAACAGCGACTAATTGGGGATCGGTGAATTATTGGGGAAAAAATGGTGCCGAGCGTGCGGTGTTAGCACGTGAGTTAAACTTAGATGCAATAACAGAAATAAAAGAGCAGGCAGGCATTGACATCGAAATACAAGTGCACGGTATGACATGTATGTTTCAGTCAAAGCGGAAATTAGTGGGGAATTACATGGAATTTCAAGGGAGAAACGTGCAAATAGAAAGACGGGACAAAGAGCGCGGCCTGCATTTATATGATCCAGAACGAGACGCCAGGTATCCCGTGTTTGAAGATAAGAATGGTACGCATATTATGAGTCCGCGTGATATGTGTATTATTGATGAGTTAGATGATCTGTTGGAAGCCGGAATTGATGCCTTTAAAATTGAAGGAATATTAAAAGACACAGCCTATCTTCAAGGAATAACCGCTTTATATAAAGAAGCAATCGAGGATTATAATAAGAATGCAGCACTGTACAATGAAAAAAGAGAAGATTACGCAAACAGAGCACAGCGCCTGCAGCCAAAAGGCAGGCAGCTGGATACAGGATTTTTCTTTAAGGAAACGGTGTACTAAGGGGGTAATGATGGTGGAAGCTGTCCTCGATGATAAAGGAAAAGAAAAGCAATTCGCACGAAAAAAGCCCGAGCTGCTGCTGCCAGCTGGCAACTTGGAGAAGTTAAAAACAGCTGTTCATTATGGTGCTGATGCGGTTTATATCGGCGGCAGAGAATTTGGTCTGCGTTCTAATGCCGGGAATTTTTCGCTAGAGGAGATGAAAGAAGGGGCTGTTTTTGCAAAAAAATACAATGCGAGCGTCTATGTCACAACCAATATATACGCGCATAATGAAAACATGTCAGGGCTTAAAGAGTACTTACAGAATTTAGAGAGTATTGGTGTGGCCGGTATTATTGTTGCCGATCCTTTTATTATTGAAATGGCACAAACGTATGCTCCGAATCTTGAAGTGCATTTATCAACACAGCAATCTTTGGCTAATTGGCTGGCTGTGAAATTTTGGAAAGAACAGGGTTTAGAGCGAGTCGTTTTAGCAAGAGAAGTCAGTTTGCAAGAAATGCTGGAAATTAAGAGAAATGTCGACATAGAGATTGAAACCTTTGTCCATGGCGCGATGTGTATTTCTTATTCAGGCAGATGTGTGTTAAGCAATCATATGACAGCTAGAGATTCCAACCGGGGAGGCTGCTGCCAGTCGTGTCGGTGGAACTATGATTTAGTGCAGCACACCCAAAACAAGGAGACACCGCTTTATAGCGAAGACGATGTTCCTTTTTCCATGAGTCCGAAAGATTTAAATTTAATTGAATCCATTCCTAAGTTAATTGAAGCAGGAATTGACAGTTTAAAAGTAGAAGGAAGAATGAAATCTATCCATTACATCGCAACAGTTGCTTCCGTTTATCGAAATGTAATCGATGAATATTGCCGCAATCCAGAAGTTTTTCAAATGAAAACAGAATGGATAGAAGAGTTGAATAAGTGTGCAAACCGAAAAACAGCTCCAGCTTTTTTTGAAAACATTCCTTCTTATAAAGAACAATTGTGGGAAGATAACAAGAAAGCCTCTCCTTACCAATTTACTGGTGTGGTATTGGATTATGACGACGATACCAATACAGTAACGCTGCAGCAGCGAAATATCTTTAAAAAAGGAGATATTGTAGAATTTTTTGGCCCTGAAGGGAATAGCTTTAAACAAAGAGTCAGGGAGTTATATAATGATAAGAATAAAACAATAGATGCTGCAAGACATCCACTCCAAGTTGTCAAGTTTGAAGTAGAACAAAAAGTGCAGCCTTGGGATATGATGCGAAAATACACAGAATAAATGAATTGTAATTTAGATATGGAATGCGTATGATAATGGCAGAGTGAATCTGTTATGGAAGTAAAGGAAAGGTTTGTTCCTTTTATACGTGGAACAGACCTTTCTCATATCTTTATCCCAATGGATTTCAAGCAATGATTCAAGCGAAATCTCTCGCATAGATGAACCTATTGTGAGTATTTCATAAAATAAAGTAATTAATTAAGATAGAGGAGTGACAAGACAAATGGCAGAAGAAAAACAGCATTATATGACCGAGGAAGGAAAGCAAAAGTTAGAAGAGGAGCTGCACTATTTAAAAACTGAACGCCGCCAAGAGGTGGTTGAACGTATAAAAATAGCGAGAAGTTTTGGAGACCTTTCCGAGAACTCAGAATATGACGCAGCAAAAGATGAGCAGGCATTTGTAGAAGGAAGAATTAATCAGATTGAACAAATGCTGAAAAATGCTGTGATTATTGAAGAAGATGCAGAAAATAACACAGAAGTAGCTTTAGGGAAAACAGTAAAATTTAAAGAACTTCCCGATGGCGAAGAAGAAGTATATACTATTGTAGGAAGTGCAGAATCCGATCCATTAGAAGGGAAAATTTCTAATGACTCGCCGATGGCCCAAAGTTTGTTAGGAAGAAAAGTGGGCGAGGAAGTGACAGTAAATACACCAGGTGGAGAAATTGAAGTAGAAATACTTGAAGTAAACTAGTAAGAAAGCAGCGATTTATTCGCTGCTTTCTTACATGCTTGCAAGACACCGGCCGAGTTTTTTTACATTCGTTTACAAAATCATGATGAAATCTATGGATTTTTGTAAATAAGCGAAAAAAATAGAAAATCCCTCGCTTAAATACATAAAATCTTTTATTATGTAAGAAGACAAATATGTTGATGGAAAGAAGATGGCAGGTGATTATTAGTGAGCGATAATAAAAACAATACGGATACACGTTATGAGATGAGGAAAAGACAGCGAATGAATCGTATTTTAAACGGTTCCATTGTGGCTGTCGGCGCTTTAATATTATTTTTTGCTGCACAACTGTTTTTTTCAGGAAACGAACAGGCGGAGGAAGAATCTCCTCCATCTGAAACAATCGATGCAGAACCAGCAGAAGAAACAGCGCCGCAGACAGAGAGTAATGAAGACACGCAAAATGAAGATAATCGAGAAGAGAATCAGGAAGATGAAGATCGTGAAGATGGCGATAGAGAAACAGAAGAGGGAATTTCTATCCCTGAAGGTGGAGGAGAGAATGGTAATTTTGAGCCGATAGGTACGGAACAAACAGGTTCGTTTGAGCACAACTTTACAGAAGGCAGTCAAAATTGGAAAGAGATGAAAGCAGCGCTTCGATATGCAGCCGGTCTGACAGAAGCTCCAGAAGAAGAGATTGAATTTTGGAGAATTGAAAATGGCGGCGGCAGTCATACGGTTGTCGGGGTGCTCAGCCATAAGTCTCATCATGACCGCCCTTACCGTGTGACGATGGAATTTATCGAAAATGAAGGATGGAAGCCGCTTGAGGTAGAGCAATTAGACTCTAATCCGTATTATTAGAAATAAATAGAGGCTGTCTTAAAAGGGTTTCCCCTTAGACAGCCTTTTTTGTGCTTCCTCTTGTGTTTTTTGTCTATAAGAAAAATGCTTTTACAACAGAAATGGACTGAGAACGTTTAGTCATTCAAGAATCCCACCCGTTTCACCGTAAGGTTCAGGGCTTGCGTCTTTAGACGTGGGAATCTCAAACGTTTCCTGGAACTATTATTCTCTCGCTTGCTGGCTGTTCAGGCTCGTTTGCTGTGGTCAGCGCTACAACCTTCTATGGGGCTTCCCTGCTGTTTTGCCCGCAGGAGATTTCCTTGATTGCGTTGTAGATTTATACACACAGGTTCTTGTGTGCAGCCTAGAAGCAGATTAGCCTGTTCCAGACACCCTTGGTATGCCGGGTACGAAAACATTTTGTTTCCTAGCGGAGCAGCTGGTCAAAGACTTCGCAGGAAACGTTTTGGGTTAAATATAAGGCGGGTCTCTGTTGGAATCTACCCACGTCGTATACCAGCGCAGAGGCCGGCATGTCCTGTCTAGGTCAGAAAGCAGCGTTAAACGTTAAGTGTCGGCGATTTTTATTAAAATAGACGGAAAGACAGATTGCTTACGGGAAAGCTTCATCTTGTATCCTTGTATATATGTACATGCAAGTTTTCGTTTAAAAGAGCAGTCAAAAAAATTACTTCTGCTTGCTTTTAAAGTGAACGACAGCCGTGTACACTGGTTGTGAAGTGGAAGGGTCGTAATGAACATGATGCTGCACGTGATGTACAGATAATAAGATATCTTGGTTATGCTCTACTTGCTTGTTTATCTTGCTTTCTAATTCTTGTAAGGATGCAGACTGAAAAAATTCGATTTTGTCTCCTAATGGCTGTAATTGAATGCCCACTGTAAAAACCTCCTTCAACGGTTTTTCATTAACTGTGTTAGTATTATAATATAGAGAAAGCATTGTGTGAAGAATAGAAGAGAAAGGGAAGGTTATCATGACAATAGCTGTAATAGGTGCAATGGATGAAGAAGTAGAATTATTAAAAGAGAAATTAACAGACCGAAATGATGAAGAAATTGGAGGAAGCTTTTTTCATACTGGTTACATAAAGGAACAGCGAGTTATTTTAGTGAAATCTGGTATTGGAAAAGTCAATGCAGCGATTAGTACAACCGTTTTGTTAGAAAAATATAAACCGGATATTGTCATTAATACAGGATCAGCGGGTGGTTTTAATCCCTCATTAAAAGTGGGAGATCTCGTTATCTCGACAGAAGTGCGTTATAACGATGTAGATGCTACTGTTTTTGGATATGAATACGGACAAGTTCCACAAATGCCAGCTAAATATGAAGCAGATAAACAGTTAGTGGAAACAGCGAAACTGGCAGCAAAAAAAGAATCTTTAACGGCGGTAGAAGGTTTAATCGTTTCTGGAGACTCGTTTATGAGTGAAGATAAAACCGTCGATTTCCTGAAAGACACGTTTCACGAGCCGCAGTGCTCTGAGATGGAAGCAGGCGCGATTGCACAAGTATGCTACCGCTTCGATGTCCCATTTGTCATTATTCGTTCATTAAGTGATATTGCTGGTCAAGACGCGAAGCAGTCCTATGATCAGTTTTTAGAAAAAGCTTCCGTACAGTCTGCCAATTTAGTGCTGGCCATGATGGAAGAAATCAAATGAAACGGTAATGAATGCCTGCAGTGGCTGTAATCTCCTATATCATTATCATTCCCCCTTCATTACAATGTGGAAGAAGAATAGATTCTAAAAAGGGGGAAAGATAATGAAATTAGATATCGATAAATATCAGTCACTGGCGAATGATTTCACAAATTTCAGCCGTGTTTTGTTGACGCTGGCTGCCTTTTTAAGCGTAGGGTTTTACTTACCAGATACGTTTTCTGCAAGCCAGTCACAAGTGATACTAATCATTGTCTCCTTTCTGCTTATAGGTTCTATTTGCTTTCATGCTGCTTCTAAAAAAGCAGAAAAACATGATGGTGAACAGCAGTAACAAACATACAATAGGTGATGACTCGGCTCTAGGAAGCCGAGCTGTTTTGTTTGTGTTGTGTTAAAGAATATTGGTCTCTTGAATTTCTTCTGTAAAATGTTTAATAATGCGCGCCGTTAATCCCCAAATCACATAATGTTTGTAGTAATAAAAATATTCCGGCATAACACCTGTTTTCCATTGATAACGCTCGCCGTTTGGAATGTGCTGATATGGAAAAGATGAATCGGTTTCCACTTGTAAATAAACATTGTGTTTTTTAGGAGGCGTATCCATAAAGTAAGATAATGGGACAGTGAACAGCTCATCCACTTCGTCTTTATTTGGTGACATAGACGTTTGATTGTCTAAAAATCCAACGTATGGATAAATGACTTGGTTAAACGGATGGACAAGCCGATCTAAGCTTCCTGTTAACGTAACGTTCTGAGAATCAACCCCGACTTCTTCGCATAATTCACGGATAGCAGCAGCACTTGGACTGTTGTCTGTCGAATCAACCATCCCCCCGGGAAAGCATATTTCTCCAGGCTGCCGTTTCATATGTTTAGCTCTGACTTCAAATAATAGATGAAGAGTGTCCTCTATTTCAAGAATTGGCAAAAATACAGCATACCGGCGCAGTGAAAATTCATCAATGATGCCTTGTTTTCTGTTCCTAAACCTATTTGTAATTGTTTCTTTATTTAAATCCACGTGTCATTTCCCCTTTATAATTGAAACATTTATATACATCATAGCAAAAATATCAAGGGAGCTCACTGGACATGCATTTCATATGAAAATGAAATAGAGAAAGAAGCCAGGTATTTTTATTACACTGGCTCCTTTTTGCTGATCATTTTTATGAAAAAAGATGTGTATGAAACCATTTCAGCATATGATCTAAACGTGCTATCCGCATAGAAGGAGGGCCACTGCGGCTTAGTTCATGACTGGTTTCTGGAAAGCGGAGAAACGCCACCGGTTTTTGTAAATGTTTTAACGTCGTGTATAACTGTTCCCCTTGTTCAATGGGACAGCGCATATCGTTTTCTCCGTGCATAATCAATAACGGAGTGTTGATATTTTTTGCATAACGAATGGGAGAGTGCTGCCAAAGCTTCTCTGGGTCTTCAACGATATTGGTGCCTAATTCCCAATCGGTAAAATAATGACCGATATCACTCACTCCATAGAAACTAGTCCAGTTTGAGATGGAACGATCCGTAACCGCAGCTTTGAATCGATTGGTATGTCCAAGAATCCAGTTAGTCATAAAGCCGCCATAGCTGCCGCCAGTCACACCCAGCCGTGTGTCATCAATAAAGTCAAATTGGTCGGTGACATAATCAACAGCTGTCATCAAATCAAGATAATCTTTCCCGCCGTAGTCATAGCGGCAAGCATCGGCATATGTTTGTCCATACCCATGACTGCCACGAGGATTCGTGTACAGGACAACATATCCGCTTGCTGCAAGCAGCTGAAGCTCATGGAAGAATGTATTGCCATACATCACATGAGGGCCACCGTGTATCTCTAAAACCATTGGGTATTGCTGACCTTCTTCGAAATTGGCAGGTCGCATAATCCAGCCATTTATCTCCCATCCATCTTCTGCTTTTGCAGTAATCGGTTCTGGTATGGAAAGGTGAACTGCTTTTAAAAAGTCGGCATTCACATCGGTTAAGCGAACTTTTCTTTCTTCTACTGTATTAATTTTGAAAAAGTCTCCTGGATTGGAAGGATCACTAATACCAACAACAAATACTTTTCGTTCAGGGTGATAGGTGGAAGCAAATACATGATTCTCTTCTTCATGAATGGTTTTTATTTCTCCATGCATATCCATCTGGTATAGCCCGGTGTTGCCATGATCGCTAGCAGTGAAAAAGATATGCTGCTGGTCTTTGGACCATATGGGCTTAGGCGCAGGCTGGCTGGCTCGAACATCTCCAAGCGTAACGTCGCCAATTTGAACATCCCATTTTAAGGTCATACAAGTCCGTTCTTTAGACAAGGGATTGACAAGCCACACTTGGTTTAAGGTTGCCCCTTTGTATTCCAGTTCATGGCCAAAGCAAGCAATTTGTTTTCCATCAGGAGACCACACTGCCATGGTAAATACACCGGTTGAGTCGGTAAGTTTTACAATATCTTTTGTTTCTGTGTCAATAATAAACAGATCCAGTGTCTCTTTATAATCTTCATCTTTATCACGGTTTGCACTGAACACAATTTGCCTGCTGTCTGGTGACCAGTCGGCCGAGTGATGGTCAAAATCACCATGTGTTAACACTTCCATCTGATTCATTTTTAAATCATATAATACAAGATGGAAACGGCGCTGGTTATAGAGATCACGGCCATCTGACTTATATTTTAGTTTTTCGATATAGATTGGTTCTTCTTTTTTAGCTTCTGACTGATCACTCGTTAATGACTCGTCCGCTGCTAAGCTTGTTGTAAATAACAAGTATCGTCCGTTAGGTGACCACAACGGATCTTTCACACCGTGGCGGACATTCGTTATTTGACGCGGCTCGCCTCCTAGAGCGGACATTGCCCATATTTGATCAACACCAGAACGATTGGAAACAAATGCAATTTCTGACCCATCAGGAGACCAGCGCGGAGAATGGTCGTTGACCTTTCCAAATGTCCATTGCACGGGGATATCATCTTTTAAGTTATGAATAAAAATATGAGAATAGTATTGATGGTCGTCATCATCAATAATTGTTTGAACGAAGGCATATTTTTCCCCGTCAACAGCTAGCTGAGGATCTTTTACAATTCGAATACGAGTTAAATCATCGGCAGTTATTGGTCTTTTGTTCATGGTCAACAAAATTCCCCCTTATGTAATAGCATTTTACTCTGTACAGAATAACGTAACATACGAAACAATCGTAATATTTTAAAAGAATAGATGAAATCAGTATAGTAAAGAAAAGGCAAAAACTCAAACGCTTACATTTGTACTGTGGCAGAATAACGAGTGAAAATCACATATTAGGCAGGCACAAGAGTTTGAAATGCATGTATAAAGATTTTTGTGACATCATCTTACAATATGAATGTAAAAAAACGTGTTAAGGTATACACTGAACATATCATCACACATGCCGATTTTTTTGATATATGTTGTTGTCGGCATCTCTCTCCACTCTAGGCTGTCTGTTGGATAAAAACAGGCAGCTTTTTTTGCGCGTTCAAGCATTTTCTTTTATAAAAAGATGAAAAAGGAGAGGAAAGTCTTTTGTGTTATGTATCTTATTTCCCATTTTTCTTTAAAAGAGTAAAGCGGAAAATTATTTAGATTATCAGGCAGTTTATGAAAATAATTATTATTAAAAATATTTTAAGAGATTTTGTCATGTGATAAAATATTCCTACATAAATAAAGAAATAAAAGGAAATAGCGAATGGACAGGGGGGCTCTCAGGTGAAGCCGCATCACATGTATTTTTTATCTTTAAAAAGAAAATTTGAAAAAGAACTGGGGAGACGTTTGGAAAAACAAGAAAAGGAACTTGTAGACGAAATGGTGCGAAAACAATGGAGAGAAAATATTAAAGAAAATCATTGAGATGTTTTTTTAAAATGATGAATAGGACAAACAATTGCGCCTTTTTTCTTGCATAGAATGTTATAAGAATGTGTTGAAAGGAGGCGTAATGTTTGTCGAGTATTGTAGCCGCTGTTATTTATTTATTCAAAGAGCTGGCTCTTTTTGTCTCCTACGTAAAAAACAATGCTTTTCCACAACCGCTCTCTAAGGAAGAAGAGAAAAAGCATCTTGAACGTATGCAGCAGGGCAGCCAAGAATCAAGAAACATTTTAATTGAACATAACTTGCGATTAGTGGCACACATTGTAAAAAAATTTGAAAACACCCGTGAGGATACAGAAGATTTAATTTCAATAGGAACGATCGGTTTAATTAAAGGAATCGAAAGTTATTCCCCAGAAAAGGGAACAAAACTTGCTACGTACGCAGCACGGTGTGTAGAAAATGAAATACTTATGCATTTGCGGGCATTAAAAAAAGTGAAAAAAGATATCTCACTGTATGATCCAATTGGAAGTGACAAAGAAGGGAATGA
>NZ_FNDK01000002.1 GCF_900099605.1 Alteribacillus persepolensis
CTGCGCGGACGAATACGTCATTGACAGCTTCCATTGGTTTGTTGCGGTCTACTGGAGGGTTAATAATCGCATGGTTAAAGAACCAGTTTTTCTCTTGGGCTTCTTTGTACCAATAGCGTGCATTATCAGAATATGGTGCATAGTAATCCGGGTCAGCACCAAGTGTTGCTAAGAACGATGCTTTGTAATCCGGGGATCTGCCCATTTGCCCGTACGTAATCTTTGCCCATTCCGCAATCGCATCTCTTGATTCGAGCAAGTCCTGGGCGGATTCAGCATATTGGAAGAATTTTTGCGTATAGCCGCCATTTCCTGTATCGGTCGGTTTTGTTAAGATATCTTTTGTTTTTTCATCGTGAAGGGCATCATATTGTCTCGCAATCGAGCGGGCGGCGTTTCGAAACGCTGGGTGTGTCGTTACGTCATTCACGCGTTCACCGTTAATCCAGACTTCGCGGTTATCTTTTAAGCTCTCCAGGTATTCTTCTCCTGTCAAAGGACGTTTCGTTTTTTGTTGTTGTAGCATGGGACATCCTCCTTCAATCTGTTTTCCAATGAAGCGCTTTCAATTGGTTAGTTTCATTATGGTTTCTTTTCTGAAAAATTTGAACTGTAAAACAATATAGAGATTTTACTTCCTTCTTTCAAAATTTGTGGTTTTTAAAAATGCGCTGAATAATATGATGAAGATTGTGTATAGGGTTTTATTGAAGAGGCGGAGCAGGACAGGAAGTCTGCATCAACATTTCTGCTGTGTTTTACAAAGCAGTTAGCTCTGCATAAGCAATGTTTCAGTATATAAGAGAAGTTTTGGCTGCATAAAAAAATCCCCTTGGTTAATAAAGGAGATTTTATTTAGTATGAGGCTGTTTATAAAGATGTGGCAGATGGCTGGGAATCATTAATTTGTATCGCAAAATAGATTTGAATAGCTAATTGGTACTGAAAACGGCCTTGGCCCGATTTTAAATCCACATCACACAGCTGTTCGATGCGCTCGAGCCGGTAGCGAAGCCCGGCAATGGACAGATGCATTTCGTCTGCTGTTTGCTGCAAGTTGCCGTTATTATCGAGATATGCTTTTAATGTAAGCAGCAAGTTGGATTGACTGTTTTCATCGTATTTGACTAATGCACCAATCGTTTTATGATAAAAATCAATCAATTCTTGTTGATCTGTCCCCTTTAACAGCATCATAACCGGTTCGATATCTTCAAAAAACGTCAAGCGGCTGTTGGCTGGCTGGGTCAGCTGGACGAAATCACTAATGGCACAAGCATCTTGATAGCTTTTGGTTAAATCCTGCAAGCTGCTGGACTGCCGGCCGACTCCCATGTAAATGGTGACGTGTGGAAATTGATGTTCTAGGTCATCTGCCATACATTGAGCAAAGTCTTTGGTCGCTTTTTTATCGTCATCCGATAAAATCATAATAATATAATGTCCTTTAGCAAAAATATCTTTGTCTGGGTATGTGGCGCTTAAAAACTGCATGACATGCTTGTCACAATCAGCTGGTTCTAATTTCATAGACAAGATACGATTCAGTGAATCCGGTCTGAAGTGAAAGAGGTGGGAGCGTTTTTCGTACACGGCATTGTCTGTATCATTTAACATTTCTTCAAAAAACTCTTCTTTTTTCTTCCAAATCGAGCGCGTGATTTTCCACTGATGAAACAATTGAATGGTAAACACACTTAAGGCACGCTTAATAATGAGATGATCTTTATTTTCTATAGGATCGTGGCCGATAACGACCATTCGCCCCAAGTTCAAGTTATTGGCACGAATCGGGTACGTTGTAATCACATTTTCTGTTTCTTCTGTGTAGACAAACTGATCGTTCCAATTTGTATAGATACGGTGGTCGTCATCACTTAGGAAAACGCTTTCAATTGTTTGCCCGTGATAATCGACGATAATGCTTTTCTTAAGAGACTGAGCAACAAATTCAATTGTTTCTGTGAAATCACGATCTTCGAGAAAAAGATTCGTTAGCTGGTCTTGAATTTTATCTGATTCTATAATGTTTTGGTTGATTTCGTGCAGTTCGTTGTATGCGCGGTCGAGTTCAGAAGCAAGGGATTCTGCTTTGTAATAGCGCATGTCTTTTTTATGCTTGTCATCTAACAAGTTTGTTGTTTTTGCAACAAAGTAGCAGTAGTTAGCACCTTGTCCGGCACATTGGTCTTCATAGGCAATTACATCAGAACCAAATGTCTTGGTGAGATAACCGCTGGCATATCCGGCGAGAATCCAGCAGACAGGACACGTACTTTCGCCGTAATGATTGACATGTTCGACCGCTTCAAATGAACTTCTCCAAAACCCTGTGAAATGAAGAGAATCATGAGAAGTGTCTAATGTCTCAGGTTCCACCGTTACTACCCCTTCTAACGTGTGCAGAACGGGGCCGGCGAGCATTAATTCTTTTGTATTATCCCAGTCATACATACTGGCAATACTCTCCCCGTCTTTTGCACCCCAGGCCCATCCATACCGCATAAGGAAGCCTTTGGCACGATCCATGCCGAGTGTATTAATAAGATCACGGCGAAGCAGGCCAAGCGCTTCGACCGATACGAGAGCCATTCGTTTGTGATTAAATGTAATCATGCCCGTTCGGGGATTGATGTCCATTAGGTTATCAAATAACAGTTGATTTGCCCTCATTTCATACCCCTTTCTGGATATATGTAGGAAGCTGCAGCTTATGTGGCTGCAACGTGAGAAAACGATCCACAGAAATAAAGCAGAGGATTACCGCTTTGGTATTGAAAATCTTTCACTTCTCCGAGATAAAGAACGTGATCTCCTCCGTCATAAGCAGCCCATGGTTCACACTCAATATGGGCGAGTGCATCTTTAATGCGACAGCCACGTTTTCCCTCCTCCCAAGTAAAAGGAAGCGGGTCTTGCGTTTTACCGGCAAAGTGCAGAGCTGTCTCTTTCTGGTCCTCTTTTAAAACGTTTACAATAAATCGGTTGTCTTTTAATACATCCAATGCCGTAGTGCTGCGGTCAACAGAAACAAGGATAAGCATAGGATCAAGAGAGACAGAAGTAAAGGAGTTCACGGTAAAACCGTGTGTTCTATTATCTGCTTCACTTGTCACAACTGTGACACCAGTTGCAAAACGTCCCATACAATGTCTAAAATCTTTTGGATCCATGGTTTACACTCTTTATCATTATGTGCTGGATTTATGTAAAATTGTAGCAATATTAAAACAAATGATATACCGCAAAAATGTGGTGGAAATCCAGCGGTAACTTGCACAATGGTAGAGTGTTCAGCCATATCAAAGCCATGCAGCTTTTGTTTGTCTGCATAGAAAAACGTGGACAACTAACAAGTGTAGTAATATTCTGTTTTTTCCTATTATACAAGATAAAAAGAGGTTTGTAGATATAAAATTATTTCAGTCGTTTAAGACAGAAGAGCGTGACATTTTGTATCGGCCTATCAAACGTTGTATAATAATTGTATACAACATACAAAAGGGGGACTCTACATGAAAGAATGGGTTGCTGAGGATCTTTTATCCATTCGAGAGAGGGCGTATCTTCATCTGAAAAATTTAATTTTAGAAGGGGAGTATACTGCCGGAGACCGACTGGTGGAAAGGGAGTTAGCTGAAAAGTTAAACATAAGCAGAACACCGATTCGAGAAGCACTTTTCCGGTTGGAGTCACAAGGTTTTGTGAAAACTGTTCCACGCAAAGGTGTGGTCGTTTCTCAAATTTCAACGGAAGATATTATTGAAGTTTTCACGATTTTATCTTCTCTTGAAGTACTGGCATCGAAATTAGCTGCTCAAAAATTAGACAATCACACGAAAGAGGAATTGGATAATTGGATTGAAAAGCTGGAGTTTGCTTTAGAAAATAAAAACACAAGTGACATTGCGAACTTGCATATGGACATTAGCCATGTGTTATATCGAGCTGCTAAAAGTCCAAAACTATATGAAATGCTTGTTGATTTGATGGATTACATTCGAGCATTCGCTGATATTGGGCGCAGAGTAGAAGGCCGGATGGAAGAAGCGATGAGAGAACATTTGGCGGTATTAAAAGCCGTGCGAGATCAAGAAGTTGAAATGGCCGAGTATCTGACAAAGATTCACATTGAAAACTCCAAAAAAGCATATTTAAATTCTATTAACAAAAAAGGTGAATAGAAATGCTCGCCTTTTTTATTTTTTACATGGACAGACGTGAGCAGGAGTTACTCAGCGGCGCTGCCATCGCGGCGAAGAGCCAAAGGAGCACAGCGAGGCTGCGGCCTGCACAGGAAGGCTCGATGGCAGTCAAGCTTTCTTTATACGAAGAAGCCGCGTGTGTGGAAAATGAACGTCATGGATGTGTATTAAATAAGAATTCAGTAAATTTAAAAAATACATTGTTGAGTACTAGCTCGTATGGTATACTGTATACTAAATAGAATGAGGGAGGTTCTCATTATGCCGAATATCCATCTGAAAAACACAAATAAAACGTTAGAAGTAGAAAAAGATTCTAATATTTTGCGCAATTCTCTTCGTTATGGCGGCGAAGTTCCGAATAGGTGCGGAGGCGGTTACTGCGGAACATGTGTAGTAAAAATTGAAGAAGGCTCTGACAACCTGGATAAAGTGAAGCCGGCGGAAAAAAAGAAACTAGGGGAATTGTTAGACGATGACTATCGGTTAGCGTGCCAGACGTTTGTCAAAGGCGATGTGACATTATCTTGGGACGAAGAGTTTACAAAACAAGTGAAAAGACGGAAAGTGCAGCGTGTTAACTCCTAAAGACTTAAAATATGTCAGAAGATTTCAATATATTTTAGTATCTATTATTTATTATGGAGGGTCAGTGATGCAGCTTCTGACCCTTCTTTTATTCAGTGGAAAGGAGAAGTATGATTATGAACCAGGAAACGCTACTAGCAAAAAACAATATTGAACTGCCTTTGCCACCGAAGCAGTCAGGGCATTACCGTGTCACCAAGCAAGTAGGAAACTTGCTGTATGTGAGCGGCATCACGTGTAAGTGGAATGGTGAGACATTATATCAAGGCAGTGTCGGAGATACTGTCTCTTTGGACGAAGGCTATGAAGCCGCAAAAGTTTGCGGATTAAATCTATTAGCGGTCTTGCAAGATGCTTTAGGCGATTTGAAAAAAGTAAAGCAAGTCGTGAAGCTTGTCGGGTATGTTCGCTGCGACACTTCATTTGCGAGCTTGCCAAAAGTGGTAAACGGAGCATCCGATTTATTGGTGGAAGTGTTTGGTGAAGATGGCGAACATACGCGGTGTGCCGTTGGAGTAAGTATGCTCCCTGGTCAAGCAAGTGTAGAATGCGACTTAATTGTAGAACTTCATGAAAACGAAAAAAAGAGGTGATAAAAACACACCTCTTTTTCGCACAGACAGAAAGCGTCTGCCTGCTCGCAGCCGTCACGAATGATAAACCATGAAAGCTGTACGGCAGACGTGTTTTGATTTAATTTGCAGCCAGTTTCAGTTGGGAGCTGTCGGAATTAGGACCGGATAGTTCCCGTAATTCATCATGAGCTTCTTCTAGTTTTTCAAATGTCTCAAAAAACTTCACCGGGACTCGATTGACGTAGACCTTATCGTTTTTTTCTTCGGTCAGCTTGATTTTAATGCTGTTATCGTGCACCTTGGCAATCGTATATTTTGCTTTTAAGTGGTCAAAGAAGTAGTAGTCATACGTTTCAATAACCTCTAGTCCTTCATTATTTAAATCTGTCTGATACTCTTCTTTGTTCGTTAAAATAATGTATTGATCCATGTTCATCACGCTCCTCAAAATATTTGTATATTGTATACCATAAATAATAAAGGGTAAGTGCAGTAAATGCAAGAGGTGGAGAAAAATTATTTAGAAAATTGTAAACATTTATTGCATTTTGTCTGCAGATAGTTTTATACTAATTATTAAATTTACTATATATCACATAGTAAAATATGAAGGGGGAACTTTTATGCCAAAAGTAACGCTTTATAAAGCAGATATTGTCCATGAGCAAGAGGTAGATCCAGGCTCAAACTTGGTAGTACTAGCAGGAATCAAAAAATTTCCGCATTTGTCCTATGGCTGCGGCATGGGGAAATGCACCAGGTGCCAGGCGAAAATTACGAAAGGATCGGAGCATTTGGATGAGCCGAATTGGAAAGAAGAGAAAATGCTGGGCAGCAAGCTCGAAGAAGGATATCGTCTGCCGTGCCAGTTAACGATAAGAGAAGATATTGAAATTGATCAGTCTTAATTTTTTTTCGATACAAAGGTATAAAGTATACAATTTATGAAATGATTGGAAAAATGAAAGGGCATTCATTATAATAAAAAACGATGTAACATTATATAACACTGTTCATGTACAGGTGGAGGGAATCTATTAATATATTTAGTATACAAAATACTATAAAAAAGGAGGGATCAAAAAGGTTTCCATCAACGCAGGTAAGGAGGGACAGAATGAAGGCCTATTTACTTTCAGAAATGACATGGGAAGAAGTGGAAGAAGCAATGAAGACGGTAGAAATGGCGATTGTGCCAATTGGAGCCCATGAACAGCATGGACCGCATATGGTAGAAAGCTGCGATGCTGTGCTGGCCACAGAACTGGCGAACCGTCTGGCAGAAAGGCTTTTTCCGGAAGTGTTTGTGACACCGACTGTGAATATGGGAGTATCTCCCCATCACTTAAATTTTCCAGGAACGATTTCGCTAAAGCCGGAGACACTCACGGCTGTTATTAGAGATATCGTTGATTCCTTAACACATCAAGGCATACGCAAGTTTTTGCTGTTGAATTCTCACGGCGGCAATCAATCAACACTTGGTGCTGCGGTAACATCGCTGTCACAAGAAACAGGTGCTGATATTTATTTTGCCAAAACTACTGCTTCAGCCAAAGAAGCAATGAGCCGTCATATTGATTCCAGATTGTTTGGGCACAGCTGTGAAAGAGAAGTTTCAGAAGCACTGTACTTGGCTCCGGATCTGGTTCGGCTGGACCGGTTGGAAAAAGGAGATATCCAAACAGGCGGCTATTGGGAATGGCTTCGTCCAGGACAAGCCCTGCAAGGATTTTATCGGTATGAAGAGATGACAAAAAATGGCTGTATTGGTGATGCTACTAAAGCAAGTGCAGGTATTGGCGAAGAGATTGTGGAAGAAGCTTTGGATAACTTAACGACGTCCATTCAAGCACTTTTAATGAAAAATCGAGTATGAGGAGCACGCGGCTGGATATAGGGGGAAGATAATTTATGGAAGATGGTGTAGTATTAACGGCTTCTCATTGGATATTCTTACTTGTTATTTTAACGATTATTGCGTTTATGATTTTCAGGCGTGATGTTGTGATGCCGTCTATTGTTGGCACCTTTCTTATTGGATTGGTTTACAGCGGAGGAGATGGCTTTACAAACACAATCATTGGAGGAGCACAAGTCGTTTTCAGAGCGTTTTTGAATGCGGGGACGGAGCTGCTTGATATTATGCTCGTTATTGCTTTGATGGTGGCTATGTTAAAGTCATTGCAAAGCCAGGGCGCTGATGTTCTCATGATACAGCCGATGAAGAAATTAATGAAAACACCGTCCACTGCCTTTTTTGTCATCGGTCTAACGATGTATGTTGCTGCTACGTTTTTTTGGCCGACGCCAGCTGTGGCACTGGTTGGGACTGTATTAATCCCGATTGCGATGCAGGTGGGGCTGCCGGCTATGGGAGCTGCTGTTTCTGTCAACTTGATGGGGCACGGAATGGCTCTTTCCGGTGACGTCGTTATTCAAGGGGCGACACAGTTAACATCGTCCGCATCAGGCGTGAGCACCGTACAGCTGCTTCCGTTTACGGCGTTATTTTCGGTCACAGTAGGTTTTGTAGCTATTACGATTGCTTTTATTATGATTAAACGCGATATGAAAAAAGGCAAGCTTACTGTAGACACAAGTAATCAACCCGTCCAAGATGCTGATGCACAGCAGCAAAACCAATCGAGTCCGGAAGAAGAAATTGCAGCAACGGTGGAAAGCAGGCCGACTGCTAGAGCAAAGTTTCTTGCGTTTCTTGTGCCGGCAACGCTGTTTACGATTGTATTGACCATGATTTACCGGGCGATTTTTGCACCGGACAGTTCGATTGAAGGCGGCGATGCGACGGCTTTACTGGGAGGAAGTGCTGTTGCATTATTAATTATTGCGACGGTGCTCGATAAAGGCTCTAAGTCTATTGAAGCGATAGCAGGTCATATCCGCGAAGGGTTTTTCTTTGCGATTAAAATTTTTGCACCGATTATCCCGATTGCCGCGTTTTTCTTTATGGGAGATCCTGAACAAGCCCAAACCGTTCTCGGGGAAGGAGCACCTGGATTCTTATTTGACTTAGGAAACGCTGCTGCCCCTTATTTTGATGGCAATAAAATTACTTTAACGTTTGGCATGCTTGTTATCTCTTTATTAGCGGGAATGGATGGATCTGGCTTTTCTGGACTGCCATTAGTCGGTTCACTTTCTGCTGCACTAGGCGGCGGAGCTGGACTAGATGTTGCCGTATTAGCTTCATTGGGCCAAGTTGCTACAATCTTTGCAGGCGGCGGTACATTGGCAGCCTGGGCATTTGGTGTAGCGGCTGATGCAGGGATTGCCGGCGTAAAGCCGATTGACTTAGTCAGGCGCAATTTTATTCCGGTGATGGTAGGCTTGTTTGTCGCTGCCTGTATTGCGATCACCATCATGTAAAATAAAAAATCTGCGAATTAATCAGAATTTTTTAAATAGACAGTTGACAAAAGGGACAAACATTTATTATTATAAAGTCAAACATTATGGTATACAAAATACAGTATTTAAATTTTGGCAGCCATAAGTTAAATTGAAAGTCTATGAGGGAGGAATTTACAAATGGCAGAACTATTATCTCGTGAAGAGTTTAGAAGACAATTAGAGGAAGCAATTAAAGGAAATCACAGTGAAGCGGCACCGTTTACTGTTGCATGGGCAGAAGGGAAACTAAAAAGAGAGCATTTTGCAAGATGGGCGGAAAATCACTACCATTATGTAGGGCCGTTTGCTGATTACTTAGCTAGTATGTATGCCAACACTCCAGAAGCTTATACAGATGCCAAAGACTTCTTGCTGCAAAACATGTATGAAGAAGAAATCGCAGCCGACCGCCATACTGATTTACTAATTCGTTTTGCAGAAACGTGCGGAACGACAAGAGAGAGAGTAGAAAACCCTAAAAACATGCAGCCGACAACATTAGGACTGCAAAGCTGGTGTTATGCTGTAGCAATGAAAGAGAACTTTGTTGTAGCTACGGCAGCACTTGTTGTTGGACTGGAGTCGCAAGTTCCAGCAATTTACCGCAAACAAACACCAATCCTTCGTGAAAAATACGGCTTTAACGATGAAGAAATTGAGTTCTTTGACCTTCACATTGTTTCCGATGAAATTCACGGTGAACGCGGCTATTCCATTGTTTTAGAATATGCCGATACGCCGGAGCTGCAGCAGCGCTGTCTTGAAATTGTCCGTACAGGAGCAGACATGCGCCGCATGTACATGGATGGCTTGTACAGAGCGTACTTAAAAGATGATTTGGAACAAACTGCAAACGCATAATTATTACATTTTACTGGTATACAAAATACAATATCGGCAGTCTTCTAATATAGAAACTGCCGATATTGTTCCTATAAGGAAGGGTGGTACTTTGTTAGAAACAACCGTAAAACAATACAAAAATTATATTAACGGCGAATGGGTGTCCACAAAGGAAACATTCCAAAGTGTGAACCCGGCAGATGTAAATGACGTTGTAGGAGAATTTCCTTCTGCCACTTCAGTGGAAGTGAATGAGGCAATTGATGCAGCGAGTGCTGCTTTTCCAGACTGGGCAAAAGAATCACCAAGTAAACGCGCAGCGGTATTGAATAAAGCTGCCGATATATTAGAACAAAATGCTGATCAGCTTGGAGAAGAATTAACGAGAGAAGAAGGGAAAATTATTAGTGCCGGCAAGGGAGAAATCAAACGGACAGCACAAACCCTCCGGTATTATGCAGTGGAAGGGATGAGTTTCACCGGGGAGACATTTCCAAATGATGATCCGAATATGGAAGTCACGACGCAGAAAGAACCGTTAGGGGTTGTATCTGTGATCACTCCGTGGAACTTTCCGATTTCTATTCCAGCAAGAAAGATAGCTCCAGCATTAATGACGGGAAACACGGTTATCTTTAAACCTTCTTCTGACACACCGTTAATCGCATACCGCCTGGTGGAAGCGTTACATGAAGCCGGAATACCAAAAGGAGTCATCAATTTTGTGACAGGAAGATCTTCCAACATTGGAGATGACATTATTACCCATCCGGCGGTTCGCGCCGTAACGTTTACCGGTTCTACAGCGGCAGGGGAAGATATTCATCAAAAAGCATCACTTACCACACGGACCCAAATGGAATTAGGCGGGAAAAACCCATTGATTGTTATGGAAGATGCGGATATCGATCATGCCGCGCAGCTGGCGGTGAATGGCGGCTTTTCTTTGACTGGACAAGCATGTACAGGGACTAGCCGCGTAATTGTCATGAAATCTGTCGCAGAGGCGTTTCAACGTGCGTTGATCGAAAAGACGAAAGCTCTAACTATCGGCAATGGGCTGAATGAATCAACAAAAGTTGGCCCGCTTGCTAACCAGCGCCAATTAAAAAATGTACGAGAATACATTGAAATCGGAAAGCAAGAAGGAGCAGCACTAGTCTATGGGGGAGATCAGTTAACAGAAACAAAAGAATACGAGAACGGTTACTTTATCCAGCCGGCCATCTTTGCTGATGTTCATCCTTCTATGCGGATCGCTCAAGAAGAAATCTTCGGTCCGGTTATCGCTATTCTTACCGTAGACAGTTACGAAGAAGCGATTCAAGTAGCGAACGGCGTAGAGTACGGATTGTCCGCCGCGATTGTGACCAATGATATAAAAACAGCAAATCAGTTCACAAAAGATATCGAAGCCGGAACAGTAAAGGTTAACCGAACAACAACCGGCAACTTAATTAATGCTCCGTTTGGAGGACTGAAAAAGTCCAGCACCTCCACATTCAGGGAATCTGGAAGAGCTGGAATGGAATTTTTCACGCAAATTAAAACTGTGTACGTGGGGTACTAAAGGGGGAGTTTCGCATGAAGCAAGTATTGGAGCTGACGTTAGAAGAAGCAAAGGTTATGATTGAAGCGGCCAAGCAAAAGGCAGAAGAAATTAATGTTCTCGAGACGATTACTGTCGTTGACAGCGGCGGATATGTGATTGCGATGGAAAGGATGAATGGATCTCGTGTAACAGGTCCGGAAATTGCGATGGCAAAAGGCTTCACGGCCGCTGGCCATAAGCGTTCCACTCATCTTTTTAATAAAGAGCCGAATGGGCCGGTATTACCTGGAAATGAAGCATTTGGCATTCAACATATGATTCCAGGAAAGTTCGCAACATTTGTTGGTGGTTTTCCGGTTGTTGTGGACGGAGAAGTCATCGGCGGTGTCGGTGTGAGCGGAGGCAATGGAGAACAGGACACTGCTGTTGGCACAGCTGCTTTACAAGCTTTAGCAGAACATGTCAAAGACCAAAATCATGAAGTCATTACCGACGCAGATATTAAACGATAGTAATAAATAGACAAAAGGGTTAGGCCCACGTTCTGCGGCCGGCCCTGTTGTATCTGGACGTTGTTCAATGAGGTGAGCGTTTTGCAGACGTTTGTACAAATATCGATAGGTTTTGCAAGGGCTGGTGTCTTAGGATATGGCGGAGGCCCTTCTGTGATTCCGCTAATCGAGCACGAAGCTGTAAAAAATTATCAGTGGATGTCAAGCGACGAATTTGGTGAAACATTAGCTTTAGCCAATACGCTGCCCGGCCCGATTGCTACGAAGATGGCAGCATATGTCGGGTATAAAGTAAAGGGAAGCATGGGTGCAGTTGTTGCCATCCTTGCACATATATTGCCATCTCTTGCAGCAATGATTGGTTTGTTAAGCTTTTTATATTCTTTTCGAGATTCACCGTTTATCAGCGGCATGGTTCAGGGTGTGACACCTGTGATTGCGATTATGCTGTTAATGATGGCATTGGGTTTTTTAAAAAAAGCATCAAATGGCCTTGGAATGAAATGGATGGCCCTTATGTTAATTATTGGTATCATCCTGCTTGAGATTTTATTGATTCATCCAGGAATTGTGATCGCTCTATTTTTGAGTGCTGCTTTTATTTATGCAACATACAAAGTGAAAAACAATGTAAATAACACGCAAAAGGAAAAGGACGTTCAATCATGACGTATGTAGAAATTTTTTGGGCATTTTTTATTGCTAATTTGCTGGGGTATGGAGGGGGACCGGCAACGATTCCTCTCATTCAAAACGAAGTAGTCAATCAGTATGAGTGGATGAATTTGAATGAGTTTAGTGAATTGCTCGCAATTGCAAATGCTCTGCCAGGGCCGATAGCGACAAAGATGGGAGGATTTATCGGTTATGAAGTTGGAGGGGTTTTGGGTGCAGTTGTTGCACTTATTGCTACCGTTGCTCCTTCCGCTATTGCGGTCATTATTTTATTTAAATTTGCGTCGATGTTTAAAGACTCTTTGCAAATAAAGTTTATGACACGGTCGGTACAGCCGGTTATTGCTATCCTGTTAGGAGTGCTTGCGCTGCAATTTTTCTATACTTCGTTTGAAGACAGCGGCATTATTCACTTGCTGTTATTAAGTGTGGTCAGCTACTTCTCGCTGGAAAAGTTTCGTATTCATCCAGCATTGGTTATTCTTGGTGCTTTGCTGTATGGAGGGGTGTTTTTATCGGGGGCCGTTATATAACGCACCAAGCGAAAAAGGAGGGGGAAGATGGAGAGAGAGGTGTACGATATTACGATTATCGGCGGCGGGCCGACAGGGATGTTTGCAGCGTTTTACGCAGGAATGCGGCAAGCTTCTGTGAAAGTAATCGAGAGTCTGCCGCAGCTAGGTGGACAGCTGGCTGCCCTGTATCCGGAAAAGTACATTTATGATGTGGCTGGTTTTCCAAAAGTGCGGGCAAAAGATTTAGTGCAATCCCTAAAAGAGCAGATGGACCAATTTCATCCAGCGGTTAGTTTAGAAGAAGCGGTGGAAGATCTTCAAACAGAAAATGATGGAGTCATTCGACTAACGACCAATAAACAAGAACATCTGACACGAACAGTGATTATTACCGCCGGTGTCGGCGCTTTTCAACCACGTAAAGTTGCTTTCGAACATGCAGATCTTTATGAAAACAGCAACCTTCATTATTTTGTCGATGATTTGGAGAAGTTTCGGGATAAAAAAGTCGTGATTTGCGGCGGCGGAGATTCAGCGGTGGACTGGGCACTGATGCTTGAGTCTATTGCCAAGCAAGTCACTGTTGTTCACCGGCGTACGAAATTTCGAGCACATGAACACAGTGTAAAGCAGCTGCTTTCTTCTGCCGCTCATGTGAAAACGCCATTTAAGCTAGTAGATTTTATTGGAGATGGACAGGCCATTACGTCTGTGATAGTGCAAAAAGAGAAAGAAGAGATCAAGGAAACAGTCGAAGTCGATGATGTCATTGTAAACTATGGATTTGTTTCCTCATTAGGACCGCTGCAGCAATTAGGCCTGGAAATAGATAAGCATTCGATTGTTGTCAATTCGCGTATGGAAACCAATATTCCAGGAGTGTATGCAGCAGGAGACGTGACGACGTTTGATGGCAAAGTAAAATTAATTGCCACAGGCTTTGGAGAAGCTCCGACTGCGGTGAATAACGCGAAAGCATGGATCGACCCGAATGCAAAGGTGCAGCCTTTGCACAGTACATCGATTATGGCATAAAGAGGAAAGGAGAGGTTCTAATATGAGTAAGTTTGTTTTTGTTGATAAAGATACATGTATTGCGTGCGGAGCCTGCGGGGAAGATGCACCGAATATATTTGAATATGATGAAGAAGGTTTGTCCGAAGTGGCGCTTGATAATAACACTGGCACAGGTGCAGTTCCTGAAGACTTAGAGGAGGAGCTGCTAGACGCAGAAGAAGGTTGTCCCACCGAATCAATTAAGGTAGCCGATACTCCCTTTCAAAATAAAGCAGCAAATGAATAAGGAAATAACTGTGGATTGCAGCAGAATCCTTTAAAAAAACATAATAAAGTCCTTTTCTTTTACACTGTTTTGGTATACAATATACAATCATGGGATAAAGACAAAAGGAGTGGAGAGCCATGATTTTTCCAAAACAAATCGATTGGAAGCATCACATGTTCAAAACAAGAGAAGAATTTGCAGATGAGAACGTTGTGGAATGTGCTTTATATGGCGATGTTTGTGTTTCTCAATGCGAAAACTGTGTGTGGCTGCAGCATATGACAGAAGAAATGGCCAAGACTAAGGTGGCGTGCAAGCCGCCTGTCATTTGGGAAAGGTAGAAGGAGAAAAAAGGGGGGCGTTCTAGATCCCTGTGATGCCATGGAAGCAGCGCTCCCTTTTGATTTTGGTTTTTGGTATACATAATGTATAATGAGTAGAAAATGTTGGAAATTATAGATGGGGGATGATGGTGTGATACGTTACATATTTCTATTGGCGATTGGTTTATATTTACTGTCAAATATCATACATCATCCCGTTTTAGATGTTTTCGTTTCTATCGTTGCTTTATGTGCTGTCGTATGCAGCGTCTTTTTTGTTCGAAGCATTGTGCTGATGTTTGGACTGATATTTTTAAGTTCAGGCATTCTCTTGCTGTCTTTCAGCCACTCGGCTGTCACCAGCTATTTATTTGCTTTTGGCGAAATGCTTAATCTCTTAACACTATTTGCTTTAATTCCCATCCTGGCTTTGCCGATCAGGCTTGGAAACTATGCCGGCGAAGTGAAAGCAGTGATTCAGAAGAAAATAAAGAACTCGATGCAGCTGTACATGATGTCATCAGGAATATCGTATTTTTTAAGTTCTTTTATGAACTTAGCTGCACTGCCAATGACATATTACTCGATTCGTCCGTCCATTGATGAGTATGCGGTATACAACAAAGAACGCTTCATGTCACGTTCGATTACACACGGATTTGCGATGCCTCTATTGTGGACACCTGTAACACCGATTGTAGGGATTGTGTTAGAAATGACAGGCGTGAACTACAGTAGCATTTTGCCTGTATTAATCCCATTAAGTGTGCTGGGACTGCTCGTTGATTGGCTGATTGTCCGTGTGCATACTATCCCTTCTCAAGTAAGCCGAGAAGAATTTTCCGGGGTGGAAGCTGCAGAGTCATCCAAGCAGGAGATGGCTGCTGCAACAGAAGACACGGAAGACAAGTCTGTTTACCGTTTGTTTCATATTTTTCTTGCTATTATTCTCTTAAATATAACCATTTTGATTGTCGAACAATTTGCAGATGTCAGCTTTTTGTTTCTTATTAGTTTGTTAGTTATTCCGTTTTCTTTTATCTGGACATTGCTCATCAAAAAGCAGCGTGAGTATGTACACGCTTTAGGAAATCACTTCCAAACCCATGTGACAAAAATGAAAGACCAGTTTTTTCTCTTTTTATCTGCTGGCTTCTTCATTTCTGCTTTAAATATTTCCGGAGCCGATCAAACGGTAAATCAATGGATCAGCAGCATTATTGATGTCATTGGTGTACACGCTTTTCTGGCTGTGCTGCCTTTCATTCCTGCAGGTTTGGCATTTATCGGCCTTCACCCTGCTGTTGCGTTTGTGTTAATTGTAGAGGCCGTTAATCCGCACGTCCTTGGCTTATCGCCGCTGGTCTTGACGATTGCCATGCTCGGAAGTGCCGTTCCGGCATTTTTGATGGGCCCCTACAATGCGACACTTGGAGTAATGTCCAATATTATTGATCAAAGCCCTTTCAAAATATCGAATTGGAATATTCCGTTCAGCCTTACCTACATGGTGATTCTGATTGTTTTCTTGCAAGCAGCACAATATATTTTTTCCTAGAAAAGCAGCTCTTTTTAAAGGGCTGCTTCATTTTTTAGGCTCTACAACGTTTGTTGAGGTTATCATATTCTTCAGACTGGCAATGTTTTCGCTGTCTTTAAGGAATGATCGTTTCTTTTTTTAATTCTTCCCGGTACGTGTCATATTGTGTATGGGCCTTTCCGTTATACCAGCCTTTTTTATACCCATTTTCAAAAGCCGCATCAGCGGTAAGTTCTTCTACTTCCTGCACCGCATCCACCACGTCATCAAGCAGGCTGATATCAATATCGTGTTCAATCAGTTTGTTGGCTAGGATTTCAAACGATTGCGCGAACGTTTCCCTTTTTTCCGCAAATAGAATATGCTTGGCTGCTGAGTAAGTCATAAGCTGTCCACCTCCTGTGAATCTTTGAATCTGTTATTTTTATCATAGACGTGAACGAAGAGGTTTATACGTATCGGAATCAAAGTCCAAGCTTTTGTTTTTACAGCAGTGTTTTATCAGTAGATGCAGCGGTATAAGAGTTACATGTGGATAAGCACCTCCTATAACATGTTCTAAAACATAACAACATTATATTTTGTTGTAATTTTAAAAAAATATTGAAAACTAAAAGAGGCAGTGATTTAATATAGATAGAGTAATCACACATCTGATGATTAATAAGTGAACGAAAGTAACGAGGAAGAAGGATGGTGAGTGGTGGCAATAGAAAAGATTGTAACGAAAAAGGTGTCTGTGTTAGTAGCTGAACAGATTGAAGAAATGATTAAAAACCAAACATTGAAGCCTGGCGACAAACTTCCCTCGATTCGTGAACTATGTGAACAGCTGGATGTGGGAAGGTCCGCTGTACGAGATGCACTGTTAACATTAAATGGCAAAGGCGCAGTGCATATGAAACAAGGGGAGGGTGCTTTCATATGTGAGTTTGATTCGAAGAATTTGTTTAATCAGACGGCTATCTCTGCGGAAAAACGGCATATGAAAGAGCTTTTTCAAGTAAGAAAAATCTTGGAAACAGGAGCGGCTGCAGCGGCGGCGAAAGATTGCACCGGTGAAGATATACAGGCGTTAGAGATATTACTTACCGATTCCTTGCGAGAGTGGGGAGCCGATTATAAGTTTCATTTAAAAATAGCAAAAATGACAGGAAATCCGATCTTAGTTCAGTTAATGGAGTTCATTTCGGCTACGATGACGCAGGCGATGAAAGACTTTCATGTGCAAATTAGCGAAAACGGCGAAGAACTGCATCGCATTATGGAACAGCATGTTCGCATTTTTGAAGCCATTCAGGCAGCTGACCCAAACCAAGCCAAGCGGGCAATGATGGAACACTTGCATCATGTGGAGAAGCTGCTGCTGGAGAAAACATCACAGAAATAACTCTTTTTTTCGACAATTTTAGAAACTGCGTTGCTTTATGAGCAACAAAAGGAGGGGGAGCAGTAAATATGGGAACTTCCGATGTGTTACAGCAAGTAAGCAGTTTAGTAAAAGATTCGGCGGTAGAGGAGAATACGTCGCTTGATTACTGGTATGGAAATGATGGAAAGATGAAAGTTTTTCCACGATCTGAAGACGACATACGAGCACTGCTTCAAAGAGCCAATGACAACCGCCATACGGTGGCCATTGCGGGGAATGGAAGCAAACGAGGGTTCGGAGGAAAAGAAGCTGCAGCTGATATCCTTTTATCTCTATCTTCGTATAAAGGAATCATCGAACATACTGTCGGGGATATGACCATTATTGTGAAAGCTGGCACGTTACTTCGCGAACTGCAGGATTATTTGAGAGAATACCGCCAGCAGATTCCCCTGGATCCAGCGCATCCGGAATCAGCAACCATTGGCGGTGTTATTGCAGCCAATGACAGCGGCCCAAAGCGGCTGGGTTATGGTTCGGCAAGAGACCACGTTATTGGTTTGAAGGTGGCTTATGCCAATGGCGACTTGATACGAACAGGCGGGAAAGTCGTGAAAAACGTTGCTGGGTACGACATGAACAAACTATTTGTCGGGTCGATGGGAACGCTTGGAGTGATAACCGAAGCAGCGTTAAAGCTAAGGCCGCTTCCAAAATATGAAAGCGTGCTGTTTGTTCCATTTGAGGAAGCAAACCAACATGCAATACGTGAATTTGCTGTAGAGATTCTTGATTCCATGGTGGAGCCAGTTTCGTTGGAACTGTTTAATCCTCGTCTGTCCGAGAAATTGTTAGGGCACAGACGGTATACGCTTGCGATCGCATTGGAAGATGTGGAAACATCTGTTCATTACCAAGAGGAAAAAATAGGAGAAATGGCAGAGAGGGTATCATCGCTTACGGTATTTTCCGAAGATGATGCGAAACAATTTTGGAAGCGTTTTTATAGTGCTTTTCCAAACAGCGGCGCGGTACCAAAGGAACATGCTACTGATGCTGTTGTAAAAGTTGGTGTTAAAAATTTGGATGTGCTTTCTGTATTAAACGAATGCGCCATGCTTGAAGACGCCCATAATGTATCGATATGTGCTCATGGCGGATTAGGTCATGGGCTATGTCAGATACATGTGGCCGGAGCGCAGGAGGATGTGCTGGCCGCTATTTCTTCGATACGTAAAACGGCTGTGCATCTGCAAGGTTACGCAGTTGTCAAACACTTACCGTTAGCACTTCGCCAGATGATCGATATTTGGGGAGAGAAGCCTTCCTACTTCTTTTTGCTAGAAGGTATTAAAAAGAAAATGGACCCTTTTTCTACGCTGAATCCGAAACGTTTTATAGGAGGGTTATAGAATGAGTGTAAAAGAAAACGTTGTGCAAGAGCCGCCGTGTACAAATCAAAGCTTAAGCAATTATCTATGGAAAGAAAAGCCGGATGAAAACAAGTGGGCAGACTGCGTGCATTGCGGCATGTGCCTTGAGTCTTGTCCAACCTATGAAGTGACAGGACAAGAGCAGCATTCCCCGCGCGGGCGTGTTCATCTAATAAAGTCGGTGGCCGAAGGAAAACTTGAAGTGAACGAACAATTTATGGACCCAGTGTTTGCCTGCTTGGATTGCAAAGCTTGCACAACGGCTTGTCCAGCGGATGTTGATGTTGGCGGACTCATTGAAGAAGCAAGGGGACAAGTGCGCCAAGCGCTGCCGCTCACTGGCTGGCGGAAAATGGTGAGCAGCTTCTTTTTAAAAGGGATATTTCCACATCCATCCAGGATTCAGACAGCAGGACAGTTGTTAAAAGTCTATCAAAAAAGCGGCGTGCAGTCTGTTGTAAGAAAAACGGGCGTATTACATGTCCTGCCGGACCATCTGAAAACGATGGAAAGCGTGATGCCAAAAATAAAGCAGCCCGTGCGAAAAAAATATAAGCACGAAGAGGTAATCAAGGCAAAAGACAAAACAAAACAAGAGGTCGCATTTTTAACCGGATGTGTGATGGATGTGATGTTTAGTGATATTAACGAAGCCACCGTAAACGTACTGACGAGAAACGGAAACGATGTGGCTATTCCAAAACAGCAGACTTGCTGCGGAGCACTGCACGTTCATGCTGGGGACCGGGATATGGGAAGGAAGCTGGCTAAACAGAATATTGAAGCGTTTGAACATGCGGATACCGTTATTACAAATGCGGCTGGCTGTGGCTGCATGTTAGCAGAATATCCTGAATTGTTTCGAGAAGAAGATACAGAATGGAGAGAGCGGGCCGAAGATTTTGCAAAGAAAGTCGTAGACGTATCTAAATACTTGCACGACACCGGCTATGAAAAGCCGGAAGCAAAACTAAACACTACATTGACGTATCATGATGCCTGCCATCTTGCTCACGGGCAAGGTGTACGGCAAGAGCCGCGTGATGTGTTACTGGATATACCAGGTGTCAAGATGGTTCCGATGGCCAATGCAGACCGCTGCTGCGGCAGTGCGGGAATCTATAATATTACCAATCCAGACATGGCAGGGGACGTACTAGAAAGCAAAATCGAAAATGTTCCTGAGGAAGCAGAAATGATTTCAATGGGAAACCCAGGCTGTATGCTGCAAATGGCGATGGGAGTAGAAAAGCATGGAAGAAATCAACAAATCGTTCATACGGTGCAGCTTTTAGACTGGGCCTATCAAAAAGAAGATCAAGAAAGGGGGAGGAAATAGTTGTTTCGTCGCAAAAAAGCATTAAAAACGGAAGATACACATATTAAACAATTAGCAGACATTGTTGGCCCAAAAGAGGTGTTGTTTCATAAAGAAGATCTCATTTCCTATGAATCGGACGGATTTACAATCCACAGCCACATGCCAAAAGCAGTGGTTTTTCCAAAAAATACAGAAGAAGTCGCAGCAGTTGTTAAATACTGCGCAGATCATGATTTGCCGTTTCTGGCAAGAGGAGCTGGTACGGGGTTAAGCGGCGGAGCCATACCGCTTAACGGAGAAGTAATTATTAGTCTTGTGAAGATGAAGCGGCTGCTGCATGTCGACCTGGAAAACAGACAGGCGGTCGTGGAACCAGGTTATGTGAACTTAAAGTTAACCCACTCTATATCAGACAAGGGTTATTATTATGCACCGGATCCTTCTAGTCAATACTGCTGTACAATCGGAGGGAATGTAGCAGAGAATGCAGGCGGTGCTCATTGTTTGAAATACGGAGTTACTACCAATCATATCTTAGGACTAGAAGTTGTTACGCCAGCTGGCGATATTATAGAAATTGGCCGGGAAGGCATTGCAGATGTACCTGGATATGATTTGCTGGGCCTGATCACAGGCTCAGAAGGAACGCTAGGCATTGTGACGAAAATAACAGTACGTATTTTAAAAAATCCAGAAGAAAAACAAACCGTACTAGCCTATTTTGACCGCGTGGAAGATGGAAGTCGGGCGGTATCTGATATCGTTTCCCGGGGGATTGTCCCCGCAGCGCTTGAGATGATGGATAAAATCGCGATAGAAGGGGTGGAAGCGGCAGCATTTCCTGTTGGCCATCCAAAAGATATTGAAGCACTGCTGCTCATAGAAGTCGACGGTATTTCTGCAGGTATTGAAGAGCAGATTGATGATATTTTAGACGTTTGCAAGAAACGCAATGTCCGTTCAGTCAAAGTAGCTCAAGATGAAAAAGAAAGAGCAAAATGGTGGGCAAACCGGAAAACAGGCTTTGGGGCGATGGGAGCGATTTCGCCTGATTATCTCGTACAAGACGGTGTTATTCCTCGCAGTACTCTGCCGCAAGTGCTGCAGAAAATAAATGAAGTCAGTCAAGAAACGGGACTGCGCATTGCGAATATTTTTCATGCTGGTGATGGTAACTTGCATCCGCTCATTTTGTTTGATGCAAGAGTTCCAGGAGAGACTGAAAAAGCATTGGAAGCAGGCAGCAAGTGTTTGCAGGCCTGTGCAGATGCGGGAGGGTCTATCACCGGGGAGCACGGTGTAGGTATTGAAAAACGGGAAGAAATGCGATTTGTGTTTACAGACCAAGAAATACAAGCACAAACCGATGTGCGGGAAGTATTTAATCCACACTATTTATTAAACGCAGGCAAGCTGTTTCCCTCATCAGGACGCTGTGCCGAGATTAAAGCCGAACAAAAAAAGGCAGCATCAGAATAAGAGAAGATAAATAGAAAGGAATGAGGACATGAAGTTTGTTAGGTTTGCTGAACAATCTGCTGTTTGTCAAGGGGTTATAAAGGACAATACAGTAGAAGAAATCACAGGTGATATGTTTACAGACTGGACATACACTGGACGCAGGTTTCTAGTCGATGACATCAAGCTGCTTGCACCGCTTGAACCAAAACAAATTATCGGTATTGGCGCGAACTTTGTGAAACACCCTCAAGAGCGTCCGGAGACGCTGCCGCAAATTCCTGTATTTTTCTTTAAACCTGTTTCCTCTGTCATTGGACCGGACGAGGAGATTGTGATACCTGCTGGCATCGAGGAAGTGAAATTCGAATCGGAACTTGCTGTTGTCATTGGCAAAGAGACGAAAAACATTTCAAAAGATGACGTATTGGATCACGTGTTTGGCTGCACAGTTGGAAACGATGTAACTGCTCCTCAGTATCTTCATGAAGACGGTCATTGGATGGTAGGGAAATCATTTGATACCTTCACACCGCTTGGGCCGTGTATAGAGACTGATATGAATCCGCTGGCGGTTTCGGTGGAAGCAAAACTTGACGGAGATGAAAAGCAAAACAGTTCTGTTGACTGCATGATTGTACCAATTCAAGAGATGATTGCTTACCTATCTCACGTGATGACATTGCAAAAAGGAGATGTGATTTTAACAGGAAGCCCGCTCGGGGCCGAAATGACGCGTGCAGGCAGTACGATTGAATGTGAAATCAAAGATATTGGCGTATTAAAAAACCGTTTTGTAAAAGCGAAACAAGGCGCAGCTTCGATGTAATGCTGTCCCCTTTTTTAGCAGTACCCCTTGTGACAGTTTTGTTTGATTTTGCTATCAAATAATCCATCAGGACACACCGCCTCAACGTTCTGTTCTGGTGGGTTATTTCAAATAAAATAAACAAAATATTTTGAAAAAAGGAAAGAGGGGTAGAAAATGAGCACCGGGTTATTGGCGTTTTTATCATTGTTACCTATTATTGTCGTCGCCATCTTTCTCGTTGGGTTTCGCTGGCCTGCTAGTAAAGCTATGCCAATTTCTTTTGTCGTGGCCGTTGTCTTGGCATTGTTTGTATGGGGGGTGCCAGGAGACATCGTAGCCGCGGCATCGGTTAATGGTCTGGTTACCGCGATATCGTTGCTGTATATCATTTTTGGGGCCATCCTGCTGTTGAATACGCTGCAAGAAAGCGGCGGGCTGAAGACGATCCGGCAGGGGTTTACCGATATTTCCCCGGACCGGCGTGTACAAGTTATTATTATTGCATGGTTGTTTGGTTCCTTTATTGAAGGGTCGGCTGGATTTGGGACACCGGCAGCTGTTGCCGTACCTTTGTTGGTCGGTCTGGGTTTTCCCGCCATGGCAGCAGTTGTAGCGGGGATGGTTATACAAAGTACACCGGTGTCGTTCGGAGCGGCAGGGACTCCAATGCTTGTTGGTGTACAAGAAGGACTGGCAGCTGATGCTTCGATTACGAATGATTTCTTGGCTCTTACGTATGACATTGCAGGAAAAGTCGCGATTCTGCATGCTGTGGCAGGTTTTCTCATTCCGCTTTTTATGGTTGCTCTCATGACGGGGTTTTTTGGTAAAAATAAATCATTTGCTGAAGGATTGAAAATATGGAAATTTGCACTATTTGCTTCGGTGGCAATGACTATACCATATGTTATTGTTGCGAATTTCCTTGGCCCGGAATTTCCTGCGATGATTGGAGGGTTAATTGGGCTTGCGATTGTTGTTCCTGCAGCGAAAAAAGGGTTTTTAATGCCGGCTGAGCAGGACGTGTGGGACTTTGACGACAAATCCAAATGGAACCCTGAATGGATTGGCTCGATTGAAATTAAAGATATCGCTCATAAAAGCGGCAATATGAGCATGATTCGTGCATGGACGCCGTATGTATTAATTGGTGTTATTCTAGTCATTACAAGACTTCCTGTTTTTCCATTTAAAGAATGGATGAATGCTTGGACATTAGGGATGAACAATGTGTTTGGAACAGAGGTTTCTGCAGGGTTTGAGCCGCTGTTTTCTCCTGGTACGGTATTTATTGTTGTTTCTCTTATCACTTATTTTCTTCACGGCATGAATGGAACATCTTACAAGAAAGCCTGGTCTCATTCTGCCAAAACGATGATTGCAGCTTCTGCTGCATTAATATTTACAGTGCCGATGGTTCAAGTCTTTTTGAATTCAGGAGGCGGTACAGCTGGTTTTGAAAGCATGCCGGTTGAATTAGCCGGTGCGGTGGCTGCAGCAGCTGGTGAATTCTGGCCGTTATTTGGAACCTTTATTGGCGGTATGGGCGCATTCATTGCGGGGAGTAATACCGTTAGTAATATGATGTTTTCGTTGTTTCAGTTTGATGTAGGAACGCGCATTGGCGTAGATTCTACCTGGATTGTCGCGCTGCAGGCTGTCGGTGGAGCGGCAGGAAACATGATCTGTGTGCACAATGTTGTAGCAGCATGCGCAGTAGTTGGGCTTGTCGGAAAAGAAGGAGCAATCATTCGAAAAACAATATTCCCATTCCTGTACTACGCTTTATTAACAGGGGCGTTAGGCTATTCGATCGTATGGTTTGGCGACAAAGGATTGTTTAACTTAGGGACATTCATTGTTGCTGCTATCGGCCTTATGGTATTCTACCTCATTTTGACAAACAACAAGCGGGTTCCAACGGACTTAAAACAAGACAAGACGGCAGGGATGTAGTAAACGAAGCACAAGTTTCCTGAAGATGGAGCTTGTGCTTCTTTGCAGCTACTATCTGGTGTAATGCAGGATAAAAACCGTGCTTTTTCAAGTGTTGTACCTTTTATTAAACATCGTTTTCGCTCTCAAGGATCTGTTCCTCATCAGGAGGAAGGTCCGGCTCGTGTTCTTCTTCGATTGCTCCGGCTTCTGTGCCTTCTACAAACGGGTCCGCTACTTGCTCTTGGGGAACAGGAAATTCGCTTAACATACTTTCTTCTGCTGGGTTATTTTTTGGCGGCTGATTTTTTTTCTTCATAATAAACCTCCTTTTATAGCCGTTATTAGTCATTATGTGTCATTATTGTGGATGATATGAACGAAGAGATGGTATATACATGGGGGACAGTGATATGTGTGTTGGCTGGAATCACAAAATGATAATAGCAGTATTGACAATTTTTAAAAAACTACTATTATAAAATATAGATAATTTAGTTCTCTAATTTAAGAATGTGATGTGTGAAGGTCTCTTCTGGAAAGAAGAGTTATGTTGTTGAAGTCTTTGAAAGCGTTAACACATTTAGCGGAGGGGATGCATATGAGTTTGAATGCTACACCGGAAACGGCGCTGACGATTCACGAATTAATAACCGAGGCTGCCAGTCGTTATCAGCAGCGTCCCGCCTTATTTGATGGGAAAAATCAGTTTACTTTTGCAGAGCTGGACAAGCTGTCCGCGCGAGTAGCCAAACATTTTTTAAAGCTTGGTTTGAAAAAAGGCGATGTGATTGCCGTACAACTGCCGAACACGTGGGAATTCGTTATTGCTCATCTTGCTGCAGCAAGGGCTGGACTTGTTTTTAATCCACTAAGTCCAAATTATCGAAAAAACGAGTTGTCGTATATGTTGGGACATTGTGAGACGAAAGCGTTGATTACCACTAATCAATTAAAAGGGTTTCGCCACGATGCATTAGCGGCAGAACTAAAAGAAAGCTTGCCAGCCTTAGAGCACACGATTATTACGGGAGCGTCGGAAGAAACGGATCATATTAATTTTTATTCCTTTATGAAAGAAGACCCTGTTGGTATTGCGGAAGAAGACATGGAGCAGAACCTCCCTTCTATGGACGATCCGGCAGTAATTATGTTTACATCTGGTACAGAATCGAACCCAAAGGCAGTTCTTCATACGTTTCAAACGTTTGTCCCGGCTCATTTGATGAATGGAAAGGAATACAAAGTAACCGAAGAAGATACCATTCTTAGTGTAACGCCTCTTTGTCATATGTTTTCTTTGCCTATGATTATTATTGGAATGAAATATGGCGCCAAGCAATATTTATACCGTGATTATCAAGTAGATACGGTGATTGATGTGTTAAAAAGAGATAGCATTAGCTTTTTCATTGCTGCACCAGCACATTTAATTGATATGATTCATCACCTTCGTACTATCGACCGCGCGGATGTGAAGATGCGTTTGATTTTAACAGGGGGAACGAAAATCCCTGCGCAAATGGTAAAAGATTTGCGTGAACTGCTTGATTGCAGCGTCGGAGCGCAGTGGGGGATGACCGAAGTGTGCGCCGGTACATTTACAAGGCCGGATGATAATCCGTCTTATGCATGGGAAACAGTTGGAAAGGCGACACCAGCAGGAGAAGTAATAATCGTCAATGATCAATATGAACAAGTTCCACGAGGCGAAACAGGGGAAATAGCATTTAAAGGCGAATGTTTGTTCAAGGAATATTATAAGAATGAAGCCGCGACAAAAGAGGCGTTTTCAGAATCTGGGTATTTCCTAACCGGAGACCAAGGGTGGCTCGATGAAAAAGGCTATCTCCATTTCGTTGGCAGAACGAAAGATACCATTAATCGCGGCGGCTTAAAGTACCATGCATCCGAAGTAGAAGAGGCATTAAATATGCATCCAAATATTCAACAGTCCGCTGTTGTCAGTGTTCCTGACCCAAGACTTGGGGAGCGCGGCTGTGCCTATGTTTCCCTGCGTGAAAACAAGTCATTTGACCTTGAAGAAATGAAGCAGTACCTGTTGGAAAAAGGATTTGCTAAATATAAGGTGCCGGAATTTTTAGAAGTCAGAGAATCGCTGCCGGCAACTCCTTCAGGCAAAATTTCCAAAGGGCCGCTGAGAAAAGAAGCAGCCCACTTACAGCCGTCCAAATAGGAAGAAAGTTAGTACGCTGCTTTCACTTTGTACGTAGCAAGCAAGTGGTCGATAAACGCCTTGCTTGCTGCTGGAGTGAAAGTATTTTTTTGAAAAATCACCCCGACTTCTTTTTTCGGAAGAGGGTCGTTGAGACGGACGAGCTGGACTCTGCGGTCATTCATTTTTTCCACATAGGATTTGGGCAGGATGGTGACGCCATTATTGTTGACGACCATTTCTAATAAAGAAAACGTATCTGATAGTTCAACGAGCGGATGGATTGTTAATCCCTTTTGCTGACAGTACGCATCAACATTTTGGCGCAAGGCATAATGTTTTTGGAGCAGAAATACTTTTTCTTTTTCAATCCGTGCCAAAGACGTTTCTGCTTCTTGGGACAAGGGGTGTTCTTTTGAACAAACTAAAAACAATTCGGATGTAAACAGAGGAATACAATGCATGCGCCCATCGTGAACCGGCAGAAATACAACACCGATATCAAAGGAGCCATGCAAAATGTTATCTACTGTTTCTTCTGTCGTTGTATCAATAATGGACAGCTCGATATCAGGAAACTGCTCATGAAAAGAAAGAATAGCATTGTGCAGAAGGTGATTGCCAGAACAGCCAATGGTTATTTTTCCGCGTTTGACATCGTGAATTTCTTGTATTTCTGATTCTGCTTGCTGCAGTTCATAGAATATTCGTTTGGCACGGTACAGCAAGACTTTTCCTGAATCTGATAAATATATCTTTTTTCCTTTTTGATAAAAGAGCTTGGCGTCGATGCGTTTTTCGAGCAGCCGAATTTGCTGGCTTAATGTAGGCTGGCTGATTCCAAGTTTCTCCGCTGCCTTTGTATAATGCAGCTCTTCACTTAAAACAATAAAATATTCAAGCAAACGCAATTCCACGGGGATCATCCTTTATCATAGACGTAAACTATCGTTTTTATAGTTATAATAGTATTGTACTATTGTTAATTGCAAGATACAATGAAGACAATAGATTGGTAAGCTAATAAAGGGTGTGTGTGCATATGAGTCATTCTTATACAACGAGCACGGCTTTTCTAGAAGCATTGCAGGAAGCAGGAGTATCTTATCTTTTTTCCAACTTGGGAAGTGATCATCCAGGCATTATTGAGAGTTTGGCTGCAGCCAAACAAGAAGGGAAGCCGCTGCCAAAAGTTATCACGTGTCCGCACGAGATGGTAGCATTGAGCATAGCTCACAGTTATGCTCAAGTAACTGGAGAACCCCAAGCGGTGTTAGTACATGTTGAATGCGGAACACAAAATTTAGGCGGAGCACTTCACAATGCCTATAAAGGCCGAGTGCCGGTACTAATCTTTGCAGGAGCCTCTCCTTACACGCAAGAGGGAGAACTGCCGGGAAGCCGAAACGAATTTATTCACTGGATTCAAGATGTTCCAGACCAGCGCGGAATTGTAAGGGGTTACATGAAATATGATAATGAAATCCGCACGGGGGCAAATGTAAAACAGCTTGTTCACCGAGCATTACAAATTTCGAAAAGCCAGCCAAAGGGTCCGGTCTATTTAATGGGGCCGCGTGAAGTGATGGAAGAGGAAACAGAGCCAGCGGCGGTGCAGGCAGATAAATGGAAACCAGTTTCTCCAGCCGCTATGCCTCCAGAAGAGGTAGACAAAGTGGTTCATGTGCTGAAAACGGCAGAGAATCCAGTGGTTGTTACATCGTACCTTGGCAAAAACACAGAAGCGGTAAAGGAACTGGTTCAGTTTAGCGAAACGTATGCTGTTCCTGTCATCGAATCCGTTTCGAACTATATGAATTTTCCAGCAGATCATCCAATGCACTGCGGCTACCAATGGAATGAACCGTCTCAGCACGAACTGCTTGAAAAGGCTGATGTGGTGCTCGTATTTGATAGTGATGTGCCTTGGATACCAACAAAAAATAAGCCGTCTGATACGAGTACCATCTATTATTTCGATGAGGAGCCGTTAAAAGAATCCATGCCGTTGTGGTATGTTTCAGCAGAAGAAATGTACCAGGTCGATGCGAAAACAGCTCTCTCGCAATTAAACAAACGTTTGATTGAGAGCGGCATAGATGAAGGTGTTATTGCGAAACGCTGGGAGCGTATCACTCGTTATCATCAACAGCTTTGTAAAGAAAGAGATGAAAAAGAAGTCTATCAAGAAAATGTTATTACGCCGGAGTACTTAACAGCCTGCATCCGTGAAGCGATTGATGACGATACCATTGTGGTAAACGAAGGAATTTCTAACTTTGATACAATCTATCGGCATTTGCAGCGAACAAAGCCCGGCTCTATTATCGGAAGCGGCGGCGGATCACTCGGCTGGAACGGCGGTGCTTCTCTAGGGGTGAAACTATCCGCAAAAGATAAAAAGGTCGTGAATTTGACCGGGGACGGTTCTTATATGTTTAGTGTGCCTTCTACAGTCCATTGGATGTCAAGAAAATATGACCTTCCGTTTTTAACGGTTATCTATAACAATCGCGGCTGGAAGTCTCCTAAACTTTCTACGCTGGGAGTGCACCCGCAAGGAACAGCCTATCAAACAGATAATTACTGGGTAGACTTTGAACCACATGCTGACCTTGCTGGTATAGCACAAGCATCAGGAGGGGCTTTTGCTAAAACAGTGAAAGATCCAAAAGATGTAAAAGAAGCATTAAAAGAAGCGATGGCGGCGGTTGAGGAAGGACGTTCCGCTGTTCTTGATGTCTATCTTCCAGCTATTAAAGAAGAAGAGAAAAGTCAAAAACATACGTATGTACATGGTTTATAAAAATGTTTCATATAGAAGAAAACTATTCTTTCATGTGAAAACAATAAACGGTAAGGTAAAGGAAGTGAACTGTTGCAGTCGCTCTCTTTATCTTTGGTCTTTCTTGTAAGCGTTTTAATTTGAAGCTCTGTGAGGGATGGCAGTTCTTGCGTTCAACATGCAGCAGAGCCTCATTTGAAATACAAATGTGAAATGAAATCAAAAGGAGTGATTATGGATGGAACGTTTTGAAAATTGGAACAAAAGCTATATCAATGGGGAATGGGTGGAAGGAAACAGTACGAGCACGTATACAAATGTCAATCCGTTTGATGATTCTGTTATTACAACGTTTAAACTAGCTGACAAAGCCCAGCTCGCAGAGGCGTTTGAAACAGCCGCAGATGCTCAAAAAAGCTGGGCAGCTTCGACGACCGAAGAAAGAAAGGAAGTTATACAAAAATCACTTGATTATTTAAAAAATCATCAAGACGATATTGTTCAAACGATTGTTCATGAAACGGGCGGTACAGTACTGAAAGCAAATATTGAGCTGCATTTAACGCTAGAAGTGTTAGAGGAAGCATTAAACTATGCCGGCGAGCTGGATGAAGTGAAGGAAGTCCCGGCAGCAATAGAAGGCAAAGTAAATCACATTCACCGCCTTCCTTTAGGAGTTATAGCGTCTATTTCACCATTTAATTTTCCAATGAATCTATCAATGAGAACGATCGCTCCTGCTATTGCACTTGGCAATAGTGTCGTTCATAAACCAGATATTCAAGTCGGATTAACCGGAGGGGTTATTTTAGCGAAAGCTTTTGAAGCGGCAGGTCTGCCAAAAGGCGTTTTTAACATGATTATTACCGACATACCTGAAATCGGTGATGACATGCTGACTAATCCTGCAGCAGAACTTATTAGTTTTACAGGATCGACCGAAGTAGGAAAACACATTGGAGAGATTGCCGGAAGAAACTTGAAAAGAGTGGCGCTTGAATTAGGGGGCAACAGTCCGTTTGTTGTGATGTCGGATGCAGACGTGGACCAGGCAGTGCAGGCGGCTGTTTTTGGTAAGTTTGTTCATCAAGGACAAATCTGCATGATTATTAACCGTATAATTGTTCATGAAGATAAATATGAAGAATTTACAGAAAAATTTGCAGAAAAGGTAAAACAGCTTCCATATGGAGATCCAAGCAATCCAGAGACTGTTATTGGACCACTCATTAATCAAACACAGATGGAGAAAGTGCTAGGTCTTGTAGAAGAAGCGAAACAAAGCGGAGCAAAGCTGGCGGTAGAAGGCAAAAAAGAAGGAAATGTGCTAACTCCGTTTGTCTTTACCAATGTCGATAATAACAGCCCAATCGCTCAAAGCGAATTGTTTGGTCCTGTTGCTTTAATTATTAAAGCGCAGTCGAATGAAGAAGCAGTGCAGCTGGCTAATGATACCGATCATGGATTAAGTTCGGCTATTTTCACTAGTGATTTAGAAAAAGGACAGCAGTATGCGCTCGACTTGGACGCTGGAATGACACATATTAATGACCAGACAGTAAATGATGCCCCTAATGTTCCGTTTGGCGGTAACAAACAAAGCGGTGTCGGACGGTTTGGAAATCCATGGGTTGTTGATGAATTTACGGTAATGAAGTGGGTATCAACGCAAAAAGAAAATAGATCATATCCTTTTTAAACAAAAAAGTCTGCAGCAAGGGAGGCCCCGATGATGCATAAACGTTTATTTTTCAGCGCAGCGTTACTATTTATCGTAATCATTGCCGCAGGGTGTGGAGGGTATTCTAATCCAAATCAGGATATAGAAGCAGCCAGCGGCAGTCCAATTACAGCGGATATTAATCAGGCTGCCCAGCAAGAAACAGACGATGATGCTCTTGTGTTACGTTTAGGACACCAGACGCCAGAAGAAACGAATTATCATAGAGCATCTCTTCGGTTTAAACAATTAGTCGAGGAGAAGACAAACGGTGAAGTGCGAATTGATATTTATCCTTTCCGGGAGTTAGGCACTGATCGTGAACTGCTGGAATCGATGCAGTTTGGCACGATTGATTTAGGGATGATTTCGGGGCCTCCTGTATCAGGATTTGCTCCGGAAGCAGCTGTTTTAGACCTTCCTTATCTGTTTGAAGACTGGGACCATGTAAACGCATTTCTAGAGTCGGATGTGTTAAAAGAACACAATAATCTGACAGAAGCAGCAAACATTAAGACACTGGGAACGATGGCTAGAGGGTATCGGCATATTACAACGAGTAAGGGTCCAATTTTAACACCAGATGATTTAAATGGAGTCACGCTGCGAGTAATCGAAAGTCCTGTATATGTCGATGCGTATGAAGCATTGGGCGCTAGTCCGCAAAGCATGAATTTTGGAGATGCTTATACAGCTTTAGAACAAGGCGCCATTGATGGACAAGAAAATACAATCGATATTGTTTATGACGAAAATGTATATGAAGTTAACAACCATGTATCAAAAACAGGAGTAAACTTTGCATTTGGTTTTCTGATGGCGAGTAAAGACCGGTTTGAATCATGGCCGGAAGATGTCCAGCAAGCGATCATGGAAGCTTCGGAAGAGGCGCTGGCGAAAACGAACGCGGAAAATGAAGTAAATGAGGAAAAATACGAAGAGGTTTTACTGGAAGAAGGCATGGAAATTCACGAAGTAGATACAGGTCCTTTTCAAGAACAAGTAGAAGGTGTATATGAAGAGTGGATTGATAAACACGGAAGTGACATGCTAAGAGACATCCAAGCCTTGGCTGAGTAATGATTACGCTGTGAAAGCCGGCTAGACGGTACTCATATAGAAGGGAAGTGACATCTATTGAAGGTCATACACGGAATTAGTGAATGGATTGATCGGTTTGTCCGTGCTATTATCACAACCTTTTTAATTGTGATGACAGGGATACTGGCTGCTCAAATTATTGCCCGTTCTGTGTTTCAAGGCGGGTTCGTTTGGACAGATGAAATGGCCAGGTTTTTGATGATTGCATTTGTGTTTTTAGGAGCTTCTGCAGCCATTAAAGACCGCAGCCACATTACTGTATCGATACTAGAAGACTGGAAGCCTTCATTAAAAAAGTGGCTGGCTCCAATACAGTGGGTTGTGATGATGGCTTATGCAGTGTTTATTGTCATCGTTGGCTTTGAAACGCTTAGTATTGTCAGGCACCAATTATCTGTCAACATGGGAATTTCCATGGGATACGTCTACATTGTACTGCCCATTGCAGCACTTATAATGATTATTCACCTTGTAGCTAGAATTGGCAAAAAAGAAAAGGAAGAGGAGGTGACTAACTAGTATGGTAGCTTTGTTTTTTGGAATGACTATTCTTTTGTTTTTATTAGGTGTGCCGTTAGGAATTACGATTGGCATGTCGTCCATGCTCTACATACTATTTGCCGATATCACACCAATGATTGTTATACAACGGCTGTTTACTGGTATTGATGTTTCTTCCTTACTGGCAATCCCTTTCTTTATTCTAGCAGGAAACTTGATGTTAACAGGCGGCTTGGCCCAGCGGATTCTCGATTTAGCTAATTCTGTACTAGGACGCAGTACAGGCGGTTTAGCATTAGTAACGGTTTTAGCTTGTATGTTTTTTGCTGCTATTTCGGGAAGTTCAATTGCAACAGCTGCAGCTTTAGGCACACTGATGATACCTGCAATGGTAGAGAAAGGATATGACCGTAACTTTGCTACAGCTGTCGTGTCGACAGCAAGTCCAATGGGGGTCATTATCCCGCCAAGTGTAACATTAATTATCTATGGAAGCTTGGCAGGTGTCTCTATCTCTGATTTATATACAGCTGGAATCCCGGCCGGTATTATTGTCGGCGGAGCCTTATTGATTGTTACGTATCTCGTTTCCCGAAAAAAAGGGTACCGCGGCAGCGGAGAGCCGTTTGAATGGAAAACGTTTTGGAGCGCGCTGTTCCGGTCGTTGTGGGCCTTGGGAACTCCGGTTATTTTAATTGGCGGTGTCTTCTCTGGAATCTTCACGCCAACAGAGTCCGGGGTAGCAGCTGTCGTGTATGCTATTTTGATTGGAATGTTTATTTACAAGGAATTGAACATAAAGGACTTCGGCAGAATCTTTTTAGATTCGGCCAAAACGACAGCGACTATTATGTTTATTATTGCAAACGCTTCCCTTTTTGCATATGTACTGGCATATGAAAATATACCAAGTGCTCTCGTGTCAGGATTTTTGACCGTTTCTGAAAATCCAGTTGTCATTTTATTAATTATTAACATTATTTTACTTATCTTTGGCATGTTTATGGATACCATTGCTATTTTAGTTATTGTTGTGCCAATGTTTTTGCCAGTGATTAATGCGCTGGGGATCGATCCGGTGCTGTTTGGCATTATTGTGATTGTAAACACAGCGATTGGTATGTGTACACCACCATTTGGGGGCACATTGCTCGTAGCGACGGATACGGCCAAAACAAAACTGTTTAACACAGCGTTTCGATCTGGATATTCTATTATGTCATTAATAGTTGCACTTTTGTTAATTACGTATATTCCTATATTAGTGATGTTCCCGTTATGGTAGTGCACATTGGCTGTCCTTTTCACGAAGGGCAGCTTTTTACAAAGCAGGAGAGTGTAAATATTTAGCGTTTTCATTGTTTGGCATAAGTGCACATGATAAAGAGGAGCTTTTGCTAAAACCGTGAACGTCCTGTTCGCAGCACAAAAGTCAGCACCTCCTGTTAAAGCCAGTTCGGCGTTGTCACAGGAGGAGACGCTCTTAGTTTCTGATGTTTAAGGCGCTTATGCCTTTCATTGTCTAGCACAAGCGCCTACTCGCTCGAGGTTCCTTCGGTCCGTCCAGGGAAAGCAAAGAACAGCTTTCCGTATGGCCGGCCCTGCAGGACTTGTAACTCGTGGTCAAGGTGCTTGTGCCTTTCTAAAAAGGAGGTTTTCCGGTGAATAAGGTCACCATTATTGGCGGTGCTGGTACGCTGGGTTCGGCTTGTGCTTTTCAGCTGGCTGCGCATCCAGCCATTGATGAAATAGGCTTAATCGATGTGAATAAAAATCTTTTAGATAATCACGTGATGGATTTGCAAAATGCATATCCACATAAAGAGATATATCGTGGAGATAATCAAAATCTGGAAAATACAGATATTGTTTTAATCACAGCCGGTATTCCCAACCGTAATAACGTTCAGTCCCGGCAGGAATTTTTAGACGGAAACATCCAATTGTTTCGCGAGTTTGGAACATCTATTAAAAAGTACGCGCCGGAAGCTCTCATTATCACTGCTTCAAATCCGGTAGATGTGTTGAATTATTATTTACATGAAGCGTTTCATTTCTCACGCCGGCAGCTGATCGGCTATACGTTAAACGATTCGTTCCGCTTTGAATGGGCGATTCGGCGTGTACTGTCCTTTTCCCGTCATGATTACATTGAAGCTAGTGTACTTGGCGAGCACGGAGACGCTCAAGTTCCAGTGTTCAGCCGGGTGAAACGAAACAATGAACCTTTTTCGGTTGACGCTTTTGATCAACAAAAAATCCGGCAGATGCTGCAAACATGGTTTCAAGATTTTAACCAATTAAACGTCAATCGAACGACGGGGTGGACGACTGCTTATGGAATAGGAGTGCTCGTCGATAAACTGCTGCAAGATAATGGACAAGATACCATCGCTTCGAGTGTGTTGCAAGGAGAGTACGGCGTAAGCCACGTTAGTTTGGGCGTGCCGGTAACAGTGAATAAACAAGGTATACAACAAGTTCATGAATGGATGTTGTCCAGTGAAGAAGCCGAGCGTTTTCAGCGGGCAAAAGATGCGGTAGCGTCTCTGATCAGAAATTACATATAAGGGGGCATCTGTAGTGAAGATAGCAATTGCTGGTGCGGGAGCAATGGGCAGCCGTTTTGGGTTTATGCTTCATAGTGCAGGCAATGACGTGGTACTGCTGGATATGTGGCAGGAGCATGTCCGCGCCATTCAAAACAAAGGATTAGAAGTAGTGCATGACAGCGGGCAAGAAACCATAACGATAGAAGCGAGTCATCCACGTGATTATTACGGCAAGCCGGATGTTTTCATTCTTTTTACAAAAGCGATGCAAACAGAAGACATGCTTTGTAAATGCCAGCATTTACTCGGGGCGGATGTCAAGGTTCTGACGTTGCAAAACGGTCTTGGGAATATTGACGTCATTGAACAAAGAATGCCAAAAGAAAACATATTTGCGGGCGTAACAACGTTTGCTGCTAAGCTGTTAAAGCCGGGACAAGTAGAAGCATTGGGCTCTGGAGATACAGAAATAATGCAAATATATGGAAATGATACAGAAGCTTTGTTACATCTTATTGATACATTTAATCATGCCAATATCCATGCGGCACTATCACAAGACGTGATGAAAAGTATTTGGCAGAAAGCCGCCTTTAACTCTGTGCTGAATCCGTTATGTACATTAATGCAAAATACGGTTGCCGCCATAGGAGGGTACTCTCGCATTGATCAATTAATCGAGCCGCTGGTAGAGGAGATCATTACCGTGGCAAAAGCAGAAGAAGTGATATTAGAGAAAGAGAACATGCTGCGTATGATACGCGGCGTCTTTGATCCTTCTATGTCCGGACATCATATGTCTTCTATGTACCATGACGTGAAAAATGGCCGAAAAACAGAGGTTGATTTTTTAAATGGTGCGATTGTGGAAAAAGCACAGCGTTATCATATTGATGTTCCATATAATCACATGCTGTACCACCTTATTTCTATGCTTGAAGAAACCGCACCATCGTATGCATAACTCCTATTGTAGCACCCAGCCTTACTCATTTCACGGAGAAGGCTGGTTTTTTATTTGTTATGTGTGAGAGGTCTCCAAAAAGCTGGACATTTCCATGCCTTTTTGCTTTATAAATTGTGTCATTGGATCATCCAGTGTTTGTGGAATGCGGTGGGTGAAACCAACAACAGTAACTGTTCCAACAACAAACTGATTGAAATTTAAAATTGGTACGGCTACCGAAGAAACGGATGGAGTAATTGGTTCACTGGCAAACGCAACACGATGTTGCTCAATATGCGCTTGATCGGTTAACAGTTCCTCTTGCTGCGTCTTGTCTAATTTAGCAAACTCTTCTTTTTTCCACTCTTCCATTATTTCCGTTGGATACGTGTATACTAGTTTGCCAGTAGAAGAAAACAGAGGAAGCCGTGTTCCGATTTGTGCACCGACATTTAACGTTTGTGTATTATGCAGCATTTTTACAACCAGTGGTCCTTGTTCTGTATTACAAGCGTAAAGAACCGTTTCATTTGTTTCATCGCGAAGCTGTTTTAAATAAGGGGTAATTTGTTCAATAATATTTTCTTGGTCAATTGCTTGAAAGCCGTACTCAGCCAGCTTTGGTCCAATGAAGTATTCTCCGCTGAATGGGTTTCGATGCAGCATGCCAAGTGCTGTTAACGTATTTAAATATTTATAAAGGTTATTTTTGGAAATAGAAAGTTCTTTGTAAATGTCATTATATTTAAGCGGCCTATTTTTTTGCGAAATGACTTCAATAATGGACAAGCCAACTTGAAGGGATTGAATCATTTCGGCTTTTTTGAATGTTTTTTTCGTGTAGTCCAAGCCCTGTTCCCTCCTTTCACTTCATGGTAGCATATCATGAATCTGTTCATCGTGATATGCAAAAATAGATTGACATTTGGAAGGGGTTACATATACCCTATTTTATATAGTGTACTAATTTCACTATATAGTCAATGAAGAATCGCAGCCGTATGAACAGGAGGGGAACACATGAAACGATTACTACACGGTAGCGTGCTGCTTTTTTTAACAACGATGACACTTGTTGGATGTAGTTTTTCTTCGTCTGTTGACAATGAAACAAATGAATCCAATGAAGAGGGGATCAAAGAAAGAAACTTTGTAACCGCTCACATCGTGCCTGAAGGACATGTCTGGCATCAAAGCTTGCTTGTTCTTGAAGAAGAAGTGGCCGAGGCAACGGACGGGAAGTGGACATTTGATTATTACCCGCAAGGAACATTAGGGAATCAAAACGATATGTATCAGCAATTACAAGTAGGTTCAATTGACTTATCGGTGTTGGTTGGGGCTGAACTTAACAGTCACTCTGAAGCTTTCGCATCTTGGACTATGCCTTTTATTATGCGTAACCATGAAGATGCTTTTGAAATGGCTCAAACAGAAGAAGCCCACGCTCTTTTTGAAACACTCGATCAAGTAGAAGGCAAAGGGTATTTTTTCGCAGGCATGCGCCATGTGCTGGCAAAGAATGGCCCAATTGAATCGATAGAAGATTTACAAGGTGTGCCTCTTCGGATCAGTCCGAGCCCAGCTATTACTGATTTTTGGCAAGAAGCCGGGGCAGGCCCTACACCGGTTCCAGCGGCTGACTTGTATACCTCCTTTCAAACGGGAGTAGTGGATGCCATTGATATTGACCTGGATTTGATGATGAATAACGCCTACAACGATATTGGGAGTTATTTTACTCCACTGAACCACATGACGTGGCCAGGGACAGTTTTATTGAACGAACAACTATGGAACGACTTTAGTGAAGAAGAAAAAGAAATATTTAATAACGCACTAGAAAAAGCCATTGCTGCAAATAAAGAAATGGTAATTCAAATGGAACAAGATTATATGCAAGATTTTGAAGAACAAGGCGGAACAATCAGTAACATTGAAAATCTTGATCCCTTTTATGAAGTGGCCGAGAAAGTTCATAAGGATTATGGAGAGAGAAACGATTATATACAAGATTTCATAGATAAAGCCAAAGAAATCTCAGAATATGACCGCTAGGAGTGAGACAAGCCATGGTGCATCACATCGATCGCTGGTTTCAACGCTTTATAAAAGGTATGTCCAAAGCAGTAGAAGTCATTTGTATGATTAGCGTCGGAGCAATAGCAGTCGTTACGATTTTAGCTTTTGTTTCGAGATATATTTTGCAAAGTCCCATCATCGGAACAGATGAGATAGCTCTGTATTTGTTAGTGTGGATAACATTACTTGGAGCAGCTTTAGGTATTCATAAAAATGACATGGTCGCATTGACACTGGTAAAAGACAGAATGAACGGTAAAAGCCTGACCGTTTTAAATATCATTTTGCAGTTGATTATCTTTTTGTTTTCTCTTTTAGGGTTATGGTTTGGAACGATATGGCTGTTATCGTCCAGCATTTTGGAAGCCGTATCCGCGTCATTGGAAATACCGCTGTGGATACCGTTTATGATTTTTCCAGTGTCCATGTTAATTATGGCCGTTTTTTCCCTTAACAATATAATAAAACAATTGAAAAACAGAGAGGTTTCAGCCAGTGAAGCAGGAGAGGGGGAATCAACATGATACTAGGTTTTATCGCAGTTTTTGCTGTACTGCTTCTTATTGGTTTGCCGATTGCCTATGTTCTGGGCGTCTCGACTGTTTTTTACATTTTTCAAACAGACAACCTTGAGCTGCTGCTTTCGATACCGCAGCGTATGACCGGTGGTATTCAAAACTATGGGCTGCTGGCTATTCCTTTATTTGTTTTAGCCGGTGAATTAATGAACAAAGGCGGCATTACGACAAGGCTGATACGATTTGCCAAAGACATGGTCGGACATTTCAGAGGCGGTTTGGCTTACGTAAACGTTGTGACAAATATGTTTTTAGCCTCTATTATTGGTTCAGCTAATGCACAGACTGCTATGATGAGCCGTATTATGGTGCCTGAAATGGAAAAAGAAGGCTACAACAAAGAATTCAGTACGGCACTAACATCAGCGTCATCATTGCTTGGGCCGATTATACCGCCAAGTTTGCTGTTTATTATTTATGGTGTTACGGCAGAAGTGTCGATTGGAAACATGTTTATTGGCGGGATAATCCCCGGCATTTTACTGACGATTGGGTTTGTTATACTGATTTCTTTTATGGCTGTAAAGGAAAATTTTCCTAAACATAATCGTGTGAAAGTTCAAGAATTGATAAAAGCATTCTTTGTGGCGCTTCCTTCACTTAGTATTCCGTTCATTATTATCTTTGGGATACTAAGCGGCATGTTCACGCCGACAGAGTCTGCCGCAGCAGCCAGTTTTTTAGCGATGGTCATTGGTGGCGGACTGTATAAAGAATTAAAGATAAAAGATTTTCCGAAAATCTTTTTAAACACGGCGATGTACACGTCGATTGTGACGTTTATTATTGCGATGGCTACGATCTTTGGATGGGTTCTGTCGTTTGAACAAGTGCCGCAGCAGCTATCGGAATTTATGGTATCACTAACAGATAACGTGTACGTATTCCTATTTATCTGTATTATTTTGTTCCTTCTAGTAGGCATGGTTATTGAAGGAATGGCTGCCGTTATTATTTTGGTGCCAATTTTGCTTCCAGTAGCAGTGAATTATGGCATTGACCCTATTCAGTTTGGGATTATTATGTCTATTAATCTAGCGATTGGCTTAATCACGCCGCCTGTTGGAACTGTGTTATTTATCGCATCATCTATTACAAAAGTAAAATTTGAAACACTGGCGAAGTACGTTATTCCATTTGTCCTGGTTGCGTTAATAGCGCTTCTTATCATTGCATATGTGCCAGCTGTTACGACATGGCTGCCAAGCTTATGGCTGTAAATTTATTGTCTAAAACCAGTTGACAAAATTGTAAAACAATGAAATACTCTAAATAGTAAAATTAGTTCACTATTCCGATGAAAGGTGGAAGGTTCATGAAATTAGTAATGTTTCAGTTGAAAAGTGAAGAAAAAGAAAATCAACGCATCGGTGTTGTAGAAAACGATGTTGTTGTTGATTTGCAAAAAGCATATGCAGCACTATTAAAGGACGGAGGAAGCGTACGCGCAGAGGAAATGGCCAAGACGGTTTTCCCTTCTGAAACAGCGGAATTCTTAAAAGGCGGCGAGAAAAGCCTGGAAGAAGCTAAGTATGTTTTAAGCAGCGTTGAAAACGCTTCAGACGAATGGAAGAAACAGTGCACATTCCCACGAGATGAAGTGAAGCTTAACGCACCAGTTCAAGCGCCGCAAAAAATTCTCTGCGTTGGTCACAACTATCGTGAACATATTTTGGAAATGGGACGTGACTTGCCAGAATATCCAGTGTCCTTTGCGAAATTTGCGAATACAATTATCGGACCAGAAGACGATATTCCAAAGTATGACATTTCGGATCAATTGGACTATGAAGCAGAATTTGCCATCGTTATCGGAAAACGAGCTTGCAACGTGAAAAAAGAAGACGCGCTTGATTATGTAGCAGGTTATACTGTTGCCAATGACGTAACATATCGTGACTTGCAAAGAAGAACGTTACAGTGGCTGCAAGGTAAATCTGTAGACGGAACAGCACCACTAGGTCCTTGGCTTGTAACATCCGATGAGCTTACTGATCCTTCTAATCTAGAAATCTCTCTATCTGTAAATGGAGAAGAAAGACAACGTTCCAATACGAAAAACCTTGTGTTCAGCGTAGAAGATCTCGTCGAATTCTTCTCTGGTCTTATGACTCTTGAACCAGGCGACGTCATTCTTTCCGGAACACCTGGCGGCGTAGGATTTGCAAGAGATCCGAAAACATTTATGAAAGACGGAGATGTCTGCACAGTAAACATCGATTCTGTAGGTACATTGGAAAACCGTGTCAAGGCAGCGAAAAGAGCCGAAGTGAAATTGTAATCGCGTTCATATTTTTTAATAAAACAGCAAGAGAGTATTCAAAACTATCACAAAGAGGTGTCACGTATGAGCAATAACACACTTCCTATGACAATTATTGGTGGAGGAATTGGCGGATTGGCAGCTGCTTTAGGAGCTGCCGATGCCGGTCATAAAGTAGCTGTACTAGAGCAAGCTCCAGAGTTTGGTGAGATTGGTGCAGGTATTCAGTTGGCACCGAATGCCATGGCTATCTTAGATCGCTTTAATTTGTTAGGCGAACTTGATAAATACGCTGTTTATCCTCAGCGCCTTGTTTTAAAAGACGCATACACAGGTGAAGAGCTGTCCGCTTTGGACTTGGGAGATGCATTTAAAGAAAGGTACGGCTATTCTTACACAGTTATGCACCGTACAGACCTTCATAAAGTGCTGCTTGAAGCGTGTGAGAGAAATGATGATATTACGCTTCTAACAAACCATATGATTACTGATATTCAACGCGGTCCGGATTCTGTTACTATTTCGTGTGACAATGGCAAGACATATGAAGCTGATTCTCTTATTGGAGCAGATGGATTATGGTCTGAAAGCCGTAAGCAGATTATAGATGATGAAGCAATCTGCTCTGAGTACGTCGCTTACCGTGGTGCGATTCCAATGGAAGAAATTAGTGAACACGCGGATTTTGATGACGTTATTATGTGGATCGGCCCGCATCTTCACCTCGTACAGTATCCGATACGCAGAAAAGAATTGTACAACCAAGTAGCTGTGTTTAGAAGTTTCAATTACACAAAAGAAATCGAGCATACCGATCAATGGGGTACACCAGAAGAGCTTGATGAACATTTTGGTCGTTGCGTGCCGGAAGTTCAAAATGCTGTTACATTTATGCAGCGTCAAAGAAGATGGCCATTATATGACCGTGAACCGTTAGAAAAGTGGGCAGAAGGTAACTTTACGCTTTTAGGTGACTCTGCACACCCAATGCTTCAATATTTGGCACAAGGGGCTTGCCAAGCACTAGAAGATGCTGATTCACTTACGAATCAGTTGAAAGAAAACAACAGTGTAGAAGATGCATTCCAAGCATATCAGCAAGAAAGAGTAGCTCGTGCTAATAAAGTGCAGAAAACAGCTAGAACATGGGGAGACATTTTGCATACCGATAACGATATTGCCACGTTGACAAGAGATGCATATATGAAAGAACGCGACGCGCAAGATTTTGAAATCGTAGATTGGTTGTATGGACATTTTGTTAATAGTACAGATAAAACAACGGTTAACAAATAAAACTTTCACCTAGAAAAAGAGTTCGTACATGCATTTGTTGTACGAACTCGACTGCAACAACCAGCGTCTTTCCAGCAAGAAGCTTTTAGAATAAGGAAATTCCCATCATAAAACAATGCCAGCGCATCATTTCACGAGGAAGCTAAAGGAGGGGAAACATCATGGAAACCAATGCGTTTATGGAAAGTCAAGAGGTCAAAGATTTTAATAAAAAAATTGAAAAAGATGAGCTCGGTCCTCTTTGGAATGCTATTCCTGAGCTCGTCAGCAAAGAGCCGGCTCAACATGCAGAGCCGTATTTATGGAAAGGCAGCGTCATTAAAGAACACCTCATGGAAGCAACAAAAATATTCACCCCAGAACGTGGCGGGGAAAGACGCGCGATTTATCTTCAAAACCCAAAAATGAAAGATAGAGAGCCATGGGGATGGGGTGCAGCCACCCAAAACATTTATGCAGCGGTGCAATTAATCCTGCCTGGAGAAGAAGCACCTTCTCACCGTCATAAACAGAGCGCGCTTCGTTTCATTATGGAAGGAGAAGGCGCATACTCCATCGTTGATGGTGAACGGTTGTTTATGAATGAAGGCGACTTTGTTGTTACTCCGCAAGAGTGCTGGCACGGCCACGGCCATGAAGGAGAGGAACCAATGCTTTGGATGGATGTTCTTGATATCCCATTCATCTATTCAATTGGCGGTTCTTTCTTTGAAGGCTATCCAGAAGAAGGTGTCCAAAAGCCAGAAAGAGCGGATAACTATTCTCCGAACCACTATCAAGGCGGCCTTGTTCGCCCAATTAAAGACCGTAAGCCGAAGAAAGCTCCAGTTGGGACGTACAAGTGGCAGCAAACAAAAGAGGCGTTGGACGGTCTGGAAGAGTTTGATCCGGATGTATATGACGGACATGCAGTGGAGTTTATTAACCCAACAACAGGTGATACAGCAAATGTCAATATTGCTTCCTGGATGCAGCGTCTGCCGGTAGGATTCCGTGGGAAAGCACACCGCCATACAAACTCTTCTGTTGTTCATGTGCACAGCGGCAGCGGTTATTCCGTTATTGATGGAGTGAAGTTTGAATGGGAAAAAGGTGACTTTTTCGTTATTCCAAGCTGGTCTTGGCACGAACACGTAAATACTGGCGATGAAGCGGTTCACCTATTCTCTGTACATGACACACCAATTATGGAAACCTTTAACTTGCAGCATGAAGAAGAGTATAAAGATGGACATCAAGAAGTGAACAGTGTATTCCAACCGTAAATGATACATGGAAACCAAAAGGAAAGAGTGACTCATTCTCTTTTCCTTTTGGTTTTTTGCTTCTATAAAGTTTGCAGGGTCTGCGATCACCTCTGTTTTCTAGTTGCCGCCCGCCAAGTAATAGACAATCAAGCACACAGTATACCCACCTTGATATTTGCAGTAGCATCGTTTTTTATACATTAAAAACGATGGTGCTGTAAAAGGATAAGGAAAACAGCAGGCCTCCGCTATGACGACTCGACGACAAGCCGGCTTTTTCTGCTGTGGACAGGAGAGTGCAGTGCATGAGTATGAACCAGTCATCGATATGATTAAAATGTGTCAGTGGAATCCGGCAGCCGCCTGCACTTAAAGGTTTGGTATTAGTTAAGTGTTCGCTACAATTCAAAATAAGAATCGAGAACAAGTCTGGAGGCTCCGATTAAAGCTGCTTTCCCAGGCATAGAGGCTTTTTGAAAAGTACCGTCTATATCCTGAAATAGATAACGTTGAGCGGTTTCAACAACCTTTTCGTAATAGGAAGGATGTTGATGGATGAGCGGGCCGTCTAAGACCACTGTTTCGGGTTTGATGGTGTTCACTAAATTAGCTGCTCCAATACCTAAATATTCAGCAGAATTCAGAACAATCCGTTGAACGGTATCATGGCTGGATAAAAAAATACGCATGATATCATTGACAGAGGAATGGCTGGCATGAACATTTTCTTTTTCTATTATGGATGACACTTCAGCTTGAATGTTATCAAGCAGTGCTGGAAGCGATGTGTACGATACTAAACAACCTCTGTTACCACAGCGGCAAAGGTTTCCGTGTATATCTACAACCATATGTCCGTAACTTAATACATCTCCATGACGACTATGCCACAAACGGCGGTCGGATATAATACCGCATCCAAAGTTCCACGCGTTCATAATGTAGAGAAGACTATTAAATTGAGAGTGTTCATATATATATTCTCCCAATGCAGCTGTATTTGAGCCGTATTCAAGAAGCACTTTACAATGGAAATGTTCTTTTAGTTCTTTCACGATAGGAACTGCTTTCCAATCAGGAGCAGGGAAAAAACTAGGGTTTAGAATGAGACCATTTTGTTTGTCAATTGGTCCAATCGAACCGATTCCAATTCCCAAAAAATGATGAGATGAGACAGCATGTTTTTTTAGAAATTCTTTTATCGTCTGTATTATATGGTCTATAACCTTTGTAGAAGTGTGGCTTTGGGTTAACATAATTTGTTTATGTTCCCGTTCATTCCCTTTTATATCATACAAAGCAACTTGAACATGCATGCGAATAATATGAACACCGACAATATAAGATGCAGAAGCATTTACTTCAAATAAAACCGGCGGCCTCCCTCCATGTGGAACGTCCTCTCCGTATGAATATATTAAATCTTGGTTAACCAACTGTTGAATTAAGCGTACAACCTTTGAACGGTTAAGCTCCGTTTCTTTAATAATATCATTGCGTGAAATAGGTCCTTTTTGAAGGATAGTTTGATACACCATTTTTAATGGGATGTTTTTAATAGACGTATCTTGCAGCAGTGTCATTAACATAATTATCACCTAACTCAGTATGTATCTCTTGGATAATAAGCAGAAGGAAAAGAACCTTCTTTTGCAGGTTCTTTTCTTTCATTAGTAATATTGATATCTTATCTTAATTGTCTCGTGTCGCAAAGAGATAGCCACCGTGTTTTATTTGGCATCGTGTAAGACGGCATTTGTACGTGCAGCATCTTGTTGTTTTTTCCACTCACGGAAGAATACAGCAGCAATGATGATGAATCCAATGAAGTCGGTACCCCACCCAACAATCATTAATAGAAGGGCGCCAATCAAGAACAGGCTGCGTGATAGAAATTCGATTTTGTTCTTTAAGTGTCCTTCCATACCGACGCTAAGGGCAAAGATACCAACTAATGCTGTCACAAATGATCCGAGAATGTTAAACCAACTGCCATCGAAAATAAGAGCAGGGCCGTACACGAACATAAATGGCACAATAAAAGCAACTGAGGCTAATTTCACAGCCGTAAAAGACGTACTCATTGGGTTGGACTTTGCAATTCCGCTTGCGGCATAGGCTGCTATAGCTACAGGAGGTGTGATGGCTGAGAGAGTTCCATAGTAAAAAATAAATAAATGAGCAGCCAAGTCAGGAACACCTAATTGTGTGATAGCCGGCGCAGCAAGTGTCGCTAGAATGATGTAAGAAGCAACAGGAGGAAGTCCCATTCCCATAATAATAGAAGCAATCATCGTTAAGATAAGCAACGGGAATAAATTTTCTCCTGAAAGCTCAATAAGTATGCTGGAAAAACGCAGCCCAAGTCCTGTCATGTTAATAATACCAATAATTATTCCAGCACTTGCACACGCAGCGATGACAATAAGAGAAAGTTTTACACCTGATTTGATACATTCAACAATATCAGCTGGACTCATTCGTGTTTCTTTACGAAGCCATGAAGCAAGCGGCATTGCTATAATAGACCAAAAAGCGGCTTTAGGAGGATTCATTTGTTCGACAATTAAAAGGTAAATCAGTAAGAGCAGTGGCAGCAATAGATGTCCTTTTTGGACAAACAAGTACTTTAAGTTTGGTATTTCATAGTCATCTTTTTGATAAGATGCACCAATACGGGCTGCACGTAAATCTGCCATGATAAAAACAGCTATAAAATATAGAACGGCAGGGATAATTGCAGCTAAAATAACTTGAACGTAAGGAACTTGAAGAAAATCAGCAATTAAAAAGGCCACTGCACCCATAACAGGTGGAAGGAACATCCCGCCCGTAGAGGCCACCGATTCTACTGCACCAGCATACCGTGACGAATAACCACTTCGTTTCATTAGTGGAATCGTCAACACTCCTGTAGAGGACACATTCGCAACTTGGCTTCCACTTATCGTTCCAAATAAAGCGCTTGCAAGAATAGATACTTTAGTAGCACCACCACGAAACTTACCTACTAAAGCAAATGATAAGTCAATAAACAATTGTCCTGCTCCGGACTTTTCTAGAAAAGCCCCAAAGAGTACAAATAAAACAACGTATGTTGCAGAAACACCTAAAGGTACTCCAAGAATACCCCCTGCTGTTAAGGAAACGTTTGCAAGAATCTGTTCAAATGAAAAGCCGGAATGGGCAAATAATAGTGGCAAGTGATCCCCGAAAAAGGCAAACAGCAAGAAAACAGCGGCCAGAATTGGCAGTGTCCAGCCTATAATTCTGCGAGTAGCTTCTAACGTTAACAGAAGCGTCAATAATCCAACAATGGTTAGTTCAACACCTAGACTGCCAAAAAGTGAGTACAATTCTCTATAGTTCATAAAAAAGTAATAGCCAATATAAAGAGAGAGAAAAGCAAGAATAAAACTTATAATAATTTCCCAATTATTCTGTGTGTGCTCTTCTGTTTTTTTCTTAATGACAGGGTACAGCAAAAATATGAGAGCCAAACCAATACCAAGGTGCACACCGCGCTGTTGGACGGCGGGAAATAATTGAATCCCGCTGGCATACAGGTGAAACAGTCCTAAAGCCGTGGATAAACAAAGAATGAAAATAGATTGCACACGAAGAATCATTGCCTGGACTCCTTTCTTAAGAGGTGATAAAAAGGTTTCTAATATTTAGATTATTGATTATAATCAATGTCATTGTCCTCAAAGTATCGAATAGCTCCATCGTGATACGGAAGGTCGTTGTCATGTATAATCGTATTTTCATCGATATTAAAAGTAGGATGGACTGCTTGTAATGTGTCTTGATTTTCCATGATTCCTTCGATGAAATGATAAACGATGTCATCATCAGTATGCTGATGGGTAATGAAATTTGAATAAAAAGAACCAATAAATAATTCTCTTTCTTGGCCTGCATATGTGCCTGCTTCTAATGTTACAGGTGAATAATAAGGATGTTCTTCAAAAAAAGACTCTGCTACATCGTGATCAATGGACAAAATATTAACATCTTCAGTCTGTGTAAGTTCTTGTACAGTAGGGGCAGGTACAGCACCAAATAACAGCCCAGCATCCACACTGCCTTCTGCTAGAGCCTCTTGTACTTCCGGTAAGCTTCCGAGCGGCAATGTTTCATATTCTCCTGCCAGCCCGTAAGCGTCTAAAAGGTGTTCCAAAAAATTACTGGGTGGTGTTTCCGGTGCTGGAATGCCGATGGTTTTTCCCTGCAAGTCATTAAAATCTTCTATAGAAGAATTGACAGCACTTACAACGTGCATCGTTGTTCCGCTTAAAAAACCGATGTTGCGCAGTCCTGTATGTTCCCCAGGCAGCTCTTCTGAATTGCCATTGTATAGTTCGGTTGCAGCCACATTCGCAGGTGCAGCAATCGCAGGTTCATGATTTTTTTCGCTTTCTAGCAGCAAATACATTAACTCGGTTGATCCACTGGTTGCTTCAGTAGAGAAGACAATGCGCCCGTCGAATTCTTTTTTATTGGTTAATACATTGGCAGTGCCTGCTGAGATAACATAGTTAATACCACTGGCTGAAGGGGTGTAAATTGGAACGACCCCCTCTTGTGAAGTTTTGCTGTCTGCTGATTGCTGCTCGGAACATGCAGCAAGTAAGAAGATTAAGCCAGTGAATAAAATCATTTTATACCAAAATGAAGTCATTCCAATTTCCCCTTTCCTCATCTTCAGATTTAGACGTGTATCGTCTGCAAGTCACTTGGTACAATCACTTCTCCTTCAAATTCCTTTTTTGCCTCTTCATATGCTTTTTTCGTGTCAACTCCCGGCAAAAAATGCGTTAATACAAGTGTCGACGCATTGGCCTCTTGAGCTAACTCACCGCATTGTTTAGGTGTACAATGCTCTTTTTGCAATTGTTCCCAGATGTGATTGACTTCTTTGCTGGCATTATTGCCATCATATTTGTTTGCGGCAAGACAGGCATCAAGCACAAATACATCTGCTTCTTTTGCCAGTCTAGGAACACTCTCTGTTGGAGCAGTGTCGCCTGCAACAGCAATAGTTTTGTCACCGGTTTCAAAACGAAAGCCATATGTTAGAACGTTATGAACCATTTGTTCGGCAGTGATTCTCTCAAAACCAAGTGGTAAGTCAATGTCGCCTGGTTCTTCTATCTCAATAATGGTGACATTTTCTTTTACTCCATCAGCGGGGCGGCCCAGTGACATGCGATAGTCAATATCTTCTGAAAACATTTCTAAAACGTGCCGGTGAAATTTTTTCATGCCTTTCGGTCCGATAACAGTTAATTTTCTACGTCCTTGAGCCCATCCAGTGATTAAAAAGTGAGCGTAATCGAGCGCATGGTCTGCGTGTAAATGTGTCATGAATAAATGGGTGATCTCATTGGGGCGTATGTTTACTTTTAACAATTGGTTAAATGTGTTGTAACCGCAGTCTATAAGAATCAGTTGGTCATCTGCTTGAATGATTTGAGCAGGACTTGATCTCTCCAAGGTAGGGCGCGGGCTCCCTGTACCTAGCATAGTTAATGTGATATTCATGTATTTTTCCTCCGTTTCGTTCTTGAATATAGTCCGCCCCTTTTGTTCGTTTTGAACAAAAGTTATGATGTGTTAGATTGTAAACGCTTCCTAAAAAATATTCAATAGAATTTTCAAATTTTTATAGAAATAAATCTAAACGGAGCATGAACGACAGTTCTTTCAACAAATATGAGGAATTTAATTTTTAATTTTGTACACGTTGTATGTTAACGAGAAAAAAATAATTGGTTATTATTGTTGTTAGAAATTACAGAAATATTTGAAAATGTAAGCGTTATCAGGAGGTTTTAAAGGATGGACCATATGAAAGTGATTATGCTGGGGACCGGCAGTCCAAGACCTGACATAGAAAGAGGAGGGGCTGCTCAAGTTTTGCTTGTAGGTAATAAGCCAATACTAGTCGATTGCGGCGAAGGGGCTACGAAACAATTAATGAAAGCAGGTATCCCGCCTGAAACAGTTAATGTAGTGTTTTTCACTCATTTACATTCTGATCACCTCATGGGTTACCAGCAATTTTTGCTGGGTGGTTGGACAGCAGGAAGAACACACCTCACCATTTATGGGCCGAGGGGATTAAAGAAGTTTCACGATACGACCTTATCTATGTTCGATGAAGATATTTCATACCGTACTTCTTTAGGGAAAAATCCGGAAGGGCTGCTGGATGTAAATGTGGTAGAAATCGAAGACACTGGAGAAATACCGACTGATTTGCCATTAAGTGTTTCGGCAGCAGAAATGGTGCACAACGTGAAAACATATGCTTATCGTTTTGAAAAGAATGGAAAGGCAGTCGTTTTTTCTGGGGATACGGCTCCCACACCAGTAATTGGTGATTTCTCTAAAGGAGCGGATATATTGGTTCAGGATGCAGCTATGGCTGTGAATGATGCATACAAACCACCGTTGTCAAGAGAACGTGAAATGATGTGGGAGAACCTGCAAAAAGAACATTGTACGCCAGGGCAAGCAGGTGAAATTGGTGAAAAAGCAGGAGTTAAACAGCTTGTGCTTACTCACTTTCTGCCGCGCATCGATAAAGAGCAAGCATATTTAGATGCTAAGAAAGTGTACAGTGGAAAAGTAATTGTGCCAGATGATCTTCAAGTTATAGAAATTGAAAAATAGAAAGAACGGGGGGAGTAAACGTGAATAAAAAAATGGGCAGTTATATCTTTACTTTGTTAACAGCCGCTCTTTTAGCTGTTTTAAGTGCTTGCGGGAATTCAACGGGAAGTTCGGAAACAGAAGCTTCATCTTATCCTGAAAAACCAATTAAAATTTCAGTTGGCTTTCCAGCTGGGGCAGTAACAGACACGGTAACAAGAACTATTGCTGAGTCACTGACAAAACAGCTGCCAAATGAAGTAGATGTAGCAGTTGAAAATAAACCAGGCGGTGGTGGTGTAGTAGCAGTTACAGACATTGTAAACTCTAATCCAAATGGGTACGAAATAGGATTTACACCTAATGGACCATTAACGATGCATACGCATTACGGAAACACCGCATACGACTATGATGACCCGACGCTTATTTCACAAGTAATTGTTAGTGATTTTATACTTGCCGTCCATCCAGATAGTGAGTGGAAATCGTTTGAGGAATTTTTAGAAAGTACAAAAGACAATCCTGGTTCTGTTTCGATCGGCACACCAGGGGATGGAAGCAGACCAGATTTAATTATGGACCAGTTGAAGGAGCAAGCGGGAATGGATGTCAATTCGGTACCGTTTGAGGGGAACGCTCCTGCTAGAACTGCACTAATGGGCAAAGATGTTGATGCTGTTATTTTAACAGAAACAGATATTTTACCTTACGCGGAAAGTGGAGAATTAAAAGCTTTATTGAACTTTGGTGAGAAGGAATTTGATGATATTCCTACAGCGCAGGAAAAAGGCTATGACTTGAATGCATCTGCAATATTTTTCTTCTATGGTCCAAACGATATGCCAAAAGAAATTGTACAAGCATTAGACGGTGCAATACAAAAAGCTATAGATGATCCTGCGGTAGTAGAATCATTTGAACAAGTAGGATTTGATATAAATTATAAAAGTTCAGAAGAGATAACAGAAATCATCAAAATGGAATATGAACAGTTAGGAAAATTGATTAATGGTTCTTCATAAGACGCCTTTTGAAATAACGCTGCTGTTCGATGTAACAGTTTTTTGAAGAGAGGGAGGAGGAATGAAAATTAATTGGAAAGAGATATTTCCTCAAGTGATAATGGCGCTCTTTGGGATCTTTCTAATATTAATCATCCCCTATCAAGTCGTAGATAACTCTGAACACAGTGTCGGGCCAGGTTTTTTTCCGACAGCTAGTGCGATTATTATTGTCGTTTTAAGTGTCGGATCGGTGATTGGAAAGATAGGGAAAGGAAAAGCGGTTCACCAGCAAACCAAACAACAGGTAGCGACGTCAAAAGAAAAAAGAAACAGCAAGGGAATTTGGCGGGTTGTTTTCATTACAGCAGGAATTTTCACATGGATATTCGTTATTCCACTCCTAGGCTTTTTTTTAACGACTTTACTGGCCACCTTGTATTTGATGGTTGTCATAGGGAATAGGAAAAAGCTGCAAATAGTCATGGTCTCTATCTTATTTACTTCTGGCTTGTATTATTTAGTGGAGCACTTACTGAAACTTTCTTTTCCTGAAGGGATAATGTAGGTCCGAAAAAGCCGTGGATACAATGTGCACGAGTAATTTTGGAAAGGGGGAAAACGATGGCAGAAAACATTCTTTATGGACTTACACATATATTTACTTGGCAAAACATGCTGTTTATTTTTTTAGGAATATTTGTAGGGCTGTTTGTTGGTGGATTGCCAGGGTTAAGTGTAACGCTGGCAGTTGCCCTGATGATTCCTTTTACGTTTGGACTTCCTCCTGAATCAGCAATATTGTTGTTGCTTGGAGTCTATTGTGCCGGGACATATGCTGGTTCTGTTGGAGCTGTATTATTAAGGACGCCTGGAACTCCAGCTTCAGCAGCTACAGCTGTTGATGGATTTGCTTTGTCTCAAAAGGGTGAAGCCGGCAAAGCATTAAATGTTTCATTGATAGCTTCTGTTACGGGTGGATTAATAAGCGGTATTTTGCTGCTGTTTGCCGCGCCGCAAATCGCAAAGTTTGCGCTAAACTTTGGACCTCCTGAATATTTTGCTCTTGCACTTTTTGGGTTAACCATTATTGCAAGCGTCAGCGGCAAATCTTTTAACAAAGGGTTAGTCATGGCTAGTCTTGGCGTTTTCATTGCTTCCATTGGATTAGACCCACTCGCAGGCAGTCAGAGGTTAACGTTTGGAAGCAGTGCTCTCTTGTCAGGAGTGAATATTATACCAGCACTAATTGGTTTGTTTGCTATTGCCGAAGTATTTAGACAAGTGGAAAAAGGCATGAAGAAAATTTCTACCCCTTCAAAGGTAGACAACGAAAAAATAGGCTGGCGTTTTTTAAGACCTTACAAACGGGTTATTTTTAAATCCAGCTTAATCGGCAGTTTCATTGGTTCTATCCCTGGAACCGGAGGAGCTATTGCTTCTTTTATTAGTTACAATGAAGCTAAGCGTACATCGAAAAATCCAGAACAATATGGAAAGGGCAGTTTAGAGGGGGTAGCAGCATCCGAAGCCAGTAATAACGGTACAACGGGAGCTACATTAATACCCATGATGACATTAGGGATACCTGGTGATGTCGTTACAGCAGTGCTGTTAAGTTCTCTGTTAATTCAAGGATTACAACCTGGGCCGGAGTTGTTTGAGCAGCACGGTGGAATGGTGTACACAGTGATGATTGGCTTTATTGTAGTCAACATATGCATGTACATTGTGGCAAAACTTTCTATTAGAGGATTTAAACGAATTACATTAGTGCCTTCCTCTATATTATTTCCAATTATCTTAGTTTTTTGTTTGGTAGGTTCTTTTGCTTATGATAACTCTATGACAGCTGTTTGGATTGCTGTTGCATTTGGTTTTATTGGCTATATTCTTCCTAAATTCGGTTATCCCGTCGTCCCGATGTTAATTGCAATTATTTTGGGGCCGCTGGCGGAAACTTCACTTCGTCAATCGTTAATTATGTCAGAAGGAAGCTTGGTTATTTTTACTGAAAGGCCTGTAGCTGTTGTTTTTCTTTTATTAGCAGTATTATCTGTATTCGTAGCCTTATATAATCATAGGAAAACGAGGCTGTCGGTACATTAAAAGGTGCAAAATGAAAAGGAGCTGAAACATCAATGGATCAGGAAGCAAAAGTAATCATGCTCGGAACAGGGGCTCCTGTTCCAAATCTAGAACGTATGCCTTCAGCAGAGTTGTTAATAATGGAGAACATTCCTATTTTAATTGACTGTGGTGAAGGAGCAACTACACAAATTATGAAAGCAGGGTTTCAACCACAAGATATACATCATTTGTTTTTTACGCATTTGCACTGCGATCATATGCTTGGTTACGGACAATTTTTGATTGGCGGTTGGACGTTAGGGCGGAAGAAATTAACTGTTTATGGGCCAAAAGGCACCCGGGATTTTCATGAAGCAGTACTTAGTACACTGCGCAGTGATGTAGAATATCGAAAGTCACTGGGACGATCCCCCGAAGGAATATTGGACGTTGAGATTATAGAAATAGAGGATGCAGGATTGGTTAATACAAGCCTGCCTATAGAGGTGACATGCGAAGAAATGGTACACTATGAACCTACTTTTGCATATCGCTTTCAGACCAAAGACAAGGCCGTTGTTTTTTCCGGAGATACTTCTCCCGTAAATGCGCTGGTACAGCTGTCAGAAGGAGCAGATGTCATTGTTCATGAATGCTGTTTAACATCTAATAGTGCTTATGAAGGTAACGATGAACAAGAGCATAGAATTTGGGAAAGCTTGCAAAGAGAACACTGTACACCTCAACAAGCAGCAGAAACAGCAAAAAAAGCAGGTGTTTCTACGTTAATCACCAATCATTTTCTTCCAGATATAAATGAAAGGCAGGTTTACGATGAGATAGCATCTGTGTTTAACGGTAATATTATTGTTAGTGAAGATCTCCAGGAAATAAAGCTGTAGGTAAGGGTTTTTTAATTAATAAGGATGATACCCCCTATATTCAATGGAAAATAAAGATGCAGAACATTTCCATTGGAATATAGGGTTTTTTTCTGTTATGAATGAAAGAGAAAGACTTTTTGATGTGTACGCCGCTTCATAAGAAATGTATGATGGAATACGATCAGGTGGAGGGGAGGATCGTGTTATGGTCAATAAGCGAGAGAAAGTAATGAAAAAAGTAGAAGACCATCTTCGCATGACATCCAGGCAGCTTGTTCAATTTGATACAGAGGAAGAGGCGCTGCAGTATTTAACAGATTCGTTTCAATCGGAATTAAGCTGTGATTTCGTCAGTGTGATTTTGATTGAGAATGAGAATTTAATTCCAAAAGTGTGGAGTGGTGAGCTGCAGTGGCTGAAGGAATCTTTTCCTTTGCCCATTCATGCGTGTTATGAAGGGCTGTTTCAGTCGAGTTTAACGTATAAAGACATCGACAAGGGAGAGTCATGTGCCTTTTTAGATCTATTAAACAGGGATAAGGTGAAAACGTGGTTTACCGTGCCGCTTCAGGATGAGTCCAACATTTACGGGTTTTGTGCGATTGGTTATTTAGAAGAAATTCCTTTATTGCAAATGAGTAATATATTTACTGAATTTGGCCGAGACGTAGCCGTCGCATTAACATTAGCCAAACAAAAAGAATCAGAACGAAAGAAAATGTGGGGCATGGAGTGGATGAACCAAAATATTTTGCTCGATGAATCGGTGGAGTCATTGGTATCAAAATTAGTAGAACGCACCGGGAAAGGAACCCAGGCGCAATTTGCAGGGATATATTTGTTTAACGATAAGGAGAATTGCTTTACATTTCAGCCTCCTGCATATGGGAAGCTAACGAAACCAATGTATATTAATGTGAAAGAAAACTATGAAATGAAAGAATACTTTCCTTACATAGAAACGCCAGGTGGAGATGAATTAACAGTTCCCATGGTATTGGATGTAAAAACCATTGGTGTGCTCCACGTAGAGCAAAAGAGAATGGGTAATGTTTTCACGAAAGAAGATAGAGAGATTTTGGAATTAATGGCGAATCATGTTGCTTCTACTCTAGAAAATATCCGTCTGTATAATAACGAAAAAAATCATAAAAAGAAGCTGCATGAATTATTGAACTATCAGCAGAAGTTAATTATTGAAACAGTGGAAAAAGATAATTTTGACGGTATTACATCCACATTAAGTGCTATTTTTGCTGAACCTGTTGTGTTGTTTGACCGGTTTATGCGTCCGATGTCTTTTGATGATACATTTGGCGACATCCACATAGACACCATTGCACGGGCTGCAGTCGAAGAAGTATCTCAGCTGCAGCAGCAAGACACTGCATTTATGCTAACAGTCTGTAAAGAAACGAATGTTTCGTTCTGGCCCATTAATGGCGGTGGTGATTTGTTAGGTTATCTTGCTGTTTGTGTCAACCAAAAAGAATTTGATGATTTTGACCGTTTGACAGTAGATCTTGTAAGAAACATTTACTCCATTCAATTTATTAAGCAAAAGCTGGTGCTGGATGCAAAAGAACAAGTGAAAGACAGTTTTATCAACAAACTGCTTGTAACATCCATTGAAAATAAAGAAAGCATTATTCAATACGCCAATATCTTTCAGTGGGATCCGTTTAAACATCACCGCGTTGCCGTATTGTCTGTAGATGTAAAACATCCCGGACACACAGATGAAGATATTCTAGCAGCACAAGCGACCAAGTCTTTAATGATGGATCAGCTAAAAACGAGAATTATGATGAACGAAAAGGATATACTGCTAGCCACAAAAGGTGATGACTATGTATTAATTGTACCGGCTGAAAAAGAAGAAAATACCCTTCAATATTGGAAGGCATTCAAAAAAAACATTGACCGGTGGCTGAAAACGGGGAGAGCAGACGGCCGTGCTTATTTGGGGATTGGAAGTATGGCAGAGAAAATAGAAGATTATTATGGGTGCTACCAAGAAGCAATGCAAGCGTTACATGTTGTCAAACAGCGCGATACAGAAAATGGCTGTGCTTTTTTTGAAAAGCTGGGATCTTATACGCTCCTGCACCACATTAAGGATATTGAGGCTGCTTCTTTGTTCATTAAAAAACAACTGTCCCCGCTGCTTTCCTACTCTGATGGGAAAAGCATGGACTTATTTGAAACGCTCAGAATTTACTTGCAGCACAATGGCAGCATAAAGAAAACATCGGAAGCACTTTATATTCATCGCAGTTCGTTGTTATACCGTTTGGAAAAAATACAACAATTATTGCAAATAGACATTAATGATTCTCAAAATCGTTTTGATTTAATGCTGGCTTATAAATTGTATGAGTTGAGTTCAGCAAATGAGGGACAGCTGGAATAATGCTTTTGTACATTTTGTATGAAAAAACAACTTTTTTTCCAACTTGGTGTATGTATTTTTTGAGGTAGCAGTTATTTATAATAAAAGTAGAAAATGGAACAAAACACAGGAGGGGGAAAACAATGAGTATTCAAAAAGTAGCTGTTGTAGGGGCAGGATCGATGGGAAGCGGTATTGCAAATCTTGCTGCTATGAATGGATATGGTGTTATTTTACGAGATATTAAGGAAGAGTTTTTAGATAAAGGTCTGTCTCGTATTGAAGCATTTATGGATAAAAGTGTTTCTAAGGGAAAAATGACAGAAGAGGAAAAATTAAAGGCATTAGAAAATATTCAAACAACGACAGATATTAACGCAGCAGCTGAAGCGGATTTTGTTATTGAAGCTGTAATTGAAGACATCGAGGTCAAAAAAAGTGTATTTTCTGAATTGGATGAAATCGTAAGAGAAGATGTTATTCTTGCAACAAACACGTCGTCTATGTCCATTACAGAAATCGCAAATGCCACGAAGCGTCCGGATCGTGTAGCGGGCATGCATTTTTTTAATCCAGCACAGCTCATGAAGTTAGTCGAAGTTGTTCGAGGCTTTTATACGAGTGATGAAACAGTAGAAGAGGTTAAAGAATTATCTAAAAAGTTAAACAAAGAGCCGGTAGAAGTGAAAAAAGATACACCAGGGTTTATTGTCAACCGCATTATGATACCGCAGTTTATTGAAGCCATTAAATTAGTTGAAGAAGGTGTAGCTTCTCCGGAAGATATCGATAAAGCTGTAACTCTTGGATTGAATTATCCAATGGGACCATTTACATTGCAGGACTTTGCAGGGGTAGATATTGGATACCACACAATGGAATATTTCCAGCAAGAATTTAACGAAGACCGATTTGCACCGCCAATGTATTTGAAACAATTAATGAGAACAGGAAGAGTCGGTAAAAAAGCAGGCGCTGGATTTTACGATTATAATTAATACCAACGGAGGGAATGCCAATGAGTTATGAAACAATTATCTGTGAAGTAGAAAATAATGTTGCAGTAGTAACGATTGATCGTCCGCCAGTGAATCCGCTGAATGGCCAGGTATTTCAAGAGTTAGCTGATGTGATGGATGAACTAGACCGTAACGATAATGTTCGGGCGATTGTTATAACAGGAAGCGGCGAAAAAGCGTTTGTTGCTGGCGCTGATATTAATGAAATGGCCTCTTTGGATGTAGTAGGCATTAATAAATCCAATCAGCAATCCCGAAGCGCATATTCCAAAATTGAAAACGTTAACAAACCGGTAATTGCTGCCATTAATGGTCTTGCTTTAGGCGGCGGCCTGGAATTAGCGCTCGTGTGTGATTTGCGTATATGTTCGGAAAAAGCGAAGTTCGCGTTCCCGGAAGTTGGCCTTGGTATTATTCCGGGCGGAGGCGGAACACAGCGTTTACAGCGAATCGTTGGTCAAGGCGTGGCGAAAGAACTTCTCTATTTTGGTGATATGTTTGATGCCCAGCGCGCTGAAGAGCTGCAGCTTGTAAACAAAGTAGTAGAGTCTGAAAAAGTAGTAGAAGAAGCGAAAAAATGGGCAGAAAAATTAACAGAACAGCCGCCTGTTGCTCTGCAAATGGTAAAAACAGCAGTGAATACTGGAGCAAGCCTTGATTTGGAGTCTGGCTTAACATTAGAAAACCATTGTTTTTGTAATGCATTTGTGTCAGAGGATGCCAAAGAAGGGCTTACAGCTTTCTCAGAAAAGCGCAAGCCGGTCTTTCAAGGAAGATAAAAAGCAGAGAGGAGGAAAAAAGACATGGCAGAAGGCATTGTATTACTGGAAGGAGCACGCACGCCGTTTGCAAATATCTCAGGGTCTTTTCGCGGGATAACAGCAACTGAACTAGGGGTGCACGCTGCAAAAGGAGCTATAGAGAAAGCCGATATCTCTGCAGAAGATATTGATCATGTGGTGTTTGGCAACGTACAGCAGTCCAGCAAGGATGCACATTTGTTGGCAAGACACGTTGGTCTGAAATCTGGAACACGCCAAGACGTACCCGCTGTTACGATTAATCGTGTATGCGGAACGGGGGTTGAGGCTATCTTAGCTGGTGCCCGCCACATTCTAGCAGGAGAAGCACAAGTAGTATTAGCCGGCGGGACAGAAAGCATGAGTCAAGTGCCGCATGTTGTTCCAGGCATGAGATGGGGAAGTCCGCTGGGCGGTCCGAAGATGGAAGATTGGTTGTGGGATGGCTTACTGGATACAAATGCTGGCTGCACCATGGCAGAAACCGCAGAGAACTTAGCTGAAAAATACAGCATCAGCCGCGAAGAAGTGGATGAGCATGCGCATGCCAGTCATCAACGGGCTATTGCTGCTAGAGAAAAAGGTTATTTAGCAGAAGAAATTGTCCCGGTTACCGTGAAGGGAAGAAAAGGCGATGAAGTGATTGAAGAGGATCAACATGTTCGTGAAACAAGCATGGAACAGCTCGGTAAATTAAAGGCTCGCTTCATAGAAAACGGAGTGGTGACACCAGGTAATGCGAGCGGTATGGTAGATGGAGCAGCAGCTGTAGTTATTGCATCGGAAAGCTATGCCGAACAAAAAGGGTTAACGCCGATAGCACGTTTGAAGGCTTGGGACGTTGTTGGTGTGGAACCAAAATATATGGGGATCGGTCCTGTTCCAGCCATTCAAGGCGCTTTGAAAAAGGCAGATTTGTCCTTAGGCGACTTGGGCTTAATTGAAATAAACGAAGCTTTCTCTGCTCAATACTTAGCTTGTCAAAAAGAGCTTGGGTTTGATCTGGAGCAAGGAAACGTAAATGGAGGAGCTGTTGCTATCGGCCATCCGCTGGCTGCAAGCGGCACGCGTATTTCATTGACGCTGGCCTATGAATTAAAACGAAGAAATGCAGCGTATGGTGTTTCCGCTGTCTGTATCGGCGGAGGTCAAGGGATTGCAGCGATTTGGGAGAGCATATCATAAAAAAGCAAGTAAGGGGACAGCACTGCTGTTTCCCTTTCAGAAGGTGAGAAAGTATCAAAGTTGGCGTTTTCATGGTCTGGCGCAAGCACCTGCTCGCCCGAGATTCTTCTGATTCGTTTTGGAAAGAAACAATCAGCCGGGTCCTCGAGAGTGAATCGATCGTGACCAAGGCGCTTGCGTTTTTCTTACCGCCTGTGCGTGTTGAAAGGGGAGTGTAAGCCTTGAATCCGAAAGATTGGTCTGTTTCACAAACATTAATGCATGCAGCAAAAATATATGGAGAAAAAGAAGCGCTGTTTGATTTAAAGAGACGAATGACATATCAAGAGCTGGATACAGAAAGCGGCCGCTTGGCTGCGGGACTGAAAGAGCTTGGAGTGGCCAGAGGAGACCGTATTGGTATATGCCTGCCTAATTGGAATGAAACAGTTGTCCTTTTCTTTGCTGCAGCAAAGATTGGAGCGACGCTGGTACCTTTTAACCCGATGTATCGATCACATGAAATTGAATATATCCTTGAAAACTCCAAGCCTCACGTTTTATTTATTTCCCGTGCATTTGAAAAGCAGGTGAGCCTGTCACAGGCTGCATCACTTGTTCACCATGTGATAGCGGTTCGTTTTAAACATAAAGGAATGCTTTCGTATAGCGAAATAATTGACCGGAATGAAAAGGAGATGGTTCGTGAGCCGATCGACGTTGATGAAGATGTGTTTTGTATTCTCTATACGTCTGGAACGACAGGAATGCCAAAGGGTGTTATGACCGTTCATCGCAGCGTCGTACAATGTGCTTTTACCGTATCGGAAGAAATGCACTGTAATGAAAATGATGTTTTCATTGTTCCGGCGCCGCTGTTCCATATTTTTGGTATTACATGCAATGTCATGACGGCCATTGCTTCGGGAGCCAGGATGATTTTGCTCGAAAAATACCATCCAAAAACTGTGCTTCAACTAATTGAAAAAGAACAGGTTACCGTTCATCAAGGCGTGCCGACGATGTTTTTAAAAGAATTGGACCAAGAGGATTTTATCAACTATGATTTGTCCACCCTGCGGACGGGAATGGTAGGTGCTGCCCCTATATCGCCTGAACAAGTTCAGAAAATTAGGAAAGAAATGAATTTTGAACTTTGTCAGTCATTTGGTATCACAGAAACAGGAAGTGTGACGATTACGCGGCACGATGATGACGAAAAAACGATCACCGAAACAGTAGGAAGGCCTTTGCCTGGAATCACTGTAAACATTGTGGATGAAAACCGAAAGCCGCTTCCTCCAGGAGAAGTTGGTGAAATAGCGGTATACAGCTTCGGAAACATGAAGGGATACTACCAAATGCCTGAAAAAACAAGGGAAGTTCTTGATGATGAAGGATGGTTTTATACAGGGGACCTTGGAATATTAGATGAGAAAGGAAATGTACGATTTGTTGGCCGCCAAAAAGAACTCATTATCCGGGGTGGATTAAACATTTACCCGCAAGAAATTGAAGCTGTTCTTTTAAAGCATCCAGAAATAAGCGAGGCCGCTGTGATAGGGCTGCCCGATGATGTCTTAGGAGAAAGAGCATGTGCTGTTATTCAATTGAAGCCGGAGCGATCATGCACAGAAGATGATATTAAACAATACGTCGCAGAAAGAATCGCTACGTATAAAGTGCCTGAGAACATATTATTTTCTTCTGAGTTCCCAGTAACTGCCAGCGGAAAAATTCAAAAAGGGAAACTCAAAGAGCAAGTATTAGAGCACATAAACGCATAAAAATGAAAACGCTTTAAAAATAAAGGGGTGACGAGCATGGCGCTTTATAAACGTAAGGATGGCGGGGAACAGCCTTATTGGCCGGTTGGGAAATACAAAATGCGGCTGCCATTTATTCACTATCGTCTAGAAGCACCTGAGCTGATACAAGGGCTGGTTATTTTCACAATTGGCCTCAGTATGATTGAAATCATGACAAATGTTGTTGGGATGTCTTATCAAGCTGCATTAACGGTAACAATTTTTAGTCAGTTTTTAATGCTGATTCCGCCTATGTTTGGCGTGCCGTTTGTTACAGGTTTTATTACCCCGTTGATTCCGGTACTTGTATTGTTTTTAAGTGATTTTGAACCCGGGCCACAGGCTATTCAAGCACTGATTGCCGTTCAACTATTAGTAGCTGTTATATTTCTTGTGCTAGGTATTACAGGACTTGGTCGAACATTTATTACGAAACTGCCCACTTCTTTGAAAGCCGGGATTTTAATAGGGGCAGGTATCACAGCGATTATGACGGAAATCGAAGAGGGAGGACGTTTAGCTGAAACACCCATTACGTTAATTGCAGGTGGTTTGTTGTGTTTATACATTATGTTTTCTCTTTCATTTAAACGAATATATCAAAAAAATAAAGTGCTCAAATTTATTGCAAACTACGGCATTATGCCTGCTGTGGTTGTAGCAATGATTATTGGCTGGGTGAGCAGTGAATACCCGTCTCCGCAGATAGAGTGGGGCATCACCGTTCCGTCGCTTTCGGAAATGTGGGGAGTCAGCCCGTTTGCTGTCGGTTTCCCGGGAGCAGAATTGTTCTTAGCAGCATTTCCTACAGCGGTTCTCGCTTACATTATTGCATACGGAGATATTGTGGTCGGGCAAAAGTTAATTGAGCGCGCAAACAATTCCCGAAGAGATGAAAAAATCCGATATGATCTAAACCAAGTACACGTACTGACATTTGTACGTAACTTTCTGCACTCTTTATTCTTGCCGCATCCCGGACTGGCAGGCCCTATTTTTACAGCAGGGACAGCATCTGTCGCGGAGCGTTATACGTTTGGAAGACGCGCCATGGATTCAATTTTTTCAGGGACAAATTCGCTGCTTATCTCTCTTGCCCTGGCTATATTCATTCTTCCGCTCGTTACGCTGTTTCAGCCTTTCTTGCCAATTGCTTTATCTATTACGCTCATTCTTACTGGATATCTTTGTATCAACATTGGAATACAGCAGGTAAGAACAGAAGCTGAGATTGGAGTAGCCGGTGTGATGGCGATTGTTTTAGCAGTGTATGGGGCTGCATACGGTCTTGCAGCAGGGCTGGTGCTTTATTTCTTCATTCAACGCTCTTCTCTGTTCAAAAAAGAGGGTTCCCATGAAGATGAAACGTTAGAAAAAGATGCTGGTTAAACACTAATGACATGTATAGGAGGCGGATGGAATGGAAAAAACAACACAAACTTTTCAAGGCAATGCATTCTACAATACTGTTCACATTAACGATACGTTTACAGTAGAAGACTTTAGCGAAGAACATGAACTGATGGCATCGACGGTTGACAGTTTCGTAGAACAAGAGGTAATGCCTGTTCTGCCTGAGATGGAAAAGCAGCAGTTTCAACCGTCTGTGGATCTATTGAAAAAAGCAGGGGAACTAGGGCTTTTAGGAGTCGATATTCCAGAAGATTGTGGAGGTCTTGCGTTAGATAAAATCAGTTCCGTTATTATTATGGAAAAAATGGCAAAAGCCCGGTCATTTTCCGTGACGTATGGAGGTCAAGTAGGCATTGGCTCTCTTCCTATTGTTTTGTACGGTACAAAAGAACAGCAGCAAAAATACTTGCCAGATGTGATGACAGGAGAGAAAATTGGCGCCTATGCACTGACAGAACCTGCAGCGGGGACAGACGCTGTCAGCATTAAAACGACCGCTTATTTGTCGGAGGATTGCCAATATTATGTAATAAATGGAGAGAAACAATTCATTACAAACTCTAGGTTTGCTGATTTTTTTGTATTGTATGCAAAAGTGGATGGAGAAAAGTTTACGGTATTTATTGTTGAACGTGATACAGAAGGTTTAACAATAGGTGCAGAAGAACAAAAGATGGGTTTAAAAGGATCATCTACTGCTTCTCTCATTTTAGAAGATGTGAAAGTTCCGGTTGAAAATGTGCTCGGTGATATCGGGAAAGGACATCGCATTGCCTTTAACATTTTAAATATCGGCCGTCATAAAATTTCTGCCAGTTGTGTAGGAAGCGCCAAACGGGCGCTGGAATTAGCAGTCAATTATGTAACAGAAAGAAAACAGTTTCAACGCTCTTTAGCTGACTTTCCATTAATCAAGGAAAAGATTGCTGTGATGGCTAGTAAACTATTTGCTGCAGAGAGTATGGTTTATCGGACAGCAGGGGAACTAGAAAAAGGTGCACAGTTTGGAAAGGAACATGGTATTAAGTTTCATCAACTATTAAAAAACTATGCACAAGAATGTTCTGTTAACAAAATTTTCGCTTCTGAAATGCTCGATTATGTCGTAGATGAAGCATTGCAAATGCATGGGGGATATGGATATATCTCGGAATATGAAATAGAAACACTGTACCGGGACGCGAGAATCAACCGAATTTTTGAAGGTACGAATGAAATCAACCGCGTAGTAGCTGCGAGCACAGCACTTCAAGCAGAAGAAGGGTTTCCGGCAGAACGGGAGATAGAAGGAAGACAGTCGGATCGTTTAGATTATGAGTGGTCCCTGCTTCATTTATTACGGGAGATAACGAGTTTGATCGTCACTTATGGGAAAGAGAAGGGGGTGCATGAAGACCAGCAAATGCAAGCCCTGTTAGCAGACTTAATAAAAGCTGTATATGCGGTGGAAAGCAGCCTTGTCCGCGTAGAAAAACAAATTCTCCATAACCATAAAAATACCGAACAAAGTGAGCGGCTTGTGAGAATTTTTACGCTGGAAGCAGTGTCAGAATCCGCTGTAAGAGTGCTGTTAGAAATGAAACAATCAGGAGAAAACGTCCTCCTGAAAACAACAGAGCTCCTAGATAAAGTGAAGCAAAGCGATATAGACGTGCAAAAAGAAAAGCGGGATATTGCAGATAACATTAGCAGAAACAGCTGATAAAGACCGGCAAAAATCAAAAAGAAGGGGTTGGCTGATAGCTATGAAAGATTATTCTCTTGTTCCTGCTGCTCATGAACTATTAAAACGCGGGGCAGAACGTCACCCAAACCAGGAAGCAGTGTATGATGGAACACGAAGGCTGTCCTATGCGGAATTAGAAAAAGAAAGTGCTGCACTGGCACAGGCTCTGCTCAGTTTAGGAGTAGAAAAAGGTGACCACGTCGCTGTCAGTCTGCCAAACTGGCATGAATTTACCGTTGTGTTATTTACACTATCAAAAATCGGGGCAGTGATTGTTCCGCTGAACACAAAATATAAAGAGACTGAAATGGAGTATATTTTAACAAACGCTAAAGTCAAAGCTGCTTTTTTTTGTGAATCAGCAGAGGATAATCCGCTGGCAGAGCACTTTTTCCGTATTTCCGAAAAAAGCAAGTATGTAGAGCATTTCATTACTGTCCGGTTTGAACACGAGCGTGCGCATTCTTATCATTCGCTTGTCGACTACGGACAGGGGCAGGACAGAGAACTTCCAGATGTGTCCTCAAAACAGCCGTTTGCCATCATGTACACATCTGGTACAACCGGAAAGCCGAAAGGTGCTGTTTTGACGCATTATAATGTCGTAACGACAGCTGAAATGACAAGTGAGTTCATGGAATGTACCTCTGATGACGTCTTTTTAGTGCCGGTTCCCCTGTTTCACATATTTGGAATGGTCCCAAGTATTTTAACAGCAGCAGCGGCCAGTTCAAAAATTGTATTGCTGGAGTCGTTTAAAGCAGAAAAAGCACTGCAATTAATTGAACAAGAGAGAGTTACCGTTCATCATGGGGTGCCGACAATGTTTATCTTAGAGTTAAACCATCCTCGCTTGCAAACGTATGATTTAACATCGCTAAGAACCGGAATTGCTGCGGCAGCTCCTGTTCCAGAAGAAATTGTCAAAAAAATTAGAAAAGAAATGAATTGTGAGATTCTCGTATCATACGGAATGACAGAGGCATCTCCTTGCTTAACGGCTACGACGTTTGATGATCCGGATGAACTTCGTGCTGAAACTGTAGGGAAGGCGATGCCAGGTGTAGAATTGAAAATCGTAGAACAGCAGTCTCGTGAGTCTGTGAAACCAGGAGAAGTAGGAGAAATAGTCGCAAGAACACCTGGTATTATGAAAGGATACTATGAAATGCCGGAAAAAACGAGCGAAGTATTAAGCAGCGACGGCTGGTACGCTACCGGAGATTTAGGAACGATGGATGAGGATGGATATGTTCGAATTGCCGGCAGAAAAAAAGATTTAATCATCCGGGGCGGCTATAATATTTATCCGCGTGAGGTAGAAGAATATTTCTACAAACATCAAGCTGTTTCAGAAGTGGCAATTATAGGGCTTCCAGACAGTGTTTTAGGAGAGGTCAGCTGTGCTGTAATCAAGTTGAAAGAGGAAAAAGCAGCAACAGAAGATGACATGCGTTCGTTCATTCGTGATAAAGTAGCGTATTATAAAGTTCCGGATAAATTTGTATTCGTACCTTCGCTTCCTATGACAGCTTCGGGGAAAATAAGCAGGATAGCACTGCAAAAGCAAATGAAACAGGAATTGGAAACGGAATTAAAGTAAAACAAGGGAATAGACAAAAAATTGCCACCCCCCTCTTCTGGAAGGAGGATGGCAATTTTTTATGACAGAACGGTTTCTGTTTTCGTTGAAAAAGATTGTGTTAGGCTGTTAAACGTTTACATAAATATAGGTTTATCTATTGACAAAAACAGAAGATATTCTATATTATCATAAATAAGTAATTAAGTTCTCTTATTTTGGAATTGTTATTTGTGCTTTAAAAAGGAGCGTGCTGGCATGAACAAACAAGTATTCAGTGAGGCAGAAGTAAAGCAGTATTATGAAAACATGAAAAACGATTCAATCGGGCCGCTGTGGCATGATTTGGGACATATGGTGACAAAGGAGCCTGTTCATGATGTGGAACCGTATTTATGGAAATGGAAAACGATACGTGATTATGCGATGACAGCGGGAGATTTGCTAGAGCCTGGTAAAGATGCAGAGCGCCGAGTTGTCTATTTACAAAATCCAAGCTTGTTAAAGCGCGGATTGGTAGGATATGGGACACACACGTTATATGCCGGCATCCAGCTGCTGCTGCCAGGAGAAATGGCTCCATCCCATCATCACTCTCAAACGGCTATTCGCTTTATCATTGAAGGTGACGGAGGAGCGTATACAGCTGTAAATGGAGAGCGGTCTTACATGAAGCGGGGTGACATGATTTTAACACCGGCTTGGACGTGGCATGAGCACAAGCATGAAGGTACAGAACCAATGTTTTGGATGGATGGCCTTGATGTAGGGTTAGTGCGTACGCTCGCGGCATCGTTTTTTGAACCATATGAAGGAGGTTTTTACCCAGAAGAACCGCCTGAAAACTATTCGACGAAAAAGCTGACTGGAGGAGCTTTTGCGGCAAAAGGAGAAACAGTAAAACCGGGATATCCATCCCCAATTTTCAATTACACGTGGGAAAGAGCACAGTATGAGCTAGAGCAGCTAAGCAAATCAACAGATAACGAGGACCCATTTGACGGGTATGCGATTGAGTATATTAACCCTACAACGGGCGGGCCTGCTGATTCCCGGATTGGCACGATGATGCAAAAACTCCTGCCAGGACAGCATACAAAATCGCACCGTCATGTGCACAGCTGTATCTACCATGTGTTAGAAGGAAGCGGTTATACTGTAATAGATGGAGAAAAATTTGAATGGGAAAAAGGAGACTTTTTTATTCTGCCGCCATACAGCTGGCATGAACATGTCAATGAAGGCCAGGAAGATGCTCACTTGTTCTCTATTAATGATAAGCCGGTGATGGAAAAGCTGGAGTTGGAATTTGGTGATGAATACAAAGACAACAATGGGCATCAACCGATTGAAAAAGTCTTTCAGCCATCCGACAGCATGTAAAATGAAAACACTAGAGGTGAAACGATGAAACTAGCTATTTTTAATAATCAGTTGTTTGGAGTTGTAAAAGGCGATACAATTACGGATGTATCAGACATTGTTAACTGGAATTCTGAGTCCCCGTTTGAATCATTGGTATACGTAATGGAAAACTTCGATGCATACAAAAAAGATTTGGAATTGGCTGACAACAAAGAAAAAACATATAATCTGGCTGATGTGACGTTACAGGCACCAGTTCCTTCTACCGGTAAAATTTGGGCTGCGCCTGTTAATTATCAAAAACACCAAGAAGAGATGAACAAACAGTTTAATAACGCTCCACGTACGATTGAAGAATTAAAATTGTTTTTGAAATCCCCGTCCTCTCTTTCAGGACCGGAAGAACCTATTCGTCTGCCGCTGAAAGGTCGACGCACCGACCATGAGGCAGAACTGGGTTTTGTGGTTGGCAAAAAAGCACGAAATGTAAAAGCATCAGAAGCCAAAGATTACATTTTTGGTTATTTTGCTTTATTAGACATTTCCATACGCGGTAATGAAGAACGAACGTGGCGCAAATCATTTGATACGTTCACACCGATTGGCCCGTGGATGGTGACAGCAGATGAAATCGAAGATCCAAATAATTTGGATTTAAAGTTGTGGGTAAATGATGAGATTCGCCAAGACGGAAGCACGAAACATTTAATCTATGACTGCTATAAATGTTTTGAAGCAGCCACCCAAAACATGACATTATATCCAGGCGATATTATTGCGACAGGAACCCCAGAAGGAGTCGGCCCGATTCAAGACGGTGATAACGTTCGCATTCAAGTAGAAAATGTAGGTGAATTTACTGTACCAGTGACAGCAGGGGATGCCATCGAGGAGGAGTAAAAGGTGAAAAACATTTATGATATTAAGGTGACTTGGGGAGACACAGATGCCGCAGCTATTGTGTTTTATCCAAACTTTTATAAATGGATGGACCAAGCAACTCATGAGCTGTTTGCTGCAGCTGATTTATCGATATTGTCGCTGCAAAAAGAAGAGAATATTATCCTTCCATTGTTAGAAACATTTTGTCAGTTTAAATCACCATTGGAATATGATGATAGAGTTAGTATCCACTCGGAAGTAACAGAAATTAACAAGAAAGTTTTTACTATCACACATCAATTTAAAAAAGGTGATCACGTAGTAGCAGAAGGATATGAAAAGCGGGCATGGACAAAAGCAGAAGACGGCGCTCCGCCAAAAGCAGCAGCCATGCCTGCACACATACAGGATGTTCTCTTAGGATAAACAGAAAATGATTAACATGTTCTTGATTTTATAAGAAAAGCTGTTCCAGAACACACTGGAACAGCTTTTTTGCGTGAGAGACACCGGGAAATCAACGGAAGCGTGCCGCAGCATTTCGTATGTGGGCAAGCGCATCAGCATCCGCATTGAAACTGTACGCAGTACCAGCTGGTTTTTGGCGGTTTAGAGCTTTCCCCCGAATACAGATGATACCTCTTTGCTCTTTTCAAGCAAGTACAGACTTAACTCATGGTCAGTTGATTGCGGAATGGCATCTGCAAAACCAACAACGATAATGCTGCCTATAATATCGTCATTGTAATTAAAGATCGGAATCGCCACAGAAGAAATAGAAGAAGCTAATGCTTCCTTTGCAAAGGAAATTTTTTGCTCTTGAATGATGTCCAGCTCTTCATCAAGCCATTGCCGGTCCTTTTTATCCCAATTTGCTTGCTGGTCATTCTTCCAGGCTTCTATCATTGGATTGTTCATAAAAGCAGCAAACAATTTACCAGCGGCTGACTGAATAGGAAGAATGGATCCTACTTGACCGCCTAAATTTAAGCCGAGGCTGCTATGAATCATTTTTGTAATCATTGGCCCTGACTGCGTCCACACCGTGAGTAAGGTTGTTTCTTTCGTTTTCAAATTAATTTGTTGTAAAAATGAATTCGTTTTTGTCACAACATCCTCTTTATTAACAGCAGCCATGCCATATTGAATTAATGTGCTCCCAAGCGTATACATGCCTGTATTGTCGTCTCTGTGCAATATGCCCAGTGAGGTTAATGTATGTAAGTACTTATAAAGATTACTCTTTGTGATCTTGGTTTCATGGTGTATATCATTAAATTTCATCGGTATTCCGCGTTCGACCATTAAATCGATAATCGAGAAGCCGACAAGAAGTGATTGTACTTGCGTATTTTTCTTTTCTGCCATGGACCCATACCTTCCTTGTTTTCTTCGTTTGTGTCATTTTAACACATTTATCTACTCTCGAAATAAATTTTAAACGTACCACATAGAAGAATACATTGCTACGCATAAGCGCCAAAACTTTTTATAATACAATTAGAAAACGTTTACAGGATACTATAATTAGAAAGGATGAGCAGATATGGCAGAAAATACGAAAAAGCACTCTGTAATTGTAGTCGGTGCCGGCCCGGTCGGTTTAACAGCAGCATTAACTTTAAAAGAAAAGGGAATTTCTTGTGTTGTGTTAGAGGCAGACCCGTATGGTCATCCACGTCCAGGAAGCCGAGCAATCTTTTTGCACAAAGCTTCATTAAAGTTGTTGGAAGAATCGTCAAAAGGACTTGGTTTTACACTTGCACGAAACGGCATTGTATGGCCAATTAAACGAACACTGTACAAAGGAAAAGAAGTATACAAAAGAGATTACGGATTGACAAATACAGAGGACCCGCACAATTTACCTCCATTTACAGCGCTTCACCAAGACGAAATTGAAAGTCATATCTATGATGCTTGTGTGAAAGCTGGTGTGCGTTTTGAATGGGATACGCCTGTGAAAGAATGCCGCACTCATGAAGATGGTGTAACGATTGTAACCGAGTCTGGTGATGAATGGGAAGCTGATTATGTTATCGGTGCGGACGGAGGACGTTCCGTGGTTCGTCAGACAACCGGCTTGAAGTTTGAGGGACCGCGTACAGCTGATACATTCCTCGTTGTTGATATTAAAGAGGATGAAAACGATCCACTGCCGCTGGAGAGAGTGTTCCATTATCAGCACCCGGCAATGGGTGGACGAAATGTTATGCACGTTCCGTTTAAAGGCGGCTGGAGAGTTGACTTGCAGCTGCTCGAAGATGATGATCCGGAGGAATATAAAGATATCGAAGGCGTGAAAAAATGGCTCCCAAATGTGATGCCGGAAAAATATAAAGACCGTATTACATGGGTATCGTCTTATCGATTCCACCAAGTAGTCGCTAATTCCTTTACCGATGATAACCGACGTGTCCTTTTAGCTGGGGAAGCGGCTCACTTGTTTGCTCCATTTGGTGCCCGCGGCTTAAATTCAGGTGTTCCAGATGCAATCATTGCTGTAAATGGCATGGAAAAGGCACTTCAAGCCAAGAATGAATCAGAGCGTAAAGAAGCTATTGATGCAGCAGCAAAAGAAAGAAGAATTGCGGCTAAATGGAACCGTGATGGATCAACAACTGCGCTGCACCACTTGCAAGGAAACGCTCCTGAAATGAACGCAAAACGTGAAGTGGCGGCTTCTCTAACGTCTGTTGCTCCAAAACTTGGACGCTGGCTGGATGAAGGCCCATATGGTCCAAAGTTCGGACCTCCTGAGTTAACAACAAAATACTAGTCTCTGTGCTAGATGACGGTTATTCATGTAACAAGCTGCAGGTGGCGGCGCTTGGGAGAGAAGCATGACTCAAGCATCATGTGAGACGGACGGAGAGTTACGTCGCGGAAAGCAGAGCCGGTGTTTGTGGAATGCGTCCGACAATCGTGCAGTCACAACAACAGTATCAACAAACAGAATGGTATCTAAAAAAGGCAGAGGAGTGAGAGATGTGGCGGTAGCGGTAGAACTTGCTGATACGAAGCGATACGGCAATAATGGTGAAAATGTAGCCAGCCTGATTGAACGCTTAGCTGACATTGACTGGTACCAAAAGGCGGGGGAGCAAGACAAGGCAGTAGAAGAAAAGCTTGCCGAAAGCATGAAACAGTTAGGTGTGTCGACGTATCAAATAGAATGGATAAAGCCTGGCGAAGCGGCTGACGCCATTGCCAGCCTGGCTCTTGAAGAAAGTTCGATTTGGGAGCAGCTGAAAGAAGTTCCTGACACAATCAAAGCAAAAATGGACGAAGTAAATAGGGAAACAGTGGTTGATGACATTGTTTATAACATTCCAGAACTTGTGTATCACGGGTCATTTGCAGGAGCCTATCAATTATTTGAAGATGAAAAAACAACAGGATTTTTTACAGGGCATGCGATGTATATCAGCGTATTAGCCTGTCTATGGGAAGCGGCAGCTGATCTCGATGGGATGAAAGATAACCCGTTTTTACCTTTGGTTGAAATATTAGAATCAGGCCACGTGCCATTAGGATTAAAAAAAGAAACGATTTTTGTCCTTTAAGAGATGCAGGATAAATATTGGAAAAGAGAACCAGCGTGCAGGTGAGCCGCGGTTCTCTTTTTGCATGGATAGGAAAGCATATATCCCCTTGATGTCATTATCATGATGAGAAAAGCTGTATACGTGCAAAGGCCGTCACTTGTATCGGCTAAAATCTTGGTGCCTGCGCTTTTCTGATTTAGGAGCCAAAATAGCCCAGTTCCTCTGATATGTCACGGGCAGTGTGTTTTAAAGTGTTAATATAGCGGTTGTAGCTGTTTTCCGAAATTCGCGTTGTCGGACCAATGGTGGCAAGCGATGATACAACGTTTGAGGAATAATCCCGAATGGGCACGGCAATGCCTGCATAGTTCGGAAAATATTGTTCTTTGCTGACAGCATATCCTTGTTCTCTGATTTTGTGCAGCGTTTCTTTTAAATGTTCCCCATCCGTTATGGTGTTATCTGTGTAGCGATGGAGGCCTTGCTCAATAATATGATCCACAAATGCTTCTTCTTGATAAGCCAGTAATACAAGGCCTTCACTTGTACAGTGGATGGGGTTTTTCCGGCCAATATCTGTTATTAAACGTTCCGGGTTTTTTCGTTTCACACGGTAAAAATAAACAACTTGTTCTTTTTCTAATAAACAAATATGGCATGTTTCACCGATATCTTTTACTAGAGACTCTAAAATAGGAAAGGCGTCTTTATAAATTTCTTTGTGTACCGACACAACACCGCCTAATGTGAGCAGAGAAAGGCCTAAGCGGTACTGGCCTGTACGAGGATGCTGAGATAAAAACCCTTCTTTTCGTAATGTAGAAATCAGCCGGTGAGCAGTGCTCTTTGGCAGTCCTGTATGTCTGGCAATTTCGGCAACGCCAAAATCTTTTTTGCTGCTGTGCTTGTACAGCTGTAATATTTTCATCGCATTGCGGACAGAAGAAAGCCGGTATTTATCTCTTGTTGTGCTGTTCTGCATAGATATCACCTCATGAGCGTCTCTGTATAATAGTGGACAGTTCTTTGCTTGCACGCAAGACTTTTTCAATGCAATATTTTTTATGCGGCAAAATGCGCTTAACAGGACCGGCAATATTAATCGAAGCAACAACGTGCCGGCTGTCTTTATAAATGGGAGCGCCAATGGAGTAGATATTATGCCTGAATTCTTGGTCGCTCGTTACAACTCCCATTTGCCGGGCTTTTTTTAATTTTTCATAGATATCATGTTTATTCGTTAATGTAAAAGGCGTATATGTCGGCAGAGGCGGCTGAAGTATTTCCTCTACGATATGATCTGGCTGAAAAGCTAAAATAATCTGGCCTGAACTCGTACAATGTATCGGGTTTCGCTTGCCAAGGTAAGAGTCTAGTTTTACCGGATAAATACCATCAACTTTTTGCAAATAAATAACTTGACTGCCATCTAGAATTCCGACATGCGAACTTTCCCCAGTATCCTCGGTTAATTGTTTCAAGATAGGGTAAGATTCTTTGATTATTTTTATCTGCTCGGTTACTGTATTGGTCAATTGAAGAACAGAGAGGCCTATAGTGTATTTATTGGTGGCTGGATTCTTCACCACAAAATCTTCTTCAGCGAGAGTGGCTAATAGGCGGTGTGTTGTGCTGAGTGCCAGCCCCAATTTCTCAGCGAGTTCGCTGACACCAAGTTCTGGTTCTTCTTCAGAAAAACTTTTTAATGCTCGCAAAGCATTCTCTAACGAAGTATGTTTTCGTTTAGATGGTGCTTTTTTCATGCAGTGTCCCTCCTTCAGAAGATGCTTGCAGGCAAATAATTAGCAAGATATTGATGAAAGATAGTGCATATTTTGAATAGTTCCATATAAAAGAAAAATAGCCTTTCTTTTATTGTAAACGCTTTATAAGATTATAGATAGATGAAATTACAAATTAGGGAGGGGAAAATAAGATGTCTACAGCGGAATTGTATCCTTTATATGAGACTGGAATGGAATTGAAGTCTTATCAATTACAGCGCTTAAACCAACTATTATTATTTACATCCCAAAACAATGAATTCTATCAAAAAAAATTCAAAGATGTGACGTTTCCCATAAAAGATGAAAAAGGGTTAGAATCTCTGCCGTTTACCACAAAACAAGAGCTGGCTGAAGATCAGAAACTGTATCCTCCTTACGGGAAGAACCATTCGTATCCATTGGCTAGTTATGTAGAGTACCACCAAACATCAGGAACGACAGGTAATCCTATTCGCGTTCTTGATACGAAAGAGAGCTGGGATTGGTGGAGCAGATGCTGGCAGGAAGTGTATAGAAGCAGCGGTGTTACAGAAGACGATACCATCTTCTTGGCGTTCTCATTCGGACCTTTTGTTGGGTTTTGGGGAGCCTATCAAGGCGGAAAAGATAAAGGCTGTTTAGTTATTCCAGGCGGCGGCCAGTCTTCAAAAGAACGTTTGTACAGCATGCAGGAGAACCAGGCCACAGTGTTGACGTGTACGCCAAGTTATGCCTTGCATTTAGCTGAAGTGGCTGAAAAGCATCATATGGATCTTGCATCTTCTACTATCAAGACTATTATTACGGCAGGTGAGCCTGGGGGATCTATCCCATCTGTTCGAGAGTCTATTGAAAAAAGCTGGGGTGCTACACTGTATGACCATGTCGGCATGACAGAGATGGGGGCTTATGGGTATGCTTGTTCGGAACAAAAGGGCATTCATATCAACGAAGCAGAGTTTATTGCCGAAGTCATTGATCCAGATACAGGAAAGCCTGTACAGGAAGGAGAACGCGGTGAACTTGTTTTAACGAATTTAGGAAGATATGGTTACCCGCTTATTCGTTACCGGACAGGGGATATTGTGATTAACTCTAGTGAGAAGTGTGCTTGCGGTAATCCTTATCGTTTCTTGCCAAAGGGTATCGTGGGCAGAAAAGACGATATGGTCGTTATTCGCGGTATTAATATTTTCCCGCAATCCATTGAGGCGATTGTACGCGAGTTTGAAAGCGTTACCGAATTTAGAATTGTTTACTATACAGAAAATGACATGGATCAAGTGAAAGTACAAATTGAAGGAGACGACGCTGTGGACGGAGAATTAAAATTGCTTTTAAGAGAGCGTCTTGGTTTGCGTGTCGAACTAGAACATGTAGCAGACGGCGCACTCCCGCGATTCGAAATGAAGTCTCGCCGAGTAGAAGACCTTCGTCATCGATAATTTTTATGAAGAAAAACAAGGAACCGAAAGCACTTTTCCGCCAGAAGCAAAGAGAGCCCGAGCGATATTGCGCCCGGGCTTTTTCATATTTTCCAGCTTTCAAGATGCTTGCGCTTTTCTATTGCACAAAATGAATCAAGTTCTCATGCAAATGCTGCGTAGTGGGACAAGCAGCAGCTGAAAGGCCATCGGGGGACGTTTCCCGCTAAGCTTAATGCGCTGCCTGCAGCAAACGAGCTGAAAAAGCCATGCAATCAGAAAGAAGAAACTTATCCCAGCAGACGTTATAAAATTATATATTACCGGGGGTTTGTTTCTGTTAACCAATGCTGAAACATGAACAATGCTGCACCCATCATGCCAGAATCCCCGGCATAGGTTCCTTTTGAGATTGTTGTACGCTGTTTGATATCCATGTGGTTCTGGACTTGTCTTTGAACTTCTTCGAAAAAGCCCGGGTAATAATTAATAAGCGGTCCGTTTAATACAATGAGGTCTGCATGAAACGCCGTTGCAAGATTGGCTACTCCAGCCCCTAAGTATGGTGCAGTGCTGTATATAATTTGTTTCAGATTTTCACCGCCGTTTCGTAAAAATGGTATTAGTTCATCAATTTGAACAACACGGCGCTTGCCAATGTGTTGGTTATAATAATCAGGCATTTCTTCTTTGATGCAATCTAGTATATTATACAAAGACGTGTAGGCAACCGCACAGCCATGTTTCCCACAAGAACAGCGTTTCCCGTGCAAGTTTACTGTCATGTGTCCATATCTGCTCACATCACCGCTTCGGACATGCATAATCGAGCCGTTTTGAATTACTCCGCAGCCCCATGCCCAGCCTGATGTTACATTTAACACGTTCGGATAATACTGGTGGGCATGATACTCTCCTAAAGCTCCTACATTTGCGCCATTTTCAACAAGCACTGGGACCTGCAGTTCCTTCTCTAATGTTTCCTGCACTGGAACGTATTCCCATCCAGAAGCGATAAACGTCTCAGGTTGTAAAATCATCCCTTTCTTTCTATCGAGAGGACCAATAGCGCCTGCACCAACGCCTAACACATCACGCTGATCGATGCCACGGTCATGGAGAATTTTTTTAATTGACTGTACCACTGATTGAAGCGTCACCGCTGGGGTATGTTCAGTCGTCATGATAACCGTATCTTGGGCTAATTTTTCAAATAACACATTAAATAGTCCAATATTGGTTTGATAGCGGGTGATTTGGACGCCAATAACATAGCCGCTCGCTGGATGAAGCTGATAAAGCGCAGCCGGACGGCCGCCGCCTGAATCTGCGTGACCAGTGATATAAATGAACTGATGATCGAGTAAATATTTAAGCGAGCGGGTGACTTTTCCTCTGTTTAAATGTAGCTTTTCAATGAGTTCAGCACGAGATACTGGTCCGCGGTGGTGTATGTACGCATAAATTTGTTTGATGAAGGTATTTTGCATGGAATCATCACATAAGAAACTTTTCAGCATATGACAGCCCCTTTTCCGAGAAAGTAAGCATTCTTTACATCTAAGATAAAAGAGTCTGAACCGTGACGCAAATAATTTAGCTGCAACTGTTGACAATTTTCATAATTGATAGTAAATTTTACAATAACACTTATTCACAAATTGTGCAAAAGTAAACGTGTTTTTGAAAGCGTTTGCGATAATTGTTAAGTAGGAGTGATTGAAATGGCAGATATGAAAATAACGATGTTAGGAACAGGAAGTCCGCGGCCGGAGGTGTCAAGGTCTGGACCGGCTCAAATTATTGAATGGAACAATAACCGCATTCTATTCGATTGTGGAGAAGGGACAACGGGACAGCTGTTAAAGGCAGGGTATACACCTGAGTCTGTTACTCATTTGTGGTTTACTCATTTACATTCGGATCACACGTTTGGTTATGGACAGTTTCTTATTGGCGGCTGGGGAAGAGGGCGCAGCGAATTGACAGTGATTGGCCCGCCGGGTACAAAGGCTTTTCATGAAAAGATATTAGATTTATATAAAGAAGATATTGATTACCGCTGTTCGTTGGGACGAAGTGAAAAAGGTGTGAAAGATGTTCACGTTATAGAGGTGGAGGAGCCGGGAAAGGTGGAAAATCCTCTTGGTGTCCAAGCTAGTGCAGCCAAAATGATTCATAATGTGTGCACTTACGGATATCGTTTAGAAATAGACGGACAGGTGCTTGTTATTTCTGGTGACACCGCCCCTCACGAAGGGATTGTAGAATTAGCGGAAGACGCAGATTTACTCGTGATAGATGCTAGTTTAGCAGCAGGCGAACAAAGCGGTGCTTTAGCTAAAATTTGGGATCATTTGCAAAAAGAACATTGCACGGCAGAACAAGCCGCAGAAATTGCTGAACAAGCAAAGGTGAAAAAAGTGATATTCACGCATTTTCTGCCGGAAGTTGACACAGAAAAAGCGTATCAAGAAGCAAAGCCGCTGTTTTCAGGGGAGCTCATTATTCCGGAAGACTTGGAAACGTATTACGTGGCAAAAACAACAGCTGAATTGGGAGGATGAGATAGATGAAACGACTATGTCTATTATTGTTAGCTATCTTCGTCACAGCATTGGCAACAGCCTGTGCTGCTGATGAAAATGCATCCTCGCAAGAAGGAAGTAATGGGATTGTATCGCTGTATACGCCAGGGTCTGGAGGGCTCATTTATATGTTAAGTGCAGGAGTCAGCCAGCTGTATGACCGTCCGGACACAGAGCTGGTGACAGAAGCAACAAGCGGAAGCTCTGATATTATGCAGTCGTTAATTGAGCGGTATGAATCAGGAACACCAGCATTTGGAGGTCTTGCTTCGGCAACGGTATCGGAAGTCTATAACGGAGAATATGATCCGATTGATAGTGCACACGAGGAATTAAGAGGGGTGTCCTTTTTAGGATATACCACATTGCATATTATTACCAAAGAAGGAAGCGGTATTGAAAGTTTAGCTGATTTAAAAGGAAAAAAACTAGGTGCATCACCAGGAGCAGCAGATACGGATTTAATGATGAGATTGTTAGAAGAGCAGTATGGTTTAACGACGAATGATTATGAATATGTGCCGGTTGGATACGCTGATATTCAACAAGGCTTAGAATATGGGAGTATTGATGTTGGTGTTATCAATGGAGGCGTTCCAGCACCTTTGGTTCAGGAAACAGAGTCGATGGCAGATATTACATTTATTTCTGTTGAAAACGAAAAATTAGAAAACTTCATCGAAGATCATCCATATTATGGAATGAACACAATTGAAGATGGAACGTACGAGAGTCAATCAGAAAACATTCAAACACCGACACTGCAGCTGATGTATGTGACCCATGAAGGGACGGATGAAGAGGTGGTGTACGACTTTGTCCAAACGTTATTTGATAAACAAGAGGAATTGATCAACATACATCCTACCGCAGCAGACATTAACGAAGAAACCATCTTAAATGGTATTGACATTCCACTTCACGGTGGGGCTGAAACATATTATCAAGAGCAAAGAATTTTAGAAGAATAGAGAACGGTGAAAAGCTGCTCTATTCTATGCCCGAAAGAGAGTTCCTTTGGGAGGTACAGTATGCCACACCTATTAAAAATTATCGTTACTATTTTGGCCATCGGTATGGCAGTCTTTCATTTGTATTCCGGTGGTGTTGAGCTGCTGCCGGCAACACAACAAAGAGCCGTGCATTTAGGATTGGCATTGGCATTAATATTTCTGCTGTATCCGTTGAACCGGAAAAAGGATCATCTGCAAAGCCGCGTAGAAACTGGATTAAATGTGATATTAGCAGTCATTGCTTTAGCTTGCGGCAGTTATATTTATCTTCATTTTATGGAGCTTGCCATCAGCTTAAACTCGCCGTCTTTTCCCACGGTACTTGCTGGAGTAGGTGTCATATTACTAACATTAGAGGCGTCACGGAGAATATTAGGCTGGAGCCTGCCGATTATCGCACTTTTCTTTTTCTTGTATGCTTTTTTTGGAAACAATTTACCGTTGATGATAGCACATTCAGGTTTTTCGGTGGAAAAAATTATTACACAAGTCGGCCTTAGTGATCAAGGCATCTTAGGTATTCCTTTAGGGGTTTCCGCAACATACATTGTGTTGTTTATTATTTTTGGAGCCATGCTTGAAAAATCTGGAGCAGGCAAGCTGTTTATTGATCTGGCGATGGCCGTCGTTGGTAAATTTCGCGGGGGTGCAGCAAAAGTATCCGTCGTTGCGAGTGCCTTATTCGGTTCAATAAGCGGCAGTCAGGTAGCCAATGTTGCTACGACAGGTGTGCTTACGATTCCTCTTATGAAAAAAGGAAAATACTCTTCTCAATATGCAGGAGCGGTCGAATCCGTTGCATCAACGGGGGGCATGTTTTTACCACCGGTCATGGGGGCTGTATCGTTTCTGATTGCTGATTTTTTACAAGTCAGCTATGCCTCTGTTATTGTTGCAGCTATTGTGCCAGCTGTTTTGTACTTTTTTGCTGTATTTATTATGGTAGATTTGCGTGCTTCAAGAGTGGAGAGTACGAATCTGAAAAAGGAGATAGAAGTCCCGGAAGTGAAAAAAGTACTTCGTTCCCAAGGACATTTGCTTTTGCCTCTCATTCTATTAGTGTATTTTTTGCTTATTCTTGAGTGGGCACCGCCAATGGCGGGTTTTTGGGCAGTTGTTTCGATTCCCGTTGTTAGTTGGTTGAGAAAACATACGAGAATGACCTTACTAGATATAAAAGAAGCATTGGAACAAGGGGTTAAACTTTCGCTGCTGGTTGCAGCAGCAACAGCATGTGCTGGTATTGTTATTGGTGTCATTAACATGACTGGGATGGGTCTTCGTTTTTCAGGGATGTTAGTAGAGCTTTCCGGTCAAAATTTAATAGTATTGCTAGTGCTGACGATGGTTACTTCGGTTATCATGGGAATGGGTCTGCCGCCAGTTGCTTCCTATGTGGTGCTTGCAGTGTTAGCAGCACCGGCGATGATTGATTTAGGTGTTCATCCGATGGCGGCACATCTGTTTATTTTTTATTACGGCACATTATCTGCCATCACGCCTCCAGTGGCATTTGCTGCTTATGCAGCGAGTGGTATAGCTGGGTCTGATCCAATGCGTACTAGTTTTACTGCCGTAAGACTCGCCTCAACCGCCTTTATCATCCCATTTATGTTTGTCACGGGGCCGGCACTCATTTTGGAAGGACAGCCAATTGAAATTGCGGTGGCTGTTGCAACATCTCTTCTAGGGGTGTTTGCCTTAGCAGCTGCGACAGAAGGATATATAAAGGGACCGATAATGGTCAAGACACGTTTTCTTATGCTAGCAGGAGCGCTGCTGCTTTTACACGTTGGAACCATCACTGATGTGATTGGTGTGTTACTCGTTATTACTCTCATTGTATGGGAACTGATTCGTGTTAAAATGATGCGGAGTAAAGGCATAAATGTGGAAGCAGGTTAAAATAGTAAAAGAAACACTCGTCTCGGTAAGTGAAACCAAGACGAGTGTTTTTGGTTTTGAGCACTGTGACATTAGCATAGGTGCATCATTGACGTCGTTTGCACGCTAAAGGAAATCAGGATACGTGCAACTAGGCTAGCGCCTGCACTTGCCCGCTCGAGGTTCCTTTGATCAAAAGGCCGGCTTTCATATAGCCGGCCTTTCAGGGCTGGTGACAGGCTCTTAGGATGGAGTGGGTTCGGCGTTGTCACAAGACGTAACGGTCTTAGCCGAGCTTCCTTCTTCCAAAGTGCTTGCGCTTTTCTTTTAAGTAATAATTATTCATCTTCAGGCAGGGCATAACGGTTTTCACTTGCGTGTAACCCAAACCATAATATACATATGGCAATAAAGAAAGAAACGTATAAAAATGGCTGCCATGTGTGGAAGGTGTCATATAAAAATCCCATAAACACTGGACCGAGCGCGGCAAGCAAATATCCACATGACTGAGCCATGCCAGATAATAAGGATGCATGCCGTGCATTTGCCGCGCGAAGACTAATCATGGTTAAAGCAAGGCTGATTGCTGCTCCTTGTGCAATGCCTAAACAAATCACGCTGATGATAATAATAAAAAGATGAGAAAAAAAGATTAATCCTGTGAATCCAATAAAATATAACGAACATATACCTGTGACGATGGGCTTTTGATTTTCTAATTTATCGGCTAAAATAGGGGCGGCGAAACTAAAAGGAATTCCTACCAATTGAAGCCAGAATAACATCCACCCTGCCATAGAAAGACTCATTCCCAGCTCTTGCAGAACATCAGGAATCCATGTGATCAAGCTGTAAAACAAAAAGGACTGAAATCCCATAAATAACGTTACGTGCCATGCCACACGGGATGACCACATAGAAGCGGAAGACTTTGCTGTGCCGTTCTGTGCAGCAGTTGTTTTCCTCAATGACTGTCCTTTTATTTGGGGAAGCCAAACAATCAGTGCCACTACTGTGATAATAACCCAGACGGCCAATGCGTTTTCCCAGCCGAGACCGAGCGATTCTGACAATGGGAAGCTAAGTCCGGAACCGATACTGGCAAACGTTCCCATACACATCGTATAAATACTGGTCATCAGACCGACCTTTTGGGGAAAGCTGAATTTAATAACACCGGGAAGCAAGACGTTACATATGGCAATACCAATTCCAATCAGCGCTGTACCGATAAAAATAAAAGCAATCACACCAGACGAGCGTATCAGAATACCGGCAGCTAATGTGAGGAGTGCAAAAAAGATGGCCAATTGATTGCCAAAGCGCAGTCCCAGCTTCGGTGCAACTAGTGAAAACACGGCAAATGACAGTAATGGAATGGTCGTTAAGGTACCAGCTAAACTATTAGACATTCCAGTACTTTCCCTGATGACAGGAATAAGCGGACCAACGGACGTAATAGCAGGCCGTAAATTAAAAGCAACAAAAATAATACCGATAATTAATAAAATAGCAGCCTTACGATTTGCTTGTGATTCTGCTGATAATGTAGACATAACACAACATCCTTTTCTACGATAACCAAATTTTTCTAATCAATTACTTTTAGTATAAATGTTTTACGGTGAGACGGCCAAAGAAAAGTTATTCATATGGAAAAGCCCATTCTCTCACGTTTTTCCGTTGAAAAAATAACCCAGCCGTTTTATTAGGCTGGGTATAAACGCTTATTGTACAATATGTACGTTAACGACAAGAATACTGGCAGATTTCTTCATAAGCATCCACTACTTTGTGCAGTAAATGTTTTTTCTCGTTTTCTTGAATGGCGTCGGCTTCTAAAATCGTTTGCGACAATGACAAAAAGCTAGTGTGAGGGTTTGCTGATGAAAGCAGCAGCTCAACGTAAGGTTTTTCTTCGTTCAACAGAATTCCTCCTAATATTTGGTTCATAAAAAAGGCAGGGAAATATTTATATTGCATACATATTATCATGTAACACAATTGTAATAAATCCTAGGAAAGTCTTGATTTATGAAAGGGAATAGTAGATACTTTTTTCATTTAATGAAAAATATGGAAAGTCTTTGGTCGTAGATGATGCGGCAGAATTCAAAAAAGTATGGATGATTTTACGATAAAAGTCCTGTTTGTAAAAAGTAGGCTATTATTATTAGGGAAGAAGAATGGATGTGAAGACAGGACTAGTTCTTTGTTTTTTTGCATCTTTTTTACTAAGTACGTGTTTACCTTACTCGTCAGCATATATATACTTGGCCTGTTTGATATCCTGACAGCGAAAAGTCTGTTTGTGAAAAAGCGTATTTTCTATAATAAAGATATAAACGGACAGAGGGTGTATATTGATATAAGCGAGAAAAATGAGCGACATAGAGGAGATAGACATGAGAGTGCTACGTGGAAAGAAAAAACAGCCGCTGCGTTTACAAACATGGATTACGCTGATGGTTTGTTTTGTGTTAATTGTTGCCTTAACGGTAACAGGAATATTAATAGGAAGAAACACGGCAGAAAATGCAAGAGAAGCTCAAGAGGCCAAAATCATGAATATTGCTGAGACGGTCAGCCGTGCTCCTGCTGTTATTCAAGGCTTAGAAACTACCACGCAAAAAAACACGATACAATCTTACACGCAATCGGTACAAGAAAATACCCATGTTCATTATATTGTTGTAATGGATATGAGCCATATTAGACAGTCCCACCCTGTCGAAGAGCGAATTGGCCAATATTTTGTCGGCGGCGATGAAGACAGAGCGTTTGAAGGAGAGCGTTATACATCAGTAGCAGAAGGGACACTTGGTGAGTCACTGCGTGCTTTTGTACCCATTACAAATGACAATAATGAACAAGTTGGTGTGGTGTCTGTTGGCATTTTACTCGAACGTGTAGAGAGTATTGTGCTGACCCAGCAGAAGATGGTTTATACTGGAACAGCTGCCGGTCTTTTCACAGGTATAATTGCAGCAGTATTTTTAGCAAGACGTGTGAAAAAGACGTTATTTGGTTTAGAGCCAAACGAAATTGCCCAGCTGTTACAAGAAAGAGAAGCAATGCTTGCCTCTGTACGCGAAGGCGTGATTGCTGTTGATGATACAGGAAAGATTGTTGTGAGTAATGATGCGGCGAACCAGTTGTTTCAAGAAGCAGGATTAGCGGTTGATCCTATTGGTCAAGACGCCGCCTCTTTTTTAAAATCATCAAAACTGACGGATGTGCTGCACCATCAACAGGCAGAATATGATCAAGAACAAGTATTGAATGGCATGGTCTTTGTTGTAAACCGTGTGCCGGTCATGGCAAAAGGCAGGGTAGTTGGGGCATTGGCGACATTTCGAGATAAATCGGAGCTGACATCTCTGGTTGAACAGTTATCCGGGGCAAAATATTACGCGGAAAGCTTGCGTGAAAAAACACACGAATTTATGAACAAGCTCCATGTTATGTCAGCGATGGTACACACGGAGGCTTATGATGAGTTACAAGCATATATTAAACAGATATCCAATAACTATCAAAAAGAAGTGGGGATGGTGTCGAAATTAATAAAAGACCCGGTATTAGCAGGCTTTTTGCTGCATAAATGCAACCGCCTTGAAGAAGGAGGTGTCGATGTTTCTGTCACAGGAGAATATCCGCTGCCGCTTTTGAAAAATACGGAAAAAGTAGATGCGGTAATTACTGTGTTAGGAAATGTAATAGAGAACGCTTATGAAGCTGTAGCAAATCAACAGAAAAAGAAAGTAGATATAAGCATTGCTTACATCCATGGTATCTTTCACTTTACCGTGACAGATAACGGCCCGGGCATGAATCAATCAGAACAAGAAACCTTGTTTCAAAAAGGGGGGTCAACAAAAGGTGAGTATAGAGGAATTGGTTTATACCTTACGAAAAAAGCTCTTGATGAGCTGAAAGGAGACATAAAGGTTGATTCCATAGCAGGCAGAGGTACTGCGATAGAAGTAATTATTCCATATGAAGGTGACAAGCATGATTAATGTGTTAATTGTAGAAGATGATCCAATGGTGGCCAAATTTAATCGCTTGTATGTAGAAAAAGTAGAGGGATTTGCTGCAGCAGGTGTGGTGCATCACGTGCACGATGCTTGGAAATTACTAGAGGACGAGCATATCGATTTGCTGTTATTAGATGTGTATATGAAAGATGTTACCGGTTTAGATATGCTCATAGAGTTACGAAAAACCGATCATCCTGTTGATGTGATTGTGATTACAGCAGCCAATGACAAGCACTCTGTACAAACCGCGCTGCGTTATGGGGCAATTGACTATCTTATTAAACCGTTTGATTTTGAGCGGCTGCAAGAATCCCTGCTTCTTTATAAAAAGAAATATTGGCTGATGAACAACAAAGAAGCAGTCAGTCAAGAAGAGCTCGATCCCCTTTTCATTAGCAAGGAAAAGCCGGAAAAAACGAAAGTGAACTTACCAAAAGGGTTGACGCCAATTACGTTTGCCCGCATTGCAAATCAAATCGGCATGTGGAACGGCCAGCGTTTTTCCGCAGGTGATATAGCTGAAAAAACGGGGATATCAAGAGTCTCCGTACGTAAATATTTGCAGTATTTAGTGGAAATCGAAGTGTTAGAAGAAGACGTTATGTATCGTTCGACCGGAAGGCCGCTTCACATGTATCAGATAAAAAAAGAAAAAATCTCTGTTCTTCAATCATTGATGGCAGCCAGTGAAAAATAACCTGTGCTGCTATTTTTTTTAGTTACAAAAGTCTTTGGTTACTTATAAAAGGTATGTGTTTTTTATTTTATATTTTATAATTATCAGAAAGTTAAACAGTCAGAAAGCGTTTACAGCACGAAGGAGGAAATGACTAATGGTTAAAGGAGTGTTGACCAATGCATGGCAGAGTCTTTGGTCTGTCCATGCACAGACAAAAAAACTCTTAACTTTTTCACAAATCAGACAGGCAGGACAAGCAGCTGCGGCGAAGCAACAATCTTCCGCGTCTGCCGTTGGAGGGTCGCCAGGAGGACCAAGCGGGTCTGATAAAAATCCAGAAAAGGAAGAGAGGCCGGCATACACAAAAGCACAATTAGTCGGGCTGATTTTAGGGCCATTATTGTTTGTTATGACGTTGTTATTTTTTAATCCCGATGGATTAAGTGCTGATGCAAAAGCTGTTTTAGCCTCAACGCTGTGGATTGCAACATGGTGGATTACCGAGGCGATTCCTATTCCAGCTACCTCTTTATTGCCTATTATTCTGCTCCCTGTAACCGGAGCTTTGGATAGTGACACCGTCTTTTCAGCATATGGAGATAATATTATTTTCTTATTTCTAGGCGGTTTCTTTATCGCGACAGCAATGGAAAAGTGGAATCTTCATAAACGTATTGCATTAAATATTATTTCGTTAATTGGGACGAGTACGAAAAAAATTATTTTAGGATTTATGATTGCAAGTGGTTTTCTATCCATGTGGGTCTCTAACACTGCGGCCGTGATGATGATGATTCCAATTGGATTGGCTATTACGTACCAAGTGTCGGCTGCTGTGAAAGAAGAAAAGTATAAAAAAGAAATTCCGAAGTTTGAAAAAGCTATTATCTTTGGTATTGGTTACGCCGGAACCATTGGCGGTTTGGGAACACTAATCGGCACACCGCCAAACAGCATTTTAGCTGGAACGGTAAATGAATTATACAATGTCGAAATATCCTTTGCTGGCTGGATGGCATTTGCAGTGCCAATCGTCTTTATTTTGCTGATTAGTGCGTGGGTATATTTAACTCGCATTATTTATCCAATTGATATGAAGCATTTGCCAGGCGGAAGAGAACTCATCCAAGAGGAAAAACGTGCGATTGGTATGATGAGTTGGGAAGAAAAACTAGTACTTTCTGTATTTTTATTTGCTGCATTTATGTGGATTACCCGTACGTTTATTTGGGAAGACATCGTAGGCGTTCCTGGCATTGGCGACGGTATGATAGCCATGACAGCAACAGTGTTGTTGTTTTTGCTTCCTGCCAAACAAGCGGACAGCACAAAGTTGTTAGAGTGGAAAGATTCGAGAGATATTCCATGGGGGATCCTGCTGTTGTTTGGCGGCGGTCTGGCAATTGCAGCTGGATTTAGCCAAACTGGTTTATCCAACTGGATCGGTGAGCAGTTAACGGTTCTTGAGGGCATGAACTTCTTGCTTATCGTACTTGTGTCAACTGCAGTCGTTCTGTTCTTAACTGAAATCACTTCCAATACTGCAACAGGAACAATGATCCTTCCGGTTGTTGCATCACTGGCGATTGCCTTAAATGTGCATCCATATGCATTAATGGTACCGTGTGCGATGGCTGCTAACTGTGCTTTCATGCTTCCAGTCGGAACACCGCCGAATGCGATTATCTTTGGTACCGGCAAGCTGAAAATTATTCAAATGGTACAAAACGGTTTTGCTTTAAATATTCTAGCAATTATACTCATCACACTAGCGGTAACATTTTATTTACCAGCTATTTGGGGAATTGATTTGCAGCATATCCCATCACAATTTTTATAATAAACGATGAAAAGAAGAATCTGTCCTGTGTAAGCCGGGTGAGCTTTATTTTGATGAACACCAGCTGAAATACACGCTGTCTCCTGCAGGAAAAGCAACAGTCGAAGTGTTGCCTGCAGAAAATGAAGTGTATTTCAGCGGTGAAAAATCTTTTGGGACAGCTTCTTCTTTTTTTTCATCTGCTAAGAAAATATAAAGTGTTGATCCTATTAAGAAGGAGGGGCTGTGCAATTCTTTATGTCAGCATGCTGCTGTGGGCGTGTCGGCAGCACAGAAATTTTTGGATTTGTTAAATGCCTTTATATCAGGGTTTTTTTGTGTTTTTTTTATAAAAAATAGAGATTGACATTTAGCTGACACATAACTCCCTTAAAGTAAAAAATGTGATCGGCAGGAGCTGATTCACAATAAAGCGAAAAGGGAGGTGAAGCAAGCGATAAACAGATAGTCTCATAGCGTCCGTTCGGTAAAAGGCATAGTCGAAGCACTAGAAGCTAAAGCAGCTGTATCAGTAGTCATCCAAGTATGAAAAAACGAAGAGAAAAGAAGGTGCGCGATGTGTTCAATCAAGTCATGGACCAACGCGAGCGAAAACAGATGATGACAAGGCATGCCGTGGACAATATGTACTGGAACGCTCGCTGTATCAAAGAAAAACAAAGAGAGCGGGCATTAAGAAAAAGAGCGGAAAGCTATGGTATTGAAACAAAAGAAAAAGATATAGGTGACATCGTCAAAGAAATAAGTATTGCTCAGTTAAAGGAAGAAGCCAAAAACCTAGGCATAAACCCCAAAGGAAAAGAAGTACAGCAGATTATGGTTGAAATAAAAGAAAAGCAAATTCAGTTAGCTGCAGCTGCAGCAGGGATAGAGACTGCTAATAAAACGTTAGCAGACATACTGGACGAATTGGTAGACGAACATGAACAAGCAGCAAAATACTTTCACATCTTCCCTGCTGGAGAGCGTGATGTTGCCCCTTTAAAAAAACGAAATGTCATGCAATGAAATCGAGGCTGTTTCCCCAGCAGTCTTGAAAAGAAACCCCTTTGCTCGAAACAGCATAGCTAGCGATAAAATAGCAAAATTTTTTCATTGACCCCCCCTTTTAATAGATCGAAGGAAATCCCTGGTTCCATGCATCAGGGGTTTCCTTTTGTCATATATAGGAAATGTTTAGTCATAAAAGAGAAAAATCTCTTTACGTGTTTCAAAAGGTCGACATAATGATGATTGGATGTATGCGTCAGTTTTCTTTATACTACGGGATAGAAGAAAAAGTAAAAATCTCAGCTTGCTTCTAACCGCATTTTAGGAGTGCGAGGGAGTGAATAGGATGACAAAAGTTTTAATTATAGAAGATGAAGCCCCTATTAGTAAAGTCCTTCAAGCTTATATGCAAAAAGAGGGCTATGAAGTCCGAACCGTGCTGCATGGGGATGAAGCTATGCCCGTTTTTTATGACATGCAGCCAGACTTAGCGATTGTAGACGTGATGCTTCCTGGTAAAAATGGCTGGGATATTTTAGAAGAGATACGTGCAGAAAGCGCTGCTGCGGTCATTATGTTAACGGCACTAGGAGACGTTGATTACCGCTTGAAAGGATTAAACAGCGGAGCAGACGACTATATCGCTAAACCATTTGATGCTAGTGAAGTGGTAGCAAGGGTAAAAGCTGTCTTACGAAGGACAGGGCAGTTTTTGCAAGATGAAGAAGTCAAACATTTTGGCAGTTTAACGCTCAATGAGAAAGCGCACACGGTTAAACTGAATGGTGCGGACGTACCGCTTTCTCCGCGTGACTTATCGCTGTTATTTTTTCTGGCAAGACATCCAAATCAAACATTTGACAGAGAACAATTGATTGAACACGTCTGGGGAATTGACTATGAGGGAAGCGACCGTGCTGTGGATTTATCCATTAAGCGTATTCGTAAATCATTGCAAAATTGGCCGGAGTCAGAAGGGGAAATAAAAACGCTGCGGGGATTGGGGTATCAGTTTTGTGTTTATGAATAAAAACCGAAAAATATCGTTGCTGCGTTACTGGACAACCCGCTATTTTGTAACATTAGTGATTGGTTTAGTAATTGTTGCTGTTATATCTGTATTATGGATACGACACACGAATTTAGAAAACCGGTTAAATGTGACGATTTATTTAGCTCAGGAAATTGCGGATCGGTTCATAGAAGAGAATGAAGGACGGACAGTGCCCAGAGAAGGCGTCGATGAATATATTCAACAGCGCCAAAATATTATCGACACAGAACTTGATCCGATTATATATATTGTCGATGTAAACGGAAGGATACTTGCCAATCCTTTTAATCAAGAAACGTTTACGTCTGACTATTTTCCGGTGCGCATCTTAGAAGTGGAAAGTGATGTGCAGCGCTTAAAATTAGAAAACGGGATGCAATCGTATATTGTGAAGCGCCCTATCCAGACGGAAGGAGTGACGGCTGGCTGGGTTGTCATTATTCAATCGGCTAGTCAATTGACGCAGATGAACGAAGAGTTTCGGTTGTTGGCTATTATGTTAGCAACACTGGCTCTCATTGGCTGGGCCACGATTTATGTCCTTTCCAAGAAACTGTCGGAACCAATTCAAGACGTGGCGCAAGCGGCCAAACATGTCCAGGAACAAAACTATGATTTCAGCCTGCCTGAACACAATATACGAGAGCAGGAAGTGCATGAACTTGTCCATTCATTTAAAGAAATGTCGCTGCGCTTACAACAGTTAGAATCACTTCGTTCAGAGCTTCTAGCAGGTGTTACGCACGAACTGAAGACCCCCATTACATCGATGACCGGATTAATACAAGCTGTACGGGATGACGTTGTAGAAGGAGAAGAGGCGAAGGAATTTCTTGATGTATCTTTAAAAGAAGCAAACCGCATGAAAACGATGGTAGCAGATCTGTTAGAGTTTAATTCGTTTGCGGCTGATGCGATTCCAATAACGCTCGAGACATATGACGTAAATAAGTTAGCAAAAGAAATTTTACACCAATGGGAAATTGTCAATGATGAAGAGGGGCTGACGATTCAACACTACCTGCCTGAAGAAAATATTGAGGCACGAGTAGATTCTATCAGGCTCCAGCAAATTTTAGTAAATCTCATGAATAATGCGAAGCATGCGTTGAACGGGGAGGGGGTTATTTCCATCACGGTAGAGAGGAAGCGCCCTGGTGTGGCAGATATACACATTGAAGATAACGGACCGGGAATTCAGGAAGAGGAACAAGCGCTTATTTTTGAACGGTTTTATCGAGGAGAAAATAAAAAATACAATACCCACGGTTTAGGCCTGGGTCTGCCGTTTAGTAAAATGATTGCCCAAAGCATGCATGGTGATCTCCTGCTGACAGAAAGCAGACCCGGCCGTACCGTGTTCACGCTGGAACTTCCATGTGAAAGGAATGAAAAATCGTAAGTTAATAGCTCTTGAGGTCATCGAAAACAGCCATATCACAGATGAGAGCAGCGGCTGCTTGTATAATCGGGAACGACAGTGCTGCTCCGCTTCCTTCCCCTAATCGCATGTGTAAATCAAGCAAAGGCTGTTTGTTTAATAATTCTATAGCAAGGCGGTGTCCTGGTTCTGTTGACTGATGCCCGATAAACATGTAATCGCGGGCACGACGGGATATGTTAGAGGCTGTAACAGCGGCAGTTGAGCTAATGAATCCGTCCACGATGACAGGAACTCGGTGAGCGGCAGCTGCCAGCATGGCTCCGGTAATGCCTGCTATTTCTAACCCGCCGACCTTGGCAAGTACATCAATCGAATCATTGGAATTAATCGTACGTTCTTGTAACGCCTTGCGCAAGATATGTTGTTTATGCTTTATTTTTTCTGGAGAAAGTCCTGTGCCGGGCCCTGTGACGTGCTCGGGGTCTTTCTTGCTGTAACAAGCAATCATAGCACTGCTTGCTGTTGTATTGCCGATGCCCATTTCGCCTAATATTAAACAGCGGATACCTTGGTTTTCAATCATCATTTGAGCCACATCAAAACCAGCCTGAACAGCAGATACTGCTTCTTTTTTTGTCATGGCGTCCGTTTCGCAAAAATTAGCGGTCCCAGCTTTTATTCTTTTATTCGTGATATTTACGTGGTTTATTTCTTGTGTCATTCCAATATCTACCAGGCGAAAGGAAGCATCAATTTGGCTGGCTAATACATTGATGGCTGCCCCTTTATGTAAAAAGTTTTTAGCCATTTGTGCTGTGATTTCTTGTGGAAAAGCGGAAACCCCTTCGGCGGTAACACCATGATCAGCAGCAAACACGATAATACCAGGCGGAGTCACCGCCGGCTGTGGATTTGCTGTCATGGCGGCTAAATCCATGGCTATGGTTTCTAGCCGGCCCAGGCTTCCGGGGGGTTTAGTTAATTGGTTCATTCGCGTTTTGGCTGCTTCTCTTGCTTGCTCATCTAATGGTTCGATAGTTGTTACATGCTGCGGTAGGTCCATATATCTTTCCTCCTGTTTTGTGATGGTGGCAAGAGGCGCTTCTATGTGTCACTGCTGCCAGTTTTTGGATAATATCTTTCTAGATAAAGTGGAGCAAACAGCCACCTATTATATTTTAAAGGATTTATCATGTAATAGATAGATATGTTATTGGCAGACGAGTGTTTGACTTACATGAAGGTAGGGATCATTGTGCTTAAAAAAATCGTGTTGGCTGGCGGTTCTGGCAGGATTGGCCAGTCGCTGGCGGCTTTTCTTATCAATAAAGGTTTTTCTGTCACTGTGTTAACGAGAGGACATACACGTGTAGAAGAAGGGGTACGCTATGTTCACTGGGATGCCAGGACGCTTGGTGAATGGAAAAAAGAGCTGGATGGCAGCTATGCGTTAGTAAATCTTACTGGTAAAAGTATTTACTGTATTCATACAGAAAGAAACAAAAAAGAAATGATTCGCTCCCGTTATTACTCCGTCCGCGTATTACAAAAGGCACTCGAAACATGTGAACAACCGCCGCAAGCGTTTGTCCAAGCAGGTTCAATTGCTGTCTATGGGGATACGCATCATATGTGTATCGAAGATTCCCCGCATGGAGAGGGATTTCTTGTGAAAATGTGCGAGCTGTGGGAAAAAGCTTTTTTTGCGGTGTCTTTGGCAAATACAAGGCAAGTTATGCTGCGGATGGGTACAGTGCTTCAGACAGAGGGCGGAACCTTGAAGATGTTAGAACAATTGGTCAACTACCGCGTTGGTGGAAAAATAGGATCGGGTATGCAGTACATCAGCTGGATTCATATCGATGATGTTCATAAGTTGTTTCTGCGTGCGATAGAAGACCAGTCGATGGGCGGCATATATAATGCTGTCAGCCCGCAGCCTGTTACAAATAAATTATTTATGGAGAAGCTGCGGAAGGCGATGCGCAAAAGTTGGGGGATTCAGGTGCCCGCACCGATCGCTTCTCTAGGATCATATCTTTTGGCGGGAATAGAGCCGGATCTCTTTTTGAAAAGCCAAAATGCCTTGCCTTACAAATTAATTGACGAAGGATATACGTTCCAGTTTAATCACCTGGAAGCAGCGCTTAGCGATTTGATAAAAAAATAGTTGTTTGACATGTTGCTGACACAAAGAATCCGTATAGTAATCATTGAAGGATAGATAATCTGATCTATTCATTTAATCCCCCTGTTATGATATAAGGAGGCTTTTTAGGCAAAGTGTGTGTAAGAAGTTTGTGCGACAATGATAATTCCTCCTTTTATGATAGATTCGTTAGGGTAACCCCCTCCTTCTTCTTAGAAAGCAGTCACATATGCACTTTTCGCCTCCTTATATGTTCTTTTTCTCAATCTTTTATGATTGAGAATTTTTTTGTTTTTATTTTGCTTTATCGTGGAATGAACATAGTAGATAGACATCAACAAACGTATTTGTTGATTTTTCTGAAAAATACGTTTTACACTGAAAAAGAACATATAAAATTTGGTAAAGGGAGGCGTTGTGTTACATGTATGATGTAATTATTGTAGGGGCAGGTCCTGCTGGGGCAAGTGCAGCATTATTTACTGCAAAAGCCGGGAAAAAGACACTAGTATTGGATAATGATCAAAGTATGACCAAAGCGGCTTGGGTGGAAAATCACTACGGTGTTTCGGAAATTGAAGGCCCTGAATTATTAAAAACAGGTCAGGAGCAAGCGAAAAAATTTGGCGCAGAAATTGTTCAAACGCAAGTCAATCAAGTAAAAAAAGAAAACCCGCAACGTGTAACGGTGGAAACAGAGAAAGGCAGCTATGAAGCAGAACATGTCATTCTTACAACAGGAGGGAATACAAAGCTGGCAGAAGCATCGGGCATCAACACAACAGAAGGCACAGAGCCGCGTATTAAAACGATCATTGATACTGATGACAAAGGCAAAACAAACGTAGAAGGCGTTTGGGCTGCGGGGACGGTTGCCGGTGTTAGTGTGCATACCATTATCACTGCCGGAGATGGTGCGAAAGCAGCCATTAACGTGTTGACGGAAATGAATGGAGAACGTTATGTAGACCATGATATTCTCTCCAAAAAGTAGCCAGTATAAAGAAAAACGCAAGCGCTCTGGAAAAAGGAAGTTCAGCCGAGAAGAAGGAGCGTTCTTATCTTTTGAAAAAAGGGTAATCGGTCCTGGCCGATTACCCTTTTTGTGATGTGATGAAAAACAGTTATAAGCGCTCGATTGCTGGAAATAATGAAAAAGGTATACACTTTTCTTCTCGTGCCGTCTTGTCATGAGGGATAACAAAACAGTGAATCAAAGAGGAACGAAAATTGAAGAATGAAAGCTCTTACCATCGTTTTCTTACACGTTGACGAGCTGATTTTCTCTTTCTGTGCGTTCTGCTGTATACAGTCCTTCTACATGAACTTGATGCCAAATCATAAAAATCAGAATCGTCCACAATTTGCGGCTGTGATCATGTTTGTTTGCTGCGTGTTCGTCTAGCAGGGAAAGTACATATGCTTTATGGATATACGATTCGGTCTGGCTGTCGTTAATGATGGATCTTGCCCAATCGTAGAGTTCATTTTTTAACCAGTGTCGAATCGGCACCGGAAAACCCAATTTTTTCCGATCGTAAACATGATCTGGGACAATGCCTCGGAATGAATCTCTTAAAATAGATTTGGTCGTGTTATTAGCGATCTGGAGGTCTGCTGGAATATGACGGGCGACTTTAAACACTTCTTTATCTAAAAATGGTACGCGCAGTTCGAGCGAGTGTGCCATCGTCATTTTATCTGCTTTTAGTAAAATGTCTCCTCTCAGCCACGTGTTTATATCGACCGTTTGCATTTGCTGCACGGGATGTAAGTGAGTCGTTTTGTCAAATATAGGGCCGGTGATATCTCGATAATGCCAGTCACTCGATGCTGTTTTTAAAAACTTGCGTTTCTCTTCTTCTTCAAACATTTTTGCATTGCCGATGTATCTTTCTGCCAGCGGGGTGGTGCCTCGTTCGATAAAACTTTTTCCTTTCATTCCTTTTGGCATAAAACGGCTGGCGGCTCGTAAAAGGTACTTGATGGTTTTTGGGCAGTATTGAAACGCTTGTAAAGACGAAGGCTCGCGGTAAATGTTGTATCCGCCGAACAGCTCGTCCGATCCTTCACCTGACAAAACAACGGTGACGTGCTTCCTTGCTTCTCTGGCCAGAAAATATAAGGGAACACAAGAAGGATCAGCGAGAGGATCATCCATGTGCCAGATAATTTTTGGTAAATGGTGAACAAACTCCTCACAAGAGACCGTATAGCGATAGTTTTCAATACCTAACTTGTCTGCTGTTTCTGCTGCTATATCCATTTCCGAATAACCATTTGTTGCAAATCCTACAGAGAATGTTTTTAAATCAGGTTTGTACCTGGCAGCAAGAGATGCGATAATAGCAGAGTCAATGCCGCCGGATAAGAAAGAGCCGACAGGGACGTCGCTTTGTAAATGGGCCTCAACAGAAGAGGATAATGTGTCCCGAAGCAGCGTTTCCCACTCTTGCTTTTCTCGGTACACAGGTTGAAAGCTTGGTTCCCAGTAACTTGTAAGCTGCAGCGGCTGGGCGGGCTTTTTGACAAAGTAATGTCCTGGTGCCACTGTATGAACACCTTTAGTTAACGTGTTGTTTGGCACATATTGAAAACTCATATAGTGCTGCAAGGATTCTTCATCTATTTCTTCGTGGTGTGATACGATGCTTTTCTTTTCAGAAGAAAATGTCGTTTTCTCTGCTGTTTCTTGGTAGTATAGCGGCTTAATTCCAAAGGGATCTCTTGCGCCGTACAACGTTTGCTGTTCCTTATCCCAAATAAGAATAGCAAACATGCCTCGTAAATATGAAAACATATCAGTGCCATAATGAGAGAACATGGCAGTAAGGACTTCTGCTTCCGATGAAGTATCAAAGTAACAGCCATGGTCCAGCAGTACTTTTTTCAATGATAAAAAATTATAAATCTCTCCATTGAAAACAATCGTATAACGATTATTACCGTAACTGGCTGGCTGACTGCCGCTGTTTAGATCAATAATGCTTAATCGTCTAAAGCCAAAAGATATATAATCATCAAAGTAATAGCCATACTCATCAGGACCGCGGTGGCACAGCAGCTGACTTCTTTCATAGAAATGTATTTTTTCATCTTCATTTATCGTTTTCGGGAAATGTCTTATTTCTCCAATAAAACCGCACATGAACATAACCTCCGTTTGTAATGTGTATATATTTTACATTTTTAGACGTGTTTTTCCTAGAAGTTGTAACAAAATTTTTTAGAAAATGTAATAAAACATTTAAAAACGTGTAAGAAAGGGTGATAATATGACAAAGCAATGGTGGAAAGAATCAGTAGTGTATCAAATATACCCGCGCAGTTTTAATGATTCGAATCATGATGGTATTGGCGATATCCGGGGCATCATTGAAAAGCTGGATTACATAAAAAAATTGGGCATTGATGTTATTTGGCTTTCTCCTGTGTACGACTCTCCGAATGATGATAATGGATATGATATTCGACACTACCGACAGATTATGTCTGAATTTGGCACAATGGAAGACTTTGATGAGCTGTTAGATGAAACACACGCACGAGGGATGAAACTGGTGATGGACTTAGTGGTCAATCATACATCTGATGAACATCCTTGGTTTGTTGAATCTCGTGCTTCGACACATAACGATAAACGAGATTATTATATTTGGAAGAAAGGAGAAAACGGGAGCGAGCCAAACAACTGGGCTTCTAACTTCGGAGGTTCTGCCTGGCAGTTTGATGAAGGAACAGGGGAATATTACTTGCACTTATTCAGCAAAAAACAGCCTGACCTTAACTGGGAAAATCCCAAACTGCGCGAAGAAGTATATGACATGATGCGCTGGTGGCTGAACAAAGGGGTAGACGGTTTTCGAATGGATGTGATTAATTTCATTTCCAAAGATCAACGGTTTTTGGACAGTGATGCGAAGCCTGGCCACGTGTATGCTTCAGGTTCTAGCTATTTTCGAAATGGGCCGCGTATTCACGAATTCTTACAAGAAATGCACAAAGAAGTCTTATCTGGCTATGATGTGATGACAGTCGGAGAGATGCCCGGTGTAGACGTGGAGCAAGCAAAACTATACACTGGTGAAGACCGTAATGAATTACATATGGTGTTTCATTTTGAACATATGGGCTTAGGCAATGGGCCTGGCGGCAAATGGGATAATCAGCCATGGAAGCTGACCGAATTAAAGCAGATTATGACAAAGTGGCAAAAAGGACTGGAAAGTGTTGGATGGAACAGTTTGTATTGGAACAATCACGATCAGCCGCGGGCAGTAACACGATTTGGTGACGATGCAGACTACCGCGAACAATCTGCTAAAATGTTAGCCACATGTCTTCACATGATGAAGGGCACACCGTATATTTATCAAGGGGAAGAGATTGGGATGACCAATGTTTCCTTCCCGTCTATTACTGATTATAAGGACATTGAAACATGGAACTGGTATCAAGAACAAAAAGAAAAATTTGGCCGGGATCATTCTTCTTTCATGGCATCTATTTACGACCGCAGTCGTGATAATGCTAGAACACCGATGCAATGGAGTGATTCCGCAAATGCCGGCTTTACAGATGCCAAGCCGTGGATTGGCGTAAATCCAAACTACAAAAACATCAATGTGAAACAGTCTTTAGAGAACCCAGATTCTGTGTTCTACTATTATCAAAAACTCATTCAGCTGCGAAAACGTGAACAGACTATTGTTTATGGAGATTATGAATTGCTGCTAGAAGATGACGAAGAGGTATTTGCTTACACGCGGACGTTAAAAGGTGAAACACTGTTGATTGTTTGCAACTTTACCGGCAAGTATATTACAAGGGAGTTTCCCTCTTTTTCAAACAAGCCGAAGACTCTGCTTATTACAAATAACGACGAGCGCACAGATATGGATGCCCTTGACAGAGTCCGGCTTCTTCCGTACGAGGCATTAGTGTATAAGTTCTCGTAAAACAGAATCAGCTAGACGCTGGTTAAGCGGCAAAACATGAACGCGGTCTCCAGCGTGCGAAGCATTGACAGTGGAAAGGCATGGAAGAAGAGAAGCTGTGTATTGCAAGGAAAATAGAATGAGAATAGAGAAAGCCGGCAAACGCATGAAACGTTGGCCGGCTTTTTCGTTCCACTTTAGGGACGTTTTCTTTTATAAAAGAATACATAGTTGGAGGTTCATGATCCAGCGCTAGTTTTTTATATCGTACTGTGGTGTGGAGAAGCTGTACGCGGTTGAAGGCGGAATGCATCAGCTAACAGTTTGTAGGAGCGGCGTTTCTTTTCCGCATCATAAATATTGGTAATTACCATGATTTCATCGGTTTGATATCGTTTGCTAAATTGTTGTAATGTTTCTTTGACATAATCGGGTGTTCCGATGACTGTACGTTTCCGGTTTTCCTCGATGCGTTTTTCATCGTCTTTAGACAATGGTGTTTGTTTTGCTTCCTCCACAGAAACAATTTGTGTACTTCTTCCTTTTTCAACAGCTAACAGCCACAAATCCTGGCTTAAGGCTAAATCTTCTGCTTCTTGTTGAGTATCTGCGCAAACGACGAAAATACATGCATTGATTTTAGGTTCAGGCATTCTCTCACTTGCTTGAAAAGACGATAAATATTTTTCAGCTGCTTCCTGGCCGTATTCTGGATTAATAAAATGTCCATATGTAAAGCCGGTACTGTTAGCAGCAGCGTGTTTGGCTGCACGCCTGGATAATCCAAGCACCCATGTTTCAGGCAGAGTGTCGATGGCTGGAGATGTTTTAATTGTGCGGTACGGGTGATCTTTAGGAAGGTCTTCATCTAAGAATCCTTGCAAATCAGCTAGCTGTCGCGGAAACTCCATTAAATTTTTCTTGTTTCCATCGGTGAGTGCCAGTCGAATTGTTTCTCCTCCGCCTGGTGAACGGCCGACACCCAAATCAATACGATTTGGAAACAGGGCCTCAAGCAACTTGAAGTTTTCAGCGACTTTATAAGGGCTGTACTGAGGAAGCAAAACGCCCCCTGAACCGATACGAATCTGTTCAGTCGATGTTGCCAAGTGGGATATAAGCACTTCCGGCGATGTACTGGCCAATCCGCTCGTACTGTGGTGCTCGGCAACCCAAAATCTGGTATATCCGAGTTCTTCGGCGAGCTGGACAAGCTGCTTGGTCTGCTTTAAAGCCTGGCGTGCGTCAGACCCTTTTGATATCGGGGATTGATCAAGGATGCTAAGTCTCAACAGAACAGTCTCCTTTCGTATGTCCTTTCCTTACATAGTCTGTGCTGATTATGGAGGACATAAAAGAAAAATAGCAATAAGTTTGCATAGAGGCAGGAACGAAAACGAATGAAGCCGCTTTTAATGCGTATAATAGCCTGCTGCGTAGGCGGGATATGCAGCAGGCTATTGTTTAAAACGTGCCATAATGAACTAATTCGCTATTTTCTGGCGGTGTTTTTTTGCCGGGATGAGAGGCAGGATAACCCAGGCCTAAAATGGCAACGACCCGGCGGTCTTCTGGAATCGAAAGCGCTTGGCGGACATGTCCTTCTCGTTTGGCTGATTCTTCTTCGTCTTGGGAGTGATAAATGGCTCCAAAAGCAGAACCAAGTCCATGATCTACTGCAGCCAGCCAAATAAAGCTGCAGGCAATCGAAGCATCTTGGAGCCAGTATTTACTAACATCTGGCCGGCCGGTTACGACAACCGCTGCTTTGGCTTCTTTTAACCAAGGAATAAATGGAGAGGCTCCTTCTAAATGGTCGAGCATGTCTCGGTTTTGGACAACAATAAATTCGCGTGACGGCAGACTGTTGCCGGCAGGCGCTAAAACGGCGGCATCAAGCACTTCCTTCATCGCATCATGCGGAATGTCTTTGTCCTGATAATGGGTGATCTCACGACGATTGCGAATAATGTCTTTAAATTCCACTGTAAAACGCCCTTTCTTATAGGAATTAAAGCTCTGCTTGTATCTTATCATTTTTTCTCGACGATTTGAAAAATATCGCCATTTTCAAACAGCGCAATGACTTCATCGAGCCAGCTGTAATACCGAACCGCGTGGTTTAATTTGTCCATATCTTTTTTGATTTGTTCTTTTATTTGGGGGTCAATCGTGTGTTCATACATACGTTGCATCGCCTCAGTAGCTTGCAAGGCAGCATGATAGTTGTTATCCGTTGCCTCGCGCCAGCGGTTAACAAATACAGATGTAAACGACTGATACCAATCATCTTCTGTTTGATAAAGGTCTTTGCGTACGCCTTTTTCCCATACGCGAGACAGCATAGAAGCTTCTGTTAACGCTCTCACACCTGTGCTCATGCTTGTTTTGCTCATTTCAAGTGCTTGGCTCATGTTATCTAGTGTCATTGGTTTATCGGAAAATAAGATCGTGCCATATAAGCGCCCGTTCGTCTCTGAAATTCCATACAGCCCCATGTTCTGTGCCATAACGGAGATAAAACGATGCCTGATATGCTGGAGTTTGTCCCACTCTGCTGTTTGTTGATCGCTGCTTGGTTCCATCGCTTCGCACCTCCTTAGCCAGTATGTGATAGTTACAAAGTGTAACAGAAGAAGGGAAACGACAAAAATGACTAACCGAAGATAAAAATGTCGAAAAAAGCAGAAATAAGAAGAAAGAAGAATATAAGCTTTGTAAAGTTTAAACTTTACGTTTTACACAAAGCGTATTTTCAATAGATAAGATTTGCTACTTTATCCCTACTGACGTATAGTGGAAAAAGTGATTGAGAGAACGAAGACAGTAAAAAAGAGGTGTATAAAGGTGGCCAAATTAGAAGTTGATGGCCTGACGAAAGTTTTTGGCAAGAAACCAAAAAAGGCTTTAGAGCTGTTAGAGAAAAACAAAAGCAAAGATGACATCTTACAAGAAACGGGTAATACCGTTGGGGTGAACCGGGCCTCTTTTTCCGTAGAAGACGGAGAGATTTTCGTTATCATGGGGCTTTCAGGCAGTGGTAAATCGACACTTGTTCGTCTGTTGAATCGACTGATTGATCCAACTGTTGGGAATGTCTGGGTAGATGGTGAAAACCTGGCGGAAATGAATGATAAGCATCTGCGTGATACACGGCGCAAGAAAATGAGCATGGTCTTTCAAAAGTTTGGACTGTTTCCATTTCGTACAGTATTAAGTAACGTGGAGTACGGCCTTGAAGTTCAAGGGGAAGAAAAAGAATCCAGACAAGAAAAGGCATTAGAGGCGTTAGAATTAGTAGGACTGAAAGGTTATGAAAATATGTATCCAGACGAGCTCTCAGGTGGTATGCAGCAGCGCGTTGGATTAGCACGAGCACTTGCGAATGACCCGGACATTTTATTAATGGATGAAGCGTTCTCGGCACTTGATCCACTAATTCGAAAAGATATGCAAGATGAACTGTTGGATTTGCAGACAAAAATGAAGAAGACGATTGTGTTTATTACACACGATTTAGATGAAGCACTGCGAATAGGGGACCGAATTACGATTATGAAAGATGGAGCAATTGTTCAAATCGGCACTCCTGAAGAGATACTGATGGAGCCGGAAAACGAATATGTTGAAAAATTCGTAGAAGATGTAGACCGCTCTAAAGTGTTTACTGTTGAGCATGTAATGACAAGAGCGGAATCGGTGAATGTGGAAAAAGAAGGACCGCGCGTTGCTCTTAAACGAATGAAGGAAGCAAATATATCAAGCATTTATGTAACAGATAGAGAGCGTAATCTGCTCGGTATTGTTCATGCAAGCGATGTGTCACGTCTTGTGACAGAAAACAAAGACCAGTTACAAGAAGTGATTCAAGAGAATGTTCCTACGACCGCAAAAGATACGGTACTGCGTGATATTATGAACCTATTAACATATCAAAATGTACCATTGGCTGTTGTAGAAGACGGAAAATTAAAAGGTGCTGTTGTACGCGGAACAGTTATTGCAGCGTTATCCGGAAGCGAGGTGGAAAATGTTGGACTTTCTTCCTAGGCTTCCATTAGCAGACTGGATTGACGCATTTGTTGACTGGCTAAAAAATGCTGATTTCATTTTTGACTCCTTAACATCCTTTATCAGTGCTATTATTGAGGGATTGGATGCAGGAATCGGATTTTTTCCATCATGGTTATTAATTGTGCTGTTAACCGCGATTACGTATTGGTTTGCCGGCAGAAAAACAGGATTGACAGCTTTTGTCTTTATTGGCCTGTTTTTAATCGATAATATGGGCTATTGGGACGGTATGGTATTGACGCTGGCTATCGTCATTTCCGCCTCTTTAATTTCTGTCATTGTCGGTGTGCCATTTGGCATTTGGATGTCGAAAAACGATGTAGTAGAAGGAGCTATTAAGCCTGTGCTGGATTTCATGCAGACCATGCCGGCATTTGTTTACTTAATTCCTGCCGTTGCTTTTTTCGGTATCGGAGAAGTGCCAGGGGTTGTGGCTTCTGTTATCTTTGCCATGCCGCCTACTATTCGTTTGACGAATCTAGGGATACGGCAAGTATCAACAGAAGCGATTGAAGCAGCTGATGCTTTTGGTTCAACACCAGCTCAGAAGCTATTTAAAGTGCAGCTGCCTATGGCAAAAGTTACTATTATGACAGGAGTCAACCAAACAATTATGCTTGCTTTGTCTATGGTTGTTATTGCTTCGATGATTGGGGCAGGCGGTTTAGGTACAGAAGTATACTACGCAGTGGGCCGTAATGATGCTGGTGGAGGATTTGAAGCCGGTTTTGCTATTGTCATACTGGCCATTATTTTAGACCGTTTAACACAAAGCTTCAGCAACGGCCGCAAGTAAGTGCGTTTATCTCTTGTTTTTGTTTAAGCAAGAGTAAACATAAATAAATTTTATTTAAAAGGAGTGGGTCAATCATGTTGACAACATGGAAAAAGGCTGGTGCAGCAGCGGGGCTTTCTTTGTCACTAGTACTTGCCGCATGTGGCGCGGAAGAGGAAGAGCCAGCAGAAGAAGCACCGGAAGGAACAGAAGAAGGCAGCGAAGAAGCTTCGAGTAACCTTGGAGAAGAAGTTGATTATACTATTACAGGAATTGATGCTGGTGCCGGTGTCATGGCTTCAGCTGAACAAGCCATCGAGGACTACGGCTTAGAGGATTGGGAATTGCAGCCAAGTTCGGATGCAGCAATGACTAGTGCTTTAACAGAAGCAGTGGAAAATGAAGAGCCAATTGTTGTAACGGGCTGGAATCCTCACTGGAAATTTGCCGTACATGATTTGAAATATCTTGAAGATCCAGAAGGTTCCTTTGGGGAAGCCGAGGACATTCACACCCTTGTACGCAATGGATTGGAAGAAGACAAGCCTGAAGCATATGAAGTACTTGATAACTTCGCTTGGGAAGGCGAGGACATGGAAGAAGTAATGCTTGATATTTATGAAGGTACAGATGAGCAAGAAGCAGCTCGTAATTGGGTGGATGAAAATGAAGATACCGTTTCCGAGTGGACAGAAGGTGTAGAAGAAGTTGAAGGCGAAGAAATCAGCTTAGTATTTGTTGCATGGGATTCTGAAATTGCTTCTACGAATGTCATTGCAGAAGTGTTGAAAGACGTAGGTTATGAAGTAGAAACGACTTCGATGGAAGCACCGCACATGTTTGCAGCAATTGCTGAAGATGAAGCAGATGCAATGGTAGCAGCATGGCTTCCAGCGACACATGAACAGTACTATAATGATTATGAAGGTGAATTTGAAGATTTAGGTGTTAACCTTGAAGGAGCAAAAATCGGCTTGGTTGTACCTGAATATGTAGAAGCAGACTCCATTGAAGATCTTCAATAAATAAAATGCAGCAGAGGCTGGGGAAAACCCAGTAAATGCAAAACCCCTCACTTATTGTGAGGGTTTTTTGCGTAAAAAAGAGGATAGTACAAAATACATCCGCTTGCTGCTAGCAAGGCTTCAGCTAACCGGCGGAAGATCACCCGTCGATGGATGGACCTTCAGGTGCTTGCTTCGATGCACACAACGTGTGGCCAACGCCGACACTAGCACGTCCTGTGCGTCGAAGCACGAGCCGAAGATTCACGTGGTAATGGCTTTTCTTTACCAAGTTAGCTGAGGCTGTGCCCGCGGAACGCGACGTATTTTGACGGAGCAATGATAGAAATCAGTATGCTAAACAGATAATCCGGACTGATTGTAATAAATCGTTCGGATTATTATGTCGTTCCTACCCTTTTATCCCAGTTTTTTTTGCATTTTTTCAGTTTCAATGTGCAAATGCCTGATGTTATACAGTTCCATGTGAAACAAGCAAACACGGGATGTTCCGTTTTTATCTTGCGTAGAACAGCCATTCTCTGCATGTACTACAATCCGCTGCTGATAAATTGCTGATATAAATGCTTTGCTGTCCGGGCTTCATTGGTGCCATGTATCAATACCCGTCCGTCTTTAAAGACAGAAAAGCGGTAATTATTGATTGTGCATAAAAGAAGATATTTGTTTCTTTTGACTTCTCCGTAGTTTTTTAATGTGTTTGCAAGAGAAGTTAAATTACAGGATGTTGTTTCGGCAGGGCGAATTTGTACGGTATTGCGGCCGCATAATACATTTAGTTTCATATTGTTTTCTTGAACTAAATATGGATATGTCCGATTTGGTCCGCAAGAAGGGCATTTTTCTTTGCGGGCACTGTTTACACGAATGGATTGCTGCTCGTTTTTCCAAACGTCGAAAAAAAGCAGGGTGTTTCTTACCTTGTCATATTGTTTGGTTAATACCTTGAGTGCTTCTGTCATTTGATGAGCAGAAGTCATAAGAACTACCGGGGTAATAATGCCATTTGTTTCACAGCTCATGCTGTCTGCAGGCAGTGCTGGCAGAAGACAGCGCAGGCAAGGAGTTATTTTGGGAAGAAATGTATACGTCATGCCAAAGCTGCCAGCAAAAGCAGCGAAAATCCATGGTATTTGATATTGCTGAGAAAGGTCATTGATAATAAAGCGAATGTCGTAATTATCACTGCCATCTATGATAAGGTCACAATGGCGAACAAGCTTTTTGAGGTTGCCGGCGTGAGCATCGAGCACATACGCTTTAATCGCAGTGTCGGAATTAATTTGCTGCAGCCGTGTTTTAGCAGCGACTGCTTTTGGCTGATGTTTTCGAATGTCCTCTTCGCTGTAAAGCTGTTGACGGTGAAGGTTAGAGAGTTCAACAACGTCACGGTCAACAATCGTTAATTTGCCAACACCTGCACGTACTAATGTTTCTGCACCAGTACTTCCCAATGCACCAGCCCCGAGGATAAGGACGTGTTTATCTTTCAATTTTTTTTGGCCGCCTTTTCCGATGCCGGGGAAACGTTCTTGTCTGCTGTAGCGCGTCTCCACTTGCCCCTCGCCTCCTTTGCACAGATTTAGCCGCCAATATAAGACATTTCAATTTTTTTACGGTGTTTTGCCGTTTCACTGGTTCGCTCTGCGGAGTAACGGTCGGTGCGGTAGTGCCATATCGATTGCACGTTCCTTTCTATTTGTTCGTCTGTGGCACCGCCTCGTAATAGAGCGCGCAAGTCGTGCCCAGATTCAGCAAAAAGACATGTGTACAGTTTTCCGTCTGCTGACAGACGCGCGCGCGTGCAGCTTGCACAAAATGCATCCGACACGGATGAAATAAAGCCCACCTCGGTGTTGGTGCCAACATATCGGTATCTCGCTGCGACTTCACCAAAGTAGGCTTTTTCAACAGGTGCTACAGGAGCAATGTGCTGCAGTTTGTGCAGCATTTCCTTTTTTGTGACAACATCGGAAACATTCCAGCCATTTGATTGGCCGACATCCATATACTCAATAAAACGAAGCGTAATGCCTCGTTTTTTACAGTACTTTGCTAGTGGCAGGATTTCTCCGTCATTGACTCCTTTTTTGATAACAGCATTGATTTTAACATGCAAACCAGCAGCAAGAGAGGCATCAATTCCTCGCAGCACCGCATGCGGTTTTACGTTTCTGCCGTTCATTGTTTGAAATATTTTTTCATCTAACGCATCTAAACTGATGTTTACGCGTTGAAGACCGGCTTTTTTCAATGTATCTGCGTATTTAACTAAATATACGCCATTGGTTGTTAAGCCGATGTCTTGTATACCTTCTAGCACCGATAGACGCTCAATGAGTTGAGAAAGATGAGGCCGCATTAACGGTTCACCGCCCGTAATGCGGATTTTTTCTGCTCCCATTTGCACAAACGGTTTAGCCAGACGCATAATTTCGTTAAAAGTTAACAATTCTGATTCTGGCATAAAAGGGTAGTCATCACCGAAGATTTCTTTTGGCATGCAATAAGAGCAGCGAAAATTACAGCGGTCAATGACGGAAATTCGCAAATCGCGTAATGGCCGCTTTAATGCATCTTTTAAGACACGTTTTTTCATGATGTCCCTCCTAAAGAGGCGTTTGAATAATTAAGTTGATGCAGCGGTACAGGTTGTAACATGGGCTTATTCAATGTTATGTAAAGGCTGGCGGATGATATGCCATGCTAATTTTATTTAGCAGTACAAGAGATATGCACAGGTAAATCAAAACCCCGCGTCTTTTTAAAAGAGCGGGGTTGCGTGATTCTTATAATAGAAGAACTTAAATCAGCTTGAGCCGAAAAATTCTTTTGCCTTTTCTAAATAAGGCTCTGTTTCCGGTGTCAATTCTGTATCTTCTACAATAGCTTCAACCGGGCAAACTACGATACATGCTCCGCAGTCGATGCAGACATCCGGGTCAATAAAGTATTGATCGTCTCCTTCTTCAATACAGTCCACTGGGCAAACATCTACACAGTCGCCAGCTTTTTCCCCAATACAAGGTGAGGTAATTACAAAAGCCATCTGTCCTACCTCCTTTCCTGCAGCTAAGAATCTAAGTTGGATGGTGTTTAAACAAACACAAAAGCAGCTGTATATCAGTATCTTCTATATTTTTCGTTTCATTCCTGCTTCATTCGCTAAATTTTTTTCTAAAATTGCCTAGCGCCTGAATATACTTTTGTTGAGCGTATTAGAAATGTGTACTAGTCAAGGCTTTTTATAATTATATCATACTTTACAATTCCTAGCGGAAAAGTATAATATAAGTTATAGTATATAAAACCAATCAACTTACTATGAAATAAACATATGCTATTAAAAAAGAGAAGAGGTGTTGGCATTGACATGGGAGATCGCAGTTACCGGGGGAGTCATTACAGTCATGATGATGGCTTTAATAAAAGAAGCGGCACGTCCAGATATTATCTTGCTGAGCGGGCTATCTGTTTTGTTAATAACAGGGGTTCTAACTCCGCAGGAAGCAATAAAAGGATTTTATAACCAAGGGATGCTTGCTATTGGACTGCTTTGTCTTATTGCCGGTGCCATTCAAAAAAGCGGTCTTGTTGAAAAGTTTGTGGCAAATGTACTAAACCAAGGCCATAGTATACGGCAGTCGCTTTTTCGTATTATGGTACCTTCTTCTCTTTTTTCAGGCTTGTTGAATAATACCCCCATTGTTGCAGCATTTACACCATACGTTCGGCAATGGTGCGAAAAACATGGGGTGGCTCCATCTAAATTTTTATTGCCGATTTCATTTGTCACGATTGCAGGAGGAACGACAACCCTTATTGGCACCTCTACGAATTTAGTAGTACATGGAATGCTTATGGACCGGGGATATGATGGATTTTCTTTTTTTCAATTAGCAGTCATTGGTGTGCCGATAACAATTATCATTATGCTGTTTATGATGACAATTGGGTTAAAGCTGCTCCCCAATCGTGTCCCGGATGCTCCTTATTTCAGCAGCGATAAGTATGAAAGACGATATTGCGCTGAATTTGTTATTGAAGAAAATGGAACCTTGGATGGGAAGACCATTGATGAAGCAGGATTGAATACTACTCATGGCGCAGCACTTTTAGGAGTCGTTCGGCATGGGGAAGTTTTGTCAGATTACTCGCCTGCCTGGAAGCTTGCAGCAAATGATGGGCTTTTATTAACGGGAAGTTTACAGGAAATCGCAGCGCTCGAATCTCAAGATGGATTGCGCATTGACACGAAATCTCCTTATCAGCTGGATAGTTTGCGGGAAGGAAAAGGTCAGTTGTTAGAGGTTGTTGTCACGCACTATTCTTCACTGTTGTTTAAGAAGATGAAAGATATCTTGTTTCCACAGCAGTTTGATGCAGCTATTGTTGGAGTGGCTCGCTATGAAACGTCGCGCGTGGAGCGGATGGAAGATATAAAAATTAAACCGGGGGATACACTGCTTTTGATCGCAGGTCCGGAATTTGAACAAAGAACGAGCGAACGCAATGAGTTTACGGTTTTGCGAAAAAATAAAAAAGGGCATCCATTTCAGCCATTGCCGGCATGGAAACGAACATTGCCAATTGTCTTATTTGCAGTGATGATTATACTTGCTGCTTCACAAGTCATTTCCATTTTTGTGGGAGCTCTCATGACCGTACTGCTGCTGGTGTTGTGTAATATTCTAACGGTGAAAGACATCAAACGATATGTTCCTCTTCAAGTATTGGTTGTCATTGCAGCGGCGTTAGGAATTGGAGAAGCAATGTTAAAAACGGGGGCAGCGACATATCTTGCAGAAACATTGCTGCAATGGACAGCTCCCTTGGGAGTCATTGGTGTGTTTATTTTATTGTATGTCTTAACGAACATTCTTACTGAAATGATAACAAATAACGCTGCAGCTATTATGATGCTGCCGGTTGCTATTGAATCCTCTGCTATTTTAGGTCTTTCGATGACGCCATTTGCGGTTATTGTTGCGATAGCTGCATCCGCAAGTTTTATTACTCCGATTGGATATCAGACTAATTTGTTTGTTTACAATCATGGCGGGTATCGGTTTGTTGATTTTATGAAAATTGGTATTCCAATCAGCTTATTAGTGATGGCAACGACAGTGTCGATTGTCTGGATTATCTGGGGATGACAAAGCTTAGAAGAGGCAGGTATGTATGTTGTCGAGAAAAATACAAGCTGGTCAGCCATCACGTGCTGGCCGCTTTTTTAATAGCTGATGCTGCTTAGAGGTGACCGAAACATATTGACACGTTGTCTATACACTGCCGTGTTTTAAATCAAGCCATCTGGTGTTACAGGCAGAACCCAGATGGCTGTGTTCAGAGGAAGGAAAAGGTTAGCGGGAAAATAGTGCGAGGCGTTTAGATAGAAGGGAGGCCTGTGAGAAGAGAAAGATTTATTGAGGCTTATTTGTTTCTTTTACGTTCATTACAGGGATATGTTCAACAGGAGTCAGAGGAGTGTTGTCTGTTTCGCGGCTTTCCTCTGCCGCTGTCTGCTGACTAGCAGCGTTAAAAGCAGGTTGATGGGAGTTCAGCTTTAAGAAACGAACCTGATCAGCATTTACTTCAACGACATGAACACGTTTTTGCTCTTTGTTTTCATATGCTCGAGTGTGGATTCTGCCGTTCACTCCAACTAATGCTCCTTTATGACAGTATAAAGCTGTGTTTTCCGCTTGCTTTCGCCAGACAGTAACAGGAACAAAATCAGCATCATATTCTCCTTGTGTGTTACGAAAAGAGCGTTGTACTGCTAACGTAAAATTACAAACTGCCGTGCCGTCTTTCGTATAGGTTACCTCAGGGTCACGCGTGAAGCGGCCGACAATCGTTACTTGATTAAACACAATAGACACCTCAAATCAATAAAAAGAGAGTATAGGGTATTTTGATGATAAGAAAAACGATGTTATGCGTGTAGCATAAGGGCAAATGAAACATGTTTTGTGAAGATAAGCTTAGAAAAGTACATGCTTGTATCATGTACATGTTTGGCAGGCTGATTCCTGATGATATGTTCAAAGCAGGAGGGTGCTTTGGCATTCATTCAGAAGAATATTTCCTGCCACAGTGGACGTGTGAAAAGGGGTGTGCTGCTACATGTACAGTGCGAAGAGCGCATCTTTTGTACAGGAGGGAAAAGACGCAGCTGCTGTGTTTTATACATTATATTCATTTTGCTCGGACGTTTAATCGCTGTCATCGTCCACTCAGTCTTTTTGTTTTCTTTTGTGCCTGTCAATGGATAATTTCTCAGAGTAGAATGTCTCGTAAATAGACCAGATGAAAAAGGTGGTGTGTGAAAGAAAATAGATATTCAGAGGGAACAAGAGAGTCGTAAGCAAGGGGGCTTACATTGAGAGTGGGTGGTAAAACGTCAACGATCCTCCTTTCTAGTAATTTAACCTAAATATATCAGATATTTAGGAAAAAATCACTATATATTTTTAAAAATTTTTCAAAAAAAGTTCTTTCCTACTATTTAATAGGAATTATTGTTATGAAGTAATATGTGTTGGAAGAAAGATGCAGGATGACACACCCTTCATCGTGCTCGTTTGTTAATGCTGTTGTACAGGGCAGCTAATAATCAACATCATTTTGTACTATTTTCACGTACTCGTTCACCTGCGACTAATCTCTCTTTCTGCATGTTTCATAAACGCAGGTAGCCGCAGGCGTCATGAAGAAGATATAATAAAGGATAGAAAGCATAAGAGGAGGTGTAAACGAGCATCTTATCAAGTAAGAAAAGCTCCTATCTATGAAGATTTTTTCAAAAGAAACCTTATTTCAACCGGATCGTATGGCTGCGTTTTTATTCATGGCTGTTGTTTTATACATAGCGGCTGCATGTGTTTCAATGACGAATGCGGCAAATGCTGAAACAAGTGGTTTTCCGGATGTTGATCAAGGGTATTGGGCGTATGATGAAATTCGCTGGGCAGAAGAGACTGGATTAATCAATGGGCACGATGATGGACGTTTTGGGCCGGGAAATGCGATGAGTGAGGCACAATTTGTCACGATTCTTAAGCGTTATTTCCAGCTGGAACATAGCAGTACAACAGCCGCCCACTGGGCACAGCCAGCCTATGAAACACTCTCTCAGCATTCTCTGCGTATGCCGGGTCTGCGTGATGATTCCATAAAAAACCGTCCAGTGACCCGGGGAGTAATTAGTCAAGCGCTGGCGCACTCACAAGGGCAGCCTGCAGAATTAGAACAAGCCATTGAATGGATGTTTAGAGAAAACATTACGACTGGGCGTCAAGACGGTGACACGCCGATGGAGCGTTTTGATGTTAATGGCAAAATGACACGTGCACAAGCGGCAGTTTTCTTTAAACGACTGCATGATCAGCAATTTACAAAATGGAATTCAAATGCACTGCTTGATTTGACAGCAGAAGGTTCCAATGCTTATACCGAAATGGTGCGGTCTTTGTATGAAGAGAAAGGTGTGACATTGTACGCACGCGGCGACCATCAGTTTGCGACAGCCGACCAAACATATTATCATTTGTTTCAAGCGTTTCCTGGTGAACAAAGAGAATATGTTGTATCAAGAACGACAGAAGATAATTTAGAGCTGGTTTCACAAGCAGCAGAGGCGCTTGGAGCACCGCATGATGCGAATACGATTCTAGAAGCACTGAAAACGGCAGATACAACAAATCAACATCAGCAGCTGGGGACATTAGAAATTTACCCTCGTGTCCATGATATCTTTTTATTATGGGATGAAACTTAAGGATGATCTGAACAAGGAGTGAATCGTTGTGAAAGTAAAAAAAGCCATCATACCAGCGGCAGGGCTGGGAACGAGGTTTCTGCCAGCTACGAAAGCGCAGCCAAAAGAGATGCTTCCTATTGTTGATAAGCCAACGATTCAATATATCGTAGAAGAAGCGATTGAATCTGGAATTGAAGATATTATTATTGTCAGCGGAAGAGGGAAGCGTGCGATTGAAGATCATTTTGACAAATCCTATGAGTTAGAAGAAACGCTTTCCAAAAAGGAGAAATGGTCCCAGCTTGAGGAAGTACAATCAATTTCAAACATGGCTAATATCCATTATATTCGCCAAAAAGAACCGAAAGGCTTAGGACATGCGATTGCTTGTGCAAGCAGTTTTGTCGGCAATGAGCCATTTGCCGTGTTGTTAGGCGATGATATTGTCAAATCGGAAAAACCGTGTCTGGCTCAACTCATCGAAACATTTGAACGTTATCATTCTTCGGTTGTCGGCGTTCAGCAAGTGCCAGATGAGGATGTTTCGAAGTATGGTATTGTAGAACCAAAAGGCCAGGAAATCGAAAGCGGTGTGCTGCATCTTGCAGATTTAAAGGAAAAACCACCGTTAGAAGAAGCGCCTTCTAATTATGCAATTATGGGTCGTTATGTGCTGCGTCCTGAAATTTTCGATATCTTAAAGGGACTTGCGCCGGGTTCTGGCAACGAAATTCAGTTAACGGATGCGATTAAAGAGTTAAACCAATCACAAGCGGTGTTAGCTTACCAATTTGGCGGTGTCCGCTATGATGTTGGGGATAAATTCGGTTTTATTAAAGCAACGCTTGATTTTGCACTAAATCGCGATGACTTAAAAGAGCCGCTTGAAGCATACTTGAGAAAAGCATTGACAGAACGAGCCGGCCAATCTTCACTTTGATACCTTACGGATAAACCGCCTCGGTGTATGTTGAGGCGGTTACATTTTGTCTGCTAGAAAAAGGTTCGATACATGTAAACTATTCACTATTCAGCGTAAACAGTGGTTGTGTATCGCTCTCTAGCAGCATGTCTTTTCGTTCAACTAGTAAAAAAATATATATGTGGTTCTGAAAGGAGGGAACAAAGATGGCAGGTACGTTTAGAGATGTATCAGTTGTCATACCAGCATTCAATCCAGACAGTACAGTGATTGAGTTAGCAGAACGTTTAATGACACTTGGTTTTAAAGACATTATCGTTATTAATGATGGAAGTACAAAACAACACAATGACATTTTTGACAAGCTGTCGGGTTTTTCTGCATGTACGGTATTAACTCACTCGGAAAACTTAGGGAAGGGACGAGCATTAAAAACAGCATTTTCGTTTTACAAAGACAATTACCCAAATGGACTCGGCATGGTAACAGCGGATGCCGACGGCCAGCATGCTCCGAAAGATATTAAGCGAATTGCTGATGAATTAGCAAAGCACCCATCTCGTCTCATACTTGGTGTTAGAGATTTTTCCGGGGAGAAAATACCACTCCGGAGCCGGTTTGGAAATGTCTTGACGAAAATGGTCGTAACAATGGCTGCCGGTATGAAAATTGCGGATACTCAGACAGGGCTGCGCGGAATATCGAGATCATTTGCTGAAAAGCTGTTAGATATAAAAGGCGACCGCTATGAGTTTGAGATGAAAATGATTTTGGCATGCCGCACTCATGACGTTCCCATTTCACAAGTTGCGATTGATACTATTTATATTAATGACAACGAATCATCGCATTTTCATCCAATTTTGGATTCCATTAAAATTTACTATGTCTTTTTGAGATTTTTATTTTCTTCCCTCGCTTCTTTTGTTGTAGATGTGCTGTTGTTCGCCGTATTTGTGTTGATGTTAAAACCGCTGCTGCCCATGAGTTACATTATTGTGGCAACGGTATTAGCAAGAGTACTGTCGTCTTTATTTAACTACATAATAAACCGCAATATTGTATTTAAGTCGTACCAATATACGAAACGTACACTGATTAAGTATTACGTGCTAGCGGCGGCGCAAATGTCAGCTTCTGCGGGCGGTGTTTATGTACTGTACCACTCGCTTGGCGGACCAGAAGTGCTTATTAAAATTGCTGTCGATTCCTTATTGTTTTTATTTAGTTTTTACATGCAGCGCCAGTGGGTGTTTAGAAAGGGCTGAAAAGAAAGATGTCAGTAATGCTTTTATTTGTGTTGATGTGGCTGTCATTTATCGGCTATGGCTTTTACTTGCACTACCGTTTTTCCTTTCCCCCGGCTGTGATTCCGTTGTTTGTGTTTTCAAGTGTTGTGGCGGTTGTTTTCATCGCCGGCTTGATGGATGTATTGCGGCCTGCTGTATACGGCATTTGGAGCATTGGGCTTATCTTGTTTGTATACGCTGGTTACCGCATCATAAAGAAACGTTTGTTCACGTCACTCATCACACCAGGGTTGGTATTTTTTACAGCTATGTGTGGTTTCTTTCTCGTCTTATTAAAAGATGCGGTGTTTCTGCACTTTGATAACTTCAGCCACTGGGGTATCATTGTGAAACATTTGTTCTTATATGACAGCCTGCCAGGAGACGCTTCGGTGATTACATATAAAAACTATCCGCCTGGTACAGCGTTATTTGTTTATTATATTGTAACATTGATCGGCTTTTCGGAAACAAAAGCGTTGATGGCACAATCGTTTTTAGTGGCTGCTGCTTTGACGCCGCTGTTTTTGTTTACGTCGTGGAAACGGCCGTTGTTACTAATCGTTGTAACAGCAGCGGCGTTTGTTCTGCTGCTCATTGATGCGGCGAGTATTTATACATTGCTTGTTGACCAGATTCTTGGTTATATGACGATTGCCGTTATGCTCATTGTTTTTTATTACCGGAACCATGTACGCTTGATGATGGCAGCGGCTGCACCGGTGCTAGCATTGTTGGTTCTCACAAAAGACAGCGGCAAAATCTTTTTTGCGTTTTGTGTGGTTTGGATTATCGCTGTGGTGATTAAAAACAGGCAGTCGCTGCAAGGGAAAGCGGGACAGGTTCTCAGCATGTTTGTACTATTAGTGCTGGCTTTTCCGCTGCTTGTGAATGGGCTGTGGTCTTCATATATCGAAAGGGCTTACACGTCGGATTATGAAGAGAATAAATTTGCGATTACGAAAGAAACATTTCTTGACCCGAATAAATCTGATGAAGTGGTTCAGCAGCTGTGGCCAAATGTACTTTCCCAAGCATTTGATATGTCGGTTGATGTCATTCAAGTGATGACTGTTGTCAGCATTGCAGCGATACTAACGTTTGTTTGGTCAGCATTTGTAAAAAAACGCTCGCCGCGTGCACTGTTGTTTACAACGCTATTTGTACATTTGTTCTATGTTGTCTATATCGGATTGTTGTATCTGCTGTATTTATATTTAATGCCAGAGGGCGAAGCTGCTAATTTAGCAGGATTTTCGCGTTACCAGGCTACAGCAGGTGTGTTTTTTACCGGACTGCTGCTTGTGATGCTGTTACGAGAGTGGCAGAAGATATCATACGATGGCGGCCGGGCCTGGTTTTCAAAAGCGATGATGGCAGGGTGCGCAGTTGTGGCAATGCTCCCGCTTTTAAACAACATTCCGGCCCTTTTACAACAGCACAATCCTGGTGCTGAGCCGCGTTATCCTGCGCTTGAGCAATATTACGCGTTAACAGATGCAGAAAAAATAACAGGTGATACAAAAATAACATTAATACGTGACACCGGTGAGTCAGACCATGGCTTTTTAAGACATGCAATGAATTATGAACGTATGGCAAAAACGACATTTGTTCACACAATGTGCCAGACGGAGGAAGAGAAAGAAAAATTACAGGAAGATGTAAAAGAGTCTGATTATCTTATTGTGCTGAAAAACACAGAAGAAATGAATGAATGTCTGGCAGAAGTGAATCAAGCTGGCCCGCTAGAACCTGGCAATTATTTGATTGAGGAAGGTGTCATTATGACAAAAGTGACACCGTGAACTACCCGCCACTTAGCTACGCTTGAAGAGGGAGATACGTTAAAATGTTTCTCTAACTCGTTTTTACTTGAGGCTGGCGTAACTTTAAGACAGGTTATTCTACAGCTGAACAATAAGGGATGAACGTACAGGTTAAGTGTTGTTAACATACGGAGACCCTGCTGGAAACAGAGCGAGCTGAACCTTCTTTTTTCGGACACTTGTGTTTTTTAACCAAGTCAGCTGAAGTTGTGTCCGCGGAACGTGCAGAATATTAATGAAGCAATGATAGAAATAACTGTTATCAGCAAACTATCTGATTTTATTTTCATGAACTATTCAGACTGTCCTATGATTACTATACGTTTGTTCCCGCCTCTTTTGGTTGTATCTTTATACATCTATTAATCTTTCAATTGACAGTTTCCGACAATTGGAATATTCTACAATTAGTGCTTTTTACATAGATTGGTAGATACATATAATGGGAGAGGATTTATACAAATGGGAATAAAAAGAACCATAAAACGCAGCATGACTGCTGTGTTGTCGACGTCGTTGTTTGTTGCCGCAGCGCATACAGCCGGGGCTTCGTCTTTTCAAGTAAGTCCAGGAGTTACATATGAAAGTGATGCGGCACATGGAGCTAATGTGTTGACCGTTGATATAACGGAGAACTACAGCGAACTTGATATTGGGGTGCCCGAGCCGCTGAATCAGTTACAAACCACTTCTGAGCAATCAAGGAATGCAACAAGAGAGGGGCATCGGGTGGTAGGTGCTATTAATGCTTCCTTCTTTGATATGGGAGCTGGTTCGACGCAGCTGCCTTTCAGTATTATTACAAAAAACAATGAAATTATAAGTTTCGGGCGTGTATCGGAAGGCAGAGAACATTATCGCAGTGAACCGATTGTTTTTGGCGAGACGCGGGATGGAAAAGTTGCAATTGGAGAATATCAAGCGCGTGCCCATACTGAAGTGAATGGAAAAACAGTCACGGTGGATAATATCAATGCGACGCGCCGAAGCAGTGAAGCTGTCTTGTTTACACCGGCTTATATAGATAAACGGACAGGAACAAACCAGTACGGCGTGGAAATTATCGTCGAGCAAGCCAGTGGCAATCCGGAAAGTTTTTCGTTTGGTGAGACATTGAGCGGTACAGTTACAGCTATACGTGACTATGATGCTGTTGGTAATGCAGCTATCCCAGAAAACGGGTTTGTTATCTCAGCGAACGGGGACAGATATGACCAGCTGAAAGATGTTTCTGTTGGAGATTCTATTTCTGTTAAAGCAACGATTAATAATCAATGGCAAGACGCATCCTTTATTCTAGGGAGCGGCCCGCAGCTAGTAAAAAATGGAGAAGTCAACATTACGATGGATCCTAACAGCTGGCGTTATAAGTCACAGACAGCGCGTACAGCTGTTGGAGTGAACGCTTCTGGTGATAAAGCGTTTATGGTGACCTTGGATAACGCCGATATAGGAGAGCTTGCTAGATATATGAAGAATATCGGTGCAGATCGAGCGCTTAATTTTGACGGCGGCGGTTCGACCACACTCGTTGCAAGACAGCACGGGGATGAATATGCAAGTGTCATGAACCGTCTGTCTGCGGGCAGTGAACGTGCTGTGTCGTCTACGCTTCAAGCGATAAGTACGGCACCAACATCGGAGCTTGCCCGCTTGGTTCTTTCGAGAGAAAGCGGCACGCTTTTAGTTGGCCATGAGATAGATATGTCATATACATATGGAATGGATAAATACTATAATCCTGTTCAAGTAGATGGCAGTGCGATTACGTGGACAGTTAGCAATGACATCGGTTCTATGAACGGAAATACATTTACTGCTGAAAACAATGGTGAAGGAAGGATTCAAGCCAATGTAAATGGCACCCAAGTAGGTTCTGCAGCAGTAGAAGTAACAGATGCGTTTGACAAGTGGAACTTGTCGCATACACAGCTTACGCTCGGAACAGGAGAAAGTCAGCAGTTATCTGTCAATCCCGCACTTTCTAATGGAGAAAAACTGTTGTTTGATCAATCACAGATAGAGTGGGACGTAAGCAGTGATATTGGAACTATTACGGCAGACGGCACATTTACTGCTGGTAATGAACCAGGCTCAGGAAATATTACGGTAACTCTTGCTGGACAAGAACGGGAAATTCCGGTAAGTGTGGCAGCACCACCAATGTTTCAAGATGTAGCTCATGATTATTGGGCAGCAGAGGCTATTGAGTATTTGGCAGAAAGAGACATTGTTAATGGGTACGATGATGGAACGTATCGTCCGGGTATGCATTTGAAACGCTCTCAAGCGGCACAAATTCTCGTTCGCTCGTTTGACTATGACACAGCGAACCGGCCGAATCCAGACTTCGCTGATGTCGATTCCGGTTTTCACGCGTATGACGTGATAGCTGCGGTGGCTGATGAAGAAATTATGCGCGGTTCTGATGGGCGCTTTCGACCGAATGGAGAATTGACACGCGCGCAAATGGCGGTCATTCTTGCTCGCGTCTTTGACTTAGAAAGTGAGACAAAGCAGACGTTTCAAGATGTGGACAAAGATTATTGGGCGTACGAAGAAATTGAGGCACTGGCAGCACACGGAATTGGACGCGGAAGCGATGGTCATTTCCGTCCTGGAGAGCCAGTCAATCGGGCGCAATTTGCGGTCTTTATGGAACGGGCATTAGAGGATTTATAAACAGCTTAAGAGGCAGGCTGGAAAAAACGTATAGGAACCAAAGAATAATCCAAACGATTTATAAATCGTTTGGATTATTTGTGGACACTTCAGGAAAGGCATCTTGGTTAAGGGATGAAAGGATAAGAAACATGGCGCCTTCCGCCATAAAGGCGCGGTGGCACCTTGAGTTTTCGCATATTATACACTGGAGAACTTGCATGCAGCAGCCGTGTGAGGATGCTGTTATTTCTTTTGCAGCGGGTAGGCTTTCCAGCTGCTTAAATCGATATGTTCTTTTTGTACAAGCTCCGTTGGAAAAATGAATGTCCATGGTTTGCTTGTGTTAGCTTTCACTTCAAATTGATCGAGGGAAAACCCGCCTTTTGCTACGACTTGAGAGTGGCTGTCTTCCACTTGCAGCGGAATTTGTTCAAGTGTAATGTTTTTGTTGCTGCCATTACGAATAAGCAGCGTCACATGCAGGGCACCGTCGTCTTTTTGCAGAGCTTTTAAGCCCATAAAATTGACTTCACCCGGTTTTGGCGGATCTAAGTTTTCTACCATCTCTTTTAGTTTGGATTTATCCTTTTCCGCAAGCGATTGTTCCCAGCTGTTATCAAGCTGCAGGCTATGTTTTCGCGACGATGGCTTGAGTTGAAAAGCCAGCTTCCATCCCTCTTCGGGTAAATCACTTGTGAACAATTCCTCGTCGTTAAAGGTGAAGTTCCATGGACGGCTGCTTTTTGCCGGGATTTCTCCAGCGCTTGATAAATCCACTGTCTTTCGGCCGAGTACATTATCTTTGGCGTCGAGAAAGACTAAGGTTGTTTCATGCAATGTAATGGTTTTGTTTAAGCTGTTACGAATAAACGCTGTGATTTGGCATGTGCCAGGCTCATTTTCCTGCAGACTAATACCAGAAAGGGAAATCTGGTTTGGTCTTAAAGCAGGACATTCCATATTTAGAAACTGGAATGAATACTGGTCTTCTTTTGACATCGTCCATTCCGGATGAAATGAAAGATCCGTATGTACCTCTTCCTCGGTGTTATCAGCCTCGCTTGTTTCGTTTAACAATTCCTCGGAGGAAACGGCTGATTCGTTTCCTTCCATTTTCGGGTTTCCGTTTTTCTTTTTACGAAAAAATGGGAGCATTATTTTTTCACCTCTTTTGGAACAACAATTGGTCGTAAGATTTTTGAAAGGTAGAGCGCTGCGTCTTGTTCAATCATGTCGTGCATCCGAGAAAACAGTTCATATCCTTCCCGTGTGAATACACGCATAGGATCTTCTTGTTGATAACTGCGTAAGCCAATGCCTTCTTTTAAGCGGGTCATTTCTTCCAAATGACTGAGCCAATGGCGGTCAATGGATGTGAGCAGCACCTTTCGTGCCTGCATTTGCACCGTATTTTTCTCGCGGAAATTTTCAATAACAGCCAAGTATTCCTCGGTGGCCTCTTCTACAATATCCATAATTTCTTTTCTTGACTCAACCGATTTTGGCAGCGTAATAGCTGGCTTTAAAATAATATGGCGAAGACGTGTTTGCAGTTCAGTCGTATTCCAGTCTTCAGGCAAGTATTCGTCCCCGCAATAACGTTCAACGAGCTTTTTTGTACTGGATTGGACCATTTCCATCCATGTGCTGAGCGGATCGTCTTGTTTGAGTACTTTATCGCGCAGTGTGTAAATAACGTTTCGCTGCTCGTTGGCGATATCGTCTAGTTTTAGTGTGTATTCCCGCAAAGAAGCATTTGCGTTTTCACACATTTCTTGTGCTAAATTGACGACGCGGTGAGCATCTTCGTTTAAGACGCGTCCGCCGTTATCTGTCTGTAAATTTTCTTTTAGCTTTTCGATGTCTTCTTCTCCAAAACGCAGCAGCATCTCATCTTCAAGAGAGAGAAACATCTGTGTTTCACCAGGGTCGCCTTGACGGCCGGAGCGTCCCTTTAATTGATTGTCGATACGCCTGTTTTCATGGCGCTCGGTGCCAAGCACAAATAAACCGCCCAGTTCTGCGACGCCCTCACCAAGCATAATGTCTGTACCACGTCCAGCCATATTGGTGGCGATGGTTACTTGTCCTTTTTGACCGGCCAGAGAAATGAGCTGTACTTCTTTTTCTACACTTTTAGCATTTAACAACTCATATGGAATTTTTTGTTCATCCAAATAGCCAGCCATAGTTTCGGACTGGATAATAGAAGAGGTGCCAATGAGGACAGGCTGTCCTTTTTGATACCGTTTTTCGACTTCGTTGGCAACGGCTTTGTATTTGTCACCTGCTGTTGCAAAGATAATATCTTCTTTATCCTCACGAATTCGTGTCTTATTGGTTGGTATTTGGATAACGTCCATTCCATACAGGTTCCGAAATTCTTGTTCTTCGGTTTTTGCTGTTCCTGTCATTCCAGCAATCGTTGGATACATGCGGAAATAGTTTTGCACGGTCAGCTGTGCTTGCGTTTTATTTTCTTCGGTAATTTCAAGGCCCTCTTTTGCCTCTAATGCTTGATGTAAGCCGTCGCTGAATGTACGGCCGTCCATGATGCGTCCAGTAAACATATCAACTAATTTAATTTCACCGTCTTTGACGATGTAGTCCACATCACGTTTAAACATGACACGCGCACGCAATGCTTGCAGCACAAAATGATAGAGTGTGTGGTGCTCAAGGTCATACAAGTTATTGATGCCAAATGCTCTTTCGACTTTGGTAATACCTGCATCAGTTAAACTAACAGACTTTGAAATCGGATCGTACAAATAATCGGTTTCAGCATCGAAACTACGTGCCATTTTCGCGCAGATTTGATAGAGGCTCGGGTTTACTTCGGTTTTGCCGGCGATGATAAGAGGAGTTTTTGCTTCATCTACAAGTACGCTGTCTATTTCATCAATGATGGCAAAATGATAGGGACGCTGTACTTTTTCATGTACGTTATAGACCATGTTGTCTTTTAGATAATCAAACCCAAATTCATTGCCTACGCCATATGTAATATCCGCTGCATAGGCGGCTTTCTTTTCATCTTTTGCAAGACGAGGGACATTTAGTCCAACAGTTAAACCAAGAAATTCGTGCACTTGACCAATTAACTCCCTGTCGCGCCGCGCTAAATATTCATTGACCGTGATGACATGCACGCCTTTTCCTTCTAATGCCTGCAAATAGCTGGGCAAAGAAGCAACAAGTGTCTTTCCTTCCCCGGTGGCCATTTCAGCAATGTCTCCGTCGTTTAATGTAAGCCCTCCTAACAACTGGACATCGTAATGACGAAGACCAATGACACGTTTTGATGCTTCACGAACAACGGCAAATGCTTCGTCTCTTATTTTATGTAAAGGCTCTCCGTTTTGAAGGCGTTCACGAAACTCTGGTGTTTTTTGCTGTAATTCTTCATCGGACAGCTTTTGAATCTCAGGTTCTAGTTTATTCATTCGGTCAACGATTTTCCGGTACTTTTTTAAACGGCGCTGTTGCTCGTCGCCAATAATCTTTTTTAATGAAGCAATCATGTTGTTCTCTCCTTATTTCAATGAGCTTTCTATCAATAACACTTGTATCAGTATATCATTTTCCCCGCGTTTATTTCATTAGGAAACCAATTTTTTTACAGTTGGATTGGAAGAGTTTGGTTTGTCCGTTATAATAGATTCATAGACAAAAAGAAGGGGGCAGCAAAGATGAAGAAAGGTTTGGGTGTGCTCGCAGCAGCTGGAGCAGCGCTACTTCTTAGTGTGCCGGCGCTAGCTGAAGAGAACACTGGTAAAGAAGAGAAAGACAGGCTGTCATATAAAGAGAAAAAAGACCTGCTCACGGAAACGGCATTAGAATATGAGATTCCGCCGGAAATTTTAAAAGCAATCGCCTATGAAGAAACTGGAATGAAACAATTTGACGAAGCAGGAAACGTCATAAGAAATGAAAATGACGATGGCGGCATTGGCATGATGCAGGTGACATTGGACGAAGATGATTTAATGAATCGCAACGTAGATAAAGAAAGGCTGGAACATGATACGGCCTATAATATTGAGGTGGGTGCACAGCTGTTAGAAGAAAAATGGAACTGGTCCGGCAATTTATTGCCTGCCGTAAATGATGGGCAGCGCCATATTCTTGAGAACTGGTATTTTGCAGTGCTGGCATACAACGGCTTAGATGAACGCAATGACCCGAATAAGAGCGGTGATACATATCAAGAGGGTATTTATGAAAGAGTTGCGAAAAGCAATCTCTTTGACGTGAGTGTGTTCGATTTGCCAGGGGTGGATACTGTTTATGAAAACGACAGCAACATTATGTCATTTGAAGAAAAACACGTGACAACGGAAACAAAGACACCTTCTTTACAGATGTTTAAAGAAGGGGATGATGTGTACAGTTACAGGGAATCTGGTAATTCTATTAATTTTCGTGAAGGCCCGTCGACAGGCACAGCACTATTAGGAAATGTCGCAGTATATACGCCGCTGACGGTAGAAGGAGCGCTTGAGCACGATAACAATCCGGCAAATCACTACGGCTTTTATCCGTTCTATTATTCAGACAGTCATGGCTACATGGCAAGCTCTTATGTTCAGGAAGGAGCAATAACAGCATTTCCGGACGTACGCGGTGATGAGCTGATTAAAGCAGTGGCTGAGCTGGAAGCCCAAGGCATTATTAATGGCCATGAAGACGGGACATTTAAGCCAAATGATCCGATAAAAAGAAAGCACGTGGCAGCAATGCTTGATAAAGCGCTGGACTTACAAGTTCCGGGTGATTATGAATTACAAGCAGCTGGCGTTGACAAGGACAACCCTTATTATGAGCCGCTGCGTGCAGTGGAGTATCACGGTATTATGACAGGAAGCAATGGTGATATCCGTAAAGAGGAAAATATGACGAGGGCACAAATGGCAAGTGTTCTCACAACTGCTTTAGCGGATTATGCTGAACCTGCCGGCGAACAGCATCACTTTGCCGATATTGGTTTTGATTACTGGAACTATGATGCTATTAATACGCTGTATCACAATGGGTGGACAACAGAAGATCCATATCGGCCAAGTGGAGATGTGACAAGAGGGCAGTTTGCGTTGTTTTTAACGAGAGCGATGGAATAATAGCAAGCAAGTGCAAAAAACTGTGTCAAAAGCCGTTCATCAAAAAATCCATAGGAAGATACAACTGGTTTATGGCGCAGTCTTAGGAAACAGCCTTTTGGTTACTCATAAAAAATCGCCTGCTTTCGTTCATGTGGTGGCTGATGCCTCCATTATACGAAAAGCGGCGATTTTTTGTATGTGTAACATGAAAAGCGAGCTCTAAATCACGAGGAGAGATGACGATAGGGGGGCTTTTTTCACTCTATCATCTTTGCATGGCAATCAGGTAAGATGCCTGCAGGGGGGCGGCTAAGACCAGACCCATTGTGTGGCTGACGCCGGCACTGGCACGTCCTGTACGTCGAAGCAAGAGCCGAAGATCCACCGACAGTGGTTTTCTGTCAATCAGCTGAAGTTTTGTCCGAGGAAAACGAACCGGAAGAGCCATCCAGGGTGAGAAAATATGATGTAAGACTTATAAATGAAAAGAGGGGGCTGCCAAAGGGTCGTTTTTTATGACCTTTTGACAGCCCTTCTTTTTGTATTTAATCAATGGAAGCATTTAAGTAATCTTCGTAGATGGTGAACGTATCGTCGCCGTATTGTTCTAAAAACTCAGCAGTTGGCTGGAAGGCTTTTGTTAGAGCGTCTCTGCGTCCTTTTTCATCCCCCATCGCGGTGTACACTTCACTCATACGGTAGTAATGAGTAGGATTTTCGCTGTCAAGAGCTGTTAAACGCTGGTAGCGCTCAAGGCTTTCATCTAACTCTCCGAGGGCAAAATAGGCGCGAGCAAGTGCCAATAATAAATCAGTGCCAGGCTGTTCTTCCTTTGCTGTTACTTCTTCCTCTAAATCAAACAGCAGCTGCGCTCCTTTATCAATATCATATCCGGAATTAAGCAGAAGCTTGGCATAGTTCAAAGTTGTCTTTTCGTCTTCTGGGTCTAGTTGATATTGCTGTTCCATCAAGTTAACAGCGTCTTCGACTAATGGCTCAGACGGCTCGCTTGTCCGTTCAACGTGAGCTTGCAGAGCATCCATATAGCGTTGGGAATAAGGGGCTGCGGCTGCTTCTTCTTCCTCCGCACGAAGTTCGCGTAAGTAAATAATGACTTCATTGTAACGGCCATTTTCAATTTCATCTTCCATAATGCTGTTAACATTCGTAGTTGTTAACGATTCATTACGAAAACGATTGGCTAGCTCCTGAACAATTTCTTCATTGTATGTGAAATTCTCATCCTGATATGCATATGTCTCAGTGTCCACCGCTTCTTCCTGGGCAATATAGCGCTCCATCGCGAGCGTGGAACATCCTGATACAAGGAGCAGACACATCGATAAGCCGATTAGTGTATATGCGTTCTTTAATGTCATATTATCACCTGTTTTGTAAGAAGTAACTTCTTTATTTTAAACGATATGCATGTGAAAAGAAAGAAGTGGAAAAAAGGGAAGGTTGTGTTATCAAAAAGATATATTTGTAATATAATTTTAATCTGAAATAATATATTTTTACTATTTTCGATATTTTTTGGTAAAAACCTAGTTAATCTATGACGAACATGCTATTCTAGTTGGCAGAAGGAGAAATATGGTGAAATTTACCTATTGTTAGGTGGTTTTTGTTTCCTTCGTCATTCAAAACCCCAAAGAGAGAAAGGAGAAGGGGATACACAGCAAAGAGGAGGATATGCATTGTTAAAGAAAGTTTCATATGTACTGCTAGCTCTGTCTCTTTTGCTTTCCATTGTTCCATCAATTGGGTTAAGTGAAGCAAAAGCGAATGGCGGGTATTCTGATGTAGGCAGCGGTCATTGGGCGTATGATGAAATTATGTACTTGAAGGACAAACGTGTAGCCACGGGAGACGAGACAGGAAGGTTTCGAACGACCGAATCTCTTAGCCGCGCGCAAGCATCTGTCATGATGACCAATGCGTTGAACGCAGGTGTTCTGAATAGTTCCTCTCCTTCTTTTTCCGATGTGAACAAAGGATTTTGGGCATACGGCTACATAGAAAGAGCCGCGGAGATGGGTTTTTTCCAAGGCAGAAACGGGGAATTTAACCCAAATGACAAAATCAGCAAAGCGCAAGTAGCAGCAATTGTTGCACGAGCTTTTTTTGGACAAGAGTCACAGCACAATAATCAATCCTTACAATATAGTGATATATCAGAAAGTTTTTGGGCTAACGGTTACATAGCAACATTAGTAGAAAACAATATAATAGAAGATACTGGGGCGTTTGAACCGAACACATCAGCGACCCGGGCTGAATTTGCTGTTATTTTGGCCAGGGCGATGAATGAAAACTTGCGCATTGGACAACAACCGGATAATGGCGGCAATGTCGATGAAACTCCAGGTGAGAAACCAGCAGAAGACGATGTGCTCTATGAAGGCGTGGTTCGTGCCAGTACACCATTAAACGTTCGTTCAGGGCCGGGTATGGAGCATAGTGTAATTGATACGCTTTCTAATGGCACAAGCATCGACGTATATGAAATGGAAGGCGACTGGTTGAAGGTGTATGTCGATAGCCGTCAAGGTTACGTGTACCATAGTTATGTAGACAAGGCAGACGGGGTAGGATCGGATGACGGCCAAAAACCTGCAGAGCCTATTTCAAAAGGCAAAGTAACAGCATCTAAGCTAATGGTCCGCTCTGGTCCGAGTGCAAGCTATGACAGCATTGGCAGCCTGAGTGCAGGCGAAGTTGTGGATATTTATGAACAAACAAATGGCAGCTGGGTCTTAATTAAATACAATGGAGATTGGGCTTATACACACAGCGGCTATATGAAAGAAAAGGGTATCGGCGAGAGCGTGTTAAACGGCAAGACAATCGTTATTGATGCCGGCCACGGCGGGCATGACCCGGGTGCACAAGCAAACGGATTAGTTGAGAAGAATGTTGTTCTGTCCGTTGCTCTTAGCGTAGAAGACTTGTTAGAAAATGACGGTGTAAATGTGGTGATGACACGCGATGATGATACGTTTGTTTCATTAAGCGGCCGCGTCAATATTGCTGAAAGAGCAAATGCCGATTCGTTTGTCAGCATTCACGCAAATGCTGCAACACCAGCCGCAGAAGGGGCAGAAACTTTTTATGATAGTTCTCATCAGGCGAAAGAAAGCCGTGAACTTGCATCAGCTATCCAAGACCGTCTCGTCAAAGATACGGGAATGAGTTACCGCCGTGTAGCCAACACTGGATTTTATGTAATCAAAAATACAACGATGCCAAGTACGTTAATTGAGCTAGGATTTTTAACGAACAGTCGTGATGCACAACGTATGAAACAGGCAGGTTACACGGATAAAGCGGCAAGGGCCGTATATAACGGCATAAAAGATTACTATGAATGGTAATAGTGATGACATTCCCACTAAAAGCGTTGCCGAAACCTTTTGGTGGGTTTTTCTTTTAGCCGTATGAGATAATTTCTGTAAAAAAGGTTCTAGAACGTTTGGTGAAGGTGTCAGCAGCTCCTTCTTTCTAGCTGGATGACTCTGCAGCTGCTGCTTGTGCCTGGACTGCTGTCGATCAGGTCATCGATGAGAAAAAATCAGCTTGTTGCTGAATTATTATGGCAGAAGCTGCCGTTTTTCTTATCCTTCTATCCTTTGCAAAGGTGAATGTCCTGAACGTGTAATGGAACACCGGTGTGTTCACCCTGACATTTGAACTAGGACCTAAAAATATAGATTTTCTATGGCGTTCACTTACTTGAAAAAAATGGTAGAATAAAAGAAGTTGTTTGAAAGATAGTCAAAAACAGGAATAAGAGGTGTAGAGTACGGTTTGAACCGTTGGACAGGGGGCGAAGATATGGTAAAAAAATTAGCTCTGGCAATTAGCATCTTATCTATTATGCTATGGATCGCTTTACCGCTTCACGCAGAAGAATCAATATTTTCTGATGTAGATGAATCATTTTGGGCTGCTGATGAAATTTCTTATATTGCACAACAAGATATTGTACACGGGTATGATGACAGTACTTTTCGTCCGGCCAATCATGTTAACCGCGCACAAACAGCTGCGATGATAGCCCGTGCGCTTGATTTAGAAACACCGCGCGAAAGCAGTCAGGTGTTTCATGACGTTGATGAAAGCCATGCTATGTATGATTCTATTACTGCTGTAGCAGAAGCTGGTATTATGAATGGAAGCGATGGCCATTTTCGTCCGCATGAACCGTTAACCCGTGCGCAAATGGCTGTTATTTTATCAGGAGCATTTCAGCTGACGGCAGAGGAAGAAGTAACTTTCTCAGATATTAAAAAAAGCTACTGGGCACACGATGCCATTCAAAACCTGGCTGCTAACAGGCTGACCAGCGGACACGCTGATGGCTCGTTTGGGCCGGGGGAAAAAACGACACGAGCTCAATTTTCCGTGTTTCTAGCACGAGCAATGAATGAGAGTTTTCGTGTAGAAACAATTAACCAGCCGCCCTCTGATGTAGATAGTGAAAGAGAAGCTTGGCATTTTCGCGGGATAACATTGGGAGATTCGCTGGATACACTGACAAACGTTCTGGGGGAGCCTGAATCCATTGAAACAAGCCGCTACGGATTCGATTGGTATATTTATCACAATGCTTACAATGATTATGTTCAATTTGGCGTTCAGGACAATAAGGTTGTGGCAGTGTATTGTAACCAAGATATATGGTCAGACCATTATGGGCTTGGCATTGATGATTACAAAGAAGACGTATCGAATGCTTATGGAGAGCCATTATCGTACATTACGAAAAATGACTCTCATTACAGCGTAGAAAGTGATACATCTGGTACGTATAAAGGCAGCGGCCGTTACACGACGTTTTTCTATGATGCCCATCGAAATCACCGAATCATGGCGGTTCTTCTCATCAATTCAAGCATAGAAGAATCATTTGATCAGTATTACGCAACACCAACCAAAGAAAGAAAAGAAAGCTTTGAGCGGCAAGTGTTTCACCTCGCTAATGCCCAGCGCAAGCGGTACGGTGAATCTGTGCTGGAGTGGGACGATACGGCGTCACAAACAGCTCGTGCCCACAGTGCGGATATGGCTGGCAATAGCTTTTTTGAACACACCAATTTAGACGGCCAAAGTCCTTTCGATCGGATGAGCGAAAATGGAATAACGTTTTATAACGCAGCTGAAAATATTGCCTATGGACAAGTGAGTCCGATATTTGCCCATGCCGGCTGGATGAATTCAAAAAGTCACCGTGATTCATTATTAGGACCTTATGAGCGGCTGGGTGTTGGTGTGGCATTTGATGAAGTGCGAAAACAACCATATTATACACAAAACTTTTATACACCGATGTAGTATTTCATTCCGCTGTCTTTTTATTGGAAAAGACGGCGGTTTTTGCCTGATTTGAGGAGTTTTTCATATTAGTGGTGCTCTCATTGGATTTGACATGAAATCGAAACTAGTCGAGCAGACACTCGGAGTGTATAATAAAAGGGATGGAAATCGTTTCTATGCTGCGTGTCTGTTTGAACAGCCGGCACGCAGCATTGTCTTGCATGAGAAGAGTACAATAATTTGAAGAAAAGGTTAGGTACGTATACATATGAAAGTTGGAATTATTGGAAACTACGGCCATAACAATAATGGAGATGAAGCGATTTTATCCGGGCTTCTTCATCAATTAACGACTTTTGGGCAAGTGGACAAAGAAGATATTGTCGTATTCAGCAATACCCCGTCTAATACAGAATCAAGGCACGGTGTGAAGGCAGTTCCGCTTTTATATAAAGAAGGAAGTTTGGTGAACTCGGCGTTACAAACGATACGAAAAAGCCGCCGTGTTATGAAAGAACTAGATTTGCTTATCATTGGCGGCGGTGGTCTTTTAATGGATATGTATAAGCGCGACGCACCGTTATATAGTGTCCTTGGATTGACAGGAAAGTACAGCGGGTGTCGTGTTGCTGTTCATGGTGTAGGGGCAGGCCCTATCAACACTAAAGCTGGTATGTTTTTTATAAAAAAACTTGTCAATGCGTCTTTTTCTACAGCTGTACGCGATGAAAAATCAAAGAAACTATTACAGGATATTGGCGTCCAAAAGGATATAGATGTTATTTATGACCCAGCATTTTCGGTGCCTGTGCAAAAGCCGCACGTGCCAACAGATCAAATCAAAAGAATAGGAGTGACGGCAGTCCCGTATTTTAGTGATGAATACTGGCCGACACCAGATAGTGCGAAGTATGATGCATACGTTCGCGGCATGGCCTCATCGCTGGATTGGCTCATTTCAAACAAAAATATCCAGGTGACGTTTTTTTCGACGAAGTTTCCCGAAGATGTTAAAGTCACCGTTGATATTGCTGCCAAAATGGAATATTCACAGAGCGTACATATTATCGAAGACAATTTACCTCCAGAAAAGATTATTAAAGTAGCTGCTGCTCAAGACATGGTGATTGGCACTCGGCTGCATTCCTTAATTCTCTCGGTAAACGCCAAAACTCCGGTTATCGGAGTTGAGTATCATAAAAAAGTAAAGGATTTTATGCAAATGATGGATAAAAACGACTATTCCGTAGCGATAGATGAACTGCTCGATCAAGAACATGGTATTGTATCCGCTTTTGAACGAGCGGAAAACAACTGGAACAGCCTGCAGACAAATATCGCCTCTGTTTCAAATGACTTGCGGCATAAAGCAAACGAGGGCATGAAGCTGTTAGGTTTTTAAGCTGAATGCTCTACAAGATAAGCGCAGCATTTTATGCTTTCTTATCTACATGAAAACAAAGCCGCAGCATGTGCCAACGGCAAATAGCTGCGCATTTTAAAAATAGCAATGAATGGTGTGACAATCGTTATGTTTAATCGCTATCTGCCATTGGAAAAAGCAAATCAATTCCTTCTCTTAGCAACAACGTTTATCGTAGTCTGGACTTCTTTTGAATTACTTTTTACACGTGTATGGAATAATTGGCTGCCAATTGTGCCAAGTTTGTTAGGTTATGCAACCGAAGGACTGCTTATTATCATGGCAGCGGTTGTGCTGTTTCATCCAGACATTGGAAGGCGGCATTTGCTGACAAAATGGCAAAACCCTTTAAATAAAAGCTTGTTGATTTTCGCAGGATTTGTGTTGTTTAGTCTATTTGTTAATAACGTTCCATTTGCTCAAGGAATTTTTGGGGTGCGCGCTATCTTTCAATTTTTAGTCTTGTTTTTCATTCTGTTAGCGATTGATATCCCGAAACGCTGGGTCAAACAGCTTTTTCATATTATCTTAGGCCTTGGTGTGATGCAGGCAGTTATTGGTATTTTCCAAATTATATACAGAGTGCCGCTGCCTTTAAGAAACACAGAGCAGCGCCGCAGCATTTCAATTGGGGAAGAAATTCGAGCATTTGGCTTAATGGATTCAAGCAACACGCTCGGCGGTTATTTGGTGGCTGTACTGCTGCTTTTAGTGATGTATATGTTTGTCTACCGCAGCCAGCTGACAAAAAAACATTGGGTGATTTATACCGTTATCGGTTTCATTCTGCTGACTGGTCTCGGCCTGACTTTTTCACGACAGGCATTTCTGGCACTGATTGCCTGTTTTGGTCTTATCGGCCTCATCTTTCGAAAAAACAAAGCCTTTCGCATTATGCTGTATACAGCGGTCGGTTTGTTTGTTGTATTTGCCGTCGGTTATGGGCTGGCGCTTATGCTTTTCGAAGGGTTTGCACAGCGTAACATGTACACACTCGATTTATCGAAAAACTACCGTTACCTCATCGTTTTGAGCGGGCTGCTCGTTCTGACATTCAGTCCGGTATTTGGGGTAGGACCTGGGATGTTTGGCAGCAACGCAGCATTTGTGTTCAACTCTCCATTTCACCAATTTATGCATGAAGATTTACCAAGCACAATGACAACCGTGGATAATAATGCGTTGTACGTCTTAGTGGAGTACGGCATTATTGGGGTCATTCTCCTCGGGCTTATTGCTTGGTCTGTGTTAAAAACCAGCGGGAAAATGGCTGCAGCAGCGGATTTGAAACAAAGATGGATGGGTCTCTTTATTATTTCCTTTAGTGTCGCATGGGTTTGTATGGGACTGTTATCAACAGCTTGGGAAAATCATCAAATTGCTTTATTTTTCTGGCTCTTTTTAGGTATTGGATGTAACTGGCGGAAACGTCAGCAAACGGAGGAATGAATCGATGCGGATTTTAGTAATTAGCAATATGTACCCATCGCATGAAGCGCCAACGTTTGGCATTTTTGTAAAAAATCAAGTGGAAGCCCTTGTTAAACAAGGAAATCACGTAGATGTTGCCGCGATTACGAACCCAAAAATGGGAAAGAAGAATGTGCTCCACAAGTACAGCACATGGCTGTTACAAGCAGGACGAGGGCTTCTTGCACGCAAAAGCAGCTATGACATCGTTCATGCTCATTATGCGTTTCCATCTGGAATGATGGCGCGCTGGTTTAAGCGCCGCTTTAATATCCCTTATGTTGTTACTTGTCATGGAGGCGACCTGAATAAAATGGCCAAGAAAGGCCGTTTTTTTCGGAAGCAAACCGAACGCATTTTACAAGAAGCATCACATGTTATAGCGGTAGGTCGTGATTTGGAAGAACAAGTGATTCACGATTTTCACGTTCCAAAAGACAAAGTATCTGTTTTTAGCATGGGAGTGGACCAGAACGTGTTTCACCCGCGTGGAAGCTCGGTTCGCAGCCAGCTTGAATTATCTGATAATCAAAAGCATGTGCTCTATGTTGGAAATATTATTGAAGAAAAAGGGATCGCTGATTTAGTAGAAGCGCTGGCGCTGCTTCGACAGCATGTTCCTGAAGTGATTCTGCACGTGGTAGGCCAGCCAAAACAAGCCGAATATTTTGCCAGCCTTACCCGGCGAATCGAGACACTGCAGCTTAGCGGGCATATTCACTTTCACGGGGCTAAGCCGCAATCAGAAGTTGCTGATTGGATGAGTGCAGCTGATGTGTTTGTCCTTCCCTCTCATACCGAAGGGTTTGGGTTAGTAGCAGTGGAAGCAATGGCTTGTGCTACTCCGGTCGTAGGCACGGAAGTCGGCGGCTTAACGCATCTTTTAAGTGACGGGGCCGGCGTTGCGGCAGAACCGAAGAATCCGTCGTCTTTAGCTGATTCAATCGAACAAGTGTTAAGCAATGACGTTCTGCGGCAGCGCCTCATAAAAGCGGGACAGCAAAAAGCAGCCGCAAATGATGCAGAACAAATTACAAAAAATGTGCTCTCTATCTATAAACAAGCACAGCAAAAGCAAGGTGAGAGACAGTGAGCAAAAAGCGAAAAAAAGTATTATTTATTTCTTCTGTTGGCGGACATTTGACGCAGCTCATGCAGCTAAAGCCGCTTTTTCAGCAATACGACTATTATCTTGTCACGGAAAAAACAGAAGTCACTGCTTCTATGAAAAAAGAGCACCCTATGTCTTTTCTCGTCTATGGTGCACGCAACTATCCAATTAGCTATCTGTTTAAGTTTTCGTTTAACTGTTTAAAGTCACTGGGGATTTTCTTGAAAGAACGTCCGGATGTTGTTGTAACAACAGGTGTACATACAGCAGTACCGATGTGTTACATTGCTAAGCTTTTTCGGAAAAAAGTAGTTTTCATTGAAAGTTTTGCAAAAACGTCGTCACCGACACTGTCGGGCCGGCTTGTTTATCCGATTGCCGATTTGTTTATCGTGCAATGGGAAACGATGCTTAAACATTATCCAAAAGCAGTACATGGGGGGTCCATCTATTGATATTTGTCGTATTAGGCACCCACGAACTTCCTTTTACCCGCTTGGTAAAAGAAATAGATGAACTGATACAGCGTGGTATTATTCAAGAAGAAGTAATGGTGCAAAGCGGCCATACGTCGTATGAGTCAGAGCGAATGACGCTTATTCCATTTCTAAGCTTTGAAGAAATGGATCAAACTTTTGCGGATGCGCGCATTGTGATTGCTCATGGAGGTACTGGCTCGATTATAACCGGTGTGAAAAAAGAAAAACCTGTCATTGCTGTACCACGGCTTGCAAAGCATGGGGAGCATAACGATGACCATCAGCTTGAAATTGTCGACCAATTCCATGCAGCTGGCCACATTATTGGAGTAGAGGGGCCAGAGCAGTTAGAAGATGCGCTGAAGCAGGCAGAAACATTCCAACCCGTTCCATTTAAAAGCGGGAAAGAACAAATATTGCGGCTGCTGGAAGATTTTATTGACAACGTGTGAGACAGATTTGAAGTGACGGTCTCCGAAAGGAACGTGTTATAGATGAAAGGCAAAAAACTACTGCAAATCATCGGTGCTGTTGCCGTCATTAATATGTTGTCACGCTTGATTGGTTTTTTTCGAGAAGTCGTGATTGGCTATCAATTTGGAACAAGTTATGCCGCTGACAGCGTCGTTACTGCCTATACACTGCCCAACTTTTTTTATGTTGTGATAGGAGGCGCGGTGACGACAGCTTTTATTTCTGTGTACACGAAAATTGATGATCCGCTTGGACAGCACCGCTACCTTGAGCGCATGTTTGGCTGGCTGTCTCTTGCGTTTCTTTTTTTTAGTGCGCTTCTTGTATTCTTTTCTGAACAAGTGATTGCTTTATTATTCTCTGGGATGGAACAAGCAGAATTTCAGCTGACGGCCGATTTGTTTCGTGTGATGGCCCCAGCTACGTTTTTCTTGATTCTCTCTATGTGGCTGACAGGCATATTAAATGTTAATAACCGTTTTTCGTGGGCAGCTGTTGCCACGCTCGTATTAAATGGCTCATTTTTAGGGATTGCGGTCGTTTTTTATCCGTGGCTTGGCGCATATGCTCATGCTTGGGGAGCACTTTTTAGTGCGTTTTTCATGTGTATGTTTCTCGTATATTTTGTTCGAAAAGGAAAGTTCTTTTCATTTCGCCCGCGTTTAGAAAAAAGCAGGGAAACATGGCGGACACTAAAGATAGGCATGCCGATTCTGCTTGGAGGTGCAACACTGCAGCTGTATTTTTTGCTGCACCGTATGTTCGCTTCTTGGTTAGAAGATGGTTATATTGCAGCATTAAATTATACGTCCAAAGTCGTGCAAATGCCGCAAAGTGTCCTTATGATGGCAGTGACAACAGTCATTTATCCGCTTCTGTCACGAAAAGTAGCAGCCAAAGAAGAGAGCGGCATCCAATCGCTGTATGGCAAAGGACTTCGAATGATGGGGCTGGTTATTCTGCCTGCCACAGTGTTTGTCCTTTTTTATGCAGAAGATATTATCCGTATTATTTTTCAATACGGTAACTTTACAGAACAATCTACCGCTATGGCGGCGCCGTTATTGCAAATACTTGTTATTGGGATGTTTTTTCATTCGGCCAATCTGTTTATTACGCGGTTTTTTTATGCTTATGAACGTTCGATCTTCCCTGTTGTGATAAGTCTGGTCTCTGTATTAGGTATTAATGTTGTGATTGCGTTTTTGCTCATTGAATCATATGGAGCTGCCGGGGTAGCCTGGGGAACATCGATTGCGTCGATATGCAACTTTATTCTTCTCTTAGCAGGTACACGTTTTGTGTTAAAATGGCAAGGGACAATGAAACATAAAGCAGGAAAAGAGATTGGCAAACTGTTGCTGCTTTTGCTTCTATTTGCCGCGGCATTGTTTGGCTTTAACTTTTTCATGACGGCTGGCGGCTCTTTTGTACGCCTTGTATCAGGTGGTTTTACAGCAGTTTTCGTATTGATTGTTTTGATGAAGTTACTGCGTTTTCAAGAGGTTGATGAGTGGATTCAAAAAGTGAAAAAGAAGGTTGTGAAGAAATGAAATTAGCCGTTATTGGAACTGGATATGTTGGGCTTGTATCAGGGACAAGTTTTGCAGAGCTTGGTAATACTGTCGTCTGTGTAGATAAGGTAGAGGAGAAGGTAGAACAATTAAATCGCAATGAAATTCCTATTTATGAGCCGGGTTTAGAAGAACTCGTGAAAAAAAATAAAGATGCAGGGCGGCTTTTTTTCACGACAAACATACAAGAAGCGGTAGAGCAGGCGGAAATTGTGATGATTGCAGTTGGAACTCCGGAAACAGAAACGGGAGCGGCAAATTTAAACTATGTTTATGCTGTTGCCGAAGAAATCGGGCAGTCACTAACGAATTCCTTTACGGTGATTGTAAACAAATCAACTGTACCGGTTGGAACCGCAGAAGCGGTAAATGAGATAATTCGCAAGACTTATCCACAAGCGGAGATTGATGTGTGTTCGGTACCTGAGTTTTTGCGTGAAGGTTCAGCCGTTCATGACACGTTTCATCCAGATCGGGTCGTGATTGGCACATCGTCGGAAAAAGCAGCAGATATGTTAACGGAGCTGCACCGTCCGCTGACAGACCAGATTGTCGTTACCGATCCGCGCAGCTCAGAAATGATAAAATATGCGTCCAATGCTTTTTTAGCAACCAAAATATCGTTTATTAATGAAATCGCCAATATTTGCGATTTATATGATGCGGATGTTCATGCAGTCGCTCAAGGCATGGGACTTGACCACCGTATTGGGCCGAAGTTTTTACATGCCGGTATTGGTTATGGCGGTTCTTGTTTTCCAAAAGACGTGAAAGCATTGAAATTTTTAGCAGAAGACAAAGGGTATCAGCCGAATATTTTACAAGCGGTAAATGATGTTAATAACATTCAAAGCCATAAGGTTGTCGAACACCTTGACCGCATTTTTGACGGAGACATCCAAGGCCGCACCATCGCCGTATTAGGCTTGGCATTTAAGCCAAATACAGATGACATGAGAGAGGCTCCTTCAATTAAAATCATTGAAGAGCTAAATCAGCGGGGAGGGCACATTCGTGCATTTGACCCGGCGGCAGTGGAAAATGCCAAACAAATGTTAGATGTGGATATAACGTATACTGATCAAGCACTTGCTGCCATTGATGGAGCAGATGCGGCGTTATTGGTGACAGAGTGGAAAGAGTGTGTTTCAATTACGCCGGAACAGTTTAAACAAGCATTAAAACAACCAGTAGTGATTGATGGGCGCAATGCGCTTGATAAAGAAAGCCTGAAGCAGGCAGGTATTATTTATCATGGCATAGGCCGCAAGTAAACAGGTTCATAAAGAAAGGGGACGGGGAGATGCGTCATCGATTGAAAGGCGTGCTGTTTGGAGGAGTGCTGCTTGCAGCCGCGGTTTTAACAGGAGGGTGCAGTGACGGTGAAGCTGGTGCGGATTCGTCACAAGAAGCAGCGAGCGCAGAGTGGACGGAAGAACAAATTGCCAGCACCGAAGATAAAGTGACAGATGCAGACGAACGATTAGATGAATTAGAGCAAAAGATTCAATCGCTTCAAGGAGAACCGTTGTTTCCCGAGGAACCGGTATTTCCAGACGTAAGTGCTGATTACCATGCTTTTGACGAAATCCAATACTTATCCGCAGAAGATGTTATTAGTGGGTTTAGTGATGGTTATTTCCGACCATCCCAAGAAATTACGCGTTCACAAACAGCAAAAATGCTCACTGCCGCGCTTGATTTAAGCGCACCGGATGATTATGAACTGCAAGTGACTGATGTGAGTGCAGAAAATCATGCCTATGACGAATTAGCAGCTATGGAATACCACGGTATTATGACAGGAAACAATGGACGGATGATGCCATCGGAAGGTTTAAAACGTTCGCAGATGGCGATTGTTTTAGTAAAAGCATTTGACATAGCAGAAGCGGACACAATCCACACCTTTACCGACATCGATGAAGACTACCCGAACTTTGAAGAAATTAATAGGATTGCTGATCATAACATTACGACCGAAGCCGGCGAAGCATTCCGGCCAAACGAAACAACGTCTCGTGCACAATTTTCTTTATTTATGGCCAGAGTGCTGGACGACTATTTCAAAAACTAGATAAAGGGTTGTCTCAAAATCCCTGAAATAAAACGAGGCTGGGACACAAGTATAGGAACTATATAATAATCCGAACGATTTGTTAAAAATCAGTTCGGATTATTTGTTTATCACAGGAATTTCTATCGCTGCTCCGTCAACATACGTCGCGTTCCACGGGCACGGCCTCAGCTGACGTGGTAAAGAACAGGCCTTTACCAAGTGGACCTTCGGCTTCGTACTTCGACGCACAGGACGTGCTGGTGTCGGCGCTGGCCACACGATGTGGCTGGTCTTAGCCGACGTCCCGCAGGGGTCTCCGTATGTTGACGATTTTGCTTAAAATATGCTTTCATATCTTATTGTTCGGCTTTTGAGTAACCTGCTTTAGATTTGTCCCAGTCTCGTTTTCATGCTCCGATGATGTTAGGATCTGCAATATTAGCTTTCATATCAATATGGGTGTGAGTATTACGGTATCCTTTTTGCCTGCTATCTAGTTGAGGCAGTCAAGTGAGAGTCTGTGGGAAAAGTAACGGCTGAAAAGTCATCGAAACGGTTTTTTCAATTCGCTTACAGCCCTGCCTGCGCAAGCAGGCGTAAAAAGCCATTGGTTCAGAAAGAGGAGGTTATAAAGGGCCGTTCCAAAGGTCAATATTCACAACTTTTCGGACAACCTCTTTGTTGCTTTAAGCAGGAAAATACAGAACGCAGCATAAGCTGAATCATTGTCGTTATTAACATGTGGAGGAACAGAGCAGTAACTTGCACCTAAAGGCTTGACGCTAACTGAGTTTTCTTTGTGCTTCGTCATCCACATGTGTATAACACATGAGAAGGTACAGGAGTTGTGGAAAGGAATGGCGGCAGCTTTTTGTTAACGTAAAACCTGTCCACACAAGAATGTGAACAGGTTTTACGATGAAACTATCTGTGGACGATGTCAATATCAGTGTAGTAATGATGCAAAATATCTCGAAAATGATGCCCGTCCTTTGCCATTTTATAAGCACCCCACTGGCTCATGCCCAGACCATGGCCAAAGCCTTGGCCGTCAATTTGATAGGAGGACGGCTTCGTTCCTACATAAGAAACACCATTTGACATACGAACAGCAAGGTTTTCATACGTAATGACTTCATTTTCTCCATCAGCTTGTTTCATTTTCATCCCAAGCGCACTGTCATAGGAGGAAGCCGACCCATCTGCTGTTTTAACGGTAATGCTGTTTGGCTGTTCTTTTTTTATATCAAACATCGTACTTTTTAGTGTTGTACCGAGTGACCAACGCAAAGAATCTGGCGAAGATGCTTCTGGAAGAGTGATGCTCTTTTCTTCACCAGTCTCTGTATGAATGGCTTCTGCTTTCATGGTTTGTACGCGGCCGGCATTGCTTTTTTCAGTGATTGTTAAGTTAGTCAGCTCCCACTCATCTTCTGGAAAAACAGCGTCATCTGCATGTTCTTGCGTGAGCTGGACCGTCCAGCTGGTATTGGTGTTCGCGCTGTGGGTATCATAAGGGTCCTCAACAGCGCGTATATAAGGGACACGGCTGCTCCAGACGTTTTCACTGTTGTCTGTATAGCCTCCAGAGCTTGCATGGAAGTAGGCATAGATCAGTGATCCATTGTGCTCGATATATGTCCCTTCGGTAGCCTTAATTGCTTCATTACTGCGGCTTGCTTCCCCTGACTTACCGTGATAAACCTGATGAGTGACAGTGTCATACAAGAATTCGTTTGCCTGCATATTAACTTTTGCATAGTTGCGTGCAGCAACAGATTGTGCTTTTAGTGCTTCCATAGGCCAAGACGCAGCCATTTCATGCGGCACGACGCCTTTTAAGTAATCTTCAATTTCTAAGATGTTATACAGCTGCACGCGGTTTCGAGTTTGTTCTTCATCTTCCTTATTACGGCGCTGTTCTTCAGCTGCTCCATCGGGATTCCGTTTTTCTTCTGGTTCCATTTTGAACGACCCGCGATAGCTTGTCTGTTGAAAAGAACTACCAGCTCGTTTCACTGAAGAAATCGTCACGTAATTGTTGGAAGAGGGACTATTTTCCTGGAGTACATAGCCTTCTGTTGACGTTTCAAGAACATCATCACTAACTTCTACAGATACTGTGTCTGTACCGTGGCGGAATGTTACATCACGGTCCACATCCAGTGTTTCACCGGTTTTTAAATCTATTAGTTCATAGGATCCATGGATATCAGCGGTGAATGTTTGCGAAGGGATTAATTTGATGGTCATTGGTTCGTTGTACAAATCTTCTGGTTCTTCTGCTGCTGCACTCTGGTTAGCACAGATAAACAACGGAACCGCTAAAAGTACTCCCATCATTTTTTTATACATCATCATTATCCTTTCTTCTATGTAAACATTATTCTTCTTGTAAACGTTCTACTTCGTCTTCTAATGTGTCAATTCTCTCTTCCAAATTATCGATACGCTCTTCTAATGGCTCTATTTGAGAAATCACCCATTCAACGCTTGCTAATACTGGTTCGGATTGGGCAATAGCCGGCGTTTTAACTGCGATACCAAGTGCAAGGACGGTACTAAGCACTCCTAATGCAAAAGACTTTTTCAAGACAAACGACCCCCTTTTGACAACATTTGTGCATGTTGTGTGAAAATTTGTTGAATTTTTGTGTTTTTTGTTTTGGAATAAAAGGGAAACGACTAGATTAGTAGAATAATATTTCTAGTAAATTATACCACCTCTTTTCATAAGGTAAAAGGTGTGAGAAGGGCGGGAGGGAAAAATAATAGAAAAAGAAGAGAAACGTGCAACTTTTATCATTTTTATGCCGTCTCATAAAGTGGTGGAGGATTTATAAAAAATATGTGTAAATTTGTGTGAACATCTCCCCGTGAATACGTTTTATGATATAATTCGATGGTGGATTCAACCAATTAGCAGAAACGCTAGATTTATAGGGAAATGACGCAAAAAAAAAATAAAAAAACGATTATAAATGATTGCAGTTTTGGCAACGGTAATGAAGGAGGGTCAAAATGACGACCGCATTGGCATTAATCACATGTTTTATTATTGCACTAGTATTGACACCACTTGTGAAAAAAATGGCATTTAAAATAGGAGCAACTGATCAACCTAACCATCGGAAGGTTCACCAAGGAGCGATGGCCCGAATAGGTGGATTGTCTATTTACGTGGCGTTTTTGGCCGGACTCCTCATTTTACAGCCGGAAAATGACTACTTGCCCTATATTTTGACAGCAGGTACGATTATTATTATAACCGGGTTTTTAGATGATTTAACGGAGTTATCCGCCAAATGGAAGCTGCTTGGCCAAGTTGTTGCGGCCGTCATTGTCGTCATTGGTGGTGTACAAATTGAGTTCATCAACTTACCGTTTGATGGCCGGCTGGAATTAGGATGGTTCAGCATTCCCATTACACTTTTATGGATTATTGGTATTACGAATGCGATTAATTTAATTGACGGCTTGGATGGCCTTGCTGCAGGTGTGTCATCAATTGTCCTGGCTACGATTTCCGTGTTGGCTATTATCCAAAACGATATTTTTATTGTTGCGCTTGGTATTGCATTATTAGGTGGAACGTTAGGGTTTTTGGTGCATAATTTTAATCCAGCAAAAATCTTCATGGGAGACACTGGAGCGCTGTTTTTAGGCTTTATGATTGGTGTTATTTCCTTGTTAGGATTTAAAAATGTAACCATATTCTCTCTCGTCGTGCCAGTCATTATTCTTGCGGTACCGATATCTGACACATTTTTTGCTATTATTCGCCGTGTAGTGAACAAACAGCCATTATCGGCGCCGGATAAATCACATTTGCACCATTGCTTGTTGCGACTCGGCTATTCTCACCGCCAGACAGTGCTGATTATTTATGCACTAAGTGCGTTTTTTGGATTGTCTGCCGTGATCTTTACAATTTCGACATTATGGGTGTCCTTAGTCATTATGATGGTACTTCTGATCGGAATCGAACTAATGGCAGAACGAATTGGGCTGGTCAGCCACAGTTACCGTCCGATGTTAAAACTTGTAAATAAATTTTCTAACACACCAAAACGGCCATAGTGAAAAGCCAGCTTCTCATGGGAGAGGCTGGCTTTTTTATACTGATAAGGATTAGCATGGATGAATGACTGACATCATCAACACGTTGAAGAAAGCCGCGAGGTAATTTGCAGTTTCCCAGCAGGATGGAAGTCTGTTCGATGTTTCACAAAAAAGTATGCTCCTATAGGGTGTATCGGCTTAGAGCATAACATGTGCGTTTTTAGCAGAAATTCCTTCCCCCTCGGCCAAACTGCCTTCTTTCAGGGAGTAGCTACATTTTCTTGAAGGGGAATCATTTTGAGACAAAGAGGGAAGCTGTTTAGCAATAGTGCATGCTCGCTGGTGAGGAGGCAAGTGAGAAAAAAATGGAACAGAAAAAACAGCCAGCTCCTGTGTGAGGAACTGGCTGTTGTCTTATGGGGTAGAAGGTTGTGTTTGCTGGTTTGCATCGTTCCTTGCATTTAAGGCGTTGTCTTCATCTTTTTCAATATCTAAATGTGTTTTTAATTCTTGTGCAATGTCTTGTGTGGATTGTTCATCAAGTTGATAATAATAGCCGCTGTCTAGATTTAAATGGTTCCCTTGCAGCTGCAGTGTCTCAATGTCACTAATAGAATTAGCATAACGATGAAGCGATATTAAATTTCCGAATGTGAAGTTCATCTTCATATGCTCTTCAAGACTGCGAAGCACATCATCGTAGTTATGAATAGAAGAGATGGATGCACTTTCACGAATAATGGCTTTAATAATTTGCTGCTGACGCTCTCCGCGTCCTAAATCCCCGCGTGGATCTTGTTTTCGCATGCGGGCATATGCTAATGCCTCTTCGCCATTGAGCTCTTGTTCCCCTTCTTCAATCGTAATAGCATCTTGGTTTCCTTCACTGTCCTGCTCGGTAAAACCAAATGGAACATCCACCGTTACGCCGTCTAGTGCATTGACAATTTCAATAAAAGCATCGAAATTGAGTTTTACGTAGTAATCAACCGGTATATCAAACAGTTCTTCAACTGTCTCTATCGCAAGGTCTGTTCCGCCAAACGCGTGAGCATGTGTAATTTTGTCGTCTCCGTATTCAGGAATAGAAACGAGTGAGTCACGAGGAATGCTCGTGATTTTTATCGATTCTTTGTCTTTGTTAAAGGTAGCTAATACCATGGCATCCGTACGGCCATCTAATTCCCCGCTTCGATCATCTAAGCCAAGAAATAATACAGAAAAGTTATCTTGTTTGGGGTCGACTGCTTCTGCTCGTTTTTCCGATTTTTCTCCTCGTTCCAAGCTTTCTTGGGTGTCGGCAGCAACGTCATTAAGCTTCCAAACAAAATACCCAACTGCACCTCCAAAGACTAAAAAGGAAACAAGGCCAAGAAACATAAATGCCCGCAGAATGCGTCTTCTTCGCCGGCGCCGATGACGCCTAAGCCTTGTATTTGTTACGTCTGTCCCCATAGCAACTAATCTCCTTGTTTTTAAATTTGCTGCCACTCATTCTCACTCATTTTACATAAATTGCGTTCATCCGTAAATCCGCATTTTGCGCTACATACAGATGACAAAAACCTTGTGTGGACAATGTATTCTCTCTGTAAGACGACAGGAACCCTTCAAGTGTTACAGCCACAGACAAAATTTCCTCGGAAATTGTACATTTCCCTGGAAATATTACAAAGGTGTGATGTAATAGAAGAAAAAGAAAATAAAAGTCGAATGATGAACAAAAACAGGGCATGGGTGTTGTTACATATCTGTTTCGAGATAGGTCTCATCTTGTTCTTTGATTTGCCCCTGCCCGTTTGTAATATTGGTTATCCATTCGGTGTAATGGTCTACTTCTGCAACAGGTACGTAACTATGTAAGGATACATAATCTTCGTAATCAATATGTTTGAGTAAATAACGTGACTGTCTTAGCTCATTTTCTATTTTGCCAAGCCATGTATAATCCACTGTAATACTCATCACTTTCATCCGCTTTCTTTCTACAACACCAACAGCATTAATTCCCTCTGTTACGGCTGATCCATAAGCCCTGATCAGTCCGCCGGCACCGAGCTTGATTCCTCCAAAATAACGTGTTACCACCACACATGTGTCTTTTAACTGGCGCTTTTTGAGAACTTCAAGCATGGGCACTCCTGCTGTCCCATTTGGCTCTCCATCATCATTTGCTTTTTGAATATCATCATTTTCTCCAATCATGTAAGCTGAACAATTGTGAGTGGCGTTCCAATGTTCTTTTTTTATTGATTGAACAAAGGCCTGGGCTTCTTCTTCTGTTGTAACCCGTTTTACATGGGCGATAAATCGGGACTTATTGATGACGATTTCATGTGTTCCGCTCGTTTTTACGGTATAGTATGAGTCGAGCATGACGTAATAACCCCTCCTAACGATGTAATTATACTATAATAATATTGTAAAACTATAAACCCTGGAGTCGTGGTATCCTAAAAGAGACGGTGTTTTTCACTCCTTGTTCAGGGGGCCTGGGTACTGGCTGGAATTTTACATTTTTTTACTTATGGGTCATCTAGAATATGCTAAAATAATCATAACGGATCATGACAGTCTGTCAAACAAATGAATCTGACAAAGCGTGGTGTCATTTTTGTCAACGAAGCTGACCCTTGATGAAATTATTGAAAAAATGCTGAACACCGTAGAAGTGAGCAAAGAACAAATTTTTGAAATCAGTGAACAATCTCGAGAAGAATATGAGTCATTGCAAAAGGAATTAAAAGGCATACAAGACACAGTCACAACGATTATCGATAAATCTGAGAAACTGGAGATGCACGCTCGTTTTGCACGCAATCGGCTTGCGGAAGTCAGCCGCCATTTTAAAACTTACAGCAACGAAGAAGTGAAAAAAGCTTATGAACAGGCGAGTGATTTGCAAATAGAGCTTGCTGTTTTACAGCAGGAAGAAAAACAGCTGCGCGAGCGGCGTGATCATATCGAGCGCCGGATCATTCATCTAGAAGGGACGATTGACCGAGCAGAAGCTCTTGTTAGTCAAGTATCCGTCGTTTATAACTTTTTAGCCGGCGACTTAAAAGAAGTTGGTGAAATGGTGGAAGATGCAAAAGCGAAGCAGCAATTTGGCATGAAAATTATTGAAGTGCAAGAAGAAGAGCGAAAACGGGTTGCCCGTGAAATTCATGACGGTCCTGCACAAATGATAGCCAATGTACTGCTTCGCTCGGAGCTGGTCGAACGTGTTCGCAGCGAAGATGGTGTCGATGCAGCTTTAGGAGAATTTCGTGAATTGCGTTCCTTGATCCGCTCGAGTTTAGCCGAAGTCAGGCGTATCATTTATGATCTGCGCCCGATGGCACTTGATGATCTAGGGCTCATTCCTACTTTAAATAAATATTTGAACAACATGGAAGAGCACACGGGGCTTTCTATTCGATTTACACCAATGGGGAAAAGACTGCGTTTGCCTTCCAATGTGGAAGTAGGGCTGTTTCGTTTAGTGCAAGAAGCAGTGCAAAATGCTTACAAACACGCTGATCCAAGTGAAGTTCACGTGAAAATTGAATTGAAGCCTTCGCGCGTGATTATCGTCGTAAAAGATGACGGCAAGGGGTTCGATATGTCCAAATCAGAAAAAGACAAATCGTTTGGACTTATGGGGATGAAAGAAAGAATTAATGCTTTAAACGGGGAACTGACGATTGATTCGGCACCGCAGAAAGGAACGGTTGTCCTTATCCAAGTTCCTCTAGAGAAGGCGGTTGAGGAATAAAAAAAGAAAAGGCTGTATTGTTTGCGGTAAAATATGAATAATGGACGATGCAGCGTGAGGTGTTAGGAAAGGATGAGAAATATGCAGGAAGCTCCAGATAATACAATTAAGTTACTCCTTATTGATGATCACCAGTTGTTTCGTGAAGGAGTAAAGCGGATATTAGATATGGAAGCAAATTTTGAAGTAGTGGCAGAAGGAGATGACGGAGATGAGGCTGTCTCCCTTGTAGAACAATATGATCCTGATGTCGTTTTGATGGATATAAACATGCCAGGTACAAATGGAGTGGAAGCGACTCGTCATTTAATTGAGGCCTTTCCGGAAATAAAAGTATTAATATTATCGATTCACGATGATGAATCGTATGTGACTCATGTACTTAAGACCGGCGCTGCTGGGTATTTGCTGAAAGAGATGGACGCTGATGCGTTGATTGAAGCAGTCAAAGTCGTAGGACATGGCGGTGCTTATATCCATCCGAAAGTGACACACAACTTGATTAAAGAATACCGCCGTTTGGCTTCAAGTGATGAAGCGGTCGGAACAGGTGGTGAAGTCGGCTTTAAAGAAGTGGAATACCGCAAGCCTCTTCACATTTTAACACGCCGTGAATGTGAAGTGCTGCAGCTGATGACAGACGGGTACAGCAACCGTTTGATCGGAGAGACGTTGTATATCAGTGAAAAAACTGTCAAAAACCACGTCAGCAATATTCTACAAAAAATGAATGTTAATGACCGCACCCAAGCGGTAGTAGAGTCCATTAAAAAAGGCTGGGTGAAAGTCCGGTAGCAGCAAGCGGTGTGCTCCTTTCCAAGGCGGCCTCTTTTGATATTTTAAGAAAGTTTGCTGAGGGCGGTACTTTAAGATGACCGAGAAACACCACCCCGGTGGATTTTCCACTGATGCTTGTCTCTTCAAGACTACTGTCAACCAGATAATAATATGCATTCCAACGTTTGTATGAGAACCTTTCCTAAAGCATCAGTATTCAATTAAGGCGATGGCTTGTGCTGCGAGGAAGCGGTGGCAAGCCAAGTTTTTTCTTGCAGAGAGAAAGCGGACAAATTATGATAAAAAGAGACCAACGAAAACCGAAAGAGAAGAGAGGATTACTATGGCTAACATCGCGATTGTGACAGACAGCACAGCCTACCTTCCTGAAGAAATGGTGAAAAAAGAAAATGTTACGGTCGTGCCGCTTAGTGTTATTTTTGGCGACACTGCTTATGAAGAAGAAACGGAACTTTCTGCCGATGCTTTTTATGAAATGCTGCAAAAGCAAGAGGAACTGCCCACCACATCTCAGCCGCCACTTGGAAAGTTTGTTGATGTATATGAATCATTAGCGAACGACTATGAAGCGGTAATTTCGATTCATTTATCCAGTGGAATCAGTGGTACGTACCAAACTGCTTTGACAGCCGGGGAAGCAGTCGACGGCATTGAGGTGTACGGGTTTGACTCGGAGATTAGCTGCATGCCGCAGGGCTACTACGTGATGGAAGCCTCAAGAATGGCAGAGGAAGGCGCTGATATTGATGACATTCTTCAGCGCTTGAATGATATGAAGAAAACAACAGACGCTTATTTTATTGTCGACAGTCTGCATCATCTTCACCGCGGCGGCCGTTTAACGGGAGCAGAAGCACTCGTTGGCAGTTTGCTGCAAATCAAGCCAGTTCTTCATTTTGAAGATAAGCAAATTGTTCCGTTTGAGAAAGTGCGCACCGAGAAAAAAGCATTAAAGCGAGTATTGGACTTGTTTGATCAGGCTGCCAGCATACACGGCTCGTTACGCGCTACGGTTATTCATGCTAATCGGCCGGAAAAAGCCGAAACTGTTAAACAGAAGATGCAGGAGAAACATCCGAATCTCACGATAGACGTCAGCTGTTTTGGCGGCGTCATCGGTACGCATCTTGGTGAAGGCAGCATCGGTATAGGCTGGTGCAGCTTTTAGTGTTCTCTTTGCATAGACCGGATGAATTGTTTGCTTGATTATCATCTGGTCTTCTGCCCTTTTCTTTATTCTTTTCACAAAAAAATGATAGGAGCGTTGTTGATGCATTTTTGTCACGTTCGCTCACCGCAAACCGGCCAGATTATATGCCTTCCGGAAAGTTTGGCAGAGAAGGCAAGCATTGTGGCTGGGCCGGCTGTAATTAGCGAACTTCCGCTACTCCCCTTTCCATCTCCCGTCTCTGAAGAACCTCCATTATTTGCTCCAGACATACGGTCTGTACTGTATGGAAAAGAACTGCTCCTTGATGAATTACCTTTCACTATTCATGAACTTGCCGCACTATTACAATCTCAGCATATGACAATCCGTTCTGGGTTAAAACAGACAGAAAACGGTTTTTGCTGCCAGCGCTGTCATAATAGCGCTAAGCAGTTTTTCGGTGTCTTTCCGTGTGCCCGCTGCGGTCAATCATGTGTGTACTGCCGTCATTGTTTGATGATGGGACGAATTAGTGCATGTTCGGCACTTTTTCGCTGGAATGGTCCCGCGCCACCGATATCATATGAGGCAGTTTGCACATGGGAGGGCACGTTTTCTCCCGGACAAGCTCAAGCATCCCGCGCTATCATTTCTACCATTATACAAAAAGGTGAGCGGCTGATTTGGGCGGTATGCGGAGCGGGAAAAACAGAAATATTGTTTCCAGGTATCGAACACGCCTTGCAAAATGGAGGGAGGGTGCTGCTTGCCACACCGCGTACCGATGTTGTAGTGGAACTGCTGCCGCGGCTGCAAGCTGTTTTTCCAAAAACAGATATCATTGGTCTGTATGGAAAAAGTGAAGACAAACAAAAAACAGCTCCGCTCGTGATTGCTACTACCCACCAAACGATGCGCTTTGCCGATGCGTTTGATACGGTTATTATTGACGAAGTGGACGCATTTCCGTTTAGCCAGGACAAATCGCTCGTTCAAGCGGTTGCAAAAGCAAAAAAACAGCACGCTGCACTTATTTACTTAACAGCCACCCCGACACCAGCGTTGAAAAAACGCGTGAAAAACAAACAGCTTCCAGTAACAAAAATTCCGCGCCGTTTTCACGGTTATCCGCTGCCTGTGCCTCGTTTTAAGTGGTGCGGATACTGGCAGAAACGGCTTGAAAATGGGAAACTCCCTCATTCTGTTGAACGCTGGTGCGCCTCTCATATTGCGACAAATACTCCTGCCTTTTTATTTGTTCCATCTGTAAATGTTCTTTGGAAAACGACAGAAATTTTACAAAAAACGTATCCGTCCGTAATGGGTGTACACAGCGAAGACGAAGAGCGGCAACACAAAGTAGCGGCGTTTCGAAAAGGGGAAATTCCGCTTTTAGTCACCACAACGATTTTAGAAAGAGGGGTGACAGTTGCCGGTGTGGAAGCTGCTGTGTTCGGTGCTGAAGCAGAGGTTTTTACAGAAAGTGCACTCGTGCAAATTGCCGGACGGACAGGCAGAAAAAAAGAAACCCCTGCAGGCGATGTAGTGTTTTTCCATGCTGGCAAGACGCGAGCCATGCTGGACTGCCGCCGGCACATTACAGCAATGAATGAAGAAGATGCGGAGGGAGGGAAAAGAAACAATGCTTAAAGCGAGTATGAGCGAGGATATGCACTGCTGTGTGTGGTGCCTGGAAAAGAAAAGCCAGGCACCGAGCTGGCAGACGATATGGCCGGTGTCTCAAGATAATTATTTGTGTAATACATGTGCAGAAAAGCTTGTGCCAGTTGGCATAACGACATGTTCTTACTGCAGCCGTCCACGTGAAAAGCCCGGCATCTGCTATGATTGTGAGCGTATTGAAAAAGACCCTGACTGGCGCGGCTTGTTAGATCACAATGTGTCGCTTTATCGTTATAACCATGCCATGCAAGAACTGATTGCGCAGTGGAAATACCGGGGCGACGCGGCACTTGCATTGATTTTTCAACAGAACATCAGCCAGCTGTATGAAAAAAGGTATGCTAATTATATACCAGTTCCAATACCGCTCAGTCCGCAACGCTTGCACGAACGAGGGTTTAATCAGGCAGAGCAGCTTGCCAGTTGGACACAGCGGCCTGCCAGATGTTTATCTTTGCTCCGTCTGCGGCAAAAACAGTACCTTTTCCCTGTAACAAAAGCATTAACCCGTGTGCTGCATGAAGAAAAACAAAGCAAAAAAACACGCCGCGAACGTTTGGCGGCGACGCGTAATCCATTTGCGTTTACTCCTGCACAAGAAGTTTCTGTAAATAGTAAAAATATCGTACTTTTCGACGATATATTTACTACAGGAATGACGTTACGAAAAGCGGCCAAAGTGCTAAAAGAACATGGTGCGAAGCGTGTTTGTTCCATAACGCTCGCCCGGGGATAAATGAGTGAAAACGTGTAGTGGAGGGAAAAAACATGGAACATTTAAAAAATTGCCCACGTTGTGGAAGATTGTTTGTCAAATCACTGCGTGCTATTTGTAATGACTGTCACCGAGCGATTGAAGAAAAGTTTCAAAAAGTGTATGCGTATATGCGCAAACAAAAAAACAGAAGTGCGACGATGATGCGGGTAGTAGAGGCAACAGGTGTGGAAAAAGAAGATATCAGCCAGTTTATTAAAGAAGGACGCTTGCATATTCAACAGTTCCCAAATCTTGAATATCCTTGTGAGTCATGTGGAAAAGGCATCCGCGCAGGCCGCATTTGTCAAGTGTGCAAAGACGATATCGAGAACGGCTTGAAAGCAGAAACGGTTGCCAAAGACCAAAAAGAACGGGAAGAACAAGAGAAAAAGCGCCATCTGACATATCAAACCTTACATGAGCGTTTAAAATGAGACCTTCGTACGGGTGAAAGCCGCCGCCTGCTTTCCGATATAATAGAAGAAAGACAACGACATGCGGCAGGTCTGCCTGTCCTAGTGGGAGGTGACTGTGTTGAAAATTAATCCTCTCGGATCATTCAACAACCCATATCAAAAGCAGAGTGCGTCTCAGCGTGCGAACGCAGCAGGTACAAATAAAACAGAACGTGATAAAGTCGAAATTTCACAAACGGCCAAACAAATGCAAAGCGGCGAAACCAACATCCGCCAAGAGAAAATTGATGCGTTAAAGCAAAAAGTCGAAGCAGGAACGCATCAAGTGGATGCTGAGAAAGCGGCGAAGAAATTTATGGACTTTTGGACCGGAAAATAATAGAGGAGGCTGCTTGCAATGACTGCTTCAAGCGAAGCTTTTGCAGGCAGCCGCCTTCTATGAAGATGGCTCGGTGACAGAATATTGCTACGATAATGTGATTGGCGGGCGCTTGCTGTGAGTGCAGTTTCTATTTTAAAACGAAATAAGCAGCTCATTGCACAAGAGACTTGGTTCTGTTTCTTTTGCAGGCACTGTCATGAATTTGTTTGATGCATAAGCAGCAATGGAACAGAGTCAGAAATAACAGAGAAAGCGGGGAACGTTATGTCGGTAAAAGCCATCCTGGAAACAATGGCTCTTCTTATTAAACAGCATCAAGAGTTAAACGTTCTATCTCGTGAGAAAACGGAATGGATAAAAAAGAATGATACCAAACAGCTCGTTGATGTATTAAAAAAAGAAAACAAACACATCCGCATGATGGAACAAACAGAAACACAGCGGCAGCAAGCAGTACGCACTTTTTTATACAACCATGGTGAAACCGAAAAAGAAGCGACGGTATCCTTGTTATTAACGTATGTATCAAAGGAGTATCACGACCTGCTCTTGCAGCTGCAGGAGCGGCTGCTTGCTGAAATGCAGAAGCTGCGCCAGCAGGAAACGCTGAACCGGGCATTAGTGGAAGAGTCGCTGCAATTTGTACATATGACGATGGATATGATTCAGCCGGACCCAGATGCGGTGCATTACCGTCCGCCAGGAGATGACGATAACAGGCAAAGTGGTTATTCCACATTTGATTCAAAAGCGTAAAACGAAAAACAGGGGGGAAATCGATGACTTCTACGTTCCATGGGCTTGAAACCGCCAGACGCGGAATGATGACCCAGCAGTCGGCTCTGCATACGACTGGCCATAACATTGCAAATGCGAATACTGATGGCTACACACGCCAGCGGGTAAACTTTGGCCAGACAGAACCATATCCCAATGCTGCCCGCAACGCGCCGCGCATGCCGGGACAAATTGGCACAGGAGTGGAAGCTGATTTTATTCAGCGGATTCGAGAAAATTATTTAGATATTCAATACCGCGGCGAGCAGGCGCAAGCCAATTATTGGGAAACGCGCCATGGGGAACTCGAGCGGATTGAAGACTTGATGAAGGAACCATCAAACGAAGGGATTGCTAATATGATGGATGAGTTTTGGGAGTCTCTTCAAGACTTATCGGTCAATCCGGAAGACTCCGGAGCTCGTTCGGTTGTGCGCCAGCGCGGCATCGCCTTAACTGAAACATTTAACTACGTCTCTGACTCCTTGCAGGCAAACAAACAAGACGTCCAACGGGAATTAAACACAACGAAAGACCAATTTAATTCCCTCACAAAGCGCATTCATGACATAAATGGACAAATTGCCCGCACCGAACCGCACGGGCAAATGCCAAATGATTTGTATGATGAGCGCGACCGTTTGATTGATGAACTGGCAGGACTCGTAAACATTGATGTGAAAAGAAATGAAAGCAAAGGCAACGCCGAAGCTGCGGCAGAAGGAACAGTGGATATTTACTTAGCGGATGAAGAAGGGAAGCGTCTGACGACATTGGTTGACGGGGAAAACAGTGATTTTAAGACGTTGGAGATCAGCGAGGGTGCGAGTGCAGAGGAGAATGGAGAAAAAGAACAGCATGCTTATATTAGTGAAGCTGTGCTTGATTGGGACGATGATAGAGGTAACGATGAAGAGAAAAATTTGGATTTAGATGACGGTGAAGAGCTTTCAGATATCGTATTTCAAGATTCTCCCGGGAAGTTAAAAGCATTGGTGGAAGCATACGGTTATCGAGAAGGCAGCAGTATGAAAGGAACATATCCGGAGATGATTGACAATTTAGACACAATGGTCAAAACATTTGCTGATCGCTTTAATGCAGTACATAAAAGCGGCTGGAATTTAAATGATGTTGCGGCTGGTGAAAAAGGCGATGGCATTGCTTTTTTCGCTTTTGACGGCACTGAAGGCAGCAAAGGCTATGCCAGTGCGCTGATGGTAAGCAGCGACATGAAAGGTGATTTGGATAACATTGCAGCTGCTTCCAATACAGAAGCTATGATGACAGTAACAGAGGGGAATGAAAAGCAGCCAGGTCCTCTTTTAACAGGGACGTATACGGGAGATAAAGACGAATTGTATATTCAATATAACAAAGATGGAGGATGGCAATATTCGTTTCAGAACCCCGAAGACAGCGAGAATTGGACGGATTTACCGGAAGAGGGGACAGTTGATGAGACTGAGCTTGCCATTCATACAGGTGGTTTGCAGCCAGAAGACGGAACCGTCTGGAACCATGACTTAAGCGATAGTACCGGAACACAGGCATATGCTGGAGATGGTTCGAATGCGTTGAATTTGTCACACGTAAAAGACGAGCTGCTGGGTTTTGATGGAAGTACGACTGACGTGCAAAGTTTCTATCAAGGAGTGGTCGGTGAAATGGCGGTTCACACCTCGGAAGCACAGCAGCAAATGAATAATACCGATCAACTGCGTGCCACTGTGGATCAGCGCCGTCAAGAAGTTAGCAGTGTGTCGCTGGATGAAGAAATGACCAACATGATTCAGTTCCAGCATGCCTATAACGCCGCAGCACGCAACATTACAATGATTGATGAAATGCTGGACCGTATTATTAACAACATGGGTGTGGTCGGCAGATAACAGGGAAAACGGCAGGAGAAAGGAGAAAAGTGATGCGAGTAACACAAACGATGTTAGCACAAAATTCACTGCGTCATTTGAGCCAAAGTTACGATCAGCTCGGCAGGCTACAAGACCAGCTGTCAACGGGGAAAAAGATTACACGTGCTTCACAAGACCCGGTGGCAGCAATGAATGGAATGCGCTATCGTTCGCAAAGCGCGGAAGTGCAGCAATTCCAGCGTAATTCAGGTGAAGTCTATAATTGGATGGAATCCTCCGATGACGCGCTGGATAAAGCAACACAAGCACTGCACCGCGTACGCGAATTAGCGACGCAAGCCGCCAATGATTCGTATGACGAGAACCAGCGCGCTAATATTGCCAAAGAAGTATCACAGTTATACGAACACCTCGTCTCGATGGCGAATACAAAGTCAAATGACAAGTACATTTTTAACGGCGCGGACACGACGAATCCACCTGTCGATCAAGACGGTTTAGATCTGTCTCTTTCTAGCATCGAAGACTTGCCGAATGACGAAAAGGAACAGCACAGTATTGCGTTTCGCGGCAATGTTTATCGTTATGAAGAAACAGATGGTGACGAAGTAACATTTAAAAATGAACATAATCACACAACAATCACGATAGACTTTGCTGGCGATGAGGCGGCAGTGAGTCATAAAAGTGAAGGTGATACGACAGAGTTAAGAGACAGAGACGTGGTGTTGGCTCGAAACGATGCAGTGTCTGCCGATAAGAAAGACGTGGAAATGGAGTTGCTGCAAGGAGTGACTATCCCGGTAAACGCCAATGCAGAAAACGTGTTTAGCAGTGCGTTATTTGGCGATGTGAAACGGCTTGAAAAGGCCTTAGAAGACCCAGAGGCAGATGGAGAAGAGCTGACAACGTTTATTGATACCATCGACCAGCACGTTGATAATATGGTCAATGAGCGCGCGGAAATGGGAGCGCGGTTAAACCGGGTGGAAATGATTGAAGAGCGCTTAGGCAGCCAAGAAGTTATTGCTGAGCGTATTATGTCTGAGAATGAAGATGCTGATATGGAAAAAGTTATCACCGATTTAATGAGCCAAGAAAATGTCCATCGCGCTGCACTTGGAGCCGGGGCGCGCATTATCCAGCCAACTTTGATGGACTTTTTGCGCTAGAGGAGAAACAGCTGATGAATATACCGATGGTAGAAATTACGATGACGCATGCAAAGCTTGGCATGAACATGTCACGACCTCCGCTTGAAATCAAGCAGCGTCCAGCAGACATCCATATCGAGCAAAACTTTCAACACACAGTGCATATCTCTACAGAATCCGCTTCTGTAAAGATTGACCAATCGGAAGCATTTGCCGATGCCAACATGATACACCCGTTTGACCGCTTGAAACAGTACGCCGAAAAGGGAAAGCAGGCGGCGTTAGAGTACGCCGCAAAAAAGCGCGTGAAGGCGAACGGTTAAAATCAATTGAAGATAACGGCGGGGGAGGGAGTGCTATTTCATCCATTGCGAAACAATACAGCCGCATGTTTGATCAGCAAATGGAATTAGGATTTATGCCAGAGCATGCGTTTAAAGTAAAGTTTGACGTGGAGCCGGGTAGTATCACTTTTGATGCCGACCGAGCGGAGGTGAATATCGATGTTCAGCCGCATAAACCCGATATTCATGCGCCCCGCTGGGAAGTTCAGCATTACATGCGCCAAAAACCGAGCATATCCTTTCACATAAGCGGAGAACAAGTGAACCGAACGCTTTAGAGAAAAAAGGAGGCAGCAGACAGCCGTGAAGCTACGCACGAAACATCTTGGAGAAGTAGAAGTTGAAGAGAGCGCCATATATACATTCGAGCAAGGCTTGCCCGCTTTTGAAGAGGAAACATCGTTTGTCTTATTGCCCTTTAGCAGTGACGACACCTTTTGGATGCTGCAGTCTATGCGTACACCAAAATTAGCACTGGTCATTGCAGATCCGTTTGTGTTTTTTCCAGATTACCGAGTCGAACTAACCGATGTTGTTATCGAACAGCTTGCGATTGAAAAAGAAGAAGATGTCGCGATTTTTTCAGTATTAACGCTGCAAGAGCCCTTTACGAATACGACTGCGAACTTGCAAGCACCAATTGTACTGAATGCTGCCGAAAAAAAGGGTAAGCAAATGGTAGGAACCGATACAGCTTTCAAAACAAAGCATCCGCTGTTTCCACGTGATCAGAAACAAGCTGCCACTGAAGCGAAAGGAGGCAGCTCATGTTAGTACTGACTCGCAAAACGAACGAATCAATTACAATCGGTGATGATATCGAAATAAAAATTATCGCTGTTGACGGGGATCAAGTAAAAATCGGCATTGATGCGCCGAAACATATCGATATTCATCGCAAAGAGGTTTATCTTGATATTCAACAAGAAAACCATGAAGCGGCTGGAGGCGGAAACTTGGATATTATTGAACAACTGTCACATGTGTTGAAAAAGAAGAGTTGAAGAAAAACACGCCATTTTTGTGCCTTTTTTCCTAGATTGATTGAAAAGGTTGCCACAAACCCTTCTGATAGAGCGACGAAAATTTTCCTAGTTCGGGACAAAAGCAACAAGACAAATCCCACAATCTAGCAATGTCCTATTTTGAAGCAGGTACTCTCGTTCCTTGTTTCTTGAGTAGAGCAAAGGTAAAATTTAGAAAGGTTTTCCTTATAAAGCAAATGCGTAAGGTTGTATCCTGCAAAGGTAGCATGAGATATTCAAAGCTTTACAGGGATGAGGAATGGATAAAGCGAAAGTAATGCATTCAGGTCGCTTCAGGAGGAATACATAATGGCAAATAGATATCATAACGAAGCCAAGCACCGGCTTCCGATTCTTCTTTTAGACACCGAGGGGAATGTGTCACAAGAAGGAATGTCAAAAGCGGCTCAAAAAGCGGTCGTGGAAACAGCAGTAGACCAATTGCGGGCGCTGTTTGAAAAAGGGTTGAAAAAAGATACGATCTATTATGCATGTTGTGACAAACAAACAGTAATGCCGGTAGCCGAAAAACTCAAATACATGTCTTCGTATTTCAGGCTTGCTGTTAATATCTCATCGTGTGAAAAAGAACTGATGGACAAACTGTTTTCCAATGTTGTCTCGATGGTATTTGCAGCTGATCGCGACCGCGAAAAGTGGCTCGATCATTGGCAGCGGTCGCAGTCATTTCTGGCCTACATTGATCCTCTCTTTCAGCCGCATTTCATGGAGAAGTACCGTACGCTCCATCAACAACGAGTGGAGGAGAAGGTACAAGAATTACAACTAGATATGGAAAAAGCACGACATACGTTATCTGAAGCGGAAGTAAGAATATTTGAAAAAATGCTGGAAGGAAAAAGCAACCGAAAAATCGCCGAAGAAAGCTTTCTTGCGGTCGCCACCGTCAACAACCACGTGAGCCATTTAACGAAAAAAATGGGCGCCAATGACCGTACCCATACGATTAAAAAAGCAATCGAATATGGCTGGGTAGATATTCAGTAATTAAGACGAAGGAGAAAAAAAGATAGAAAATGCTTCCCACGCCCGCATCTTTTGCAGCCGCAAGCTGTACGCCGACACATCGATATGTAATTGCTGTCCGTCTAAAAATGTAATCTCAGAATGAAGATGATTTTTTGGATGGGACGCAATTGTTTTAATATGGTAAGGAAACAGCCAAAAGCAGTTGTGAAGACGCGGGGAATGCGTAGGCATCGCACCAATTTTTTGAAACACATTCATCGGCACCGGAACCTTCCGCTTCACTCCGGTTCGATAACGAACAGCATCTTTTCTGCCTTCATAACTTGCTCCGCCAAGCAGGCATCCTTCTGAAATAATATCCATTGCTGAATCTTTCACGACAAGCACATCTTCATTTCGTTCATACACCTTGCTTTGCCCATCCATCTCAAACGCCGGTCCAACCGCCATCGTCCGCGTCGACACGACATAATCATTTTCGTACATAAACTTCTCCATACGTTTCCCCCCTGTATGAATATCACAACTAGTTCTTTGTTTTGTTTAGATGATAGACGCGCGTCAAAAGAACTAGTTTTCGAGATTATTATACACAAAATAAAGGTCATTGGTTGTTAATTTTTGGTTAAATATGTAAATGTTACGAAAAGAGCGGTGAGGACTCCTTTAGAGCGAACAACACATATCAGCTGCGGAATCCCGTATCCGTGACGTGGACATGGCGGAAGAAATGGTAGAAATGACTCGTTCCAACATCCTTTCTCAAGCTTCCCAGTCTGTGCTCGCTCAAGCCAACCAGCGTCCGCAACCGGTTTTACAGTTACTTGGATAATTTCATCCTTCGTCATACAGGCTCCAGTGAAAACTGGAGTCTTGTTTATGTGTACATTAAAGATTTAATGGATACAGTCGATATGAAGGGTACAATCTACCGATAGAAAGCAGGGAAGCGTGATGGAGAAACAACTTCCGGTGATGGAACACATATTAAATTTATCCGAAACGATGGGAGAAGGGCTTCAACATATTGCTCGGCTGTTTCATGAAGGGAAGTTTGAGAACGGCTTGCCGTTGTTTGAAGATGTCATTCAGGCGTTTACAACGATTGAGCAATCCTTTGCTTCTCTTTCAAGTAACATGGAAGCGTTAGGTATCGTACAGGAGGAACAGGAAAAGTTTCGCACAGCTCTCGATTACATTGTGACGCAGATGGAAAGCGGTGCACATGAGCAGAGCAAAGAAGTGCTGCATTTTACAGTGCTTCCACGCTGGCGCAAGTGGAAGGGGGCTTTGGAGGCAGCATTTCGTAGTTTTCTCGTATCTTAAGCAAAAGGAGGTGACGTAATGGATATCGGAGCAATGTCGATGGCGCTTAACCAGGGACAGGTGAAACAGCAGGCATCGATGTCTGTGATGAAACAAGCGGTGGACCAAGGTGAGCAGCAAGGCGAATTTGTAAACAAAATGCTCGATATATCTGGTACGAAAGCAGTGCAGCAAGCAGCCGAGCCCCATAAAGGCAGCAGCATTGATGTATCTTTATAGTTCTTTTTCTATTCATGATGGTAAGACTTCAGCGGACGCTGAAGTCTTTTTTAACAGGAAGTATAAAAGTTTGGCGTTTTCATTGTCCAGTGCAAGCGCCCGGCTGATCGAGGTTTCTTCCCTTTTGGCTCCAGTCCGCAGGCAGCCCTGCGCGTTTATAGGATTGTCTCCTAAGTGCACCCCCATCCTTTGGGAACGGAGGTGCGGGCACGTCCTGTACTTGGCAGAACCTGTCACGGGCTCCCAGGAAGGGAGTGAGTTCGGCGTTGCCACAGGACATGACGCTCTCAGCCAAACTTCCTTCTTTCAGGGCACTTGCGCTTTTTTGGTATATAGGCAGCAAGTCACGTTTTTTTCTAGACACTGAAAAAGGGGATGGAGCGGCCGATATAAAAGAAAAGGATTGTGTACTGAAGGAGCAGAAACCATGGGAGAAGCGAAAGTATTTTGTGAAGACTGCGGTGCGTTAACACCGAATATGGGAGCGAATCTTTGTGCCGATTGTTATCTGCGCTATCGTGATGATTACGTTACAGTACGGAATTACGTCAAGCAAAAACAAGCGCCGACTGTGCTCGAAGCAAGTACAACAACAGGTGTGTCGGTGCGGCGTATTCAAAAAATGGTGCGCGAGCGCATGATTTCTATCAAAGAAGCATGATCATCGAGACGTGCCAGCGTTTGTGTTGATGAAAAAATAAACCTATGGGAATGGAGGATGGGAGATGGGTTTTTCCATATCTGTAGATGCTTCTTATGCGGCAGTGGCAGGCATTTCTTCTGACGGGAATGGGAAAGATCGTTCGATGGCGGGAAGCGTGAAGCATATGCATCAACAGGATGCGGCTGTGTTCGATAGAAAAGCATTGCAACAACAGATCAATGAGATAAATGACAGACTGGAGGCAAGCTTTGTTGATTTGAAATTTCAGGTGCATGAAGAGCTCGACCGCGTCTATGTGCAGGTGCTTGAACGTGAAAGTGAGGAAGTTATTCGGGAGGTGCCTCCGAAACAGTTTTTGGACATTGCTGCCGCGATGTTGCAGCAGGTTGGCATGTTGGTGGATGAAACGATTTAACAGCAGCATACAGGAGGGAGCAGAGCGATGGAAATAAGTAATAGGGTGACCGGATTTGCTTCGGGAATGGACATTAATCAGCAAGTACGCGATTTGATGCGGGTAGAGCGTCAGCCGCTTATCAAGATGGAACAAGAGTCGCTGCGTTTGCAGTATGAAATGGACGGATACCGCGAAATGAACCGCAGCTATCAATCGTTTAGCGACTCTATTTTTGACGGGATTATCCGGCGTTCCAATACGAGTGCTAAAGAAGCCGTCAGTTCCAATGAAAGTTTAGTCTCTGTGAGTGCTTCGGCTAATGCCGAAGGAAGTTATCAGATTTCAAACGTGGACAATCTGGCCAGTGCAGCGATGAATCGAAGTCAAGATGCGGCAGGAAATGCGCAAGCAGTGACTGGCGATAACGGAGACCCTCTTGATCGAAACGGATCGCTGTGGAGCCAGTTGGAAAATACGCTCGCTTGGGATGAAACAACGGTTAATGAAACGGTTGAAGTGTCAGCAGGAGACACGGCCGTCAACTTAGAACACGGCGCAATATCTGGATTTCCGGCGGAAGTGGCTGTGAACGGTGAAAATTATACCGTTGTGGCCAATGAAGAGGATTTGGCGGAAGGTACTGTCTATTTAAATGAGGCAGAAGGAACGCTGCAGTTTAACGAAAGGCTTACAGAGGATGCGCAGCTGGATGTAGAGTACACGTATAACGAGTTTACATTTGGGATTGAAACGTATAATGAAGATGGTGAAGCCATAACAGAAGAGTTTACTTTTAGCGGTTCGGCGACGTTAGATGATGTGATGGACAGCATCAATGCATCTGAGGCCGGCGTGAATGCGTTTTATGATGAGTTTAGTGGTCAATTTTCGATCACGCGCAGTGAGACGGGGGAGTTCAACCCTAATGAGACAGGATTTGAAATGTCATTTTCTGGTGCTTTCATGAGTGATGTTTTGCATTTGGATAAGGCAAATGAAACCGCTGGAGAAAATGCAAGTTTTACGCTGAATGGCATTGAAACCGAGCGCCGGTCTAACCAGTTCACCGAAAACGGAGTGGAGTTTACCTTAAACGATACATTTTCCGACTCTTCTGTGAGTGTTTCTGTGAATCCAAACACTGAACAGGTAAAAGAAACGGTTATGGATTTTGTGGAAGAATACAATAAAATGATTGATACAACAAATGAAAAGTTGAATGAAGAGTATTACCGTGATTATCCACCGCTTACTGAAGAACAGCGCGGTGAAATGAGCGAGCGGGAGATTGAGTTATGGGAAGAGCGGTCACAAAGCGGTTATCTTCGTAATGACGATATTTTATCACGCGGGCTTGAGACGGTGCGCCGTAATATGTATGATGACGTCGCAACCGGAGAGAACGCTGCGTTTTCTCATCTTACAGAAATCGGTATTACGACGACGAGTGACTATATGGATGGCGGGAAGTTAGAGGTGGATGAAACGCGTCTTGAAGAGGCGATTCAAGAAGATTCGGAAGCGGTGTATCAGTTGTTTTCTGGTGATGGAGATACCTACGAGGAGAAAGGTGTTGCCCGTCGCGTTCGTGAGTCACTCGATGGCGTGATGGATCAAATTTCCGGACGTGCCGGCGGACCGACGACAGTGTCTCCGGATCAATTTACGATTGGCCGTGAAATGAATGACCTTGATGATCAAATGAGCAATTTCGAGCGCCGTTTGCAGCAAATCGAAGAGCGTTATTGGGATCAGTTTACCCGCATGGAACAGGCGATTGCTGAAGCGAACGCCCAAGCACAGCAGATGCAGCAGCAGTTTTCGAGCTTAATGGGATAACACGATGAAAGAAGGGAGCGATTCTGCCGCTCTCTTTTTTTTTGGCTTTTCCATACCATAAACGCAACCAACCCTGCCAGAAGCGCGGCAGGGCTGCTATGTATATATTATTTCTGTTTGCTGGCTGTCAGAACACCTTCTTGATAGCCGTCTTCGTATCCTTGTTCATAACTCGTATCAATCATGCCTTCGATCACTTTGACTTGTTCTGGGGTGAGTATATGGAAAAAGTGAGGATACGCATGGATGTCGGTTCGTTTCATGTTTTCTGTTCAACTCCTATTATCTATCCTGTTTACCGATATATACCCATATGTACAGCACATTAATCATACGATTTATGTGACTTTCGATGCGCTGTCAGGAAGGTGTTCATAACAAGAAACTCCGCTGGTCAAACAAAAGCGATGAATGTCATGTGATAAAATACTTATATTAATACTAATTTTTAGAAAAAGACTGAAACTTTTAGAATGGACGCCGATATTATGAAAAAGCTGCTTTGCTTATGGAGATAAAACAGAAAGGGGATGCCGTATGAAACGCATGCAGTGGAAGCATCTAAGTTTAAAAGCAAAAATGCTAGTGACGTTTTTTATTGTTGCGTTACTGATGTGTGTTGGTGGCGCATTTATTTATATGGAAATGGACAAGGCCTCGAATCAAGTAGAAGCGCTGGAAAGAAGAAGCGACCGCGCGATGATGACGACAGAAATTGGGTCGCTGATTCGTCATAAATACATATTGGTGAGTGACTATGGCCGGGGCAGTGTGTTTGATGAACAAACGTACCAGCAGCTGGATGAACGTTTAAATGATTATTTTGCGCAATTAGAGAACCGCATGAACACAGAGATGCAGCAGACGCTGTATCAAGTGATTACTTCACAGAATGCACGGTTTAATACCATTGTTGAAGAAACATTGAGTGCTGAAAATGACAATAGTACGACGCAATTTGTTTCGCTCGATCAAATACGAAAACAAATGCTCGGAAATGTGGAAGAGTTAACGACGATGGTTTCAGAACAAGCGGAGACAGCTGGCAGTGAGGCATTATTAAGTGTCGAAGGGGCCAAAACAATGTTTTTTATCAGCTTTGGCATCGCGGTATTAAGTGGCGCTGTGTTGTTTTATTTCTTTGCAAGCCGCATCAGCCGCCAGCTGCGCCATGTCGTGACGCTAGCGAAAAAGGTCAGTGCAGGCGATTTAACAGTAGAAAAAGCAGCGCCGAAAGGAAAGGATGAAATTGGCCAGCTGCAGCAAGCAATGAATACAATGGTCGATGGATTGAGCGGACTGATGAACAAAATTTCCCAAACGTCTGAGCAGCTGGCGTCAAGTTCCAATCAGCTGACAGCCAGTTCAGATGAAAACAGCAAAGCCTCTACAACCATTAGTGAGTCCATTCAAGAATTGGCATCTGGCATTGATACTCAATCTACCAATGTTCAAGCCAATCAGCAGATTGTAAATGAATTGAATGAAGGAATAGGGGGTATTGCTAAAGCAATGGAAACCGTTCACCAGACAGCAATGCAGACGTCTGAACGTGCATCTAATGGAAACGAAGTGGTAGAGCGGACCGTATCACAAATGACCGATATTAACCAGCAGACAAAAGTAACGTCTGAGGTAATTCAACAGCTTGACAGTAAGTCTGAAAAAATTAATTCAATTGTTTCGTTGATTACCGATATCGCAGATCAGACGAATTTGCTTGCATTGAATGCGGCGATTGAAGCAGCACGAGCGGGTGAAAACGGTAAAGGTTTTGCTGTAGTAGCTGATGAAGTCCGGTCTCTTGCTGAACAGTCCACCTCCTCGGCCGGACAGATTAGCGAACTTATTCGTGACATTCAACAGGATATTTCTCAGTCAGTGGAATATATGAGTGAAAATCGGAAGCAGGCAGAAAGCGGTTTGCACGAGGTACAGCAAGCAGGAGAAGCATTTAATGATATTACTGAAAGCGTACAGCGTATTACAGAACAAACAGAAACTGTTTCCGCGTCAGTGGAGCAGTTAACTGCCAGCACCCAAGAAATGGTGTCTAGAATTGATGAGTCTGTTGGTGTTTCACTGCGTGCTGCTGATTATTCCCAAGACGTTGCAGCATCAGCAGAAGAGAGCAATGCTTCGATGCAAGAAGTCGCGGCATCAGCAGAAGCGCTGTCGGGTATGGCGGAAGAATTGCAGGAGTCGACTCGCCATTTCAAAGTGTAAATGGCAAAAAAGGAGCAGGCGCTCCTTTTTTTCTTTTATATTCGATCGTTTCACTATTCTGACAGTTTGTGGTACGATGCAGCCAAGGAGGGATAGCGTATGAATCACGTTGTTATTGAAAATCGAGCGTTTACCATAGAAGTCCCGGAAAACAAAGCATTGCTGCGAGGAAATGTTCACGCCCCGAAAGAGCAAAACGAAGCTCCGGTTGTGATCATTTGCCATGGCTTTAAAGGTTTTAAAGACTGGAACTTCTTCCCGTATTTGGCTGATTGTTTAGCTGAGGCAGGTATTTATGCCATTCGCTTTAATTTTTCGCATAACGGAGTCAATGAAACCGATTTTGACGAACTTGAGAAGTTTGCTGTCAATACATACACGAAAGAACAAGCGGATTTAGATGCGTTGTGGCAGCATATTCAAAAGAGAAAGCTTCCTTTCTCAGAACATTTTCAAACAGAGCATACAGGAGTGCTGGGCCACAGCCGCGGTGGTGCAAATGCGATTGTGTTTGCAGCCGAACATCCAGCGCACGTGCGCGCGGCTGTGACGTGGAATGGTGTACCCGATGTTGACTTTTTCTCAGAAGCCTTGAAGCGGCAAGTGAGAGAAGAGGGTATTGCTTACATGGAAAACAAGCGCACGAAGCAGAACATGCCGTTAAAAAGAGATGTGCTGGATGATATTGAACAAAACAAACAGCGTTATGCGCTGCTTTCGCATTTGGAAAAGTTAAAAGCACCCGTGTATGTCATTCAAGGAGACGCGGATGGAGAGTGGCTGGTCAACGGTGCGAAAAAGATGGAACAAACCGCGCCGATTCATTCGCTGTTTTCGATTAAAGGCGGCGGCCACACATTTAACGCAAGTCACCCGTTAGAAGAAGTACCGTCTCAACTAGAAGAAGCCATTCAAGAAACGACGAAATTTTTTACGCAACATCTGACTTTCTAAACGAGCAAGCGCTGATTTCCATTCGCAGGGAATCGGCGTTTTTTCTATGCAGTTCCCTTAAAAAAATAACATATTGGCCGATATAAAAAGCAGCTAATGAAAACATAGTATATATTCCATACATACGGCGGTGGCTGCAGTGCATGCTATCCGCTCGATTGTGCAGGCAGTTTTTATGTTTAATAATAGGAAGGATGGGTACGAATGGCATTTCAACAGGCACAATCGCTATACAAGAAGAACATGAAACAAGCTGAGGCATACAAGAATAAAACAACACTGTCAAAAGACCAAGCGTATTCGCCATCAACAGCTGCGGCAGCGCGAACAGCACAGGCCCAAACACCGCCTGCTGCTTCAGCCGCACCAGCGTCTTCACATGCGTATCAGCAAAACGCTATTCAAACAGCGTCGCGTGGTGATTTGACGCTGCTTTTGTATAATGGTTGTTTGAAATTTATTGATAAAGCAGACAAAGCGATGGGCGAGCAGGATATGGAGAAAAAGAACCAATTTATCGTGCGCGCACAAGATATTATCCGTGAGCTCATGGTTACGTTAAAAACGGACACAGAGTTGGGGAAAAATATATACCAGCTGTATGACTTTATTCACCGCCGTCTCATTGATGCGAATATTTCCAATGACAACGAGGCGCTGCATGAAGCGCGCCGATTCGTACAGGAATTTCGCGACACATGGAAAGAAACGATTAAGCTTGACCGCCAAGCGCGTTTTAAAGAAGGAGACCAGGCGTAGATGGTGGAAGGGAAAGATTTATTTTTTATCACGAAAGCATTATATGAACATGTCACTTCCTCTCTTCCAAAAGATGTAGAAAAACGGGAGCGGTATGTTGAGCAGACAGAAGAGTACGTCAAGAAGCGTGCGGCAGCGCTAGAAGCGTTTCAGCCGCCGGATGAGATGAGCGACATGGAAAAAAAGCTGTACCGCGCGATGCTGCAAATGAATGACCGTATTGAAGAAGAACTTGAAGCATCAAAAGGAATGATGCGGCAGTCGCTAAAGCAGCTGCAGCAAAAGAAACAATCGGGAGAGCGTTATGAACGGCCGTACGGCGGTACAACAGTAGATGGTGTGTTTTTCGATCAAAAAAACTAATAGATGGATACAGCAGCCGCAGGTGATGGCTGCTTTTTTGCTCGAATGAGAAAATGTACAAATGGATGGTTTTATATAGTTTAAGGGGGTGCTTATGTTTTCCCGCTTACATGTTTGCTGCTGGACTTTTGCAAAAACAACATGCATCGAAACAGCGGGCATGCTATGATCGAAAGGACGAGAGAAAAAAGGGGGATGTGTCGTGTCCAGGCGGTTACAAGAGGCAGAACACGTATTTTTAAAACGGTATAACAAATGGCTGCAAACGGTAGAAGAAGGTCTTGCGTCTGTAGCTTATTTTTATCGCGAAGGCCATGTGGACAATGGCGATCGACTGCTCCTGCAAATGATGGAAGGATTTCAGCCGTTTTCTTCCGATAACATGACAATGCGTTATTTGTTCGTGGAAAAAGAAGGCTTGGAAGAAGAGATGATAATTTTTCATGATGTGGTTGAGAAAGCAAAAGGTGTCCCGTCTTTTGCTTCAGCAGAGGAACGAATTCGCTTTATTGCACAAGAGCTGATTCCGTCATTTCAACGCTGGAAGTTATTTGTGCAGCAAGTAGAGGGCGGTGAGACGGACAAGCCGTGAAGGGGACAAACGGCGCGAAAGAGGACTCGGCTTGCTGCTGAGTCTTTTCGCATCGTTTCTAATAAGTGAAGCAGTCCTGTAAGGAGAGGATTCAATGGTGTTCACTGTTATTCCTCGGTGTCATCGCTGTTTAAAAACTCTTTTAGATCGATTTCGACTCCGTTATCGGTGTCCTCACCTTGTTCTTTTTCATAAAATTCATCTAGTTCTATTCTGTCCATTGTTTCAAGCTCCTCCATCTCATTAAAACCGCTAAACTCTTCTACATCCATTTCCTCTGCGGCTTCTAAGACTTGTTCAGGGGTCGATACCTCTTCGGTGGCATTGAAGTCACTGTAGCGTGCAACGACTGTGTGATGGGATGCATATGAGCGGCCGTCTTCACTGTTCATATTCATGTTCATATCCATTTGCAGTTTTCTCGCATGAAATGTTTCTTTATCAATTAGCAGCTCAAATGCTAAGTGCTCGATTTCTGTCATATACATCATATCTTCCATCATTTCGGAAAAATCGGTATTCACCATTTGCATCAGTGCAACAGCAATTTCGTGAAGCTGTTCGTCTTCCCCTGTGAAGGTAAGCTGATAGTGGCGGTTGCCTTCAACGAGATGGAAATCTGAGGTGTAGGCGTCAATCAACTCCAGAATATGTGCGGGTTTTTCATATGAATCATCGTACGATTGAATGTCTTCGGTAAACTCATCCGGAAATTTCACCCAGCGGCCTTCATTAGAATCAAAAATATAATATCCTTGGTCGGTGAAATAACGTTCGAGAATGACCGTTTCATGGGAGGCGGCATCTTGTTTTTCTTCGCTTGTTTGAATGGTGGACGTTTCATGATAGCGAATTGGATCTACGTTTACCAGCGTATGAGAACGATATTTATTTTCTAAATAACCGTGTGCATTGTATTGGATATCTTGATTCATATTCGTGTCAATCGTGTAATTCTCTAACTCTTGCATGGCATGAATGGATTGCTGCAATGCGTGAGAGGCGCTGATAGTTTCCTCTGTTTCTTCTAGAGGCGGTTCTTCTTCTCTCGGCTCTTGTTCTTTAGGCTCTTGGGTGATGCCATTGTTGTCATCCGTTTCTGCTTCGGACATGCAAGCGGTAAGCAATAGTACCAGCATGACGCCAAAGAATCGCTTACGGATTGGCGACATGATTCATCCTCCTCTTTGTGAAGGTTCATTAAAATAGTATCACAACAGGCAGTGATTGGATAGAGCATGATGTTTTGTATCAGCGGGGTAGAAAGAAATCCATAAGAAAGCAGGACCTGATGGTTAGGTCAGATCCTGCTTGCAGAAGTGCTGCCAAAAGAGGGGGACAGCGGTTTTTACGCAAGGGATGGGCATGGCGCTTTTGGCAAACGGAGGGTTTTTATAGAGGGGATGGTGTACTAGGACGATGCTAGGGGATTATGTATGTCTGTTGCCCTACTTTTATTTTACTGTAAGTTGAAATAATTTCAATAAAATGTAAAAATTAGTAGGAAGATTCATATTTTGTAAGAGTATGTGTGCAATAATTGAATTATTGCTAAGCAAAAATTAAGTTTTTGCTGTACATACGGTGCAGTTTTTTTATTCATTCGAATAAAGAAGGTTAAAGTGTCTATGCAAAGACATGCATACAAGCAGACAAGAGCGGGTAAAGACCAAGGGATGATTATTCAGGAAGGAGTGAGAGGCACGATGGATACACGATTATATATAAATGGAGAATGGAAGCCAGCAGAAAAAGGAACATTTGCAGTAATAAATCCAGCGAATGGCGAGCAGATCGGCAGTGCCGCAGATGGAGGGCGGATAGAAACGAAGCAAGCCATACACGCAGCTGAAGCAGCTCTTCCGAAATGGTCAGCGTTAACGGCGCAAGAAAGAGCCGGGTATTTAAAAGAAATGCATCGTTTAATGATGGAAAAGCAAGATGAGCTTGGTGAGCTGATCACAAAAGAAATGGGAAAGCCGTTACAAGAAGCAAAAGGAGAAATAGCGTATGCTGCTTCGTTTCTGGAATGGTTTGCTGAAGAGGCCAAGCGCGTGTACGGAAAAACGATTCCAGCAAGTAATGAGAATAAACGGATGATGGTGATCAAACAGCCAGTAGGTGTTGTTGGTGCAATTACACCGTGGAACTTCCCGCAAGGCATGGTGACGAGAAAGGTAGCGCCTGCGATTGCAGCTGGCTGTACGGTTGTATTAAAGCCTGGAGAAGACACACCGTTTTCTGCTGTGAAATTTGCTGAAATCTGTGAAGAAGCTGGACTTCCAAAGGGAGTGTTCAACGTAGTAACCGGAGAGTCTGCATCGGAGATCGGTGAGGAAATGATGGAACATGAAGTCGTACGAAAAATAACGTTTACCGGCTCGACAGAAGTAGGGCGTCTATTAATGAAACAAGGCGCAGAGCACATCAAAAAACTGTCGCTGGAACTGGGCGGACATGCACCAATTATTGTCCTTGACGATGCCGATATCGATAAAGCAGTCGCAGGTGCCATTGCATCGAAATTCCGCAATGCCGGTCAAACGTGTGTATGCGGAAACCGTATTTACGTACAAAAAGATATTTATGAGACGTTTGTGGAGAAGTTTCAAGCTGCAGCTGAAAAACTAACAGTTGGTGACGGCATGCAAAAGGGAGTGGACATTGGCCCGCTCATTAACAAAGACGGCTATGAAAAAGTCGACCGTCACGTGAAGGATGCTGTCAGCAAAGGGGCAGAGCTGGTCACTGGCGGGGAAGGATATGAAGAGAGCGGTGCATATTTTTACGAGCCAACCGTGTTGAAAAACATGACGAGTGATATGGTGATTATGGAAGAAGAAACGTTCGGGCCTGTAGCGCCTGTACAAAAAATTACGAGTGATGAAGAAGGCATCCGCCTTGCGAATAACTCAAAATACGGATTGGCGGCTTATTTCTTTACCGAAAACATGAGCCGCGGCATGAAAGTTGCGGAAGGGCTGGAGTTTGGTATTGTCGGCTGGAACGACGGTGTGCCGTCTGCTGCTCAAGCGCCATTTGGCGGCTGGAAACAAAGCGGTTTGGACCGTGAAGGCGGCAGTGAGGGAATCGAAGCCTTTGTCGAAACAAAATACATCTCGATGGGATTATAAAGAAGAACGGCGAGGCTGGGAGAAATCTAAAACAGGTTACGCAAAAGCCAAAACAATAAGATAGGAAAATATATGATAAGTAAGGGTAGTTAACGTATGGAGACCCCAGCGGGACGTCGGCTAAAACCAGTCGTATCGTGTGGCCGGCGCCGACACTAGTACGTCCTGTGCGTCGCAGCACGAGCTAAAGGTCTGCTTGGTAAAGGCTCTTTCTTTACCAAGTGAGTTGAGGCCGTGCCTGCAGAACGCGAAGGATGTTGACAGAGCAGCGTTAGAACTTACTGTTATAATCACACAGCCTAAACTGATCTGCAGTAAATGGTTAGGCTTATTCCATACGTTTGGCTCAGCCTCGTTCTGCTGCTTTGTCTTCCATTGTATTAGACGCATATGACAGCTAAACATCTTGCGTCCAAGGAATGCTGCACTTTATTTTTAAAATTTTAAAATAGTTTGAATTTTCATTGACGGTTTGTTCGTTTTTCTGCTATATTAAAAAGGTGGGAAAGGCCCGCGCATTACGTTCGAAAGGAATGTGGAGAATGCAAGGAAAAGTAAAATGGTTTAATAATGAAAAAGGTTTTGGGTTTATTGAGCGTGAAGACGGAGACGATGTGTTTGTACATTATTCCGCTATTAATGCTGAAGGGTTCAAATCACTTGAAGAAGGACAAGAGGTGGAATTTGATATTGTAGAAGGTGCGCGCGGTCCGCAGGCTGCAAATGTGAATAAACTATAAATACAATATACAAAAAGTCCGTTTTTATTAAAGAGACGGGCTTTTTTCATACCGATAGGAAAGTGCAGCCATTTGAGTGTAAGTGAATCACCGATGTTTTTACAATGTGGAGGAAGCCCGTATAAGGGAGCTTGGGCTATCGCTTGCGGCTTGAAGGCTCAGCGTCAGCCAAGTTTCTTTAGAGGTGCTGGTGCAGCAGTGTGACATTTTTGTGAAGTTCCGTTGTTTTTTTAATATTGTGAAAAAATAAAAATGCTGTCAGATTGGCTGTCAGCGGTGTCTTACGTTTCTCTTTTCGACAAGAGTCACGTTTCTTGTTCCTTTTTTCGATGTATTTTGACTAAATTTCGGTTTTAAGAAGGACTTGCAGCGTGAATATAGAATAGTAACAGTATCGAAAGGAGGAGTTTACTTGATGGAATATAATATTCGTGGTGAAAACCTAGAGGTAACTCCGGCACTAAAGAATTATGTGGAAAAGAAAGTAGGGAAACTCGAGCGCTACTTTGATACAACACCTTCTGCTGATGTGCATGTAAAAATGCAGGTGCACAATAGCGAACATATTATTGAAGTAACTGTGCCAATGTCTCAGCTGCTTTTGCGGGCAGAAGAGACGCACACAGATATGTATGCAGCGATTGATCTTGTCGTAGAGAAACTTGAGCGGCAAATCCGCAAGCATAAAACGAAAGTGAATCGAAAGCTGCGTCAAAATGGCAGCGTGAAATATATGTTTAAGGATAATATTGAAGATTTGAATGAGGAAATTGTCAATGGCGAGTTAAAAAACGGAGAGTTTCCGGGTGATGATATCGATGACTATGAAATTGTGCGTACGAAGCGGTTTAACTTGAAACCAATGGATACGGAAGAAGCTATCTTGCAAATGGATATGCTTGGCCACAATTTCTTTGTCTTTTCCAATGCGGTTAACGGCGATACCAATGTGGTGTACCGCAGAAAAGATGGACGCTATGGCTTAATCGAGCCGGAATCATAAAACAGCGTGTGCATAATCGTTTTTGTTTTTCAAAACGTATATAAATAGGAAGCTGGCTGTCTCGTTCGGGGGCAGCCTTCTTCTGTGCCTCTAAAGGCGGCCTGTTTGTCCCGTTGTAAGGAGAATTGGAAACTGATAAAATGAGAACTAAGTGTGAAAAGGAGGGAGGCAGTGGTTTGCTGTGTGCGAAATAAAAGCACTACTGCCTGCTTGATATATTCCTTTACAGGAAAAGAGAGGACGATGATAGCGTCATGATCGGTTTACTCAAAAAAGTAATCGGTGATACGAACCAGCGAACCGTGAAAAAACTGCAAAAAACCGTGGACGACATTGAAAGCTATGCAGATGAGATGAACAGGCTTTCTGATAAAAATCTGCAAGAAAAAACGGAAGCGTTTAAAGAACGCTTCCAAAATGGCGAGTCTTTGGACAAACTTCTTCCAGAAGCTTATGCGGTTGTCAGAGAAGCTGCGACTCGTGTTCTTGGCCTAACCCCATTTCGTGTTCAATTAATGGGGGCAATTGCCCTGCACCAAGGAGACATTGCCGAGATGAAAACCGGGGAAGGGAAAACCTTGGTGGCAACAATGCCGGTGTATTTAAATGCATTGACTGGAAAAGGCGTGCATGTCGTAACAGTCAATGACTATTTGGCTGGGCGCGATAGCGAGACAATGGGAGAGTTGTATCGCTTTTTAGGATTAACAGTTGGCTTGAACCAAAAAGGAATGAGCAAAGAAGAAAAGAAAGAAGCGTATCAAGCTGATATTACGTATGGTACCAACAACGAGTTTGGTTTCGACTATCTGCGTGATAACATGGTGCTTTATAAAGAGCAAATGGTACAGCGCCCGCTCCACTTTGCTGTTGTCGACGAAGTGGACTCTATTTTAGTCGATGAAGCGAGAACACCGCTTATTATTTCTGGGTCGGTCGAGCAGTCCACAAAGTTATATATGGCAGCCGATGCGTTTGTACGCCGCTTGAAGCTGGATGAAGACTATACGTATGATGAAAAAACGAAAAATGTGCAAATGACAGAAGAGGGTGTCAACAAAGCAGAACAAGCCTTTCAGATTGATAACCTGTTTGACCAAAAGCACGTACAGCTGATTCACCATATTAACCAGGCCTTAAAAGCGCACGTGTCGATGCATCGTGACAGTGACTATGTTGTAGAAGAAGGACAAGTTGTCATTGTCGATCAATTTACGGGGCGTTTAATGAAAGGCCGACGGTACAGTGACGGCCTTCATCAAGCGATTGAAGCAAAAGAAGGCTTGCAAGTACAAAAAGAAAGCATGACGCTTGCATCGATTACGTTTCAAAACTACTTCCGCATGTATGAAAAGCTGGCCGGTATGACAGGGACCGCAAAAACGGAGGAAGAAGAGTTTCGCAACATTTATGGTATGAATGTCACGGCGATTCCAACGAACAAACCGATTATTCGTGACGACAAGCCTGACTTGATTTACAAAACACGAGAAGCGAAGTTTCGAGCAGCGGCAGATAAAATTGAAGAGCTCTATAAAAAAGGACAGCCCGTACTAGTCGGAACTGTAAGCGTAGATACGTCAGAGCTTGTATCACGGTTGTTGAAAAAGCGGAAAGTTCCTCACAATGTATTGAATGCGAAAAACCATGAAAACGAAGCAAAAATTATTGAAGATGCCGGCCAAAAAGGTGTGGTAACAATTGCAACAAACATGGCCGGGCGCGGCACAGATATCAAGCTTGGTGAGGGAGTCATTGATTTAGGCGGGTTGTACGTGATCGGAACGGAGCGTCATGAAAGCCGCCGGATTGATAATCAGCTGCGCGGACGTTCCGGCCGTCAGGGTGATCCGGGAGCATCACAGTTTTACCTTTCCATGGAAGATGAATTGATGCGCCGCTTTGGTTCGGAGAACATGCGAGGCATGATGGAGCGGTTAGGTATGGAAGATGACCAGCCGATTGAAAGCAAGCTGGTCAGCCGTGCGGTGGAACAAGCACAAAAACGCGTTGAAGGCCATAACTTTGATGCGCGTAAACAAATTTTGCAGTACGATGATGTGATGCGTGAGCAGCGTGATATCATTTATGCGCAGCGAATGGAAGTATTAGAGTCAGATAACCTCAGTAATATTGTGAAAAACATGATGAAGTCTGTAGTAGAGCGTGCGGTCAAATTGTATACCCCGGAAGAAAGTGTGCCGGAAGACTGGGATTTAGACTCACTTGTCAATTATTTGCGCGGCACGGTACTCGACGCAGACGATATTGAGGTAAAAGATATAAAAGGCCTCGAACCAGAAGAAATCATCGAGCTTGTTTTAGAGAAAATAAACGAGCGTTATGCTGCAAAAGAAGAAGAGTTGACGCCGGATACTATGCGCGAATTTGAAAAAGTAATTATGCTCCGCGCGGTCGACCGAAAATGGATGAATCACATCGATCAGATGGATCAGCTTCGTCAAGGCATTCATTTAAGAGCGTACGGACAAAACGATCCACTTCGTGAATACAAATTTGAAGGCTTTAACATGTTTGAAGATATGATTGCTTCTATTGAAGAAGAAGTCGCTACGTATGTTATGAAAGCGCAGGTACGAAACAATCTCGAGCGCCAGGAAGTAGCCGAAGGAAAAGCCGTACACGGCAATAATACCGAACGCCAGGATCAAAAACGCCGTCCAGTGCGAAAAACAGAAAATGTTGGACGGAACCAGCCTTGTCCATGTGGAAGCGGTAAGAAATACAAACATTGTCATGGTCGTCAAGAAGCCGCGCAATAATGCTGCTTGAAAAAAGGATTGCCTCATTAGTTTATGGTTGATGAATATCAGCCGAAGTACATGTAGATTCCTGCGGGAGAGATAAAAGCTAAAGGTCTTGCAGGGGACGGCTTTTGCTTAAGAAGAGGCAGAAGTGCTGCCCCGCGGAAAGTGAAGTGTATGTCAGCGGTGAAAAGTCTTTTGGGACATTTACACTGCTGGCATTAGTGAATCATTGGTGTCGTTAATAGGAAGCAGAAATTTATATACGTGCGCTCAAGGAAAGCATGAGAAAGCCGCCGGCAGCTGCTGATTAGAAATGCGGCATTCCGCTGCATTTAACGTGATTTTACACAAGAGGTGAGACATAATGGATATGGCAGACATTCGAAATGAACTTTCCAATATGGCTAAGCGTTTAGCGGATTTCAGGGGGTCTCTTTGACCTGGCAGAGAAGGAAGAACGCATTGCCGAGCTGGAAGAGAAAATGACCGAACCCGGTTTTTGGGATAAGCCGGATGAATCAAAAAAAATCATTGATGAATCGAATACGCTGAAGGAATCAGTAAATGGTTTCAAAGAAATGGCGAACATGTACGATGATTTAGAAGTGTCTTATGAGCTTGTCAAAGAAGAAGATGACGCAGATTTGCAGGAAGAACTCGAAGAAGGCGTAAAGACGTTACAAGACAAAATCAATGTCTTTGAGCTGCAAATGCTTCTTAGTGAACCTTATGATAAAAACAATGCGATTCTTGAGCTGCACCCAGGTGCAGGCGGAACGGAATCACAAGATTGGGCAGAGATGCTGTTACGTATGTACAAACGCTGGGCTGACCAAAAAGGGTTTGGGGTGGAAACACTTGACTTTCTGCCTGGTGATGAAGCAGGTGTGAAAAGTGTGACTCTTCATATTAAAGGGCACAATGCATACGGGTACTTAAAAGCAGAAAAAGGGGTTCATCGTTTAGTAAGAATTTCACCATTTGATTCATCCGGTCGTCGTCATACCTCGTTTGTTTCGTGTGATGTGATGCCGGAGATGGATGATAATGTGGAAGTGGAAATCAACAGTGAAGACTTGAAAATTGATACCTACCGCTCAAGTGGTGCAGGTGGACAGCATGTGAATACGACCGATTCTGCGGTGCGTATTACCCACCTTCCAACAAACACCGTCGTTACATGTCAAAACGAACGTTCGCAAATTAAAAACCGGGAACAAGCCATGAAAATGCTGCGTGCAAAGCTTTACCAAATGAAGATAGAAGAGCAGCAGCGCGAATTAAATGAAATCAAAGGGGAACAAAAGGAAATCGGCTGGGGAAGCCAAATTCGCTCTTACGTATTCCACCCTTATAATATGGTGAAAGATCACCGCACAAATCTTGAAATAGGGAACACATCGGCGGTGATGGATGGAAACATTAATCCGTTTATAGATGAATATTTACGTGCAACAATGAACAATTCATCCTAGATGGCGAAGTGTTTTTGTTTTTTCGTAACAACAACATGACAAGACGCAATGAAAACTTGGCGGCTCATCGCCAAGTTTTTTCAGCAGCATCTTGTTTGGAAAAATGATCCAAATGTGGAATGGTCATTCTGTTTAGGGGGATAATAATATGGATTTGGAATTAAAAGGAAAAGCCGTTGTTGTGTTAGCATCAAGCAAAGGGTTAGGGAAAGCTTCGGCCCGGGAGTTTGCGTTAGAAGGGGCTAAGGTGATGCTGTGTGGCAGAAATCAAGAGGTATTGGAAAAAGCAGCGAAAGAAATTGAGACAGAAAGCGGCAGTCCTGTTTTTTGGGAAGTGTGTGAGGTGTCAAATCAGGAAGACATCGAAGCACTAATGGAAGCTGCAATGGATAAAATGGGGCGGATTGATGTGCTTGTGAACAACGCTGGCGGCCCGCCTGCGGGGAAATTTGTCGATATGAAAGACAATGATTGGCAGCAAGCGTTTGAATTGACATTGTTTAGTTTTGTGCGAGCTATTCGTGCAGCACTTCCTGAATTAAAAAAGAACGAAGGGCGTATTGTTAATATTGCTTCCAGTTCAGTAAAAGAGCCGCTTGACAGCTTGATTTTGTCGAATACATTTCGGATGGGGATTGCTGGATTATCAAAAAGTTTAGCAAGAGAACTGGCACCCGACGGTGTATTAGTTAATACAATTGGTCCTGGTCGTATTGCGACGGATCGTACAAAAGACTTAGATGAAAAACGTGCAGAAAAAAACGGTGTTTCTTTTGAAAAGGCAAGACAAGAGGCAGAATCCATGATTCCAATAGGCCGTTACGGCGCTCCGGAAGAGTTTGCTAAACAAGTGGTATTTCTTGGTTCATTTGCTAATACGTACGTTACCGGGCAAACGCTGTTGGTAGAAGGCGGGCTTGTCAAAGCGTATTAAAACGGCTCATTGATAAACAGCATTGTAAGCCCCAGCAGCAGGAGGAATGGAGATGAGAAAAAAAGACAAACGAAGAGAAGTGATGTCCAAAAAACAGCAGATGACACTGAATGTTTTTTACATTTTGCTGGGGTCATCTGTTGTGGCGGTCTCATACAATGTATTTCTTCTTCCGAATCGGATTGCATCTGGAGGGTTAAGCGGCTTTGCCACGATTGTGTATGAAGTAGCTGGTATAGAGCCTGCCATTACGCTGTGGTCACTAAACATACCGCTGTTTGCAGCGGGAATCCTGCTTTTGGGCGGCTTAACATATGGAGGAAAAACATTAGCCGGTACGCTTTTTCTTCCATTTGTAGTATACTTAACTAGAAATATCCAACCCGCTGTTGAAGATCCGCTCCTTGCTGCGCTGTTTGGCGGCATTGGTGTTGGGATAGGCCTAGGTTTAGTTTTTCGCGCACATGCATCGACGGGCGGAACCGATTTAGCTGCGCAAATTATTAACAAGTATACAGGCATTTCACTGGGTGCTTGCGTTTTTGTGATGGATGGTTTCATCGTTGCTGCCTCAGCCTTTGTATTCAGCTTTGAGTTTGCTCTTTATGCGTTAATTGGCTTGTTTGTAACCGGCAAAACAATTGATATCGTTCAAACCGGCCTTGGTTATGCCAAAGTGGCTTATATTATTACCGATAAACAGGCCGATGTGCTGCCGCTTTTATTGAACCAAGTAGACCGCGGTGTGACCACCTTGCATGCTCACGGCGGTTACACCAATAGAGAGCGGCCGGTGTTAATGTGCGTTGTAAACCGAAATGAAGTGACGAAGCTAAAGCAAGCAGTTCAGTCGGCTGATTCGCATGCCTTTGTTATTGTCACTAGTGCAACGGAAGTTCTTGGAGAGGGTTTTAAAAAAGAGACAGCCGGGTATACTAAGTGAGCGATATTGGAAAAATCATCTTAATTCATTGAAGTAGGAGGTCACATCATGAAAAAGTTCTTGATGGCAATCGCTGGAAGTGCTGTACTCGTACTTGGTGCTTGTGGTGGCGGCGGTGAAGACGACGCTGGAGAAGCAGGCGGCGACGGCGGTGGTGACACCGGCGGTGAAACGTACGATGCAGCAGCTGCTGAAGAAACATATCAAGCCAACTGTGCACAATGCCACGGGGAAAACCTTGAAGGCGCCAGTGGCCCGGCATTGCCAGGCGGTAATTCCCAAGAAGACATTGTTAGTATGATTGAAAATGGCGGCAGCGGTATGCCACCCAATATTGTTGAAGGCGACGAAGCAGAAAATGTTGCTGCTTGGCTTGCTGACCAGTAAGACAGACAAGCATGGGCCGGTAAATCATCCGGCCCAGCCGCTTTTTTGGCATGGGGCAGGAAAGAATAACATATGAACATACATGAAACATGGGTATTATCAATACGCTTATGCTGCAAAAAACCTGTACATGCCACGGAAGTAATCGCCCGCACTGAAAATACGTACACCAGGTAAGCATAGAAGCTAGTGTTTTTAGATTGAATGGAAGTGCCCAGCCGCTTTGGCATGCTTTGTATGAATGGGTTCAGCAAGCTGCCTCAGGGAGTATTTTTCAAAGAAAACAGTGACTTCTGAATGCCCCAACTTAGCAGAAGATTCTTCCCCTTAATCAATCTTCCTTCTTCAGGAGCGTTTGTGCTTCTCTTGTGAACAATGTGTAGCTTTTCCCTTCTTCTAGTTACATTCCTTTTCTTGAATTTTCCTATTTTAACGGTATATATGTGCTTTTGTGATAGATTTTTAGGCTTTTGAAATCAAAATGTAACAACTTTATAGCATTCATTCATTTGAAAAGATGATATAATGTGTTGGTGGAAGATGACAGGAAAGTATTTTATTTTACTTTTTTCTACATTTCGTTTATCAATACAATATTTTCTTTTATAGAGAAAGTGGACAACCCTCGTGATCCAGCCCCGAAATTGCCAGCTTCAGGAAGTGATATAAGTGATAGAAATGACCGACGTGTCAAAAACGTATGCAAACGGTGTAAATGCGCTGAATAACATTGATGTTTTGATTGAAAAAGGCGAGTTTGTTTACATCGTCGGCCCAAGTGGTGCAGGGAAATCCACCTTTATTAAAATGATCTACCGCGAGGAAAAGCCCTCTGATGGAAGGATTATGATAAATGGACATGATTTAACGACACTAAAAGAGAAGCATGTCCCGTATTTGCGCCGTAATATCGGCGTTGTATTCCAGGATTTTAAATTACTTCCAAAGATGACGGTTTTTGAGAACGTTGCATTTGCGCTTGAAGTCATTGAAGAGCCGCGCTCAGAGATTAAAAAGCGTGTGATGGAAGTGCTTGACATTGTCAAATTAAAAAATAAAGCTCGTTTTTTTCCTGATGAATTATCAGGCGGCGAGCAGCAGCGTGTATCAATTGCACGTGCGATTGTCAATCGTCCGCAAGTGGTCATAGCAGATGAACCAACCGGCAATTTAGATCCGGATACGTCCTGGGAAATCATGGATGTTTTAGAAGAAATTAACAAAAGAGGAACGACGATTCTTATGGCTACCCATAACAGGAGTATTGTAAACACAATAAAAAAACGGGTCATCGCTATCGAATCCGGCCGCATTGTCCGCGACGAACTTAGGGGGGACTACGGCTATGAAAGGTAGAACGCTTGTCCGTCACGGAAAAGAAGGGCTGAAAAATCTTGGCCGCAATGGATGGATGAGCTTTGCGTCAATCAGTGCTGTGACGATTATGTTAATCGTTGTCGGTGTGTTTCTGGCACTCATATTAAACATGAACCACTTTATGTCTTCAGTAGAAGAAGACGTTGAGGTGCGTGTATATGTAGACTTAACAGCCACCGAAGAAGAACAGAAGGAATTAGAACAGCACCTGCATGATTTAGAGCAAGTAGAACGTGTTACATATTTGGACAAAGATGAAGGGCTTGATCAGCTGATTAATAGTTTAGCAGAAGAAGACCAAGAAGCCTTTGAGTCACTTCGGGATGAAAATCCGTTAAACGATGCGTTTATTTTAGAGGCAGAGGAGCCGCAGTTGACAGAGCATGTTGCTCAGCAAGCGGAACAATTACCTCATATTGACCGAGTTGACTATGGAGAACAAGTAGTCGAACAATTATTTAACGTGACGAGTGTGATGCGCACAATCGGTATTGTTCTTGTTATAGGTTTAATGTTTACATCTATGTTCTTGATATCGAACACGATAAAGCTTACAATTGTATCAAGGCAAAAAGAAATTCAAATTATGAAATTAGTCGGAGCGACGAACGGTTTTATCCGGTGGCCATTTTTTGTTGAAGGACTTCTGCTTGGAGTATTAGGTTCAGTTATTCCGATTGCGGCAGTAGTGAGTGGGTATTCTTACCTGTACACACAGTTTGGCGAACGTTTGTCGTTAGATTTTGCCGAACTGCTGCCTGCATATCCGCTAATGCTGCAAGTGTCGCTCGTTTTGCTTGGCATAGGGGCTTTGATTGGTGTTTGGGGAAGTCTTATGTCTGTTCGTAAGTTTTTGAAAGTATAGAGGCTAGTTTGGTGATCAGAGGAGGAAACTTGGGGATGCGAAAAACCGTGATCAAAGGTCTTGCAGCTTGTTTTATTGCAGCTGCAAGCTTTACATATACCGATATAAACACCGCTTCTGCAAATGCTGAGCTTCGCCAGAAGTTGAGTGAAATCGAAGAAAAGCGCAGTAATAATGACATAGAAGCAGAGGAAACGAAGCAGGAAATTGCTGAGCTTAAAGATGAAATTCAGACTGTACAAGATGAAATCCGTGAACTTGATGATAAAATGACTGAAACCAGTGAGAAAATCAGGGAGAAAGAAGACGAAATAGAAGAAACAGAAGAACGAATTGATGAGCTTAATGATGAAATTGCTGAACTGGAAAAACGGATTGCAGAACGAGATGAACTGTTAAAAGACCGCGTTCGTGCAATGTACCAAAACGGCGGTTCGGTTGACTACTTGGAAGTATTGCTTGGTGCGAAAAGTTTCGGTGATTTTCTTGACAGAGTTTCTGCGATGAATACCATTGCGGAACAAGACAGGGAGATTTTAGAGGCTCATATTGCAGATCAAGAAGCATTGAAGCAAGCTAAGTCGGATGTAGAAGAAGAACTATCATCGCTTGAAACGAGTTTACAAGAGTTAGAGGATTTAAAAGAAACGCAAGAAAAACAAAGAAAAGAAAAGAATAATATTCTCGGTGATTTAGAAGAAGAGAGTGAACTGTTAGAAGACGCCCTGTTATCGCTTGAAGATGAAGACGCTCTTTTAGCAAAGCAAGAACAAGCAGCCGAGCAGGAGTTGGAAGCCTATAAAAAGCGAAAGGCGGCTGCAAAGCAAAACAGTCAGAGTGATACAAACAGTGCAAGTACAGACGTTCCTGCTGACAGCGGCGGAACAATGATGAGGCCGGCTACAGGATCTGTAACCTCCGAATATGGACCGCGCTGGGGCAGGATACACCATGGTATCGATATTGGCCAAGGCGGCCGTTCCAATGTACCGGTAGTCGCTGCAGCTAATGGAACAGTTGTGCAAGCCACATACATGAACGGATACGGCAATACAGTGATGATTTCTCACCGTATTGATGGCAAGCAGGTGACAACACTTTATGCTCACTTATCCTCTTCCAGTGTGTCAGCTGGGGATAGTGTGTCTAAAGGAGATAACATTGGTATCATGGGGAATACAGGAGCCTCAAAAGGGCCGCACCTGCATTTTGAAGTGCACGAGGGGCCTTGGAATGGTGCAAAGTCCAACTCTGTCAATCCGCGTCAATATGTGAATTTTTAATATGGTAGAAATGGAGACGTCCCATTTTGGCTGAAAGAGCTGAGATGGGACATTTTTGCACATAAGAAATGTACCGCTTGGTATCCAATGACAAGAAAGGATACATATTGGCATGGATGAATCACTAGATTGGCCGCCTGTATCTAAAGGATTAACATCAGCTGTGTTCTCTTCGCATGTTAGGATGTGGAAAATCAGCATATGAAGAAAACAGCAGTTTGCGGCATAAATACGAAGAGATAGGCGAAGGTAGGCAGCTACAGTTCAATTTTGTTTCCTTTTGCGTATTTTCCTTGTTCTCCATATTGTTTGTTCGTTTCATATGTTCGCGCTTCTCCGCGTTTTCCCATGAAAATCCCTCCTTTGTATGAATTGGTTGTACATTACCCACAAAGGATGACGTTTAAACAAGCGAACATGCGAAAGCCGGGGCAGCTATTCCTGTAACTCCCGGCTGGCGGTTTCACTAATGTATATTATGTGCACTTGTGATTCTGCATGTTAGGACAGCACATATTTTAGTTTTTCTATAACCATATCAATGTCGCGTTTTTCAGAATAGCGTCCAAGGCTGAAGCGAATCGCTCCTTTTCCAGTTTCCTCATCAACACCCATTGCTTCTAATACGTTAGACAGCTGAACGGTGTCGGCATGACAGGCAGCACCAGTAGAAGCCGCTAGTTCAGGAATCGCTTGTAAAATATCTTGGCCGGTACAGCCGATAAAGCTTACGTTCAATGTGTTAGGCAGGCGCTTTTCAGGGTGTCCATTCAAGCGGACGCGTTCTCCAAATGCTTTTTGCAGTTCCTTCCAAAACAAATCTCTAAGTTGTTGGATGTGACCGCTTCGGTTATTTGTTGCTGCGATTTCGCATGCTTGGCCAAGTGCACCAGCGAGAATGATATTTTCAGTTCCAGCTCGTCGTCCATTTTCATGACCGGCACCATGCATAAAGGAAGGCAGTGGTTTGTTTTTTCGCATGAACAGCGCACCTATCCCCTTAGGAGCATATAGTTTGTGGCCGGCAACGGTTAGATAGTCCACTCCTAGTGCATCGACGTCGGCAGGGATTTTGCCCAGTGATTGTGATGCATCGGTGTGAAACGCGATATCGTGCTGTTTAGCAATAGAAGATATAGTTTTGATTGGCTGGATGGTGCCTGTTTCATTGTTCGCGTGCATGATAGAAATCAGCACCGTATTTTCAGTGACAGCTTGTTCGATTTCTTTAGGGTCAACGACTCCGTATGTATCGGTAGAGACATAGGTGATGGATATACCTTGTTCTTCCAGGTAGCGGCACGGCTCAAGAATAGCTGGATGTTCTGCTTTAGTTGTAATAATATGGGGGTGCTGCTGACGGTATTGCTCGATGATGCTTTTTAAGACGTGATTATTGGATTCTGTCCCTCCGCTCGTGAAAATAATTTCATCGGTGGCAGCACCAATAAAAGCAGCGACTTGGCTTCGTGCTTTCTCTACTGCTGCTTTGGCAGGTTCACCTGCCCAATGAGAAGCAGAAGGGTTGCCATAGACATAATCTGTTAGTTGATAGATGACTTGTTTTACTTCAGGCGCAAGTGGTGTACTTGCGTTATAGTCCATATAAATGTGTGTCATGTTCATTCATTCCCCCTTGTTGTTACTGTACATCACTTGTTTTTCTGTCCGCAACAAAAAGTCGTTGACATACGCTGTGCAAAGCGGTTCTCAGCTTTTTTCTCTCCTGTTTTTATTTGTTGCATGCTTTTTTCATGCTAGAATAAAAGATAGCAAACTACTTCCAATAAATAATTGCTTGAAATACAGGCGCAGTATGTATGGCTGGCGATGAAACAGAGCTGAGGTGAAAGAGTGATATGAAATGGAAAGTGAAAGTAGCAACTCTTGTCATCGGGGCGGTATTAATCGCTGGAGCTGGCGGTGTATTTGCAGGGATGTCTATCAATGACGATACCAGTGATACGCGCTATGCTTCGGATGGCAGTGAGCATTCAGGTGCTGACACTAATGAGGATACGCTGCAAGACGGATTTGACAAGATGGAACAAGTGTACCAGACGATTACAGAACAGTATGTAGAAGATGTGGATGAAAGCGAATTGATTGAAGGAGCACTAAAAGGCATGGTGGAAGAGTTAGATGACCCCCATTCTGCCTATATGGACCAAGAAACAGCTTCAGAATTCAGTCAGTCTCTTGAGTCTTCTTTTGAAGGGATTGGAGCGGAAGTGAGCATGGTTGATGACGCTGTAACCATTGTTGCTCCATTTAAAGATTCGCCAGCAGAAAAAGCAGGCTTGCAGCCAAGTGATCAAATTTTACAAGTGGACGGAGAAAGCACAGAAGGAGACTCATTGAACGAAACGGTGTTAAAGATCCGCGGAGAGAAAGGCTCGACTGTGACGCTGACGGTGCAGCGCGAAGGAACGTCTGAACCGTTCGATGTCGAAGTCGAGCGTGATGAAATACCAGTAGAAACAGTATATTCCGAGACTTTTGAAGAAAACGGGCAAACTATTGGTTATTTAGAGTTAACATCTTTTTCAGAGAATACGGCGGCAGAATTTGAAGAGCACTTAACAGAGTTAGAGGAGTCCGGGATAGATGGATTAATTGTGGATGTTCGCGGTAATCCAGGTGGATTTTTAAACAGTGTCGAAGAAATTGGGAATCTCATTATTCCTGGCAATGAAACGGTTGTACAAATAGAAGACCCAAATGGAGAAAGAGTACAATCGGTGTCGACATTAAGTAATAAAAAAGATTATCCGATTGTTGGGTTGATTAATGAAGGCAGTGTGTCGGCTTCTGAAATTTTAGCTGCTGCTTTAAAAGAAGCAGGTGGATATGACTTGGTTGGACAGACAACATTTGGTAAAGGGACGGTCCAGCAGTCAATGCAGCTTGGTGATGGGAGTGAACTCAAACTGTCGATGTTTAAATGGCTCACCTCAGATGGGAATTGGATTAACGAGGAAGGTGTCGAACCAACGGTGGAAGTGACACAGCCAGATTACTTTTATTCACCTGCTCTGTCGATTGAAGACTCTCTGCAGCAGGATAATAATGCAGAACAAGTGAAAACAGCGCAAGAAATGCTGAAAGGATTGGGGCATGACCCAGGCCGTACGGATGGGTATTTTGATGAGCAGACTGTCTCGGCCGTAGAATCTTTTCAGGCCGAGCAAGAAGGTCTTGATATCACTGGTGTGATTGATGAAGAAACTGCCGGACGCCTCAACCAAGCATTGTTAGAATTGATTCGTGATCCGGCAAACGATAGACAACTCCATGAAGCACTAGATTTAGTAAGTGAACAAGCATCTTCGTGATGTGAAGCATCCCTGTGAAAGCCTTCATGGGGCCATCTAAAAGGAAGAAAGGAACCGTCTGTCAAAGGAGATGCTGCTAGTGATTGATTTTGGCTTTGAATTGTTAAAAGGGATCGGGCGCTTGTTTGCCCATCCGCTTACATATTTTATCCCCTTTATTATGTTTCTTATGGGCGTGATGCGTGTAAAACGGGAGCGTCATGCGTTTCATACGAGCGTGCGCGGCGCATTATTTGATGTCACTGTGCCGCTTTTACCTGGTGTACTTGCCGGGATATGTTTATCTGTATTTATTTTAGTGGCGGGAGTAACCGTTCCTGCTGCTTTTGTTCATTTAGTAGGAGTCATTACCGCCGTGTTTCTTCTGTTCGGCAGAATACGCTGGCTCTCACCCTCGTACACCATTGGTCTTGCGATGATATTGGCATTTTTCCTGCCCTCGTTTGAAAGTGATTACACTTGGCTCGATGAATTTTTTACTGAACTGGGGCAGGGGGATTATCGTCCGGTTGTTGTTTTGCTTGCGGTAACGTTGTTTATCGAAGGGATTCTGCTTTTAAAAGATGGAAAACGCCATACGTCCCCGCTCATTGTAAAAAGTTCCCGCGGGAAATGGATTGGTGCGCACTTGCTGCAGCGTATTTGGTTTATTCCGGCATTCTTTGTTGTGCCGGGAAGTGCGGTAGAGGCGGTGAATTGGTGGCCGGTTATACCCGTGAATGAAAGCGGATTTGCCCTTTTTCTCATCCCATTTGTGATCGGGGCAAAGCAGCGAATGTTTTATGCACTGCCTGCTCAAACGTTACAGCCCGTTGGCAAGTTTGTTATACTATTGTCTCTATTCATTGCGGTATGTGCTGTGTTTGCGTATTACGAGCCGCTCATCATCATGTATGCAGCCGTTGTAGCTATGCTGTTTAGAAGTATCCTGATGCTGTGGAGCAGGCGACAAGAACAAAATCACCCTCCGCTTTTTGCACTTCGCGAGCGCGGCATTCGTATTTTAGGCATTCTGCCGGAGTCGCCGGCAGAAAAAATGGCTCTGCAGCCCGGAGAAATTATTATGAAAGTAAACGGCCAGGAGGTAAATAACGAAGCGGAATTTTATCAAGCTTTGCAGAAAAACTCAGCGTACTGCAAGTTAGAAGTTGAAGATGAACAAGGAGAAGTTCGCCATACACAGTCAACGGTATATGATAATGAACATTATGAGCTGGGGCTGTTGTTTGTAAAAGAAGAAGAAGAAATAGTAACGACGATGGAGGCATAATGGGAAAAGCGGCAACGGCCGCTTTTCTTTTTTTTATGATTCCCATCCAAACGTTGAGATGCATAAATGCTGTACTTTGACTGTATTTGGTAAATAATAGAATGAAAAGAAAAACAGCGAATTGCTCCATCAGGGCTCGGTCACAAGCCAAAGGTGTAGCAAGAATGGATTATCGTGCTAAACCAACTGTTTATTAAAATTTAGAAATGCATGATGGTGATTGCGTCTGGCGTCAGCTGTCGATATGACTATAAAGGCGATAACAAAATGTAACAAAGCCTTCCTATGAAAAAAGAACGTATATTCGCATATTCGTTTGAATTGACTTCATATGTGGTATAATGTATAAGCGGTAATACAAGATGATTAGTGATGTGTAGAAGCGAGGGATGGGCTCATGAATGAAACGTTTGAATTAGTTTCCAAATATGATCCACAAGGAGATCAGCCGGAAGCCATTAAAGCATTAGTACAAGGCATTAATGAAGGAAAACGACATCAAACCTTGCTTGGAGCTACAGGAACAGGAAAGACATTTACTGTGTCAAATGTCATTAAAGAAATAAATAAGCCAACCCTTGTTATTGCTCATAACAAAACATTAGCAGGCCAGCTGTACAGTGAGTTTAAAGAGTTGTTTCCTAATAACGCCGTGGAGTACTTTGTCAGTTATTACGACTATTATCAGCCGGAAGCATATATCCCGCAAAACGATACGTATATAGAAAAAGACGCCAGCATCAATGATGAAATTGACAAATTGCGTCACTCGGCAACGAGCGCGTTGTTTGAGAGAAATGATGTCATTATTGTCGCGAGTGTTTCTTGTATTTACGGCTTAGGTTCGCCGGAAGAATACCGTGACCTCGTGCTGTCATTAAGAACAGGCATGGAAATGGAAAGAGACCACGTTCTCCGTGAGCTCGTGGATATTCAGTATGAACGAAACGACATTAATTTTGTCCGCGGAACGTTTCGAGTCCGCGGAGATGTGGTGGAAATATTTCCAGCCTCACGCGATGAACACTGTATCCGCGTGGAGTTTTTTGGTGATGAAATAGACCGTATAACGGAAGTGGATGCTCTTACGGGTGAAATTCTCGGTGAGCGCAATCACGTCGCTGTTTTCCCAGCTTCTCACTTTGTCACAAGAGAAGAAAAAATGCAAAAAGCGATTAAAAACATTGAAAAAGAGTTAGAAGAACAGCTAGCTTATTTCCGGGAAAAAGGCAGAGAGCTGGAAGCACAGCGCTTGGAACAGCGCACGAACTACGATATTGAAATGATGAAAGAAATGGGGTTTTGTTCAGGGATTGAAAACTACTCCCGTCATTTAACGTTTCGAAAGCCGGGGGAATCCCCCTACACACTGCTTGATTTCTTTCCAGATGACTTTCTCATTGTTGTTGATGAATCACATGTTACTCTCCCCCAAGTACGAGGCATGTACAACGGAGACCAAGCCAGGAAAAACGTGTTAGTAGATCATGGTTTTCGGCTTCCTTCAGCAATGGACAACCGGCCGCTGCAGTTTACGGAGTTTGAACAACGTGTAAAGCAAGCCATCTATGTATCGGCAACACCTGGTCCGTATGAAGAAGAACATTCACCGGAAATGGTCGAACAGATTATCCGGCCGACTGGATTGCTTGATCCAACCATTGATGTACGTCCAATCGAGGGACAGATTGACGATTTAATTGGTGAAATTAATGAACGAAAAGATGAGAAGGAACGCATTCTCGTTACAACGTTAACGAAAAAAATGGCAGAAGATTTAACGGATTATTTAAAAGAAGTCGGTATTCGTGTGAAGTACTTACATTCCGATATAAAAACGCTCGAGCGAATTGAAATCGTCCGTCAGCTGAGAATGGGTGAATTTGATGTGTTAGTCGGCATTAACCTTCTTCGGGAAGGGCTTGATATTCCGGAAGTATCCTTGGTGGCGATTCTCGATGCCGATAAAGAAGGTTTTTTGCGTGCGGAACGCTCATTAATCCAAACGATGGGACGGGCGGCGCGCAATGCTAATGGGCACGTCATTATGTATGCTGATAAAATGACAGATTCTATGGAAACGGCCATTTCTGAAACGAATCGACGCCGTGACATTCAACAAGCATACAATGAAAAACACAATATCACCCCGCAAACGATCCAAAAAGATATACCAGACTTAATTCAGGCTACCGTCACTTCCGAAGAGACGGAGGATTTTGATAAGCCGGCACTGGATAAGATGAGTAAAAAGGAACGTCAAAAAGTAATCGATGAACTAGAGGAAGAAATGAAACAAGCAGCCAAAGATCTTCAGTTTGAACGGGCTGCAGAACTTCGTGATATGCTGCTTGAATTAAAAGCGGAAGGATGACCTGTATGGACCTTGATCATATACAAATTAAAGGCGCTCGTTCGCACAATTTACAAAACATCGACGTGGCCATCCCACGAGATCAGTTCGTAGTATTAACTGGGTTATCTGGTTCAGGGAAATCTTCGCTGGCCTTTGATACGATTTATGCCGAGGGGCAGCGCCGTTACATTGAGTCGTTGTCGGCTTATGCCAGACAATTTTTAGGACAAATGGATAAGCCGGATGTTGATTCGATTGAGGGATTGTCTCCAACGATTTCGATTGACCAAAAAACGACCAGCCGCAATCCTCGTTCGACGGTCGGCACGGTAACAGAGATTTTTGACTATTTAAGGTTATTGTTTGCCAGAATCGGCAAACCAATATGTCCAAAGCACAACGTAGAAATTGCTTCACAAACTGTCCAGCAGATGGTTGATCGAATGACGGCATATCCAGAACGAACAAAGATGCAGATTTTAGCCCCGCTCGTAACCGGCAGAAAAGGGGAGCACGTCAAAGTGCTGGAAGACTTGAAACAGCGCGGCTTTGTCCGGGCGCGTGTGGACGGAGAAATGCGTGAAGTGGCAGAAGAAATTTCCCTTGATAAGAATAAAAAACATCATATCGAAGCTGTCGTTGACCGTGTGGTGATAAAAGAGGGTGTAGAAAGCCGGCTGGCTGATTCATTAGAGACAGCGCTTGAATTAAGCGGTGGAAAAGCTCTCATTGATGTTGTTGGGGAGGAAGAACTTCTATTTAATCAACATCATGCTTGTCCTTACTGCGGCTTTACGATTGGAGAGCTCGAACCGCGTTTGTTTTCGTTTAACAGCCCGTTTGGTGCTTGTCCAACGTGTGATGGTATTGGAAGCAAGCTTGAAGTAGACAAGGAGTTAGTCATTCCAGACTGGGACCGGACACTACGTGATCACGCGATTGCAGCTTGGAAGCCGACGAGTTCGCAGTACTATCCGCAGTTGTTGGAGTCAGTGTGCAGCCACTTTGGCATTGATATGGATGTAGCAGTGAAAGAGCTGCCTAAACAGCAAATGGACATTCTTTTACATGGAAGTGGACAAGAACGAGTGGCGTTTCGTTATGAAAATGACCGAGGCGCTGTGAAAGAACGCCACATTTATTTTGAAGGGGTACTGCATAACATTGCACGGCGGTACCGTGAAACATCTTCAGATTTTATCCGTGAACAAATGGAACAGTACATGACACGCAGTGCCTGCTCCACTTGCAAAGGCTATCGGCTCCGTAAAGAAAGCCTTGCGGTAAAAGTGGACAGCTGTCATATTGGAGAATTGGCAGAGCTTTCCGTTAAAGATGCCAAAACATTTTTTGAAGACCTGGAATTAGATGAAAAAGATCTGGCGATTGCGAATTTAATTTTACGCGAGATCAAAGACAGGCTCGGGTTTTTAATAAATGTCGGACTTGATTACTTAACGCTCAGCCGTTCGGCAGGAACTCTTTCTGGCGGGGAAGCACAGCGAATCAGACTGGCTACTCAAATCGGATCATCTCTTATGGGAGTGCTCTACATTTTGGATGAGCCGTCTATCGGGCTTCACCAGCGTGACAACCACCGCTTAATCCAAACACTCGAGCGTATGCGCGACCTTGGGAACACGCTTATCGTCGTGGAGCACGATGAAGACACGATGCTTGCGGCTGACCATATTATTGACATCGGCCCTGGTGCGGGCATGCACGGTGGACACATCACTGCTCAAGGTTCCCCGGAAGAAATCAAAGTGGATGAAAACTCATTAACAGGCCAATATTTGGCCGGGAGAAAATTCATACCACTGCCGGCTGAGCGCAGAAAGCCGCAAAAACGCTGGCTGAAAATAAAGGGAGCAAACGAAAATAACTTGCACGACACAAGTGTTGATATTCCGCTCGGACTGTTTACGGCTGTCACAGGTGTGTCTGGTTCTGGAAAAAGTACATTAATTAATGACATTTTGTATAAGGCGCTGTCGCAAAAACTGCATCGCGGCAAAGAAAAGCCGGGCCGCCATAAAAAAATTGAAGGCATGGATCAGCTGGAAAAAGTCATTGATATTGACCAGTCACCGATTGGACGAACACCCCGGTCAAATCCAGCCACGTATACAGGGGTGTTTGATGACATACGCGATGTGTTTGCGATGACCAATGAAGCCAAAATGCGCGGCTATAAGAAAGGGCGTTTTAGCTTTAACGTGCGTGGCGGCCGTTGTGAAGCGTGTAAGGGCGATGGAATTATCCGTATTGAAATGCACTTTTTGCCGGATGTGTACGTCCCTTGTGAAGAATGCCATGGAAAAAGGTATAATCGTGATACGCTTGACATACGGTACAAAGGGAAGAATATCGCAGATGTGTTGGATATGACGGTTGAAGAGGCCTTGGCGTTTTTTGAAAATATCCCGAAAATAAAACGGAAAATCCAAACGCTGTTTGACGTTGGCCTTGGTTATGTGAAATTAGGACAGCCAGCTACAACTCTATCCGGCGGGGAAGCACAGCGCGTTAAATTAGCTAGTCAGCTGCACCGCCGCTCCACAGGAAAGTCTCTCTATATACTAGATGAGCCGACGACCGGTTTGCATGTTGACGATATTGACCGGCTGTTGACCGTGTTACAAAGGCTGGTGAGAAATGGCGATACGGTTCTTGTCATCGAGCATAATTTGGACGTCATCAAAACGGTAGACTATATTATTGACCTTGGTCCAGAAGGCGGTGATAAAGGCGGCAAGCTGGTGGCATCTGGTACACCGGAAGACATCAGCAGCGTGCGGGAGTCCTATACCGGCCACTATTTAGCACCTGTCTTAGCAAGAGAAAGAAAGCGCATGGAAGAAAAGTTATCACAAGCGGAACAAGTTGCAGAATCCTCTTCATAACACACCCACGATGCTGCCTTGGTGCACATGGAAGAAAGGGATAATACATCATGAAGTCCTTTGTCTTTGTATTCCTGTGCGCAGGCAGCTTTTTCTCACAAAAATAGATGAGTACAGCACGTTGGCATGAATGATTGGTGCCTGCAGCATGCGAAGGGGAAGTTTAGATAAGTGAAAAAGCCGGCATACTGCTGTCACGGAATGCTTCATGTTTATAAAGTTTTCCCTTACACTTTAGGACAGTTAAGGTGATTCAAGGATAAGGGAAGCGGCGGCTTCTGCCACAGGAATTTGGCGGCGTACTGCGCTTTTTGCATCATGTTTTCCATTGTTTGTTGAAACGTCTTGTGTTAGCCGTTCGTACATAAGGGATAAGGATAGCCCCCTTAGATTATACAAAAGGAAGGGATACACTGTGGAAGAAGAGCGCAAACTAATTTTAAAAATGGTGGAAGAAGGAAAGATTTCAGCAGATGAGGGAGCGAAGTTATTAAAAGCGCTGCAGCAAGAAACAAACGAAGATGTATCCAATAAAACAACCAGTTCGGTCTCTGCATCAGAACAAGCTGACTCCACGTATGACAGAGCAGATGTGTCACAGCCTGAAACAACAAACGGCAGCCTTTCAACAAAAGTCAATTGGGAAGAAGGCAACAAGCGCTACGATGAATGGGAAAAGGAAAAGCAAAAAAAATCAGAGGCAACGACAAGCTTTACGGACTTTATTGATAATGCCATTCAAAAAATAAGAGAGCTGGATCTTGATTTTAATTTTGGCACGTATGAAAACGTCCGCCATATTTTTCAACATAAAAATATGACGCAGACCGTATTGGATATATCGTTAGAAAATGGATCTGTCGAGTTAACGCCCTGGAATGAATCAGATATAAAGATTGTTTGTGATGCAAAAGTGTATAAAGGGAAAAATCAGGAAGAAGCCCGTCAGGAATTTTTAAAAGAGACAACGTTCGAAACGGATGGCACGCAGTTGAACTTCTATACGAAAACAAAAGCAATGAAAGTAAATGCTGTCGTATATATTCCAAAAAAGGCCTACGAACGCGTGCAGCTGTACACGTTTAATGGCCATTTGAAAGGGGAATCACTAATAGCAGACAGTTTCTCCGGCAAAGCTGTAAATGGAAGCTTGACGATTACATCGCCAAATCATTTGCGATTTAGCGGGGAAACGGTAAACGGCCCAATTAAAATTCACGGTGGAACATTAGACATTGCTGACATTAAAACAATGAATGGTACGATTGAACTGGATACAGACATTCGGGATGTAGAAGCAGAGTCGGTAAACGGAACAATTGACAGCAAACTAGCCATCAGCCAGGACGCACGTGCGAGCTTATCTGCAACGACGGGAAGCATCTTTATTACATTGCCAAGCGATATTCGCACAGATGGACAGCTTCGCACCAATGTGGGAAACTATAATTATGCGTTGAGTGATATGGAAATTACAGAAGAAAAGAAAGATTTCATTCAAAAATCGCTGCAATTTACGTCGAACCACAGTGCCTCTCCACGCTTACGTTTAGATGCTGCTACAAAAACAGGCTCTATTTCGCTAAAACCGAGGCATATGTAAGGAGGATATACAGATGAAAAAACTGTACCGCAGCAAGCAAAACCGCATGCTCGCAGGTGTGTGCGGGGGGATTGCCAATTATTTTAATGTTGACCCCACATTAATTCGTATTATTACAGTAGTTATAGCAATTATCACGTGGGGGCTGCCTGTACCATTAGCCTACATTGTGCTTGCGATTATTATGCCAAATGAAGGAGATCATGCAGAGTAATGGGCTGCGTTCTTCCCTTTATCGTAAATGCGGTGACATTAATGGTTGTGGCAGGATTCTTTGACGGTTTTTACTTAGAAGGAATTGGCGCTGCCATTATGGCAAGCATCATATTAACGCTGATTAATTTGTTAATCCGTCCGCTGCTCGTTGTTTTCACCCTGCCAATTACCGTATTTACGCTTGGTTTGTTTATTTTTATTATAAATGCTGCTCTCCTTATGCTGACAGCGGGATTGATGGGAGATGCGTTTTCCATTTCTGGATTTGGCATGGCGCTGTTGGCTGCTGTCATTATTGCGATTTTGAATGTTTTTATTAACAATGTGATTCTTGATATGTTTCAAAAAAAATAAATGCATGGGCACGCTGTCTCTAAGAAGGCAGCGTTTTTTGGTTTCATCAGGATTTATCAGCATGTTTTCTCTTTTGATTGGACAGCGCTTTAGATTCTTTAAGGGCTGCAGGGAGCTTTTTCACTTCTAAAGCAATTTTTTGCCGTCTGAGAGGCTGTTTTGCTGCGGCGTTTTTGAGTGCTTGTGCTTTTCTAATGGAAGCACCCCATTCTTGGAAGATTCCACATTGTTTAAAAATCGTGCTACAATGATAAAAGTGTAAAAATTATGATGTTTCCTTTTTCCAAAAAGTACTGGATAGAGGAAGTGGCAGGAGGGTGACCAATGCCAAAAGTAACTGCAAATGACCTTGTCGAACACTTTAACCTGGAAGTGCTGGCAGGAGAAGATGAAGTACATCGTGCCATTACTACAAGTGATATATCCCGCCCTGGTATAGAGATGGCCGGTTTTTTCACGTATTATCCGGCGAAGCGTCTGCAGCTGTTTGGTCGTACGGAACTTTCTTTTTTTCAACAATTAACTAATGATGAAAAACAGGAAAGAATGGAAAAACTATGTACATATGACACACCGGGAATTATTATTTCACGAGGGTTGTCTGCCCCAAAAGAATTAATTGAAAGTGCAGAAAAAACAGGCGTTCCAATTATGCGTTCTGACGTGACAACAACACGACTCAGCAGTCAGCTTACGAACTACCTGGAAGCAAAGCTGGCAAAAGCAACAGCTGTACATGGCGTACTGGTTGATATCTACGGTATCGGTGTTTTGTTAACGGGAGCCAGCGGTGTCGGGAAAAGTGAAACGGCGCTTGACCTTGTGCGGCGCGGCCATCGTCTCGTTGCTGATGATTCGGTGGAGATACGGCAGCAGCATGGAAATACGCTAGTCGGACGCCCCCCTGAGTTAATTCAGCATCTCTTGGAAATTCGCGGACTAGGCATAATCGACGTCATGACATTGTTTGGCGCAGGAGCCGTTCGCCCGTTTAAACGGATAGCGCTGACGATTCATTTGGAATTGTGGGATGAAAATAAAGCATATGATCGTTTAGGGATTGAAGAAGCGACGATGAAAATTATTGATACCGAAATCCCAAAATACACAATACCAGTACGGCCAGGAAGAAACTTGGCAGTCATCGTGGAAGTAGCAGCGATGAATTTTCGATTAAAACGAATGGGGATTAATACCGCCCAGCAGTTTTCTGATAAGTTGACAGATGTTATTGAAGAAGGAGACCGAGAAGAATTTTAGAGGGAAGATAGGAGAGGAACGGTCATGATATATGCGATTCAGCCGCTTGATCGAGTTGCCTTTGAACTTGGGCCGCTGACGGTATACTGGTATGGAGTAATTATAGGTATCGGAGCACTCCTTGGGTTTTTGATTGCTAATAGAGAAGCAAATAAACGCGGACTGCCGAAAGATGTGTTTGCTGATTTGCTTATTTTTGCTATTCCAATTGCGATTGTATCCGCCCGGCTGTATTATGTCATTTTTAGATGGGATTATTACGGCGAGCATCCAGGTCAAATCGTTGCGATTTGGGAAGGCGGTCTTGCCATACACGGCGGCTTAATCGGTGCTGTTATCACGGCGATCGTGTTTTGCAAAAAACGCGGCATTTCTTTCTGGAAGCTGGCAGATATTGCGGCTCCAAGCATTATTCTCGCGCAGGCAATCGGCCGCTGGGGTAATTTTATGAATCAAGAAGCACATGGAGGGCCGGTGACACGAGACTTTTTAGAAAGCTTGCAGCTGCCTGAGTTTATTATTAATCAAATGTATATTGATGGAACGTATTATCATCCTACTTTTTTGTATGAATCTGTATGGAACCTTGCCGGATTTCTATTGCTGATCTTTTTGCGGCGTGTGAATTTGCGGCGCGGTGAATTGTTTTTAACGTACGTTATCTGGTATTCCGCAGGACGCTTTTTTATCGAAGGGATGCGTACCGACAGTCTTATGATCGGAGATATGCTGCGTACCGCACAAGTCATATCGGTCGTTCTCATCGTGACCGCTGTGGCGTTATGGATATACCGCAGGCAGACAGGACTCGCTCGTGCTCATTATTTGGATAATGATGGAGCCGGAGTTCCAAAAAAGAAAAAAGCAGCATCAAAACAAAAGAAACACAGCAAGAAAAAGAAATAAGGACATGCATGAATCCTTCCTTCTGACTCGGCTTTGACGAGCCGGGTTTTTCGTGCACAAACGGAGGAGATACGATGGAAACGTTGAAAAAAGGCTTGCTTGTCGGCTTTCAAACAACGTGGATGCTAGGGAAAATTATTTTTCCGATTACTTTTATCATCACGGTATTAAGTTACACGCCAGTGCTTGACTGGCTTGCCGGTTTGGTAGCTCCTTTCATGGGATGGGTCGGCCTGCCAGGGGAGGCGGCCATACCACTTGTTTTAGGGAACGTACTTAATTTGTACGCAGCGATTGGTGCAATTTTATCGATGGATTTAACAGTCAAGGAAGTCTTTATTCTCGCGGTAATGTTGTCATTTTCCCACAATTTATTTGTGGAATCAGCCCTTGCTGTGAAAGTCGGCATTCGTATGTCAGTCGTATTAGCGGTGAGAATAGGGCTGGCTGTTTTTTCTGCGTTCATGATTCATTGGCTTTGGCAAGGAGGTTCTGAACAAGCTCAGTATGGGTTTGTATCAGCAAGTGAGCAAACGACAGCGTCAACGATAGGAGGCATCATGTGGGATGGAGCCGCCAGTGCTTTCACTGGTGTCGTGCAAATCGCTGTGGTCGTTATTCCAATTATGATCTTTATTCAAGTGATGAAAGATTTAAAGTGGCTGCAAGTGTTCTCTTCCTGGATGACGCCGTTTACGAGAATGATGGGCATTCGCCCGAACACATCGACTACGCTTGCTTCTGGTATCGTATTTGGCCTGGCTTTCGGGGCAGGAGTAATGATGCAGGCCATTAAAGAAGACAATGTCAGCAAAAAAGATCTGTATCTTGTGTTTATCTTTCTTGTTGCATGCCACGCTGTAGTAGAAGATACGTTAATTTTCATTCCGCTTGGCATCCCAGTACTGCCGCTGCTCATTATTCGACTCGTCACAGCTGTGCTCTTGACAATGGCTGTAGCGTATATTTGGAACAGATCAGAAAAAAGGGGATATGCCCGCAAGGAGGCAACATATGACTATTAATACGGTTTTATTCGACTTTGACGGAACACTCGTAAATACCAATGAGTTGATTATTGCATCGTACCAACATGCGCTGGAGGGTTATGTCCCGCATCCATACAGCCGGGAAGATATTATCAGCTATATTGGTTTACCGTTATCCGACAGCTTTAAACAAATCGCTCCCGAACAGGCAGAGGAGTTAATGAAGCGGTATCAAAAGCATAATTTTGCTCATCACGATGAATTAATTGAAGAGTACGAAGGGGTTTTGGACACGGTGAAGCGGCTGTACGAGGAAGGGTACAAGCTTGGTGTGGTAACAACAAAGCGAAGACAATCGACGGAAAAAGGACTTCAGGCCTCAGGGCTGTCTCGTTATTTTTCCAGTGTTGTCACATTTAACGATGTAGAACACGTCAAGCCTGATCCAGAACCTATTGTGAAAGCGATGAATGAATTGCAGTCACAGCCGCAGGAATGTGTGATGGTAGGCGACAGCCAATACGATATTCTTGCTGGTAAAAACGCTGGTGTGCAAACAGCCGGCGTGGCATGGACGATTAAAGGAGAAGATTATTTGGCTTCCTATGAACCGGATGTGATGCTGAAAAAAATGCCGGATTTATTAACATATCTTGGAGAGCAGACAAGATGAGGCGAACCAAGCGGTATCCTGTATCGTCTGCTAATTCCCTGTGGCACATTTACAAGACCGTGCCGTTTCTTAAAGTGGTGAAAAACTTTATTATTATACAAATAGCGCGCTATACTCCGTTTATGTCCATGAAAAATTGGCTGTACCGCACCTTTTTAAAAATGGAGGTTGGAAAGACAACGTCTTTTGCGCTTATGGTGATGCCAGATATCATGTTTCCTGAAAAGATTCGGGTTGGCCATAACAGTGTGATTGGTTACAATACGACCATTCTGGCCCATGAATACTTAATTGAAGAATATCGAATTGGTTTAGTGGAAATTGGCAGCAATGTACTCATCGGTGCTAATTCAACGATTTTGCCCGGAGTAAAAATTGGAGATGGCGCTGTCATTGCAGCTGGTTCGGTGGTGCATAAAGATGTGGCACCAAATAGCTTTGTCGGCGGCAATCCGTTGCAGTTGATTCGTGAACACGCAGAAAAAGAAACTTCCCGCTAGCAGAAAACATTGTTCTAGCGGGAAGTTTCTTTTTCTATTAGCCGAATTCCCTTTTTCGAGGACGCTTGCGCTTTTCTTTATATGGCGCATGTTTCGGTTTCGATAAGAGAAAATAAAAAAAGGTCTGTGTTTCCTTCTATTGACGGAAAAGAAGAAGCGGTGTAAACTACACGATATATTCTTTATCTTATTAGTACATTAGCATACTAAAGTGGGACATAAACATAACAGTGAATAACTTATCAAGGAGAGACACGGAAGGAGCTTGCGCAATGAGCAAACCGTTTATGTTTGAAAAGCCAGTTGGAATGAGAGACACATTACCAGCTTATTACCAGACAAAAAACAAAATTAGACAACGTATGAAAAAGGAAATTGATAGTTGGGGATATGTACCAATCGAAACACCGGCATTAGAATATTATGACACCGTCGGTACAGCTTCTGCGATTCTAGATCAACAATTATTCAAACTCCTCGACCAGCAAGGCAATACCTTGGTTCTTCGTCCAGACATGACGGCTCCAATTGCCCGTGTGGCAGCTTCGAGTTTAAAGGACCAAGCGTTTCCGCTGCGCCTTTCTTATCACAGCCCTTTGTTTCGCGCACAGCAAAAAGAAGGCGGCAGACCAGCTGAATTTGAGCAAATGGGTGTAGAACTTGTTGGAGATGGCACCTCTAGTGCAGATGGGGAAGTCATCGCACTTATGGCGGCCACACTTAAAAAAGCCGGTTTGCAAGACTTTCAAATCGCGATTGGCCATATTGGCTACGTGAATGCGCTCTTGCTCGATGTCGTCGGAAGCGAGGAGCGTGCTGATACGCTGCGCCGTTACTTATATGAGAAAAATTATGTTGGATTCAAACAGCACGTCAAGAGCCTTCCGCTCTCTTCAATTGATGAAAAGCGCCTGCTTGGATTGCTGCAATTAAGAGGTGGTGCAGAAAAGTTAAATGATGCCCAAGAGCTTGTTCAAAATGGCGATGCTGCTCAAGCGCTTCATGATTTACACCAGCTCTTTGATGTATTAGAAGCCTATGGTGTAAGTGAGCATATTAAATTAGATTTAAACCTAGTCATGCACATGAGCTACTACACAGGAGTCGTATTTGAAGGCTATGGCAGCAAGCTCGGCTTCCCTTTATCGAGCGGCGGACGGTATGATGAGCTGCTGCAAAAGTTTCATCGTCCAGCACGTGCGACAGGGTTTGGCATTCGGTTGGATTTATTAGTAGAAGCGGTCGGAGAAACAGAAGGCCTGCCGCAGCAGACGTGCATCCTGTTTAGCAAAGAGCGCAGAAAAGAAGCAATTAAAGAAGCGGCACAACTTCGTGAAGACGGCCGGTCTGTTGTGCTTCAAGACTTACAAGGTGTAGAAAACGTGGACGAGTTAAGCGAAGCCTATGAAGAAGTGTATTATTTTATAGGAAAGAAGCAAGGAGGCAGCAGTCATGAGTGAACCACTAACGGTAGCGATGCCAAAAGGGCGTATCTTTGAAGAAGCAGTGGAACTTCTCCGTGAAGCAGGCTTTCCACTGCCCCCTGAGTTTGACGATTCCCGAAAATTAATTGTCGATGCGAATGAAGCAGACCTTCGTTTTATTTTGGCCAAGCCGATGGACGTGCCTACATATGTGGAGCACGGTGTCGCTGACCTTGGTGTGGCGGGGAAAGACACAATGATTGAAGAAGAGCGTGACGTATACGAAGTGCTCGACTTAAATATTAGTGAATGCTACTTAGCGGTAGCCGGCCTTCCTGGTTATGAGAAATCTGATATTAATCCAAAGGTTGCCTCGAAATATCCCAATCTTGCTACTCAATATTTTAAAGAACAAGGCGAACAAGTAGAAATTATTAAACTGAACGGCTCCATTGAGCTTGCACCGCTTGTAGGACTTGCAGACCGTATTGTTGATATCGTGTCGACAGGACGTACGCTACGGGAAAACGGTTTGGTTGAGTTAGAAACAATCGTACCTATTACGTCACGGCTTATCGTCAATCCTGTTAGTTACCGCATGAAAGACACACGCATCGATGACTTGGTTGAACGGCTTGCCAAAGTGGTAGAGGAGGATGACGAGTGAAAATTATCGATTTGACAGATGATGTGAGTTTAAAAAGAGATATAGAAGCAGGGACAGAAAAACAGCGGGAATCCGTAGACGCTATTATTCACCAAGTTCGTGACAAAGGTGATGAGGCACTGCGTGATTTAACGGAAATGTTTGACGGTGTTCGTTTGGATCACTTTTTTGTAACGCAAGAAGAAATTGAGGAAGCGTATCAAAACATTGATGATACCGTGTTAGAATCTTTGCGTCGTGCTGCTGGCAACATCCGCTCGTTTCACGAAAAACAGACTCGTCAATCTTGGTTTACGACAAGTGAAGATGGCACCTTACTGGGGCAGAAAATAACTCCGCTCGATTCTGCAGGTGTATACGTACCGGGCGGAAAAGCTGCGTATCCATCGACCATTATGATGAATGTGATTCCAGCACAAGTAGCAGGTGTGAAAGATATCGTGATGACATCTCCTCCAAATAAAGAGGGAAAACTTGCACCTGCTGTCCTCGCCACTGCAGCAGAGCTTGGCATTACTCATATTTTAAAAGCAGGCGGGGCCCAGGCGGTTGCTGCGCTTGCTTATGGGACAGAAAGTGTTCCTGCTGTCGATAAAATCACAGGCCCCGGCAACATTTTTGTAGCACTGGCTAAGCGCGAAGTGTTTGGCCAAGTTGATATTGATATGATTGCCGGGCCAAGTGAAGTCGTTGTTCTGGCTGATGATTATGCACGTCCGGATTATATTGCAGCGGACCTTCTTTCACAGGCGGAACACGATGAAATGGCCTCCGCTATTCTTGTGACAACATCGCAGGAAGTTGCGAAAAAAACAAGTATAGAAGTCGAAAAGCAATTGGCAGACTTGCCGAGAAAAGAGATTGCCCAAGCATCTGTCAACACACACGGAGCGATTTACGTCGCACGTTCTCTTCACGAAGCGATAGAAGCAGTAAACAAGCTTGCACCAGAGCACTTAGAAGTGTTGACCGAGCGTCCGTATGACGTCTTGGGCATGATTCGTCACGCTGGTGCGGTCTTTCTTGGTCCATTAAGTCCTGAGCCAATTGGTGATTATTTTGCCGGCCCGAACCATGTACTGCCCACAAATGGAACTGCACGGTTTTCCAGTCCGTTAAATGTGGACGACTTTACGAAAAAATCCAGTATTATTTCTTACAGTAAAGCAGCATTTTCCCGCGATGCAGATGATGTAGCAGCAATTGCACGACTAGAAGGATTAGAAGCACACGCGCGTTCCATTGACATTCGTAAAAAGGGGGAGAGCTAATGGTGGAGAGAAAAAGCCAGATCGAGCGAAAAACAGGCGAGACACATGTTCAGTTAGAAATGAACATTGATGGAGAAGGAAACAGCCAGATTGAGACGAATGTTCCGTTTATAACACATATGCTTGAGTTGTTTACAAAGCACGGCCATTTTGACTTAACGGTGGATGCTAAAGGAGATACCGAGGTGGACGATCATCATACCACAGAAGATATCGGTATTTGTCTTGGTCAAGTATTCAACGAAGCACTTGGTGATAAAAAAGGTATACGCCGTTATGGAAATTCATTTGTTCCAATGGATGAGACGCTTGCACAAGTAGTCGTGGACTTAAGCAATCGCCCCCACCTTGAATGCCGGGCCGAGTTTCCAAGTCAAAAAGTGGGCACATTTGATACCGAACTTGTGCATGAGTTTTTATGGAAGTTTGCTCTTGAAGCTCGAATGAACTTACATGTTATTGTCCACTACGGACAAAATACGCATCATATCATTGAAGCAATTTTTAAAGCGATGGCACGTGCACTAGACGAGGCGGCGCAGCACGATGAACGAGTAAAAGGAGTGCCGTCCACAAAAGGGATGCTGTAAATCAGGTGTATACGATTTGTCTTGAATGCAAGAGTGTCTTGATATGATACAGAAAGGAATGAGAGAGGCATGATTGGAATTATCGACTATGGTATGGGGAATCTGCATAGTGTCAGCAAAGCGCTTGAACGGCTTGACCTTTCTTATTTCTTGTCCGAAGCCCCAGCAGAGCTGGCAAAGGCAGAGGGGTTAATCCTGCCTGGAGTTGGTTCTTTTAAAGATGCGATGACATTATTAAAAGAAAAAGAACAGGAAGCATTTATTAAAATGTGGGTGCGTGATGGAAAGCCGCTTTTAGGCATCTGCCTTGGCATGCAATTATTATTTGAAGGAAGCGAAGAAAATGGCAGCACCGAAGGTCTTGGCTTTTTGCCAGGTTATGCGAAGCGTTTTACGGGTGAGGCGGAAAGCGGGGAAAACTACAAAGTTCCGCACATGGGCTGGAACAAATTGATGTTCCAACAGCCTGATCACCCATTATTACAAAACACAGAAGAAGGGCATGTGTATTTTGTACACTCCTACGTTATCGATACAAAAGAAGAAGATGTATTAATCGCAACAAGTGATTATTACCGGGAAGTGCCAGCGGTTGTTGGACACAAAAACGTGATGGGCACACAGTTTCACCCGGAGAAAAGCAGCCAGCTTGGCATGAAAATGTTGGAGAACTTTGGAAAAGTGGTTGCGGAAGGGAGCAAAAAGTATGAGTAAGTTTCATATTTATCCAGCAATCGATATTCGAGGCGGCAAGTGTGTCCGTCTTTTACAAGGAGATTATGCAAAAGAAACAGTATATGGGGATTCTCCATTTGATATGGCAGCACGTTTTGAAAAGGCCGGGGCAGAGTGGATACATATGGTTGATTTGGATGGTGCTAAAGAAAAACGTCGTGTCAATCACGAATCGGTCATTAAAGCAGCCAAAGAGCTTTCTGCCAACATTCAAGTAGGCGGGGGAATTCGTACAGCAGAAGATGTTGAATATTACTTAAACAATGGCGTGGACCGTGTAATTTTAGGAAGTGTGGCTGTTCAGCACCCTGAATTTGCTAAAGAAATGCTTCGTACCTATAAAGAAAAAATAGCGATTGGCCTGGATGCTAGAGATGGATATGTAGCGGTGAACGGATGGCTGGAAACTTCTGAGGTAACTGCTGTGGAGTTAGGCAAAAAGATGGCCGAATTTGGTGCACAAACATTTATCTTCACAGATATTGCCAAAGACGGTATGCTGTCAGGCCCGAATGTGACTGCTATTTGCGACTTAGCGAAAGCAACAGGTAAAAAGGTGATTGCCTCTGGTGGTGTGAGTAAGCCAGATGACATCAAAGAGTTGGCCGCGCACCGCGAAGAAGGGGTATCTGGTGTGATCATCGGAAAAGCCATTTACACAGGAAAAGTTGATGTGGACCAAGCACTAGCGGAGGTGGAGTGATCATGCTGACCAAGCGAATTATTCCATGTCTGGATGTTAAAGAAGGACGAGTAGTGAAAGGCGTACAATTTGTCGATTTAAGGGATGCTGGTGATCCAGTTGAATTAGCCGCTTTTTATGATGAACAAGGAGCGGATGAGCTCGTATTTCTGGATATCTCTGCTTCCCATGAAGGCCGTAAAACGATGGTAGAAGTTGTAAGAGAAGTAGCCGGGAAATTGGCGATACCATTTACGGTTGGTGGAGGAATTAATGCATTAGATGACATGCGCACGATTCTGCGTGCTGGTGCGGATAAAGTATCCTTAAATACGGCGGCCGTGAAACGCCCAGAATTAATTACGGAAGGATCCGATTATTTTGGGTCTCAGTGTATCGTTGTTGCGATTGATGCGAAATACGATGACGAGTTAGGGTCTTGGCGTATTTATACTCATGGCGGCCGGAAGCCGACTGATTGGGAAGTAACAGATTGGGCAAAAGAGGTTGTAAAGCGCGGCGCCGGTGAGATTTTACTAACCAGCATGGACCAAGACGGAGCAAAAACGGGCTTTGACCTTGCGTTGACCAAAAAGGTAAATGAAGCAGTATCCGTTCCAGTCATTGCTTCTGGCGGTGCGGGAGCCAAACAAGATTTTGTTGGTGTATTTGAAGATGCTCAAGCTGATGCAGCACTGGCTGCTTCGATTTTTCATTATAAAGAAACATCTGTAGAAGAAGTAAAATCTTATCTGCGTGAAAAAGGGGTGCGTGTTCGATGAACCTAGATGAGCTGACATTTGATGAAAATGGATTAATTCCAGCCATTGTTCAAGATGAAGTGAGTAAAGAAGTACTGACGCTTGCTTATATGAATAAAGAATCACTGCAAAAAACAATGGAGACAAAAGAAACGTGGTTTTACAGCCGTTCCCGCCAGGAGTTGTGGCATAAAGGGGAAACGTCTGGCAACACTCAGCGAGTGTCCGATATTCGCTATGACTGCGACAAGGATGCACTGGTCGTCAAAGTACTGCCAGCTGGTCCGGCTTGTCATAAAGGAACATACAGTTGTTTTAACGAGTCCTTATTAGACAATCATGCAGATCCGAAAGAGAATCGTTTCCACATTTTAAATGAACTTGAAAAAACCATTGCCAAACGTGAAGTCCAAATGCCGGAAGGGGCGTACACTACATACCTCTTTTCTGAAGGTGTGGATAAAATTCTAAAGAAAGTCGGAGAAGAAGCCAGTGAAGTTATCATTGCTTCGAAAAACCGCGATTACGACGAATTAAAATGGGAGAGTGCGGATCTGCTTTATCATTTGTTTGTATTGCTTCGTGAGCAAAAATTACCTCTCGATGCAGTATTAGAAGTGTTAGAAGAGCGCCACGGTAACAAGTAATCTCAAGAGAAGCTGTTCGATGGCAGGGGGATTTTCCCTAAACGAACAGCTTTTTTTCCTTTCTTTAGGATGATATACTAGCCATATTGTAACGGTGCTCCTAATGGAGGGGAAAGAAACCATGAATAGACAAAATAATTACCGTAAGGGACAGATTATCCCTTTTATACAAAATGGGGAATACTTTTTTAAACGGGGCGTCACGGCGTATCAAAACAACCAGCTGCAGCGCGCCGTTAAATATTTACGAAGAGCGGTCGAGCTAAATCCAGAACAAGGTGTATTTTATTGCCAACTTGCGGCTGTGTATGCTGATTTGGCTGACTATGAAAAGTCTAATGCACTGCTTTTGTATGTCCTTGATGAATTAGATGAAACGATGTATGAGTGCTATTTTTTTCTCGCTAATAACTATGCGTATCAAGGATTATTTGATCGAGCAAGAGAAATGGCAAACCTGTATTTGTCTTGTGCGCCAGAAGGTGATTTTACTGCAGATGCAGAAGATTTGCTTCAGCTGCTGAAACTAGAAGGTGTGGAAGACGACGAGGCTGAAGAAGAGTGGCTCCGGACAGGAGACGAGTTAATTATAACGTATGAAAAAGCGCTGCGTATGATAGAAGAAAACAAGTTATTAGAAGCAGAAAACTTGCTTGAAAATATCATTACGGATTATCCTTCGTATTGGCCTGCACACAGTCAGCTTGCTCAAGTACTTCATTTAAAAGGACAGACGGAAGAAGCGCTTGCTTATATTAAAGATATTTTACAGGAAAATCATTATGTGCCGGCAATGTGCCAGCTTGCCTTGTTTTATAAGGAACTGGGCCGGGAAACAGAAGCACAAGACACCACTCTTGTGCTGAAAAAAATGGTGCCGATGGATAAAGATCACTTACAGCGTGTTGCAATAACGTTATGCTGCTTAAGGGAGTATGAAGGAGCATATCATCTCTTTCGCACGCTGTTTCAACGGTTTTACCCTGAAGATAAAACCATCTTTTTTCAATACGGGGTAGCATCTTATCAAACCGGCCGGTATCAACAAGCCAAAAAATGGTGGAGACAAGCTGAAGTGAGAAATCATAATGGTGCTTCGCAGCTGTTGGCAAAAATGCAGGACGGCCTTTTAACAGCAAGTGATGTTATGCACGTGACGCATGAACAGTACCGATACTAAAGACGAAGCATAATATTGGACTTCTGTTTTTGACTTATTTACGATAAATACAAGAGTTGAGAAATCATTGTGAAACATGTATCACCGTTTAAGAACAGGGGATATTATGGATATGAAAGAGGAGTGAATCACCATGTCAGAAGAAAAAATTTATGATGTGATTATAGCCGGCGCCGGGCCGGCAGGAATGACCGCTGCGGTATACACCTCCCGTGCCGAGATGGATACGCTTATGCTTGAACGTGGTGTGCCTGGCGGACAGATGGCAAATACAGAAGATGTCGAGAACTATCCTGGATTTGACCACATTTTAGGACCAGATCTTTCCAATAAAATGTTTGAACACGCTAGAAAATTTGGAGCCGAATATGCGTATGGCGACGTGAAAGAAATCATTGACGGAAAAGAATATAAAACCGTTAAAGCCGGAAGTAAAGAATACAAAACGCGCTCTGTTATTGTGGCAACCGGAGCAGAGTACAAACAGCTCGGGGTTCCAGGTGAAAAAGAACTAGGCGGCCGCGGCGTTTCTTACTGTGCCGTGTGTGACGGTGCGTTTTTCCGCAATAAAGAAATCGTTGTTGTTGGCGGGGGTGACTCCGCAGTGGAAGAAGCCGTGTATTTAACTCGTTTTGCTTCTAAAGTAACGGTTATTCACCGCCGTGACCAGCTTCGTGCTCAAAAAATCTTGCAGCAGCGTGCGTTTACAAATGACAAAATAGAATTCAAATGGGATACGATTGTAAAAGAAATTAACCAAGAAAACGGCAAGGTAAGCAGTGTCACCTTAACAGATTTAAAATCAGGCGAGGACTATGATTTCGAAACAGAAGGGGTATTTATTTATATTGGTATGCTCCCGTTAAATGATGCTGTAAAAGGGTTGGATATCTTAAACGAAGAAGGATATATTGTGACCAATGAAGAAATGGAAACGAAAATTCCTGGCATCTTTGCTGCTGGCGACCTTCGTGAAAAATCACTTCGTCAAATTGTTACAGCTACTGGCGACGGTTCTGTCGCTGCTCAAACAGCCCAGCATTATGTAGAAGAATTGAAAAACAAAGTAGAAGCGTAATGTCATGCGTTTTTTACAATTTTAAATCGATTTTAACGATGTTGTAACAAGTGTGAAATAAATATTGCGTACAATATAAGTAGTAATTGACCCCCTTTTTATATATCCTGGTGCAGCGCAGGCGGATGCCTGTGCTCTTTTTTTATCTTTTTCGTTCTATAACGTTTGTGGGAGCTGTTGTCTCTCCCTCTCTCTGATTGGATGGCTCTTCAGCTGCTGCGCTTCCCGCTAATCAAATAATAAACAATAAAGCATGCAATATATCCCCTCAACATTTATATGAGAACCTATAAAAGAATCAATTGAAAAAATTGAGCGATTCCCCTCACTAATAGTATACTAATAAGAGTAAATGTGAGGTGATGAACATGCAGCGCGTGACTAATTGTGTTCTAATGGATAAACACCAAGTGCTTATGCTTCAGAAGCCAAGTCGACATTGGTGGGTTGCTCCAGGAGGGAAAATGGAGGCAGAAGAATCTGTACTGGATTCTGTTACCCGCGAATTTTGGGAAGAAACAGGCGTTACAGTGAAAAATCCGATGATCCGGGGCATTTTCACTTTTTTAATTATAGAAAAGGAAAAAACATTGTCAGAGTGGATGATGTTTACATTTGCTGCAACGGCATTTGAAGGTGCATTGTTAGATTCATCTCCAGAGGGCATGCTTGCCTGGCAGCCACAGGAAAAAGTACTCACATTGCCCATGGCAGAGGGAGACCGCCATATTTTACGCCATATATTAGAAAATCAGGGTATTCTGTATGGGACATTTCGGTACACATCCGATTACCAGCTCATTTCAAGTAACCTGCAAACAAGCGGCAGCGAGGGAATATGAATAAAGGGAAGGAGCATTCAACCATGGAAAAGCCTGGCGAAGAGATTCAAGTGGTTATTATTACAGGGATGTCTGGAGCAGGAAAAACGGTCGCTATGCAAAGTTTTGAAGACTTAGGCTATTATTGTGTGGATAATCTCCCGCCAGCTTTAATTCCAACATTTATAGAGTTGATTGAAAACTCGGGTGGGAAAATGGATAAAGTTGCATTAGTTATTGATTTAAGGGGACGTGAGTTTTTTGATCAATTGTTTGGAGCAATTGAACAGCTTCATAAAAAGCCGAATTTAAACACTCATATATTGTTTTTAGATGCGAAGGATAATATTCTCGTGCAAAGATATAAAGAAACCCGGCGCTCCCACCCGTTAGCTGCGGAAGAAGCTCCTTTAGAAGGCATTCAGCATGAAAGAGAAATCCTTGAAGATCTGAAAGGCAGAGCCAGACAAATTGTTGATACGAGTGACTTAAAGCCAAAACAACTTCGTGAGCGTATTATCCAATCGTTTACCGGGCCTGAAAAAGACGCATTTTCAGTTAATGTCATGTCGTTTGGATTTAAGTACGGCTTGCCTATTGATGCTGATCTCGTCTTTGATGTACGTTTTTTGCCGAATCCTCACTATATTGACCATTTGCAGCCAAAAACTGGTTTGGAAGTAGAAGTTTCGGATTATGTGTTAAAATGGTCGGAGACAAAAGAATTTTTAACGAAATTACTCGATATGCTGGAGTATATGCTTCCACACTATAAACGTGAAGGCAAAAGCCAGTTGATTATCTCCATCGGCTGCACAGGAGGCAAACACCGGTCGGTAACGCTGGCAGAGTACGTGGCAGACTATTTTGCTGACAGCTATGCGACGCATAAAAGTCACCGCGACATAGAGAAAGGAAAGAAAAGATAATCGTGGATAAGCCAAATATTGTTGTTATTGGCGGTGGGACAGGGCTCGCTGTTCTTTTAAGAGGATTAAAAACATTTCCTGTTCACATCACGGCGATTGTAACGGTTGCTGATGATGGCGGGAGCTCTGGAATACTTCGGAAAGAATTAAACATTCCGCCGCCAGGAGATGTTCGTAACGTGTTAGTAGCCCTGGCAGAAGTAGAGCCGATGATAGAAAAGCTGTTTCAGCACCGATTTGAAAATGGAAATGGTCTTTCGGGACATTCCTTGGGCAATTTGTTGTTAGCGGGTATGACATCCATCACGGGTGATTTTGCGCGCGGCATCAGTGAGCTTAGCACCGTGTTGAATGTGCGCGGAAAAGTACTGCCTGCTTCTAACCAGAGCATTGAATTGCAGGCGGAAATGACGGACGGCACGTTTGTAAAAGGGGAATCCAGCATTCCAAAATCAGGGAAGCGTATTAAACAGCTGTATGTTTCTCCGGAAACTGTCGATCCATTGCCCGAAAGCATTGAAGCTATTGAACAAGCTGATTTAATCGTACTTGGTCCTGGCAGTCTGTATACTAGTGTTATTCCAAATTTGCTTGTCCCAGGCATAGCTGACGCATTAAAATCGGCAAGCGCCAAAAAAGTGTATATTTGCAACGGAATGACACAAGCGGGAGAAACCGATCACTTTTCTGCTTCGGATCATGTTGGTGCTATTTGTGCACATGCAGGAGAAGGAGTGATGGACACTGTTTTTGTCAACAGCGGCAATATTCCGGTTGAAATTCTAAAACGGTATGAAAGCGAACGTGCTGCTCCTGTATACAGTGACGTCGAAAAAATTACAGAGCTTGGTTTACGTGTCATTCAAGGTGAGTTTATGCAGTTTCAACATAATCTTTTACGACACGATGCTATAAAAGTGTCACAATCGTTATTAACAGAACTATAAAGATGTGCAAATGAAGGCCGCTTCTGTAAAGATACGGCCCTCAAGAGGAAAAAGGGCGGTGAGGCAATCATGTCATCCTTTGCGGCTATGACAAAAAAAGAATTAACACAGCTAGATACCGATGATTGTTGTGCAAAGGCTGAACTAGCAGCACTCATACGAATGAATGGCTCGATTTCGTTTGGAAACAAAGAGCTGCTTTTGGATATTTCTACCGAAAATGCAGCAATCGCTAGACGTATTTATATGTTAATAAAAAAAGTATATCGAGATACGGTAGTAGAATTGCTCGTGCGAAAGAAAATGCGGTTGAAAAAAAACAACGTGTACCTCGTTAGAATTTCAGAAGACGCAAAGGCGATATTGAATGACTTGCACATTATGAAGGACGGATACCGCTTTATTCGTTCCATTGCATCAGAAATCATTCAAGATACATGCTGCAAACGAGCCTATTTGCGCGGGGCTTTCCTAGCAGGAGGATCTGTCAATCATCCAGAAACGTCTTCGTATCATTTAGAAATTTTTTCATTATACGAAGAACATAATAAAGCATTACGTGACTTATTACATGAATTTTACCTTCCGTCAAAAAGTTTGGAAAGAAAAAAAGGGTTTATCTTATATATTAAAGAAAGTGAAAAAATAACCGAATTTCTTAATGTCATTGGCGCCCATCAAGCGCTGCTTTATTTTGAGGATGTCCGTATCATGAAAGATATGCGCAACTCCGTGAACCGCCTAGTAAATTGTGAAACAGCGAACTTAAATAAAACCGTTGGGGCGGCGTTGAGGCAAGTAGAAAATATTCAGCTGGTTGATAATGAAGTTGGCTTGCAGAATTTGCCGGACAAAGTTCGTGAAATAGCGGAACTGCGTGTCAAACATCAAGATGTCACATTAAAAGAGCTGGGAGAAATGGTGCCAAGCGGTCCAGTAAGCAAATCAGGAGTCAATCACCGGCTTCGTAAAATCGATCAATTAGCAGAAAAAATCAGAAATGGTGAAACGGTATCATTCGAAAAAACGTAAAGATGGTGGATGGAGGAGATAAGAGTGACGGAAAACACAGTAGAAGTGAAATTGAGAACAGGATTGCAAGCAAGGCCTGCGGCTTTATTTGTTCAAGAAGCTAACCGCTTTCAATCCAACATTTATTTACAAAAAGATGAGAAAAAAGTAAATGCTAAAAGTATTATGGGGGTTATGAGCTTAGCTGTCCGCTCTGGCGGGACGATTCAAATTATTACGGATGGCTCTGATGAAGAAGAAGCACTTCAAGCACTGACAGAATACGTTCAAAAAGAAGAATAAAAAATTCCGGCCTTCGTGTGAGAAGGCCGGAATTTTTCTGTTATTTATAGAGCACTTCGTCAACCATGCCGTATTCTTTTGCTTCTTCGGCAGACATGAAGTTGTCACGGTCTGTGTCTTTTTCAATTACTTCAAGCGGCTGACCCGTACGTTCTGCTAAAATCTTGTTTAGCTTGGAGCGCATTTCAATAATGCGGCGGGCATGAATTTCAATATCGGATGCTTGTCCTTGAGTTCCGCCAAGCGGCTGGTGAATCATGACTTCACTGTTAGGAAGAGCGAAGCGTTTGCCTGGCTCACCTGCTGTGAGCAAGAAGGAACCCATAGAAGCTGCCATACCAACACAGATAGTGGATACTTGTGGCTTGATGTGCTGCATGGTGTCATAAATCGCCATCCCGGCTGTAATGGAACCACCAGGGCTGTTAATGTACAAGGAGATGTCTTTTTCTGGATCATCTGCTGCTAAAAAGAGCAGCTGTGCTACAACGGAATTGGCAATGTTATCATCGATCCCTGATCCAAGCATAATAATGCGGTCTTTTAAGAGACGGGAATAAATGTCATATGCACGTTCTCCACGGTTTGTTTGTTCAATTACTGTAGGTATTAAATTCATTTTATACATCCTCCTATCATATAATGCAATGCATCCAGCGCTTATCTGTGCTGTTGATTCCATCATAACTTAATGGTCAATAATGGTCAAATATTAGAGCAAGCTAACTGTACAACGTATTATACAGAAATTTTTCATGTGTTCCTATTAAAGTGCTGTACGTCTTGATAATTCGATATACGAATGACGAAACCCTGCATGTATCATATCCTTTTTTTTAGCATTTCAAACAACTTCCTTTTTTCTTTATGGGAGAAATAAGCTATAATAAAAGGAACACTTCCGTTATGGAGGAGGCCGGTATTATGTTTGGTCAAGAACGACTCGGTGAGGACAGACGCTTTGAAAAAGAAGAAAAAATGGCAGTGGAAGAAGCGGCAGCTGAATTAGAAAAAATGGCAGAAGCGCTTAGAAAATATGGCGAGCTTACTTTGACAAATAACAATGAACAAATAACCGTCAGCCCTTCCAATGAAGTACAAGTGACCGTGGATTATGTCAAAAAAGGCAAACATCATAAAAGTGGATTTTACTTTGAATGGTATACGTGATAGTCTGTTTGTCAGTTGACTCTGATGGAGTGAAAGAAAATAAACGTCCCAATATAAATGATAAAATGAATGATAAACAATTTGGAAAACGCTTACAGATGGAGAGGAGGGGGACGATATGAATATGGAAATGGGTTTGTTTCAACAGCAGGCGATGAAGTTAGTGATGACCCAGGAGCTGCGGCAAGCGATTTCTTTGCTGCAATATTCTACACTGGAATTATCAGAGTATTTGGAAGAGCAAGCACTGGAGAATCCTATGATGGAAATAGAAGAGCCGAGCCATGCCATGAAAGAAGATATCTCTTATCAAATGCCTGTCATGTGGAACGACGAGCCTTCAGAAGTACAGGAACAGGAAGAAGAACAAGCTTCATCTCCTTTTGATCGTATAAAAGATGACAGACAGCGGTTAGCAGATTACTTGGTCCAGCAGATTCGTTTTTTGTCCTGTTCAGAGCAGGAAAAACAAATGCTTATGCACATGGCTGGAAACGTTGGAGATAGTGGATATTTAGAAGGAACCTATGAAGATATGAAAAGAGTGTTTTCCATAAGTGAAACAGAATACGAAGATTGTGTTGCCATGCTTCAAGCATTGGAACCGGCAGGTATTGGCGCCAGGTCATTAAAAGAGTGCCTGCTTTTGCAGTTAGAACGTCAGGTGCCAAGAAACCATTTTGCTGAGTGGGTAGTTGAAAATCATATCGAAGAATTGGCTGCTCGTAAATGGAAGAAGGTAGCAAAACAGGCAGATGTGACGCTTCAAGATATCCAGCAAGTATACGATGATATTCAAAAGCTCGATCCATACCCAGGGTCAAGTTTTGCGGTGGCAGAACCCCCTGCTCACGTATATCCGGATGTCTATGTCGAACAGGATAAAGAAGGCTTAGTTGTTCGGTTAAACAACGACAGTCTTCCAAGAATCCGAATGAATCGTCAATACCGCCACCTGTTAGAAAATCCAGCAGAAGATGAAGCTACAGAGTATGCAAAGAAAAAGTATAAACAGCTTGTGTGGCTGTTAAAAAGCATTGACCAGCGTCAGCAAACAATACGTAACATAACCGAGGCAATCGTAAAGTTTCAACGAGAATTTTTCGAGTTTGGTCCGTCTGCTTTGAAACCGCTGACACTAAAAGATGTAGCCAATGAAGCAGATGTGCATGAATCAACGGTGTCGAGAACAACGACACAAAAATATGTACAAACGCCGCAAGGGCTGTTTGAGCTCAAATACTTTTTTACAGCTGGTTTGAATAGCGGATCTGGAGAACAGACGTCTACTTCTGTGATAAAGTCCATGCTGGAAAAGTTAGTAGAAGAAGAAGACAAACGAAAGCCTCTATCAGATCAAAAGATAGCAGATTACATCAAAGGAGATCACGACATTGCCGTTTCACGAAGAGCCGTGGCAAAATACCGCAATGAATTAAATATCCCTTCATCTTCCAAACGAAAACGCTATTAATAGGTGCGGTTAAAACAAACCGAAAGCAGGTTGCTCAACAGCCCGACAACAAGCTGTGAAAGTATAGGCAAAGTATCGTCAACACGCGGGATGCTCCCGCGGCAAGCGAAGGATGTTGGCGGAGCAATGATAGACATGATGAGGGGAAAACAAATAATCCGGAATGATTGTAATCAATCGTCCGGATTATTCTATGGCTCTTGTCCTTTTATTCCAGCCTCTTTTATACTTTCAGGCAGGCAAATATAAAAAGCAGGCACACTCTGTATAAAAAAGAATAGTATAAAATGATTGCCAAGGGGGAAGACCAAGTGATATGATGTTAACGAAAATGTTACATTGTTTTTTTATGCTTTTATCGGGACAAAAAATGTCACACCGGGACTTAAAATGACCCGGTCGATGGATGTGGTGGTTCATACATATGAGAAATGTCATTGAATTACAGAAAAAGCTTCTTCCGGACTTGCTTGATGTCATGAAAAAACGATACCGGATTTTGCAGTACTTGCGCTTGCGCCAGCCGGTTGGAAGGAGAACACTGGCACGTAGCTTAGATCTTTCTGAACGTGTCCTCCGCAGTGAAGTTATGTTTTTAAAAGAACAAAATCTTGTTCACATAGGCAGTGGAGGTATGACGTTAACAGAAGGAGGAGAGAATTTATTAGAAGGGTTGGAAGAGGTGATGAAGGACGTGTCGGGACTTTCTGATATGGAAAGTCAGCTGGCTTCTGAACTGAATGTCCAACAAGCAATTATTGTATCCGGGAATAGCGATCGTTATTCATGGGTAAAAAAAGAAATGGGAAGAGCATGTGTAAGACAAATGAAAGAACAACTTGAACCCCAAGACGTCGTTGCCGTGGCAGGAGGAACAACATTAGCTGCGGTCGCTGAGATGATGTCACCGGATGACAATGTCAGTTCGGTCTCATTTGTCCCTGCAAGAGGCGGATTAGGAGAAAAAGTGGAGATTCAATCGAATACGATTAGTTCCACCATGGCACAAAAGGCTCATGGCAATTACAGATTGCTGCATGTACCTGACCAGCTTAGCGATGAGACAAGAGAATCGCTTGTATTAGAACCGGGTATTAAAGAGCTGCTTCATTTAATCCGCCAGGCGAAGATGGTCATTCACGGTGTGGGAGAAGCCGAGACAATGGCTGCCAGGCGCAAAACAAAAGCGGAAACGCTTGAATCGCTGAAAGATAAACAAGCGGTTGCTGAAGCGTTTGGTTATTATTTTGACCGCACAGGCTGTATTGTTCACAAAGAGAATACAATCGGCCTGCAGCTGGATGATTTAAGCAGCAATCAAGTTGTGATGACAGTAGCAGGCGGTGCATCAAAAGCAGAAGCAATTACAGCATATATGAAGTACCGGCCAAGTGATGTGCTGATTACAGATGAAGGGGCGGCACAGGCTATGCTGCGAAAATAAAACAAGCCCCGGATGCTGAAGCATTATGACACCTTTATGCAGAACATCGTTTTCTACGGTTTTTCTGCTGGTGAAATAAATTATATATTTTCCTGACGAATATAAAGGAGGAGTTATCATGGCTACAAAGATTGGTATCAATGGATTTGGAAGAATTGGGCGAGTAGTATTTCGTGCAGCGTTAAGAAATGATGATGTTGAGGTCGTTGCGATTAATGATTTGACGGATGCACATATGCTCGCGCATTTGCTTAAATATGACTCTGTACACGGCAAGCTGGAAGAAGAAGTTTCGGTTAATGGGGATAACCTCGTTGTTGGAGGGAAAGAAATCCGCGTAACAGCAGAGCGGAATCCGGCAGACATTGGCTGGGGAGATGCAGGAGTGGAATTTGTTATCGAATCCACCGGCCGTTTTGTACAGCGTGATGATGCCGCCAAACACTTAGAAGCAGGTGCAAAAAAAGTAATTATTTCTGCTCCGGGTAAAGAAGTGGATGCAACATTTGTTATGGGGGTAAACGAAAATACGTATGACCCAGCAGCACATGATGTTGTTTCCAACGCTTCTTGTACAACAAACTGCCTGGCGCCGTTTGCTAAAGTATTACACGAAAAGTTCGGCTTAAAGCGTGGCATGATGACTACCGTTCACTCTTATACAAATGACCAGCAAATCCTTGATTTACCACATAAAGATTATCGCCGTGCCCGCGCAGCAGGTGAAAATATCATTCCAACGTCCACAGGAGCAGCTAAAGCTGTTGCACTTGTCCTTCCTGAACTAGAAGGCAAATTAAACGGCGGTGCCATGCGTGTTCCAACACCAAATGTTTCCCTTGTTGACCTCGTTGCTGAGCTTGATCAAAACGTTTCTGCAGATGACGTAAATCAAGCATTAAAAGAAGCGGCAGAAGGTGAACTAAAAGGCGTGCTCGGCTACAGCGAGGAGCCGCTTGTATCCGGTGACTATAATGGTAATGCTCATTCTTCAACCATTGATGCTCTTTCTACAATGGTCATGGAAGATAATATGGTGAAAGTTATTTCTTGGTACGACAATGAGTATGGGTATTCCAACCGCGTAGTAGACTTGGCTGCTTACATGGCAAAACAACAATAATGTCCATACTTGACAAGATGATTGCGGGGAGAAGAAGCCTATTTCTTACTCCCCTTTTTCATTCATAAAACGTGTGCATTTTATGGCTGGACCCATGTTACGATACAAAGGCATTGGGCAAACTATAAAAACGATTGGTAAATTACGCCATTCGGTAGTGAAGATTTTAAAAGGAAAAGGTATAATGAGTTATTGGAAAAGGAAAGGGAGGTTCAGCAATGAATAAAAAATCTATTCGTGACGTGAATTTAAGCGGAAAAACTGTGTTTTGCCGGGTTGATTTTAACGTTCCAATGAGTGATGGCCAAGTAACAGACGACACTCGGATTCGTGCAGCCCTTCCTACTATCGAGCATCTCATCGACCAAGGAGCAAAAATCATTCTCGGAAGCCACTTAGGTCGACCGAAAGGACAAGCAGTAGATGAACTGCGCTTAGGGCCGGTAGCGGTCCGGCTGGGAGAGCTGTTACATAAAGATGTGAAAAAAGTAGACGAGGTATTTGGGGAAGAAGCAAAGCATGAAGCAGCTCACCTTGCTGAAGGAGAAGTCGTTCTGTTAGAAAACTTACGTTTCGAAGCAGGAGAAGAAAAAAATGATGAGCAATTAGCTAAAAACATTGCTTCTTTAGCGGACGTTTATGTCAATGATGCATTTGGTGCTGCACACCGTGCCCATGCTTCAACCGAAGGGGTAGCACGCCACCTTCCATCAGTGGCAGGGCTGTTAATGGAAAAAGAGCTAGAAGTGCTGGGCAATGCTTTATCTGATCCAGACCGCCCGTTTACAGCAATTATTGGCGGTGCCAAAGTGAAAGATAAAATTGGTGTTATTGATCATTTAATCGACAAAGTCGACAACTTGATTATCGGCGGCGGGCTTGCTTATACATTTGTAAAGGCACAAGGACATGAAATTGGAAAGTCCCTTCTCGAAGAGGATAAGATTGATTTAGCTAAAAACTTCATGAAAAAAGCGGAGGATAAAGGTGTGAACTTTTACATGCCGCTTGATGTGAAAGTTGCGGATGATTTCTCTAATGACGCGAATACACAAATTGTCAATATTGAAGATATTCCAGCTGATTGGGAAGCGCTGGATATTGGTCCAAAAACGATGGATGCTTACAAAGATGTTATTCAATCGTCTAAGCTCGTTATTTGGAACGGACCGATGGGAGTATTTGAGCTGGAGACATTTGCTCATGGTACGAAAGCGATTGGAGAAGCACTCGCGGATGCAGAGAATACGTATTCTGTCATTGGCGGCGGTGATTCTGCTGCTGCAGTGGAGAAATTCGGCTATGCAGAGAAGATGAGCCATATATCTACTGGCGGTGGTGCTTCATTAGAGTTCATGGAAGGGAAAGTTCTTCCTGGTGTAGCTGCACTAGATGAAAAATAAACGAGACATATTAAGCAAAGGTGGAATATTTCATGAGAAAACCAATCATCGCTGGCAACTGGAAAATGAACAAAACACATCAAGAAGCGGTAGCTTTTATGGAAGAAGTAAGAGGAAATGTGCCATCTAAAAACGAAGTGGAAACTGTGGTCTGTGCGCCGGCACTGTTTTTGAAAGACATGCACGATAAAGCAGAAAGCAGTGATGTAGCAGTCGGTGCGCAAACAATGCATTTTGAAGAAGGTGGTGCATTTACGGGTGAGATTAGTCCGGCTGCATTACAGGACATGGGTATTGCGTACTCCATCATTGGCCATTCTGAACGCCGTGAGATGTTTAACGAAACCGATGAATCTGTAAACAAAAAAGTGCATGCCGCATTTCGACACGAAATTACGCCGATTATGTGCTGTGGAGAAACGTTGGAAGAACGAGAAAGCAGCCAAACGGAGCAGGTCGTTCGCACGCAAATCGAAAAAGGATTTGCAGGCCTGAGCGCAGAGCAGGCCAAACAAGTCGTAGTAGCTTATGAACCAATTTGGGCAATTGGAACAGGCAAGTCTTCTTCAGCAGAAGATGCGAATGAAACGTGCCAAACTATTCGCCAAGTAATCGCTGAACTATATGATGAACAAACAGCAGAAGCAGTGCGTATTCAGTACGGAGGAAGCGTAAAGCCGGAAAATATTAACAGCTATCTTGCACAAGAACATATTGATGGCGCATTAGTCGGTGGAGCTAGCTTGAAAACAGATGCATTTTTGCAGTTAGCGGAGGCAGGAAAGCATGAGTAATTCACCAGTAGCGCTCATTATATTGGACGGTTACGCACTGCGAGATGAGGAAAAAGGAAATGCTGTTGCCAAAGCGGACACCCCAAACTTTGACCGCTTTTGGAAGAACTATCCACACACTACGCTTAAAGCAAGCGGAGAAGCAGTCGGCCTTCCGGAAGGACAGATGGGAAACTCTGAAGTAGGCCATTTAAACATTGGTGCAGGACGTATTGTGTATCAAAGCCTAACGCGTATTAATAAAGGTATTGAAGACGGTCATTTTCGAGAAAACAAGGCCCTGAGCGGTGCTTGTGAGCATGCGAAAGAAAATGGCGGAAGCCTTCATATTTACGGACTTCTTTCTGATGGCGGTGTGCACAGTCATATTAAACATTTATTTGCTTTGATTGATTTAGCCAAAGAAAAAGGACTGGACCGTGTCTATATCCATGGGTTTTTAGATGGGCGAGATGTTGGACCGACAACGGCAAAAACGTATGTAGAAGAGTTGCAGCAGAAAATGAATGAAACCGGAGTAGGCCGTTTAGCGACATTGCACGGACGTTATTATGCAATGGATCGTGACCGGCGCTGGGAACGGGTGGAAAAATCTTACCGCGCGCTCGTTTACGGAGAAGGACCGCGTTTTAACAGCCCCGAAGAAGCAATTGAACATTCATACCAAGAAGAAGTGTGGGATGAGTTTTTTGTGCCAGCTGTATTTGAAGACGAATCCGGCCAGCCGGTCGCAACGATTAACGATAATGATGCAGTAGTATTTTTCAATTTTCGGCCAGACCGTGCCATTCAATTGTCTGAAGTATTTACGAGCGAAGAATTTACTGGATTTGACAGGGGAGAGAAATTCCCGGAAAACTTGCACTATGTAACCATGACCAACTACAGCGATACAGTGCAGGCAGAGGTAGCTTATCCGCCGCAAAACCTTGTTAATACGATGGGAGAAACCGTTGCTAAAGCTGGCTTGAAACAGCTGAGAATTGCAGAAACAGAAAAATATCCGCACGTGACGTTTTTCTTCAGCGGCGGGCAGGAAAAAGAATTTGAAGGGGAACAGAGGATTTTAATTGATTCTCCAAAAGTAGCAACCTACGATTTGAAGCCGGAAATGAGTGTATATGAAGTAACAGATGCACTCGTCAAAGAAATTGAAGCCAAGCGCCATGATTTTATTGTGCTTAACTTTGCGAATCCGGACATGGTTGGCCATTCCGGCAAACTAGATGCTACTATTCAAGCGGTAGAAGCAGTTGATGAATGCTTAGGAAAAGTTGTCGACGCCCTTCATGATAAAAATGGCCATGCTGTTATTACAGCCGATCACGGCAATGCTGATGAAGTAGTAACAGTAGAAGGCAAACCAATGACTGCACATACAACAAACCCTGTTCCGGTCATTGTAACGAAGAAAGATGCCAAGCTGCGCGAGGAAGGGATTCTCGCTGATCTTTCTCCAACAGCAGTGGATTTATTAGGAATCAAAAAGCCAGATGAAATGACAGGTTCGTCTTTAATAAAAAAATAATAAAGGAGTTGGATATAATGAGTATGATTACAGATATCTATGCAAGAGAAGTGTTGGATTCCCGCGGAAACCCTACAGTAGAAGTTGAAGTATTTACAGAAACAGGCGGGTTTGGACGAGCGCTTGTGCCAAGCGGTGCCTCTACCGGTGAATACGAAGCAGTGGAACTTCGCGACGGCGGTAACCGTTATATGGGAAAAGGTGTTTTGCAAGCAGTGGATAATGTTAATGAAGAGATTGCACCTGAAGTAATGGGAATGGATGTGACAGATCAAACAGGCATTGATGAACTGCTTCTGGATTTAGACGGTACAGACAACAAAGAGAAGCTGGGAGCAAACGCCATTCTTGGTGTATCAATGGCAGCTGCACATGCAGCAGCTAATGACCTTGGTATTCCCCTTTATGAATACTTAGGTGGATTTAATGCCAAAACACTTCCTGTTCCAATGATGAATATTTTAAACGGCGGAGAGCATGCCGACAATAATGTAGATATTCAAGAATTTATGATTATGCCTGTTGGTGCGGAAAACTTTCCACAAGCACTTCGCATGGGAGCAGAAATTTTTCATAACTTGAAAAAAGTATTAAAAAGCAAAGGATATAACACAGCAGTAGGGGATGAAGGTGGATTTGCACCAAATCTGGATTCAAACGAAGAAGCTCTCCAAACAATCGTAGAAGCGATTGAAAAAGCGGGATATACTCCTGGTGAGCAAGTTCAGCTTGCGATGGATGCTGCATCATCCGAAATATATGAAGACGGGAAGTATAACTTAAAAGGAGAAGGCGTTGTCAAAACAGCAGACGAAATGATCGATTTTTATAAAGATCTTTGTGAAAAGTATCCAATTGTATCCATTGAAGACGGTTTGGATGAAAATGACTGGGAAGGCTGGCAGAAACTGACCGAAGCAATTGGCGGTAAAGTACAGCTTGTTGGAGACGACTTATTTGTTACGAACACAAACAAACTCTCCCAAGGTATTGAACAAGGTGTTGGCAATTCAATCCTTGTAAAAGTAAATCAAATTGGAACGTTAACCGAAACATTTGATGCTATTGAAATGGCAAAACGCGCTGGTTATACAGCTGTTATTTCCCATCGTTCTGGAGAAACAGAAGATGCCACCATTGCAGATATTGCGGTTGCAACAAACGCAGGCCAAATTAAAACGGGCGCACCTTCACGCACAGACCGTGTAGCAAAATACAATCAACTGATCCGCATTGCCGATGAGCTGGGCAGCACATCCGTATATCCAGGCCAGCATGCGTTTTATAATATCAACAAATAATGAGAGGTAATGACTTGCAGCGCACTTTATTCCGTAAGTGCGCTGTATGTATATAAAATACCGAATTGCGATTTTTATAATGGTGTGATAGATTTATCATGTGGGATACGGACGTGGAGGTGTAATTTTTGGAAACCCTGTTGTATGTGTTGTTGATTATTACGTCGATTGCGTTAATAACTGTCGTTTTGCTGCAATCCGGCCGCAGCGCTGGGCTATCCGGGGCAATATCCGGCGGTGCAGAACAACTAATGGGAAAACAGAAAGCGCGAGGGGTTGAAGCTTTTTTAACTCGGGCAACTGTCGTACTAGCCGTTATCTTTTTTGTACTGACATTGCTGTTAGCGTATTTTCTATAAAATGAAACATGGTACGGTGAAAAAAGCAGCGGATGTTCCCGCTGCTTTTTTGTATGGGGTGAAAAACTTCTCGCTAGTAGGAGCCGGGACAGTACTGGACGAACCATCCGCTGCTCGTGCTATTCACGCAGGAGCCGGTTTTATTTTTGCACCCAATTTGAACATTGATGTTGTAAGAGCTGCTAAACGTTAGGGTGTAGCGTCTATTCCTGGTGTTATGACACCAACAGAAATAGTGAAAGCATATGAGAATGGAGCAGATATCGTAAAAATATTTCCAGCAGCGGCTGTTGGTGCAGGCGGATCGTTAATGGATAAGAAGGCTATCGAAGAAGGTAACTTTGACATACTTACTCAAAAAGCAAAGGAACTGTTTTCTGGTCTTAGAACAGAATAAAAATAAAGGGAAAGCATGCGCATCTGCAACGATGCTGCATGCTTTCGTTTTGAAAATTGAACATTTTACAGGTGGTATGTTTGAAAGGGAAAAAGGAATAGGGAAAATATCTCTCAGCATTTGTTTAGTGTACAAGTTAACGGGGTAAGTGTTGGTGTTGAAAAGGAAAGTGTCTGCAATTCCTATTTTGTTTTGATATCATTAGTTTTGAACTGTTATCCCGCTGTTTGTTAAAAAGCTTCAACAGAAAGCGTCTTCCGGCCGGAATAAGAACAGCTGCTGAGCATCAGGCGGAAACATAGGTATGTTCTTGATATGAACGATAAAATACTGACACGAAAAATAGCAGACAGGAGAGCAGAGAAGAATGACGACAGGCTGTTTATGTTTACACGGGTTTACTGGCTCGCCATGGGAACTCGAGCCGTTAGCAGAGCGGCTGAGAAAAAAGTATCGTTGGCTCGTTTATACGCCAGTGCTGCCAGGACATAACGAGAATGAAAACTTAAAGGAAGTGTCTTATAAGACATGGATTTATAAAGCAGATTTAGCGGCTAGAGAATTATTTTTACACTGTGATCAAGTATATGTGATTGGGTTTTCCATGGGCGGTATGCTGGCCAGCTATATTGCTGCACGTTATCCTGTCGCCAAAGTCGTATTGCTGGGGGCAGCTGCGCAGTACATTGGAGCAGGCCAGCTCATGAAAGATATGGCTGAAATGCTGGAGTCTGGTATCAAAGGACAAATGAAAAAGCATCCGTGGTATCCCATTTTTTATGAAAAAGTACATACGCCGCTCCATGCCGTACGCGAATTTCAGAAAGCCGTGAAAGCCGTGACGCCTTTTTTAAAAGACGTTACCGTCCCGGTATTTATTGGACAAGGTGTACAGGACGGACTGGTACCAAGACGAAGTGCGCAATTTTTATATGAAAAGATGACGATGCCTGTGAAAAAGCTGTATTTCTATGAGCAGTCCAAACATTTCCTCTGTCATGGGGCAAATAGCGAGCAAGTGATGGAAGATGTTGAAAACTTTCTTATTGATGATATTCCTGATGGGGAAATAGTATGGAAAAGTGCTTATTGAAAAATAATAACAACGAATAAAGAGAGAGAGAAAGGGGAACGTAAGATGAAAATTGTACCACCAAAACCGTTCAAATTTGAAGGAGGAAAGCGCGCAGTCTTGTTGCTGCACGCATTTACCGGGTCATCTGCAGATGTAAGAATGCTGGGCCGCTATTTGCAAAAACGAGGCTACACATGTCATGCCCCGATTTATACAGGGCATGGCGTGCCGCCGGAAGAGTTGTTCCAGAGTAATTCGTTTGACTGGTGGCAGGATGTGGAGAGAGCATGGCAGGAATTAAGAAACGACGGCTATGAAGAAATTGCTGTGGCTGGATTGTCGCTCGGTGGTTTAATGACATTAAAAGTCGCTTACACTTATCCAGTAAAGGGTATTATACCAATGTGTGCCCCAATGATTGTTTCTGAAAACAAAGACCGGTTGTACAAAGGGGTCCTGCGGTATGCTAAAGAATACAAGCAATTAGAGAACAAAGATGAAAAGCAGGTCGAAAAAGAAATGGAGGAATTTAAGGATCTGCCAACCGATACACTGTCATCGGTAAATGAGTTAATCGAAGAAGTGCGTGACTCGTTAGATATGATTTATGCACCGGCATTTATCGTACAGGCAGAAAAAGACGATATGGTGCCTCCTGAAAGTGCACAAGTCATTCATGATGAAATAGCTTCTGATGAAAAACACTTAAAATGGTACGAAGAATCGGGTCATGTCATTACGATGGACAAGGAAAGAGATCAATTACATGAAGATGTTTATCAGTTTTTAGAACAGCTGGATTGGGAAACAGATAAATAAAACCTGCATCAAGCAGCGGAAGGAGATGAAATAGGTGGATGAGGAAAAAAAGCAGCAATTAATACAGTTTTTTAAAGAAGAAGCCGCAAAACCAATGGCTGTCAGCGAAATCCAAGAAGAATTAGAGATGAATGGGGCGGAAGAAACAAAAGCATTAATGAAAGCCTTAAATGATCTCGAAGAATCCGGTGATATTGTTCGTACGCGCAGCAACCGCTACGGCATCCCGGAAAAAATGAACTTGCTGAAAGGCAGAGTGCAAAGTCACCAAAGAGGATTTGCATTTATACTGCCGGAGAATAAAGAGGAAGACGATGTGTTTGTACCGGCCGGTGACTTGAACGGAGCAATGAATCGTGACACTGTGCTTGTACGGGTGCAGCAAAAATCATCTGGTGCAAAACCTGAAGGCACGGTAGTGCGGATTTTAGAGCGGGGGACGACAAAGACTGTCGGGACCTATATTGATAACCGCTCCTACGGATTTGTCGAAGTAGATGACAAACACATTACAAATGATATCTTTATTCCGCAGGACGCTGAGAATGGCGCGGTAGACGGCCATAAAGTGGTTGTTGAAATTACAAAATATCCAGAAGGCCGTTTTAGTGCAGAAGGAAAAGTTGTTAATATCCTCGGGCACAAAAACGATCCAGGAGTAGATATTCTTTCGATTATTCATAAACATGGGCTGCCGGGAGACTTTCCAGAAGAAACCATTAATCAAGCACATCAAGTGCCCGACGAAATAAAACAAGAAGAAATTGAAAACCGCCGTGACCTTCGTGAGGAGACGATTGTAACAATTGATGGTGCTGATGCGAAAGACTTGGACGATGCCGTGCAGGTGAAAAAGCTGGAAAACGGTAATTACTTGCTTGGTGTACACATTGCTGATGTGAGTTATTATGTGACAGAAGGCTCGCCCATCGATGAGGAAGCATATGAAAGAGGAACGAGTGTTTACTTAGTAGACCGCGTCATTCCGATGATTCCGCATCGTTTGTCTAATGGCATCTGCAGTTTAAACCCGCAAGTAGACCGCTTAACACTGTCTTGTGAAATGGAAATTAATGAAAAAGGCGAAGTGGTCGATCACGATATTTTTGAAAGTGTTATCCGCACGAACGAGCGTATGACCTACGATGATGTTCGCTTAATTTTAGAAGAAAAAGATGAAGAAACACGCGAAAAATATAAAGAGCTGGTTCCATTTTTTGAACAAATGGAAGAGTTGGCAGCAATTTTGCGTAAAAAACGTTTCAGCCGTGGTGCGATAGATTTTGACTTCAAGGAAGCGAGTGTCAAAGTGGATGAAGACGGTAATCCAACAGACGTTGTGTTAATCGACCGCTCTGTGGCAGAACGATTAATTGAGGAGTTTATGCTTGCTGCCAATGAAACGGTCGCGGAACATTTCCATTGGATGAAAGTGCCATTTGTGTACCGGATACACGAAGATCCTGATTCGGAAAAGTTAGAGCGCTTTTTGGAATTTGTGACTAATTTTGGCTATGTTGTAAAAGGAAGTGCCAATACCGTTCATCCAAGTGCATTGCAAAAAGTATTGGATGAGGTAAAAGGAGAACCCGAAGAAGCGGTGATTAATACCGTTTTGCTTCGCTCGATGCAGCAGGCAAAATACGATCCTGAAAACGTTGGCCACTTCGGTCTTGCATCAGATTTTTATACTCATTTCACTTCCCCGATTCGGCGGTATCCGGACTTAATTGTCCACCGCTTAATTCGTGAGTATTTAGTCCATAAAAACATGGATGGAAAAACACAATCTGCTTGGAAAGACAAACTGCCGGATATCACACAACATGCATCTGAAATGGAGCGCCGCGCAGTGGATGCAGAGCGTGAAGTTGATGACTTGAAGAAGGCACAATTTATGGAAGACAAAGTAGGCGAGGAATTTACTGGCTTTATTAGCGGAGCGGCCAATTTCGGTTTGTTTGTCGAACTAGAAAATACGATTGAAGGTATGGTGCATATTAGTTATCTTACAGATGACTATTATCACTTCGATGACAAGCAATATGCCTTAATTGGGGAGAGAACCGGGAATGTCTTTCGAATTGGCGATGAAGTAGAAGTGCGTGTTATAAATGTTAATGTAGAGGAGCACGATATTGATTTTGAAATTGTCGGCATGAAAGGGTCGAAAAAGCGTACACGAAAAGACCGGCCGAAAGTCATTCAAGGCGGAAAAAGAAACAATGGCCAAAATGACGACAAAAATAAAACAACGGCCAAAAAAGGAAGACAAAAGCACAAAAATAAAAACCAGCGAAATAAACCTTTTTATGAAAACGTGCCAAAAAAGAAAGGGAAAAAACGATAGAAAAGGAGGCAGGCTGCTGTTTCTAAGAAGTTACAGCAGCCGCTGTCTTGTTGACGCTGTTTGAGAATGTTGCTACTATATAAGGATGACAATGACTTTTGAACGAGTATTTGATTTGTGACAGGGAAGAAAGGTGTTCGGGAGATGGCAGCAAAAACGGAAGGAAGAGTTCTTGCACAAAACAGAAAAGCCCGCCATGATTATTTTATTGAAGAAACGTTTGAAGCCGGAATTGTCTTGAAAGGTACGGAAATTAAGTCGATTCGGGCAGGGCGGGTGAATATAAAAGACAGTTTTGCAAAAATCGATAACAGTGAAATGTTTTTGCATAACGCACATATCAGCCCTTATGAACAAGGCAATCAATTCAATCATGATCCGCTGCGGACGCGGAAACTGCTCCTGCACCGGCGTGAAATTAATAAATTAATCGGAAAAAGCCAGCAAGCCGGCTATTCGATTGTACCATTGAAAGTGTATATCAAGCACGGTGTAGCGAAAGTGTTAATTGGATTAGCAAAAGGGAAAAAGAAATATGATAAACGCGAAGCCATCAAACAAAAGGACGCAAAACGTGATATGGAGCGCGCCATTAGGCGCCAAATGAAAGGTGAATAAAAGTATTTGCATTCGGGAGAGAATATGTTATAATAAAATGTCCAAAGGGAAAACAGAATAGTTCTCTTCCTCTTTTACATGGGGACGACACGGCTTCGACAGGGATAGGTCGAGCTTAAGTAGCGAGTCGAGCTGGGCAGTCTCGATAAAGGCCCACGCCAATAATAACTGGCAAATCTAACGAAAACCTCGCAGTAGCTGCGTAACAGTTGACTGCGGATCCCGCTCTCCATCGCCCATGTGGAGTGACCGGGGTCTCACTATGAAGTGGGCTACGCTGTCCGGCCGCCGTCTGAGGCCGGCAGAAGAGATTAATCAGACTAGCCTTGCAGCGGCCCGTCACTAGGCCAATGCAACGGCGAACCATAATATAGTGACTACGCTCGTAGAAGCTTAAGTGGCGATATTCCTGGACGTGGGTTCGATTCCCACCGTCTCCACCATACATAATAGTAAAACGAACGCTTGTTACTGTAACATAAAAAGCCTGAGCCAAACCCAATAAATGGAAAAAAGCGTGGTACTTACCGATGAGGTGATGTACCACGCTTTTTTGATTCGGCAACATCCAGTATAAGGAAATGAAAAAACTCACACGATACGCTGTTTATCTTTCGTCCATCATGGATAATAAACGTTGAAATACAGGATGATTATAGGAAATTGTAAATATCTTAACTAGAACGAAGAGCAAACTGCATGAAACTATACTTCGCATTATCTCCTTCTGGTCATTTGTTCCTCTATTTTTTCACCGTTTTCTAAAAGAGGAGAATACGAGGAAAAGCTTCCAAATGAGGCATAAAAACAGCATATAGCCGATCAAAGAATAAACATGATTCCAGTTGGTTCCGTGTTGAAACCATCCTAATTGTTCGGCGAAATGTTCCGCAAAAAATACCCCTGCACTAATAACAATGATGGTTGCCGCACGAACAAAGGGTGGAACTCGTTTTGCCACTAGTAGAAAGAGAACTGTGAACAGGGGAAGGAAAAATAACGTGAATACAATATTAATCGTAAATAGTTCAGGAAAGAGCCTGACTGGAAAATGATACATCCCTGCCCCAACGAAAATTAAATCTAAATAAGTTCCAACAAGCGCAGCAAATAGAGCTGTTGTTATATAGGCGTAAAGATGGCTACTCTCGTTTGAGAAAAATTGCTTTTTTTGCGATGATAGTACTCTCGATTTTCTCGATCGTTTTACAATAATGATCATATATGTCGCCACCTGTGAATTTTTCTTCTTCCATTAAATAATCAACAATTCTCCAATCATCAAACCAGTCGCCTTTTTCCGCTTCAGGGTGATCAATATTTTTCCAGGCAAATTGCAATGGAGGACTATAAATACGAGGTGCTCCTTTTTTTAGCTGGCATTCTTTGATTCTTCGCTGATAATGGCGGCCTGGCAGCATGTCGTTAATATCGTGAAAAAGATGGTTCCAATAGTCTTTTCGTGAACCGGTGTGAGGGTGGTGATTAGCCCAATGCAAAACACCTTGCAAGATGGTTGTTTGATGAAAAAGCAGGGAATACAAACGTTTGCCCAGCATAATCCTCTCATGAAGAGAGGAAAAGTGGCGCAGCGTATCTCCTGTTATGCTCGGCTTATCCGTCGTTTTATTCTTATGAAAGGGAAAGATGACATGGTTAAAACGCAGAAAATCATACAATTTAAAGCCTATTGTATTTAATACCGTTTTTTTGAAATGAGGATGTTGTATTACTCTTTTTTCTAAATAACTTTGTTCGTTAATGACGGTAGCAATCGCTAAAAGGTAGCGGTCACGATACTTCCAAAAATAATTCCACATCGTTTCCATAAATATGGAAACATCGAAAAACGGAAGAAGATAAAAAAGGTTGCTGCTGGTTTTTAAACTGTGCTGATACAGAAGAAATTGCGGATATACATCTTGAAAGATTAACCAGTTTCCGCGTTCTAAAAAGAAAAAGAAATGTTGTTGTTCTTTCTCAGACAGCAGTCTTGTGAGAAGATCTCCTTTTAAATCCGTCATGTACCAGCCGCCATTTCGCGATACCATATGACCTAATAATGCCCAGTGAATTTCAGGGTGTTGCAGAAAAAAATCAAAATATGCCTGTGTGCGTGTAACATTATTTACGTTCCATTGTTGTGTTGTTTCTTTAATGTATGTGATGAGCTTTCTTTCCCCGTTTGTCAATTTATATTCTGGAAAAGAACTTGGTTTATTTTTGTGTTTCTTTTTTAATGCTTCTTTTATTTCAGTATAAGATGGAGATTGTTTCTTCATTTTCTTCTTTTGTGACCAGCTGGTCTTCACCATTACCCTTCCTTTCCGTTCTGGAATATCCTTGTATAGAAAGGAATAAGTATTCAAAAAGATGTTAACAAGAGAGGGTAAGCGGTTATATGAAACAAATACAAGCGGAAATAAATCGACTCGTGAACATTTTGGTAAAGGAACAGAATCATGACGGTTCCTGGTCCTGCCCATTTGAAACAGGTATTGCAACGGATTGTTATATGATTATCTTATTACGCACATTAGAAATAAATGATGAAGATTTGATTTACGCACTGGTGCGTAGAATTCTAATGAAGCAGGAAAAAAACGGAGCATGGAAGTTATTTCATGACGAGGAAAAAGGGAATCTGTCGGCAACGGTTGAAGCTTATTATGCTGTGCTCTACTCCGGGTACCGGACCAAACATGATCAATCTATGTTCTTAGCCAAACAATTTATTTTAAAGAATGGTGGATTAAAGGAAATCAATATGTTCACCAAAGTGATGTTAGCTTTAACGGGCCGATATAAATGGCCGAGTCATTTCCCCATGCCGGTTGAGCTGATTCTTTTACCGACTTCTTTTCCAGTGAACTTTTTTGACTTTTCTGTGTATGCAAGATCAAATCTTACTCCTATATTCATAGCTGCGGATTATAGATTTAGCATAAAGACAGAACGTTCTCCGGATATATCTGATTTATTTTTAAATAGAAATGATCATGGCTGGGAAAGAGAGCTGCGTGGTTTGCAATCCTTACAGTCTCTTATTCGGCAGGGAATCGATAAGTTAGCAGGATATTCGCATGAGCTTCATGAGATAGCCTTAGAACACGCGGAGAAATATATGCTGCAGCGCATCGAACCAGATGGAACATTTTATAGTTATTTTAGCTCTACGTTTCTCATGGTTTTTGCTTTGATGGCTCGGGGATATCCGAAGCAGCACCCTGTCATTCGAAAAGCGGTTCAGGGACTAACATCGTATCAGACGACCATCGATAATCAAATGCATATACAATACACAACCGCAAATGTTTGGAACACAGCGTTAATTAGTTATGGTTTACAAGAAGCAGGAGTTCCGACTTCTTCAGAAACGATTCAAAAAGCCCATCAATATTTGTTGTCGAGGCAGCATTTTCTTTATGGTGACTGGGCTGTCCACAATCAAAACGTCATACCGGGAGGGTGGGGGTTTTCCGATATTAATACCATCAATCCTGATATAGATGATACAACTGCTTCCTTACGATCTTTGCGAACTCTTATTGTAAACGAACCAACTTATTCGCAAGCGTGGGACCGTGCTGTACAGTGGGTTGTATCCATGCAAAACAATGACGGCGGCTGGGCTGCGTTTGAAAAAAATGTCAATAAATCTTTTCTTTCTTGGCTGCCGGTAGAAGGAGGAGGGAAAATGTTACTAGACCCTTCTACTGCAGATTTAACAGGGAGAACACTAGAATTTTTAGGGAATGTCACTCATGTCGATCGTCATCATCCGTTTGTGAACAAGGGTATTCAATGGCTTCTGCGAAATCAGCGAAAGGACGGCTCATGGTATGGCAGGTGGGGGATTTGTTATATTTATGGGACGTGGGCTGCTTTGACAGGGTTATTAGCAGTAAACGTGCGTAAAAAGCATCCGTCTGTTCAAAAAGCGGTCCAATGGTTATACTCCATTCAAAATAAAAACGGCGGATGGGGAGAGTCTTGTAACAGCGATATAATGAAAAAATATGTTCCATTGTATGAGAGCACTCGAACTCACACTGCCTGGGCATTAGACGCACTTGTTTCAGCAGAAAATGAAGAGACACCCGAATTAAAACGCGGGCTCAAATTTTTGCTGGAAACTTCTGGGGAAAATGATTGGACAACGACGTATCCGAAAGGGCAAGGACTTCCAGGAGGGTTTTATATTCATTATCATAGTTATGAATATTTATTTCCTTTACTAGCGTTAAGTCACTACAAGAAAACATTTCATTATTAACGGATCGATTGAATGAAAGGGATGACAGGGTCTGGTATAAAGATGACTGAAGCGGCTGGGCATTGTGTAAATAAATGTACAATTTGACAGCAGCTTCTGTATTCTCACTATTATTTTTAGGAATTTCTTTTCTCATTATTTAATAATGATATAAAGAGGCAAGGTCAAATCCAAAACAAGTTATTCCAAAGTCAAACAACAAGATATGCAAGTATAGGCTAGGTGTCTTCAACATACGAAGACGCCCGTTGTCTGACCTCACTATCATCCCATGTCTAAAGACGGGCTTTCTCGTTCGGAAAATCTGTAAGGAATAATTTTTAAATGGATAGCAGTATGGGCTATCCATTTAAAACATGGCTGCTGTAGCATAAAATACATTTATGCAGAGGAAGCCGATGTAGGCGGAACGTGAATATCAGGTGAATGTTTTTGGTTTAATTTTGCAGCAGCATACATAGCTAGTTGGTGAAGGATAATCATTAATAAACCGCTGATGCGCTGGTCTGTGATGGCGGAAAATAGCCTTTCGTCTCCATGAACAGGCTGGTATATGCTGTATAACTCATGATTGGCAAAAAGGAGCAGAACACAAGCTGGCATGGTAACAAGCATCATGAAAGAAAAATATGTTTTCTTAGGGCGGCCCGTACCTTTCGTGATGAAGTGAAAAAGGGAAGGAAGCCACATCAATAAAGCAGATAGAAAAAGCAAAGCATGGTAAGCAATATGCGTCAAATGATGAGTGTTGACTTGATTAAAGATACCCGGCATATGATACAGAAAAAAGAAAAATGCAAAAACGAGTGCAGCGGTACTTGAAGGTAATTTTTTTATAAAATGAGGAATGAACGTTCCATATGCAGATGCCGGCATGCCGTAAATGAGAAGAGGTGGAATGATGAAACAGAGAATGCTCATTTGCAGCATATGAATGGTGAGATACGTATGGCTATAGTAGGCAAGCGGACTGCCAAATGTAATAAATAGAAGAAGACACCCAGCTGTAAAGGAATAGATGCGTTTTTTAGTTATTTGTATCTGTTCATGGTTTCGTTTTTTCAAAAAGCCAATCAAAAGCCAATATAAGAAAAGCAAAGCAAGGAGACTAAGGAGCAATGGAATATTCCAAGATGAATGATGAGACATAGGAAAGTCCTCCAATCGGGATGAAAAATAATGAAAAGTGTGCAGATAGTAATTTACCGTGATCATTTTATGTTTTCTGTCAAATCGTATGGTGTTTGATATGATAGAAAAGCCACATGCATTTCACATATGGCTTAATCTTTTAACTGTCTTCATTTTTTATTTATGAGCATTAATGGTGATGACCACAAGAACAAGCATCTGCAACATTTGCTGTATGCCAAAGAGGGTTATTGCAATGTTTCGGATCAGCTCCAACCATTTTCATAAATAGAGGATGATAGTGCTCACAAATGTTCAGCTCTGTCATTACCCAGTCTTCTGGGTCATTGGCGTAATGTTTCCAATAGTCGCCTTCCATATTTAAACCTGGAACAGCAGGAATCCATGATTCAGAGAGTAAAATGTCAGGATCGCCGAATTGAGCAGCTATGTCTCGAACACCTGGATCATCAAGTGCTAAAAGGTGACCATCTTTAATAATTGTTTCTGTACTGCCGTCCATCATTTCTGCTGTCATAGTAGGAAAATAAAGATGAACGTGCCAGTGTCCGACTGGAAGTCCCATTTTTGCTGCTTCCCGCTCCGCAGAGCTGGAAATGATCGTTCCAAATCCAATATGAATGACACCGCTTCTCATGCGTTCGTACAGACAATTGAGCCAGCCATTTAAAAATCCCTGACGCGGCCGGTGAATGTGCGGATTTGTTCCAATAGATGCTTCCCACCAGCGGAATAGCCCCTCGTCCGGGAATCCAGGATATTTCAAATGATCGGTCTCACTTTTCAACTTGCGAAGTTTCTCGCCAAATTCTCCCCCTTCATTAATTTGAGTAATTTTTCCTTTATCCACTTCCAATTGAATCCATGGCACGGGCCCAATGTGGTTGGTTGTTCCAGCGATGACACCAGTTGCGTCTTCTTTCGGATGGTAAAGCCACGGCCGTCCTAATACGTGTCCAGGAAGATATGTTTTTCCAAAACTTTTATTCCCTTTCCAGAACCGTTCAACAAGATCGGGGTTATAAAATTCACGTTTGGAGTCGTAATATTCATCGTGATTGGTATAGCTTAAGTCTGTTCCTTCTGGATCTTGAATTCGAATACGTTTGGCATGGCGAATTTTATTCCATGTCCATTTATCAATTGCATCAATAATTTCGTATGGAATAGTGTGGGCAGGAGTAGCTGTCAATTCAGGGGTGATAAAAGGCATGCGCTGAATCTTAATATTGGTATCTCTTAAGACGGGACCACCGTATCCCCAGAGCAGTTTATCGTACTCACCTTCTTCTTCCATTTTCTCCCACTCATCCATCCACTCTGCTAATTCTTTCGTGCGGGCTAAGTAATAATCTACTTCATCATGCCCTTTCCAACGAATAATGGGACCTTTATCTACCATTTTTACTTCATAGTTCGTGTTATATTTTTCAAGGATTTTTTTGCATGCCTCAATCACCATTGGATCGTGCCAGTTATCAACGCGAAGAAGCACTCTTTCTCCCGGCTGTAAATCCCAACCGGCATGGAGACCGTGGTTATAGGGGCGTTTGGCAACTTCATCAAGATACGGAATTAAATCATCCGCTGATTTTATATCAACCATTGGCGGACAACGTGGGGGAGTTTTTTCAATTAACGGGGGGCTTGTGAAAGATGGTTTTCCTTTAATGGATGCTTTTCCTTTTAACATGTTCATTCCTCCAATACTATGTGATAAATGAAAACAATTATTTTCTAAAAATTATGATATCAGGTGGTTATTCATTTTCATAATATTAGTTTTATTTATTATATATTTAAAAAAAATATAAATAGCAGGAAAAGGTTAAAAGGAAAGTGTTTTGTGGCAGTATTCAAGAGGGATGAACCTGCCACGCGGGAAGAAATTTAAAACGTAGTAGAAGCGATATAATCGATAAATCTTTTTGCCGGAGTGGAAAGGTGTCGATGTTTTAGCCATATTAATCCAGAAGGACGTGATTCGATGGAGGGGTGAGTAATTTTTTTATATACTAACTCACTAGTCGGCAGAACATTCATAGCTGATTTCGGAACAATAACTACACCAATTCCGTGATAAGCCCAATTAAGAAGCATTGTAAGGGACGTGCTTTCACCAATAATATGCGGGTTAAATCCTGCTTTATTGCATGCTTCCTTTACCATCTCCATCGTATACATTTTTTGATTATATGTTGATGTTCCTGGATACCTTTTCAACAGCAATAAAGGTTTATCTTTTAATTGGGACAATGTAATGTCACACTGACTAGTTTCATTCCATTTATGGTTCATAGCAGCATACATGGGTTCAGACGGCAGGTGAATCATGTCAAATACGTCACTGTCGACCGGTAATCGAACGATACCTAGTTCCACGTCGCGATTTTTGGAGAGTTCCATAATACGATTAGGATCTCCTTCATGGACTTGGAAAGTGACATTCGGATAATGTTTTTGAAAATGCTGAATGCCTTTCAGCAAAAGTTCTGAACCAAGCGAAGCAATCGTGCCGATTGTTAACGTACCCGTTATACCTTCGCTTAGTTCTTTTATTTCTTCAGCCGTGCCATTCAGACGCTCCATGATATCTTGTGCACGGTCATACAGTAACCTTCCTGCTTCTGTCATAACTAATTTTTTAGTCGTACGTTCTAAAAGCGACACTCCTAATTCGTCTTCCAATAATTTTAGTTTCTGACTTAAAGGCGGTTGAGTCATGTGTAGTTTATTGGCTGCCTTTGAAATTGATCCTTCATCGACAATCGTAAGAAAATATTTAAGCTGGCGAATATCCATATAATCTCCTTCTATTTTCATAATCTATCTCTTATGTCTTGAAATTGAATGTCAAAGAATACTGATTACGATAAACAGTCACGTGTATGGTAGAAACAAGCTCGGCCTGCAGTGCATGCAAAGGTTACATATTTCCCTGGTGTTCTAAGGTAAAGAGGAAATATATGCTGTCTTTTTTAGAAAATAAAGCGGCAATGATGCTCAAAAACGTTCTGCAAAAGTAATATCAGTAAGCCTTTTCACCATAAATATATATGTTTTTTATATAGGTGTCTAATGATTTTGATATTTTGACTTATGTGAAAATTATGATAAATTTAAAGCAATCTCACAGCGAGAAGTTGTTTCGCAATTTGTCAAAGATTGAAAGCGTTGGCGAAAGGAAGGTGAATCTTAGAAAAAAGAATATTAGAAAGGGAGAGTGAGAAAAGATGAAACACAAACTATTACCAGCAATAATTTTTATTTTATCGTTAGGAATGTTAGTTGCTTGCAGCGGTGGAAGTACAGGAGGAAATACTAGTGAAAGCGCCCAAGGATCAGAAGGTTCAAATGCCTCAAATCCGAATTTTCCAGAACAGCCAATTACTTGGATTGTTCCATTTGATTCTGGTTCCGTGACAGATTTAGCTACACGTTTTCTTGCTGATGAAATGTCTCAAAAATTAGATACTTCTATTGTTATTGAAAATGTTCCAGGCGGAGGCACCGTCCCAGCTCATGTTCAGGTTTCTCAATCAAACCCGGATGGTTATACGGTGGGAACAGGTGCTTTAGCAGCTGAAATTACTTTGCATCAACAGGAAACGGCTATTTCAGATTTGAATGACTTAGATGTCATTGCTCAAATTGGAGAGTACACCAATGGTATTAGTGTGAGAGCAGATAGTGACGTGGAAACATTAGATGATTTGGAAAACGTCTCGTCGGACCAGCTTTCTGTGGCCCCGTCTGCTTCACGCAGTATCACTCACTTATGGTGGGATTTAGTCGCTGAACACTATGGTATTGGGGACTATGGGTTGTTATCGACTACAGGTGGAAATGATGCTGTATTGAAATTGCTTTCCGGGGATGCTGATGTTGTGTCAACACCATTGGCGAATGTTGTGGAGCATGTGAATTCTGGGGATGTTCGTACATTAGCAGTGACAACAAATGACAGGGTTCCCGGTTTAGAAGATGTGCCGACATTAGATGAATTAGGTGTGGATAACCCTCTCATTCATAACTTATTGTTTATTGCTCCAAATGATCTTCCTGATGATGTGCGAAATATTTTGTTAAGCACACTTGAAGAAGTAATGAATGATCCAGAAGTTCAAGAAGAGATGGAAAAGATGCAGCTTGCACCTGCGTTTTTAAAAGGAGAAGAATTAGAAGAGCAGATGAATGAAGGAAGAGAAGCGATTGGACAGATTATGGATGCAAACAATTGATGATACGTTTGAGAAGGGTATGAGTAAACATGCTTGATACATTGCTTCAAGCCTTATTATCCATATTGAATTGGCAGCACCTTTTGGCCTTAACTGCTGGTGTGATGATTGGATTATTAGTAGGTTCTGTTCCAGGACTATCCGGCACACTGGCTCTAGCTTTGATGGTGCCTATCACTTATAGTCTATCCTTAACAGTGGCGGTTGTGTTACTGACAGCCATTTATAAAGCCAGCACATTTGCTGGAAGTTTAACATCAATTATGGTTGGGACCCCTGGAACTCCTGCTGCTGCAGCTACTTTATTTGATGGGTATACACTAAAGAAAAAGGGCGAGGGACTAAAAGCAGTACAAATGTCAATTTTTTCGAGTGTGACGGCTGATATGTTAACAGATATTATGCTATTAGTCGCCATAGTACCGATGACTGCTTTAGCTTTAATGTTTGGTGCTCCTGAGTTTTTAATTTTAGTTTTGTTAGCACTCATATCTGTCGCTAGTATTTCAGAAACAAATACGGGGAGCCTAATCAAAAATTTAATTAGCGGGTTAATCGGTCTTTTTATTGCAATGATTGGAATGGAGGCCTTACGAGGGTCTCCGCGCTATACATTTGGTAATAGTGATTTGTTAAATGGAATCGATATAATGGTTGGAGTTATTGGTTTATTATGCTTACCGGAAGTTTTCATTCAAATTAGTAAACGTTTTCATAAAGGGAATGAAAAAAGCAATGCATCATTAACAGCCGGTGGAGAAAAAGCAAAAGGACTGTCGTGGAAAGAGGGAATAAAAGCTGTACCAACCATATTAAGAGGGGCAGTTGTTGGTGGAATTTTAGGTATCCTTCCCGGGGCAGGTCCTTCAATGGGAGCGTTTTTGAATTATCAGATCGAACATCAACGCTCTCGGTCTCGCAAAGACAAGATAAAAGTAGGAAAAGGGTCCATACGAGGAGTGGCTGCGGCCGAGTCAGGAAACAGCGCAGTAAGCGGAGCTAACTTACTTCCGTTATTTTCATTCGGTATTCCTGGTGATGCAGCGGCAGCTATTTTAATCGGGGCATTTATGATACACGGAATTACACCAGGACCTAATATTATGGAGAGTACTCCAGAGATTGTTTATGCAGTAATTTTCAGCTTAATTATTGCTAATCTGTTACTTGCACCAATGGCTTTTATTTACAGTAAGTTTTTCAATATCATTATTACGAAACTTGATACTGCTATTTTATATCCGATTATTTTAACCATTTGTTTAGCAGCGGCTTATTCTATTCGCAACTCTATGCTTGATGTTGCACTCGTTTTTGCGTTTGGTGTTGCAGGTCTCTTTATTATGAAGGCGGGCTTTTCGCGAGTAGCAATTATTATTGGTTTAATTCTTGGAGGCTTAACAGAATTATCATTCGGCCAAACGTTAGTTATGGGTGAAGGCTCACTTGCAATCTTATTTGAGCGTCCTATCTCTCTAGTTCTTTTGCTTTTAACATTGATTATCTTTTTGATTCCTTTTATCACGAAACTATCGCAAAAGAAAAGCCAGCCAACGAGTGAAAGCGAGGGGATCAATCAATGAGAGAAATAATGAGCTATCTAGTAATTGGTCTTATTGCTGTCGTGTTTATTGTTATTACTCCAGCACAAACTAGCTATTTTGAACCTGAATTTGGTTTAACACCGCGTACGTTCCCGTTAGTTATATTATGGGGAATTGTCGGTTTATCATGTATTGGAATGATCGTAACGGTAATTAGACGGTTTTCTTCCAGATACGCTGCTAATTACCAGACAGATACAAGGGAAGAGGGACAAGAAAATGATGATGAAGCAGAAAGCATTCATTTTAAGAAAATATTCCTTCTTTCTCTTTTGACAGCTGCGGCTGTCTTGTTTATACCATATATCGGCTTTTACGTGTCCGTTGGTATTGTTTTGTGGATTGCGTTTGCTATTGCTGGAAGGAAGAAATGGAGCAGAAATATCATTTATTCCGTCGTTACGATGGTTGCAATATGGGTCGTTTTTGAAAAAGTAATGTCAGTTTCTTTACCAAAAGGCAGCTGGTTCCTATAAGGAACCGCTGTTGTATATTTTGTAAACTTTTATATACGCTTAATTGTCATAACAATATTATGTTATGTTTAAATGGTTGGAAGGACGATATTTAATTAATGGGGGAGGTGATTCTATGATTGTTGTATCTTAAGGCTGAAAGTACTGGTTTGTTGAACGAATAAAACAGCAAGTATGAAAAGGGAGCCATTAGCCATAGCACACAACTAATTTGGATTCACACGTACTTTGACATGAAACAAAAGAGTGGAGGAACGTGTTGTTAAATAATGGGAGGTTGAAACGATGACAGAAGATTTCACAAAAAAGCAGGAAGATGCTGTGCATACAGTGCTGGGCCCGGTAGCTGCTGAGGAGTTGGGAGTTGTCCTTCCTCACGAGGCTCTTCTTTCCATGGTGCCTGGGGCGGAGATAGCACCGGAAATCGATACGGATGAAAGCAAACAATTTGAGACGTTAAGACGTGTCCTGATCGAGTACCGCCGTCTTGGCGGAAAAACAATTGTGGACCGCGGCGGCATGTTCAAAGGACGCAATGTCTTGTTGTATCGAGCGCTTTCGAGGGAGACGGGCGTGCACCTTGTGGCATCGACAGGACTTGGGCCGGCATCGATGGTAGGGTCCTATTTCACAACACAGCAGACAGATCCGCCCGGCCCGATGCCT
>NZ_FNDK01000029.1 GCF_900099605.1 Alteribacillus persepolensis
CGCCAGCGGAACACGCTTGTTTAAAGAATCTGATATCGATGCTTTACGAGTGATTGAATGTCTAAAAGCCACCGGAATGCCTATTAAGGAAATTAAAACTTTCATTGATTGGTGTTCTGAGGGGGATTCTACCTTGCAGCAACGGTATGACATGTTTCTCGAACGAAAAGCCAGTGTAGAAGCACAGATGGCAGCACTTCAAAAAACAATGGAACTCATCGAGCATAAATGCTCCTATTACAAGACAGCATTGGAAGCTGGAACCGAAGACATCCATAAACCTAATAAAGTAGAAATTCCTATCACTAATGAATGAATAGAACGTTGTTTGCACGGGTTAAAGGGTATAGGATGATTCGTAGTGAATTTCAGCGATAAATGACGTATTATTTTCAGAATTACGTATCATAAGGAGTTAAACGCTGGATAATTCCAGTGAAACTGTCACCAGCAGCATAATGATGAATTGTAGAATAAACAAAGCACCTTCTCGTCGTAAATTGTTTACTCTGAGTTGTAGCATCAGACGGTTTTAACATTTAATGTCATCAAGGTTGGTCGCATTTTATTCTACAACGTAATCAAAAAGTTCAAGATCAAATTCGTACTGGTTAGGGAAGCTGCGGCTGTGGATGAACTCTGTTTTGATGGTCTTAAAGGTAGCTTCATGGACCACTTAATGTTCAGAAAGGGGCTGTCAAAAACCCCTTTCTTTTTATAAAGGCCGCATAACAAAGTTAAGAGATGCTTCTTTGTCATCACCTTTGTCCTCTAGCTTCGTTAACAGTTCATAGTGTGATATAAGGCTGCATTTCATTTAGTGTAGCTAGGTCAACATATGCGTTCAATAGATTCAAACGGGTCACTGGTATTTCTATAATCAATGGTATTCTGATTAATCAGTGATCCGATGCTTTGGATTTTTTGCAGTTCTGCATACCCAGCGGTGTTCACGTTAATTGGCTAAGGTGCCGGCTCAGATCCTGAAACCGGTTGAGGGAGTGGATTATTTTCTACGCCATCTCCTATCCAAGAGATGGCTGAAACGGTGTAAGAATTAGGAGTTACTTTTACGTAAAACTATATAAAAACACTGTTACCTGTAGTTCCCGCACCTTGTTTAACCACTGATACAGGACCTTTGTGAATCCTCATTTTAAAGTTTATTGGTCATTTCCTTTTGTAGGAATGATAAACAAACTTATCATCCTAAACTGCATAATACTTGTTCACTTAACGTGCATGAATGGTTGCAGGGACTTAAAAAATTCCTCGAAATGATGTAAATGGTTACTCATTCTCTCTGCAGCGTCTCTGGAGTCCTTGTTATAAATAGCAATATAAATACCCTCTAGCTCATTATTTAATGTGTTCCTTAAATGCATAGGTACATTAATATATTTAAATAATGGAACTATTGCACGAGATATCGCTATAAAATCCAAGTTAATTAACTTATTTTTTGTTGCTAATGAAATATAATTATTAAAATTGTAGTTGTTTCTGCAAAACAACAGGTCCGTTAATGGCTCATCATTTAAAAATTCTATAATTTCTGCGAGCCTGCGTAGATCCTCTTCATTTCTCCGTAAAGCTGCCAGATATGCTGCTTCAACTTCAATAATTCTTCGCATTTCAATAACTTCTTCCAAAGTTACCCCACCTAGGGTTACAGACAAGTTTAAAGAGTCGCCAAAATTTTGTTTGATTGCATCTTCCGTAACTATAGCAACATAATGTCCGCCGCTTCTACCAGATCTTGTCTCTATTAAATACTCGGAGGAAAGTAAATTTAATGCCCCCCTTACCGTATTTCTACTTACGTTTAACCTTTCTGCCATTACTGTTTCGCTAGGTAATTTCTCGCCTTCTGTTAGGTCTCCATACACAATTGCTTGTTTAATATAATCAGCTATTTGCTCTGTTACACTGTATATTTCAAAATCACCTAGGAAATCATTTTTTTTGGAGATCATTTTAATAACCTCCTCCAATACAATTATTTATTTCTAACTTTTTCTCTATTTTTTACTATTCAATCTCTATTTTAGGTTGGGCCTGTCCCTTCCTTTTGTATATTCACGTTGTCCAGCTCGAATATCACTCTCAATATATATTGCTTTCACTGAGTATACGGCTTGATAGGTTTCGACAACCTATAAATACCTTAAGGTCAATATAATATAATCCTTTCTCTTTTATGCAATTGGCTGCCTAAACATCAACGTAATTAATTGATTTTTCACCTACACAGGATGGGATAATTATAAAGCCATGAAGAACTCTTCCTCCCAAACGCCCCCGTTACTGTACGGTATTGTCTTTATATTAAAATAAATCAAAATATTCTCGTTGTTCCCAGTCAGTCACCATCTGTTCATGATTTTGTATGTTGTTTTCAGTTACAAAAGATTCATATCGGGAGATTTCGCTTTCTTTCATCTGAATAATATAGTTCACAAACGTCTCCCCCATTTTATCCCGATATAAAGTATCTTGTTTTAATGCTTCTACCGCTTCTTTTAAAGTGACAGGCAGCAATTCACGCTCGTCATTGTAAGCTTCTTTACTTGGCAAACCAGGGTCAATTCCTCCCTGAATGCCATGGAGACCAGCCATAATTTGTGAGGCTAAATATAAATAAGGATTTGCAACCGGTTCTCCGACTCGATTTTCAAATCGAATGTTTTTTTCACCTGGAGCTCCAATAACCCTGAGCATAGCACCACGGTTATCATCTCCCCAACCCGCTCTGTCTGGTGCTAGCGAATTTGGATTCAAACGTTTAAATCCATTTATCGTAGGAGTGGTAAACACAGCGGCTGCTCTTGCATGTCTCAGGATACCGCCTATAAAATGTTTTCCAATTTGAGAGACTGGTTCAATCCCCCGTTCATCTTTGAGTATATTCACACCTGTGTCTCTATTTTTAATCGATTGATGCAAATGCCACCCGCTCGATACAAAATTTGGAAAGGCAGGTCGGCACATAAACGAACCAATATATCCATGTCTTTTACATATTTGCTTTACAGTATTTCGAAATAACAGCATGGTATCTGCAGCATCCAAACCATTTAAAGGAGCGAAAGTAAATTCCTGCTGGCTTGGCCCCCATTCGTCTTCTATAGTGTTTAAAGGAAGGCCCAGCAAGGCGAGAGCATTAGCAATCTCTTGCAAAATACCGTCTGATTCATCAAGGTGCGATTCTAAGTGATACTGATAGCCTCGTCCTGATGATAAAACGGTAGGCGCTTCTGCTGAAACACCTGGCTTTCCCATATACTCAGGCTGTAGTTTATTATCTTCAATTTTCATTAAGCTCCATTCTACTTCAATTCCCGCTGTGTATTCATAACCTGCATTTTCGAACTCTTTAAGTGCCTTTCGTAGAATTCCACGGCTGTCATAGGGCAGAGGTCTTCCATCTTTTAAATAGGCATCAGTTAAAATCCATCCGGTGTGAGGTGCCCATGGCAGGACTCTGAACGTTGAAGGATCTGGAATCAAACGATAATTAGGACACCCTGTCATTTCTTCTACCTCAAATCCTCCCCCATCTGTGAAAGGGTTAAATACGATGGCACTTCCAGTATCAAAGAAAAGCGGTCCCGTATTAAATTCCAACCCATTTTCTAGCGCTCCTAAAAATGCTGGCACAGTCATAGACTTCGCTCGTGAAATTCCGTGTTGATCGGCCCAAGCTACACGAATAAGACGAATATCTTGTTCCTTAATTGTTGCTTTTATCTTCTCCACCATTTCATTTTCTTCTTTGCTTCTCAAGTTATGCATATCAACAAACCCAGCACTTGTGTGAGTCATCGTATTATTCTCCCCCTATTTTTAGTTGGGATGACACTCGATCAATAAAATGAGCTAACAATGTGATACTGACTTCGTCCTGTAAAAACTCAGGATGCCATTGCAGGGCTAAAATCAATGATGGTAACTCCGGCGTTGCTTCATACGCCTCAACTAGCCCATCCGATGACCAAGCCAGCGGTTCTAAAGAAGAAGCCAATTTGTCAATCCCTTGGTGATGCCACGAATTCACCTGAATTTTTTTTCCAAAAGTGTCCTCCACCCACCCCGTCGTCTTCACTTCATGAGTATAAGCAGTAGGCCCCTCTGGAGAACGGTGATCTACTTCAGTCGACCAATCCGGCAAATGTTGATGAAGCGTCCCACCTAACACTGTATTTACGATTTGAACACCGCGGCATACTGCAAATATTGGTTTCCCTCTTTCAATCGCAAGTTCAATCACTCTTTTTTCAAATCTGTCCCTTACCCCTTTTTTTTCAAAACGTGTCTTTGGATGCGAAGGTTGGCCATAGAAAGTTGGGTTCACGTCAGGACCTCCAGGAGTAACAATAAAATCTAAATGATCAATAATGCTAGGATCTTCTTTTGGTGAAATGAGACAAGCGTGACATCCCACCTTGTTTAAATAGGACATATAATTTTCCGCATTATACAACACTCGTTCTTTTGTATAGTTGGTGTTATTCGGACGAACGAGTTCTACTTCTCGAGTGAAAGGGGTTTCCAAATCATAAATGGTTCCTATAACACCAGCTAGTAATTTCAGTGTTCATCTCCCCCCTAACCGTTTTTCCAACGGCATTTTCCATGGTCGTATTTCATCTAATTCAGCTAATGCCTGCATTATTTTTTCATAATCTCTTTTGTCCAACGCAATCCAAGTGTCATCTGGGATTTCATCATATATACTATACTCCCAAGTCTCTGATTCATAAACAACGTTAACAAAGTATTTGTACTTTTCAATCATTTTATCTTGAATTTTCACTTTTCTCGTTAATTCTTCCAGTTGTAAAGTTAAGGCATGTTCCTTATCCGTCATCCCATCCATCCCCTTACGTTGTCATATTATGTCTGTTCCAGAAGGGGTTTCTCTTCATAACAGCCCTCTCATCCCAACAAGCAATCTTAAATTGTTATAACATAAAGGTTAAATTTTTATGAGCCTGGTCGGCGTCAATCAAGTTCACCATCTTCAAACTTATTTTCCAACCTTCATCCTCCTTTTGTAATTTATATCCTGTCCAGCCAGCAAAACTTCTTAGTTCCCCAACACGAAATTCATGAATACAAAAGTTAGATCTAACTAGTAATTCTTGTTCACTGGATCCTTCGGCGGCTTCTATATTGGTAATCATGCGTCTCGTACGTGAAAGTGGTAGCTGCGAGTAGGCATACCCCGTCCTAATGCGGTAAACCCTGTCTTCTAAGCGTCGACGATCATCAAATGCAAGCGATACTTCTTTTCGCGGGTCTCCTCCTCCTGGAGTGGCTGGCACCCAGTACAAACACTTCCTACTATAAAGGGATAACCATTCCTCCAAACGTAATTCATCCAAGAGCCGCGCTTCCTTAAATAAAATACGTTCGGCTTCCTCTTTCCTCTCTATGGGAAGAAAAGAAAAATCACTTTCTAATTTTTTTACATCAGCTAAAACATTTTCATAAAACTGCGCTGTAACATAAAATGAGGTAAACGAAGTGTTCTCTATTTCAGTCAATTTACTTTGCTCCTTTCCATAGTTAGTAAGCGCTTCCATTCTTGAAAGTAATTTCTCATCGGTGTTTCATCCGTGACAGGAGCTGTAATTACTCCTCTTTCATCCACCTTTTGCCGATCCGGCACGTTATATCCTCGATTAAACATCACCCACTCTACTTCTGGAATACTCAATCCCCGTTGACACTCTGCAAAATTCGCTACATCATCGGGTTCTCCGAATGCAGGAAAGTCTTCTTGTGACCGCATCCGTAATGTATTAATTTCATCTGGCAAATTATCAACAGTCGTTGCATACCATGTCAATCGTGTTTGGTCCACAGCAATGGGTTCAATCACCTGAATCTGATTTCCAATAATGAGCAAATTGGGGAAAATCGATAAGTTCATTTGTGCACCAGCGGTCAAATCTAAATAATGATCGGCTTGGCTCTGATATTCTTCTCTGATCTCCTTTTCATAAGCTTCCCGTCCAGGCTGTGGACGCTGCTGTTCCCAACGATCACCCACTTGATCATACATAGGACGCTGATCCAAAAACACGTGCCCATTTCCTAAATACTGGACATACATCGGAGAACTATCTGGATTCTTCCCAAAATAAGTCATATCTTTATCTTTTTCATTGTTATATCTGTTGCCAACGGCTAATAACGATCGGTGCGAAAATGAAACATGATATCCGTCCGCAGCATTGTCAAATACAAATTTCCAATTCCCATCTAATACCATACGGTGCGCATTACTTCTAACAACTATTTCACCATCATACCGGTCGATCCATTCATCCAACAACTCTTTGGCATTGCCAAGATGGTCCTGCAGGCTAGGAGCATCTTCATTTATTGTCCCAAAAATAAAACCACGGTAACTTTCTACCTTTGCCAACTGCTTTAAATTCAATTCATTTTTATCAAAAGATGTTTCATAGCCTTGTTTCCACGGTACACCAGCTAATCTACCATCATTAGCGAAATTCCAACCATGATACGGGCAGGTAAAATTTCGTGTATTTCCTTTATCCATGCGACAAATCGTGGCCCCGCGGTGGGTGCACCGATTAAACAGTGCGCGGATAGCTCCATCATTGTCACGCGTTACAATAACAGGGCGGAGACCAAGGTAAGTGGTCTTATAGTCATTCACATTGGGAATCTCACTTTCGTGCGCTAAATACACCCATGTGTCTCCATATATTTTCTTCATTTCAAGTGCAAAAATGTCCGAATCTGTGTATACAGAACGATGGACCCGATAATCTTGAATTAAATAGTCCCAATCCCATTTCGTCATGTGTTTCCCCCTCCTCAGCCTAATAAATATTCATCATGCCTGTGTTCTATCATTTATAATTCTATTCTACCAATACCAATGCCATTTTAATTGTTCATTAATAGTACAATTTAATATATTCGGAAAATTTAACCCCATTTAATATTGGGACCTGTATAAAACCTAGTCAAAAAGGAGCATATCTAGCGATCCCTTATGCCTATGTTTTCTCTTATAACTCCGATGAGAAAATAATAATAAATTGAATTCCTAACCTTATTGCAATACTAGTGGACAAGCATGTACTACAAAAATAAGGAGTACTACGCCAAACTGCCCTTTTCTTAAACATTATAAATCTTGTTTGTTACTTAATAACTTTTCCACTTTCTTTTCTAATTCTTCCATTCTGGATTCCTGTTTCATAAAAACTGTAATAAACACCGACAATACGAATGCAATAAGAGTAACAACAGCCCAAATATTATCTAGAATAAAAGCAGCAAAGAAGAATGCTGCTATATAACAAACAACGAGGCAAGTGAAAAAGGTTTGACCAACTTTTTCTTGTTATGCAAAAAATACGAAAAGGCGCCTTATCAGATAAGGGCGCCTCTATCTTTGAATTTCCTTCACCATTTGAACAAGTGTTATCCGAAGAAAAAGTCAAAAACATTGCTTCCAGTTGAACTATTCTTGTTATAAAACTCCGAGTATCCACAGTGTTTACAGAAAACAACAGTAAATTGATTGTTCTGAACATCAAACATTTTAGACAGACCAGTCCCAGTCATTGCTACATCTTTCTTATCTGCATCTGTACTTCCACATTTAATACATCCTTTTCTATTGTCCATTACCATTCATCCCTTTCTTTTTATTCCGTATGACTCGAATTAAATTAGCAAATGCCTATTCGAGTAGAGCGCCCTGGTGCTTAACAAACTCATAAGTCATATTTAACCTGCTTTAATGCCTTTTTAGCTATGATAAATGAAGTGATGGCAAAAATGATTAAAAAGAAAGCCAGCATTCCATAGGCTCCACCTTCGACCCCTCTAATATTTACAACACCCATGTAAAACAGAATAAGTACAACTATAACTGTTAAAACTCCTGGTATTATTCGTACAAGCAGGGAAAAGTTCATTCTCTTACACCACCATGTAATCAATCATATGACAACCCTGGTATAACAGACATTAATAAAGATCCTGAAAGCATCAGCTCCCCTCTTTTTAAAAATGCTCATTCCTGATTTGCATCTGTTAATCCGAGTGCAATAAAAGACATTAGTTTTGGTAGCAAGTTTCATATTCGTCTTTCATTAACAAACTTTTACAAGCCAAGCCATTTTCATGATAAATCTCTTTCCCTATTTCTAATTTGATACTTCTATTTGAGTTTGGATAATTGGGTTCGTCATTTAGAATGTACAGGGTATCTTCATCCACCCAATCCATAGAAAAGTTACTTTTTGCATCACTGTGATAAACAGTTTGCATTTTATTTTCTTCATTATTGTTTGTGATTTCTACCCATACATTTACACCGCCAGCTGCACCACCATACGGTTCATAATAAGCATTAGCTGTATATTCTTCAGTGGGGGATGTTACAGGCCCAAGTCCTTTTTGGAAGGATTCTCTATCCATTCCGCTAAATGTAAAAAAGTACATTTCATATATGTAAATGGAAGACACCAGAGCAGCCCCAGATAACGTTGCAATCAGCAATTTTTTAGGGAAAGGTTTCTTTTTAATGAAAGAAATTGTTATCTTAGCACACAGAAGCAAAAATGATATAGCAGTAATGAAAGAAATGAAGAAACCAAGTAAAATTAAAATCATCATCCCTCCGCCTTAAGTTTAATAACGCTCATCTCCCTTTCCAATAATGATTTTTTCAATACTATTCTTCAGGTAAACTGTTCTTTAATAGAGTGAAAATGCATACAAATTTTTAGCGTTTTTAAAATAGTGCACGTAGTGAAAAAAGTATGCTGAAAAATATGATAGTACAAATATGAGTATCGCACCTATAATTCTTTTCAACCACTTTTTCCTGCCTTTTTGGGGGCATATATACTTTCTCCTGAGCCTCGTACAAATGTAAAGAAACCACCAGCAGTAAAAAAATCCAATCATTCTTTTCGTTCTCCTGCTTTCTGCTCATCACTTTTTTTCATATTAATTAACAAATGATCATCTCCTATTGGAAAGCCCCTTAGGATCACCTATTCATCCTTATGTTGTTTAAGTAGATTTATCATCTCTTTGTTTTGTTCATTTATCTTACTTAATTTACGCTCTATTGCAAATAAAGTTGACATTAGCAGAGCAAAAGCAATAATTAGAAATATAAACATTCTCTTCCCCCTTCTGTTTCAATCACCATTGTTTCAGATTTCCAAAATTTTCACAATCGGTTACTTCTTTAAGTGGTGGAAAAAGTGAAAAGCTAAAAGACGAACCCAATCTGAAACTAGCCTTTAAAATATAGTATTTAATAATAATGGATGCTGTCGGGGGGACACAAACAAATTCATTTGTTTTAAATATTTATCTAAGTGAAAGTAATGAAGTTGGACCTCACAGAGCTATTCAAGCACATACATCTTTCTTAAAGGCAATAAAGCTTTTGTTGTATGCAGGGTTGTTTATGCCATTCTACAATATATTGATTAGCCACATTGATGACGTTGGATGTAAAATTCCAGTACATGTGATGAGGCAATTCGCATCCATAGTATGTGCGCCTGATAATTGTTGAACCTCTTTTGATTTTGCTTTGTCTTTACAATATTCTACTTGGGTTTTGATAATTGGTTTTTGAAAGCTAAGTGCATTCTTATAGGTCAACACGTCCATGCTGCCATCCGGTTCTTGAATATTTATGTACATATATCACCCCAAAAGTAGAAGAAAAAGCTTCCCACAAGTTCAATGAACTCATGAGAAGCTTGAAATAAAAATATATTCCGTTGTGACCAAAATGTGACCATTTGCCCCATTTCAGCCTTCCTTAGCGAGTCACACCCTTGATACATAAGGGGTATGGAAGCATGAATTACATCATGCCGCCCATTCCGCCCATGCCGCCCATGTCTGGCATTCCGCCGCCGGCAGCACCGCCGTCATTTTCTTCAGGCTGATCGGCGATAACCGCTTCTGTTGTGAGGAACATAGCGGATACGGAAGATGCGTGCTGCAATGCAGAACGAGTAACTTTTGTTGGGTCCACGATACCAGCATCAACCATGTTTACCCACTCGCCTGTTGCAGCGTTAAATCCTTTGCCTACTTCTTCGCCTTTCATGCGCTCAACAATAACGGATCCTTCCAGACCAGCATTGTGTGCGATTTGACGAAGCGGCTCTTCAAGTGCGCGCAGAACGATGCTTATACCAGTTGCTTCGTCGCCTTCTGCTTTGATGTCTTGAACAGCTTTGTATACGTTCATTAGTGCCGTACCACCACCGGATACGATACCTTCCTCTACTGCAGCGCGTGTAGAGTTCAACGCGTCTTCAATGCGAAGCTTGCGTTCTTTCATTTCTGTCTCAGATGCAGCACCAACTTTTACAACAGCTACCCCGCCGGAAAGCTTCGCCAAACGCTCTTGAAGCTTTTCACGGTCAAAGTCAGAAGTTGTTTCTTCAATTTGCGCTTTGATTTGGTTCACACGAGCAGAAATGTCTTCTGGCTTACCGGAACCTTCTACAACGGTTGTGTCGTCTTTATTGACAACAACTTTTCCAGCACGGCCAAGTTGATCGATTGTTGCAGATTTCAAGTCAAGACCAAGATCTTCTGTGATTACTTCCCCGCCTGTAAGTGTCGCGATATCTTCAAGCATCGCTTTACGACGATCGCCAAATCCTGGAGCTTTTACTGCTACTGCATTAAATGTGCCGCGAAGCTTGTTCACAACCAATGTAGCCAGTGCTTCGCCTTCTACATCTTCAGCAATGATAAGGATAGGCTTGTTTTGTTGTACCACTTGTTCTAATAGTGGAAGCACTTCTTGAATGTTTGTGATTTTCTTATCTGTAATAAGAATGTACGGATCTTCTAATTCTGCTACCATCTTGTCAGAATCAGTTACCATGTATGGAGAAGCATAGCCGCGGTCAAACTGCATACCTTCTACTACTTCAAGTTCTGTCTCCAGGCCGCGGGACTCTTCTACGGTAATAACACCGTCATTTCCAACGCGGTTCATCGCTTCAGAAATAATTTGACCTACTTCATCGCTAGAAGCTGAAACAGATGCAACTTGCGCGATAGAGTCGCTGCTTTCGATTGGGTTGGAGATTTTCTTCAATTCTTCCACAGCTACTTCTGTAGCACGCTCAATTCCTCTGCGAATGCCCATTGGGTTCGCACCGGAAGTAACGTTTTTCAGTCCTTCTTGAATCATAGCTTGCGCCAAAACAGTCGCTGTTGTTGTACCGTCCCCAGCGATGTCGTTTGTTTTGCTTGCTACTTCTGATACAAGCTGTGCACCCATGTTTTCGAAGTTATCTTCAAGTTCAATTTCTTTAGCAATGGTTACACCATCGTTTGTGATAAGTGGAGAACCGAATTTTTTCTCGAGTACTACGTTACGGCCTTTTGGCCCTAATGTTACTTTTACTGCGTTTGCCAGTTCATCTACCCCGCGCAGCATCGCACGGCGGGCATCTTCACGGAATTTAATATCTTTCGCCATCGTTTCAACCTCCTGAATAATGTAATATGTAGGGTTTGACCCCCATTATTAACCGATAACAGCTAGTACATCACTTTCACGAAGAATGAGATAATCGCTGCCTTCGTATTTCACTTCTGTTCCTGCATATTTAGAGAAAATAACAGAATCGCCTTCTTTTACTTCCAGTGCAACGCGCTCTCCATTGTCAGTTACGCGGCCGTTTCCAACAGCCACCACTTTACCTTCTTGCGGCTTTTCCTGCGCAGAATCTGGAAGTACGATTCCGCTTTTTGTTTTTTCTTCTGTTTGGACTTGTTCAATAACGAGTCGATCACCAAGAGGCTTTAACAAGGTAAACACCCTCCTTTAGGATTTGTACGGCTGTTACTGTTCTTTCACAATAACACCCTTATGTTTTTCATTATTAGCACTCAAGTTCACCGAGTGCTAATTCCAATTATTATAATAATCATTTCACGTTCTTTTTGCAAGGGGAAAGAGCAATTTTTTCTAAAATCTTTCTTCCCTAGTTTTAGACAGTTTTCGCCGCCTTGGCCAGCAAAGACACTCCTGTACAAGGATTCCCTTTCTCCTTTGCTTTTAATCTGTGATTTTTCACAAGAACTTCACAAGTCTGCCGGCTCTCGTTTCCACCGCTAGTATGGTACAATACGGACATATGACGCTAGATAGAGGAGTGGAAACTGTGAACAGTCGTTATTGGGCTATATTAATTACATATATACTTATGCACGTTTCCGGAATCTTCGGTGTGCCATTTTTGTATGGGAGAGGCTTGACTGTCACCGAAAGTTTTGCAGCTTGGACAATGTGGAGCTTTATTGGTGCACTCATTATTATTCTGGTATTTCTCGTTCCGGAAAGACGTTATACACATCCGCGCATGCAGCGGACATCTCCTGCCCACGCCGTGAAATGGTCGATCTTCGGAGTGTTTTTGGCATTTATTGCACAATACATCGCGATTCTGATTGAAACATATGTAATCGGGATTGACCCTGGTTCAGAAAATACACAAGAAATTATTGACATGGTGCAATTAGTTCCCATATTTGCTGTCGTTGTTGCCCTCATTGGACCAATTTTAGAAGAGATTGTCTTTAGAAAAGTTATCTTTGGGGCATTCTATAAACGTTTTAATTTTATCATTTCGGCTTTACTCAGCTCCCTTATCTTTGCAGTCGTTCACATGGATTTTACACATATCCTTATTTATACTGCTGTCGGATTTACGTTTTCTTTCTTATACGTAAAAACAGGACGAATCGTTGTTCCTATCATCGCACACGTAGCGATGAACGGGTATGCTGTCCTCGTACAAGTGCTGTTAGGTGACAGGCTGCAAGAAATGCAAGAAGAACTCGAAACTATGCAATTGATACTAGGAGGATGGCTGCTATGAAGTTTTCACCAAATACCATGGGAATGATTTATTTTGCGCTTGCCGCCTTGTTTATTTACTTAGCCATTCAGAACGTAAATGCGTCGTCTTGGGATTTTTGGACATTTTTCTTTGCCGCTGTGGCTGCCATTGATATTATGGTCGGCATTCGCTTTTTCAAAATGAAACCAAACAAAGATGGTAAAAAAAATGAATAAATAGAAAGGCTTGGCTAACCGTGCCAAGCTTTTTCTTGTTCTCCCCTGTTAAATATATTCGCTGTTATGCATGTATCTTCCTTTGTTTTTTTAGAAAAGTGCGAATACGATGAAAACCGGGCGAATCTATGTAGAACACAACCTGCTGAACATGCAAGCTCACTGGCGACTCGGAACCGAAGTGAAACAAAAAAGTTCTCATACAGACGCTGAGGTGAATGGAAGATGTGTTTTTTGTACATTGGGAAGTTCCCTCTTTACTAAAGAATATAAGAAAAACGGTGGTTGAGAAACCCACTCAACCACCGTCCTTGTCACCGTAGACGTTGCTGCTTTAGAACGCACCTGCTACAGACGGGACGCTTTCCGCGGGCATGGCCTCAGTCTTCTCGAACGGTGCCCGTCCTGCGGGGTCTTCGCCTCATGCTATTCCCGCTGGAGTCGCCCGTCTTCCGCTCCTGCTTCGGATAGCTTATGGATGAAACATCTTTAAAATAACAATCAAAACATATACTTTCCTACGTTCAAAAAAACTGCCTGGATATGGACCCAGGCAGTTTTACTCTATCTATTTCAACTTTCGTTCCTCATCTTCCCTTGCCCATTGTGCGGCTTTTTCTTGTTCCGCTTTTAATACTTTTTTATAAGAAAATCTTGATATTGCAATACTTATTTCATATAAGAGTAAAAGCGGGACAGTAACCATTAAATGCGAAACGACTTCCGGCGGTGTAATCAGCCCGGCCAAAACGAGCAAAACAAAATAGGCAAACTTGCGTACTTTTCTCAGCCATGCCGGCGTCACAAGCCCTAAACGAGTTAAAAACATAATAACAACCGGGAGTTGAAACAAGAAACCAAACGGAATCGTCAGCTGAAATAAAAATCCAAAATAATCGTTAACTCCATATTGTTCCGTTAAATTTAAACGTTCCGATAAATTACTTAAGAACTGAATCACGTTAGGAAAAAGGATAAAATAAGCAAACGCTAATCCTGTAAAAAACAAAAACGTCGCAATGGGAATATAGGAAAGCGTCACTTTCCTTTCTTTTTCCATTAATCCAGGTGACACAAACGCCCAAAGCTGATACAAAAGCAGCGGAAAAACTAAGATTAATCCAATAAAAAAAGAAAAGTTCATATACAGCTTTAACGAATCTGTCAGCTTAAACACATTCATCGGGAAACTTTCCGCTTCTGGTATGTTTTGCAGATAAGAAATGAGCACCGGAGACAAAAACAGACCAAAAATCATGGCAGCAAGAAAAAACGCTGCCACAATCATTAGCCGTTTTCGAAGTTCACCAATATGCTCATAAATGGACATGTCTTTGTGAGCCATGTTGTACCCGCCTATCTTTTACTTGTCTGCACTAGAATGTTGTTTGTTTTTTGATTTCGTATCATCATCGTCTTCAGCGAGCCCTTTTGTAGCATGTTTAAATTCTCTAAGCGTATTGCCGGCAGCTCGTCCAAGTTCGGGCAGTTTTTTCGGACCAAAAATAAGCAAAGCTACCAGTACAATTAAAGCAATACTTCCTGGACCTAAAGGCATACCTTCCACCTCCACACATAATAATTTTTATCCGTTTAAAGGGTAGTTTTTCAAAAAATACACAAGGGTTTGCAGTTCCACTGAAAGATCAATATGATGGACGCGAATATGTTCGGGAACAGTCAGTCTGGCAGGAGTAAAGTTTAATATCCCCTTTATTCCCGCCTCAACCAGACAATCCGCTGCCTCTTGAGCAACAGCTGCCGGCACTGTTAAGATAGCCACCGATGCATCCACGTGTTCTTTCACTTGTTTTATTGTATCAAAATCATGTATCTCTACACCACTGATTTCCCGGCCAACTATTTCCTCTCTCACATCAAAAGCCGACACAATTTGGGTATTATCGCTTTTGGAAAAGTTATACTTCAGCAAAGCCGTCCCTAAATTCCCAACACCAATCAGGAAAATTTTCGTCACTTCATCCTGGTCTAACGTTTTCCGAAAGAAAGACAGCAAGTAGTCTACATTGTATCCATATCCTTTTTTTCCTAATGCCCCAAAGTAAGAGAAATCCCGGCGAATCGTAGCAGAATCTACTTTTACTGCTTCACTAAGTTCGGTGGAAGATACACGTTCTTTACCAGACGCATACAAATTTTCTAGAAATCGATAATACAGCGGCAAACGTTTTGCCGTTGCTTGTGGTATTTTTTGTTGATCTATGTTCATGGCAGCCTCCAACAAGTCATTCATCGTTGATATGTTCTTTAGTATATCACTTCCAAAATAGAAGAAAGAATCTTTGCTTTACTTATACGGGCTGGATCTGCTTTACCTTCTTTCCTATTGTACACTAATATTTCGTCTCATGTAACATCAAGTTGCTTTTTGTCAGATTGTTCATGAACATGTCATGATTCCCTTCTGCTTCATTGATTGTCAGTCATCGCATTTTTATACAATGTAAGATAAACTGGACAATAGAAAAACCTTAACGAACAAAGGATGAACGAACATGATAGCTCTGCAATGTTCTAATATCACCAAGTCATTCGGTGCAGAAACAATACTGGATAATGTGAAATTAGAAATAAAAGCTAATGAAAGAGTGGCACTAGTTGGACGCAATGGTGCGGGCAAAAGTACACTTCTCAAAATTATAGCTGGAAAAATGACCTATGATTCCGGTGAAATCATCACACCAAAAGGAATTCAATTAGGATACCTTGACCAGCACACAGGCCTTCAATCTGACCGCTCTATTTGGGAAGAGATGCTGACCGTGTTTACCAAGGTTCAGCAAATGGAAAAAACGATTCGCCGCCTTGAAGTGAAGATGGCCGATCCTAACGTATACAACGATCAAAAATCTTATGAAAAGGTACTCGCTGAATACGACCAATTACAGCACGATTTTGATGAACACGGCGGTTATCAATATGAAGCAGACATTAGAAGTGTTCTGGCTGGGTTAAAATTTGCCGAATTTGACTATCACACACCTGTTTCTTCTTTAAGCGGTGGGCAAAAGACCCGCCTGGCTCTTGGGAAGCTATTACTATCAAAACCAGAACTGCTTGTTCTTGATGAGCCGACAAACCACCTCGATATCGAAACACTCGGCTGGCTGGAGAACTATTTAGCTAATTATAATGGTTCTGTGCTTATTGTTTCCCACGATCGTTATTTCTTAGATAAAATTGTCTCCAAAGTGTACGAAGTAACCAGAACCAAAGTACATGTGTTCCAGGGCAATTACAGCTACTATCTCGAAGAAAAAGCCAATCGCTATCAACAGGAATTAAAAGCATTTGAAAAACAGCAAAAAGAAGTAGCGGAACTAGAAGATTTCATTCAGCGTAATATTGTTCGGGCTTCTACGTCGAAACGAGCACAGAGCCGCCGCAAAAAGTTAGAAAAAATGGAACGGATAGAAAAACCAGATGGTGCAGAAAAGTCAGCTAAATTTTCGTTTGATATTGAGCGGCAAAGCGGCAATGAAGTTCTTCATATCGATAATGTGAGTGTAGCGTACAACGATGAACAGTCAATTATAAACAATATGAATTTGTCGGTAAAAAAACAAGAAAGCATTGCTTTAATTGGGCCAAACGGGATTGGAAAATCTACCTTGCTAAAAGCCATTGCCGGCAAGATTGCTCCAGTTCAAGGATCGATTACATTTGGCAGTAAAGTATCCCTTGGGTATTACGACCAGGAACAAGCAGATCTTCATTCCAATAAAGATGTCTTGCATGAACTGTGGGATGATTATCCACTGACTCCTGAAAAGGATATCCGAACCGTATTGGGCAATTTCCTGTTCAGCGGCGATGATGTATTAAAACAGGTGCCTGAGCTGAGCGGCGGGGAGAAGTCAAGATTAGCTTTGGCAAAGCTTATGATGAAACAGGCAAACTTCTTAATTTTCGATGAGCCAACCAACCATCTGGATTTAGACAGCAAGGAAGTTTTAGAATCTGCGCTGCTGGACTATCCAGGCACCTTGTTGTTCGTCTCTCATGACCGTTACTTTTTAAATCGTATGGCTACAAAGATTGTGGAATTAAGTGAGGATGGTCCAAAAGAATACCTCGGTGATTATGATTACTACCTTATGAAAAAAGACGAAGAAGAACAGCGCCGGCAGCTGCATGCCCAGCAGCAAGGACAAACAGCAGCACAGCATTCTAATGATAAACAACAAGATAAACAAGCATATATTCAAGAAAAAGAAGCGAAAAAAGAAGCTAGAAAACGGCAGCGGCAGATTGAAAAAATTGAACAAGAAATCGAAGACTTAGAACAGGCCATCGCATCTTTAGAAGAAGACATGCTGCAGCCTGAAGTATATGAAAACCACGAAAAAGCCGACAGCATACAACAACAAATCAACGACACCAAATCATCTCTTGAAGAAAAAATGAATAATTGGGAATCCCTGCAGCTAGAAGAAACGTAAGAAGTAATAAGAATCCGCTTAACCATGGCGGATTCTTTTTGTATCACTCTTCATCTTTAAAAGACCATACATACCGAGCACACAACAAATAAAACATGGATGTCGCTGCAGCCACCGCCCCTGAATCATTTAACAGCAGTAAAAAGACAGACCCTACCGCTCCTGCTCGCAACACATCCTGCTGTGACGGCTTAAAGGTATGATTGGATTGGAAAAGCAGATATAATAGAGAAATAATATAACTTGTCAGCAGTAGTTTTGTCCAGTTTGAGTGCATAATAATTTTTATGTTCATTTGCATTTTCCGCCAGATAATGCCCAAAATTTCACGCCATTCTCCATTAAAAAGCAGCTGAAACGCCCCTCCGATATGAGATGGCCCGCCAAATTGCTGGAACAGCCACAACATGCCAAGTAAACTTAAAAGCGCCACCAGCGTATACATGAGCAGTCTTTGAATAGTAATGCGGCTGTTTTGCTTCGATATCAAAAGCAAGCTTGCAAACATCAGTCCCGATGCCAGCATCACACCCGCGTTTTTTCCGAAACTGCTGGAACCAAGAATGACAAGAAAAAAGAAAACTACTATCCACATTCTTTTCTTTTTGTCTCTCCACCACGGTTCCACCGCCAGCACACTGGCTGCGGCAAAAAATCCGCCCAATTCATTTCCAATGCCGCCGTACCTAGCACCAATTAAGGGATCATAGCCAAGATAAGACCGCTGAATAAGTGGTGCACCTAATAGAAGGTCAGCAGTTAATATGGCCACCAGCCCGAAAGACACGATCCAAACAGCTTTTTCTTGATACCATTTTGCTAAAAGCAGACCACAGCCAACCGAAAAAATACTTACCGCCGCACAATAAACAGGAACTGAAATAATTTGTCTGCCAAAAAACAGTGGTGCCAGCGTAAACGAAAGCGGAGAAATCATTCCAGCAAGCACCGCACTTTTTATTATATAAAGCGCCGTCGAGTTATTTTTCTTCTTCCATTTCCCATACACAAATCCAATCACTAACAACAGTGCCAACAGCGTAATGTAACTAGAAAGAACCGGTGCACGGGTCTTGTGTATAGCTGCAGCTCCGGATGTTTCATCGTAGAAAGAATTCACCTGTCCGCCTATATTTTTTTGATACAGCGCATTCCCCCTCCAACGTTCTGGCGTTTCGATGTGAAATGTCTGCAGAAACGTAGGTGCCGCATCAATACCACTTCCAATGTAAGCTTGTTTTACTGTATCTGAATATAAAAAAGCAGGGACTTCTCTTTCTGTTTGTTCCCATTTAACAAACGGTACCATTTTCAACCCTTTTTTCATATCTTCCACAGGTGGTGCCACTCCCAATAAAAAGATAGGAGCATCGTTTTGCCGGACCGCTGTTATAAATTGGGCCAAGTGTGATATAGCTTCTTTTCTATTTGTATCATTGGCCATGATGTGACGCTGCCTGTATATATCTCCCCATTCAACGACTGTCCATGTGGATAAATAACGGTTCTGTATGCCAGAGATTTGTTTCAGCGCACTCTCCGTGTCCATCCGGTACCCACCTGGAGCCCCGTGATCTGTGATAACGCCCGTATCACGGCGGCCAGCTGTTTCCCCGCGTGTATTGACCGTAAAAAAAGGAGCAAACGACACATTTTCATCGTAGATGTCACTGTGGCCAATAAAACTGGTGTGAACATTGTTTGTTTGCAAAACTTCTCCAAGCAGACCCAGCTGGGATTGATGAGTCGTTTGTTGATTAGCATGTTTCCATTCATGAAAGGATGGGTAATAATATGTATATTCTTTCTCTTGTGGTTCACCTTGCTTTAACAGAGGAGGTTCTCCGTCTATGCCTTGTGCTCGAATACCACTGCTTAGCGTAAGTACTTCGCTAACAGGGGTGACACGCCCATCTGCTACACGATTTAACATAATCATATCTGCACTTGTCCACAAGGAAGGAGCAGCCGGTTCGTTCATAAGCTCAAAAAAGCCGTCATATGACAAGCCTGGAACAATGATTAAAACAGCATGTTTGGCATTATCACCAGTACTTTCCGGCATTGCTTCACTAATGAAAGGAAAAGCGAGCATATTCATAACGGTAATCCACAACACACATCCCCATGTCTTTACCATACCCATTCTATTCCTTTCAAAAAATTTAAACATATCCACAATATCCACAGTTTTATACACATATAAACACTTTTATATCAGGAAAGTACACACTTATACACAAAAATAACGATTTATCCACAGATAAAATGTTAACAAATGGCATGACTGTTCTATAGGTTTTCAACAAACTTTTCCACATTATCCACAAGTTTGTTGTCCCCGTTGTTATTTTTCCTCAATATTCCTTATTCATGCACTTGCTAATCACAAGTTTCCTGTTCTAAGAAAGTCCAGAAACAGCGGAAATATACTAAAACACCTGCCTCCTATTCATAAAAACTCGGCTTTTCACCGAACCCAGAAGCAGACCGCGGCGGTCTTGCAGACTTTGTTAACAATCTTAGATGAAAAGAGGTGAGTATTCTTATCCTTGTCATAATTGTTGGATTTATCATTGCTTCCTTTTTCTTTAATCAACGAGTGCGGTTTGTTGAAGAATAAAAAAAGAGCTTGGAAAAGAAAAATTCCAAACTCTTTTTTGAGTGAATGATACTGTACGTTTTACTGCATATTTCTGTTTTTTAACATATATTTTTCCATGTGATTCTCAGATTGCATCTAACAAATGGATTCTTTACGAGCACTCAGCAGGGTCATTTTTCCCGATAAACGGAAGTACTGTCCGCAGCCAACGGACCTGCAGAGCCATGAACGCGGAAAGGAAGAGCTGAAAAAACTTGATCCTTTATGTGAGAGCCAAGCCGGGGACGCCATTTAAATCCCAATTCGCGGTATGTTGTTTTTTCCACTGTACATGAGCTGCTGCCCCAATCATCGCTGCATTATCGGTGCATAAAGACAATGGCGGAATGGTTAATTCAATATCCGAATCGGAAAACGCATCACGAAGAGCTGAACGCAAACCATTATTTGCAGCTACACCGCCAGCCACGACAACTTGCTGCACATGATGTTGTGACGCAGCCCGCTTTGTTTTTTCGGTTAACACGGTAACGACACTGTGCTGAAAACTCGCCGCCATATCTTCTGGACGGATGGTCTCTCCACGCTGTTTAGCATTGTGAAGGGTATTAATAACTGCCGATTTCAAACCACTAAAACTGAAATCAAAGGAATCAGATTCTAACCACGCAATCGGCAGATCTAATGTCTTGTTTCCTTTTTCCGCCAATCGGTCAATTTGCGGTCCTCCAGGATAAGGAAGCTCCAAGGTGCGAGCCACTTTATCATATGCTTCGCCTGCCGCATCGTCTCTCGTCTGTCCAATCACTTCATATTCCCCTTCGTCTTTTAGAAGAATTAACTCGGTGTGCCCTCCAGAAACAACGAGAGAAAGTGCGGGATAGCGCCATGGACGCAGCAGTCTGGCTGCTTGGATATGGCCGGAAATGTGATGCACCGGCAAAAGCGGGAGTTGATGTGCATAAGCAACAGCCTTGGCTGCATTGACACCTACTAATAACGCGCCAACTAATCCTGGCCCTTCGGTAACAGCCACTGCATCTAATTGTTCAAATGTTATATTTGCTTTTTCCATCGCCTCTTCTATAACAAACGTAATGTTTTCCGTATGATGACGTGATGCAAGCTCTGGTACGACCCCGCCAAACCGTTGATGGCTTTCAATTTGTGAAGCCACAACATTAGACAAAACTTCCTGACCACCCTGCACGACAGCTGCTGCTGTTTCATCACAACTTGTTTCAATGGCTAGAATAATTTCATTTTCTTTTTGCTGCTTGTTTGTATTCATGTATATTCACCCACATTACTAAAGCATCTTCATGATTATCCGTATAATATCTTTTTCTAATTCCACCTGCTTGAAAGCCTAGTTTTTTGTACAATGACTGAGCCGCAGCATTACTGACTCTCACCTCTAAAGTCATTGTTTTGGCACCATATGCATAAGCCATATCCAGTGCATTTGTTAATAACATTTCACCAATTTTTTGTCCTCGATAAGAAGAATGTACTGCAATATTGGTAATATGCGCCTCGTCAATAATAACCCACACTCCGCAATATCCGACTATCTCATTCTTCTGTTCTGCAACGAGATAGTGGGCGAATTGATTGTTTATAATTTCATTAACAAAGGCATACCTTGTCCAAGGCATTTGAAAAGCATCATGTTCTACGCGAAGAACACCTTCAATATCACTTTCTTCCATAAAGCGGATGACTGGACTACTCATGTTTCTTTTTCCCCTTGTTAGCCGCTTGCCACTTTTTTTCCGCTTCGGTTAATTGTGTGTACTCTGGGACAACTTCATGAGCTGATAACGGAGCACCTTGGGTATATGCAAGCTGCAGCAGCTCTCCTGTTCTTGGTGTGGCAGAAGAAAAATCCCCATTCCATGCTTTATCTTGCAGTGCTTCTTTTATAGAGTGCTCATGCATATCCCAGTCTTGTCCTAAAAATAATACTGGTTTATCTTTATCTTTTAATAACCTGAGCCAATCGTCCAAGAGGATAATACGGTCTTTTTCAACAAGCTGTACAACTCCGTTATCAGCTTTGTACAAACCCGTGTATACCTGCCCTCGTCTTGCATCCATAAAAGGGGAGATAAATCCCGAAAAATACTTTGCATTTTGAGCAAGTACAGCCAAACTGGATACAGCATATACTGGTATATTTAGCGCCCACGCCATCGACTTTGCTGTTGTAATGCCAATGCGTACACCTGTATACGAACCAGGCCCCTTTGCAACAGCAATGCCGTCAAGATCTGCTGGTTGTATATTTAATTCCTGCAGCAAGTGATCAATAGCTGGCATAAGTCGAACAGAATGGTTTTTTTTAAAATTGGTTGTATACTCCCCTAGTAATTTATTATCTTCTCCTACACCTACACTCATTACGTGTGTCGATGTATCAATCGCTAACATCTTCATGTTTTTCTAACTCCTTCAATAACCCAATAAACCTATCTCCAACACCATGTAACTGAATCACTCTTGTCGTGTCGGTTTCTCTTCCCAATGTAATCTCTAACTTCTCAGGAGGCAGCAAAGATGTAATCTTATCTGCCCATTCGATAACAGAGACGCCATCTCCTTCTAAGTATTCTTCCAGTCCTATTTCTTCTGCTTCTTCTTCTTCTAACCGATAAACATCCATGTGGTATAATGGAAGTCTTCCTTCATATTCTTTCATAATGGTGAAGGTCGGGCTGTTTACCATTTCTTTTATGCCAAGTGCAGAGGCAATACCTTTCGTAAAATGTGTTTTGCCAGCGCCTAGTTCTCCATCCAGTGTTAGCACATCCCCCGGTTGAAGCAGCGTGCCAATCTGTTTTGCAAGGTGGATGGTGTCTTGCGGCGAGTAGCTTTTCCTTTCCAGCTGCATCGTCTGTTTCACCTAACTTTCATGCGCAGGTTTTATGTTGGTCTAAAATGATTATACCCTGATTTTTGTAATATTTTTGTATGGGACTGATCCGTAAGCATAACATGCGGGCTGCCTTCTTTTACCTCACCAATCCAATATGTCTCTATGGACTGCTGCTTCATGGCCTCTTGTAAACGCGGCCAGTCACTTGGACTGACTGTTCCAAGAAGAACAAAATCTTCCCCGCCATACAAAATCCAGTTCCAGCAGTCTTTTTCACTGTATAATCTCAACTCTGCAGCAATTGGAATCTGATCTTTATACAACTCCAGTATAACATTGCTGGCTTCGGCTAACTCAAAAGCTTCACTTGCTAACCCATCACTAATATCATTTAAAGCAATGCGCGCTTTTGTCTGTGCTGCCGCTCTTCCAGCTTGTACGTGGGGGATGGGACGCTGGTGACAGGCAATTAATGCTTTTTCTCTATCATTAAAGTCAGAAAGTCTTCCTTTTTTTAACAATAGTTCTAAACCTGCTGCTGAACGTCCGGTTGGACTAGTAAGAAAAACGTAATCACCAGGTCTTGCATTCCTTCGCACAAGCGAAGCATCTTGCTCTACCTTGCCGTATACTGTAATGGAAACCATAAGTTCATGCGGAGAAGAGACGGTATCCCCGCCAATCATATCCATTTGATAAGTATCCGCTATATTCGACATACCCTTATAAATACCATGTAATTCCTCATCCGTCCATGTCGACGGAACAGCAATCGACACAACATAAAAAACAGGAATACCACCCATCGCTGCTATGTCGCTGATATTAGCTGCCAATGCTTTATGGCCAATATCTTCTGGACTCATTGTTTTTTTCTTAAAATGAACGTTTTCAATCATAGTATCTACGCAAAGAAGCTGATAATATCCGGATTCTGTACCAAACACCGCCGCATCATCCCCAATGCCTTCTATTACATGTTTTTGCACATGGCGGTCTGGTGTAAGTTGTTGTATCCACTGAAATTCATCATTTGGCACGGCTCTCACCCTCATAAAAAAGTTGATGTTTAACCAGTTTTAAGGCATAGATATTTACTTTCTATCAATCACCATACTCACGTACAACAACTGCTGCTCATAGAACAAATCGCACTTGTTCTATTCGAAACATTCATTGTTTTGGGTTCTAATACAAATATGTAAGATGAATATATTGTATTAGATGCTTTTTATCCACTGCCTGGTTAATGGCAATCAAGGGAGATGCTCGCTGGAAAGAAAACAGCTGAAGACCCATCGGAGTGTTGTGTTCCGCTGAACTGAAACACTGTCCGCAGCAAGCGAGCTTGAAAAGCCATCTAACCAGAAAGGGAGTAGATAATGATAACCCCAACAAACTTCATAGAATCTTTTTTCACGCTATAAAGGGAAAACCGCCTTAAAATATAAAAAAAAAGCCTTTTCCAGGCTTTGCGTTCATTACACAGATAATTGTCATTTGGTTGCGGGGGAAGGATTTGAACCTTCGACCTCCGGGTTATGAGCCCGACGAGCTACCAGACTGCTCTACCCCGCGATGTGATAAATAATATTTCTTAACGCCACGTTTATTAATATATCACAGCAGACAAATCAATGCAAGCTAACTTTTTATTTTTTCTTGTTAATATGTGACAAAGATGTTACATTGTATGAAAGAATATTCAGAATCCTGATAAAGGAGGCTGTTATATGCAAACCTGGAAGTACTTGCGTTCGGCTTTATTAGCAAATCTCGTGGTACTGGCAACCTTTGTGTTTCTGCCGATATTCTTGCTAACCGATAATATAAGTATTTACCAGGATTTAATCAACTCTCTTCATCAATCATCGTAAAAAGACAAGCCCTCCCCAAATATTGCTGATAAAAACCACTGCCGCTGTAAGAAACAGCGGCAGTGGTTTTTGTTATTTTTTGGCTTGATGCAAGGCATGCCTAAATGTATCAATAATATCTCTGGCATCTTCTATACCCACAGAAATTCTTACGGTGCCCTCTGTAATACCCAAATCATTTCGAATAGCATCCGGCACTGTGCGATGTGATGTATTCAATGGATACGAAACGGTTGTTTCAACACCTGCTAGTGTCGGTACAATTTTGATCCAATCAAGTGATTGAAAAAAGCGGGACACGTCATAATGTTCCCCTAAATCAATGGTTACCATAGCACCGTTTCCTTGTTCTGATAACGTTTCTGGATAATACACTAATGCATTGCTCTTCTGCTGAAACCATTCTGCAAGCGCTGCTGCGTTTTCAGCTTGTTTGGCCATGCGAACACTCAGCGTTTTCAATCCCCTGCAAGCAAGCCACGCTTCAAAAGGACTTAAGTTGGCACCTAAATTGATTACTCTTTGTTTTGCTTTTTGAATCATATCGCGATGGCCCGTTAATATGCCTGCTGTTACATCACTATGCCCGCCAATATATTTCGTTGCACTATGCACAACTATATCCGCTCCTAATGAATAAGGCTGGCAAAAACAGGGTGTAGCAAATGTGTTGTCAATCATCACGTATAAAGAATGTCTTCTCGCAATAGTAATAAGTTCTTCTATATTCTCTACCCGCAGCAACGGATTCGTGACAGACTCAGCATATAATAATGTTGTATTGGACTCAATGGCAGCTTCTATATTACTTGGATCCCTGAAATCTGCCACCGTAACTTCAATGCCCCATTCTTGTAACTCTTGCTGAAACAGCTGATATGTACCTCCATATAAGTCCAAGGGCACGACTATATGATCGCCCGGTGCTGCTGCTGCTAACACTCCTGTTAAGATTGCAGACATCCCTGATGATGTAGCAATCCCCGCTGGTGCACCTTCTAATTGGGCAGTGCCATAGCCAAGGTCATCTGTATTTGGATTGTTATACCTGGAATACAGGTAGTCTTTTTCTCCTTGAAAAAACTGTTCCATGTCTTCTAAGCTTTTAAAAGAAAAAGCAGAAGTCTGATAAATCGGCTTGGTCTTACTAATATTCTTTCCCCCATCATAAGATGAAAAATGAACTGCTTTTGTATTAAAATGTTGAAAACTCATGCTCTCCACCCCTGCTTTCATGAATACTGGTCAAGTGCAAATGCTAGGCTTGCAAACTGTTTTCTCTCTTGTAATAAAAATCGATGAGCCTCTTCAATAGTTACTTTTTTGAAAACAACTTCTTGACCCGGGAGCAGCTGAGCAGCCTTTGGCAAATCCACCGTGATGACATTAGCAATCCTCGTATATCCTCCCGTTGTTTGTCGATCTGCCATTAATATCATCGGCTGTCCATCTGATGCCACCTGAATAGTACCAAATGTAACAGCATCAGATAGAATATCTGCTGAATCGTTCTGTGTGACATCGGGACCCTTTAATCGAATTCCCATTCTATCTGATTCATTAGTAACAGTATAAGCAGCATAATAAAAATGCTCCAGGCCGTCTTTGCTAAATGATGAATGCTCCGGTCCATCTACAACACGCAGCACTTGTTGATCAGCATAAGAAGGCATCAAATCAACATGTATCCCCTTGCCAGATGTAACAGGATTTGAAGGAACCGTAAAAGACACATAATCTCCTTTTTTCAATGGTCTGCCTTCCATCCCGCCAAATCCTGCTTTTATATACGTTGATTTGCTGTTTAATACCTCATCTCCTTGTATGCCGCCTGCTGCCGACAAGTAAGCTCTAGCTCCTTGCTTAGGACCTTTAAATGACAATTTATCTCCTTTTTGAACATTAAATGATTTCCACATAGATACCTGTTCCTTGTTCTTATAAGGCTGCAAGTCTGCTCCTGTGATGGCAAGTGTTGCATCTCGTAAAAAATGTAAAGTTGGTCCTGTCATTGTTATCTCCAATACTGCTTCACGCAGATGATTTCCCGTCAACATGTTTGCAATTGTGAAGGAATAATAGTCCATTACTCCTGCTGGCGGAATACCTTGGCTTTGGTAACCAAAACGGCCTAAGTCTTGTATGGTAGTAAGCATGCCTGGTTTCTCTACATAACAAAGGGCTTCCATTGTCATAGGCTTTCCCCCGCCGATTGTATGGTAATATTATTTTCTTTCAAAATAGAAAGGAGTTGTTTGACAAATGAGAGGGATTTAGCATTATCACCGTGGACACAAATCGTATCCACTTTTGTTTTCATTACCGAGCCGTCTACTGCCGTTATTTCTTGATTGGCAACCATCTGCAAAACGTGTTCTGACGCTTCTTCTGGGTTTTCTATAACAGCATGAGGATAGTGCCTCGGTGTTAATGTGCCATCGGGCTGATACGTCCGGTCTGCAAACACTTCATTTGCTGTTTTCAATCCTTGCTGCTCACCAGCTTGGATGAGCTTGCTTCCTGAAAGGCCATATAAAATGAGATGTTTATCCACATCATAGATGGCTTTAGCAATCGCTTCAGCAAGCTTTTCATCGGAACTAGCCATATTAAACAAAGCACCATGTGGTTTCACATGCTGCATCTGTATGTCTTGTGCACGGCAAAATCCGTATAATGCTCCTACTTGATAAATAACCAAATGATACACTTCTTCAGGATCCATTTCCATTTTGCGCCGGCCAAAACCAGCTATATCAGGAAAACCTGGATGTGCTCCTACAGCAGTACCTTCCTGTTTCGCTAATCGTATTGTTTGAGCCATCACGTTATGGTCTCCTGCATGATAACCACAAGCAATATTTGCAGATGTAATAAGCTTCAGCATTTTATCATCTTCGCCGATTTTATAAACACCAAAGCTCTCTCCTAAATCACTGTTCACGTCTATTTTACGCGTCATAATCTTCCTCCTTTACCTCATCCACCTTCACCTCGTATGTCCCGTCGCACACTTGTTGTTCAATCGATTGATACGTCTTTGCAGAAACAGAAATAAATCGGATATAATGCCCTGCTGCTAATAATACTGGCTGCGTATGTTTCATATCCAGCAATTTAACAGGAGAACGTCCAATGATATTCCAGCCGCCTGGGCTGTCCAGAGAATAAATACCGGTTTGTGCTCCAGCAATTCCAACAGAACCTGCTTTTACAAGTGAACGAGGTGTCTTTAATCTCGGTGTCGAAAGTGACTCGTTCATTCCCCCAAGGTAAGGAAAACCCGGAGTAAATCCTAACATATAAATTAAGTATGGATTTGCAGTATGTCGTTCAATTACTTGTTCTGGCTGCAATTGATTATGTTCAGCCACTTTTTCTAAATCCGGGCCGTACTCTCCTCCATAACCAACCGGGATTTCATACACCTTAGCATGGGGAAGAACAGCATCTTGCATTTCGCCTATACATTGTTCTAACTCTTTTTTTAACGCAGTATAGGACACCCTCGCAGGATCATAATAGACTGTTACCGATGTATAAGAGGGTACCCACTCTGACACGCCATACAGCTGTTTTGCATCTAGTACAGCAAGAAATGTTCGAATGTGCTGATTCACTTTTTTCGAAATAAAATGACCAAACACGACACTAAAGGCGCTATCTCCCATTGCTTCTATGTAAATACGTGACATAATATATCTCCTCTTTTTCCTATTAAAAGAAGTTAGTGAACTGTATCCATAGCGTGCGCACTCCTAATACAGCAGTCCCGACTGCCACAACCGCACCAAATATAGTCATCCATAAGGGATGGCGATAATCGTGGACAATTTTTTTCGAATGAGCCGCAAGCAGCACAGAACCCAGCGTTAGCGGCAGAATCAAACCGTTAAATGCTCCTGCAAAAATTAATAAAAATACAGGTTCACCGACAATCGTAAATACTAGCGTAGAAAACAAGATAAAACCAATCGTCCAATATCTTTTGTATTTTTCGATACTTGGGTGAAAAGAAGTCAAAAAGGAGACAGACGTATAAGCTGCTCCAACCACAGAAGTAATACCAGCAGCCCACAATACCAGTCCAAACAAACGCAAACCTACATCCCCAGCCGCTGTTAAAAAGACAGTCGCCGTTGGATTTTCCGGTTGCAGACGGACCCCGGCGGAAACAACACCAAGCACAGCCAAAAATAAAATAACACGCATGATAGAAGCTACAACAATACCAACAACAGAAGTATTAGTAACATAACGCAAATTTTCCTTCCCTGAAATACCCGCGTCAAGCATTCGATGGCCGCCAGCAAACGTAATGTACCCGCCAACAGTTCCTCCTACTACTGTAATAATCGTCATAATATCAATTTCCGCAGGAGCAAACGTACGCAATGCTGCTTCAGCGTAAGGCGGAGAACTCACAATCATGACATACGCTGTCAGAAGAATCATGAGAGCACCAAGCAAGCGCACAATACGATCCATAGCAGCCCCTGCTTCTTTATAAACAAAAATGATAATACAGATAATCGCTGTCACGATTGCCCCCATTGTTGTAGAAAGTCCCGTTAATGCATTAAATCCCAGGCCGCCCCCGGCAACATTTCCAATATTAAAAGCCAGCCCGCCTAGTACAATAAAAAAAGCAACTATGTAACCTAGCCCCGGCACTATCGCATTAGCGATATCCTGTCCTTTCATTTTTGAGACAGCGATAATTCGCCAAATATTCATTTGTGCACCAATATCTAATATAATTGATGCCAATATAACAAAAGCAAAGCTTGCCAGCAATTCTTCTGTAAACACGGAGGTTTGTGTTAAAAATCCTGGTCCAATGGCAGACGTCGCCATAAGAAAAGCAGCTCCTGCCATAATGCTTATTCGTTTCTTCCGATCTGCCTGTTCACTCATATTGTTTCCCTCCAACTAAGAATAACCCTCTACGTAATTTTCCCTGACAAAGGTTAAATATGTACCGACAAATAGAAGGAACTCAGACAGACCGATATTGTATAAGTATTTTAACACATCTGCTTACCATCAATGTTAAAGGATGAAAAGGATAGAGAAACGGCGGCTTTTTCCTTCTAGAAAAGGGAAAATGATAACAGCCCCAACAAACTTTCATACACAAAAAAGCTGTCAGAGTATAATCTGACAGCTTAGCGCTTGCCTGGCAGCGTCCTACTTTCACAAAGGGTTTCCCCTTCATTATCATCGGCGCAAAAGAGCTTAACTTCCGTGTTCGGCATGGGAACGGGTGGAACCTCTTTGCTATCGCCACCAGGCTTGGGTACAGGATATGCATCCTGTTCTTTATATAGATGGGATTGCTCCCTCAAAACTGCATAACGAATGCGAAGAGCCCCTTCGAGGCGCTTTCCTTTGTGTTGGATAAGCCCTCGACCGATTAGTATCTGTCAGCTCCACGTGTCACCACGCTTCCACCTCAGACCTATCAACCTTGTCATCTGCAAGGGGTCTTACTAGCTTGGCGCTATGGGAAATCTCATCT
>NZ_FNDK01000064.1 GCF_900099605.1 Alteribacillus persepolensis
AATTTTAGATTTAAACTCGGGGGTATATCGTTTTCGTTTCATACCCACACCTTAACACATCCTTATTTCGTGTCTGAAATCTTGGGTCCAGTATACTATCATCTTGGAGTTTTTGTAGGGTGTCAGATGTTGTGTACTTTTCAAATTCAATATTATCCAACATTTTGGTAAAAGACTGAATCTTTTCTTTATCATCTATTTCGACTGCATTATCGGGATTTAACGTGCCGTTTTTTTCCATTTCATTAATGCTTATTTTTTCTATTGTTATATTTTCATTATCTATAATGGCCCCGAAAGATAAACCCTCATTACTGCATCCTGCAATCAAAAAGAGACAAAGAAAAATAACCGTAATAAACCTATTCAATTTAGAAACCCATCTAATCTAGAATCTTATTAATATCTTAACAAAGAATTAATCCATCATTGGCATTGAAATCCATTTATCTAACCTTATCTCTCTCACTTAACAATTTGGCCCTTAAATACGATATTGGAGCCAACTTTTATTCAAGAATGGCGTTCGATAATTGAATATCATATTTCAATTACCAAGCCCACAAAACAATAATATATAATGTCACTGAAAACAAAACTCCAAATAATAAGCCATAGAGTAATTGTTTAAATCTTTTATCGTCATTTTCTCTTCGTGCTTTTTCGCTCTCATAAAACATCTGAAACAATCCAGCAGAAAATATGGCATCGAATATTTTCCCATCCCTTTTTATTATCGGGGGCATTTTTATCACTTTTCATAGACCTGAACCCCTCCATTTAGTAATGGTCTGTTGAAGTAACCCGCCCGTTCGCAAAATATCAATTCTTTGTTTTCTTTATAATAAGTTTTATGGCTTCCAAAATGATATAACTTATTGCTGTGACAATTGCTATCGATAAGAAGTAATTCACAAAAAATATGTCTGTAGGATGTTCTTGCGGATTGATTAGAAGTGCAACCAACCAAAACGACAAAACAACTAAATAAGATGGACAATGATACTTTCATCTATATCCCTCACATTTATAAACCGTCTCTTTCACTAAACTGCCCGATTGTAGAATACTATGATACTTTTTCAACCAGTTTTTTGCTGTTAAATAAGAAAAGTACTCATCCATTAATCTACTTGATGAGTACTTTTCCATTTCTTAATATCTTTTGCATCTGATTATCCACCGGCTACTTCAAGGGGCTGTATCAAAAGCCCTTAACGAAAAATACCATGGACGCCATCCCTCCAGATGGTGACCATGGTATTTTTTTATAACCAGCTTATGCAGCT
>NZ_FNDK01000010.1 GCF_900099605.1 Alteribacillus persepolensis
AGGAAGTGGTGACTTCAACGCCCGCCACAGGACGTGCTTCCACAGGAAGTGGTGACTTCTACGTTGCACACAGGACGTGTGCGTTCTTAGTAGAAGTCCCTTCCCGAAGTCCCTTCCCCATATCCGAATGTCCCCCTTGCAAGGCGCTTGCGCTTTTTGTCCGGCGGAAGCAGGAAATGAAAGGTAGCCTCATGAAAACAGACGGAGAAAAAGAGGGCTGATAAGGCCGCCGTATGTTGCATTTAGTACGTAAAGATGAAATAGCTGGACAAAAAGTACAAAACAACAAGCAGCGCTGACGGCCACGTATATAAACGAAACAGCTGTTTGCGTCCTCGCAGGATCGAAAACAATGCAATGGCTGCAAGCAGTGTGACAGCTGCTGCGGTAACTTGATGAGAATTATTAGAAGCTGCGATAATCGGTCCAGACCTGTAGGCAATATCACTCAATCCGAGCAAGATAATATTAAAGAGGTTGCTGCCAAGTATGGAACCCAGTGCTAAGTTATGGTTTTGCAGCTGCAATGCAATGAGTACAGCTATGGCTTCTGGAAGAGAAGTAGAAGCCGCAATCAAGAAGCTTCCAACAAAACTCGATCCTAATCCAGTAACAAGTGCGATTTGATCACCAGTGACTGTCAGGATGGAGCCAGCAATTAAAATGATAATGGCTGCAATCACAAAACCAATTTGAGCGTGTCGAAGAGACAGCGCATAGGCTGGACTTTTTTCAGAGACGGTGTCTTCTTCCTCGGAAACGGGTGCGGCATTAGGCTGTTTGTTAATCCATGCCATACCCAGCGCATAAACAGCTAGAATAATGATAGTGTCAATTCCTATTCCGAAAATGGCTGTATCGGTTTTAACCAGCATGGCAAACCAGGCCATGAGTGCTAGAAAGATGCCTAATGAAGCTGTATACGTATGAGATATAGAAGTGCGGGAAAACAGTTGTTCCTTACGGTAGCACAAGTCAAAGACTGCAATAATTAATAAGTTAAACATATTGCTTCCAAGAACGTTTCCAACCGCAATATCCGGATTGTTTAAGCTTACTGCGGTAACAGTTGTTGTTACCTCTGGAAGCGATGTGGCACCGGCCAGCAAAACCGTACCGACCATCATGCCTCCCCATTTGGACTTTTCACTAATGACATCAGCGTAGGTCGATAATTTAACAGCAGCAGCAACGGTAATCGCTGCAGCGATGAAAAAATAAACGAATAACACATTCATCTCTCCTTTATCATTGCACAATTGCCTCATGCTGCACACAAAAAAAGACCTTTTTATGAAAATCCTGCTGAAGATACAGCAAGGTTCTCATAAAAAGGTCTTGCGTGCTTTATATAGCATAAAGCTAAACGAGCCGAGCACAAAATGTGCTGTCATGACGACTCATTTATCCTATTGGACGCTACTCCCCTTTTCTATGAAACTAGCTTATCAAAAGGTGAGGAAAAAAGCAACTGTATGTTATCCAAACAAAAGGCTGTATGTACAAGCCAATCATTCGTATACTGTCTATGAAAGGAATATTTAGTGGCAAAGGAGAGGAAAGACATGCAAAACAATTATAGTCAAGTGCTGTTAAGGTTTTCAGCTGTTTTTGCCGTCATAGGTGTGGTGCTGGGCTCTCATATGGCTGGTGCTGGTTCATATGCATTTCGACCTATCCACGCACATATTTTAGTCGTTGGCTGGTTAAGTTTGTTTGCCTGGGCTGTTTACTACAAAGTTTTTTACCGCGGGCAGAGCACGCTTGCCGCTGTACACGTTTGGACAGCGATTATTGGTTCGATTGGCCTGACAGCAGGAATGTGGCTGCACATGGCTGCGCCAGTTGAGCTTCCTGAGTTGTTTACGCTGCTGTTTTACATTATTGGCGGCTCCATTTTAATGATTAGTTTTCTTATTTTTTTGCTGATGACCTTTGTGCATAAAGAAGAAAGTTAAATGTTTTTAGGTAAAGGAAGGAATTTGCTGTTTTTTGTTGAAAGATGTTAAGTGGTGTACAAATAGCTGCACAAATGCAGAAAAGAAAGGACGAGACATCGTATGAAATTTTTCGCTGTTATTTCTCATATGAAAGACCAAGAATTAAGTCAAAAATACCGTCCCGAGCATCTTGATTTTCTGAAAAAGCACTACGAGGAAGGAAATGTTGCTGCTTACGGGCGTTTTGAAGATGGTACAGGCGGACTAGTTATTTATAAAGGCTCTACATATGAAGAGGTAGAGGAGCTGGTAAAACAAGATCCGTATATTCAAGAAGGAGCACGCGAATACGAGATGCACGAATGGGGCACAAAGGCTGAACACTTCGCTTAAGGAGGTATCACCATGACAACATTGGGCTTTATTGGGCTGGGCAATATGGGTATGCCAATGGCACATAACTTACTCAAAGCAGGTTATGATGTAGTGGGATATAACCGTTCGAAAGAGAAAGAAAAGACATTTGAGCAGTTGGGTGGACGTGCTGGTTTGGAATTCGAAGAGCTCGTGCAAAGCTCTGATGTCATCATGACATGCCTGCCTATGCCAGAAGATGTAGAACAAGTCATTCTCGGCCAAAATGGTGTATTGGATTATGCCAAGGAAGGTGCACTGGTCATTGATTTCAGCACCGTATCGCCTACGCTGCATGTGCGGATAGAACGACAAGCGGAAATGTCTGGTGTCATGTACTTGGATGCTCCAATCAGCGGCGGCACGACAGGAGCCGAAGCCGGCACACTAGCCATTATGGTTGGCGGAAGAGAACAAACATTTGAAAAAGCGAAGCCATATTTTGATGTTGTTGGTGCCAACGTGACGCATTGCGGTCCAATTGGACAAGGAACGAAAGTGAAACTGTTAAATCAATACATGGTTGGCCTGCACACCGCTGCTGTCGGGGAGACATTGCATATGGCGGAAAAATCCGGGCTCGACCGTGATCTTGTCTATAACGTATTAAGCAATGGATTTGGACAAAGTAAAATCTTTGACCGCCACTACAAGCAGTTTATCGCAGAAAACAAAGACGAACCTGGTTTTGCGCTTGAGCTGCTGCTAAAAGATTTACGGCTGGCAGAGGAAATGGCAAAAGACGCTGATGCCAGGCTGAGCGCAGGGCCTATTGTGCTGGATTTATTTAAAGCAGCCGAAGAAAACGGCTATGGGTCCAAAGATATGAGTGCGCTTTATCAACATGTAAAAGATAAAGAATGATCAAACGGCAAAAAAAGTGTTTCCTATGCTTGCAGCACGGGAAACACTTTTTATTTTTCTTATAAGGCGCATCTTCTAACAAACAAACTTTTATACTTCGCTTTTTTCATGCTCTTCGTTCACGGCTTTTGCTAATTCAGCATCAATCCATTCATCTAACTGTGCGATTTTTTTTCTCGCTTTCGTATCAGAAATTTTGCGGTAATGGTGCTTGCCAGAAGGCTCTTCATCCAGCTCATCAGCTTGAGCTACAATTTCTTGCAATGCATTTCGGTCAAGGTCTCCAGCAGGGAGATAAGAATCCGTATGCAAAAGAACGGCCAGAGCAATTTGTTTGGCGTTTTTTCTGTCTTCGCCAAGGCGAATGAGCAGTTTATGCGCTCGTTCTGCACCCTTAATGGCGTGAATATCATTCTCTTTATATAAATCAAAATCCCACTGTCCATTACGATACCATGTATAATGGCCCATATCGTGTAAAAAAGCGGCTTTGACAGCGAGATCTGGGTTAACTTGTTTTTGTTTCGCTAGCCGAAAGGCATGATAAGAGGTAGAAATCGCATGAGCAAGACCTGCTCTTTTTACATATTTTTGTGTAATCGGATGCTCAAACAACTGCATTAAGGTGACGTATCTCATTATCATCCCTCCTAGAATATCTATATCGAAATATATTCCCATTATTATAACGATTGTGAAAAAGAAAGACAAGAGGGATAATCGTCTATATTTGTCAATCCGCCGCTGCTGTCCTTGCTGAGAAGGATCTGTTTCCTGCTGTTATTTTTGTATAGTGCACTCGATGGATGCTGGCGGTGTCCTCAAGTCCCATTCCTTTTACACAAAGGATGCTCAAAGGTGAGCAGATAATACCGTTTTTTGCATACTGTTATTTATTATATGTCGAATCATCAGCTGCTGTTCTTTCACCTGTTGATAGGAGGATGCGTTTCTTTAAGAGAGTCTGGGGAAAATAATAAGATCATAGAGATACCTGCTTTATTTTTGCATAAGATGGTAATACATCCCTTTTTTAAAGGGAAATTCTTTTCCATTTTTTACTTGAAAGCTATTGGTGAAAATTGTAATGATATGTATAATTTAGATGTACTACATTGGTTTGGAAGGGCACATATATCTATAATGAAACGCTTTTTTACATATATAATAAAGAAAGAGAGCTGGGGGAAATGAAAAAATGGTTGGTGATGGGAGCTGCTGTTTGTGCAGCAGCCGGCGGTTTGTTATTTGCAGATGTTTCAGAAGGGGAAGAACATAAAAAGGTATCTTATCATTCGTACAAAGAAACGAGTGCTGAAACGAAAGAATTAGCAGATGGCCTCTCGCGTTTTTACTATGACTCGGGTTATGATTTTACATACCCAGAAGACGGGGTGAAAGGGATTTATGTCACGGGTCATTCGGCCGGTGGTGAACGTTTTCAAAGGTTAGTTGATTTAGTAAATGATACAGATTTAAACGCTATGGTGATTGATATTAAAGATGATCACGGTAATTTGACATTTAAGCCGACAGATGACATTGATCTTCCGGATATTGGAAAAAACATGATTGAAGATCCGGTGGAGTTAATGAATGCGTTAGAAGAAAATGATATTTATCCGATTGCACGTATTGTTGTTTTTAAAGATACTGTCTTAGCTGAGCAGAAACCGGAGTGGTCATTTACAGAAAACGGAAACGTTTGGAAAAATGGAAATCAAGAGGCGTTTGTGAATCCGTATGTGAAAGATGTTTGGGACTATAACATACAAATTGCAAAAGAAGCAGCCAAACTTGGGTTTAAGGAAATTCAGTTTGATTATGTACGTTTTCCAGAAGGGTTTGAAACACGCGATGAAAAGCTTGAATATTCGAGAGGGGACTTTGGCAAAGAAGGGAACAACGTACAGCAGCGGGTGAACGCAGTAACAAGCTTTGTTGAGCATGCTAGAGGAGAAATTCAGCAAACGTTTGATGTGGATGTCTCCGTAGATATTTTCGGCTATTCAGCTACATTAGATGAGGCACCAGGTATTGGACAGAATTTCTCCAAAATCGCCGATAATGTTGACGTGATATCATCGATGATTTATCCAAGCCACTGGACGCCGTATTTCGGTATTGATAAGCCTGACCTGCATCCATATGAACTGACGACAGAGTATGCGAAAGTTGAAAATGAAGTGCTGGATCATTTAGAAAATCCACCAACATCAAGGCCGTGGATTCAAGACTTTACAGCGAGCTGGCTCGGTTCGGGCAACTATAAACCGTATGGTGTGGCGGAAGTGGAAGATCAAATTCGAGCACTGCAAGAGCAGGACATTCAAGAATTTTTACTGTGGAATGCAGGTAATAGTTATACAGAAGGAGTCGACTATACACCGTAATAGAAAGAAGGCTGTCTTAAAAGAGGGGTTCCTGTTTCGACAGCCTTCTTTGCACGTTAGAAACGTTTTTCTTTGTTTATCGCCTCTGTTTAGGGGACCGCAGCAGGTTCTTTTCCAGTCAGTTGGAAAAATATTTTTAATGCTGTATTGCGATTGTGTCTGCATGCAATTAATAAAGGCAGGGAAAGCTAACAGTACATAATAGGACGAGACAAAGAGATACCCATTTATAAGAAGTGTTACAAATACCGGCAATCGTTTTATAATGAAAGAAAGCACAAAACGGAGGTTTGCATGACACACTTAAACTGGTACGAGAAGTTAAGCCAATACTTTCCGGTAGAAGAAATGAAATCTAAAGAGCACATGGATCTCTTATTAAAGGAAAAAGGCGATGTTTACCACAAAGATGAAGGGCCATACCACGTCGTAATGTATGTAGAAACAGAAGACTTTATTTTTATCGATTATTTATTTGTATCCAAAGAGGCACGCGGCAAAGGCATCGGCCAAAAGGTTATCGACCAATTTAAAGAAAAACAAAAGCCGGTTATTTTAGAAGTAGAACCACTCGACTATGATGATTCGGATTCGCAAAAGCGCATGCGTTTTTATGAACGCCATGGGTTTAAGCACGCAGCGTCGATTGGTTATACACGCCGGTCACTGGCGACGCAAGAAGAGAATACACTGGAAATATTGTATTGGTCTCCAGAAAATGAATCAGAAGAAAGTATTTATCAAAAAATGAAACACACGTATAAAAATATTCATACGTATAAAGATAAAGAACTATACGGCCAATCTTATCAAAAGGTCGATGAAGTATTGTCGTATGACAGTGAAAAAGAAGAGGTATAGAAATCCGCGTGTTTTCGCGTGTATGCAACTTATTTAAAAGGAGGGAGATCTTGTGAAAAACAAAGAAAGGCACAAGCGCAAAAAAAAGCGGGAAGTGTTAAAAGATCTGCTTCGCAAAAATTTAAAGGATTGGAATAAGTTGCCGACCCCTAACGGCTCTGCTTCATCTAAAACATCAGCATAGCAAAAACCTCGGCTTTATAAAGCCGAGGTTTTTGCTGTCGTATAGGTGGATAAGCCATGCGGCGGCAAGCAGTGCAAGTTTAAGAAGGCAGCCGCCTGCACCTGATATCACAGCGATGTCTGAGTTTTCTTTAGGCTAAAATCTATGTTTTGTTACAGCATAAAGAAATATGCTGGGTCAGCTGCTTGTTTGAATGCGCAGTCACAAATTTGTCATATTTTCAATCAAGATAGGCGTTTTATCAGTGAAAAATACAGGAATGAGAATGTTGAACCCAAAAGGTACGAAGGACAAAACATGCTAAGTGACAGGAAATACTTCTATATATTCGAACAAAGCGGATAAATGAGAGGCCGATAATTTGCGAATACATTCTTGAAAACTCTTTTCAAATTAGAATAATTATTGTATAATGAATGATGTGAATGAAGAGATTCATCTGATGTTACGTCAGGATAATGATAGATAGTTTTATGGGTTTGGATGAATGGGAAGGGAGAGAATGATTCATATGGTCAATTTGCTCACGTCTCCTAGCTGCACTTCTTGCCGGAAGGCAAAAGCGTGGCTGGAAGAAAACGATATTTCGTTTGTAGAGCGTAATATTTTTGCGGAGCCACTCAGCGTGGATGAAGTAAAAGAAATTATTAGGCTGACAGAAGACGGAACGGACGAAATCGTATCAAAACGTTCCAAAGTCTTTCAAGAATTAGATGTCGATCTTGAGAACCTTCCACTACAACGATTATTTGAACTAATTAGTGAAAACCCTGGGCTATTGCGTCGTCCAATTATTTATGATGAGAAGCGTTTGCAAGTGGGATACAATGAAGCTGAAATCCGCCGTTTTCTGCCGCGGAAAGTACGCACGTATAACTTAATGGAAGCTCAGAAGCTTGTAAATTAATCGACCGCTGATGATCACATGTGTATGACAGAAATATAAACTTCTACTCGCTTTATAGTAGAAGTTTTTCTATATTTTTTCATGTTTAATGCTTGTTATTCTTTGTATCGTATCATAAGATAGGATAAAACATGTATTTTTTGTTTAAGGTAAGGGGTAAGTTGTGCTATATGCTTGACAACATGCATGCTTTCCTTGAAAATGAACACTTAATAGCAGGAATAACCGCGTTTTCTCTTACGAACGCTCCGCTCCCTCAAAAATATTCGGCGGGATGAGCATTGGTCCTTAACAACCTTCATCTTATCGTATACAATGATAGTAATACCGACGATAAGATAATTGTTGCCCGTCTAAAGGGTATGTTTATAAAAAAAAGAGAGAACTTGGAAGCGGTATCCACCTTACCTTCAAAGGAGGGAGAAAATCGTGGAAATCGAAAGAATTAATGAGTCAACGGTCAAGTTTTACATTACCTACAAAGATATTGAAGACCGAGGCTTTGACCGTGACGAAATTTGGTACAATCGTGAACGAGGAGAAGAATTGTTTTTTGAAATGATCAACGAGGCGCACGATCGGGAAAACTTTGAGATTGAAGGGCCGCTGTGGATTCAAGTGCAAGCGATGGACAATGGCATGGAAATTGTTGTGACACGTGGACAAATTTCTGAAGGCAATGTCAAACTTGAAATCCCGGTTTCTCAAAAAGGAGAAGATTTGCCAGTTGATGATAATATCGTGGATATGCTGGATGAACAATTCCGTTCTTCGCAAAAGTCAAGACACAATCATGGGGACACAGAAGAACTTGAGATTGTTATTTCCTTCTCTGATTTAGAAGACTTATTATCACTTAGTCAAGCATTTGTCGTTGAACAGGTTAAAAACGAAATTTATCACTTTGAAGGTACCTACTATTTGTACCTGATGTTTGATGACTATTACAGTGAAGACGAACAAGATGATATGGTCAGCCATGTGTTAGAATATGGTGAAGAGTCAGATATGTCCATTCACCGCATTCGCGAGTATGGAAAAACGATTGCAAAAACAGACGGACTTCAAACGCTTCGTAAAAACTTCTCTTAAATAATAACACCAGCTTCCCTAAAGGGGCTGGTTTTTTGTTTTTGTATAAAACGTGCCCTTACATAAGAAGGATATTGTTGGCGGCGGGTCGAATAACGTTTCTGGAAAGGAGGTTCTCATGTTTACCGCCCGTACTCGAGATGGCCGCATCATTTCTCTTTTCCCTTCAAAAAATGAGGAAATTCCCTCCCATTATCCCCCGTATTTCTGTCCAGCCTGTTCCAAAGAAGTCATCCTAAAACAAGGCAAGCAAGTAAAAGCGCATTTTGCTCACAGGAAGAAACAAGCTTGTTCATACCAAGCAGAACCGGAGACAAATGAACATTTATCTGGAAAAGCTCTGTTATATGAATGGTTGTTAATGCATCACGTAAAGGCCAGAATGGAAGTGTATTTGTCTGCTATTCAACGTGTAGCTGACGTGTTATTTACATGGAGAAACAAAACATACGCACTGGAATTTCAATGCTCATCGATTTCCCCTTCTGCTCTTCTTTCACGCAGTTATGATTACCTCTCTATTGGTATTTTTCCTATCTGGATTTTTTCTTTCTCCCGGCTGCGTCCACGTGCTGGTGGTTCATTTTCCGTTCATGCATTGGAATGGGAAGGGATGCGAAATCGAAAAAGTGATGCTCGTTACGTACTCACTTATTTCGATGCAGAGAAAGCATCGTTTTATTATTTGTTTCCAACCGCATATGTTTCGCCACAGCATACGTATGCTGATTTGTATCAAGCCCCTTTATCCCGCTCCCATGTATCGCAGCTCGTGAATATACCAAGCACGTATGACAGTAAGAAGCGGCTGCGAACAGCTTGGCTGTCTCACAAACGAACGTGGCGTTTTTCCAAGAATCAGTGGAGACAGAATCCGGATAAAACGTATATGCGCCAAGTCTTTGCAAGCAAACGCTCCGATCTGCCGTTTTTCCCAATAGAAGCAGGCTGGCCGTCTTATGGAATGGAAGTGTTTTACAGTCCGGCTTATATATGGCAAAGCTGGTTTTTACTTTGTTTTCTCGAAAATATTTCGCTGTATCAACGCTTTTCAAATGCTGCATTAGAACAGGAGTCTGCGCTGTTTGCTGAAAGAAGAGTGTTAGGAACAAGAACCTTTCCGCTCATTACACAGCCGTTCGAACGTGCTTTATGGAATTATCTGGAATGGCTTGAGCGTCTTGGTGTCGTAAAATGGACCAATTGGGGCTGGCAAAAGCGAAAAGATATTCACTTGCCTGTATCGTTAGAGCAGGCTGATGCGATGGATAAAAAATGGGGGAAACACATATTGTAAGAGGAAATATATATCAATGATTGGTGTTTAGTGGGGAAGTTCGGTAAAATTGGCAGTAACAGTTGGAGGTGTTGTTATGAGTGAAAAAGAAACAAAACAAGTCCCAAAAAGAGATGAGATTTCGAAGGAATACACATGGAATTTAGAGGATATTTTTGCAACGGATGAAAAATGGGAACAAGAATTTAAGCAGATTCAAGAGCTGGTGCCGGAATTAACTGCGTATAAAGGGACATTAGCAGATTCCGCAGACACGCTGTATCAAGCGTTAAAAAAGCAAGATGAAATTGGAGAACGGTTTGGCCGTCTGTTCAGCTATGCTCACATGCGCTATGACCAGGACACCAGCAATTCCTTTTATCAAGGGCTCGAAGACAGGGCATCTGGTCTTGCAGCAAAATTAGGCCAGGCCATGGCGTTTTTGGTTCCAGAAATTTTATCCATACCAGAGGATAAGCTCGAGCAATTTTTGAATGAACACGAAGATTTAAAGCAGTACCGGCATGCGCTGCGCGAAATTAATGAACAGCGTCCGCACGTATTAAATGAATCGGAAGAATCGATTTTAGCGCAAGTGTCTGAGGTCACATCCAATCCAAGCAATACATTTGGCATGCTTAACAATGCCGATTTAGCTTTTCCGAGTATTAAGGATGAAGAAGGGAATGAAGTACAAGTTACGCACGGCCGCATTCTGCGCTTTTTTGAAAGCGATGACCGCCGTGTGCGCAAGGATGCATTTGAAGCTGTGTACGGAACGTATCAACAATATCGAAACACCCTTGCCAGCACATTGAATGGGCAAGTGAAAAAGAACTTGTTTAACGCCAATGTAAGAAAGTACGATTCTGCTCGTCAGGCTGCTCTCAGCAAAAATCATATTCCAGAAGTCGTCTATGACCAGCTTGTGGAAACAGTAAATAAAAACTTGCATTTGCTGCACCGCTACGTGCGTTTACGTAAACGAGTGCTCGGACTCGATGAAATCCATAATTATGATTTATACACGCCGCTTGTCAAAGACGTTGATATGAAAGTGACGTATGAAGAAGCACAACAATATGTTTTAAAAGCGGTGGAGCCGCTCGGAGAAGAATACAAACAAACCGTGCAAGAAGGCTACAACAACCGCTGGATTGATGTTTATGAGAATAAAGGGAAACGAAGCGGTGCTTACTCTTCTGGTGCGTATGGAACGATGCCTTATATTCTGATGAACTGGCAGGATAACGTAAACAACATGTTTACATTGGCTCACGAACTCGGCCACTCGATGCACAGCTACTTGAGCCGCAAGCACCAGCCTTATCACTATTCAGACTACACGATCTTTGTCGCCGAAGTAGCTTCCACTGTAAACGAAGCATTGCTTAACGATTATTTGCTGCAAACAACCGAAGATAAGAAAAAGAAAATGTACTTGTTAAATCATTTCCTTGAAGGTTTTCGAGGAACAGTTTTCCGTCAGACGATGTTTGCGGAATTCGAACAGCTCATCCATGAAAAAGCGGCAGCAGGAGAAGCACTCACGCCAGATTTGTTAGAAAAAGAATACTACGCGCTAAATGAAAAATATTTTGGTGAAGATATTACATTAGATGAGGGCATTGCTTTAGAGTGGTCGCGTATTCCGCATTTTTATATGAATTTCTACGTGTATCAATACGCAACCGGATACAGTGCAGCGGCGGCACTATCCAGGCAGATTTTAGAAGAAGGAGAGCCGGCGGTAAACCGTTATTTAGGGTTCCTAAAGTCTGGAAGCTCGGATTATCCGATTGAAATGCTGAAAAAAGCAGGTGTGGATATGACATCAAAAGAGCCTGTCCAGGAAGCCATGGCATTGTTTGAACAAACATTAGAGGAAATGGAGCAGCTGTTAGAACAATAAAGCAGCATGTTCTGTAAAAAAGCAGCAGTGTGATGTGGATACGTCTCAGTGCACTGTGCAAAAAGCGCCCCCGTCGTGTGAGAAAAGCAGCAGCTGAAAGCCAAAAGTGCTGCCCGCGGCAAGCAGGGCTGTCAACTGAAAAGAAGGAGCAGGAGTTACCTTCGACATATACTATAGAGCCTTTTTCATCATAAAAAAACCCGCCGGATGTGACGTGACATTCGAGCGGGTTTTGTATTGCTGTTATGAATGAATGCCTTTGAAACGTTTGCGTTCACTAAACGATAAAACAGTGAAAAAAATGGATAGAAACATAAACAAACCGCCGATGAAAACAGGAAGAAATTTCATCAGCCCAAGCATAAATAAAATAAAGCTAACGAATGTACAAAGGATACCGATAAGCACCTTTTTCACACCGTATACCCTCCCACCAGACGAGATAATGTTTATACCATCGTATGGAAGGAGGGACAGGTATATACCTTACTCGCCAATATAACGCCAAAAGGTGCCGTATTTGACAGGAATGCGTTTCAGTTTTCGCTGCAGCACTAACTTTTTAAGCTGTGCCTCTGCGTCCCGTTCCGCTAAGTCATACACAACGGCCACTTCTTTTGTCGCGACAAATTCATATTTTCTCAAGAAATTCTCCAATGGCAGTTTTGCAGATGGCTGTGGAACTTCTCCTAACATCTCTTTTAATATATCGACATAGACTTCATAAGGGTACACACCAGATATTTTTAAGCCGCCGTCTTCTACACAATCATTAAAAAATACAAACGTTGGTGCGCTTTCTACTTCCATTTCTTTCGATGTTTTGATATCACATTGGAGCGCTTTGGCCGTACAGTGGGAATGAATATCCTTTTTAAATTCATGAATATCAAGCCCGACTGTTTCTGCGCATGCTACTAAAACTTCTTCATTCGCAATGTTTTTCTTGTGGACAAACAGCATTTCACGAAGCCGGCGGAAAAATACACCAGCCAGCTGACGCCCTTGCATTTCGGCGGCTTTCATTGCGAGAGAAGGAAGGTAGGCCGAGGCAACGGGATTTTCCAGCCAGACATCACCATCACAACTCATCCCTGTGCGGCTGGCAGTTGCTTCGTATAGTTCAGCTAAATTCTTTTGTTCTTTGTTTTGGCGGGCTTCACCTTTGTTCCACGCTTCCAGATCTGCTGCTACAAAAAAGCGCATGGAAAAATAATGTCCATATTCCAGCACAAGTTTTTTCAGTGTCGGTTCAAACGCCCAGCATTCTGGACAGAGTGGATCAGTAAAAATATATAATTCTAATTTCTTTTTATATCTAGGATGTGTTAATGAGTCTTCAGGAGAAAGGCCGCAGATTCCCAGCTCGTCATCGCAATGTAGCTGTTTATCTTCTTTTGTCATCGTCCAAACTCCTTTCTACGTTAATCTTCTGGTGTGTTGACCATATGCTGTGCGGTAAAAGTCAGTCGTTGAAAGAAATTTTCACGCACTTCTCCTTCAAGTCCAATGTCATCCATTGCTTGTTCCATACAGGACAGCCAAGCTTTTGCTCTTGTCGGTGTGATTGGAAACGGGAGGTGTCTCGCACGCAGTCTTGGGTGGCCGTGTTCTTCTGTATAAAGAGCAGGTCCGCCTAAAAATTGAGTAAGAAACTGCTTTTGTTTACGGGCGGTTTCTGTTAAATCATCCGGGAAAATAGGATACAAATCAGGGTGTTCTTTAACATAGGAATAAAAGGTATCAACAAGGCGGTTTAGTACATCGTGTCCGCCTAATGCTTCAAAAGGGATTAGGTCTTTGTTCATCGATGCGTGCTCCTTTCTTTGCACATACGTTCGATCGAGTTCTTTATCATTCGCTTGATTTAACATAAACGAAAGAAGCGGAAAAATGCAAGAAAAAAGAGTTATCGTTCGTGTTAAGAAAGCTTTCTTTCATTGTAGCAACGCTGTTTTAGAACAGCAAATGTTTTGGTTTACCAGTCCAGTTGTTTCTTCCCAATGCTTTCCCTTGAAAAAAACTCCCAGCGAATCTGCTGAGAGTTACACATAGGTTTGCATTTTATTTAGAACACTTGGCACGTACTGTTCTGTTTCGGCAAACGGGGGAATTCCTTGATACTTCTCGACGTTGCCTGGTCCTGCATTATAAGCCGCTAATGCAAGTGTCTTGTTGCCATCGAAACGTTCAAGCATCTCTTTTAAGTATTTGGTTCCACCTTCAATGTTTTGGGCAGGATCATATGGATCATAAACATTCAAGTAATTGGCGGTAGCCGGCATTAACTGCATCAGTCCCATGGCACCGGCATAACTTTTTGCATGAGGGTCAAAGTTTGATTCCTGCTCAATAACGGCAGTGATGAGCGCAGAATCAACGTTGTATTTGTCCGCTGCGGCTTCAATCATCTGCTTGACATCGTTTTCGACAAGCGGAGGCTGTTGTTCAAAAGAAGCAGCAGATGCTGGTGTATGGTTTACTTGGTGATTAGGTTGAAAGTAAGAAGATGCAAGCGCTGGATATAAAAACAACGATTCTTTGTTTTCTTGAGAAGAACTGCTGATATTTGAGCCGCTCGTATGCAAGGGTGTGTTCAATTGGTTGTGAAGAATAGAGGCAAATGATGAACGAGCAGGCGAGGAGCTGTAATTCTCGTGGGCGGGCCAATAGTTCACCGCCGTAGAAGATAACAATGGAAAGTAAGAAGCAAAATTCAATTTGAACACCTCATCTATGTAACATCTGAAACTTTTGTCTGTTTCTCAGGTAGTTAAAATATACCAAAGAAACAGCGAAGCGGCAATCTCCGCTTCGCTCAATTTCTTTTTGCTTGGATTTCCTCTTGGCGCGTAAAAAAACGCTTGATTTTGTTCGGTGTCGTACGTGTGGGGATATGAAATTGGCTTAACAGCTCTTCTAGCCAATTGTTTACTTGTTCAAGAGAAGGTCCTTCCATTTCCACCTCATAATCTTCCACGTCTAAATATGTGCTGTGATCTAAAAATAACAGCCCTTGCCGATAAGGATGCTGTGTGCGCTTGGTCTTCAGTGTACCAAGGGGGGTGACTTCTTCAATGGAAAGATGTAACGACGTCTTCAGTTGTGTTTTTACTTCTCCGTCCGGAAAACGGGAAGCAGTGAGGGCGCTTTCTGCGGTTTCTTTTGATAGTGCCTGGTTCGTTTCAAGCAGCCCTTTACTGGCAGGTTGTTTTAACGTTAGTTCGTATTGGCCGTTTTTTTCACGGATACGAAGCGCCGCGCCTTTTTGTTTCAGCGCAAAATCCTTTGTGTCAAAATATGTATTCGCCTGCCAAAAGAAATCGTTTTCCTTTATATGAAATGCATCACATAACGCATCAAATTCCGTTTTCGTTAACAGGTTTTTTTTCTCCATTTCTATTTCCTGTCCCAAAGCAATCTTCCTTTCGCGGTGAATTTCTAAAAAATAAAAGACGGGCATTGTGGTTGTATGATACCATATCGTTTGGGATTCGTTTAGTAGTGAAATATCCAAGGTATGGTAAGATAGAGAAAGAGAAAGCAGGAAAAATGAGGTGTCAATATGGAACATATACTTACAGTAACGGAAACAAAAACAGATCATCACCATTTGTACTTAGTACCGATTGAACAGTGGCCGCAATCAGAATGGAATGCGCTCGAAGACGGCATGCGCATGCTGGCCGATTCAGATGCTTTAACGTTTGTGTATGTGCTCGACTCAGATGATGCGTTTGTACAGCTGCGTTTGCCAAAACAAGTATGGCCCGCTTTAAAAGAAGCTTATGAAAAGCAGTGGAACGTAAGTGTGCTTGGTCCATCGGAATTGCCGCTAGAGCACTTTCACACAGAAATGGCGTATATGCTTGATAACATTCCAGGCAACGGCAATTACGGCTCTCTGATGGTGGAAGCGGTCGAAGAGACGTTTGATGTCAAAGCATAACGTTTGTTTCACCGTTCGAAGGAAAGAATGAAATGCATACAGTTGACATCCACTGTATACAAATGAAACAGGTGGTGGCTTTTTATGAGTAATTGGGATACATTTTTGTCACCCTATAAACAAGCGGTGGAAGAGTTAAAAGTAAAATTAAAAGGGCTGCGTGAACAATATCAGCGTTCATCCAAGCATACGCCGATTGAATTTGTCACAGCCCGGGTAAAGCCTGTTACAAGCATTCTCGAAAAAGCTCAGCGGAAAAACATTCCTTTAGACCGCATCGCAAGAGACATGCAGGATATCGCCGGCGTACGGCTGGTCTGCCAGTTTGTGAATGATATTGATACGATTGTGGAACTTATTCGTTCGCGAAGTGATTTTGAAGTATTAGAAGAACGAGATTATATTAAACAGAAAAAAGAAAGCGGCTATCGTTCGTATCATATGGTGATCGTTTACCCTGTACATACGATAGACGGCAAAAAAGAGGTATTGGTTGAGGTGCAGGTTCGTACGATGGCAATGAACTTTTGGGCAACCATCGAACATTCATTAAATTATAAATACAGCGGTGAAATCCCTGCTGATATTAAAGAACGTCTGCACAGTGCTGCAGAAGCCGCTTTTAAACTGGATGAAGAAATGTCAAAAATTAAAGGGGAAGTGCGAGAAGCGCAGCAGATATTAATTAGAAACCGGGAACAAAACAATTCCAAATAACTGGAAATTCGTTGAAAGGAGGCGCTTCCCATGCATTTTGCGGTAACGTCGCGGGGAGATGATACATCCAACGCCCTGCAAAAAAAGATCATCGACTACTTGCAAGAATTTGGTCTTACTCATAACGAACAAGACCCGGAAATCGTTATTACGGTTGGCGGAGACGGTACGCTTTTGCATGCATTCCACCATTATTATGACCGGCTGGAAGAGACGAGTTTTGTCGGGGTTCATACTGGCCATTTAGGCTTTTATGCTGACTGGAAACCAGAAGAAGTGGAAAAACTGGTGATTCATATCGCAAAAACACCGTTTCAAGTAGTGGAATATCCGCTCCTGGAGGTCGTTGTCCGCTACCATGATGACATCCATTCAGAGCGCCACTTGGCATTGAATGAATGTACCGTGAAAACGATGGAAGGCTCACTCGTTTGCGATATCGACATCAAAGGAGATAAGTTTGAAACGTTTCGTGGAGACGGACTCTGTATTTCTACGCCATCCGGAAGCACCGCCTACAATAAAGCGTTAGGAGGCGCCATTCTGCATCCGTCTTTAGCATCTATGCAGTTATCGGAGATGGCATCCATTAATAACCGTGTCTATCGTACGGTCGGTTCACCACTGATTTTGCCGCAGCACCACACATGTTTGTTAAAGCCGTTAAATGACGTAGAAATGCAAATAACAATCGATCATAAATCAATGGTGAATAAGTCGGTAAAATCCATCCAGTGCCGGGTGGCTGAAGAAAAGGTGAAATTTGCCCGGTTCCGTCCATTTACGTTTTGGAAGCGGGTGAAAGAGTCGTTTGTCGGCGAATAACATGCACAAACTCCACTGGATAGTGCCCTTGCTAAAACATCCCAAGACACTGAAAGAGTTTTTGCGAGATGATAAAGGGATGTCATGGACGACGTTAAAAACAGCTAAGTTTGACGGCAGACTGCTTTGTGATGGAGAGGAAGCAACTGTGCGCCGCAAGCTTTATGGGAACGAAACCCTGCAAGTGGAACTGCCCCCAGTTTCGTTTCCAGCTGCCATTCCGCTGTATCCTCTTCCGTTAAATATTTTATTTGAAGATGAACATCTGCTGATCGTTAATAAACCACCCGGTCTCCCCACACTTCCTGGAAGACAACAAGAAGAACTTTCACTAGCCGGTGCTGTCGGGGCGTATTACAAAGAACAGGGAATTTCGGCTTCTTTTCATGCGGTGTCAAGGCTTGATAAGCACACGAGCGGAGTGCTGCCGATTGCCAAACATCCATATGCCCACCAGCGGCTCACTGCTTTTTTTCAGCACGGCAAAGGAGAAAAGCGTTATCTAGGAGTAGTATGCGGACAGTGGGAGCAGCAAACAGGATGCATTGATGCGCCGATTGCCAGAAACCCAAACAGCATTGTCGAGCATTGTGTTGCAGTACATGGAAAACCGGCTGTCACCGCGTATGAGAAAGTGAAAACTGTTCACGGCAATGACGTCACGCGTTTTACATTATATACCGGCCGGACCCATCAAATTCGGGTGCACACTGCTTATTGCGGGCATTCGCTGGTCGGCGACAGCTTATACGGAAAAGCGAGCACGTTGATAGAGCGGCAGGCGCTGCATGCAGACATGCTTTCGTTTTGTCACCCGGTCACCGAACAGCGGCATAATATTTATGCAGATCTCCCTCAAGATATCAAGCAGCTGGTTCAGGAAAAGTAAAAAAGAAGGCGTACAGATCAGCCTTCTTTTTTTGTGTCTTTTTGTGTATGTTCATCGTCAAACGTTCGGAATTTTTCTTTGACAAAAGGCATTGCAGAAGGTGTGTCGCTAAATGTCATTTCTGGATAATGAAGTGCAGTCAGTTTGCCGCCAAAGACACAGCCGGTATCAATATTAATCGTGTTGTTTTTTATACGCGGTTCATGTACAGGTGTATGTCCATAAACAATAGTGCGTTTTCCATTGTAATGAAGCGCCCAGTCTCGCCGAACGGGTGTCCCGTCTGAATGTTTTTCGCCGGTAATATCTCCGTACAATACAAATGTTTTGACGGCTTTGTTTTGTTTTCCAATGAGGTCACTGCGAATACCGGCATGAGCGGCAATGACTTGATCATGATCCAAGTGTTGGTACCAAGGTGCATGATCATAGAGCTCCATAAAAGCATGGCGGATTTTTTTATACTTTCGGTTTGGCAATGCTTCTAGTTCTGCCACGGTCGTTTCTAGTCCGTGTTTGATTTGGACATTGCGCCCGAGAAAATAACGATACAGCTTATCACAGTGGTTTCCAGGCACGTAATAGGCTGCCTTTTGCGCGACCATTTTGCTGACCAGTTCCATGACGGCAACCGATTTTGGCCCCCGGTCGGTAAGGTCTCCAATAAAAACCGGGATTCTGCCGGATGGATGTGTATAAATGGATTGGTCTTTGTGGTAGCCGATGTCTTTGAGTAATGTCGTTAACTCATCAAAACAACCATGAATATCTCCAATAAAGTCATATGCTGCTGTCATGACTATACCCCCTCCACCTAACAAACACTTATACTACTAAGCATCATACCAAACTGTGACAGAAAATAATAATGTCTGCCTGCTGATCAAGTTGGGTTCTTTATCACAGCATGATATAATAGGCACATTACTTGGTGATAAAAGGAAATAATACGCAGAAATGGATAAAAGGGAGCGATTAACATGAATTTATCGTTAGAAGGCCGTACATACGTTGTAATGGGGGTGGCCAATAAGCGAAGCATTGCCTGGGGCATTGCTCAAAGCTTAGCGAAAGCGGGAGCCAGGCTTGTGTTTACATATGCAGGGGAACGATTAGAGAAAAACGTGCGCAAACTTGCCGATTCTCTGGACCGCGACGATTCCATCGTCTTGCCATGTGATATTTCAGACGATGAAGCGATTCATACAGCATTTCGTCAAATAAAAGAAGAAGTCGGTGTAATTCATGGGCTTGCTCATTGTATCGCGTTTGCTAAAACGGAAGAGCTGGATGGAGATTATATGAACGCAACAAGAGACGGTTTTTTACTGGCTCATAATATCAGCTCTTACTCTCTTACAGGGGTGGCAAAAGCGGTCCATGAGCTCGGCCTAATGGCAGAAGGCGGATCGATTGTTACGATGACGTATCTTGGCGGCGAGAAAGTGGTGAAAAACTACAACGTGATGGGGGTAGCCAAAGCTTCTCTTGATGCAAGTGTCCGTTATTTAGCAAATGACTTAGGAAAAGAAAGTATTCGTGTGAATGCCATCTCAGCAGGGCCGATTCGAACCTTGGCTGCCAAAGGTATTGGCGGATTTAACGATGTGTTAAAAGAAATTGAAGAAAAAGCTCCGCTTAAAAAAGCAACAACCCAAGAAGAAGTCGGCGATACCGCCCTCTTTTTAATGAGTGATTTATCCAGAGGAATCACAGGAGAGATCATTCACGTCGATGGCGGCTTTAATACCATTGGCATGATGTAAGGGTGGCTTCAAAAACCGTGGTGTGAAAAAGCACCACGGTTTCATTTTTTGATGACAGACAGTATAAAAGTCAGCTCTCTTTTGACGCTGGGGAAAAGTATTAAGCTAAAAGCTCTTCCTTAGCCGGCCTTTCTTCTTTTAGGGAACCAGTATGTTTGCTTTAAAGCAGAATTAGTTGACGCTTGTTTAGATATTTCGTTAAGATGATAGACTGAAGCCACGAAAAAGTTGGGGTTAAGATATGGTCGTAAAAAAGGTTCTAAACAACAACGTGATTATCGCAGATGACAATGGAAATGAAGTGATTGTGACAGGAAAAGGCTTAGGGTTTGGGAAAAAGCAAGGAGAAACGGTAGATGAATCAGGCGCAGAGAAATTTTTTGTGCTTCAGGATAAAAAGGAACAAGAGCAGTACAAACAGCTTTTAATCGAAGTGGACGAAGCGTTTATCGGGTGTATGAATGAATGTATGACCATGTTAGAAAAACGTTTTCATGTCAAGCTTTATGAGCATATTCACGTCGCATTGACCGACCATCTATATTATGCCGTTCACAGGCAGAAGCAAGGGTTAGAGGTGCGTAATCCGTTTTTAACAGAAACAGAACTTGCCTATCCAGCGGAATTTCAAGCTGCGAGAGAGCTGCTTTTGCATGTCGAAAAGTGTACGAGTACCCCGATGCCAGAAGGGGAAGTCGGCTTTGTTGCGTTACACATTCACAGCGCGCTTACCAGCCGTTCGTTAGAAGAAGTGAATCAGCATACAAAGCTTGTATCGACATTGGCTGGTGTGATCGAGGACAACCTTGGTTTAACAATGAATGCAAAAGAATTGGATCATCAACGGCTGCTGCGCCATCTGCATCAAGCGATTGAAAGAATTCAATACAATGACGATAAAGAAGAGCCGGAGTCCTTAAAAAAAGTCTTGAAAGACGAATACCCGCTGTGCTACAATCTTTCATGGAAATTGATAAAAATCATGCAGCACGCACTGAAAAAGCCGGTTCCAGAGAGTGAAGCGGTTTATTTAACCCTTCATTTGCAAAGGCTTGCAAGACAAAGAAATGAATAATAACGGACCATCATATTCCGTGTTACTGGTAATGCAGGCATGAGAGAACAGAGTGGTTTTGCTGAAAGGGCCTAGGTGTGTTCAGACATCTAGTGTTTTTCGGCGAACCTGTTTCTCTCATGTCTTTTTTTATGGAGGAGGGTCTGTTGAAGGAAATAGCTGTTTTTCTGGAACCATACCTGCATGCAGCAAGATGCCTGCTTGACAGAACAAGCCATGACAACAACTGCAGCATGTAAAGGGTGCTGGATTATGACGGCGGCATCCAATGTGTGCGGCGTAACGAAAAAAGGGGGAAAACACAATGTTTAAAAAAGCGTTTGGTATACTGCAGCGTATAGGCCGGGCATTGATGCTTCCGGTAGCGCTGCTTCCGGCTGCCGGACTGCTTCTTGCGATTGGAACGGCTATGCAGGAGGACAATATGATTAATATCCTGCCATTTTTGGAAGCGGCACCAGCTCAGTTAATATCTGAACTGATGATGGAAGCAGGCGGGATTGTATTTGATAACTTACCCGTTATTTTTGCGATTGGTGTAGCACTTGGTCTGGCAAATGGTGACGGTGTAGCTGGTCTTGCAGCACTTATCGGATATTTTATTATTAATGTGACAATGGGCGTTATCGTCGGCGTGGAGCCGGAAATGGTGCAAGGAAACCCGGCGTATGCAGAAATGTTGGGTGTGCCGACACTGCAAACCGGGGTGTTTGGAGGTATCATCGCCGGGGCGCTCGGTGCATTTATGTATAATCGTTACTTTAACATTGAGCTGCCCCAGTATTTAGGTTTTTTTGCCGGAAAACGTTTTGTTCCTATCGCAACAGCATTTGGGGGACTTATCGTCGGGGCGCTTTTAACCATTGTATGGCCGCAGGTGCAAGAGATGCTAAACGCCATGTCTTATTTAGTGACTGAAGCGAATACGACGATTTCTGCTTTTGTATTCGGAGTGATTGAGAGAGCGCTTATTCCATTTGGGCTGCATCACGTTTTCTACAATCCGTTCTGGTATGAATTCGGTTCTTATGTTAATGCTGCCGGCCAGACGGTGACAGGAGATCAGCAAATTTTCTTTGCTCAGTATCGTGATGGTGTAGAGGAATTTACAGCTGGTACGTTTATGACGGGTAAATTTCCATTTATGATGTTTGGACTGCCAGCAGCAGCACTTGCTATCTATCATTGTGCAAAACCGGAAAACAAAAAATATGTAGCTGGTATTATGGGATCCGCTGCATTGACATCCTTTTTAACAGGAATTACTGAACCGCTCGAATTTAGTTTCTTGTTTGTAGCACCGCTTTTGTTTGCAGTTCATACAATTTTTGCCGGATTGTCATTTATGGTGATGCACCTGCTGGATGTAAAAATCGGCATGACATTCTCCGGCGGTGTGATTGACTATTTCTTATTCGGGATTATTCCAAATGCAACGCCGTGGTGGCTCGTTATTCCGGTCGGGCTCGGTTTCGCTGTTATCTACTATTTCGGCTTCCGGTTTGCCATTCAGAAGTTTAATTTAATGACGCCGGGGCGTGAAGAAACAGCGGATGTTGAGGAAAATTCAACAGCCGGAAGCGGCAGTGCCGGCGACTTGCCTTACAATGTTTTAGAAGCATTTGGTGGAAAAGATAACTTGAAAAACCTGGATGCATGTATTACAAGGCTGCGGATTACTGTAAACAATAAAGAAGAAGTAGACAAAGGACGCCTGAAACAGCTGGGGGCTTCTGGTGTAATGGAAGTTGGAAATAACGTGCAGGCTATTTTTGGTCCGCAGTCGGATGCCATTAAAACACAAATGGAAGATATTATCGCGGGAAGAACACCGGTATCATCGCATGACAATACACCGGAAATTGATCCGCAAAAAGAAGCCGAGCCTGCTGTTCAAGTGGACTCCGCTGCTATTGCTGTTGGCAGCCCGGGAAACGGCCGACTTATTGCTATCGAGGAAGTTCCAGATGACGTATTTGCAGGCAAAATGATGGGAGACGGCTTTGCGATTCACCCGGAAAACGGAGAATTTGTATCTCCAGTAAGCGGAAATATTACGACAGTCTTTCCAACCAAACATGCTGTAGGTATTACCTCAGAGGATGGGCTCGACATTTTAGTTCATATTGGTATTGATACGGTTAACATGAAAGGGGAAGGCTTTGAAGTAATGGTCGAAGAAGGGGAGAAAGTGACGCAAGGTCAGCCGCTTGTAAAAGCAGATTTGTCTCTCATTGAAGAAAAAGCAAAATCAACCATTACACCGATTGTGTTTACGAACTTGAATGAAAATCAAACCGTGGCATTGAAAAAAGAGGGTGCTGTGACAGCCGCAGATAAAGAAGTGGCAGAAGTCACATCTTGATAAAATAGGGGCTGTATCAAAAGGTCATGAAAAATAACCTTTTGACAGCCCTTTTTCGATTCTATAAGGTTTGTTGTTTGGATGAAATTATACTCTTTCGTATGACTGGGGCTTTCGGCTCGCCTGCCTCGGGAAGCGCTTGACGCTCATTGGGTAACATCCCCCACGGCTCTATCGCTGCTGCTTTTCTCAGAGGCGTTTCGCAGACAAAACCCTATCTCCTGTTCGCCGTAACATTTGTATGAGGGCCTAAAAGACCTGCCCGAACAGCCATGGCCAGAATCCACCGCCGTGGCCGGGACCGCCAGGCCCATACGGTGGGCGGGGACGCGGCGGTTGCCCGCCTGGACGAGGAGGAGTCGGACCGAAATATGGACTGACACCAACTAAATCACCATGATACACTTGCACGTATTGCCGGCGGTAAAAAGGCGGCTGATAAATAAACATCGATACCATTCCGGTACGTCGATTATAGTCGAGGACATAAGCAATCACTCGGCCATAACCTGGTATAAATGTTTGAATCCACTGGTTTACGTACCCTTCGATGACAACCGGCGGAATATATTGTACAGAAGGTTCTTGTTGACGATAAGGACCCGGCATGTTGGGATCTTGACCGTAATGCACGTTCATCACCATCCTCATTAATATAAAAGGCATATACCCTGTAACATCTTATGGGAAAGAGGAAAATATGTGCATTTATCCTGGGACAAAGGAAGAGAATGGGTAAATAACTGATTTAGACAATCCAACGCACTTATCTGGGTAAAGAGCATATAGCTATCATGAGAAGGATTTCTCAATCTTCCTTAGAAAGGGAGGAAAGGCAAATGTCCGGTTACTACAATAGCTTTACGCTTATTGTTGTATTGTTTATTTTGCTTGTCATTGTGGGCTCTGCATATGTTTGCTAAAAAGCAGACAGAACGTTCTGGCTGGGTACGGCCAGAACCTTTTTTATGTAACAGTACGAAATAGTGAAAGAACAAGCAAAACTGCGGATGCCTCTGTAAGGATTTGACGGCATGCCGCAGTTTTCTTTTATCTTCGGTCCTGTTTGCACGCTGCCGGCGGTGCTGTCTGTCATTTGCCGCTCCATTGGCTGTTTCCATGCTGCATGCAGCGTAAGCAATCATTTTTCACAGGGGTTGTTGTGAAACATGTACATCGTTTGCATGAAAGCGGTGATATATACTGGGACGGTCATGGAGATGAAAAGCGGTGGCCGAAGCGAAAATAAAACAATAGCGTAAAGAACAATAATTGCGTAAACAGCAGCAAAAATGGCGAGCGTCCTGCCATCTCTCCAAGCATCGGTGCCATAATGCCGGCCATTAATCCATTGCAAGCACCAACCATGGCAGAATCAAATGAAAAGAGACTTCCGTACAAAAGCCCGCAGCCAATCCCAAGTACACCCGCAGCAATACTTGTTTCAATCACATAGCCCGGATGAATGTACGTAAATAAAAAGCCGGAACAAAGCGAAAAGACTGTAACAGGTGTCATGACAGCATTCATTATAAACGAAGAGGAATGATGGCGTTTGTCTTTTCGTTCGTGCAGATACATGTATAAAGCAACAATAAGTAAAATGTTCCCTCCAAATAAAAACCAGAGCATAACATCTCCCCCTGATATGATATGTATGCGTACCGGTCAAAAAGATTGCCAGGAAATGAGAAGAATGATTTATGGCTGGAAGCATATAATGGTGCAGGATGCATTTTCAGTGAAGGGAGGTAGAAAAATACATGGAGAAAAACAAAGAGAAACAGTCCGAGCCATTGTATTATATCGAACAGCCTTCTTTTTCGAATATAGGCGGGAAACTGCAGACGGTGTCTGTGAGAAAACGGATTGGCCAAAAGCCGGAAGGAAAGCAAAATAAGAAAGAAAAAAGAGCGAGGCAGAAAAATAAACAAAAAAGAGATAAAGACAAATCACTAGAACAAGGTGAAAATGAACAACATCAGCCTGAAACTGATAACGAATCAGTGCATGCCGAACAAAGTGCAAGTGATGAAGAGAAAGCAGCGATTAAAAAAGAGCAGCCTTCAAATAAAAACATTGAGGAAATGCTGTCGTATGTGCTGTCTCTTCCGCATTTTATCCAGCCGGTAATTGCTTGTGAAACCAATTCCAAGCGTTATCAAGGCACGCTTTTACACAGAGAGAACGGAGAGGTTGTCATTCAAAACAGTATTAGCATGAACAAGGAAACGATTGCTGAACAGGAGATTACAGATATTTATATCGTTAGTTTATAAAAGAAAAAGAAAGAGGGAACAGGGATGATCCATTCCCTCTTTCTTTTCATAGAGCGGCTATTAACGGCACTTATGCTTATCGATGTCCCCGACAAGATTTGGGTCAAGGCATTGAATAGCACAGAAGCAGTCAAGATCTACTTCAATGCAGTATCTCGTACGCTCAAGCTCATCAACGTCACACAACGATATAGGGTCTACACAACACTTATCAAAGTCCAGGTCTGCATCCGGGCGCAGCAAAGAAAGTGTCGCACAGCAATTCTTTTCGTCAATATTTTCTACGCGGAAGAAAACAGTTTGAAAGCAGTCATCTCGGCCAAGAGCACCTGTTGCAAAGAAGTATCCACCGCTTTTGCTTTGCAGTGTAAATGGAACCGTGTCTAAGCCATTATTGTTATTTGTCGGGCTTAATAAATTGTTAAAACAACTGTTTCTGCAATCCACTCTATCATCGACTTGATCCTGCGCCTCTTTAATCGCCGCTACCGCATCGCAAACGCAGTTGCCAGTATCACTGTCATGTTTTTTACAACCCATGTCTTTCACTCCTTTAGCTTCTTTTCTTTACTATCATATATACGAATGACTAAAATGGTGTTAAATAATCGGCTAAAGTTGAAGAAATGGGCGTATGTCTGAAAAAGATTAAAATATGAAAAACCGGGTATACATAGAATATAAGTAAGCACTGCCATAATATGTCGCACACAACTCTTTGCGAAAAGAGGTGGACGTGGATGGGGTATGTAGCACCGACGAAAAATGAGCAAGCTGTTCAATATGGCAGTCGTGACGCTGCCAAAACGCATGCTGTTCAAAAAGTGTCTCGGATTGAACCGGCCAAATGGCAAAGGCTGCAGCGGCAAGAAGAGCAGAATGCGTATAAGTTGGAAGAACAAGAAGCGCTGCTTCGAAAACGAAGAGAAATAGAAAAAAAGCTGTATGGAAAAGGACATCGTTTTGACAGGAAGGCGTAATACGGCTGGATTGCGTGATGTTTTGGTATCGTCTGCATAATGGTGCAGCGGTACCGTTTGTTTTTTGCTGCACATACATAAGCTGGCGTGCGTTTTATTTGGATTTCTTTGTTAACGGAACGAAAAATCGTTGTTTCAAATGTGTGTGCTCTTGGCATACGATGATGGAGGGATAGCAATGGAACTGATACATATTAAAGAAGAGATGTATTATCTTCATCAGGCTGTAAATATTGGATATATCAAAAATAACGAGCAAGGTTTGCTGATTGACACAGGAATTGACAAGCAGACTGCCAAAAAAGCTGCGAAGCTCCTGAAAGAACAAGGGCTGCCGGTAACAGATATTTTTATTACTCATGCACACACTGATCATTTTGGAGGTGCCGCTTGGTGGAGAGAACATCATAACGTAAGGATTCACGCTTCTCCACTAGAAAAAGCGATTATCGAACAGCCAAAACTCGAACCGATTTATTTGTTTCAAGGTGTGGATCCCGTCGATGATATTCGAAACAAATTTTTAGAAGGACCGCCGGTGACTGTGGATACACAAGTATATGAAGGGAGGCAAACCATCGCCGGCATCGAGGGCGAGATTCTCTTTTTGCCAGGACACAGCTATGAACAGCCGGTTTTTTGCCGCAAGGGAGTTGTCTATGCTGCTGACAGCTATTTTGCAGTGTCTTATTTAAAAAAACATCGTATTCCGTTTATGGTTGATATTGAAAAAGCGTGTGCTTCGCTTCAGCAGTTGCTCTCACTTGAAGCAGAAGGAGCAGTGCCAGGTCACGGGGAGTATGAGCAGCAATTTCAGCAAACGGTTGAGGCTAACTTGAACTGGCACCAGCAGCTGTTAGACGAAATGGAAGACGAGCTGCACAAGCATTCTGTACAAACAATAGATGCGCTGACGACAGCGTTTCTAAACCGCAAGCATATTTCCATTACGCAATTAAGCATGTTTTTGCTGTACCGTACTGCTGTGTTGGCGTACGTAAAAGCGCTCGCAGGGCAACACAAAGCGCAGTTTGTTATACAAGACAATCAATGGCTGATAAAGCCGCTGTAAAAAGCACAAGCACCCGGTTGCGGGGTGCTTGTGCTTTCTTTATGATAACTGTTTTTTCATTTCGACATGCGGGATGCCGGCGTCCATAAACTCACCCGATGTTACGTCATAACTAAGTTTTTCGTAAAAGCCCGCAGCTGTTGTTTGGGCATGTAATTTCATTTTCTCCGCGCCTTCTTGTTGCGCTTTTTGCTCAATCGCATCCATGATCAGCTTGCCGGCACCAGTGTGACGATGAGAAGCGAGTACACAGATGCGCTCTACTTTACCATAGCCGTCCAAAAAGCGGAGCCTGCCCGTGCCAATCGGCTGGTCGTCTTCATAGGCGGCAAAATGCCAAGCGGTATCGTCGTACTCATCGATTTCTTCAGCTTCCGGTACATGTTGTTCTTTTACAAATACTTCAAAGCGCACACGGAAACAATCGTTTCGAGCGACTTGATCTGAAGGTGAAATCTCTTTTACTTCAACTGCCATGTTATTCTTCCTTTCCTAACAAAAACGTTTCATAAACGGTCCAAGTTCCATCTTCTAATTGATACAGCCAGTGTATGCGGTCAATCGTTTCTTCATAGTGAATATCTTTCATGTTTAAACGGCCGAGCACGTCAAAATGTTCGTCGTCCTGCAGGTCTTGTCCAATCGTTATGTGTGGTGTGAACTCTGCTTTTTCTTTTTGACTTTTGTCTTCATTCAGCGCTTCATACAAGGACTGCAGTGTTTCATGCTGTTTTATTTTAAAAAATATTTTATTTTCTTTTGGATGAAAGGTGTCGACCTTATATGCTGTCACCGGAAAAGGCGGAGTGTGTGCAGCAATCGTGCGAATATGATTTCGTTTTACTTTCCATTCACTCTCTTCTACTGTATAGGGCGGTTTTAACGTAATATGGGGCGGTATTTTCGAATAGTGTGTATCGTAACGTTTGCGCAGTCGATTTGCTTTATCTTGTAACGGTTTTGAAGGAAAACATGCAATGCCGTATTTCATGATGACCCTCCATTATGGTGCAGGGGGCTTGCCACCCCGGATAATTTCGCATTTTTGCTACTTCTTATTCCCGTTTTTTGTCGATATCAAACATAAAACGAAGCGCATCAGGAATATCTTTCTCCCAGTATTTCCAAAAATGTCCGCCGGAAAATTCGTGATAGTGGTAACGCGCATTTCCACTTTTTAAGACAGCATGCAATTGGCGGTTCGGTGTAAGAAAATCCTCGATGTCTCCAGCGGTCGTTTTCACTTCGGTTTCATCTGTTCCGATCGCATGATACATCTCAAATGCATGCCAGCTGTCACTTTGCCGCACCGTTTGAAGGACGTGGTTATTGACGTAAGGAGAGTGCATCATGACACGGGAAAACGTACGCGGGTATGTCAAAGCGGTGTACAAAGAAATCGTAGCCCCTAAAGAATCTCCCATTAACATTCGGCCATGAGGAAGTCTCCACGTGGAGTACTGCTGCTCTAAAAAGGGGAGCAATTCTTGTACTAAACATTTCATGTATATCTTGTGCATATTGCTGCCGGGATGATACCACGTGCGGCGCGTTTGAACCGAAGGATACGGAATACCGGCGACAATCGTAGGTCTTGCGCCTTCTTCGATGGCCGCGTCCATTTTCCGCCCGATTTTTCCTAGTTGAAAGTAGTCGCGCCCGTCTTGAGCAATCGCAAGATGGTATGTATGAAGCGGATTATAGTGAGGCGGAAGGTACACGAAAAGATCGAAAGTATGTTCTAACAGTTTACTATAAAAAGAGACAGATGTCATGCTTCCGTTCATGATGTTTAGCTTCCTTTCTTCATGGTAATATCGAATACGTAACGTGCTACATATAATAAACAATCAAACTGAACTTTATTGTATCACATGCAGATATGAAACAAATATCACTCGCATATGATAGAATGGAAACAGGAGGAGGCTTTTAATATGAAAAAACCTGTACCTTGTGACGTAGTAGAAGATGCTGCTCGTCAAGCGTTAAAAGACAGAGGCGTGGACGTAAAGGATATCGCCGATATCGTGTATGACATGCAAGTGAAGTATGCACCGAATTTAACAAAAGAAGATTGCTATGAAAGTGCTGATGCAGTCTTATGTAAACGAGAAATTCAACATGCGATTTTAGTAGGAGTTGAATTGGATAAGTTAGCAGAAAAAAACATGTTGTCTGAACCTTTGCAATCTTTGGTCGACAGTGATGAAGGCTTATTCGGGGTCGATGAAACAGTTGCACTGGGATCTGTATTTGGGTTTGGCAGTATTGCTGTGACAACATTTGGCTATTTAGATAAAGAAAAACATGGAGTCATCAAAAAGCTTGATGAGAAAAAAGACGAAGTGCACACATTTATGGATGATTTGGTTGCAAGTATTGCTTCAAATGCATCCGCACGGTTAGCTCACCGCATGAGAGATAAAGAAGAAAACCGCCGCAAAGACCAAATTAAAAAAAGAGAAGATGAAGAATTGATTGGTTAGTGTGAAAAATATTCCTGGGAAAAAGGGGTGCTCTTTCATGAGGCCTCTTTTTTCATGGAAAAAGACGGAACAAGGAAAGGGAAATGGGCAGGGAGCAGATTTTCGTTGAAATTACACAGATACCGTGATTTTTTTTCAGAAATGGGATAAAATAGTAAGGAAAATCATGCAAAGGAGTAGGGGATGGAGTGATGGCTTACAAACCACGTTGGATTTATTGGAAACAGACGTTTCGCTCCAAGTTTCAAGCAGGATGCCTAAAGGCAAAACTGGAGGAAAACTGGCACAATGGCTATGAAATCGGTCCTTTTGTAGAGATTCGTAAATTAAAAACAAATAAATATGTAGTGCGCTATACATATGATGAAGCATAGCGCCAGCAGATAGAAAAAGCTGACCGGACGACAACGACATCCGATCAGCTTTTTTGATGCTAAAACCGCTGTATGTAGACAGCCGGCACTGATAATCCTCTTATTCTTGAGGGGAAACCATTTTTGATGGATCGACGACTTCTTCAAATTGCTCTTCTGTTAATAAACCGCTCTCTAATGCTGCTTCTTTGAGAGTTTGGCCTTTTTCGTGCGCTGTTTTGGCAATTTTCGCTGCGTTTTCATAACCGATGTGCGGATTAAGCGCAGTAACCAGCATCAAGGAGTTACGCAGATGCTCTTCGATTTTTTCGTGGTTTGGTTCGAGCCCAGCCGCACATTTATTATTGAAAGAGAGCATCGCATCAGCTAATAAGTATGAAGACTGCAAGAAGTTATAAATAATTACTGGTTTAAAGACGTTTAATTCAAAGTTTCCTTGGCTTGCAGCAACGCCAATAGTTGCGTCATTACCCATTACTTGTGTTGCTACCATAGTTAGCGCTTCTGATTGGGTAGGATTTACTTTTCCAGGCATGATAGAGCTTCCTGGTTCGTTGGCAGGAATAGTGATTTCGCTGAGCCCGCTGCGTGGACCACTGGAGAGCCAGCGTACATCATTAGCGATTTTCATTAAGTCCGCTGCCAACCCTTTTAGCGCTCCATGGGCATAATTGATTTCATCATGACTTGTTAAAGCATGGAACTTGTTCGGTGCAGAACGGAATGTTTTTTCTGTTAATTTGCTGATTTCTTCTGCTACATACTCCCCGAACTTAGGATGGGCATTAATGCCTGTGCCAACGGCTGTGCCGCCAATCGCAAGGTCTTTTACATGGTCAATGCTTTGTACAATCATCTCACGGCTTCTTTCAAGCATACGGTGCCAGCCGCTGATTTCTTGGCCAAGTGTGAGCGGAGTTGCGTCTTGAAGGTGTGTACGGCCAATTTTAATAACGTCTTCAAATTGTTGTTGTTTTTCTTTCAGCGTATTTTTTAATACATCAATAGCTGGCAGCACGTCATCTTCTACTTTTTGTACCGCTGCAACGTGCATCGCAGTAGGGAATGTGTCATTGGAGCTTTGCGAGCGGTTTACATCATCATTTGGGTGAATGGTAACGTCTTCATCTTTTTCTTTTAGTATTTCAGATGCGCGGCGAGCGAGCACTTCATTCATATTCATGTTAGATTGTGTGCCGCTTCCTGTCTGCCAGACAACAAGTGGAAAATGGTCATCAAGCTTGCCGCTTAATACTTCATCAGCTGCTTCAACAATCGCATCAGCTTTTACTGCTTCGAGGTTATCGAGACGTTTGTTCGCTAGTGCAGCGGAGCGTTTCAGCACTGCAAATGCATGCACAACTTCAATTGGCATGACTTCTTTGCCAATTTTGAAATTTTCCAAGCTTCGCTGAGTTTGTGCAGCCCAGTGTTTGTCGGCGGGAACTTTCATTTCTCCTAGTGTGTCTTTTTCCATTCGATAGTCCATAACAGATGCCTCCTGCTTTGTTTTTATGGATCCAACCATTATTAAGAATTCGAAAGAGCTGTCGAATTCCCTCTTTATAGATTAGAAAAAAAACACGAAAAAGAAAACCCCTGTAAAAATTATTTTTTTACTGGATATTAATGGAATGCTGTCTATACTGTTTTCAATAAATTGTTGAGACTATTCTGTGGTGCTGTACTTTTGTCTCAAATTCGTTTGATGCTGACTGAAATGTTTGTTCTCTGCTATAATGGATGTGGAAAAAATGAACAGAAAGAGAGGAAAACACTATGTCGAAGCCATATGTGTACCTCACACGAAAAATGCCGCAGAATATTACCGATCAGCTTGCTGCTGCTTGTGATGTAGGAATGTGGGAAAAAGCAGAAGAACCGGTGCCGCAACATATTTTAAAAGAGGAAATGAAAACAGCGGATGCTGTTTTTTGCAACGTATCCGATGTGATTGATAAAGATATGATTGATGCAGCAGAACAGCTGAAAGTGATTGCCACAATGGCAGTTGGATACAACAATATTGATGTCAAAGCAGCTCAGGAGAAAAACATCTATGTTGCTCACACACCAGGAGTGCTAACGGAAACAACAGCAGATCTTACGTTTGCACTGTTAATGGCATCAGCCAGGAGAATTCCAGAGGGGATAGATGTCATCAAAAACAATGAATGGGGCGCGTGGGCACCATTCTTTTTAACAGGACAGGATATTTATCAAGCAAGGCTTGGCATTATTGGAATGGGACGTATTGGAGAGGCCGTTGCAAAACGCGGAACAGGTTTTGATATGGATATTGTTTATCATAACCGTACTCCGAAAAAAGAGGCGGAACAACGTCTTGGTGCGCGTCTTGTAGATATGGACGAACTTTTACAGACGTCAGACTTTGTTTGTGTGATGACGCCGTATACGAAAGAAACGCATCACCTTATTGATAAGCAGGCGTTTGATAAGATGAAAAGCAGTGCGATTTTCATTAATACATCGCGTGGAGGCACGGTAGATGAAGAAGCGTTGTACAACGCTTTAAAAAACGGGGATATTCGTGGTGCCGGACTGGATGTGTTTGAGAATGAACCAATTTCAGCCGATCATCCACTATTGTCGCTCCCAAATGTTACAGCGCTTCCTCACATTGGCAGTGCGAGTGAAACAACGCGCAAAAAAATGGCGGAAATGACCGCCAACCATATTTTACAAGCACTCCGGGGAGAAACACCGGATTATATTGTGAAGGAATAAAGACAGAAAACGCAGAAAAACCCTCCCTCTTGAGTCAAGAGGGAGGGTTTTGTGATCGAAGAAAAACGACAAGACGCTCAATGACAGAATAAATATGGTTCAAAAAAGCAGGAGCAGTGCCTGTTATTCTCGTTCAGGTGCTCGTTTTTGTTCTTCTTCTTTTTTTCGCTGCAAAAAGAAGGCAGTTTCTGCTACGACGACACTAGAAAGTCCAAGCAGTCCAATTAAGTTCGGGGCAGCCATGAGTCCATTCATAATATCGGCAATAGACCAAACCATATTAAGCTCTATCACAGCGCCAAAGAAAATCGCAATCACAAAGATAATCCGATATATCATAATGGATGATGGGTGTTTCGTTAAATAATACATACAACGTTCTCCGTAATAGGACCAGCCGAGCATAGTTGAGTAGGCAAAGAAGACGAGGCCAATCGAGACGATAAAAGCACCAGCCGGGCCTAAAAATTGTTCAAACGTGTTGGATGTAAGGGCCGCGCCCTCTACATCGGACTGCGCATTCAAATACAACTCTCCCATGACCAGTGATATCCCGGTGATCGAACAAATAATAATCGTATCAATAAAAACTTGTGTCATCGATACGAGTGCCTGGCGGCCGGGATAATCCGTACGTGCCGAAGCTGCTGCAATTGGTGCAGAACCCAGGCCTGCTTCATTGGAAAACACCCCGCGGGCAACCCCCATTTGGATGACAGCGCCAATGGCCCCGCCAGCTACCGCCTGCCCTGTAAACGCATCCGTAAAAATCAAGCCAACCGCAGACGGCACAAGATCAATATTCATCATAATAAGGATAAGTCCAGCTGCGACGTAAAGAACCGCCATAATAGGTACGATAAATGAGACGACACGGCCAATTGATTTAATGCCGCCAATGATGACAATACCAGTTAAAATCATTAGAATAATACCGGTTGCTGCATAAGGGAAGTTCCAGTTTTCATGAAGAACATCTGCAACCGAATTCGATTGAACAGTGTTTCCAATGCCAAATGATGCGCCAATGGCAAAGATGGCAAATAATACTGCCAGCCATTTCCAGCCAAGACCTTTTTCGATGTAATACATCGGACCGCCGGCCATTTCCCCTCGTTCGTCTTTGACCCGGTACTTCACAGCGAGAATAGCTTCTGCATACTTAGTGGCCATCCCAAACAATGCAGAAATCCACATCCAAAAGACCGCCCCGGGCCCACCGACGACAACAGCTGTGGCGACACCGGCGATGTTACCGGTTCCTACTGTTGCGGCTAATGCAGTCATCAGAGATTGAAAGTGGGAAATATCCCCTTCAGACTGCTTATCTTGATCTTTGGTAAAAACAAGTTTTAATGCATAAGGCAGTGTGCGAAACTGCAAAAACGTTAAACGCAATGTTAAGTAAATACCAGTTCCGACTAATAAAATAAGAAATGGCGGACCCCATACAAAGTCACTAATTGTGTCAAGAACTGCCGAAATATTCAATAACAACCCCTCCCAAACGCGTTATCGCATCAAGTAAACGATAATAATAGAAATAAAATCTTCTTCAGTATAGCAGATTTATAGAATATTGAACAAAATGTGGCAGGAAAGGAAAGAATAGCGAGCGTGTTTGATAGAGGAGAAAAATGGGAAAATAAAGGAGAAACGACTAAAAAGCAGGTGGTATAAGATGACAAAGATTGCGGGTATTTCCGGGAGTTTACGAAAAGGTTCGTTTAATACTTCGTTGTTACACTATATCGCAGAACATAACCTGCCTGAATGGCAAATAGATACGTTAGGCTTGGAGGACATTCCGCTATTTAACGCTGATCAAGAAGAAGGTGGAGACCCAAAAGCAGCAGCAGATTTTAAACAAGCCATTTCGCGGGCAGACGGATTGATTGTCGTTACCCCTGAATACAGCCATGGCATGCCTGGTGTGTTAAAAAATGCGCTTGATTGGGCGGCGAGTGTTACAAATGAAAACGTCCTGGAAGAAAAGCCAGCCTTTGTGCTAGGAGCATCTCCTTCCCCGTTAGGAACGGCTTTTGCGCAGGCACAAGTAAAGCAAACCCTTGCTGCAGCTGGTGCGTACGTACTGCAGCAGCCAGAAGTTTACATTGGAACGGTACAGAAAAAACTGGATGAGAATGGCAAGCTGCATGATGAAAAAACAGCTGAAATGATAAAACAGTCGCTGGAAGCTTTTCAAGAATGGATACAGGCAATGCAGCCAGGCTCATGATGTTTTTAGCTGGAAGCACTGCATGTTGCAGCCACAAGGAAAGAGATGGTTATTTGTAATGTCCGCCGATTTTTTGCGCGCGCAGATGAGCTTGGCTGGCAGCGGTGAGCGAAGAAGCATAGAGAATCGTGCCGCTGCCAAAACGGTCCTCGATGTCATCGATAGTTTGATGGAGTGCTTCCCGCTCTTGAAGCGGGTGAAATAAGCTCAGCTGGCGAAACGTATCGTTTGTGAGTTGATGAAGCGTCACTCCGATGCTTCGCACTGGATAACCGTCCCAATGGTGGTGAAAAAGCCGTGCAGCGGCATCATAAATAACTTTGCCGTCATTGGTGTCATGATCGAGTGACACTTGACGATGGAACTTGGCAGGGACCTGAACGTTACGGCTGCTTGCTTCAGCAGATATAACTTTTCCGGTACAGCCGTTTTTGCGGGCCCTCCGTGCAACTTCTTCGGAGAGTTCGCGCAGTACAACGCGAATTTCCTTCCATGAGTAATAATCACGAGGAAGTGTCATATGATGGCCGATTCCTTTACGGCGGATATGCGTATCAGCTGTTACCGGAGAAGGATCCCAGCCGTGAGACGTCCGCCAAAGCAGTTCACCATTAATACCCCAGCGTTTTTTTAGCGGTTCGAGCGGGAAGCGGGCGAGCTGGCCGATAGTGCGAATTCCCATGTTACGAAGATGGCGCTCCATCTGCCTGCCGACACCAAATAGATGGTCAATGGAACGAGGCCACAATTGTTCGCTGATATTGTCTTGCGATAGAGTGAAAACACCTGCGGATGATTGTTTCGCAAAATGATCACAAGCCATTTTTGCCAGTACTTTCGTTGGGCCGATGCCAATGCGTGCATGTACACCAAGCATGCGTTGAATGTGGCGTTTTATGCGGACTGCGGCTTTTTGCGGATCGCCATGAAATGGTTTTAAGGAGTGAGTCATTTCCACAAAAATTTCATCGATGCTGTAAGGCTCGACCGCATCGCTGAACATCTCGAGCACTGCTGCGATTTCAACTGACGCGTTGATGTATACTTGCATGCGCGGCTTCGCGACAACCAAGTACGGACATTTATTTTCGGCTTCCCAAAGCGTTTCAGTCGTTTTCACACCCCATTGTTTAGCAAGCGGACAAGCTGCAAGAATAACACCATTTCGAATGTCGGGGTTACCGGCTACGACCACCGGCTTGTTCTCGAGTTCTGGCTGGAATACTTTTTCAACGTTTGCGTAAAAGGACTGCATATCGACTAAAAAAATAACCCGATCCATGGCTGTCGCCTCACATAAAAAGATACTGCCTTTATTATAAGCGAACGCATGTTCTTTTTTCAAGGGACTGGAATCCAAATGAAGGATTGTTCGGAGAGAGGGAACAAAGGAAGCAGGAGGGGGAGAACCTATCATGATAGATGCTCATATTCATCTAGAACAATACGAACATGCAGATACTGCGATAGAAAACTGGATGAAAGCCGGTGTTAAAAAGGTAGTAGCTGTTTCCAATGACTTAGCGTCCTCGTATCGAACACTAGAACTAAAAGAAAAATACCCAGAATTTATTTTAGCAGGGGTTGGTTTTCATCCGGAGAAAGGGCTGCCGCATGAACGGGACGTAGAGGAGTGGGAAAACTTAATTGCACAAGAACGTGATCAGATTGCTTGTGTCGGGGAAGTTGGCTTACCGCATTATAAATTAGAGCATCTTGGTGAGCCGTTTGAAGAGCACATTGCCTTTTTGACACGGTGTGTACACACGGCCAGCAAGTATGAACTGCCGGTTGCGCTTCACGCGGTGCATGACAAAGCAAAGACTGCTTATGATATCCTGCAAAAAGAAGCTCCTGAGCTTTCTGCACATTTTCATTGGTTAAAAGCAGAAGCTTCTGTTGTGCAAAGCATCACGGACGCTGGTTATTACGTGTCATTGACACCGGAAGTTTGTTACCGAAAACGCGACCAAGAGCTTGCTAAGCGTTTACCGCATCGGCAGCTGCTTATCGAAACCGATGGTCCTTGGCCGTTTCAAGGGCCATTTGCGAGAAGACAAACGACCCCCTTGTTTTTGAAAGAAGTGGCTGCGTGTGCAGCGGATACAATCGGAGAATCAGCCGATTTCTTTTATAAACAAACCGTACGTAATACGCTGCGGCTGTATGGGGGATAAATATTACTGCTCTGTTTGACGAAGTTGTTTAAACCAAATATTCATAGACTCAAATCGTCCGAAAATATTACGATTTCGCACCATTTTTCCGCCATATCGAAAATTATGCGACACATTGATGCTGTTCATTGGAAGAGAAAGCGACGGAGCATAGGAAAATAATGTCGTTATTTTCTTTTGCTGCATGAGCCGAATGAAAAAGGAGTATTGGTAAGAAAGCAAGCCTTTATGGCGGTGCTGTGGAAGTGTGGCACAATGATTGATTTCAGCCGATTGAAAAGAAGGCATCATTTGAGCAGAACAAGCACTGACGATGTGCCCCTTATATTCAATCACTGTAAAATAGACGTTTTTGTTCATAGCGTTTTGGATAAAAGCAGGGTCTTGCGTTGGAGTGGGATGCTTTTGAAAGGCGGTGCGGTACAATTGAGACATTGCTGGAGCATCTTTTTCCAATGCACGCCGCATCGTGTAAGAAACCGGCAAAATTGAGCGCTGTACCGCCTTTTTGTGCGTGAACGCCTGTTGAATCACCCGTTTCTCACGGTCGTGATGCACCGTTTGGCTGCGTGCTGATTGTAAAAAAAGGGAATAAATAAACGCATCCTCTCCTTGAAAAAAGCCTTTGATGGCTCCTTCTAATTGAAAGGGCGACAGCGACTTGCGCGTCCGGTCTTTTCTTTTGACGTACAAAATGAGTTTGCTGCAGTGATTTCGGCGGGCGAGTTTTTTAAGTGATTCGAGAAAAACAGGCATGGCTTCTTCTTTAGGAAGAGCATAAATTTTAATGCGCTCGTTGAACGGTTCTATTTGCATGTCATTGTGAAACAACTCTGGAAAGCGGTTGGTGATAGAATTCATGATGGTCCCCCTCCCGGATTTCCGTCAAAGTTCTTCAAATAAGCAGGTGCTGTACTATGTATACGACACATACGACGTTTTAGAATCGTAGATAAACAGCTGAGCGTATCTGCTTGTGAACCTCGGGGTGTTGGCGGCACCTCTCTGATGAATGCATGGTTTTGGGTTTGTAATTATGTGCTGCGAAGGGCAGGAAATGTTTTTTCTCTTTATCTGCATGAACAGCGGATCGATGAGATGCCGGGGAAGGCATCGTCTATCGCAAGTGAATGCAGGCAGGAGGGGACGAACATGTCTATGCTGATGTTTAGAGAGCGTTTTTGTCGGCTTTGATCATAATGAAAAGCGCTTCGAAATTTTTTTCGAAGCGCTGGACATACAAAGTAGTTAGCTGCAGTGCACTTTCATCGGTTCTGAATCCTGTTTGGCAGGTTGAACGACTGCGTAATGCTGGACGGTGATTCCATGTTTTTGCAAAAGGCGGATGCTTAAGTTTTTAGATACTTTATCCGGCGCAATGAGAAACACATTGTCTCCATCAATGGTATCCGCATACCGTTTTAAGTAAGGGTATGGCAGCGTGTATGCTTCACGCACAGGGCTGCGGTCGGCGTCCTGGTAATCCCGGATATCAAGAAGCACTGTGTTAGAAGGGAGCGGCTGATTCGGAAGTGACGCGCACTTCACGCCAAACACCGGCATCCACCTTTTATACGCGCCAGCTAGTGTGAAAAGAAGCAGTAATAAGAAGATAATCAACCATGTCAACGCAATTTCCCTCCTTCATGATGTTTATTGTTACATTTGTTAAAAAACGTTTGTATATGCTTCATTGTGGCATGGCTCTGTGACATATGGGCTGCTGCTTTGGTGCGGACTTTTTGTCCACGTCGCGGCTGTTTCCAAAAGCCCAGCAAACAGCGTGTTCCCGCGCAGGTTTCACGCAGACATTGTTGCCTGTCACGTATGGCACGAATAGCTGGGAATACTTCATTTATTGAAATGAATAACAATCATCTTGCATAAAAAGTACATGTCACATAACAAAAAATAGTATACTACAGAAACCGATGAATGGTATAGGGAAAAACATTAGAAATGTGCAAAACAATTTCGACAAAGAGAAATGTTTGTTACAGTGAGGATAAGAAGCAGGAGGTGATAGCGTGTCAGAGGAAAAACAAGAAATGGTTGACCGGGTCTATGCCGAATTAGAGAAAGTAATTGATCCGGAATTGGGCGTAGATATCGTGAACTTAGGGCTGGTGTATAACGTAGATCTTGACGAAGAAAACAATGTTTTTATCCGCATGACATTAACAGCTATGGGGTGTCCGCTTGCCGGAACGATTGTGAATGATATTAAAAACGCATTAAAAGATTTGCAGGAATTTGGAGAAATTAATGAAGTTGATGTGGATATCGTTTGGAATCCGCCATGGGATAAGAGCATGATGTCTCGTTATGCAAAAATTGCATTGGGAGTTCCAGAAAACTAAAAGAGAAGCTGTCCGGCCAGATGAGGCCGGACAGCTTTTTTGTAAGGTACGAAAGTATAAAAGTTTTGCGTTTTTAATGTCCAGCACAAACGCCTGCTCGCTCGAGGTTCCTTCGGTCCGGCCATGGAAAACAAAGGTCAGTTTTCCGCGTGCCGGCCCTCCAGGACTTGTCGCGGGCTCCCAGGACGGGAGTCAGTTCGGCGTTGTCACAGGATGTGACGTTCTTAGCCGAACGTCCCTTTTTTTAAGGCGCTTGTGCTTTTCTTGTCCAGCACAAACGCCTGCTCGCTCGAGATTCCTTCGGTCCGGCCATGGAAAACAAAGGTCAGCTTTCTACGTGCCGGCCCTCCAGGACTTGTCGCGGGCTTCCCAGGACGGGAGTCAGTTCGGCAGGATGTGAAGCTCTTGGCCGAACGTCCCTTTTTTTAAGGCGCTTGTGCTTTTCTTGTGAATGTTTAAGAAGCAGGAAAATCAGGAATAGTAGTCGGTAAAAGGAGGCATCTTGATGACAGACGATAACAAGTCACAAGAAAGCGAGAAAGAAACAACTGAAAACATAGAAAAAAGTATGCATAAATCTCACGGGATGACGCAGAAAGAATACGAACAGAGTGTCGAAAAGAAAATTGAAGTAGAAAAAGAACGGGAAAAAGATTACGAAAAGGACAAAAAACTGCAGTCAGAAATCGATCGTCAATTAAGAAAATAAGCACCCGAAAGGAAGGGGTGTCCGTTTGTTGAAAAGAATCATTAAGACAGCTGTTATTGGATATTTACTCAAAGCAGGTAAACGTCTGTTGCAGCGAAAAATGAAACGATAGCGGTATCGCACTTTGCTTATAAAAGCAGAGTGCGATTTTTTTTTCGATTAAAAAATGAATTAATACAGAAAATACATAGAGAAGGATGTAAATTAACGAAAGGGCTGTTTGTATTGAAAGTAGCGGAATTGCTCGTAAAGTGTTTAGAAAATGAAGGTGTTGAATATGTCTTTGGTGTACCTGGCGAAGAAAACATCGATCTTATGGATGCATTTTTAGACTCCAGCATTGAATTTATTGTAACAAGACATGAAACTGGTGCTGCGTTTATGGCTGGGACGTACGGGAGATTAACTGGTAAGCCGGGTGTTTGCCTAGCAACGCTGGGTCCGGGAGCTACTAATTTGCTTACCGGTGTTGCCAACAGCAATATGGATTTAAATCCAATTGTAGCAATTACGGGGCAGGCAGGGTTGTATCGCCAGCACAAAATATCACATCAATATTATGACCTTGTGAGAGTGTATGACCCGGTAACGAAGTGGAGTACACAAATAAAGGCCAAAGAAAGTGTACCTGAAATTGTCCGCAAAGCTTTTCAAGTAGCAACCCAGCCGAAGACCGGGGCTGCACATATTGATGTACCAGAAGATATTGCTAGTTTAACGATAGATGCTAAACCGCTTGCCGCGATGAGACAGGCATTGTCTACCGCAGATGAAACAATCATCAATCAAGCGAAAGACTTGATCGAAAAAGCCAAACAGCCGCTTATTCTGGCTGGAAATGGAATTACAAGAGGGCATGCCCAAGAAAGTTTTCGCACACTCGTGAAGAAAATAAATATTCCCGTGGTGCACTCGTTTATGGGAAAAGGTGCACTGCCTTGGAATGACGGGCTTAGCTTGCTTACAGCCGGTATAGGCGGCAAAGACTATATTACGTGCGGCTTTAGCAACGCGGATTTAATTATTTCTATTGGGTTTGATATGGCTGAATATCCACCACAGAACTGGAATCCAGACGGGGCTGTTCCGGTGTTGCACATCGATGTAGAAGAAGCGGAAACCGATGCGCATTACCCGGTGTCACTGCAAGTGATTGGTGATATTCGTGAAAACCTTGAAAAACTTCAGCAGAAGTTTCAGTCGGTCGAACGAGATAACAGCTGGGTGAGTACGGTACGTAAAGAAGCATTAGATGAGCTTGAAGAATTTAAAAACGATACTCATTTTCCGGTGAAACCTCAAAAAATTATTGCTGATTTACGCACGGTATTAAAAGAAGACGATATCGTTATCTCAGACGTTGGTGCGCACAAAATGTGGATGGCGCGTATGTATCATACGTATGAGCCAAACACATGCTTAATTTCAAATGGCCTGGCATCCATGGGGATAGCAGTTCCCGGTGCCATTGCAGCGAAAATGGTGCATTCGGATAAAACCATTGTGGCAGTGTGTGGCGACGGCGCTTTTCAAATGACAAGTGCCGAATTAGAAACGGCAAAACGTTTGAAGGTGCCGATTATCGTGCTGCTATGGAGAGACGGCGGATACGGTTTAATTGAGTGGCATCAAATGAAACATTTTGAACGCTCCGCTTACATTGAATTTGGTAATCCCGACTTTATGCAGCTGGCTCAATCATACGGATTTGAAGCTTTACAAGTAGAAAAAGCAGAAGAACTAAAACCGATATTAGAAAAAGCAATCGCCATGCAAAAGCCAGTACTGATTGATTGCGCTGTTGATTACAGCGAAAACATGAAATTAACAGAAAAACTTGGTGATATCATTTGCTGAAAACAGGCAGAAAGGAGGAATAGAATGAGGATAGGTTCGATTATTAACGGGGTAGAAAGAAACGAAGCTACAAGAGAAACAATGGAAGTGTATGATCCGTACAATCAAGAGAAAGTAACGGAATTAGCACTTGCCGAGACAGCTGACTTAGAAGAAGCGGTAGAAAGTTGTTATGACGCTTTTCATTCCGTGATGAACCGCATGCCAGCCCATGAACGCTCTGATATTCTGCGAAAGGCAGCAGATCTATTAGAAGAGAGGACAGAAGAGTTTGCCCAGACGATTGTAGAAGAAGCCGGCAAGCCCATTACGTTCAGCCGGGGAGAAATCGAGCGTTCGGTTCAGGTGCTGCGTTTTGCGTCTGAGCATGCAAAGCATATAACCGGTGAAGTATTGCCAATGGATGCAGCGGTTGGCGGAGAAAACCGCATGGGAATTGTCAAGCGCAGGCCGCTTGGGGTGGTGGGCGCAATTACGCCGTTTAATTTTCCTTTAAATTTGTCGCTTCACAAAATTGCTCCAGCAATCGCTGCGGGGAATACGATTGTGTACAAGCCCGCAGAAAAAACACCTGTTTCTGCATATAAACTAGTCCGCTTATTTCAAGAGGCTGGTTTGCCAGATGGTGTATTAAATTTGCTGCTTGGTACTGGAAAAGATGTCGGTTCTCCGCTTGTGGAGCATGACAAAGTACACAAAATTACGTTTACAGGCAGTTTGCCGGTAGGAAGGGATATTCGCCAAAATGCCGGATTTAAAAAAGTGACCTTGGAATTAGGATCGAATTCCCCAAACCTTGTGTTTGCTGATGCCGATCTTCAAGTGGCGGTGAAAGAGCTGGTAAGAGGTGCGTTTGCCTTTTCGGGGCAAGTGTGTATATCCGCGCAGCGTGTGTATGTACAAAAATCGATTTACGAGACATTTTTAAAAGCATATGTGGCACAAACGGAAGCCTTGAAAACGGGAGATCCACACAACGAAGATACAGATATCGGTCCAATGATTAACGAAGATGAAGCAAAACGAGCGAAGACATGGATTGATGATGCAAAAGAAAAAGGAGCAGTTATTGAAACCGGCGGTGAACGGATAGGAACGACGTTAACACCAACCATTATGACCAATGTCCAAGATAATATGAAAATCATTGCCGAAGAGGTATTTGCTCCGATTGTATCAGTGATTCCGTTTGAAACAGAAGAAGAAGCAATTCACGCTGCCAATGATTCCATTTACGGTCTTCAGGCTGGTGTATTTACAAAAGATATTGACCGTGCCATGCGAGTAGCGGATCAGCTGGAAACAGGAGGGGTATGGATTAATGAAATCTCGACATACCGCCAGGACAATCATCCTTACGGGGGAGTAAAGCAAAGCGGAATGGGGCGTGAAGGTGTGAAATATGCGATTGATGACATGACAGAGATGAAATTTATCGGTATTAAACTGCACCATGATAAAGAAAACATGTAACGATGGTGCCGCAAGACAGCAGCTGGCGGGAAAAATATGCATACAGATTAAAAAGCCAAAGTGCCGTATGAGACGACGCTTTGGCTTTGTTTATACGTTCGGTACGTTTTTTTTCAAGGCACTTGCGCTTTTCTTTGGCTATCTTTTATTGAGTGATTTAATCCAGCCGCGGGCCTCTAGTGCATGAGCGATATGCTTAATGCCGACAGTGTAGGCTGCATTTCGCATGCGGATGCCTCTTTCTTCTCGAATCTTTGCCACATTTTCGAAACCAAAAACCATGCGCTCTTCTAGTTTTTCGTTAACCTCATCTTTTTTCCAGTAATAATTCATTTCGTTTTGGACCCATTCAAAATAGGAAACGGTAACACCACCAGCATTACACAAAATATCAGGTATAACAAATATTCCGTTGTTTTCTAAAATCTTATCACCAGCTGGAGTGGTCGGGCCGTTTGCTGCTTCGGCCACAATTTTTGCTTGAATGGAAGGCGCTGTTTCTTCTGTAATTTGATTTTCAAGGGCAGCAGGAATCAAAATATCAACCGGCAAGCCGAATAATTCTTCGTTTGATAATGGATCTCCCTTTTGATAATCGGACAGGGACTGACCGCTTTTTGCGTGCTCTAAGAGTTCGGAGATATCTAACCCGTCCTCCTTATAAACGCCGCCTGTTGCATCAGTAATGCCAATGATTTTCACGCCCAGTTCATGCAGAAATTTAGCAGTCATGCTGCCGACGTTGCCAAAACCTTGCAGTGCGGCAGTGGCGTTTTCTAAATTAATATTTAATACTTTTGCCGCTTCACGAATAGTAATAACAACGCCTTTGCCGGTAGCTTCGAGCCGGCCTTTGGAACCGCCGATAATGAGTGGTTTTCCGGTTAACATGCCAGGGATATTGTAGCCGCGCAGCTGGTCATATTCATCCATCATCCAGCCCATGATTTCAGGACTTGTGTTTACGTCTGGAGCTGGAATATCTTTTTGCGGGCCGATAATCGGTGTGATTTGTCGGATGTATGTTCGGCTCAGCTCTTCGACTTCACTTTCTGACAACTCATCGGGGTCAACAATGACACCGCCTTTTCCGCCGCCAAGCGGCAAATCAAGAATTGCTGACTTGAGCGACATCCACATCGACAACGCTTTTACTTCATCGATATTAACGTTTGGGTGAAAGCGAATCCCGCCTTTTGTTGGTCCAATAATATCAAGGTGCTGAGAACGATAGCCGGTGAAATTTCGAATCGTGCCGTCATCCATGCGGACAGGCAGAGAAACTTCGAGTACCCGGTTTGGTTTTTTTAATATGTGGTAAATGTTTTCGTTCAAGCCAAGCTCAGCAACAGATTCTTTTAACAAATCTTTGACAATCTCATAAGGATTTTGGTCATGCGTGGTAATGTCCGCTTCCGCTTTATCGTTTCTGCGTGTCATTGTCATCCTCCTATCACCATTCCTGTGCATTTAGTCTTCCACAAAATGATGGAGCTATGTGCAGGAAACGATAGGAAGCAAGTTGAATTACTTAAAAAGTCTGCGCAGCAGTTTTCCAGTTTGGCGGCCAGCAGCGCGGCGTGCAATACGTTTTCCCATTGTCCCGCGCTTTGCGGCATTAATGTCGCCGAGGATGCGCGCTGTTTTATAAAGAATGCGGCGAAGCTGGTGAATGTTCACAGAATGTCCCTCCTTTTTGACCGGAAGTCGTTGGCATGATTGGTTTTCTGGCCATACCAGCATAGGTAAGTAATATTAGTGTAACATGTATTTTTATGGTTCGGAGCGCAAAAAAATCAGCAATAGTGCTGTTGATACTGATAAAGCCAAAGGAGGCAGAGGATGAACCGCTATCATTGCTGTGCTACGTGTAAGTGGTATGAAGTAAGAAAAGAAAACAACAAAAAGCCAAGCTTTCACTGCGTACGACTCGGTTATCAAACCGAGCCTCACTATGTGTTTCATTGCTGGAATCCAAAAGAGAATGTCCAGAAAAAAATGAACAAACAGCGAGAGGAGCGCTAGTTTAACCAGGTCGTCCGTTCGGTGATATCCGCTGCATTTATTTCGTTTAGCCAATCGTAAGCCGGAATTGTTTTTTTAGTGCTTTGCCGGCGTTTTTGCAGACGGCGCTTCGCTGCTTCGCGTTTTTCGTATTCTGCGAGCAGTGTATGTACGACTTTTTCCATATACGCAGAGCCGCAGCGTATCGTTTGATCTTTCCATTTGAGTTTAATTAATGTGCGGAAATGTTGTTCACTAATATTTCTTTTATTATCTTGTTTTATATTTTTTTCTAAAGAGACAGATTCGCTGCTTCGTTTTTTAGGGAGAGTTTCTGTTTCAGCACGGGATGTTGTGTTTGTGCGCCCGGACATTTGCGCCCGGTCACCCGAACCATGAGCTGATTCTGCAGGTAATATCACGAGCAAGTTGCTCGTGTTTCCACCGTTTGTTTTTTTCATAACAGGAACACGTTTAATAACATAATACTTTTCCAAGGCAGCTACCGTACGCCGAACGGTACGGATGCTTTTGTGCATTTTTTCTGCAATGGTTTGAAGCTTCAGCCAGCTGACTCCTGGATAGGTCAGTGAGTGCTGGGAGAGGATGCGCAGGATAAGATATTCGTTTGCTGTAAAACGGTGCGTTTGATGATGCAACATGAGATGGTGGTCCATCTCTTTGACAGAGGCAAATGCAACGTGCTGTTTTGCTGCTTTGTGATGAACAGCAGATAGGATGGCAGTCATGGGTATCGTCCTCTTTCTTCATTTATAAAATATTCGTCATATTCTATATGAAAAAGAAGAGAGAAAACGGAGGAGAAGGGGGATTTTCTTTTCGAGAAAATCTGCACACAAAAGCAAGGGCAGCCGTCTGCATCTGAGAATTTACCGTCAGCTGCTTTTCTTTGGAAAGCGCTCAGATATGGTATGATAACAATAAACGTACAGGAGAGGAGCTGTTTTATATGGAGACATATGCGATTGAATATCTCGCCGCGGGACGTCCGAAAATGCTGACCTATGCAGAGGGGAAGGAAATGGAAACAGGCATTGTGAAAAAACGTGCAGAGCGGCTGTACGCAGCGGAAAATGGCTGCCGGCATGATGATGTTGCTGATAAAAAAAACCACGGCGGCAAAGACCGTGCAATATGCATCTATCCGCATGACCATTATCCTAAGTGGGAAGAAGAGTTTTCGGTCACACTTGATCGAGCAGCCTTTGGTGAAAATATTACAGCAATGGGTATGACGGAAGAGAACGTCTGTATCGGTGACACGTATCGAGTAGGAGAAGCGGTTATTCAAGTGACACAAGGACGAATTCCGTGTGACACGATTAATAAACGGACTGGCCTCAATGGTTTGCTTGCGCGGATTATCGAGACGGGATATGCCGGCTTTTTATGCCGTGTCCTGCAGAAAGGAGAAATCCGCCAGACGGACAAGATACAATTAGTCGAGAGAGATCCGCATGAAGTTAGTGTTGCGTTTGCTCTGCATACGTATTTTCATCACCCGAAAGATCAAGAGGCTATGCAAACGATTCTAGCCGTTGATGCGTTAGCGCAAAGATGGCGTGACAAGCTGCAGGCAAGGCTGGCGCGTTTAACGGTCTAACTGCTGCTGCCGGTGCAAGATGGCATTTAATTCACCGCCTATAACGAGCGCAAGCCCAGTGAGAAATAACCACAGCATCAAAACAATCACACCGCCTAAACTGCCGTATGTGGCAGAATAATTACCAAAGTTGCTGACGTAAAAAGAAAATCCAAATGAAATCGCCTGCCACAAGATGGTAGCTGTAACAGCTCCGGGAAGTACGTAACGAAACGCAATCTTTTTGTTTGGAGCAAAATAATACAAACAGCAAAGAATGGTAATCATCACGATAACAGTAAGGACCCAGCGAGCAAATCCTGTAATTGCCTCGGTTTCAACAGGTACCATGAAGAAAGCAGAAGCAGCTTGAATGAGCACTTCCCCAAAAATAAATAAAGCAAAAATAAGCAAAAAGGAAACCATCAGCCCAATAGTAAACAAAATGGACAAAAGCCGATTCATAATAAAGGACCTGGGTTCGGGTGCATTAAAAGCTTCATTTATGGCACGTATAAAAGCATTTAATCCACTTGATGCCGACCATAATGTTCCAATAATACCAAATGTAAGCAGTCCACCGTTTGGAACGGTAATCACATCGAGGACATTTTCTTGCACCATTCGGGCAGTGTCTTGCGGAAGTGCCGATTCAATCAGCATCATGACTCGTTCTGCATCAATAGATAAATAAGGAAGAATCGATAACAGCAATATCATCATCGGAAAGAGCGCGAGCATATAAAAAAAAGCTTGTTCTGCTGCAAGCCCCGCCACACGGTCTTCTTTCATTTCTTCTTTTAAGGTTTTGCCAAACGTGACGATGTGTTTCCAGTCCATAAGTACCCATCCCCGCTATTCCAGTGATTGCATCGTACTACTCTTTTTCCCTTCTTTCTGCAGAAAAAACCTCTTTCTCCTAAAAGTTTCACGCTGAATGGTACATGGGAAGGATTCTTTTCGGTAAAAGTAAGAAAGAGGGGGGAGGAGCATTGGCAGACAAACAAGCGCAGCAGCAAAAACGAATCAAACGGCAAGTAGAGATTGAACACCCCGATATTCAAGAAATAGAAGAGCAAACACCTCATCCTGACACAGCCGCGGCAGAAAGCCAGGCGGAACAGCTTCGTTACCAAAACGCTGATCATATTTACGGATAACATGTTGCGCGAACTGTCCTGAAAATGACGGGGCAGTTCTTTTTACAATGTTTTGATTGCACATAACAGGGGAAAGGGACCGTTACAAAAAGAGGAGAGGATGATATCGATGATTCGTACCATTTTAATGATTATTGGACTAATTGTTGTTATCAGCGCGATTTTGAATTTAGCATTTTAGCAGAGCAAGGCGCCAGGCACATTGCTCTATGAAAAAGGAGGCCGCTTCTGTGACGGCCTCGTTTTTTTTAATGGGTTGCTTTTTCAAATGTTTTACAATCAGTTTCGTGTTCGTTTGACGCTTTTTCGCCTTTATGGCTGACAACGTAAATTTTATCAGCTGTACAGAGGTTGCCTTCTGCCCAATATTCACAGTTGTTTACTTCACAAAGGACATCTTGTGCCATCGTGAATCCCCCCTCACGGTTTAATTTCTGCAAAAACGAAAAAAACATACAGAGAAATCCACGGTGCAGATGTTTGAGATGATATGGACAGAAAGAATGGCATTTTTAGATGCTTGGGCCTTTCTTAACGATGACAACTTTCGTAAATGTCTGCGCTATCTATTTTTTTTTCGGCGAAAGCATGAGAAAATAAACGAAAGTAACAGTTGCTATCATAACAAATAGGAGTAGTGTGGAATGTATCGTCAATTAGAAGATTGTATTAATGATTTGGAACAAGCCGGCCACCTCGTCCGTATTAAGGACGAAGTAGATCCTGACCTTGAAATGGCTGCGATACATAGAAGAGTCAATCAACAAGACGGTCCAGCGCTCTATTTTGAAAACGTCAAAGGGTCACGTTATCCAGCGGTATCGAATATATTTGGCAACGTAGAGCGAAGTAAGTTTATTTTCCGAAAAACCTTGGATAAAACCCAGGATGTCATCCGGCTTCGAAATGATCCGATGGCAGCATTGAAAAGTCCGTTGAAGCATACACAAACAGCACTTGCTGCCTCGAAAGCATTGCCGTTAAAAAAAGGGAGAAGTGCCTTAAACGAGTTTGAAGAAGTAAATATCAGCGATCTGCCTTTGATTAAACACTGGCCGGAAGATGGCGGGGCATTTGTGACACTTCCACAAGTATACACAGAAGATCCAGATAGACCAGGAATCATGAACAGCAATTTAGGAATGTACCGCGTGCAGCTGACTGGCAATGAGTATGACATGGATAATGAAGTTGGCCTGCATTATCAAATTCACCGCGGTATTGGTGTTCATCAAGCCAAAGCAAACAAGCTCGGCAAACCGCTTAAAGTAAGTATTTTTATCGGCGGCCCGCCGGCGCATACGCTAAGTGCTGTCATGCCACTTCCTGAAGGATTAAGTGAAATGACCTTTGCGGGCCTTCTCAGCGGCAGACGTTTCCGCTATACATATGATGATGGCTACTGCATCAGCCTGGATGCTGATTTTGTCATTACTGGCGATATTTATCCGGAAGAAACTAAGCCGGAAGGCCCATTTGGTGATCATTTAGGTTATTACAGTTTGACCCATGAATTTCCGCTCATGCGTGTTCGAAAAGTGCTGGCCAAAAAGAATGCCGTCTGGCCATTTACCGTTGTTGGACGGCCGCCGCAAGAAGATACTGCGTTTGGCGAGATGATTCATGAATTAACAGGAGATGCCTTGCAGCAAGAAATACCAGGTGTCAAAGAAGTTCATGCTGTTGATGCAGCAGGGGTTCATCCACTATTATTTGCGATTGGAAGCGAACGCTACACGCCATTTGAAAAAGTGGAGCAGCCAGCGGAGTTATTAACGATTGCCAACCGCATATTAGGCACAGGGCAGGTCAGTCTTGCTAAATATTTGTTTATTACAGCAGAACAAGACAAGCCGTTAGATACGCATCATGAAGCAGACTTTCTTACGTATATGTTAGAACGAATCGATTTGCGTCGTGACCTTCATTTTCAAACGAACACAACAATCGATACGTTAGATTATTCTGGAGAAGGCTTGAACAAAGGAAGCAAAGTCATTATAGCGGCATATGGCGATAAAAAACGCAATCTGTGTGAAACAGTGCCGGCATCGCTTGAGCAGCACACTCATATCAGAAATCCACGTCTTGTCATGCCGGGCGTGATTGCATTTGAGCATGCCAGCTTTTCTAGTTACGAAGAGGCAGAAGACGACATGCAAGAAATTACGGCACAAATCGCGAAGAGCAGTGATATCCAAGGGTGTCCGCTCTTTATCCTAACCGATGACAGCAACTTTTTAGCGGAAACATTAGCCAATTTCTTATGGGTAACTTTCACACGAAGTAATCCATCACACGATATCTATGGAATCAACAGTTTCTATAAAAACAAGCACTGGGGCTGCGACAATATGATTATTGATGCCCGCATCAAAACACATCACGCACCGCCTTTAGTGCCGGATGACAATGTGGAAAACAACGTGGAGCGCTTTTTCCAAAAAGGAGCAAGCTTATATAATGTCGATGTTTAACATAGAAAAGGAGTTATTCGAGCTGTACAGCTCGAATAACTCCTTTTTAAGCATTTGCGCTTTTCGCGTGTATTACACAAACCTGCCGTGGTCGGGAATGGCGATTTCATCAAAGCGGCGGACAAGCGTATCCAATGCGCCGCTTAACTCTTCTCCTTCCATTGGCAGACCATGGCCGGTTACCGCTATGGCTGGATGGAGTGCCTGAAGTGTTTCTACCGACGTGCGGGCTTTTTCCCAATCCGTCGTTAAATAGCGCGGCGGTCCGCTGATTTCTTTTTCCTGCATCATCACTTTAAATAAAGATTCTTGTTTGACGGTCACAAATGCATCTCCAGCAACTAACAGCCGGTCCTGCTCATGAAAAAATGAAACATGGCCAGGTGTATGTCCAGGTGTGTGCACCCATTTCCAGCCTTCCATGAAAGGAACGCTTTCGTCTTCTGGCAAAGGTTGTACGCTTGTTCCAACGTCAATACCTTCATTTGGAAACATGCGCGACATTTTGGCAACGAGTCCGCCTTCGACACTGTTATCGGGCTCGGGATAATCTTTTTTGCCAGTGAGATACGGTAATTCTTGTTCATGTGCATAAACAGGGACGTTCCAAGCATCAATAAGTTCTTCCAGCGCACCAACGTGGTCAAAATGGCCGTGTGTTAACACGATTGCTTGCGGCTTGTGATCCTCTCCGAAGTGCTCTTTGGCAGTTGCTTGAATAATATCAGCAGAAGCCGGCATGCCAGCATCTATTAATATCCACTCTTTTGAGCGGTTTGGAATCTCATAAAAACAAAGGTTCACGACTTGGTTCGTCAAGAAAAACAAATGCTTGGTTACGTCTTTTTCCATTCCGTTGGTAACAGATGTAACAGGCAGTAATGTATCGGTCATAATCATCTCCTCCAACAATCAAGATAGTATTACTGTTTGTAGGAATGCATGGAATTAATCGAAAGCAGAAAAATAAATAAATGCGCCAAACTGGCACAAAGTAAAAAAGAGACATACAAAGGAGAGTGGTAAAAATGATACGACGTACATGGAAAAAAGGCATCGGGGCACTGCTTGCGGTTTGTCTTCTGTTCGGTGCAGCCGGGTACGCAGAAGCAAATGAAATGCATGGGGAAGTTAGAAATGTTGAATTAACCGAAGAGCAAAAAGAAGCACTTGCAGATTTGCACAAAGATATCATCGAAAAGAAAAAAGTGCTGATCGACAAATACGTAGAATATGGAATGATTCCAGAAGACAAACAGGAAAAGATAAAAGCTCATTTGGATGACCGATACAATCGTCTGTTAGAAAATAATTTTCAGCCGCTGCGTGTACGAAAGCATGGCTGAATGAAAAGCGAGCACGGCCGTTTGACGGTTGTGCCCGCTTTTTTTTAAAAGATAGGTAAAGCTATAAAAGTTCGGCGCCTTCATGGTCCAGAAAAAGCGCCTGCTCGCTCGAGGTTCCTTCGGTCCGTCCATGGAAAGCAAAAGTCAGCTTTCCATAAGCCGGCCCTCCAGGACTTGTCGCTCGTGAGTACGGCGCTTGCGCTTTTCGTTAGTCATCATATGAAATGACGATAATTTCTCCTGTTTGTGCATCCACTTCTACTTCAGCTTCGCCGCGTTCGGTATGAAGTTCTACTTCATAATAGAACATGCCATCATCTTCATCTCGTTCGATTTCATCAATAGTACCGCCGACTTCGTTTAGAGCAATTTGTTTTGCTTCTTCTATACTGATAGCAAACCGGCTTTGCAAAGAAGAACTTTCGTTTGCATCATCAGTCGATGACGTCTCGTTTTGGCTGTTTTGATCGGTTTCCCTTTGTTTGCTGGTGCGTATTTTTTCTTTTTCATCGAGTTTTAATACGTCGCCGCTGGCTGCATCAAGTTTTAATTCATATTTATATTCTTCACCGACGATCTCCATTTCATAGACGTCTTTTCCATTTTCACGTTCACGTTCAATTTCTGTCACTTCTCCAGGATATTGTGTTTGAATCTGTTGTTTTGCTTCTTCTACATTCAAATTGCTGCCGCTTTGATGTGCATCGTCCGCGGAAGCAGAAAACTGCTGCACACCAACCGCCACGAGTCCGAGTACCGTCACACAAGCCGTTGCAATAACAAATTTTTTCATGGGGAGCTCCTCCTTTATTGTGTACAGCTTCATCATACCCGTGCGAGATGAAAAGCTTCTTAAACGAAGATTAACATTTGATGAGAAAATCATAAAAAACGGATTATTTTGGGAGGTCGATAATAAATGATGTGCCGTTAGGCGGTTCGCTTTCAATTGAAATAGTCCCTTGATGCGCATGAATGATTGCCCATGCGATGGAAAGGCCTAGGCCAGTGCCGCCGGTAGTGCGGCTGCGTGCTTTATCCAAGCGGTAAAAGCGGTCAAAAATTTTGGGCTGTTCTTCTTTTGGAATGCCTGGTCCGTGATCGTCCACCGACAGCTCGATGTTCGTATCACCTTCCATTACCCGAACGGTCACGTCACTATCGCTGTATTTTAACGCATTATCGAGCAAAATGTATATTACTTGTTTTAATTTTTCTTTATCCCCATGATAAAGAAGAGAGTCTTCACGGCTTTGTACGGTGATATGACGCTCATACGAACGAGAAAACGAGGTAACAGCAGTTCTTGCCATAGCAATGACATCAAAAGTTTCTCGTTCCATCGCTCCGGTGGATTCGTCTTTAGCAAGCATCAGCATCTGTTCGGTGATTTTTTTCATGCGCTCACTTTCTGATAATATCGCTTGTATCGCTTCTGCCATAACGTCTGGTTTGCTCGTTCCCCAGCGTTTTAACAACCGTGTATAGCTGTCAATAATAGACAACGGTGTTTTCAGTTCATGGGAAGCGTCTGACACGAAGTGTTGCTGTTTTTCAAAGTTTTCTTCCAAGCGGTCAATCATACGGTTAAATGTTGCATTCATTTCATATATCTCATCTTTAGACATATCTTCGATGTTTATTTTTTTCAATTCACCGCGCTGTTCAATGTCTTGCATAGTACGGGCAGTAGATCGGATAGGCCGCAAAAATAATTCACTCAATAACCGCCCGCCCAGGAAAGTTGGCAGCAAAATAAATAACGAAGCCAAAAACAAGACGAGCTGCAGCGTTTCCATGTTATTTTCCAATGCTTCGAAATGTTCGCTTACCTCAAGTGTGACCACCTGCCCGTCACTCCAAATGACTGGCTCGTATATAATGCCAAATCGTTCCCCTTCATCGGTTTGAACGAGACTGGCTTGTGCTTCTGTGGTGAATGTATAAGAGATTAATGAGGGGAAGCGGTTTTCTTTTGTCAATGTAAAAAGTGTCGTTTCATCCCTTGTAATTACCCGGATCATCCCATTAGAGGGTAAATAGGCATTTAAAAGATTTTCCACATCAACATGTTCATCTGTTTGGTGCAGAGCCTCAACTAACGCATTCGTTTGTGTTTGCAGTCTGTTTAACTCTGAGTCAGAAGAAACTTGGTTAAAGAGAACATAAATAGCTGTGTTCGCAGCCATTAATACGAAAAACATAGCAATGGCCGCATACAGCTGCATTTTTGTTTTAATTTTCATGTTATGTACCTTTCATTTGATAGCCGACGCCGCGAACCGTATGAATTAAGGGAGTAGAAAAACCGGTGTCGATTTTTTTGCGCAAGTAGCGAATATACACGTCAACAACATTTGTATCACCTGCATAATCAAAACCCCAAACACTTTCAAGCAGCTGATCACGGGTTAACACTTGATTTTTATTTCGTAAAAAATATACTAAAAGGTCAAATTCACGCGGGGTGACTTCAATGTGCCTGTCTTCGCGTATAATGTCACGCGTGTTGACATGGACGGTCAACGTGTCGATTGTCAGTACTTCCACCTTTGCTGAGTGGGCTGTATTTGCAGTATTTGTGCGAAGCTGGGCACGAATGCGTGCGAGCAGCTCCTCGGTTTCAAACGGTTTTGTTACATAGTCGTTGGCACCAAGGTCAAGGCCGCTGACTTTATCGGACACTTCATCTTTAGCGGTCAGCATAATAACTGGCGTATGTTGATGGCGGCGGCGAAAACGGCGGAGGATTTCCATTCCGCTCATTTCGGGAAGCATCACATCTAAAAGCAGCAAATCATATGAACCAGTTAGCGCTTCTTCTAAGCCATCTTTTCCGTTGTATGCAGCCTGAACGGCATACCCTTCATATTCAAGCTCAAGCGTTAACACACGAGCCAGTTTTTCTTCGTCTTCGATAACGAGAATGGTGTGTTCTGGCATCTTTCTCCCCCTTATAGTGAATACAATTGTTACCCATATCTTACAAGAAATTCATTTGCTTGAGTATGGAAAAACAAAAGCAGGAAAGGAGTTTTTTCTAACGAATAGAAATAGAGGATGTTATCCTTTCATGGATAATACAGATTGACAGCCGCTGTATAAGGGGCATTACTTCATTGTGTTGGAAAGGAAGGTTGTTATGGCACAGACCACATCCAAACCAGCCTTAGGTTTTATCGGTTCTCTTTTGTTATTTATTTGGGGGATCTATCGTTTGTCGACCATTACCTATGATTCCTATGTGTGGCTCATTCCGCTTCTATTTACCGCTGCAGGTGCAATAGGCATTGTGTCCAATACCATCTATTACCGGCGTGCCAAACGGTCAAAGGCATTTGAGGCTCCGCCGAAATAAATATGTCATGCGAGGCTGGCCCAAATCTAAAACAGGTTACTCCAAAGCCAGACAACAAGATTTGAAAGTATAGGCCAAGCGTCATCAACATACGGAGACTCCCTGCAGGACGTCGGCTGAGACCAGCCGCATCGTGCGCCGATGCCGACACTAGCACGTCCTGTGCGTCAAAGCACGAGCTGAAGGTTCGCTTGGTAATGGGATTTTCTTTACCAAGTTAAAGCTGTGCCTGCGGAACGCGCAGGATGTTGACGGAGCTATGATAGAAATGGCTAGGATAGACAAATAATCCGAACTGATTTTGATAAATCGTTCGGATTCTTTCGTCGTTCGTATTCTTATGTCCCAGCTTTTTTTAATAGAAAAGTGTACATATTTGGAGGTTTTATTGTCTGGCACAAACGCCTGCTTGCTTGAGGTTCCTGCGGTTCATCCTTGAAGGGCGTGTATGCTTTTTGAAAAATTAATAATAAATATAGAGTTTAACAATATATTAATACGGATAAATAGAAAAAGAATCGACTGGAGACATTCGGATTGTGTTCGGCATGGCAGGTGCACGACACCATCTCTGTGATAATATCGGTCACATAAGAAAAGGATGAAAGCAGAGCACAAGGAAAAAGATACAGGCATCCTTGTCAATTTTGTGACAACGGTGCCTTTTTCCACGTGCGAGCAACAGGATGAAAAGCTTGATTTTTGCGTTGTTCATTGGAATGTACTTCCAGTAACCTAGAGATTTTCCCATACTTTTTTACACAAATGTAGTGATATTTCATGAAAGGTATATAGTGAACTGGTGGCGGTTGTGATATAATTCTGGAAGTCAACTAAATAAAGGTGTTTTTTCTGTAATTTTTATTTTAAGAAAGTAAATAGAAGGTAAACAAGTATAAAGAAAGATGTTCTAGTTTCGTTAGTAGCTAGGAGGGCTTGAACATGAAAAAAGTCATTACGTATGGAACATTTGATTTACTGCATTGGGGTCATATTAATATATTAAAGCGCGCGAAAGCGTTAGGAGATTATCTCATTGTGGCGATCTCCACTGATGAATTTAACGAACTAAAAAATAAAAAAGCATATTATCCTTATGAGCAACGAAAAATGATTTTAGAAGCGGTTCGCTATGTAGATGAAGTAATACCAGAGAAAAAGTGGGAACAGAAAGTGGAAGATATTGTTCACCACAATGTGGACACGCTCGTCATGGGAGATGACTGGGAAGGCAAGTTTGATTACTTGAAGCCGTACTGTGAAGTCGTTTATCTGCCGAGAACGGCAAATATCTCCACGACAAAAATAAAGCAAGAACTGCTTCTTGCCAATGCGTATTAAAGAAAAGAGGGTGCTGCTCTCTTTTTCTTTTTTGTTTCTCGGAAAAAAAACGTATATAATAGACCAAGCAGTATTGCTGTTACGATTCTCTATAGCAGAAGGGTATTGAATGTATATGCTGAAACGTTGGAAAAAATGGAAAAAGAAATGGAAGAAAAGAACGAAAAAAAAATGGAATAAGCTAAGGAAATCGAAAAAAATGCGCCGTTTTTACCGTAATATCTCTATGATCGCCGGGCGTTTGCCAAAAAAGAAAAATATTATTGTGTTTGAGAGTTTTTTGGGCAAACAATACAGCTGCAACCCGCGGGCTGTTTATGAAACGCTAAAACAACAAGATAGAAATTATATTTACTACTGGAGCATTGACCACCGCTTTAAATCACGTTTTGATGAGCACGGTGTACAAACCATTACCCGGTTTACGCTGAAATGGTTTATTGTCATGATGCGGGCGAAATACTGGGTGTTTAACAGCCGGCTGCCAAAATGGATCGCCAAGCCGAATGACACCGTGTATTTACAGACATGGCACGGTACACCGCTCAAAAAACTGGCGCTTGATATGGATGAAGTGTATATGCCGGGAACGACAACTGATATGTATAAGCGCAATTTTGTAGCAGAAGCGAGCCGCTGGGATTATCTCGTATCACCAAACCACTATTCATCGGAGATATTTGAACGGGCATTTGATTTTAATCAGCAGCTTTTAGAGACGGGATATCCGAGAAATGATTATTTGTTTCATTATACAGAGGAAGATGCGGCAAGAATAAAAGAGAGGCTCGGTATTCCGGAAGGCAAAAAAGTGGTGCTGTATGCGCCGACTTGGCGTGACAATGAGTATCACTTTATTGGAAAATATAAATTTGCCGTACAGATGGATATGGACAAAATGTATCAAGAGCTCGGAGATGACTATGTGGTTGTGTTCCGTCTCCATTATCTTGTTTCTGATAAATTGGATTTAAGCGGATATGAAGGGTTTGCAGTGGATGGCTCGAATTATCCTGATATCCGGGATTTATATATTATCGGTGATATATTAATGACTGATTATTCGTCGGTCATGTTTGACTACGGTGTTCTCAAGCGCCCAATGATTTTTTATGTCTATGATATCGAAAACTACCGCGACCAGCTGAGAGGCTTTTATTTTGATTTTGAAAAGGAAGCACCAGGTCCGCTGGTAACGACAACGGACGAAATCATTCAAGAAATCAAACAAGCCGATACAATTCGAAGCCGCTACAAAGACCACATTGACTGGTTTGAACAAACATTTCATTCTTTAGAGGATGGAAAGGCCTCAGAACGTGTGATCAGCCGCGTGTTTGACAGGACGGAAGCATAAAAGAAGGTATAACAATGAAATCTGTTGTAACGATAATCAAAGAATTATGGGAGAGCATGTATTTAATTAACCGCCTTGCTCTGTATGAAATAAAAATAAAACACAATAACAATTATTTGGGGCCGTTGTGGGAACTGATTACACCAGTGTTTTTCATTGCGATTTATTGGTTTGTTTTTGGATATGGAATCCGTGATAACGAAGCAGTGGATGGTGTGCCATTTTTCAGTTGGATGACAGCAGGAATTACGATCTGGTTTTTTGTCCAGCCTGCTGTCACACAAGGGTCCAAAGCTATCTATACGAAAGTGCGCATGGTATCGAAAATGAGCTTTCCAACGAGTGTCATTCCGGCCTACGTTGTCATATCGAAATTGTACCCGCATTTGTTTTTATTGTTTATTATTATGATTTATATGCAATTTGCTGGTCACCCGGTGAATATGTATTATGTACAGTTTCCGTATTTTATTTTCAGCATGATTATGCTTGTGATTGCATTTGTGCTGATTTCTTCCACCATCACAACAGTTATTCGTGATGCACAGATGTTTATTCAGTCAACAATACGTGTATTCTTATATTTAACACCGTTTTTATGGGTAACAAATGTATTGCCGGAGCGCATCCACGCATTGATGCAGCTAAACCCGTTATATTATTTAGTAGAAGGCTACCGAGCTGCCTTTTTTGGAGAGTCATGGTATTTGCTCGAACACGGGTGGTATACGCTCTATTTTTGGGGGCTTGTCGGTGTGCTGTTTGTAATCGGATCCGTACTGCATGTGCGCTTTCGCCGTCACTTTATTGACTTTTTATAATGATGTATCACTTTTTCCGGGCGTAAATTAAAAACGGATGTGATAAAATGCCTAAAGCAATTATTGCAAAAAATGTAACGAAAAAGTTTAAACTGTATCACAACCAGTCAGAACGTCTAAAAGACTTGCTGCTTCCCAAAAGTTTCGGCGAGGAATTCTATGCGCTGCGCGATGTCTCGTTTGAAGCGGAAAAAGGGGATATTATCGGGCTGGTAGGAGTAAATGGTTCGGGGAAATCAACATTGTCTAATATCCTGAGCGGTATCGTCCCGCAAACGAGTGGCGATATTATCATTAATGGTGAAACAGCAATTATTGATGTTTCCGCTGGTTTAAACAACAAGCTGACAGGGCGGGAAAATATTGAATTAAAATGTTTAATGCTCGGATTTACCAAAAGACAAATCCGTGATATGGAACAAGATATCATTGAATTTGCGGAGTTGGAAAAATTTATTGACCAGCCGGTAAAGTCCTACTCCAAAGGGATGAAATCACGGCTTGGTTTTGCCATCAGTGTGAACATCGACCCTGATATTTTTATTGTTGATGAAGCATTATCGGTTGGTGACAAAGCGTTTGCTAAAAAATGTTTGGAAAAAATGAAAGAGTTCAAGCAGCGCGGCAAAACGATGTTTTTTGTCAGCCACTCAATTGCCCAAATGCGCGAGTTCTGCAATAAAATTTTGTGGCTTGAATTTGGAGAAACCAAAGCATTTGGCAATACTGATAAAGTGCTTGGTGAATACGAAGCGTTTTTAAAGAAATATAATAAATGGTCAAAAAAAGAACGGCAAGCTTTCCGACAAAAAGGGTTTGCCAAGCAAAGCAAAGAAAAAGCACTGGTATAGCCAGTTAGAACAGGCTGCTGAAGGGTTTCCCTTTAGCAGCTTTTTTTGTGCGGAGCGGCAGCGGCTTTGTTCCAAATACGGCAAGAGAATGTGTGCTGCGAATAATGTAAACTTATATAATGTGTAAGTTGACATATTTTTAGAATTCGTTTACATTTTCTATAGACATCAAACAAGGGGGGAGCTTTGATCATGAAAACCACATCGATGCTCTATGCAGCAATGTTTGCTGCTGTTATTGGCGTATTAGGGCTGATGCCGCCGATACCACTTCCATTTACACCGGTTCCAGTTACGGCACAAACTCTTGGTGTCATGCTTGCCGGTTCATTGCTCGGGGCAAAGCTAGGTGGAGGAAGTGTGCTGCTGTTTGTGGCGCTTGTTGCTGTCGGAATGCCGCTGTTGGCCGGTGGACGCGGCGGATTAGGCATCTTATTAGGGCCAAGCGGCGGATATGTTTTATCATGGCCGATTGCTGCATTTGTGATTGGCTGGCTGATAGAAAAAACAAAGCCCGCTTTGTATGCGTGGAAAGCTGTTGCGGTTAATTGCATCGGGGGAATACTGATTATTCATAGTATTGGCATTATTTATTTAGCTTTTGTAGCAAACCTTCCCCTATATCAAGCGGCGCTTTCTTCATTAGGTTTTTTACCTGGTGATACAGCCAAAGCAGTTGGATCGGGCTTGCTTACGGTCAAGTTGGCGCGCAGCCATCCGTTTTTAGTAAAAAGTCAGCAATCACGTTTAGAAAAGACAAAACGAGCAGGATAGAAAGGGAGGCGGTAACATGTCAGTTGCCGATTCATTCACAAAACGTGCGAACGCGCATCCGAAGAAAACCGCGCTGATAACAGCGGCAGAAACTGTTACATATGGCGAGCTGCATCAATACACTAGTGATATTGCAGCAGCATTGCTGCAGGAAAGAAAACCACAACAAGCACAAACATATTATCCTCCGAAAGCAGCTCTTCTTTTGCCAAACGGAGTAGAGTTTGTTTCATTGGCAGTTGGGGCTGCGAAAGCAGGATGGCTGACTGTGACGCTTGATAGAAAATGGTCGTTGAAAGAATGTCAGGCGATATTGCAGCAAACACAGCCAGATATCCTGTTTGTGGACAAAGCATGGGAAGCGTTAAAAGATACAAGCGCGGCAGAAAAAGTTATTGTAGTCGAGAACCGCGCGTCTTTGGACCAGTGGCTTTTAACATGTGAAGACAGTGATGCAGCATTTCCGGAAGTGAGCGATGATACACTGTTTTATATGGGGTTTACTTCAGGCACAACCGGTTTGCCGAAAGGATTTCTCCGCCATCACTTGTCATGGAAAGAAAGCTTTCGGGAAGCGGATAAAGAGCTGGAGCTTACAGCCGAAGACGTTATTGCTGTGCCGGGGCCGCTCGTACATTCTCTGTTTCTATTTGCTGTGTTTCATGCACTGCACGTTGGTGCGGTGTGCATTCTTGAAGAACGTTTCAGTGCGAAAGCGGTATTGCAGCGTACGTCCAAACAATACATAACAGTGTTATACGGTGTGCCGACGATGTTTGAAGCAATGGCAAGACAGACAAGTGAACATGATTACAGCCATTCGCTTCGCATGTGTATTATTTCAGGAGCGAAAATGAGAGGTGCACGCAAAACCGTGTTTCAGCAAGTTTGGCCTCATGCAGAGTGGAAAGAATTTTACGGCAGCTCGGAGCTGAGCTTTATTAGCATTTTGCATGAAAAAGACCAGCATAAAAGCAGTACTGCACTCGGTTATCCATTTTCTAATGTTGATGTGCTGGTTCAAAATGAAGCAGGCGAACAGGCACAGCCAGGAGAAATTGGCGAGTTGTATGTGAAAAGTCCGATGGTGTTTTCAGGTTATTACCAACATCCATTTACGGAAAAAGAAGCATTTGTGCCATCAGGAGATCTTGTAAAGCAGGACAAAGATGGATTTTTGCATCTTGCCGGGCGCAAAAAAAACATGATCGTAACCGGCGGTTTAAATGTGTATCCCGAAGAAGTAGAAAATGTGTTAAAAAAGCATCCATTGCTCGTAGATGTATGTGTTGCAGGGGTGGAAAACGATTATTGGGGAGAAGCTTGCGCAGCGATGATGGTTGTCAAACAAGATGCGGCACGTTCGAACGATGACATCAAGCGTGACGTACAAACGTTTTGCAAACGTGAACTTGCCGCCTATAAATGTCCTCGCCACTTTGTTATCACAGATGCATTGCCGCTGACCACAAGTGGAAAACCGAAAAGAAAAATCATTCAAGAACAGTTGAAAGCCTGTGTAGAAAGGCAGGGACAGCCGTCATGAATACACCTTTTATCGTATGGGCAAAACGAACCCCTGTCGGGAAAATCGATGGCATCTTAAAGCAGACTGCCCCAGAATCGATGGCAGCTGTACTGATGAAGCAATTAATAGAAGACTCAAAGATTGAACCTGCAGATATTGATGATGTGATTTTGGGAAACGTGGTGGGTCCAGGAGGAAACATAGCCAGGCTTTCGTTATTAACAGCTGGCATTCCAGTGTCTGTCCCAGGAGTAACCGTGGACAGGCAGTGCGGTTCAGGACTTGAAGCAATTCATCTGGCAGCACGGATGATTCAAGCGGGAGCGGGAGATATCTATATTGCAGGCGGCACAGAGAGCACAAGTTTGGCACCGTGGAAAATGGAAAAACCAAAAAACCTGCACAAAGGCACGCCTAAACTCTATGAACGAGCGCGTTTTTCTCCAGATTTTATTGGAGATCCGAGCATGGGAGAAGCGGCGGAAAATGTCGCACAGCAATACGGCATCACACGCAAAGAACAAGATCAGTTTGCAGTGGACAGCCACAGGAAAGCTGCTGCTGCGGAGGAACAAGGCGTATTTGCCGGAGAAATAGCAGCGGTGCCTGGTGTCAAAAGCGACCGCGATGAATGTGTGCGAAAACGGACAACCATGAAGTTGCTGCAGCGCCTGCCTGCTTTATTTAGAGAAGACGGCACCGTCACAGCAGGTAACTCTTGCCCGGTGAATGACGGTGCATCCGTCGTTTTGATGATGTCAAAACAAAAAGCAGAGCGGCTAGGCTTGAAACCTATCGCAGAAGTGGTCGATACGGCTATTGCCGGAGTAGACCCTAATATATTAGGCATTGGTCCCGTGCCGGCGGTGCAAACGTGTTTAAGAAGAAACGGTTTAACGATGGATGACATCGACGTAATGGAATTTAATGAAGCATTTGCTTCGCAAGTACTTGCTTCGTTATATGAATTACGTATGCCGCTTGCTAAAGTAAACGTCAGCGGGGGAGGCATTGCCCTTGGCCATCCGTACGGAGCAAGCGGTGCCATCATCACAACACGATTGATGACAGAAATGGTGCATCGCTGCGCAACATGGGGGATAGCGACAATGGGGATTGGCGGCGGAATGGGGATTGCTGTTCTTTTTAAACGTATTGCTCACGATGGATAGGAATATTCATCATCTTTTCATCCGTGTGAGCCACCTGTCTTCTTACAAATAGAGAACAGGCGGCTTTTTGTTTTTCAGCATAGACAAAAATAAAGGTATAAATAAAATGTTGACGCCTATGACCAGAAATTCACAGCAATCTGAGTTTTTTCTAATACGAGTAAAAGTCTGGGCAGTTATATGACATATCGTGAAAAGAACAAACCCTCTTACCTGCTGTTTCTTCAGAAAAGCATGTTATGATAATTGCATAATAATAAATATACATCAATGAAAAGGGAGGGAGAAGCTTGCTGCCGCCGTTTGCTGTCGATGATTTAAAAACGGGAACAACAGATAGGCTGAAAATAAAAAACTGGATGATAGAAAATCCCAGTTTTGTCTATCCTGATCAAACTTTTGCGCAAGCAGCCCGGCTGATAGAAAAATTACATGCCAGCTGCTTACCTGTTGTGAGCGAGGGAATGAAACCAGTAGGGCTTGTAACACCTTCATTGTTGATGCGCAGTCTGTTGCATGGAAAACAAGATGAGCTGATTTTAAAAAGCATGACAAAAGAGAACTTTTCGATTATTTCATCTCACGATTCTTTGATGGATTTGCACGCTTTACCATTCGACTATTTTCTCGTTGCCGATGAAGATAACCAATTAATTGGGTTGATTACACAAACCGAAATCTTGCACGGCATTTCTTACTATATCCAAGAATTCCATCTATTTGAACATTCACCAGAAATTATTAATATCATTTTAGAAAGCGCTTATGAAGGGGTGGCAGTGGTAGATGAGCAGGCACGGGTTGTGGCTGTGAATGATGCGTACACCCGGTTTATCGGAATTGATAAATCAGATGCAATGGGAAAGCATGTGACAGATGTGATTGAAAATACAAATCTGCATAATACGGTACAAACAGGGCTGCCAGAGCGTGGTGCCATTCAGTATATTCAAGGACAGCCGATGGTTGTTCACCGGATACCGATATGGAAAAACGACCGGGTTGCAGGGGCCATTGGCATGCTGATTTTTGAAGGATTGACAGAACTTTATGAAATCTATGAACGCATGCAGAAAAATAGTGAACGCACCCCGGCTCCAAAACGAAGTGTTTTTCCCAATACTTTAGAAGGAAGAAGGATCACAACACTTGAACAGATTATTGGAGACAGCAAAAGCACAGCTGAATCAAAATCCATCGCACGAAAGGTTGCTAAAAAAAACGTGACCACATTAATTACTGGAGAGAGCGGTACCGGTAAAGAGATGTATGCGCAAGGCATCCATCATTTAAGCCCTTTTACAAATGGGCGTTTTGTTAGTGTGAACTGCGGTGCTATTCCAGCCTCGCTTGTTGAAGCGGAATTGTTTGGTTACGAAGAAGGAGCATTTACCGATGCTAAAAAAGGAGGAAAGCCTGGGAAATGTGAACTTGCTCAGAATGGAACACTCTTTCTGGATGAAATCGGTGAGATGCCAGTCGATATGCAGACAAAATTGCTGAGAGTTTTGCAGGAAAAAGAATTTGAACGTGTTGGAGGAACGAAGCGATACCCGCTGCATACACGAATCATTGCCGCTACAAATAAAAATCTATCTCGTTTAGTGAAAGAAGGAACATTTCGAGAAGATCTCTATTACCGGCTTCATGTGATTGAGATACCGATCGCGCCGCTGCGGGAACGCAAAGAAGATATCCCGCCGCTTGTGTCGCATTATTTAACGGTACTTTCCAAAAAGCATGAAACAGCTGTCAAAACACTTACACCAGAAGCAATGAACATGTTTGTTCAATATCCTTGGCCCGGCAATATAAGAGAGTTAACTAATGTTATCGAGAGACTGGTTGTGTTAATAGAAAACCAAACAATTGATCGAAAGCACTTGCCGGATTTTCTTTCAAACGAAACATCTGCCTTCAGGGACAACGCCCCCTCTGTCCAGCCGCTTCCATCGTCTGTTCGTGATGTGAAACAAGAAGAGGAGAGGCGAGAAAAAGAAATGATTGCTGCTGCCTTAAAACAAAATAACGGCAATAAATCAAAAACGGCGAAAACATTAGGTATTCACCGCACGACTCTTTATCAGAAACTTAGAAAATATCAGATTGATTGAATGTAGATATATCACTACACAATCAACGTTTTGTAGTGACATCCCTACATTTTTAAGCTGCAGCAGCATTCCTCTTTGTTAACGGATGAAAGAATGAGAAAAGCGGCGCTTTCACTATAAGAACTCGGCGGCAAGCCGAGTTTTTCTTATTTTATGCGCATGCTGGCACACGTATTGCATTGATATAGAGTGACCACGTAAAGAAAGGGGAGATACTGATGAATCACTATGCTTCCTTTCTCACACCGCCAACAATAAGATATGGACGGCATGCGTTTGAGAAAGTAGGGGAAGAAGCGGCGAAAAAAGGGGAACACGTGTTATTAATTAGTGATGATGTGATGAAAGATATCGGCTATGTCGCCCAGTGCCAGAAAAGTCTTGCCAAACAGCGTGTGAAAAGCACAGTCTATACGGGGGTAGGGACAGAACCAACGGATACTTACGTTCAAGAGGCATTAACACTGTTGGAGCAAGAAAAATGTGATGTTATTGTTTCGCTTGGCGGGGGCAGCTGCATCGATACAGCAAAGTCCGCCGCCGTCATTGCTGGCAATGGAGGCTACATCGGCGATTATATGGGCGGTAAAAAGGCAGCATTACAAAAGCCGCTTCCGCATATTGCCGTTCCAACAACCGCAGGTACAGGTTCTGAAGCAACGGATGTGACGGTTATTACAAATACGGCAAATGATGTGAAAATGATGATTAAACAGCCTGCATTTTTACCAGAAGCAGCTATTGTAGACCCGTTACTAACAAAGTCAGCGCCTAAGCCGGTCAAAGCAGCAACGGGGGTGGATGCATTAAGCCACGCCATTGAAAGCTATCTTTCTACTCTTGCTCACCCAATGACAGACATGATGGCTCTTTCTGCGATGGAACGTATTGTTCATAACATTATGCCGGCTTATGACAATGCGGAAAATACAGACGCTTTAGAAGAAATGTCTATCGGGGCGATGCAAGCTGGACTAGCGTTTTCTAATGCATCCGTCTGCTTAGTACATGGTATGTCCCGTCCTATTGGCGCTCTTTTTCACGTGCCGCACGGTTTTTCCAATGCGATGCTGCTGCCGGCTGTATTGGAATATACCAAGGATGCTGCGGTTGAGCGCCTTGCTGACTTAGGGAGAATTTTTGACCCAGAAGCAAAGGGAAAACCTGATAAAACCGCTGCTGACATTGCTGTGGCTTCGGTAAAAGAACTGTGTTCACGCTTGAATATTCCTAATTTAAAAGGATGGGGAATCGATGAGAATGATTTTGTAAGCGCTGTCGATAAAATGGCAGATGATGCTTTAGCAAGCGGCAGTCCCGCCAAAAATCCTAAAGTTCCCAATAAAAAAGAGATAAAAGATTTATATCATATTTGCTACGACTATGATTTTTCCGCAAATATTAATGTGAACTAAAAGAAGGAGTATGCAAGGGAAAAGAGGAGGGGGAAGGGACATGGATATAGTAGGCACCGCGGGGCTTATCATATCCCTGGCACTACTGATATATCTCACCATGAAAGGTGTTAACATCGTCATTGCTGCTCTTATCTGTTCTGTTTTGACAGCGGTTACAGGGGGGCTTAACCTGCAGACGGCAATGATGGAAAATTACATGAATGGATTTACTGATTACTTTGCTTCATGGTTTTTAGTATTTTTACTTGGTGCCATTTTCGGCAAAGTGATGCAAGTAACAAAATCGGCAGAAGCGATTGCCCAATGGATTCAGCGGACACTTGGGACGAAACGTGCTGTTTTTGCGGTTGTAGCGGCAGCTGCCATCATGACGTACGGCGGTGTGAGTTTATTTGTGGTTGGCTTTGCCGTCTACCCGATTGCTGTCTCCTTATTTCGAGCAGCCAACTTGCCGCATCGATTTATTCCAGCAGCACTTGTGTTCGGTTCCATTTCTTTTACGATGACAGCTCCTGGCTCTCCAGAAATTCAAAACATTATTCCGACCGAACATTTTGGTACGACGCCGGCGGCTGGAGGATGGATTGGTGTTGTTAGTGCACTGCTTATTATGGTGGCTGGCGGGCTATGGCTAAGTCTTTTAGTAAAAAAAGCAGTCAAAAATGGTGAAACATTTGAACTGCCAGGCGAGAACTCCTCTCGAAACGAAATGGCAGCCGCTGTAGAAAAAGCAGAGGAACCAGAGCAGACACCAGATAGAAAACAAGAGCTGCCAAATGTGTTTGCTGCGCTATTGCCATTACTTGTTGTTATTGGTGCGTTGAATATTTTATCGATGTTTATGAATCCAACAGCTGCTTTACTGGTTGCACTAGTAGCAGGAATTACATTGGTTTGTACGCTGATGTTTCGATTTTTGCATGCATTTTGGGATTCGATGGCTTCAGGAACCCAAAACGCGTTAGTAGCTTTAGCAAATACATGTGCTGTTGTTGGTTTTGGCAGTGTCGCAGCACAAGTGTCGGCCTTCAGCCGCGTTGTAGACGGCTTGGTGAATATGCCGGGGCCGCCATTACTAGGTTTAGCGATTGGAGTCACTGTTATTTGCGGTATTACCGGTTCTGCCTCTGGAGGTTTAGGGATTGCCTTGCCAATTTTGGCACCCATTTATCTTGGACAAGGCGTCCATCCAGGGGATATGCACCGGGTATCTGCTTTAGCCTCGGGCGGTATTGATTCCCTGCCGCATAACGGTTATGTCGTTACAACGATTCGGGTCATTTGCGGGGAATCTCATGCACGGGCTTATAAGCCAATTTTTCTCCTAAGTGTTGTCGTTCCGTGTATTGTCTTATTCTTAGCTGTTTTCTTATATACCATTTTCTAACATTTACTGAATAAATAGAAGGAGGAAGAATGATGATTGAACATTCCGTAAAAACATTGAAAAATTACATTGGTGGACAGTGGGTAGATGCACAGTCTGATCAAACAGAAAAAGTCTATAATCCAGCAACCGAAGAAGTCATTGCACATGTTCCGATTTCCTCGACAGAAGACGTAAATGGTGCAGTAGATACTGCTGCACAGGCTTTTAAAATGTGGAAAGATGAGCCAGTTCCAAAACGTGCCCGAATGATGTTTACACTTCAGCAGCTGCTCGTGAAGTATTGGGATGAATTAGCGGAAATTATTACAATTGAAAACGGGAAAAACTTTACCGAAGCTCAAGGAGAAGTACAGCGCGGGATTGAATGTGTTGAATTTGCAGCGGGAGCCCCTTCACTGATGAAAGGAGAGCAGCTGTCTTCCATCGCGACTGACTTGGAAAGTGGAATGTATCGTTACCCAATTGGAGTGATTGGAGGAATTACACCGTTTAACTTCCCAATGATGGTGCCGTGCTGGATGTTTCCGATGGCGCTTGCAACCGGGAACACTTTCGTTATGAAACCATCCGAGCGCACACCTTTACTGGCAAATCGTTTGGCAGAAATCGTGGAAGAAGCCGGCTTTCCAAAAGGCGTGTTTAACATTGTTCACGGTGCACATGACGCGGTAAATGGTTTGTTAGACCATAAAGATGTGGCCGCTATTTCATTTGTCGGCTCGCAGCCTGTGGCTGAATACGTGTATAAGCGCGGTACGGACAATTTAAAACGTGTGCAAGCACTGGCTGGTGCGAAAAACCATTCGATTGTGTTAAAAGATGCGAATCTGGATAATGCATCAACGCAGATTTTAAACGCGGCGTTTGGTTCTGCAGGTGAAAGATGCATGGCTGCTTCGGTGGTAGCGGTAGAAGATGATGTAGCAGATGAGTTTATCGCACAGCTTGTTGATAAAGCCAATAATGTGGGCATTGGGAATGGATTAGAAGATGATATCTTCCTCGGTCCAGTCATTCGCAAGCAGCATAAAGAGCGTACGCTGCAATATATTGAAACCGGGGAAAAAGAAGGGGCTGTGCTGGTACGTGATGGCCGCGAAGATAAAGAAGTCCGGGAAAAAGGCTACTTTGTCGGCCCGACCATTTTTGATCACGTCAGCGAAGAAATGAGCATCTGGCAAGACGAAATCTTTGCACCAGTCCTTTCGATTGTACGTGTAAAAAATTTAGATGACGCTGTTCAGACAACGAATCGTTCGCCATTTGCAAACGGGGCATGCCTGTTTACAAGAGATGGAGGGAACGTCCGCCAATTCCGTGAAAATATTGATGCAGGCATGCTTGGGGTGAACATTGGTGTTCCTGCACCGATGGCATTTTTCCCATTTTCCGGTTGGAAGCATTCTTTCTATGGCGATCTTCATGCAAACGGAACAGACAGCGTTGAATTTTATACACGGAAAAAAGTGCTTACCGCACGCTGGGTATAGAGAGGAAACGTGAGAGGAACCAATCGCTGGATTGGTTCCTTTTTTTTGCACTGATTAGAAAAAGGAACATGTCACGAGGAAATGAACCGTCGATGTGATTAACAATGATTGTTTCTACGATAGAAATATAGAAAACCTTGCCGGCCTGTTACATGGTCCAGCAAGGTATAACTATCATATTATGAAAACATTTGTCCGGTATGCATGGAAGGATAGTATCCACAGACGGCGTACTGATTGTAGTATCCGTGCGGACGCGGATAAATATCAAGTCTCGGGTCGTAACAAGTCACCATCTCGTCAATTGTTTCTGCAATCATTTCCTGGCTCCATGGCGGCGTTGTTTCTCCCGGTTTCTTGTTGTCTTCTGGCATGCGAATCCCAAACAAACGCCGTGTTTCCATTTCTACTGTATTGGTCAGCTGCATGCCAAGACAGAGGCTTTCAAACAGGCGCTGATGGACGTTGGCAGATATGAGCTGAATGGCTGCATCTTGCTGGCCGCTTTGCATAAGGGAGAGGAAAGCTTCTTCTATTGCTCGTCTTTCTGCAATCAGCATTTGTTCAAAGCACTCCATCATTCCCGTGACGTAGGGCAAAAAATATACAGGATGCTCGCTTGTAAAATACATGAGTCGTTTGAATTCCCGTGTTGCATAGCGTGTGGCTTCCTGCGGTGCATAATTGGAACTTAAAAATTCTGAGTCGGCGTATTTTGTCATATAACGGTGCTGTACGAACTCAGGCGGCACAGCACAGGGGTCTGCTGCGATGGGAATTGGAACATAGGGTGTCGTGACAGCGCCGGTAACAGCAAGCCACAATGTTTGGAGGCTATTTGGCACATGGGGACGAAGGTGGGCTACTTGGCCGTAGCCGGACCGGTCATTGGACCAGCGCGGGTCGCGGACAAGCGCGAGCATGTCTTCGAGACTGACAGGTGCCATAGCTTTCAGTTCTTCTTCTCTTTCTGGAGGAACGCGCACTGCTGTGAAATGATCGTCTGCTTTATCAACTCCTTCTCCTGGAAACGGTTCTCCATAGACATCTTGTAAGTTCATATAGTCAGGGTGGTCCGTGTCAGGGTTCCACCATCCTTGTTCCCTGGCAAATTCGATGATGTTATCTGACCCCATATAGTTATCGTTGTTTTGAAAATCGACAGGAAAATGATGGATGTAACCAGGATAAGAGACACGAACATCGTCCGGTCCGAGACGTTCTGCTGCCCATAAGCCCTGTCCACCCGCGTATTCAATCATGACCCAGCCTTCATCTTTATCAGCAAAGAGATGGGAGTTTCCTCCATATGTGGCAAAGCCATAGGTATTGATGAGCTCCCCCGTGATTTCCACCGCTTCGCGAGCTGTTGCCGCACGTTCCATGGCAATGCGGGCAAGATCGCTGTAATTCAGTCCGCGCTGGGGTTCAGGTGTCATTTCCACTAATTCGGAGCGTGAGGGCGACCAAATATCTCGTCCAGCCACGCCATGTTCGTTTAATCCGCCATTCGTTAAAGGAGGAGGGAAGCCTGCAAATTCGGAATACGTTGAACTAATGTACTTGTTTGTGTATGGAACTTGTGGAATATCAATCAATTCTCCAGGAAGATCGGCGTTCTCTGTGACCCCAACTTGAATCGTAGACCCCCTTGGATGCTGCTGGGCGGGTACGATATCTATCCAGTGGCTGGATGGTTCGTGTCCGAATCCTCCCAGCAGTGTAGAACCATCGCTTGTTAGATTTTTGCCAACAAAAAAACCAATACTCATTTCCTGCCACTCCTTTCCCCAACACTATTGATTTACTCTATGAACATGCGTGTTGCGTTATGACAACAAGCAGCAGATGCGATTGGCATGGCAGTCATGGTATCGGTGCTGTTTGCTTAACAATACCGTTTTTTGGCAGGTGGAGGCATCATCATAAAAAATATGCAAGAAACAAATGTTTAAACAACGATTAAAACGTGTATACATAACACAACAACCTAAAAGCACAAGCCTTTGATAAGGGCTGCGCTTTTCTGGTTGACATGTTCTGTTGATAAGGTGTATGATTATCTTGAATTCAAGATATTTAATTGAAGGACTTGATAGAAATGACACAATCAGATTACAGCCAAGAGGATTTGTCGTTAAAATCATTGATTGTTCTTTCTCGCGCTCATCACGCCGTCGAGGAGAAAATTAGAGAAGATATTACGAAACATGGATTAAATCCAACTGAATTTGCGGTTTTGGAATTGCTTTACCATAAAGGAGACCAGCCGATTCAGCGAATAGGAGAGAAAATTCTTCTTTCTAGCGGAAGCATCACATATGTGGTGGATAAGCTGGAGAAAAAAGAGTATTTACAGCGCAGACGCTGTCCAAATGACCGGCGTGTTATTTACGCTGCCATTACCGGTGAAGGCACCGAGTTAATGCGTCGTATTTTCCCGAAACACCAGCAAGCTGTACAGGAAATTTTCGGGGAATTAAATGAAGAAGAAAAACAAACATTTATTAGTTTGTTAAAAAGGGTGGGGCTTTCTTTAGAAAGCCGTTAATTTATCAACAATATCTTGAATTAAAGATAAATGAATTGAAGGGAAATAAGAAAGGAGTTATACAAATTGGCAAAAGCTACTGCCGGAATGCACCACATTACTGCTATTGCGGGAGATCCTCAAGTGAATCTGGATTTTTACAGCCGAGTGCTCGGGCTTAGGCTCGTCAAAACAACTGTCAATTTCGATGATCCAGGCACGTATCATTTATATTTCGGCAACGAAACAGGCGAGCCGGGAACGATTATGACATTTTTTCCTTGGGCAGGTGCTCCAAAGGGCCGGGTTGGAACGGGGCAAGTCGGTATTACGACGTTTGTCGTTCCAGAAAATACCCTGTCCTTTTGGGAAGAGCGGCTGCAGCAGTTCGATGTGAAGGTTACTAAAGCACAACGCTTTGAAGAGGAGTTTCTTCAATTTGAAGACCCGCATGGGCTGAGGCTTGAAATTGTCGCAAGAGAAGAAGGACCGAACAGTCAGTGGGAGCGGGAAGGCATCAAAAAAGAGCAGGCAATTAAAGGGTTTGGCGGAGCTGTTTTATATACAGGAGCTCCTAACAAAACCGCAAGTCTGCTTGAAGATGTTTTAGGATTAACATCAGCCGGCCAAGAAGATGAGTATTTGCGTTTTCGTTCGGACGGCGGGTTAGGAAATGTCGTGGATATCAAATTAACAGCAGAACCTAGAGGAGAAATGGGAGCAGGAACGGTTCACCATATTGCTTTTCGGGCAAAAGATATAAATGACCAAAAAGATTGGCAAAAGCATCTTGCAGACAGCGGGTACCACCCGACAGACATAAAAGACAGAGACTATTTTACGTCTGTATATTTCCGGGAATACGGCGGACTGCTGTTTGAAATCGCAACAGACCCGCCAGGATTTACACGCGATGAGTCATTGGAAGCATTAGGGCAAAATTTAAAGCTTCCAGAGTGGCTTGAAGTGCACCGAACACGAATTGAATCGATTTTACAGCCAATTGATAAAAATTAAAGGAGGCGAAGCATGAAACACATATTTGAAAAAGGCAGTGACGCACAAAAAAATACGTTTTTGCTGCTGCACGGAACCGGTGGGACCGAAACAGACCTCTTGCCAGTTGCGGGCATGATCGATGAATCAGCTTCAATTTTAGGTGTTCGCGGAAATGTCAGTGAACACGGGATGCCGCGTTTTTTCAAGAGGCTTGCAGAGGGTGTGTTTGATGAAGAAGATTTGATTGATAGAACGAAGGAGTTGTATGACTTTATTGACACAGCCGCTCATGACCATGCATTTAGCCGCGACCATGTTATAGCGGTTGGGTACTCAAATGGTGCCAATATCGCTGCAAGCTTATTGTTTCACTATCAACAACCATTAAAAGGAGCTGTTTTGTTTCATCCGATGGTGCCTAGAAGAGGAGTGGAACTGCCGGATTTAACAGGTCTGCCTGTCTTCATTGGAGCGGGCACTAATGATCCGATTTGCAAGCCTGAAGAAACAGAAGAATTAAGTAAATTGCTGCAGCAAGCCGGCGCCGCGGTTGATGTTCACTGGGAAAGCAACGGACACCAATTATCACGGAATGAAGTAGAAAAAGCAGCAGAATGGTATCGCAATCTGAAGTAGTAATATAAGGCTTTATCACCTTCATGAAAGGGGGGATAAAAAAGGAGCTGAGACATTTCTTTCCCCCTGAGATGAACAACCTGGCTCCGAAAAAGGAACGACCGTATACACGAAAAAGAAGAAATGGTGGTGTAGTGAGTGGGGATATTTGATTTTCTTAAAAAAGATAAACAAAGGAGCGATTCATCAATGGCAAATGTAAACGTAGCAATTATTTATTATAGTTCAACAGGAACCAACTACCAAATGGCACAGTGGGCAAAAGACGGAGCGGAAGCTTCAGGTGCCGAAGTGAAACTCGTGAAAGTACCCGAGATTGCACCACAGGCAGCTGTAGAGTCCAACCCAGCTTGGAAAGCGCATATAGAAGAAACGAAAGATGTGCCAGAAGCAGCATTAGACGATCTGGAATGGGCAGATGCGATCATCTTCAGCATGCCAACACGTTTTGGCAACTTGCCGGCGCAAATGAAGCAGTTTCTTGATACAACAGGGGGCTTGTGGGCAAACGGCAAGCTTATCAACAAAGTTGTAAGCGGCATGTCCTCTGCCAACAATCCACATGGCGGCCAAGAAGCTACGGTGCAAGCTCTTTATACAACGATGATGCACTGGGGAGCAATCATTGCTTCACCGGGTTATACTGATCCGGTGCAGTTTTCTTCCGGCGGCAACCCATACGGTGTCAGTGTAACAATTGACCAAGATGGCAACATGCAAGAAGATGTAGAAGAAGCTGTGAAACATCAAGCAAAACGTACGGCCGCTGTCGCTTCATGGGTCAAAAACGGCCAGCAATAAACAGGAGCATATGAAAAAGGTGGAGAGGTATTATCTCCGCCTTTTTTTACATGAATAGAAAAGGGGAAAAGACAGCGTTTTTAGTTATGTGCAGCGTAGAAACCAGACGTTGTTTTAAATCGCGCATGGAAGGGAGAAAAGAAATGTGAAACAATGAAAAAATAAAAATGGTAAAAGTGGTGAAAGAGGAGAAGATTTGTGTACACAGCATCAGCAATAAGTAACACATATGTTGGGGATATTCTGTTTTCCCCGTTTTCTTACGTCATCATACTTATAATCATCATTGGTATTATTTCTTTGTTTGTGTTTATTGTAAAAAGTGGAAGGCGGCAAAAACAGCAAAAGCGGCAAAAGCGGCAACTGCAGCGGATAGAAGAAAAATTAGATACGTTGTTGTTAGAAGAAGAACGGTAATTGTTTTAGGTCAAAAAGGCGCGTTTCTTAAGAAATGTGTCTTTTTCATATTTTAGGAACGTTTACCTTAGCAAAACGTCCCGCTTTCAAGACGCTTGCGCTTTTCTTTGTTCTATTTGAATTTTTTCTAGAAGGGAGAAATTGCTTTTTTGACATTTATTTGAAACTTTTTGCCATTTTTTTCGTCTTATATAATACTACTAGTTTTTTGAAAGGAGAAAGGCGGCGCTGAAATAAATGGGCGCATTTTTTCATTCGGCTGAAACGTTTGATGGCATCTGCTGATCAATAAGGTGGGACGATGGATCATGTTCTCGGCCGATGCATTTGGTATATGTAATAGAAACAGTACGATTTTAGCAAAGGGTTTGTGGGCGATGAAAAAAAAGGTATGGAAGAAAGCAGCGATAGACATTACAGCTGTTATTGTTGTATTAGTAGGCTATGCAGCATATAGTATTTGGTCTTTCAGCATGGACAATCAATTAGTGCGGTGTGATGCAGCGATTGTGCTCGGGGCAGCTGCAAAAGGTAATGAACCATCACCGGTATTTCGTGAAAGAATCAATCATTCTATTCGGCTTTATGAGGCAGGTTATGTCGATAAAATAATATTTACAGGCGGGAAAAGCGATGGCAGTACATACGCGGAAGCAGAAGCAGCGAGGAAGTATGCGGTGGAACGTAACGTGCATTCGGATGATATTTACATTGAAACCCAATCAACGATAACAGAAGAGAATCTAGAATATGCGGATGATATCGCTTCGGAGCATAACTTGGATACATTTCTTATTGTCAGTGATCCGCTGCATATGAAACGTGCAATCACGATGGCAGACCATATGGGAATGACGGCTTATTCCTCTCCAACACAAAGTTCGGCTTATGAGACATTGCAGACGAAAATACCGTTTTTCTTTCGAGAATTATTTTTTTACATAGGGTATCTGTTAAGTCTGCCATTTCGGTAAAAAAGCAGGAAGGGGGGAAGTGGTTGCATGATAAGGCCATGGGGAATGTTTTGTATCAGTCTCATAAACACGCTGATTATCGTGTCTCCTTTATTTACTTCGGTGACGGTGGGAAATAAAGGAGACTTAGAACATGCTGCGTTTGGCTGGCCGTTTCCATTTGTTATGCAGGATCTTTCGATGTATGACCCGCCGTATCCGTATAATATGACGTTCGCAACTCCATGGGAAACCCCTACGTCTATTCACCCGTTTTTTTTCATTGCTTCTTTTGTTGTTGTCAATGCTTTCATCTTCGTGGTGATGAAAATATGGTTGAAACGACAGAAGCGAGAAGCGGTGCTTTCGTGGTGGGAAGACATCCGCAAGGAAGGGAAAGCATCGTTTATATGGAACAACACTGCTGCATGCAGTGTACCTATCGGTGTGTTGATTGCTTTTCTTTTATTTTTATCTCAAAAGCTTTTCCTGTGGATGGAAATCATATTATGTGCAATGTTGTTTAGCTTGATTGGCGGATGTTTCGGTCTTCTGTTAGGAGGTATGGCCTGGATCATCAACGAAAGGAAATACCAACGGACAGAAGCTGTGGACCAGCTGTAGACCCAGCTTCTTTCATTGAGGCTAAAAGCGCATAGAAGGGACACAGGGAATAAGGAGAGTTTTGTTGTGGGAAAACATGTTCATTTGAAAGAAACAGGGCGCAGCATGGATAATGTCATTCATAACAATGAACAAAATAATCAAATCATGTTTTGTTTACTGGCGTTGATTTTCACCTCCTTAATGTATATTACTTTAATATACATAAGTTGTATCATATATCACTTTAATACACACGGAGTAATGCATGATGTCTTAAGTTTTAAATTTGCGTTATCCGAAAGAATTATTGAAGCGTATTGATGAATTTAAAGAGAAAAAGGGCTTTACAACCCGTACTCAAACTATTATTTACCTCATTCGATATGCGCTTGAATAGTTGGACAATCGAGATGACAGGTAAGCCATCCCTTGTCCGAAGGCGATTCATTCCCCTGCTTTACACTTCGTAGGAAGTGAGGGGGAGTCTCACCTAAAAAAGATAAAAGCAGCCGATACTTGGAGGAAGAAAGGAAGTGCCAGTTGATGTAAAAATTATTGCTTTATTAGTTGAACCTTCCCGTACGTCACCCTTTAAAATGATAACGAAATGATGGTAAAGGGGACGATACTTATGGACAGAACAAGAAAAGAAACATTTGCCGTTCAATTCATGCTGGGTGTTTCTATTATTCTAGGCTTTATTCCACCGTTGATTATGTATATATTCACGAGGCAACAGAATCGGTTTTATCGTGAATCGAGCCGCAGAGCATTAAATTTTCACCTAACCATCTTTCCGTTCTTTGCGATAACGTATGTTCTCCCTTCTTCTTATGTATATCTAGCTTTTATTGTATTACTTGTTGAAGTGATTGTTATCGTCTATGCGATGATTCGGATTGCTATGAAGAAAGCGTACCGCTATCCGGCCGTTCCTTTTATTCGTGAAATAAAACACTAAAAAGAGGTGCTCTTATGACCAATAACCTTCAGACTATTGGCGAATTAGCCCGAAAAACGGGAGAAACGATTCGAACTCTCAGGTATTATGATGAAATTGGTTTGTTAAAGCCGACACAATATAAAGATGGGGGACACAGACTGTATGGTGATGCTGCTCTTCATCGGTTACAGGAGATACAGTCGCTGAAGTTTATTGGCTTTTCACTTAAAGACATTGCTGATATATTGAAACAACAGTACACACCTAAAAATCAGCTTCATGAGGCCATTACGATAAAAAAAGAGAAGTTAATCCAGCAAATGAATGACATCGAGCGAACGATTCAGCAGCTTGATCATATGACATCCATCATGGGAGAAGAGGATGTTATTGACATAAGAGTTTTCTGTTTTATCATTCACTCCTTTGTTTGGGAGCATGAGCACAATCAAGAATATTTACTGAAACATAAATATACCATTCCTGCTGTGGAACGTCGTCGGCTTGACCAACAATATTATCAATTATTTACGGCCTTGAAAAAATTGGCTGCTGATGGTGCCTCGCCTTCAGATTCTCGATGTCTGGGGATAATGGAGGATATTTTGCTGCTGCATAAAAAATTGATTGCTGCACTGGATGAAGAAACTTGGCAAGCATTGAAACAAGAAGCAGGCTCATCCAACATTCTAAGTCCTTTGGCTGCACAGGAATGGAATTTTTTTGAGAACGTTTATATAGAATACCGAAAATGTCTAACGAACGTGTAAATGTTGTGATAAGGTATACGAGAAACAATCACCCTCCTGAGATTAAAGCTGTAATAGAAGTGCAGGGGAGGGTTGTTTTTGTTTTTAATGGATGATGATGTTTGAGTAAATGTTGATTGATTTTAAGCAGCCATTGACGTGAAGTTAAGGCGGATGTCATTTTTTAAGTTATCTAATAGAGTAGAAACACCATGACTCCGGAAGAACAATACCGGAGTCATTTCATGATACAAACGGTGAGATTTGCTAAACACATAGAGCGGTTGATACAGGATCAGAACGTTGTGTTCAAGTGTAAGCACGCGGCAGGATGAAGTTTACCTCGTTTTGTACATTCATTCTGTCAGAAAAAAGCGGCAGTGATGTTGAAAATATTATTATTCTCTTATTTAGGAGGAGAGCCACTGGTATACGTCCACACCGTATAAAATAAGAATTCCCATTGCGATTCCCCACAGTAAAATGCTGATTGTCTGCCAGATAATGATGTTTCGCTGCCCGGATCTGGCCAAAAGACAAACAATGGCGCTAATATGGTTAGAGCCTATGATTGGTCCAGCTAACGATAATCCCGGCACCCCATATTTATTAAAATATTGCTGGGCTTTTTGCATACGCCGATTTATAAAGGAACCATTGGACTTTTTACGCTTGGAAATAACAGAGGTAATGAAAGATGAAAAGAAAAGCAAGAGTACAATAGACAGCCAATTACCAATTAAACCTAATAAAACGGTTGGAACAAACGGTAAATCAACCACTAATCCTATAGGAATAGCAACAAATGCCTCAATAAAGGGAATAAAGCCCAGCACAAATATAGCTGCAAGCTGGTAAACGATGTGTACTCCCTGAATCCACTGATAAATTTCTTCCATAACCGACATTCTCCTTTGCTCATTTTGCTGTGATGCTGCTTTTTATGACGATAAGGTTAATGTAAAGGATGACGTAAGGGAAGATTCAAGAGCGAGAGATAAAATAACGTAGTGAAAAAGTGAACAATGATAAAGCAATTTGGTACCTTTTAAAAAATTTCTTATTTTTGGTTTTTTACCACTTTTGTCCAATTTACGATATCCAAAAAAGAATCATACAATCAGGACGGGGATGTCTCAAAAGGGTCGTTTACGATGTGGAAATTTATCTAGCTACTGGAATATGCGAGAATCCTGCGGGAAAAGCGAAAGTGTGAAGATCCCTCAATGAGCGATTTTTGCTCACGAGGAGGCTGAACTGCCGCCCACAGAAAGCGAGTATAATTCCAGTTATTTTACCAAAAAAATTGATTGATAGGACAACCCCTGTTTTTTTGTACACAGCAAGAAGAAACTGCTTCGTTTCATTAGAAAATTGCTATTTTTAAAAACGATAGGGAGGGCTGCTCGTGAAAAAGTTTTTTCTAGGAATGGAAAGTGAACTATATATCATAGAAGAGACAGCAAAAGGGTATGTTGGCACATCTCATTTAGAAGGTACGCAGCCTGTACGCGTGGCCGTCGACCCTCAAAACCAAGACCGTATATATTGTGCGACATATGGCCACGGGCTGTGGAAGAGTGAAGATGGGGGAGCGCATTGGAAGGCAATTGGCAAAGTATCTCCCTATCATGAAGCGCCGGCAGGTGACGGCATTCGTTCGGCTCATTTGACATTTGTGGCTGTTCATCCATATAGAAAACGAAATGGAAATTCTGTTGTGTATGCGGGGACTGAACCAGCCGCTCTTTATTGCTCGGAAGACAATGGTGAACACTGGAAGGAGTTTAAAGATATTCAGACTCTTCCTTCTAAAAACAATTGGCAGTTTCCACCGCGCCCTTATACCCATCATATTCGCTGGGTAACTCCTAGCTATGCTGATGAAAATAAGCTTGGTGTATCAGTTGAATTTGGGGCATTTATCCGGACGGAAGACCATGGAGCAACCTGGCAGGACCGTCCGTTTCAAAGTCCGTTAGATACTCATGTTCTGCTTGCTCATCCTCACGCACCTGGACGTTTGTATGCAGCATGTGGAGATGGACTGATATCCCAAGGAAATTCGTATGCCGAAAGTAACGACGATGGGGAGACGTGGGAATATAAAAGCGAAGGATTAGAAGCACACCCTTATCTGTATAACATGACTTTGCATCCGGAAGATTCGAATGATCGCTTGGCAGCTGCTTCTAAACATGCACGCGAAGCGCACCATTCTTCGCTTTACTCAACGATATATCGGAAACAAGGCAGCGAACCTTGGCGGGAATTATCGGAAGGACTGCCGTGTGAAGGTGCCTTTATTCATGTATTAGCCGCAGATCCCATCGAGGCGGGAACGTTCTATGCAATGAATAACTATGGGCTTTATCAATGGAAAAAAGGCACGTCTAAGTGGAAGAAAATAGAAGTGAACTGGAAAGAAAAGTTTTTAAACGAACATCCTTCTGCTCTTGTTATAAGGGGATAGCACGTTACTATGCAGACAATAAAAGCGTATTGAAAGTGTCTCTCTTGATTTCTTCACCATTATGTCAAAACATATAAGACCAGCAATAAGACAAGAGCTTATAAGCTCTTGTCTTATCGTTCAAGAAACCCTAAAATTTCACCATCAGCCGACCTGATTGTTAAGCCTTCCACGCTTTCTTCAAAAGTAGTATCTGATGTGGAATCAAATTGTCCTTCCTTCAGTGCATCACTCATAAACCTTGGCTTCACTGCCCGGTATTTGTTATCTGTCGTATAGACGATTCTGCCGTTAAACACGGTTAAGTCGTGATAAGCATCTAAAAAGATGAGGCCGGTACCGTGACCCGTCAAATCCTCATAGGATCTGCCGTTAACCAATTTCGTTCCGATAAATCCTGCTACTTCCTCACCATTGATGGAGTCAACAAACTCTTCGGTTTGATCATTTTTTTTGTAGATAAAACTATCCATTATATAATACATGGTATCGTTGATGAAATACCAATGTTGTGGAGCGTTCTCTTGAACCAATGCAAAGGTTCCTTCCTGAAAAGAATATAAGTTATCCTTGCCAGATTCATGGACCGAAACGTAGATGCTGTCCCCGACAACTTGCATCGCATCATTGAACGTACCGCCTTCTTTTGTGTAACTGGCAACTTGTTTAAAGTCACCGTTCTGCCTTTCATAAGCGACAAGTTTATCTCCTTCTGCTCCGTATGTTAAACCGTCTTTCACGACATATTTACCGTAGTCTCCAGCAATCGGCTCGGGCGGTGTTCTTTCAGCGTCCTCATCTAAAGCGCGGTGAAGAAATGTAACAAATTGAGCTCTTGATGTAGACTCTGAAGGGGCGAAAGTACCGTCGCCTTTACCGCCTGTAATACCGCTGTTGGCAAGTGCGCTAATGTCAGCGAAATTCCAGTAATACGGTTGAATGTCTGTAAAGAAATAATCTTTGTTTTCTTCAAGGTCCAGTGCTCGGTTCATAAGCGTGGCCATTTGCGCCCGTGTCAGCGGTTCATACGGTCTGAAATGCCCATTAGATCCTCGTAAAATCCCTGTTTCGTCCATAATGTCCACAACGTCCATGTCATGGAAGTCATCAGGAAGATCTTTAAAGTCAGGCGTTTTTGTGTCCTGTCTTTCTAATCCAAGTGCATTTACGAGCATAGAAGCTGCCTGAATGCGTAAGACTGGTTTATTCGGGCGGAATGTACCGTCGGGATAGCCGCCCATCACACCTTGTTCTGCCAGCTCTTCAATTTCATCTTTTGCCCAAAAGTCCTCTGCTACATCAGAAAAGGAGGCAGCGGAGGCAGTGGCAGGGACAGCGAGTACCCCTGCTGCCATCAATGTACTTATCAGCTTTTTCATGATTATCCCCCTTATGTAAATTACCAATATTATACTATTATACTATGAAGGGCAATTCTTTGAAACTGCGATTTTATAACATCGCAATGAAAAGAGTGAAACAGCAGAGAAAGTGACAAGCAGAACAGCTTTCAGACAGAAAAGGATGTACCCGCTTCTTTGTCGATTAAAATAAAGAAGCGGGTATGGCATATACATATTCATGCACCTATGTGCTGGGTAAAGCGCGGGATAACCATTCTGACATGCAGGATAACAAGTACCGCAACATAACAAAACACAATAAAACCATTTCTGCACAAATAAATGCATTGTTAAAAATCAAACAGCCTTCTTGCTGTTCAATCCGTTTTACATCAAGCGAGCAAGCAAGTACACAAAACCATGATTCATAGATTTCGCATGGTGTGTGGTGAAAAAATTCTCCCTCTGATTGCCATTTTTTTAGAAACGCACTTGCCATTTGGGGCGTTTTTTTGGGGAGAAAAAACTATTTCTATTTTTTCTTCCTTCTATTCTATTTTCACAGATAAGATTGGCAGCGTCCGTCGTTGTTACGTTGTCCGATTGAGCTTGATGAAGTACGTCCAACAGTGTATGATAAATAGTTTTTGTTTTTTGAAGAACGCGTTGTTGATTAGGGCCGTATAGTTCATCCGACACTTGAATGACTCCGCCGCTGTTTACCATGTAATCTGGTGCGTATAGTATGCCTTTTTCCTTCAACAAAGCAGCACAACTGTCATCAGAAAGCTGATTGTTTGCAGCTCCAGCAATCGCCTTTACTTTTAGTTGTTCAATGGTTTTAGGGTTGACGGTTCCTCCAACAGCACATGGAACAAACACATCTGCGTCCACTTGGTAAATGTCGTCCCCTGTGACAGCTGTTACGTGATGTCCTTTCTTTTCTCCTAGTTCAACTATCTGGTTAACCAGCCCAGCATCGATATCGGTTACATATAGATTAGCTCCTTCATGTAACAAATGCTCTGCCACTTTAAACCCAACTTTTCCCAATCCTTGAATAGAGAACGATTTACCGGATACATTTTCATCTTCCCACAATAACCTGGCCACTGCTTTGATGCTGTACAAGACACCAAGTGCTGTCGGAATCGATGTTTCACCCCCGCCGTTATACTCTTTTGGCAAACCTGCGATACAACCTGTTTCCATAGAAGCATGAACAAAATCTTCTAACGTAGTGCCCATGTCTGTTCCGGTATAGAACCTGCCATTTAATGATTCGATAAACTGCCCGTATGCACGGAACAATTCCGGGGTTTTATCTTTGGCTGGGTCCCCGATGATAACCCCTTTCGCCCCTCCAAAATTTATATCAGCGGCAGCATTTTTATATGTCATTCCCTTGGATAATTTCAACGCATCTTCCAGCGCATCGTCAACTGTCTCGTATTCTCTCATTCTAGTACCGCCAAGTCCTGGTCCGAGCGTGGTGTCATGGATTGCAATAATTGCTTTTAATCCGGTTGCTGGATCATTACAAAATAATACTTGTTCATGTTCTTGTATCTTTTCGAACAAATCCCATTGTGCAGGTGTACTATATGTTTTTTCCTCTACTAGCAGTGATTGATTCATTATTTCTCTTCCTCCTCGACAAATCATAAAATGTGTGGTGTGAAACCGTGTACTCATAGGTGGTTCCTTACGCGATAAACAGCGGCGCCGGCATAACCATTCTTTTTTACGTTTGGTTTTACGTGTTAATAGGCATGAAGGCAAAGACTGCGGCATGACGTGTCATAGAAATAGAGATGAAGCGTTTTCAGTATTGCGTTTAGTGAAAGCTTTTATTTTCATGGGTGGAACAAGAAGATGGGGCAGTCTCTAGATGCTTCATGATACTGAGATAGAGATCTTTTGCGGTACTGCTCGTAACGTTTTTTCCGTTAACAAGTGAAAAGGGCTGTTCAATGCATTGACCGCAAAAGTTTAGACACTGATTTTCTAAAATATCGACTTGAGAAAGTCTTTTTACATGACTTTTTAGCTCATGTAATTCTCTTTCAAAATTATTTGGACAAAATTTCACGGTATGTTTCAGTTTCGACACTCCTTTCTGTGTGTTGTGTGTTTGTGTAGTGATTATAGTGACAGACAGAAATAGGCACAAGCGTGCAAGTGAAAGCAAAAACGCTTTGCAGTAGTAAAGTTTTGTTTTTTTTGTTTGAAGAATTTTCTCCCATTCCCGCATATAACAAAGATTCTTTATTCAGTTGAAGTGTTTATGTATTAACGTGAGTGTTTGCGGCCTTTTAATTTCTATAATACGATTCCAAATACAAGATGATTAAATTTTCAGTCAGTTAATAAAGGGGAGGTTTTTTTATGAATCAACATGCATCGAAAGCAGAAGAGAAACATACAAAGGACATATTTCCTGTAGAAAATTTTCACCACTTGGAATTATATGTTGGAAACGCCAAACAGGCAGCTTATTATTTTTCCAAAGCATTCGGATTTGAAGCAAAAGCCTATCGAGGCCTGGAAACAGGATGTCGAGACAGAGTTTCATATGTTCTGCAGCAAGGAGCTATTCATTTGGTTATTACGGGGTCTCTTACAGAAGACAGTGATATTTCTTCGTTTGTAAAGTTACATGGAGAAGGTGTCAAAGATATCGCATTAAAAGTCACGGATGTGGACGAAGCCTATTATGGATCTGTGAAACGAGGCGGAGTGGGACTAAAAGAACCTTGGACGGAACAAGACGAAAATGGTGTGGTGAAAAAAGCCATTATCGGAACATACGGGGATACGGTTCACACGTTAATTGAACACGTTGATTATAAGGGAAGTTTTTTACCAGGATTTCAACCTTATGAAAATCCTTTTCCATCGGTGTCGACAGGAATTGTCGGTTTTGATCACGTCGTGGGAAATGTAGAGGTAATGGATGAGTGGACGACGTACTACGAAAAAGTATTTGGGTTTAATGTGTTAAGGCATTTTAACGACGATGATATCTCTACCGAATATTCAGCGTTGATGTCGAAAGTAATGACCAATGGTACAGGACGTATTAAGTTCCCCATTAATGAGCCTGCTGAAGGGAAGCGGAAGTCGCAAATTGAAGAATATTTAGAATTTAATAATGGTCCAGGTGTTCAACATCTAGCTTTACTGACCAATGACATTATTTCAACGGTTCGTGCGTTAAGAGAAAATGGTGTCGAATTTCTCAGCACACCAGATACGTACTATGAAGAACTCACAAGCAGAGTAGGAAACATTGATGAAGATGTAAAGAAGCTGCAAGAACTGGGGATTTTAGTGGACCGGGATGATGAAGGGTACTTGCTGCAAATCTTTACAAAGCCTATTGTCGATCGGCCGACGGTATTTATTGAAATCATCCAGCGTAAAGGGGCGAGAGGGTTTGGAGAAGGGAACTTTAAAGCCCTGTTTGAATCGATCGAACGCGAACAAGAGCGGCGCGGCAATATTTAATGTCGCTCAGCAAAAGACAGGAGGGAGAAACTTACATGGAAGAAAGACACACGTTAGAGAGAACGGATACAGCAAACGCGAGTGTTCATTCCTATTTATCACACGTAATTGATTATGCCGGCCTGTTTCCGCCAGCTCAATTACCATTAGAGCCAGCTGTTCACAACTATGCCTCTTACTTGTCATGCGATGATTCGTGGATGCTGGGACGTTTTATCATTCCTGCATTTCGATTGAATGAGCTTTACTCTTATGTTTCGCTTTTTTCCAAAGAAAAACCTTTGACGATATCAGCTGTCGGACAGAAGAGTGAAGATGAAGAGAAATATAAAGAATTATTATATACCGATCTAGCAAGAGTCCGCACGTTTTGTGAGGATCACAAAGGGGTGGCGGGCGCTGAAGTATTTGAGGCGCCCCTCCCTGCTTCTCCCCCAAGCAGCGATTTGCTTCAAACCATTGCGGAAGCGACAAAAAAGCATGGTTTAGACACATTTTGTGAAGTGACGATCTCTCTTAAACAGCCGGATTGGGAGAATCAGATGCTTAAAACCCTTGATGAAATAGCGGCACACAATCTCAAGGGAGGACCGAAGCTTGGGATGAAGCTGCGTATGGGGGGCGTAACATCTGATGCTTTTCCATCACCAGAGCAGGTGGCAGCTGTACTTGCAGGGACAGGTGAACGGGGGATTCCTGTGAAATTTACAGCAGGTCTGCATCATCCCATTCGAATGTTCCGAAATGAAGCAGACACCCGCATGCATGGTTTCTTGAATGTTTTTACTGCTGGGATGCTAGTTCGCAGTCATGGTTTAGATGTTTCCACAGCAGCCCGTATTCTTGCCGATGAAAATCCAAACCATTTTTCTTTTACAAAGGACGGATTGCAGTGGCAGGATTACATGCTCTCCGTTTCCGATATATTGCTCATGCGTAAAACATCGCTTCGCTCTTTTGGAAGCTGCAGTTTTAATGAGCCTCGTGAAGATTTGCGGGCATTAGGTATTCTCTAAGAAGGAAAGGAGCCAAAGGGATACGATGAAATCATTTATACACACAGACCCACAATCACATTTTCCCATCCAAAACCTGCCCTACGGTGTGTTTCGGCCCATTCATGGCGGCAGCCCCCGAATTGGTGCAGCGATAGGAGAGTATGTGTTAGATTTGTCCGTTATAGATAAAGCTGGAAAGTTATCAGGAACAGGCGCAGAGGGAAAAGGAGTATTTCAGCAGCCTTCACTGAACATGTTTATGAGTCTGGGGCGCGGCACGTGGAAGAGAGTACGTTCACAAATTCAGGATTTGTTAAAAGAAGAAGAACCTGAACTGCGGGACAACCAAACTCTTCGGGAAGCTTCGTTGCTGCACCGCCGGGATGTTGAAATGCTTTTGCCAGCACAAATAGGGGATTACACGGATTTCTACGCATCAAAAGAACATGCTTCGAATGTTGGAACCATGTTTCGTGGAAAAGAAAATGCACTGATGCCAAATTGGACTCATATTCCGATTGGCTATCATGGAAGATCCAGCTCTGTTGTATTAAGCGGTACGGATGTTTACCGCCCTCAAGGACAGAAGAAGCCGCCGGAACAAGAAGTTCCTGTGTTTGGCCCAAGTAAACGGCTGGATATTGAACTGGAAATGGGATGGTTTATAGGACCTGGCAATGAACGAGGCAAGCCAATTTCGATTGCTGATGCCGAAGATCACATTTTCGGTTTGGTGTTGGTGAATGATTGGAGTGCACGGGATATACAGGCGTGGGAGTACCAGCCGCTCGGGCCGTTTTTATCAAAAAGCTTTGCGACGTCTATTTCGCCTTGGGTCGTGCCATTTGAAGCTTTGGAGCCGTTCCGCACTGATGGTCCCGCTCAAGATCCTGAGCCGCTGCCTTATCTCCAACAAGATGGAGCTGGCTCTTTTGATATTGAACTAGAGGTATATTTAAAAGGAAAGGAAATGGAAAAGCCTCAAAACATTGTCTCGACGAATTTTAAGTACCTGTATTGGAGCATGGCTCAGCAGATTAGTCACCATACAGTGGCTGGGTGCAATTTGCGTCCTGGAGACTTGCACGCATCTGGAACTATTAGCGGACCTGAAAAACAACAGCGCGGCAGCCTGCTGGAGTTGACATGGGCAGGGAAAGACCCCATTCAGATGAGTAATGGCGAGGAAAGAGTATGGTTAGAAGACGAAGATGAGATTACAATGACTGGCTGGTGTCAAGGAGACGGCTACCGGATTGGGTTTGGCGAAGTGACTGGGCGTATTCTGCCTTCTATAGATTACTCTTCCTAACAATGAGAGAAGGAGGTTTTGTTCATGCCGTTTTATAAAAAAATGGGAGAAGTTCCTCGAAAAAGACATACGATCTTTCGGAAAGAAGATGGTTCGCTATATCGCGAACAAGTGATGGGAACCAAAGGGTTTTCAGGTATTCAGTCAATTTTATATCACCACAGCCCTCCAACAAGCATTACGAAATCCGAATTGTTACAGGACTGCAGAGTGCAGTATGAAAACCAAGCGGACCTTTCTCATCGGCATTTTCACTCACACGAATATACAGAAGGCAGCGATGCTGTTATGGGCAGACAGTATTTACTGGGAAATGAAGATGTCTTAATTGGTGTTGTAAACCCTTCAAAACCGATGGACTTTTTCTATCGAAATGGGGATGGCGATGAGGTGTTGTTTGTTCATTATGGTTCGGGAAAGGTAGAATCCACGTTTGGAACTCTTCATTATAAGCCAGGGGATTATATTGTCATTCCGATTGGCACTATCTATCGCGTGATACCGGATACCGGCGAGTCAAAATTTTTAGTGATAGAAACAAATAGCTGGATTACCACACCGAAACGTTACCGTAATGAGCATGGACAGCTTCTTGAACATAGTCCATTTTGTGAGCGGGATTTTCACGGGCCAGAAAAATTAGAAACCCACGTGGATCATCGTGAATACGAAGTGAGGACGAAATCTAGAGGATTCATGCACTCACATACTTACAATCACCACCCGTTAGACGTTGTTGGATGGGACGGATATCTTTTCCCTTACACTTTTAATGTAGATGATTTTGAACCGATTACTGGACGCATTCATATGCCGCCGCCTATTCATCAAACCTTTGAAGCGAACAATTTTGTCATTTGTTCTTTTGTTCCGCGTCTGTATGATTATCATCCAGATGCTGTTCCAACTCCTTATTTTCACAGCAACGTTGACAGTGATGAAGTTCTCTATTACGTTGAAGGGAATTTTATGAGCCGAAAAGGGATAAATGAAGGGTCGCTGACGCTGCATCCGTCCGGCATTCCTCATGGACCTCATCCGGGCAAGATTGAAGCAAGCATTGGCAAAAAAGAGACAGCTGAATTAGCTGTGATGATTGACACATTTCGACCGCTTCGTGTGGTTAAACAAGCGCGCAGGTTTGAAGATCCGGAATACAAATACAGCTGGGTGTAAGGTCAAAAAGCATCAAAAGGCTGAACAAACAATGATGAACATGGAGAAGACACAAATAAAACATGGGACCGGGATTATAAATAAGTTATCCCGGTTCTGGCATCAACACGGGAGAAATGATGTCATGACAGTAACATTTGCGGAGCAGAAAATGGCTGCAGGAAAGGGAAGAAATCAATGACAAATACAGCCGTAAAAAAAGTATTTTAAGCGTTTTGCATGAAGAGAAGCTCACTGCGTTAAACATTTCTTTGGGTGCGAAAAAAGATATCGTTGCGGTGGAAACAGCCCGAGAATGGGATGAAGATGTGAATTGGCCAGACTACAATAAGACGTTCAGTTATGAAACACGATTGGCTGAAGAAACAAAACGTTTCGGAAAAGAAGAAAGCTTGTCATTATTTCGAAAGTATGAATTGGAGGAATATCTGCTGGATATTATTGATTCTATGAAACAAAGCAGACACATGGGATTAGAATACTTATACTTTCGAGATAAAGGTATAGCTTTTATTCATTTTAAGCATACTAACCGGCTTGGCATAAGTAATGGTTATCACGCTGTCCGTATGGGAGGAATCAGAAGACATGATCCTCATACAGAGGAGCATGCAGTAATGACAGACGGTTTAAATTTGTCACGAGCAATGAGCTATAAAAACGCCGCAGCGCAAATTCCGTTTGGAGGATCCAAGTTCATTGTCATATCAGATGAGATTTCTGTGGATGATAAAGAATCTCTTGGGTTTTTGGCTTACTGTATTGATAGAAGCCGGTCCTTTACTGGTCCTGATATGGGGTTTACGCCTGCGCATGCCGATGCGATTCGAAAAGAGTTCACACAAAACATGACAAATGGTAATGACAGCAATATCGGCCCAACAGCCGTGCCCACAGCTGAAGGAACATTTTCTGCGCTGCAAGAAGCTGCAAAGGTGAAGTGGGGATCTGAAAATCTAGAAAATAAAACAGCGGCTATTCAAGGATTAGGAGCCGTAGGGAAGTGTTTAGCTGAGCTGCTGCTGGATGCCGGGGCTTCGCTAATCGTAACAGAAGCTGACTCCACTGTGCTGGAACAATTTCTTGAACAGAACGAAGGAAAGCCCATTCAGGTGGAGTCAGGTGATATTCGATTCGTTGAGGCGGATATTTTTTGTCCGTGTGCTATTGGCGGTATTATAACAGCGGGCATTATTCCACAGCTAACGTTTGATATTGTGATGGGAGCAGCTAACAATCAATTAAAAGCAATCTCTGCGGAACAGGAAATACAACTGGCAGAAAAGCTTGAAAAACACGGAATCTTGTTTCAAGTGGAATGGATGCACAATACAGCCGGCGTGATTGCAGGATGTGAAGAAGGCATTCATCAGGGAAATGCTTCGTTAGATAGAGTGAGAAGACATAGCTTACAAGTATGCAGGGAAGGGACAAAAAGAAATTTATATGAAAGCCGGCAGCGCGGAATAACACCGACAGAGAATGCTTACGTAAATGCACAGCATGAAATATTTTGGCAGCGAAGATTGGATTGAAATAAATGGTCTCATTTTTTAAGAAAAATAGAAAATGACAACGTGGTGGCATAACAGGCTGGCCTTTTTTCGTCGGTCTAGTCTGTTTTGTTTCTTTTCATCTTTTTGTAAACGCATACAATAAGTTTTGGAGGTTAAATATGAAATATCGCAGCCCTTCTTTTTTTATGTCTATATGCTTGATTCTTGTCATTACCACCGTATTAGGAGTCAGCATTTTACGTTTTGAAACGTCGCCGCAAGTTCCGATTGTCATTGCCGCTATCATTGTAGCAGTATATGGCTATACACTTGGTTATAAATGGAAAGATTTAGAGAAAGCAATGGTGAAAGGTATATCAGCAGGGATACCCCCAATTTTAATATTATGCATGATTGGGATTATTATTGGGATATGGACGATGAACGGCACTGTTCCAACGATGGCTTATTATGGATTAAATCTGTTATCTCCTCAGTTTTTCCTTGTTTCGTCGGTCATTCTTTGTATTATTGTTTCTGTCATGACAGGAAGCTCTTGGAGTGCAATAAGTACAATAGGAGTTGCATTAATGGGAGTTTCTTACGGAATGGATATTTCTCCGGCGATGACAGCTGGAGCTATTGTTTGCGGGGCAGTATTTGGGGACAAGCTTTCTCCGCTTTCTGATACAACCAATCTAGCGTCTGCAATAGGAAAGGTTGACATTTTTGAGCACATTCGCCACATGTTATGGACGACTATCCCGGCTCTAATCATTACATTAGGTATTTTTACAGTCATTGGTTTTAACTCACAGCTCGTTAATCCGGCAGGAAGCCAGATTGAAGAAATGATTCAGACGCTGCATGCCAATTTCTCGATTACAATGATTACATTACTGTCTCCTCTTACCATCGTTGTGATGGCCTTAAAGAAATTCCCGCCGATACCGACATTAGTAGTCAGTTTATGTATTGCAGTGTTAACCTCTTTTTACACCGTATCAGAAGTCTCGCTCAGTGAATTAATGGCAACTGCTCAAAATGGATATGCAGCTGATACTGGGGTTGCATCTATTGACAGTCTCTTGTCAATTGGCGGCTTATCCAACATGATGTTTGGGGTATCCATTATTTTAATGGCACTGGCATTTGGTGGTCTTGTTCAGCAGATAGGGTTTCAACAAGCTGTCATTGAAGGGATTGCTCGTTTTTTAAAGCGAAAAGGAAATGTTATTTTAACTACGGTATTATCTTGCATTGGCGTGAATGTTACAATTGGAGAAGCATATTTATCCGTTGTTTTACCTGGACAGATGCTTGAATCAACATATCAACAAGCTGGTCTTCATCGAAAAAATTTATCAAGAACACTTGAAGATGCGGGAACAGTCGTTCATCCCATTATTCCGTGGGGTGTGTCGGGAGCATTTATTATGACTACACTAAATATTGGCATGGAATATATACTATTTTCTTTTATATGTTTTATTACACCTGTTATTGCGATTATTTACGGATATACTGGTTTTTCACTGGTGCATACGGAGGTAAACCCAGTACAGCTGGAGAAGTGGGAAGAACAGGAAGAAAATTTATCGAAACCGGCGAACATATCATCTTAATATTTCAAATAATTTGCTATTTTTTAATGGAGTGCAGGGAATCAGGCTGGAATAATTAAACAAATGATTCCATGATGTTTCTTAAACAAAGGTTCTAGTGACTTTTTTGTGATGACACTGCCGGCGGACGTTTGTCGCAAAGCATGGCCTTATTTTTTAAAAGCTGACAGACAGCTAGCCTCGCGTGGTGTTTGGCTGCTGTGTCCGCAGGCGTTGCCATCTGTTAAACATTCATGTGTGTGTAAAAGTGCATAGAACCCAGCCTGAATAAAAAGTGTAAGAGGGAGAGTCAGATGAATACAGAGAAAAGGATAAGGGACCAGGAACAATTTTTTAAAGCAGTGCTGTCATTAAAAAATGTTGAAGAGACTGTTGATTTTTTTGAAGATTTGTGCAGCATGAAGGAGCTAGAAGCGTTTATACAACGGTTTGTCGTAGCAGAAAGGCTGCTGCAAGGGGAAACATATGAAACAATTCAATTAGAAACCAACGCGCGAACCAGCCTCATATTTCGGGTGAAGAAAAGTCTCGAGAGGGAAAATAGTTGTTTAAGAAAAGTGTTAGAGCGGCTGGGAGAAGAGGAAGTGCATCATTAACGTATAACAAAGACAGAATGTGTCTATAGCGGCAGCCCTGTGATCTTGTTATGTAAGAACATCACAGGGCCTTTCTTCCGCTTTGTCATTTTTCATTCAGGACATAGCTTACCATAGCGGACGCCTGGCAAAACGGGTAAGAAAGAAGTGAGTGAATGGGCGGGGGACAACAAGCTGATATACTAGGGGAAGGCGGGAAAACAGTGGATATTATCTCTTTGTTAATGGGAGTCGGTGTCGTATTTTTCTTGATTTTTATCCTTGCTGTTATTGCGTCCAAGAAGTAATAATCCATCAAACATCCGGATGGAAGGAGGAGGAAGATGGAAACGAAAAAAGCGTGTAATGTGGTAAAAAAGCATATTGATGAATGGGATGCGATGAATTTGTTAGCCGGTGGCGCTCCACTGGATGAATATGATATAGAAACGAAACAAATTGTCGAGGCCTTGCCTGAGATAAAACATTTCTCTGAATTAGCGGAGAAAATAAAAGAAATATTTGATAACATGTTTGACGAGGAACATAACAATGATGATTGTCTCCACGTGGCTCACTGCATTTGGATGGAACTTAGGAGGGAAGAGGACTCTGTTTTCTTTAGCGAATGAGCACGTGACTTCAGCGAAGGAGAGGGTTTTGCCTCTTCTAAAGATAAAAACAACTGTCTGAAGGCTGGTTGTCTTAGACCGTTGCGGAGCCGCGTGATGCATTGATGAAAAGAAGACAGCTGGCTGACCGGCGTCTCATTCGTTTTTCTTGACACAATCCTTTTCTATGGTGTGAACAGCCATACAATACTTAGTCATCACCTCTCATGACAGAACTTTTGTTTCAAAAGAAAGAAAAGCCCTTTTTCCATTTGCCGGTAAAGGGGCTTTAAAGCGAGAATCTTTATATGATCGACGTTGTATGAAAGAGGAATGGTCACGTATCAATGGAAGAATACTCATTCTGCTGCTTTTTTTGATGTGACTTCAATCGATTTGATTTGGTGTCCTTCAACGTCTATTGCCTGAAACTGATAGCTGCCATATTCAATCGTCGTCCCGGTTGTCGCTTCTACATGCTGGGCAAGGAACCAGCCGCCAATTGTATCGAGCTCGTCGTCATCAATATTTGTACCAAGCAGTTCGTTTGTTTCCGAAATAAGAAGTTTGCCGTTTAGAATGATAGTATCTGCATCTGTTTGTTGAAACATTGGCTTTTCATCAATGTCTAGTTCATCTTGAATTTCACCGAAAACTTCTTCGATAATGTCTTCGACCGTAATTAAACCAGCGGTGCCGCCATATTCATCGACAACAATTGCCATGTAGCTATGTTCTTTTTGCATGTTTGTTAATACTTCATTCACAGGGGTATGTTCGGTTACATGCAAAATCGGTTTCGTATAACTTTTTAAGTTTTTCTCTTTTTGATGGAGAAAGTCATGAAAAAACTCTTTCGTATTAACAACCCCGGTAATAGAATCTTTGTCGCCGTCTGCGACTGGATACCTCGTGTACTTTTCCTGTCTTAGAATGTCGAGATTTTCCTTATACGTATAGTCGTTATAGATACACACCATTTCTGTTCTTGGGACCATCACTTCTTTAGCTACTCGTTCGTCAAATTCAAACACATTATTCAGATAGCTCATTTCAGACGCATTAATTTCGCCGCTTTCATAGCTGGTTGATAAAATGGAACGAACTTCGTCTTCCGAATAAACTTCTCCGCTTTCTGTTGCAGGCGGCAATCCAAAAAAGCTCACCAATACGCGGGCAGCACCGTTTAACAGCCAAATAAACGGATACATCACTTTATAAAAAAGAACTAACAAAGGAGACAGCAATAAGCTGACTGCCTCTGTTTTTTGAATCGAGAACGATTTTGGGGCAAGTTCGCCGATGACAACGTGCAAAAACGTGATGATGCCAAAAGCAATAATAAAAGAGATTGTGGATACGAGTGCATCAGAAAGGCCGAGAGAGCCGATGACTGGATGAAGAAGGTGAGCAACTGCCGGCTCACCAAGCCACCCGATGCCAAGCGCTGTCACGGTAATTCCTAACTGACAGGCAGCTAAATAGCCATCTAAGTTGCTGGTTACTTTATCTACTGCTTTAGCCCCTGGTTTTCCTTGTTCTACTAACGTTTCCACGCGAGACTTTCTCATTTTAACGATCGCGAATTCCGATGCAACAAAAAAAGCAGTAAGTGCAATGAGAACAGCGACCATAAACAGGCTGAGTATTTCCATCTTCATCCCTACACCGCATGTTCGGGTAAGGTTCTCACCTCCAAATAAGAAAAGTTGATCGTCTGTGATGCAGCTTTGTCTTATTCAACGAACAGCATCCTGTTACTGGACTTACAAAGAGAGGTGCTGGTTTCTGCACAGCGGGCAGGGCGGACCTGCCTTTAGCAGAAGGGCACCACGAGCAACGACTTCTGTTTATTAAAGTGTTCCCATTTAACAGGAGGTTAAGAAGTATTTTTCAAAATAAAAAAGAAATGGGATATAAGCGATGGAAATTATCAGAACGAATCCTAGTTTTTAGGATGTCGAAAAAGTCTCGTGTATGCAAACTTTTCCTGGCTGTGGAACCCGGCAAGCATCAGATGGTATCAAAGGCAGTCTACGCGTCGTCAGCTGTCTCGTTTGTGTTTTGTTCCGGCATTCCCGGCTTCTGTTCTTTGGTCCACGTGCTTGTCGCAGGGATTTTGGACAAATCGGCCCGATATGCATATTCTCTTGCAATGTCGGTGACTTCTTGTAATAAGCCATTACTTAAAGTTATTGGCTCCAGCCCTTTTGATAGGAAAAGGTTATTTTCTACATGCAGTTCATTTTCTGCCGCTTCTTTTCGCGGGTTTGTCACATAAGCAATGTCTCCGTCTGTCATTTCGCTGACAAGCTCGGCCAAATCTTTGACGCGGTGAGTTTCTGTCATTTGGTTAAAAATCATGACGCGCTCGTCACGTGCCGGCGGGTTTTCAATCGCCAGCTGAATACAGCGCACGGTATCTTGGATGTGAATAAACGCACGTGTCTGACCGCCTGTACCGTGGACAGTAATAGGGTAACCTACTGCTGCTTGCATTAAAAAGCGGTTCAAGACGGTTCCATAATCGCCGTCATAATCGAAACGATTAATAAGCCTGTCATCGAGCTTTGTCTCTTTCGTATTGGTTCCCCAAACGATTCCTTGGTGAAGGTCTGTGATTCGTACATTGTCATTTTTGTTGTAGTAGAAAAACAACAATTGATCTTGTGACTTGGTCATGTGATAAATAGAACCTGGGTTCGTTGGATAAAGAATTTCTTGTTCGATTCTTTCACCCTGTTCTGTTTTTACTTCTACATTCAGATATCCCTCAGGAATTTTCATCCCAGCTGTGCCATAACCGTATACGCCCATTGTTCCGAGGTGGACAAGATGAATATCCCGGCCGGATTCTACAATCGCGCATAAAACGTTATGGGTCGCATTAATGTTATTATTGACTGTATAGCGCTTATGTTGCGGTGATTTCATCGAATAAGGTGCGGCGCGCTGTTCTGCAAAGTGTACGATAACGTCAGGCTGTTCTTCGTTGATGACTTGCAGCAATTTTTCATATTCATCTGCGATATCGATATTGCAGAATCGAATTTTCTTTCCTGACACTTCTTCCCATGCTTGTAACCTGGTGCCCATTGGCTGAATAGGAGTTAATGATTCAGCTTCTAGTTCGTTATCAATATTTCGTCTTGATAAATTGTCAATAATCGTTACATCATGTCCGACATTGGATAAGTGAAGAGAAGTGGGCCAGCCACAAAATCCGTCTCCACCCAATACGATAATTTTCTTATGTGATTCTGATTGATTATTTTTCCAATCCAAAGTATCACCTTTCATTTTTTATATTAGGAAAGAAAATGCAGGCACCTTTTATTCATGAACATATTGTAACAAAGTATAAGTGTAAACTGGATATATGTCTATTATAAGTCAAGGCTTCCTGCTCATTCTCCCAATAGTCATTATACCGCTCATTTCTACTTTATGAATAGTAAAGTAACCAAACTATTGCCGTAAAAGCCCATGGAAGGAATACGATACAAAGAAGCAGGGCTGTGATCGTGGAAAAGAAGCAGCAAAAAACTAGTACTATATATAACAAATTTTCATGTTTGAAAAAAGTGGAAAAAGAACATTTTCAAAAGAAAAGCCAGCAGCCTGGCTGCATGAGAACTTGTAGAACAAGTCTGATATATTGGATAATGGTGAATACAAAAGGAAAACGAGGAGGAGTCATGGTGGAAGTGATGGTAATGGGTGTGCTGTTTTATATTGTTTTGTTTTTAGCCCTCATCGCATTTATTAATAATCGGATTCGTCCAATTCGTCAGAATAAGAAAAAAATCGAGGAGTTGGAAACGCGGATAGCTCAATTAGAACATGAACGAAAAAAATGATATATAAGCACGGCACTAAAAAGAAAGGCATATAAAGCCAAGAGAGGAAACGGTGAAAGCATTATTTCTAATGTTGTTGTTCTGAGCCTGATTTTTGCTTTTATTTAACGTTTAGTACGGGGAAGTGGGAATAGGTCTTTCTTCACAATATAACACGCCCTGTGGGGAGAAGCCTTCACAGAGCGTGTTTGTACGGCAGGAATATGTAACATGATGAAATGAAACTGCTGCTTTCTAAGGGATAATCGGTTTATCCTCCGGGAAACTTCTGTTTTCTTAACATTTCTTCAATGCCTTGGTAATAAGGTTTGCTGAAGAAAGTAGAGACAAATTCTGTCCACGTCCCAAAACGACTGTTGGTTGATCGTTCCTGAAGGTAGCGGGAATATGTGTCATTATACTGCTCTAAAAGCGGCTGTACGTTATGATTGTAGCGCTCTTCATGATAAACCGCTTCTTTTGGAAGACGCGGCTTTTGGCCGTCATCTCTTCCTGGATGTCCAATACAAAGGCCTGATACCGGAATGACGTATTCTGGCAGGTCCAACATATCGATAACATCAAGTGCTTGTTTGCGAATGCCGCCAATGGCCACTGTTCCAAGGCCAAATGATTCCGCTGCTGCAACAGCTGTACCAAGCGCAATGCCGACATCGGTGACGCTGACAATCAAGGAGTCGATGTCGTTTAGCGTTTCTAACGTTTTTCCTTCCATTTCACTCGCCACATATGTTCGATAAAAATCTGCACAGAAGATGAGGAAAACGGGTGCTTCCTCGATATGTTTTTGATTTCCGCACAGCTCTGCCAATTTCTTTTTACGTTTCTCATCCTTTACAGCGATAATGGAATACTGTTGGCCATTAATCCAGTTTGGAGAAGCTTGGACGGACTGAATAATCTCATTCAATTGTTCCTCATCGACTGCCTTGTCTTGATACGAACGAAAAGAGCGATGAGCCTGCAGTGATTCTATTACTTCATTCATCGTCTGAAACCTCCTATGCTGCCGGTGTTCAGTGGAATTATATCAGAACTTCTGGTTCAAAAGAAAATGGAGTGCTCGCCAGCTGTTGCAAAATAGAAAATGGTCCTGTGTCGTTTAGACCTGGTGACAGGAGGTTAGTATGTTATTTTGTGAAAAGGCAGACACCATTTCCACGGAAATAAAATTGCTTTGATATCTCTATGTGAAAATCTTTACATAAGAAGGAGTGATGCCGCATAAAAAGAAGTGGGGAAGGGCATACAAAATCATGTCGTGAAGGTCATGAAGCATGAACACACAACTTGAATGGCGCAGCGCATGGTTGAAAATGGATCACGGAAAAATCATGAACAAACAACGCCTTGAGGGAAAAAGAAACGAGGGGAAAGTATGTGGAAAAAAATCAAAAAATATTATTCCCCTGTGCTCGATGTATTAACATTTTTGATACTTATTTTGACGATTCTCTATGTAGTATATCATTATCGCTATCTGCCTGCTGAAATCCCGCGACACTTTAACTTTGCCGGCGAACCTGACGCTTGGAGCTCAAAGACGATGATCATAGGACTTGGTGTTCTCTATATCTTCATTATAGTGCAGTGTTTTATACTTAACTATTTTTTGATTATGCGGCCAAAAAATCCACAAAACGTGCTGCATGTTATCAATCTTCCGTTTATGAAGAAAGATGAACTTTCTAACCACCAGGCAATGGATATTCGAACACATACCGCAAGGATGATTGCTGTACTGAATCTGCTTGTCAGCATTTTGTTTAGTGCGATTCATTACGGAATGATTCAAACAGCATATGCAAATCAAGAAGGTCTTGGTATCGTCGTTCCCATCATCACAGTGATTCTTCTCCTTTTGCCGATTTTGTATATATGGAGAATCTATCGCGAAATAAAACACTGATACGTTGCATCGAAAGGACGTTTTCCTATACACAGGAAAGCGTCTTTTGCTGTTTTAAAAAAATTTCACAAAAAAACATTGCAATTTTTTGTGTGATGTCATAGTGTATTAATTAAGTAGTACACTAATACAATATGACAATGGAGGAAAAAGAATGAACAGTTGGAGTGCACTTATAAAGAAGGAGTTTAAGTTAACAAAGGACATTTTTTTTGTTGGTATTGCACTGATTTTTCTTGTCTGGGGTGGAACGTTTCTCATCGAACAGGCAGCAGATGCCAGTCAGGGAGTGATGTTAGCAGGGATGACTGCCGGTGTGTTCATGCACTTTTTGTATGTGCCGGTTTATTTGTTCATCAGCATGCAAAAAGAAATGAGCACGCTGCCTCTTTGGCTGCATAATCCCCAGCCGATGTATCGGTTGGTGTCAGCGAAAGTGGCAAGCGGTGTTCTTTGCATGATTGTCTCTTTACTCGTAAATGGTGTGATTGTTTTATTTTTAATCGGAACAACAGCGCCGCTTGTGGAATGGCCAAGTGTGTGGGAAACAACGCTGTTCAGCGGGATTGGCGGGACGATGCTGATTACGTATTCTCTCTATTTGTCTCTTTATATTTTGTTGTTTTTTGCGATTTATCTAGTGATTCGCAACATCTTCAACAAATGGACGTGGCTTGTCATGGTAGTTCTGTTTTTGGGGGTAAACTGGATCATTGGAAAAGTGTCTGATTCATCCATTTATGCGTTTTTAACGCAATGGGGAGAGTTTACAATCACCTTTCAAACGGGTGTGCTGTCTCAAATGGGAGACATGTTTCCAGCTCATTTCTATGCAGGTACTGCTGTGTTTCATGTTGTCGTGATGGTATTGGTATTTACTATATCAACGTTATTGATTGATAGAAAAGCTGAGGTGTAGATGGTGGCTGATTCTTTTGATACTTCAAAACCAATTTACAGGCAGCTCGCCGATCAGATGAGCTGGCGCATTATACGAGGAGAGTTAAAAACAGGTGAAAAACTGCCGTCTGTGCGTGAAACAGCAGTGGAGTTTGGCGTAAATCCGAATACGGTATCAAGAACATACAGCGAAATGGAGAGAGATGGTGTGGTAGAAACAAAACGCGGGCAAGGAACGTTTGTGACAGACAATCAAGCAGTTTTGGACGAATTAAGAGAAAGGATGAAACAACTGCACATTGAACAATTTGTGCGGGAAATGGAAGCGATGGGATTTTCGGCAGAAGACATGACAGCTGGTTTACAACAATATATAGAAAAGAGGGGGAGCATGCAATGATTTCAGTCAATCAAGTCAGCAAGCGTTATGGAACAAAAACAGCGTTGCAAGATGTATCGATAGACCTGCCTCCAGGCGGCATTACGGGTTTAGTCGGCGAGAATGGAAGCGGCAAGTCGACATTATTAAAAACGCTGGCCGGCCTTGTGCGGCCGTCAAGGGGTTCTGTTCAGATTGACGGGACCAGGGTGACGCGTCGTATTGCTTCGAAAGTTGCGTATTTATCGGAATTAGATGCGTATTACAGTTTTTATACCGTAGGAGATATGGTTAACTTTCAGGCTTCGCAATTCCGTGACTTTAACCGTGAAAAAGCTCAGGAAATGCTGGCCTTTATGAACCTTGATCCATCCGTAAAGCTAAAAACATTATCGAAAGGCAACCGCGGCCGGGTTAAAATCGTGTTGACGCTCTCACGAGATGCACCAGTCATTTTAATGGATGAGCCGCTTTCAGGATTAGACCCAATGGTGCGCGAGTCCATCGTGAAAAGCCTTATTTCTTTTATTGACGTCGACAAACAAACCGTCATCATTACGACACATGAAATCAAAGAGATGGAAGCGTTATTTGATCGAGTGATCGCCATCAAAGGCGGCAGAATTTTAGATGTGGCAGATACAGAAGACATCAGAGACCGGCAGGGGTTAAGCGTTGTAGAGTGGATGACACAGCACTATTCTCTGCCATCATAACAAGTGTGATAGTTTTCAGATATTCAAAAATGTTCCATGGTAGATGAAACAAATACGCTGCAGGGATGATGAAAAGATGAGTTGTGCCATAAAATATCTCGCCTTTTTCACGTTCATATTTTATGCCCTTGTGCCTGGCCATTATGGAGTAATACCAAGCTCGGATGCATGGCAGCCAATGATTGTCATAGCAGCCGATGAAAACAGCTATGACCGGCACGGGTTTACAGACGGCGACAACCATTCGTTTGCTTTGTTGCTTTGGGACTGGCCGCTATTTGTTTTCATTATCGTTTTCGGAGCTGCGTCTTTTTTCATCATCCCAACTTGGTATTACAAAAAAATATTATCAGCTCTTACTCCTATGTTTTATGGGGCTGATTATGTAATTCGTTCTTCCTCGTCTATCAACCAATGAATCTTTGAATGACAGGAGGGAGATCAATGATGTGGCTCCGATTTATTATGATAGGTGTATTTGCTTTTACAGCTATTAATCTCTTTGCGTACCAAGGGGTTGGAATAACTTATGCTATCACTGATTTAACAAAGAATAAATAAGCTGGAGAAAAAGTACCTGATACATCAGGAGGGGCTGTCTGTATAAAGGCAGTCCTTTTTATATGCAGTATTTGCGGGGGAGATAAAGTTGTTGGGGGTATCTTCTTACTAGGGGGCAGTTTGGGATTGCTTGCTGCGGACAGCGCTTCCTCTTTTCCCAAAGTTTTTCGCACCTTCGGAATTTTCAACTGCTGCTTAGTCCACAGGTGCCTCCCTTCATTGCTGTCAACGAGGAAACAGAGACATATCGCTTTGTGCAAATATCAATGTATTAGAAAATGGAACATATGGAGGCAAGGCAGGGTGTTTTTGGATAGATGAGAAAATGTCACCTTTTTTTCATACATGTTTTTCCGTGTTTGCCATTGATAAATTGGTTCTTTTTAACTATAATTTCTTGTGTGTTCACAAATATTCGACAATTTTAGAGGTGTCTTTTGTATGATTGGTCAAAGAATAATGCATTATCGCTATGTCCGTGATATGTCCCTGCAGGAATTGGCAAACAAGGCTGAAATGTCGCTTTTGTATTTGCAGAGAGTCGAACAAAACATCTACCCGTACTTATCTGTTCAATATGTAGAACGTGTTGCTGAAGTGCTTCAAATCCCTGTCGAGAATCTCATCAACACCCCCAGTCATGACACCTTAGAAAGTGAATGGATGGACGTGGTGATAGAAGCGATGGAATCCGGTATTTCAAAAGAATCCTTTCGACAATTTATTCAAGAAAACAAAGAAAAAAACAACGAGATATAAACTTCCGTCATCGAATAGAAAGGGGAGTTATGTGTTGGTAGTACCAGGTATTATCTATATGAGTGTATTTATTTTTATGATTGCGGGTTTTTTTTACTTGTACATCAGTTGAAAAAGCAGTGCATACATAAGAGGAAGCGTGCACATAAAGAAGCTGTCTCAAGCCTTCATGTGCAGGCAGCCTCACTGCACGTATACGGATTGCTTCCATATGTTGACAATGCTGATGTTTTCCCCGCGTTAACATGTGATTCTTTTCTATCAGGATAAGAAAGACACATGACTTTTTAATCAATGGAAAACAGCCCGAAAGAGCAAGGCGCGCTGCGTCTTGCTTTTTTTATGTGATATATCGGGACATTGGGGGGATTATATTTCTTTTGAAGGACAGAAATCCAAAAGAGGTAATAAGTCTTAAATACAAAAAGCGACAATGGTCCTTGTTGATGCTTTATATTCAAGCTTCAGGCATTCCATTATCTTGATTTCAAGGTATTTGCAAAAATGGACAAATACAAGAACATACAGCAATGAAGATTCCTTGAGAAAAAAGACGCAATGCCGTATAGGATCAAATAGAAAAATGAAAGAGTTAAACATCATCTGCTTTTTTATTTCTTTTAGCACAAGTCTAATGTCTTGTTTCTATCATCATGCATCTTTTTCACATAAGAGTACATTTGTAGGAAACTATTTCCTATGATAAAAATATTTACTAGAATGTGACAATTTTGTTAGAAGCATCTGCATAAACGAGGATGATACACATGCTTATTGTATTAGATGAGACGATTGGGTTTAGCTCCTCCCCGTTCTTAGCTGGCCATGACACTCCCTATGTCATAAAGCCTGCCAAAACGAAAAAGCAAAATCAGACTTTTGACGAATATATACACACGCAGTCTTCTGCTGTTCTTCCTAAGACGCTGCGTCTTGGCTCGTATTCTATGGAAAGCGAAATTGAGTTCTTTTCCAACATCTTTCAGCGTTATGCGACCGCCGGCCCGATGATTTATTTTTATGACCCAGCGTATACCGACCATCCGGTGATACGCCGTGTGCAAAATGTTTTTCAGCCGGACAAAAAGCTGTACCCGCTGCCTGCTGCGCTGAACCGGGCCGAGACACTGTTTATTATCAACCGGCTGGCAGATATGAAAGATTGGTTTTCAACAAACGGGCTGACGTACCAGGAGCTTAGACAGCGCATTAAATCATGGACAGCTGGTGCATCGGGCTGGGTGTTGACCCCAAACACCAAGTCAATCTTTAAAAAGCGGACGCTGCATAAAGTCTATCGAAAGAAAAAGTGGGATGCGTATACGCAAGTCCGCATTCATGATTCTGGTAAATTGGAGTCTCGGAAAAAAGACACATTGCATGCGATTTGGGAAGACGTGAAGGGCGAGGCGGTCCAAAGAGATGCTTGGGTGGTAACAAAAGGTACGGAACTGTCTTCAGCAGATGTGCCCACCTATGCGTTAAAAGACGAGGCCTTTCCGATCAACATACCGTATGTGCAAGTGTTCGAACCTGCTGTACGGCATCAATCAACATGAATGGGAGATGAAAAACCATGCTGGATGCAAAAAGAAAGGCAATGATTTTTCTTGCTGCCGCTTTTATACTGGCTGTTTTAGCAACAGCTCTTATTCTAAATGAAATGAGAAACGTTCAAGCGTCTCTGGGGGAAACGATTGAGGTAGCAGTGGCAGATGAGAATATTCCAACGTATACAGAAATTAACGAAGAGATGATTTCTTGGGAAGAAGTGCCTGCTTCGACGGAAATTTCATCGTATGTACGAGAATCGTCGGAATTAGAAGGGTCCATCAGCATTGTTCCAGTGCAGCAAGGAGATTTAATGACAAAAAACATTTTGCGCTCGAGTGTTGATGTGCCGGACGATCACCGCGTCGTGTGGCTGAATGCCACAAATAATGTCGTGATGGACCAAGCGGTTGCAGAAGGAGATCAAGTCGATATTATCGTTTCTTACTCGTCATCGAATGCTGATCAGCGTACGAGAAGGCTGTTTACTTCAGTAGACGTTGTACAGCGAACAGAATCAGAGGAAGAGGAGGACATACCAGCAAGTATTAAAGTATCGCTGCCGATAGACGAAGCAGAAGATTTGATTCACTACCAGAACACAGCTGATCAAATTCGGGTGCTTCTTGTCAATCAGGTGCAGACAAACCCGAATGAAGATCCTCAAGCTCCAAGTGGAAACGAAGAAGAGGCAAGTGAAGGTCAGGAAGAAGCAAATGAAGATCAAGACGCAGCGAATGAAGAGGAAGAAGCAGTCAATGAAACAGAAAATGAAGATGGAACAAATGACGAAGACAGCGAGCAGTAGGTAGAAAGGAAGGCAGAATCGTGAGCACGTATAGAGCCGCAATCATAACAAATAATGACCAAATCAAACAGCCGCTCAAAGAACAATTGGAAAACAAAGGTATGGACGTTGATGCAGGAGGGACTGCCATTGATGAGTCCTCTTTTTATCACTTTTTATTTGTGGGAGAAGATGTGTTTGACCGGCAAAGTCCCAACATGTTTCAACGGGCCTCGGTATGTATTGGGCTGCTTCAAGAACGTTCATTTGAAAATGTAAGGAACTGGATGAAACAAGGCGCAGAAGATGTTGTCCTTATTCCCGATGAGTGGGATCGGCTGGATGAGTTGATTGAATACGGGCTGGAAAAAATCGAACGAGCGACAACTATTTCCAGCGGAAGTTCCATAGGGGGCGAGGTGCTGGCGTTTTACAGCGCCAAAGGAGGCAGCGGCAAAACGCTGCTTGCGGCTATGCTTAGTCAATGTCTTAAAACCCAGTATGACAAAAAAGTTCTTTTTCTAGATTTAAATGCTCAGTTTGGCGGTGCAGAAGGATTAATGGCCCTAGAACCTGTTCGGAATTACAGTGACCTGCTGCCTGTGCTGAATGAACTTTCCATTCATCATGTCCACAACGTGACAACTGAACAGGAACAAACGGAGCTTGAGGTACTGAGCGGCCCGTCTCATCCTGAAAAGGCAGAAGAAGTCACCGAAGAGCTGGTCCAAAAGCTTATTCGGCTTTGTAAAGAGCACTATGACTATGTAATTGTTGATGTTCCTTCTTTCTTTCAAACGATTACATATACTGCGCTCACCGAAGCAACAAAGATTTATTATCCGCTGACTCCTGATACGATGGCGATTCGCACGTTTAAACAAACGAAAGCCTTGCTTGACCGGCTGCAGCTTACATCCAAGGACAAGTTTCAATTAATCATCAATAAAACAGAGACGAAAAATGAGATTACAGAAAAAGATATTAAGAATATTGTCGGTATAGAAGCTGTTGGAAAAGTGAGAGCGGACTTTTATGGCATTCAGCCGTTCATTAATATGGGACTTCCTTTTTACACGAAAAAAGGCAAGGTCAATCAAACGAAACCAACCGCAGACATTAACCGTTTCGTTCAAAAGAATCTGGTGAAGATGAAAGGAAAGTGATTGCTGTGTCTTGGCTGGAAAAAGTTCAACAACCTTCGTCTTCAAGGGAATGGACGAAAACAGACAAAGGTATGATTAAAGACACAAATGTGGACCGCTGGGTGAGGCACTACAAAGACAGGCTTATTAAAGAAGCGAATTTAGAAGAGATTATTACGCTTCCTCCACTGGAAAAAAAGCAGAGTATTGAGCGTCTCGTGTCACAAATGATTGATGAAGAAAAAGTCATTATTCCAAGTCACGACATGAACGAGATCATCCAGCAGCTTATTCATGATTCGGTCGGCTTTGGACCATTGGAGTCTCTGTTAGAAAGAGATGACATTACAGAAATCATGGTGAATAGTCCTGATGATATTTACATCGAACGGCAAGGAAAACTAGAGAAAACATCGGTCCGCTTTAAAAATGAGGAACATATCCGGCATATCATTGATCGGATTATCGCACCAATTGGAAGAAGAATTGACGAAAGTTCCCCCATGGTCGATGCGCGTCTTCCAGATGGAAGCCGGGTGAATGCGGCGATTCCTCCTGTCAGCATCGACGGCCCTATCATTTCCATTCGTAAATTTAATAAAGATCCGTTTTCTTTGGAGGATTTAATTAGTTTTGGAACGTTAACAGAAACAATGGGCGAGTTTTTAGAAGCACTCGTAAAAGCAAAAACCAATATACTCGTCTCCGGTGGAACTGGCAGCGGGAAGACAACACTTTTAAACGTTCTGTCCGGTTCGATACCACAAGGCGAGCGGATTGTCACGATCGAAGACATGGCGGAGCTGCGTTTTAGCTATGACAACCTTGTCCGCATGGAAGCACGTCCGGCCAACATGGAAGGAGAAGGTGAAATTACCATTAATCATTTGGTAAAAAATGCGCTTCGCATGAGACCGGATCGTGTGATTGTCGGGGAAGTCCGAAGTTCGGAGGCACTGGACATGCTGCAAGCCATGAACACAGGCCATGAAGGGTCACTGACGACTGTTCACGCCAACTCTCCGAAAGACGCACTCGGACGTTTAGAGGCGATGGTGATTATGTCCGGACTTCCGCTGACAGTGGATGTTATTCGCGGTTATTTTGTCGGTGCTCTTGATGTGATTGTGCAGACAGAGCGGTTGATGGATGGAACGCGCCGAATTGTCGCTATTGCGGAAGTATTTGAAGAAAATGGAGAAATCCGTATTCAAGATATCTTTCGTTTTAAACAGATGGGTTTTTCTGAGCAAGGAAGCATTACAGGTGCTTTTGAGGCGACTGGTTATGTTCCGAAAATCTCGGAACGGCTGCGCGCCTATGGACAAGCCTTGCCAGACGTGTTTTTTAAAGAAGGTGAATTGGCATGACAGCTTTATATCTTGTGCTGACGCTTTCCCTGTTTTCGTTTATGATTTTTCTTTACTATATCGTAAAAATGTATCGAATGGCTAAGCCCCGCAGGCGGGTCCAGACATGGTTTAAAACACAGGATGAAGAAAAACGGCGCAGTTTTATTTTTCTATTAGGAGATCAGTTTGATGAGTCATTAATGGCAGAGGAATTAGACAAGAAATTAAAACAAGGAGCAATCCCGATGAAGCCTTCCGAATACGCTGCCATTTGTATCGGATTGTTCCTCGTGCTGTGGCTGATCAGCCGTGTCATATTAGAGCTTATGTTCCCGATTGATCTTGTTGTTGCTTATGTAATCGTAAAAATTGGTTCCAATGTGTACTTGAAAACAAAGCGGGAAAAGCGGTCCGAAGCATTTAATCAGCAGCTTCCAGACGTCTGCCGGATGCTTGGCAACACGGTGAAAGCAGGACTGACTTTACAGCAAGGGATTACTATGGCGGGAAAAGAATTAAAAGCTCCCGCTGGGCCGGAATTTGCGAAAATGTCCAGACAGCTCAGTCTAGGCGATAGTTTCGAGCGTGTCGTCTACCGCTTTATCGAACAAGTAGACAGCCGTGAAGTAAAAGTAATGATGAATACGGTGCTTATTCAACGCCGGATTGGCGGGAATTTAGCAGAAGTGATGGAGATGATGGCAGGAACGCTCGAAGAAAGAGGAAGAGTTCACAAAGAAATGAGTGCTGTGACAGCGGAATCGAAGTACGTGGCGTTCATTTTACCGATATTGCCGATTGCTACAGCCATTATGCTGAACTTGTTTATTCCCGGCTTTTTAAATCCGTTGTTTACCCCGCTCGGCCTTATTTTGATAGCTGTTTTTGTCGTCGTCTTAGTAATTAGTTCTTACGCAATTAAAAAGGTCACAGACATAAGGGTGTAGCCAATGAATGATGTAATAGTAAGTTTTGCCTTTTTGCTGATTGCCGGAGTGCTGCTTTTCTTATTCATCGGTTTTATTTATATATGGATGGCGGTTGCTAAAAAACAGCAGTTTTACAGCTATGTAGGAACAAAAGCAAAAAAGAAGAAGCAAAAAAAGCCGTGGAAGGAAACAATGATGGCACCTGTGGTGAAAGGGGCGGTCTACCTTGGTCCGACCGCCGTCAAGTATCCGCTGTTCGGGAAACACGAACAGTATGAGCGCTTGCTTAGTAAAGCGGGTAGCCCATTTCAGCTGAGGCTTCAAGATTTTTATGGCATGCGCTATATTCTCGGAATTTCTGCTTATGTTTTTGGCTGGGTTTATTTTGTGCTGGGTTTTCCTTTTGCTCTGTATGTACTAATTCTGCTGCCTGTGGCGATGTTTTTCGCTCCAGATATTTGGCTGCGTATGAAAGCAAAAGAAAGACAGGAAACGATCAGTTTAGAAATTCCGGACTTTCTTGATGTGGTGAGTGTGTCGCTGCAAGCAGGTGCATCACTGGATGGAGCGATGCAGCAAGTAGCCAGGCAAATGGGGGGTCCGCTTGGGGAAGAGATCGAACGTCTCGGCCGTGAAATTAACCTTGGTGTACCCCGGGTGAGAGCTTACGAAAATCTGCTGTATCGAAATGATGCGCAAGAGCTGGAGATGCTCATTCAATCATTAATTCAGGGAGGTGAACTTGGGGTTCCGGTGTCTCGCACATTCCGTGTGCAGGCAGACGACCTAAGAAGCACAAGAGGTTTCCGAGCAAAAGAAAAGGCAGCAAAGGCCAGTCCGAAAGTGACAGTTATTACGACGTTAACCATTGTTCCTTCTGTATTTATACTCGTTCTTGGTTTGCTTTTGTTAAACTTCCTGTATAATCCTGAGGCATTTGGTCTTGATATTTTCTTAAACTAAATCTTATGTGAAGGAAAAAGCGGTTCATGTAAACATGGGAATGAGAGAAGGCTGTTTATGGGACGAGCATCAGGGGGCAGCTGCCTGTGGAAAGAAAACAAGCTGCACACACATGAAGCGGCGGACGAGCCGCGCTTTAAAAAAGCAGAGAGTGGTGTGCTGCGGTACGTATCTATCGGCAGCGCAGTATGTCACAGAAACGACATGAAAGATGAAAATGAAAACAACGAGGAGTGAATGCAATATGGCAAACATGTATGGAAAAGCACAACAATGGTTCAGAAAGTATCTGGATAATGAAAAAGGTTCGGTATCGATGGAGTGGATCATGCTGGGACTTCTAGGAGTAGCATTGGTTGGGATTGTTGTTACAGCTTTAGGGGAGTCAGACGGCAGCACCATTGCATCAGCAATTACCGAAAAGATTGCAGAATTTATTAATGGTATCGGCTCCGAAGGGTAAAAGGTGAAAGAAAAACATGGAGGCGGAGATGGGATGCGGCATCTATTAAAATATGTAAAAAACGAACGAGGCTCTCAGCTCATTGAATTCGTCGCTGTATTTCCTTTAATCATCTTTGCCTTCTTATTTGTTTGGCAAATGGCGCTGGTAGCCTATACCGTCGTAGTCGCCGAAGGGGCAGCACGAGATGGAGCAAGAGTTGCTGCTGTAGCTGGTATTGAAGATCCAGCCGTTGATACAGCGGTGCACAATTCGGCACGAGGACTTGATGTTCTCGATATTCCTAAGAATGTAACCGCTAGTTCATACGGCGAAGAAGTCAGCGTTAATGTGGATGTTGCACTAAAAACGATCAATGTACCATTTGTAGGTGAGTTGGATTATGAAATTACGGGAAGCGCCACGATGCCTTATGAATCTGAAGAAGATGATTAAATCACAGCTTTCTTATGCGCGAAATGAGCGAGGAAATGCAATGATGATCTCACTCATTGTTGTGGTTTGCTTTATTTTTCTTGCTTTTGTATTTTTTGATATCTTTTCTACTTATGCCTATAAAAATGCCAGTCAAAATGCAGCAGATGCTGCAGCAGTTGCCGCTGCCAGTGAAGCAAAAGATATTTATGAAGAAGAGTTGGCAGAACGTCTGGAACAAGAATTTGCCCCTTTTGCCACAAGAATAAGAGACGCGATACGAAATGATGAAGAAGACGATGACGACGATGATGAGGCCGAGGCAAATGCTGTTGAGGAAGGCAGCGAAGAAGAACCCGAAGAAGATGCTCCATCAGAAGACGAACAGCTTCGAGAGGAAGCAGAGAATCGAGATGCACCGGACGAAGTGATAGATAAAATCATTGATGCCACTGTTCCATTAACGAATGAAGCACTTTTTTTCTTTTTTACTGATGAGGAAATAACCAGCATGATGTGTGGCGCTATTAAAAATAATTGGTCTGATATTGAAGACAAAGCAAATTATTTCGCCCAGAAAAATGGAGCGGAGGAAGTAGCAGAAATGGAATTTCCATACGGTGGGTCTTTTGAAATATTTGTATCGGTCGACACCGAAACGACATTTATTACCGTGCCTGATGAAGCATTTGCTCCAGGGGAAAGAGATATGCGTACAGAAGCGTCTGCTGGCATTCCTATTTTGGAAGGCGTTCAATTTCAATCTGGTTCGTGTAATGAATGATATGGGACAGGAGGGATGACATGACCGTTCTACATAAAACAGCAGCTATCCTCATGGTATTATGTATTGTCTTTCCTCTTGCCATTCCTGTCAATACAACCGCTGCGTCTGACATCAATTTTGATTATGGCGAGGATGAGCCAACATTAACTCAGACAGAGGGACAGGGAAGAGATACTGGCTCTTCTGGGGGCAATAGCGGCGGTGGAGATATACCTGGCGGCACTCCAAAAGAAAACTCCCCAGGTTTTTGGGGAAGCATCTGGAACTGGGGGAAAGAAGTCGTTCAAGAAGCAGGCAGCACCGTTGCGGAATTTATGGGTGATGCAGGTGAGTCACTGGGAGATGCCGTATCAAGTGTGGCTCCCAATCTAGGCGAGAAAATAAAAGAATACAGCAATCAGCTGGAAGATATCATCAAAGGGTTAACCAATCCTGCCTCGGCGGGAGAGTTTTTCCGTTCGCTTGGAAAAGGGATGTTTGCCCTTTCTCCGATTGGCGGGGGAATGGTTCTTGCTGACTTGTTATCAAGCGGAGCGGTGGACGCGTGGAATGCGATGCCTGATTGGGCTCAAGGATTGCTTAAAGGACTCGCGGTTGGAGTGGGCATTGCGGCTGCGATTATTGGCGGTGCGTTTCTGCTCGCTGGATTAGGAGTTATTGCAGCCGGCACGCTTCTCACTGCAGCGGTTTTGGCAGGAATTGGTGCTCTGGGTGCTGCGATTTACGGAGCCATTGCCGGCGGAGAGAATTTTAGCGCACTGACGGCCAGTGGAATTGTATTAGGAACTGTCTTCATTCCGCTGTCTGGAAAAATAGCCGGGGCGGTACTTAGTACACGCATGGCCCTTATGCTGGGCGCACGGGCGCATCTGGCGTTTGGCAGTTTTTCCGGCTGGGCGATGACAAAGCTGTCAGCCGGCTGGGCAAGCATTTCAGGATTTCTTGCTGCCAATAAAATGGGGTTTCTCATCGGGGGAGGCATCCCCTTTGCTCAACATGTAATGGTGCTGTGGGATGATCCTTCAGCTTTTGACATGAAAATGGCACTGGTGGACATCGCTGCAGGTACTTTGACCGGTGGACTCTTAGCTGGGCTGGGCAGCGGGTTTATGGCTCTTGCTCGAGCGGATAAATGGAAAAGGGTGCTGGCTGCTTCCGGGATAGGAGGAAGTGCTGCTGCGCTTAGTGACTGGGTACTTGGCAATGGTTTGGCTCTCTCTTCCTTTCTTACAGGTGCATTGATTACATCTATCTTCTTCCCAATGGGAGCTCATTCGATGACGATGGCCAATCAAACCATTGGTAAAGCACTGAATCCAAAGCAAAAAACAACGATGAATCAAGTCATCAATGTGATCAACGGAGTCAAACAGACGGTGTTTACAAATCACTTCAAAAAACCGATAACAGATGGGTTTCATAAACTAGGAGAGATGTTTTCCAATGGCTGGAACCGTTTGACAGAAGGAAATTTAAGCAACGTAGAACATGTCGATACGGAACAGCTTCAACATAACATCGATGAAAAAACAAACAGTCGTTCATGAGGATAGTGAGGAATACGTATGTTAGTGAAGTTATTAAATGTAAGTGTTGTATTGTTTTTTGGTATAGGAATTGCTTCCTTTGTTGTATTTGGCATCAGCCCGGAGGCAGCAGAAGAGATTTTCACCATTCCATGGCTGAGTGTCTCTGTGAGGCTGTTGATGTTTGTGTTATTGATTGCTGCAATGACCAATTTCTTTCGTATGCATGCAAAAGAAAAACAAGTAAGATCCGCTCATCTTCGAAATGGTCTATTGGTATCCATATTCGGCGTGTTATTAGTTGACTGGAAAAATGGATGGCCGATTATCAGCTCGTTGTTCTAGTTTTGCTTTCGTTTTTCGAAACATGAATGACTCGAATAACAAAAGAAGAAAAGAACAGCTTCCACCGTAAAGATGCGGTGGCAAGCTGTGTTTTTCTAACAAGGCAAGAAAGTACACGAGTTTGGTGTTTTCATGGTCCAGCGCAAGCGCCTGCTCGCTCGAGACTCCCTTGGCAGGCTGTGGAAAGGAAAGCCCAGCTTTCCATAGACGAGCCTGCAGGACTTGCCCGCAGCCCTCGAATAGCATGAGGCTGAGGCCATACCCGCGGCAGCCGTCCCGTCTGCAGCAGATGCGTTCTAAAGCAGCAGCTTCTACGGTGACAAGGGCGGTAGTTGAGTGGGTTTCTCAACCATCGTTTTTCTTAAAAGGAGGACCCGGTATGTTAAAAAAATCAGGGATTCTGTTTGTATTACTTATAATGGTTTTAGCTGCGTGTGCTAAACAAGAGGAACCTAATACTTCCGTTGAGCCTGCAGCGGAGTCTGATGAAGAAGAAACAAAAGAGCATGACACAGGGGAAGAACAACTAGAAGAGAAAAAACAAGAAGTGGAAAAAGAAGAAGCAGATGAGAAAGAAGAGGATTCCCATTCTCCGTTTGATGTATCTGCTCCCAATGTATCTGCGCCTGACGTCGAAGCTCCCGAGGTGAGTGCACCGGAAATTAGCGCACCGGAAGTAACGGTAAGCCAAGAAGGAGAGGAAGTTATCATTAACATGCCAGATCATCTCCTGTTTGATTTTGATGAGTCTATGCTTCGTGAAGATGCGCGGGTTTTACTAGAAGAAATCAGCAGTGAGCTCGAACAATATGAAGCAGCAGATATTAGCATTCATGGACATACCGACAACCAAGGAGATGCGGCGTACAATCAGCAGTTATCGCAAAAACGCGCAGAAGCTGTGGAGACTTACCTTTTAGAAGAACAGGGGCTGGATCAATTCAGCTTTTCAACGAAAGGATTTGGGGAAAGAGAGCCGGCTGCTCCCAATGATAACGAAGAAAACCGCGCAAAAAACCGCCGAGTCGAAATGATTATCATACCAAAGGAAGCGTAAATGGCACGTCGGTGATGGAGAGAGGAGAAGACGGTAGAAAAAGACAGCTATAATCAATCTGAGCCATTGCTAACATCTCCTAATAACCTCCTGCTGAACGTTGTTGGTCCAACGAGGAGTGTAAAGTTATTTTTGGAGGTTGGCAAGTGGCTCTTTTTTGTCTGGTGGAATATCAGAAATTAGATTACGAATGTTACAATTTTAGTCTGCCATAAACACTTTTGATATACACTAATTACCTATGTAGCAGAAGCTTTCTTGTGGAATCTTTGAGTGATGTCCTAAATATGTTATCTTTACACGTCTTATAATTTTCCCTACATCCTAAAAGTGTTATATTTCTTGTTTTGATTGTCTAATCAAATTTATAAAGTAAAAATCATGGTAGCAGCTAAGGCAATATCATCTACATGTGTGGTACATACCCATTTAAAATAAATCACCCTTGAGT
>NZ_FNDK01000026.1 GCF_900099605.1 Alteribacillus persepolensis
TATACGGAAGGTGGCGGGGGTGAAACGCCGCAAAAAGAAACCAGCTGCATAAGCTGGCTTTTAAAAAATACCATGGTCACCATCTGGAGGGATGGCGTCCATGGTATTTTACGTGAAGGGCTTTTGATACAGCCCCAAAGCATTTTTATAATTATTGCCGATCATATAAGATAAGCAATCGTTTCTCCATCTGTCTTATTCACTGAGCTCAAGGTGTGTTTTCAGTTTCTCAGAAAGCATGTTAAGCTGCTTTTCATCAGGTATATAATGGTAATAACCATCGATTTTTTGGTTTTCTCCCTCAATTTGAAGCTGTTCTTTATGATTAATGGCTTCTCTGTAAGAAGAATGAATATTCCACAGGTCATCTAACGTAACATTTGTTTTCACATTGTCTTCTACTACTTCAAAAATATCGGTAAATTTCGTTGCAGAGGATATACTCGATCCTTTTTCAATGACAGCTTCGATAACCTGACGCTGCCGCTCTTGCCGTCCAAAATCTCCTCGTGGATCTTCATGCCTCATACGAGCATAACCCAATGCCTCTTCCCCATCCAGCGTGATGGTCCCTTGCGGATAATCTTTATCATGAAAAGTAAAATCGAATTCATTATCAACTTCTATTCCCCCAATTGCATCTACAATACCGGAAAAACTATCCATATTTACCTTCACAAAATAGTCCACAGGAACATCTAAAAAATCCTCCACAGTACGTATCATCATTGTACTGCCGCCGATTGCATGGGCGTGGCTGATTTTGCCTTTTGATCCACCTCCGATTATATCTGTATACGTATCACGAGGGATACTAACCATATTTATGGACTCTTGATGTGGATTAATGGTTAACAAAATTAATGTATCAGCTCTGCCGGGGTCTTGGCGGCTTTGGGGATCATCAATCCCCATGAGAAGCACAGAAATAGGATCGCCATCCTCAAAGTTAATTTCTTCTAAACGTTTTTCAGATTTTGCCCGGTCAATATCTTCTTGGATACTCACTACCGTTGACGTAATCGCCTGCCAGATGTATCCCCCGGCTCCTAGTACTAACACAGCTACGGTTATGATGCTGAAAAGTAAAATTTTCTTTCCTTTTTCTGTTTTCATGAGGCACCTCCTGCTAAATAAGTAGGGATAGATTCATTTCCTACTTATTCCAAATAGAAAAGAACTTTTAGTGGAAGTGAAAGCAGCCTGTCGCATCAAAACTATGCAGCAGACTTCGAATCATTTTCATAATTCCTGCCTGTTCGATCAACTTTATTCCAGTTTTTATTGAAAAAGTAATTGATCGTTCCATAAATAACAACATACATCAGAATAAAACGATAAATAAAAACATCTAAAAGTATCGTAAACATTAAGGAAGACCAATCCTTTTTTTCAAACGTGAAACCATAATAGCTATTCATTTTAATAGCTGCCAAATCGTATAATACTCCAAATACAAACAGGTATGACAAATACCCGAAAATATAGAACACATACGAATCTGGCGGATACAGAATGCCATTTAAAACAAAATAAGCTGTCATGATAAAAGGGGAGATAATGCCGATGAGAAATGATTCTATAATATAGAAAAACGAAACGGACTTTGTAAACAATGTTTTCGTAAAGAACGAACGAAAATGAATAACACAATCAATATAGGCCTTTTGCCAGCGATAACGCTGTTTGAAAAAGTCTCTTAAGTTTTCAGGCAGCTCTGTGTAAGATACAGCCTCTTTTATAATCACAATTTTTTTATTGAACTGTTCGTATATATACTGATGCATGCGCAATGTAATGTCGATATCCTCCCCTATTGTCGATCGGTATCCCCCTACATCAATAAGTGCTTGCTTTCGAAAAATACCGAATGCCCCTGAAATAATTGCTAAAGCATGAAAGCGGGACAAAGATACCTTTGTGATGTAAAATGCTTTGAGAAAATCAAGCATTTGTAAACGTACAAGCATGTTTGCACGCAATAAAGACAAGCGCTCTAAAGGTCTCCACGTTTTAGTTTGAAGGACATGCACCATTCCACCCGCCGCAACAACATTTTCGTCTTCAAAGGCCTCGTTTACCTTTGGCAAAGCGCTATCGGTTAGAATCGTATCAGCATCTAATGTAATGACCAAATCTTCACTCGCATATTCAATACCTGCATTTAAGGCATCTGCCTTTCCTCCATTCGCTTTATCAATAACGTATATATTTGGAAACAACTCAGACTGATAAACCTGTTTTACCCTTTCATGCGATAATTTTCTAGCAGGCGATTTAGAGGTTCTTGTTAACTTTAAAAACTTGTTCAAAAGCGATATTGTCTTATCTGTCGAACCATCATTAACATACACAACTTCAACATTTGAATACGATAAAGACTTCATATTATTAACAGACGTCTCAATAATACCTTCTTCGTTGTAACAAGGAACTAAAATGCTGATTCCCTTCTCCTTTTCAAGTTTTTGATAAACCCCTTCTCCTTTTGCCCGAAACAAAGGCAGAGCGTGAACCAAATGAAGCAGAGGAAAAATCAAGCCGACGATAAATAGAAGCACTAGCGGCACTTCAACGTAATCTCGCCATTTATCCTTATTTTTTGCATCCCACAAGCCGCTTCTTCGCTCATCAGCGATGCCTGTTATCGTGCCATCCTCTTTATTTAAGTCAAGGGCTTGTATCCCCCCGAAATAAACAGGACGATTTCTCTTTTCAAATCCATATCCTTTTTTAATAACATCCGCCAATACTTCATCAGAAAATCCGTCTTCTATATACAAGGTTTCATTTTGTCCGTAAAACCGCTCTGCTTCGACCGCCTCATCTAGTGGTTCACCAAAGTAAAAATGCCTAGACAACACTTGCGTCATAACCGTAGGAATACGATTCCCTCCAGGAGTACCGATTCCCATTACTCTTTCACTATCCATCCATATAGTCGGAGCTGTTAAACTTCTAGCACGCTTTCCAGGTTCGTAGCGGTTGGGAGAATCATTGTAATCACTGAAATATTCAATAGAATTATTCATAAAAAAACCAGCAGTATACTCTCCCGAACCGAAAAAATTACTTAACGTATTCGTCGCCGAGACAACCATGCCGTCTGGGTCTATAATGACAAAATGAGTTGTATCTGTATGCTCGTCAATATCTTCCTCATCAGTATTCTCTTCTTCTTGGGAAGGTTCCGTCATGGAAATATCCTCCGCTAGATTTTCAATATAATCTTCACTTACCAGCTCATTTGCATCCACATCAGTAAAATCCGGATCACCAATTTCTGACAACCTTTCACTTTTGGTGGCTTTTTGGATTTCTGTTAATAGATGGGCAAATTGATCGGGATTTTCCTTTGTTTTTTCTATGTTTAATTTTTCAGCCAGTAATAAGGATTGAATAACGGACACCCCTGCAAGAGGCGGACTTGCCGAATAAATGGTCCCATCGTTAAGTTCTGCTTCAACTGGTTCGGTCGTTTCAACTTCATAATCTGCAAACTCTTCTTCATTTAAATATGGAGCAGCTTCTATTATTTGGTCACCAATTTCGCCCTTATAAAGTGCCTCTGAACCATGTTCTTTGATTTGAGACAATGTCTTTGCCAATTCTGTTTGCCTTAATGTTTCTCCTGGTTCAATAGCTTCTCCATCCGGAAAAAAATGCGGCATTTCAGAAACCGGCAAACGGTAAGACGCGGCTGTAAGACGCTCCCATAATAAGTAGTCCACTTCAAATCCTTCTTCTGCAAGAGAAATCGCAGGTGATATTAAATCTTCAAATGGTGTCAACCCATAGTCCTGATGAATCGTTTCCATCCCTTGCACAAGACTTGGAAGACCCGATACCTTATCCCCCTGGCTTTCATCTAAAGGAGCAGCAGCCCGGTAATCATAAGAGACAGGCTTCTTTTCATCTGGAGGCAAAAGCAGCATTTCCCCGCCACCGCCAAGCCCCGATCCGAATGGCTCTACTACTCCTAGTGCAAATGACACTGCAATAGCGGCATCCACAGCATTACCGCCATTTTCAAGCACTTCCATTCCCACCTTCACTGCAGCTGGATGCGACGCACTGACACCAAAATTGTCATATGTATCAACAGAGTCGGCCGTGTTATTATTATCACTAATTGCTGCTGAAGCCGGGCTAATAAACAAATAGTTTAGTATGAAATAACATAAAAGAAATTTTTTTAGCAAAAACGGTTCACCCCCCTAATTAACACAACGCACACAAGCGCCACACGCGAAAACCCCCTTATAAAACAAATCATGCGAACAGACAGGTAATGCTTTGTCCGATTGACAAGCTAATCACTCTTGTCATGTCAACAAATAACACTAAAAAGGCAGTAACCACTTACCTATTACTGCCTTTTATATTTTTCATTGTGTCTGTCTTCCTAAGAGTTGATCTGCTGTTTCGCTGCCAGACTATTATTTTTGTTGTTCGATTTTCTCCAGCTCCTCTTCCATAACTGCTCGTTCAACCACGTCTAATGTTTCCTCATGCTTAAGGGTATCCATTAAAAGAATCATTCCGCCTAAAAAGGCAAATGGCAACAAACCTTTTATTATTTTCATCTCTATCCTCCTGGCTCTAATTCGTATTTGCATCCCATGTACCACTGCGGCGTAAGTCTGCTCCACCATTTAGCTGGTTATTTTCGTGGTCAACATACAAACTTTGAATGCCTCCAAAGAATAGGTTTGAATCCCGGACCTTGACTTGATAGCCCCGATCCTCCAATTCTTCTTCCACATCTTCTGAAAAACTGTCTTCTATATGAACCGTTCCCTCTTCTACGTAAAACCTTGGTCTATTAATCGCCGTTTGCATATTTTCACCAAATAGAAGCTGACGGATAATAACTTGTGCCATCACCATTGGAATACGTTTCCCGCCTGGGGTACCGATTCCTAGAACAGGTTTGCCGTCTTTTGCTAATATTGTTGGAGCCATGAAGCTGCGAGGACGCTTGCCGGCCTCAGCTGTGTTGGGCGAAGACGAGTCTTTACTAAAATTCTTTAATTGATTGTTTAAAAACATTCCGTTTACGTTTTTGCCAGAGCCAAAAAATTTACTTAATGTGTTTGTCGTCGACACCATCATCCCGTTGGAATCATGCACAACAAAATGGGTCGTATCACTGTGATCCTCGTTGCTGGCTTCGGAATCATCGTTTTTTAAACCCGTTTTTGATAACTGTTCAAATAAAATATCAGTACTAATTTCTCGCGCATGTTCTTTACTGCTTAACTGCTGTATTGGTACATTGGTAAAATTCATATCTGCAATATACCGCAAGCGGTCTTGGTAGCTGGCTGCAGAAATTTCACTCATTATGTCTATATAATCAGCCGGGGCTTCACGCGCTTTTTCGATATCACTTACTTGTGCTGTGTGTAATATTTCAATTAACGTTAAACCTGCTAATGGAGGAGGGGCTGCATATATTTGATAGTCGTCCAATTCTCCTTGCACAGGCTCCATTTCTAACACCGAGTAATTCTTGAAATCGTCCATCTCAAGCCCGTCAATCTCCTCAACAATACTTTCTCCCAGTTCTCCTTCATAAAAAGCGGAGGAGCCTTCTTCTTGAATCGTTGTTAGTGATTCAGCAAGCTCTGGCTGAATCACTTTCTCACCAGGTTTAATAGCCTCATCATTTTTAAAGAAAGGATCTAAATCACCTGACAACTGGTCTTCTGCGTTCTCTAGACGCTCTGTTAATACTTGATTGGCTTCAAAACCATATTCTGCTAACTCAATCGAAGGTTGAATTAAATCAGCCATGTCCATAGTTCCGAAATCATTATGAATTTCCTCCATGCCCTTTACAAAGCCCGGGACTCCAACATTTCCTTCTGGAAGCTCACCTGTAGACGGCATGACTTCCCGATAGTCATATGCAACAGGCTGATCGTTTGGAGGAGCAATAAGCATTGCCCCTCCACCTCCTATGCCTGAACCAAACGGTTCCACAACGTTAAGAGCATAAGAGACAGCAATCGCTGCATCAACAGCGTTCCCTCCATTTTCCAATACATTCATTCCAACTTCTACTGCTAAGGGATGGGCAGCACTTACCCCATAGGGTTGTTTTCCACCATCTTGAACAGCCTCCTCATTCTGAATCGATGTGTTGTTCTGGTTAGAAGGGTAGATTACATAAAGAACGATCACTAATATGGAGACACTTAATGCTGTCAGAGCCTTCTTATTCTTCAGGTATTCTTTCATTTGCTTTAGATGCTCTTTCATTTGCTGTCGCTCCTTTTACCACATCGGAGTGATCCACCTCAAAAATCAAGCGTCCATTCTCTTCATACCACTTTGCATCAGAAGAGGCTTCTTTTGTCAGCTGTCTGAAAATCTGCTTTTCTTGATAAGCTGCTAACGGACCATTCAAAGGCTGCGGCTGCCCTTCATAAATCCGAAATGGATGAAAAATAAGCTTTGCTTCCCCGCTTTCAGAAAGTTGATAGTTTGCCACAGCAGTATCTCTCGTACGTGACCAGCCTTGATCAAAAATAAAATTGCCTAAGCTGTACATAATTAACGTGTCATTGTATACATCCGCCGATAATAATACATGCGGATGATGCCCTATAATAATATCTGCTCCAGCGTCAGCAATCCCCTCTGCCATTTCTTTTTGGCGGGGATGGACATTACTGTCATACTCTTGTCCCCAGTGCATATGGACTACTACTAGATCGGCACGATTTTTGGCTTCTTGCACCAATGGGATAAATAAAGCTGGATCGGCAGGCAAAATACCTGCTTCACCTTCATTCGCAACATCACCATCACCGTAGACATCACTGAAGCCCAATGTTGCTATTTTTACTCCATTTTTCTCTTCCATGTGTATATTTTTGGCTTGTTCTATGTTCATTCCGGTTCCAGCAAAGCCTACATTTGAATCTTCAAATGCGTTAATTGTCTCTTGAATACCTGCTTGCCCATAGTCAGCCATATGGAGGTTAGCTAGATTCACATTCGTAAAGTGATTTCGTTCTAAGGCTTCTACAGTCTCTTCATCTGTTTCAAACACAATTTCTTTCCCTGGCTCTGGTTCCAGTTCACTTTCTCCTGTAACAACGGGCTGATAAAAGTTTCCAGTAACATAATCGGACTGTTGAAATAGTGGTTTGACGTTTTCAAATAAATAATCATATCCATGTTGATCTACTGCCTCATCTACATACCTGCCAAACATCATGTCACCAACCATTGATGCAGTCAGCAGTGAATCATTTTCTTCATCCGCTGATACACTTTGTTTTGAATCCAGCACTGATGTGGAAGATATAAAAAGTAGTACGATCATAAAAGCAGTGGCCAATGCTGTATGTTTTGTCTTGACCTTTTTATGTTTCTTTATAAACTTCAAAAACTTTTCCTGAAACGATAATTTTTTTGCCATTGCACACTCACCCTAAAACATATAGTAGACGGACATGATTGCAAACGTTATACCGCTGAGAAGCAGAGTACTTCCTACAGTAGGGATAAGTCCCTGCCTTTGGATGGTATTGGCAATCAATCCTGGAACAATAACCCCGATTCCTCGTAACTCATGTATTTCAAAAGGAAGCATGGGGTAAAAGAAATCCAAAATAATTTTTAAGATAATTCCTGTTGTTAACATTGCGGCAAACTTTCTCCGGCCATAAAGGATTGTTATTTTGCCTATCCCATAGACGACAATAAAATAGGTGAGAAAGCTAATGAGTAACACAATAGCTAATAAAGTAACCTGATCAAAAACTAAAGCAAGATATCCTGGCACAATAAGGCCAGCTGGCAATACACCTGTTTTTTCTGCATATATAAGACTTAAAACAATTCCTACGACTAGTGATATATATAAATCTGCTCCGAACAATTTCTTTTCCTCCTACCTAGCTGACAAATTCAATACGTTTCTGCTTCTCTTCTTCAAATCGTTCAATGAGTGGTTCACCTGCACCATGTATATTGCCAACACCATACACCACAGTGTTCTCTAAGTATGGGTGCAGCTGATCAAAAATATCTTCTGTCTCGTAGTATTCTAAATCTAATAATTTTTCTGCTGGAATATTTCCTGCTTGATATGCTTCTGCGATAGGATTCGTTGTTTCCCCAACTAACACCAATGCTTTCATTTCAATGTAGGGGAGCACATCCAAAGCGAATTGTTCTGTTCGATCTACACGGTCCTCTCGGCAATTCATAATGACAATAGAATTATGTGTCGGATAACCCAGCTGTTTGATACGTTCCCAAATGTTTAACGTAGACGATGCATCATTGGCTGCAAACCCATTAACAAAATAAGAAGGCTTCTTCAAATCACCAAACTGGCTGATTCTCATTGCCCCAGGGTCTGCTGGTGCATTTAACATTCCTCGTTTAGCTGTTTCTTCATCAATACCCAGCGCCTCAGCCACAGCTAATGCTAAGGCTGCATTTTGAGGAAATACCATGTATTCAAATTCTCTTAAATATTCCTCTGAAATCCTAGATTCATCAGCTACAATAACCTCTGTGTTTCTTTCTGCAGCTATCTCTTTGTAATAGTCAACATATGGACTCTCCGATACAACTAAGTGGCCATTGTACGGAATCGTTGCAGTAAAAGCCTCAGCTACTTCATCAAGAGTTGGCCCCATTACGTCCATATGGTCTTCAAGAACATTGACAATGACTCCCACATTTGCTTGCAGCATGTCTTCTTGAAAAATTACTTGATAATCAGGATTTACTGCCATGCATTCACTAACCAAAGCTTCCGTTTCAAGTTCAGCTGCTTCACCTACTACCTCTTTTTGTTCTCGAATGTTTGGTCCTTCAGGGCGGCGTTTTATGGGTTTCTCCTCATCTTGAAACCAATAAATCATTCTAGCGGAGGTTCCTGTTGTTTTCCCTATTGTTTTTTTGTCTGCTTCTTTTAGTATCCCAGTAGTAAGACGAGTGACAGTCGATTTGCCTCGGATTCCATTAATGTTCACACGAATAGGTATGGAATCAATGTTTTGTAAGTGTCTTCTCTTCTCTATGACTCCAATAACCACAATCACAACCGCAGACAATGAAATCAATAAAATCATCGGCTGTTCACCTCGGCTTTACGTCCAGCTTTCTCCACTCCTTGCATCACAAACAGGGCTCCTTTCTCAATTGTGAAATACAATGCAGAAGACTTGTACATATGCATAGTAACTGAACTGCCTGGTATTCTGTAATCAGACTTTTTTACAGAAAAGTTTTTTCTAAATATTTTTAATAATTAGGTCTTTTCCTTATTAGAATGTTTCAATTATATTTCATTTTAAAAAAACCTTAATAAACGGCTACTGTGTTCCGTGTCTTAACTATATTGTTCCATCTTCCTTCATCATGCTTTAATAACAACAATAAAGAACATTGTGTTTGGAAACCAGCTCACGTCATAAACAACAGCATATTCATTCGTTATTTTAACTAAATATACAAAGATGATTTGTTGGTTGACATGGAGATTATTCGAGCATGATTTCCTTGTTAAGGTTGATAATATAATGGTTTCTCTCTTTCACAAGACAAAAATCCAATCACACTCACCTCTCCATGCAAAGCGGTGATATGCAAAAAATATACTGCTTCAACATCCAATTTTCACCTTCTGTAAACAGAAACATTGAAAATTAATATTTTTTAATACACTGTTAACTGTTTTTGCAACATTTTACGCCTTATTTACGCTTTTAACATCGTATGTAGTTCATAACAGCTAATACATTTTGCACAGTTGCATAAAAAATAACCAAAAAAAGAGATGATTTTTTGATATAAAAAGACACTTTTTGCCGTATTCAATTTGGTAGATGTAACAAAATGGCGGGGAATCAAGCGGTGTTTTTTTATCACAGAGGATAATGAAAGGTTATTACTCAAGACAGTGCTTATGAAAAAAAATTATTCGATTATGTTCTAGAGTGAAAATTTTTCTGCACACCATTACTCTAACTTCATAAACCTTTTGAAGTAGTGTCGATGTCAATCATAAAGAGCTTATTGTTATGGATATGGCGGGAGAGCCGACTTGTAAACGGGAGCCGTTATCAATAGAATTGAAGTTTCCTAAGGCGAAGTGATGGCTACTAAATATAAAAGAAATACAGTTGATGTATGAACATCATTTATATTTCTTTTCTTCCATCAATGATTTCAGCGTGGATGTTTCTGGCGGCTTTATTCAAATTCAACATGTTCTCTTCCGCTTGCCCAGCGTTTTTTGCCTTCAATATTTTATACTCGCGTTTTCCTTTCCATGTGAAATTCACTTTGTATATATTATCTTGATTATTCTTTTTAAAATTTTTTATCTCTCTCATCTTTTATTCTCCTTTTCTTTCAATCCATATTTTATCCTATTCCTTTCATCTTACCTCAAGCTAATTCATGGTACAAATGTTTCAATTAAACATATTAGCGTATTTTGGCCTTTTCTTCGTTCTGACAGTACATCAGCGTACTGTCACATAAAACGTATGATTCAATTTCCAATCAATGCATATAAGACTAATGTATAATTTTACAATTTTTAGGAGGTTTATTGATATTACTTTTGAATAATTTTTATGTAAGTAAGTTTAAATACAGGAGGAATTTATATGTTATGGAAAGGAAAACAGATGAAAGGATTGATTGCTTCTCTCGTTTTGTTCCTGGCAGCTATATCTGTATTATCTGAGTCAGCCAGTGCTGTCAGTAGTGAAACCAATACAAGCAGCGATCACCAGTTATTAAAAATCGAGAGTTTAACAAGCCACGAGGAGATGACTTCTTTGTTAGACAAACTGGACCAACAAGCAGACCACATTTCCGTTGATGTTATTGGGGAATCGGTAAAAGGGCGTGAACTTTACCTTGTAGAGGTTGGAAAAGATGACAGCAATACCAACAAGCCAACTATACTATTTTTAACCCAACAGCATGGTAATGAAGCATTAGTTACAGAATCTGCTCTTGAAATTATTCAGGAGTTTTCAACTACGAATAAAAGAGTAAAGCATTTATTAGATCATGTGAACATTCTTATTGTACCGCGGTTAAATCCTGATGGAGCCCAAGGGGATGTTGATTGGGACACGTCTAATTTGTATAGGGATGGTGTACAGACTCGCAATAACGCGAATGGAATTAATTTAAACCGAACGCATAATTCATTGTCTCAACCGGAAACAAGAGCATTGCACAAAAACGTCCTTCAAAAATATGATATCGATTATGCAATAGATTTCCATCACCAAATAGCTAACCGTGCTACAGCAGATGGTGAGCTTGTAACTGGGGCTATACTGTTCCCAACAAATGAAAACGTACAAGAGAAAGTCCTTGATGATTCTAAAAAAATTGGAGCTGTCGTGTATAACGCGATAAGCGATGAAGATTACAGTAATTTAGCACGCTATGCAAGTGATAATACTTACACTTCCATAGCTAGAAATAACTTTGCCGCAAATTACGATATTCCTACACTCCTTTTTGAGAACAGGGGACTTTCTGACTCCATCAACAAATCTTCCATATTAGAACAAAGAGATAGTGACAGACTCATTGAACAAGGAAAAGATGCGATGATGGCTGTTATAGAAGCAGCTGCCGATGGTTCAATCGAAACTGCTGATACAAGTGTTTGGGAATCTCTGCCCGAACAATATACAATAGAATAGTCATCAGTTGATCTCACAGACAACGACAAACACACCGGGTTGAGCTGTTGTTCCCCTTCAATTGTTTGGAGCTGTCCAATAATTGGAGGGGCAGCTCACATATGTTCATGATGCATCTGTCCCTTTTGGAGACGATGGCAACATAAAAATGAGAAGTCCTCTGTCTATTTCCTGTCTTTTGAACCGGCCTGTATGAACTGCAGGCGCTTCTCTAGAAAATAAGCGGCATACGTGCCTGTTACGGCCAAAAAAGCCCATATCCACGCGTGTAAACTAAAAGAAGCAATACCGCTGAAATAAGCACCGATGTTTGCGCCAAAAGAAATGCATGCTCCATACCCCATGAGACAGCCGCCAAGAAGAGCTGTCAGGCTGATATGCAAAGGAACCTTTCCAAAACGCACGAGTCCGCCCAATGTCAAAGTAATAGAAGTTCCTATCAATACTCCCATATTCAACACACTTATTTCATGTAAAAATACAGACTCTAATAGGGAAGACATCGGTTCTTGTTCTCCCCAGTATCCCCATTCTTTTACAGGAACCCCCAGACTTGCTGCCATTTTAGCCCCCCACAATGTAAAGGCAGCCGTTAACTTCCAAGGCTCTCCCTGAATAATGAAAACAAAAGCATTTAACAGACTTAAAAGCACAGCCCCTGTCCAGAGAGGCCAGGATCCAAAAAAGATTTTCTTCCAACTGACAGCACTCGGCAGTGCAGGAAGAGCAGGAGGACGCTTTCTTTTTTTATATACGTAGGATCCGGCAGCTATCATAGCAAACATTGTCATTTGCACAAACCATGCTCCAAAATACCCTAAAGGTGTATCCAAGGCAATCGAAACATTGGGAATGGAGGGAAATTCATTATTCCAAACAGTAAAGTGTGCTGCTCCAAGTGCAGCTCCAACTAGAAAACCTAAAACAGTGAAAACCGAAGCGGTACGACCTCCTTCTGCCCGATACATAGACGCTGGTGCAAGACCACTCCCAATTTCCATACCAAACCCAAATAAAAATGCGCCTGCCATAAGTCCCACACTAATTGGCGACAGAGCTTCAGAAGGCGTATTCCCAAACATCCCGATTTGAAAAGCTAAGACGGGAGTGAACAGCGTTGTCGCAACCGCAAGCATTAACATATGGGCACGAAGCATTTCCGTATTTCCCGTTTCCACAATTTGACGGTACACTGATGCAAATCCAAACCGTGCATGAAATAATGTGAATCCAATTAACACCCCAAGACCACACAACAGTACAAACTGCCAGCCTGAATACGAATAAGCTGTGTAAAAGATAATAACCCCAAGTATTATCACTACAACAGTTAGGATATTCTGTGGATGTCGAAATTCTGGGACGTTCGAAGATTTTTTCCTTTCTTGCTGGACTGCCATTTTTCTCGCCTCTTTTCAGCCATGATATGGCTGCTTTTTCAAGTAACCTGCCCTTTATTCCTTTCTCTAAATCAGAGGTTATGTGTATTACGGCTATTTTCCCAATATGCTTAGGGACTGGGACAAAAGGATAGGAACGACAGAATAATCCAAATGATTTATTACAATCAGTCCGGATTATCTGTTTAGCATATTAATTTCTATCATGGCTCCATCAACATCCTTCGCTCTCCACGGGCCCGCCTTCAACTTGGTAAAGAAAAGCCTATGACCAAGTGGGTCTTCGGCTCGTGCTTCGACGTACAGGACGTGTTAGTGTCGGCGCTGGCCACACGATGTGGCTGTATGGGTTTTTAATCAATCCATATTACCTCTTTTCAATAAGATTCCCTGACACCAAATGAAACACTTTTATCAACGCATATAAATGCTTGTCTTTTTTCATGCGCACTCTTACCTTATTTAGGCATACGGTGAAATCGGCAAGACAATGTGAGATGGGCAGCTCCCACCGTGATAGATAGTTTCATATGCCGCCTTTCCATGTGACGCTGTTTTGGTTGTTTTGCCATTATTGAGATTCACATCAAACATTGGGGCGTTGCTGGCAGCGATTTCTACACGTATTTTATGTCCTGTTTGAAACCGGTACGCTGTATGATTAACGTCCATTTTCACACGGACTTTCTCGTTTTCTTTTACAGACTCCCGATGAAAACTGTCTACGATGTTGTAGGCTTTTCCATTCGGTTCCACATCTGAAATGCGCACAAATAAATCTAAAAGAGGAGAAGGCGAGGCAGCCCAAATTTCTGCGTGTATCGTGCCTAATATATCGATATCATGTGTTAATGTTTCACTTGTATAGACCAAAATATCGTCTCTATCTTGAATATCCCCTTGGTCAAACATCCCCGATTCATGGCCAGCAATCAGTACGCCGCCGCCATGTGTTGGGACAGGATTGGCTGGATCCAGCCGCAGAGAATCTGTCGCTTGATTACCGCTTAATGACGTTGTTAATGCACCATCACCGCTGCGGCTGTTCGCAGCTCCCTTACTGTGCAAATAGTAGGTTTTTTCCTCAACCGGTGATGGCGGCCATCTGTCATAGTTTTCCCAGCGCTTTTGTCCCATCAAATAAAGGTGAACCGGTTTTTCTATTGTATGAGGCTTGCCTTTTAACCAATGATTAAACCAGAGAATATGCAATTCGGTAGGATCTTTTATATTATCTTTTCCAATCTCGACTTGTGCATTGTCAAAATACTTGCCGCCAGCCCGTCCTGTCATCTCCTCATGTGTCCATGGCCCAATCCATAGCATTTTTTCTCCCCCATAGGCTTGGTAGGCTTTTAATGTCGGCTTTAATAACGAATCAAACCAGCCTCCTATAAACAATGCCGGAATCGAGACATCCTTCAGCTTATCAATAACATTCATTTTTTCACGGAAGGAAGCCGGCACACGCTCATTGATGACATCAAAAAAGTAAGAGTTCGGACGAAGATCTTTCATTGGCGTCCATTCATTAGAAGGAGTCTCATGAAGCCACTCTGGCAGTTGTTCTATATACTGATTTACCTGCTCAGCTTTTGGGTCGTTGTTTCGCTGTAATTCATCTTGCACCATGGAAGCTAACGTCCACGTTTTGATATTGCCGACACTGCTTGGTCCGCTTCCCCCACTTAACATATCGGCCCAAGGATCAGCCATCGTCATTACTGGGGCTACAGCCTTTAAAGACGGCGGGAATGCAGCAGCTGCTGCTAATTGAGTAAAACCGTGATACGACATTCCAAATAAGCCTACCTTGCCATTGGAATAAGGAAGAGAAGCTGCCCACTCCACTGACTCGTAGCCGTCATCTGCCTCATGAATAAACGGATAAAATTCTCCATCCGATGCGAAACGCCCGCGAACGTCCTGTAAGATAACCACATAACCTGCCTCTACCATCCTTGGAACATGGAGGTACTCATCATAGTAGCGGGGGGTTTCCTTATCATAAGGCAGCCGAATCAACAGCACTGGATATACCCCGTCTTTTTTCGGGCGGTACACATCTGCACGCAGGACAGTACCGTCTGTTAACTGACATTCCACATTTTTTTCTATCAAAGGTTCATTCATAAAATGGATCCCCTTTCTTGCAAATCTTAAAAAGACAGCACCTGACTTGCGTCAAGGTGCTGTTGAATCAAGCTGACGATTTAATTGGATGAATTCTGCGCTCAATCCATCCCATCAGCAAGTCAGCAATAATTGCCATAAGTGCCGTCGGAATAGCACCAGCTAAAATAATAGCTGTTCCGTCTGTGGCATTTGTACCACGCATTATAATTTCACCCAGCCCGCCGGCACCAACAAATGCACCAATTGCAGCAATACCAATTCCTACGACAAGTGCTGTACGAAGTCCAGCCATTATCACACTAATAGCAAGTGGTAATTCCACCATGCGTAAAAGTTGAAAACGTGTCATTCCTGATGCATATCCGGCTTCAATAATCGTTTTATCTACTTCTTTCATACCAACGTAGGTATTTTGAGTGATAGGAAGAATTGAGTAAAGCATGAGTGTAACAATGACCGTCGTTGACCCCAGTCCCATTGCAATCATCAACACTGCCAGCGCACCGAGCGCTGGAATTGTTTGAATCATGTTTCCAGCTGCCAGCACCCAGCCGCTTAACTTACTGTATTTAGAAATCAAAATGCCAAGCGGAATGGCAATGATCGCTGCAAAGAATACACCATAAGCAGCCATGAGAAAGTGACGATAAAACTGTTCCCAAATATAACCGCTATTTTGCGAAGCATACGTAATCAGCTGTTCTAGTGTTTCCATCACCCATTTCCCCCCTCACTGCCTTCAAAGTAGTTGTTTTCTTCGAGAAAATCACGGGCCACTTGTTCTGGGTTTTGTAACTTCACGTCTACGAGATAATTTAATTCCTGCATTTTCTCTGTTGGAATTTCTCCTGCTAGTTTATTAGTGATTTCTTGAATTTCTGGATATTGTTTCAGTACCTCATTTTGGATAACTGGAGACGTATCATATGGCGGGAAAAACTGCCTGTCGTCTTCTAGTACTTTTAAATCAAATTCTTTAATACGCCCGTCCGAAGAATAAGCAAGAACGACATCCATGTGGCCGCTCGCAGCTGCTTGGTATACAAGGCCGACGCTCATTGGAAAGACTTCCCCAAACGGAAAGTAAGTTTCTGTAAAACCATCATATCCATCACCTTCTCGATTGACCCAGGCATTATCGACCCCAAACCGCAAATCCTCTGCATAAGGTTCTAAATCAGACACTGTTTCAATATCATTCTCTTCTGCAAATTCCTGTGTCACGGCGACCGAATAACTATTTTCAAAACCGTAAGATTCAGCCCACGTTTGATTAAATCGCTCATCGAACTCTGTCTGTACAATATCCATTGCTTTATCTGGATCAGTGATAGGATCCATTCCAAGCGCACCGGATAAATCCGTTCCGGTATAACGAGTGGAAGTGATATCAAGATCATCCGTTGTCATACCTTGATGCTGCAAGATGGAAGACCCTAACTGGGTTACCATTTCGGTGTTTAACTCCGTGTTGCGTTCTATCATAATCGACAGCATTTCACCCAGTATTTCTGACTCCGCTGTCCCAAGTGTTCCAATGCGAACGGTTTGTTCAGATGGTCCAGAAAGCCCCGGTAATGCACAGCCAGAAGCAGTCAACAAGGCGAAAGCAGCGAAGATGTTCATGAGCTTCTTTTTCATCGATGTCACCTCTTTTATCCCAAAATAGTCAGCTTGTAAAAAAACACGAATGCATTCCCGTTTCTCTTACCGCTCTTTTACGTTTTCTGCGTGGCAGAGTTTTCACTTTCTTTGCCTGCTTAACTTGTTTGATATGATTTCATCAAACCTTTAGGTGTAAGCTTTCTTTCAATTATAGAAAGAAGCCAATTAGCTAAAAGCGCCAAAATCGTTGCTGGAATCGTTCCGGCTACAATAAGATCTGGCTGGTACAAATTCATTCCATCAAAAATGAAATCACCCAGGCCGCCGCCGCCGATGAATGCGGCTAATGCTGCCCATCCAATCAAATAAACAGTAGAAAGACGAATTCCTGCCATAATAACAGGAAGAGCCAGCGGAAGTTCTATTTTTATGATGGATTCCCAATTGTTCATGCCCATTCCTTTTCCAGCTTCTAACACGTGTCCGTCTACATCTTTTACTCCGGTATACGTGTTTCGCAAAATCGGAAGCAGGGAATAGACAAATAACGCAATAATAGCCGGGATTTTCCCAACGCCAATAAGCGGAATAAAGAAAGCAAGAATAGCCAAACTTGGAATGGTTTGTAATATCCCGATAAATGAAATCAATCGATCGGCTATTTGAGGAATTCTGGTAAAAAGCACACCAAGCGGTACTGCTACAAGCACTCCGAGTAAAATAGCTGCACCAGAAATAAATAAATGCTCCCACGTTTTCACTATTAACTCCATGCCATGTTCGGAAAAAAACGCCATCATCAATGATTCACCTCCTACTGTGAAGCGGCGACGGCTTCTTCAATTTCCAAACCGTCTCCCCAAATTGTGTCGTATACGATATCAGCGAGTGATGCTCTTGTGACAATACCAACCAGTTTGTGCGACTCATCAACAACAGGGACATACTTTAACCCGCGGCGTAAAATCTTGTGTACCGCATCGCGAAGCAAGCTGTCTTTTGATACGGAGAAAACTTCTGTATCCATGATTTCTTCCACATTTTCTGCCTTCTTCCAGTGCAAGTCCACCATTTCTACATCAACCATACCTTGTAACGTATTGTTTTCATCCACAACAAGAAGAGAATCGACTCTTTCTTGGCGCATCTTCGAAATGGCACCTTTCAGTGATTCCCCAGCATTAACTGTCACAGGTGAACTTCCCATGATTTGCTGGACAGTTGTTACATCCGGCCGTGCTTGAATAAGACGGTCTTTCCCAAGAAACTCCTCTACAAATTCATTAGCTGGATTTCGTAAAATCTCATCTGGTGTATCTGCTTGTACGACCTCTCCATCACGCATAATGACAACTTTGTCTGCCAACTTTAATGCTTCGTCCATATCGTGCGTGACAAAAACGATTGTTTTATTCAGTTCTTTTTGCAGCTTTTTAAACTCTTCTTGCAAGGAATCTCTTGTGATTGGGTCCAACGCGCCAAACGGCTCGTCCATTAAAATCAACGGGGGATTCACTGCCAGCGCACGAAGCACCCCTATTCTCTGCTGCTGTCCGCCACTTAACTCGTGGGGATACTTGTCCAAATATTCTTCTGGCAGACCAACCAGCTTAATAAGCTCTTTTGCTCGCTCATCTTTCTTTTCTTGTGACCATTTCAATAATGTACCAACAAGTACAATGTTTTCTTTAATCGTCATATGCGGCATTAAACCAATCTGCTGAATGACATATCCAATGGAACGTCGTAAAGAAACTGGATCTTGTTTTGTAATATCCTCTCCATTAACAGAAATTGTTCCTTCTGTAATGTCAATTAACCGATTGACCATTTTCATCGTCGTTGTTTTTCCACAACCGCTTGGCCCGATGAAGCAAACAAATTCCCCTTTATTGATTGTAAGGTTTAAATCCTTCACGGCCGCTTCTTTATCTCCGCCGTTGTTGTATCGTTTCGTTACGTGTTTAAACTCTAGCAAGTCGATGCACCTCCGTGTCGAATTTTGTTGTCCTGCATAACTTGTCTCAGTATAAGTAAAATACAAATAAAGCGAAAACAGCGTGTAGTTCACTCACATCGTAAAACTTATGAAATTTTTATTACACAAAGTTTACGGACTTTATATCGCAAATTTCCTGCCATTTGCTTTACGAGACACCCCAACCTGGTTTTTTATTTTTATAACCAAGCGTGATAAAGTGGCAAGCGCATGCTAAACAGAGGGAGGGAGTTCATGAGTAACTTATCCGAAGAAGATATTCAAAAAGAGTTAGAACGCGCAGCTAATCAAATTTCTGACCGGATCGCTGATAATATGAAAACATTTGGTGTTTCCTCTACCGTGGGGCGTTTATTAGGAATTATTTATATGAATCGTGCACCCATGACGCTTGACGAACTCGCAGAAGAAACTGGTATGAGCAAGACCCGAATGAGTCAAGTCATGAGACAAATGATTTCGTTAAACATTGCGGAAAAGGAATTTGTAAAAGGAAGCCGTAAAGAACATTACAATGTTGAAAGTAATTATGTACAAACCTTTATATCCTTGTTCACGACAAACTGGAGAGAAGTTGTAAGTAAGAACTCCCTTCTTGCCAAACGCTTACAGGATAAAATTGCCCATGTGGAACAGGTTTCAAAGGAAGATTTTACGCCAGAAACACAAGCCAAAATGGATGACTTGAAACAGGAACTAGACGACTGGATTCATTATTATGATTGGATACAGCGGCTAGTAGAAGTCTTTGAAAGCGGCAAGATATTTGACCTTGTTCCAGTTGAACCACCCGATAAATCAAATCATAATCAAGGAGGTCATATTCATGAATAGAAAACCTATCATTACAGCTGCTGTAACTGGCGCTGGAGGCACTACCTCAAAGAGCCAGCACGTCCCTGTCACCCCAAAAGAAATTGCCGAATCATCGATTGAAGCAGCAAAAGCAGGAGCAGCTATTGCACATATTCACGTACGCGACCCAAAAACCGGCGGCATTAGTCACGATGTTAATCTCTTTCGGGAAGTAGTCGAGCGTATCCGCGAACATGAAACCGATGTTGTGATTAATATTACCTCAGGCGGCGGCGGTGATTTTATCCCATCCCTAGAAACCCCAGACAAAGGCGGACCAGGTACCGATATCCAAACACCAGCAGAACGTCACGAACCAGTAGGCGAGCTGCTTCCAGAGCTCTGTACACTCGATTGCGGAAGTGTGAACTTTGGTGATGATGTCTATCTCGGACCTGCTTCCTGGCTGAGAGAACAAGCTAAATTGATTCAAGAAAGCGGCGTAAAACCTGAGCTGGAGTGCTTTGACACCGGCCACGTGCGTCTTGCCAATCAACTTGTCAAAGAAGGTTTCATTGATGGCGATCCAATGTATCAGTTCTGTCTTGGTATCCCTTGGGGGGCAGAAGCAGATGCGGAGACAATGATTTACATGCGTGATCATATACCAGAGAATGCGACATGGTCTGCGTTTGGCATTGGCCGTATGCAAATCCCAACGGCTGTACAATCAGCCCTTCTCGGCGGGAATGTCCGTGTTGGACTAGAGGACAATTTATATTTAGAAAAAGGAGTGCTTGGTACAAACGCACAGCTCGTCGATAAAGCAGTGAATCTTCTTGGCGGAATGGGAGTCGAACCGATGACACCACAAGAAGCAAGAGAAACACTCTCTTTAAAAACACCACGATAACAAAAACAGGAGGACATTATGACACAAAAAACACTAGCGGTTATTGGCACCGGCGTCATTGGAAACGGCTGGATTGCCCGCTTTTTAGCAGGCGGACACCACGTCATTGCCTATGATCCGGCTCCACATGCTAAAGAAAATACACACACCTTTTTAAATGATATCTGGCCGACCCTTGAAACATTCGGAGTGGAAAGCAGTGCTTCTATCGACAATCTTCAATTTGCCGAAACAGTACAGGAAGCGGTCGAACAAGCTTACTTGATTCAAGAAAACGTCCCAGAACGTGAAGATTTGAAAAAAAACGTGATTGCAGAAGCAGATAAATACGCACCAGCTGAAGCCATTATTGCATCAAGCACATCGGGGTACATGCCTTCTGTACTGCAGGAAAACTGTAATAATCATCCGGAGCGCGTCATTATCGGACACCCATTTAACCCTGTATATTTAGTCCCATTAGTGGAACTTGCCGGGGGCAAACAAACGGACCGCTCTTATCTTGAAAAAGCGAAGACATTTTATGATTCACTGCACATGAAACCATTAGTAATGTCTGGTGAAATCGATGGACATATTGGGGATCGTTTAATGGAAGCAATTTGGCGTGAAGCTCTCCATATCGTAAATGATGGTGTGGCTACTACTGAAGAAGTGGACGCAGCCATCGTGTACGGACCAGGATTGCGCTGGGCATTGATGGGACCATTCTTGACGCTTCATTTGGCGGGCGGCAAACAGGGAATGGAACATATGCTAGAGCAGTTCGGGCCAGCACTTAAACTTCCATGGACCCGTCTGGTTGCTCCAGAACTTACCGAAGAACTAAGCCAGAAAGTGATTGAAGGAACGAAACATCAATCCGGTGATGTCAGTGTGTCTGAACTTGAGCAGCGCCGGGATCGTTTCTTGATTAAGTTAATGAAACTTTTGGAAGAAGAAAATTTCTGGCCGGCAGAAAGTGTGACACGTCATGAATAAATCAGTATGGGAACACGTTGTACCGCAGGAATGGGTAGATTATAATGGCCATATGAATGATGCCGCCTATTCGATTGCCTTCAGCCAGGCACTTGATGCTTTCATTGACCAAATTGGCATCGACGACGCATGTCGAACAGAATATCACTACACGATTTTCACCCTCGAAACACACGTACTGTACTTGGCGGAAGTTCATCGAAACGAAAACATCACGATTAACCTCAGCATTCTTGAGCGTGATGCTAAACGTATGCATTTATTTTTTGAAATGACAAATGAAGCCGGTGAACTCGTTGCTACTAGTGAGCAAATGACAATGGGAATGGATCAAAAAGCAGGCAGACCCGCTCCGTTTCCAGATAAGATTGCAGAAACTATCAGCACTTTCCCCCACGTTGATCGTGACAACTGGCCCAAACAAGCCGGCCGTTCCATAGGCTTAAAGAAAAAGTAACTAAAAAACGAGGTGCCTCCTGTGAAGGGCCCTCGTTTTTCTTTCTATGCGCTGAGTCCTATTTTGTTTCTTTTCTCCGAGTGAATCTTTTTTATCTATCATCTATTTAAAGCACTTCTCTATTAATAAGGCATGGAGGTACTTTTCCGCCAATACCTTGTAAAAGATTTTCCACAGCTGCTTCTGCCATTTTCTCCCTTGTTTCTTTTGTAGCTGATCCAATGTGAGGTAAAGTAACAACATTTTTCATATGCAGCAGGGGATGGTTGTCACCTAAAGGTTCTTGTTTATACACATCCAATCCAGCTGCCCGTATTTGTTTCTCCTTCAATGCCTGCACGAGGTCCTCTTCTATCACCAGATCCCCTCGTCCTCCATTAATAAAGATGCTTTCTTTCTTCATTAAATGAAACTCTCTTTTCCCTATTAAGCCGACAGTTTCAGGGGTAAGGGGAGCTAATAAACAAACGAAATCGGAATGTTTTAACAGCTCATCCTCGTCTGTATAGCGGGCATGTAACTCTTTTTCTGCTGCCTCATTTCTAGACCGGTTATGATAGAGAATATTCATTTTAAAACCATAGTGCGCTCTTTCTGCCACGGCTTTCCCTATTCTTCCCATCCCAATAATTCCAAGCGTTTTATGATGCACATCTACCCCAAACTGGTCTTCCATTATTTTTGTCTGCCATTTTCCTGATTTAACATAACTATCCAGCTCCGGCATTCTTCTCGCTGCTGCTATTAACAAACCGAAAATAGTGTCAGCTGTTGTTTCTGTTAATACATCCGGGGTATTTGCAGCCATAATCCGGCGCTTTGTTAATTCTTCTATATCCAAGTTATCATAGCCTGCAGAAACGTTTGACACAATCCTAAGATTTGGAGCATGATCCAGTAGTTTTTTGTCTACCTTTAATCCAGCGCCAATAATCCCTTCTGCTTTAGACAAATAATTCATAAACTCTTTGCTCTCTTTTGATATTTGGTAAACGTGACAATGCTCTTCTATCCGTTTCACTTGTTCTTCAGCTATACGATTATATACTACAACGTTAGGCTTCATAGAACCCTCCTCCACACACTTATATATCATATGTTGTTATACTGTTGATCATATTTGAACGACGTACACATTTAAACAACAAGTTCTTCGCTTTTTCATCATAAACGAATATTTTATAAAGATTTATTTCTTCATTTGGCTTCCACATTCCTAGATTAATTGTTCCACACTCATGTTAAAAAGGCGGTACAACTTATACGCCATCATTAATTCAAACCGCATTTCGGCACTGTTCAAATCGACATTGATAAGTTCCGATACCCGTTCCATACGGTATTCTAGTGTACTGCGGTGGATATACAGCTGATTGGAAGCGTCCCGGTAGTTTCCATTATTATTTAAAAATATGCGAAGCGTTGTAAATAAATCAACCTGATGGTTTTTAGAATACTTCAACAGCGGACCTAAATGTTTTTTCACAAACAACTCTGCTGCCAGCGGATCACTCGTATTATGTAAAATTGTATACGAGCCCAATTCGTCATAAAACGCGTATCCCCCTTCTTGAAAGCGGTGATACACAACATTATTTGCTTTAGCAGCCTGCATATAACAACCATAATAATCATCGATGGCTTCGGTTATGCCTCCTACTCCTAGATAAACGTTTGTAAGAGGACTCTCTTTTTTTACAAAACTATTGATGCGGCGGTACAGCTCCGTCCAAAAACCAGACCTCCCCTTGTTTTCATAATCAGCTTGTACAATAAACATACATTCATTCCCCCGGCGTGTGAAGATAATATCGGAATAGTATATAGAGAGGCCGGTCTTGATTTGTTCCCAGAGCCAGGTTTTATAACTTTCAATCATTACTAAATCCGCTGATGCTCTTTCTTCTTCCTTAATGTCAAAAGACAATACAGCAATTCGATGCGGCTTTGCGACATCCCAATTGATTAACGTAGCATATTGAATAATCTTGTCTAAGTCAACGATCGATTCCGCAAACAGCTGGTTTACAAAACTCTCTTTTACTTGTTCTTGTGTGTCAACGACTAACTTTTGTTTAATAAACTCAATAGCATACACATTAATGGCATAATCCAGCGTCAACCTCAACATGCGGTCAAGCTTTTTCCGATCGATAAAAACAGCTACATACCCAAGCACATCACTCGCCCCGGCAATGGGCAAAACCGCACAAGAAATTTCTTCTTCTAACCATATTTCCTTCGACTTCTGTTGAGTAATTTGTTGTTTCTTCTGCCCGATTGTTTCCTCGTAATGGTCAGCAAGATGTGTTTCTCCCTGCTTAAAAAAAGAGGTGACCGGCCGTACAAAACGATCGAGTAATAAAACGGAGCTTTCTAACATAGAGCTTATTGTTTCTGTAATAGTTTCAAGACTTTCTCCTTCGACTGTTTTTTTTACTAATTCTTGATGATGTTCCATAATTCTTTCGAGTCTCTTTTTACTGTCAATTTCAAATCTGTACAGTCTCGCATTCTCCATTTGCATTGAAACAAAAGCAGAGACAAAATTTAAAAACTCCAAGTCTTCTGAAGAAAAAACCCCATTTTCTCCTTTATCTACATAAAGCACACCAATGGTTTTCAACTGTACAACCAATGGGACGGTCAATTCTTTTTCCCCTGTTTTTTCAACAAAAGGAAAATAATTATCAAGCGCCTGGTTTGTGTTTACTTTCATTTCCCTCGGTAAAGAGGTATCCCCAAAAGAAGGGGGATGGTAAGTAAAGCACGCATTATTCTCGTCAAATAAATAAATACTTGCCCCTTGCGATTGAGTACCTTTCCCTGCACGCTCTACCACCTTTTCAATCACCTGATCGATGGATGAATCCAAAAAAATATTTTCTTTCATCCATTCAATCCCTTTTATCTTTCTTTTTTGATTCTCTTTCTCCCGTGACATTTCCAAGGCAACAGCCACATCATGGCCAAATTCGACAAATGTCTTTTCCGCTTCCAGCACTAAAGGAGTAAAGTTACGAAACCCTATAATACAAAGCCCGAGACTTTTATTATTATTTGTTAAAGGAACCGTAAACCATGTGGATAAACTCTCCTGCTGCAGAGCACGGCTGAAAGCACAATCTAAATCCTTTTTATAATTCGGCCACCAGATCGCATCTTCCAAAAGATTGGCTGAACAAGACGCCGTGTCCAGCCGCAAACTGTCCTTAATGGAAAAACCTTCGCCAATCCACGCTTTGGGATAAAGGTTATCATTTTCACGGAGAATCACCCCGACCAGATCACAAGTAAACTCCTCGTAAAATGACTCCAATAAATAGTTTAACGTTTCTTCCAGCGTATCAAACGTAATGAGCTGGCGAGTCACGTTACGTAAATGCTCATCAATTTTTTGTTTTAATTTTTGATTGGTGTGATGTGCTGTCATGTTTCCACCTCAATAATATACCAAGAAATTCAAAATCAGCTTGAAGGATCACCCTCAAGCTGATTATAAATGATTTAACACCATAACACGTATTGTTTTTTCAAAATTATTAGAAAGTATTGCAGTGAACAAAGAACTGTTTTTTTGTGTCTTCATTCTTCCCGCCTTTTTCCCTTAAAAGAAAGGCAGGATAATTTAACTCACCTTTTTCACATCATCCTCTTGTGTATCTTCTTTCAGCCAGTTTGATTTTTGGATGAGAAAATAAAGAACAAATCCTGCAACTAAAGCATGAGCAGCACCATAAGTAAATAACACAATCGCCATAATACCCGCTACACCGCGTTCGCTCTGCGTAGTAACTTGTTCAAACCCAATGGATATACAAAGATACCCTGTAATAATTAATGTTAAAGATAAAGCGATGGGCAGTACAGGCTGGAACAACGTCACAAGCGGTAATAAAAGAGTAGCGATAAGCATAGCCGCGATTAAAGAGATCGAACCTGAATAAACAGAGTCCATCGCTTTACGACCGTATTTATAACGCTCTAAAATAGTTGCCGTTCCTGCAGTAAATATCGGGCCAGCTAACCCCGGATGTGGTGCCAACAAAGCATGAATCATGTTACGAATAAAAGCCAATACATGCATATTTTTTAAATCTAGATGAATTTTTTCATCCGGCCTTGCCTTTTGCGCTTTATCGACAAGAAACGTACCGACTACAATGTCTCCATATGCAATAATATAGGCAATAAAAGCGGTGGGAACAGCCATGAGAATAATATCAATGCTCGGGAACCCTACAACAAACGGAGTATAATTCCACATCTCTGCAAAATTAGGAACAACAAATCCCCACTCAATTGTTGGTGCCGAATACTCTCTAGAGATCCACCCTACAATGATAGCCACAGAAATCCCTGACATGATTCCAAAGTTTCCAATTACTTTTGCCAGTTTGCTCGTTTTGTACAGCCTTGTAAACGATTGAGAAAACATGACGAACAAGCAAATAAGTGCTCCGATAATTAAAGAAACAGGAGTGTCAGCCAGCCTTCCTCCTTCAACGATTTCCCCGTAAACAGCAGCTACACCAGCGCCAATTAGTATACCAGCCTTCAGAGAGTTCGGCAGCTTCGTCACAATCATTTTCCCTAACCCGGTAATACCAAACAAGAGAAAAATAAATGCGACAGTTATCTGCAACGCCACAATTCCTTGCACCGCTTCCGGCCCGGGTTCGAAGTTTTCTAAAAATATAACGAACAGCGGAATACCAGCAGTGATAAAGCCAGGAACCAACGGTACACCAAATAAAGGGCCCATTAACATCGTCACAAGATAAATGATAGAAATAGCTAAAGCTGCCTCATACGACATTCCTGCTACGTTTTCTAAGATAGGGACAATTGCTAAACCAATCGCAAACAATACAAATCCTTGAATTAACTCCGGAGTTTCTAACCGAAAATGAATGAACGGCAGCCGAATTTGAAATGGTCCAAATTTCCAAAAAGGATGTATATCTCCTTCTTTTCGCCTATAAATAGCTATCGCAAACGCCTCCTTTATGAACTACATGTGGTATACCGTGTGATTCCCTCCTCATCACCTCTCTCATTTTTTCTCTTCCTGCCAGTAGATTAAGAATTTTTCTCCGTATTTAAAAATGTTAATGCTTCAATTGTTCTGGCAAAAAGAGTGCAGCCTTCACGAGTAAAAGGAGCATGAATGGTGCCTTGCGGAGTAAACAGATAATCCCCTTGATACAGTTGATATTTTCCTACTTTGCACTCGCCTTCAAGTACAAAAACCTCTTCATCTGCTGGATGGTCATGAAGCGGAAAGGAACTGTTTGGTTCCATTTTTATTAACACCGTGCTTCCGCCTTCTGGAAACTTATACAAGTTTTTTATATAGACACCTTTATACGGCAGAGCTTTCCATGCCTTTTCATTGGAAACATAGCGGCTTTCTTTTTCTTGCACGTTTTGTTGACTCATTATTTCCCCTCCCGCGTTATCTTAATTCTGCTTTCAGTTCTTCCTTTAACTGTTCTTCAAGTGCCACTTTTTTAATTTTTCCGCTTGCAGTCATCGGCATATTCTCTATAAGCAGCAATTTATCAGGAACTTTGTAATCAGCCACTTTCCCTTTGATAAAATGAAGCAAATGTTCTTCATTCACTGCTGCGCGTGGTTTGAGTTTTACACAAGCACAAGCAATTTCACCTAATACTGTATCGGGCAGTCCAACAATAGCGATTTCCATCACATCCGGATGCGTATAGAACACTTCTTCAATTTCTCTAGGATAAATATTATAGCCGCCACGGATAATCATTTCTTTTTTCCTTCCTACAATACGCAAGTAACCGTCTTCATCTAATGTCCCGAGATCGCCCGTATAGAACCAGCCCTGTTCATCCAGAGCTTCTGCTGTTTTTTCTGGCAGATTGTAATACCCTTTCATCACCCCAAAACTCCTGCAGGCAATTTCTCCTACTTCTCCAAAAGGAAGCTCCTGTCTGTGGTTGTCTACAATTTTCACTTCTGCTCCTGGAAGTGCTTTTCCCACTGTTTCAGCACGCACAATATCTGGATCATCAAATGTAGTCATCGTTAAAGTCGGGGAGGTTTCACTTAACCCATAAGCTACCGTAATGTCGCATCCCATATCTGTGCGTATACGTTTAACAATTTCTACCGGACACGGTGCAGCTGCTACAATTCCTGTTCGCAATGAGGATAAATCATATCCGGAAAACTCTTCATGATTCAGCTCGAGAATAAACATCGTCGGAACTCCGTGTTTGATGGTGACTTTTTCATTTTCCATTATTTCTAATGACGCTTTTGGTTTATAAATATCCATCAAAACCATTCGTCCTCCAGAAGCGATTGCGCTCAATATACTTGGCACCATGCCAAAAACATGGAAAACGGGAACAGCCACAAGAAACACATCACTAGACGTGCACCGCATCTGCTCAGCGGAAATCACTCCTGTTTTCACAACATTTGCATGGGTTAACATCGCTCCCTTCGGCGCCCCTGTAGACCCGGATGTGTATAAAATTGTAAAAATCTCTTCTTCTGCATCTATATCTGCCGGCGTAAAAGAAGAACTTTTCCCTCTATGAAGCAAATCACGGTAAGTTAACAGCCCTTCCTCTCGGTAACGCACTGTAATCAGCGTCTCCAGTGTTGCTAACTTCTGTTTAGCTTGTAGAAATTGCTCTGCATGATGAACTCCACTGAACTCCTTTGTAAAAAATGCAAATTTTGCTTCCGAGTTTTGAAGAATATATTCTACTTCTTCTGTGCGATAACGAGTGTTAAACGGAACGATAACAGCACCAAGATGAGCAATCGCCATATAAATAACTAAAAATTCATTCCAGTTTGGTAAACAAACAGCCACTTTGTCTCCCCGCTGCAGCCCTTGATGCTGCAGAGAAGCTGCTAAAGCAAGTGAATCCTCCCACAGTTGGCGGTAAGATAGTCGTGAAGACTGGTCAAAAGAAACCTCTTTCTCAGGATCTCTGCGGCAAGCCGTTTCAAGCATTTGCGAAACATTTAAATGATATAGCTGATTGTACATCCTTGTTACCTCCTTGTACGGTGTCAACGTGCTAGAACTTTCTCTCAACATTGGTCAAGCCTTTTCCTCTTATCCATAACGTCAAAGACAACATATCTGTCTTCCTAAATAAATGTCAGCGCTTTCATTTATCAGTGCAAGTATGGTTCGAAGATGCAGTGCGTGTTCTATCTGCCAAAACATTTCTGTTTTGATAAACCTCCTTCAATCGAAAAGTCACATGTTTATTTTCAATTAAAAATATTATCATTTTTCAGAATTATATATCACCTTATATTTCAGGAATTTAATCACTTTTATTCCAAAAAATAAAGGAATATAGTATTTTCATATATTTTTTTGTATAAGAAACTTCTGTTCTGTAAGGTACTTCTACTAAGAACGCACACGTCCTGTGGCGGGCGTTGAAGTCACCACATCCTGTGGAAGCACTTCCTGTGACAACACTGAACGGACTCCCATCCTGGGGGCTCGCGACAAGTCCTGGATCTTTCGCGCAGGGCCCGGAGTCAAAAGGAAAGACAGAGGATGTTCAGCTAAAACCACCACGTCCTGTGGCAGCGCTGAACCGATCCATATCATGTGCGCCTGAGCGGGCAGACGCTTATGCTGGATCATGAAAACACTAAACTTTTATATTTTCTTATCTTACCAAAAAAGCCGTGGACACCCTCTCTCTGGATGATGTCCACGACTTTTTCGTTTAAAGGCTTTTAGTACAGCTCCTTTTACCGCCCCTTAATTAAACATGTTTATTGTTATGTTCAGATATATAAGTACACAAAGCCGCCATTCCAGGAAGTTCTTCCTCCCTTCATGATCCGATTAGTACCAATCTTGTGTCACCTAATTATGTAAACATTAGCTTCAGCAGGATTCATTTTTTTCTATATTTTTTGTACCAAGTATAAATGAGCACGACTATTATGCAGGCGATCGTTAGTTTAATAGAAAAACGAAGCAGTTCTACCGTATACTCCATTCCATCTTTTTCATAACTCGTATATCCTGTTTGAGCAGGTACCATTGTTGTCGTATCAATCACCAGGATACCAACAGCAAGGGAACACACAAACCCATAAATCCCTGTTTTCACAAGCAGGCTTTCCAATATTATCCCTCCCCGTAACCATGATAACTTATATGTTTTCTTCTTCCCAGCAACTGCTTTCTTCTATTACTAACTAAAAATTTTGGTCCCGCAAAGCTGCAGAACGGTGAATGTAACCAATCTGACTGCCACGGCCGCCGCCAACCATAGCCCTGCGAATCGGCTTTTCTATGTGCTTTTCCCCATTAATCATCTTCTGCCTCTCCTGTCTTCCTCGCTAATAACCAACGCGTTTTAAATAGTCAACACTTTGTTTGACATCTTGTAAACTCGTATCTGCATGTCGAGGGTCTCTTTCTTGTTCAATTGTAATGTAGCCGTGATAATTAATATCTTCAAGCAGCTGGTGAATAAAATTATAGTCAATAATGCCTTGTCCGATCGGACACATAACACCTTTGGCACAAGCATCGAAAAAGCGAATATGCTCTTCCATGACTTCTTCGTACATCTTTCCATTAATATCTTTAAAGTGAATATAGTCGACGCGGTCTGCGCAGTCTCGCAGCCACGTTACCGGGTCCATTTTTGAATAATATAGGTGCCCGGTATCAAGACACAGCCCCGCCGTTTCATAGGGAATGTCTTCTATCAGCTTGATGATTTCATCTTCAAACTCAATGTAGCTGCCTGCATGAGGATGAACAACAGGACGAATGCCATACTGTTTCCATGCCCTTTCTGAAATCGCGCGAATGTGTTCCATCATTCGCTTCCAATCCGCTTCTGATAGACGCTGTGCTTCCTCTTGATGACCAGCTTTGTAATCTCTTTCATCATGTCCCCAATCGATAATAACAAGATACGGAGCAGGAGCGTTTTGTCCTGCTTCTATAGGGACAGACGGAAGCTGTGCCATCAAAGAACAAATATCGTCTACCTGCTGAAGCAGATTATCTCTGTTAGATGCTGAGACTAAATCATCAAAAATCGTCCCCGCCACAACTGTTAAACCGTTTTTGTGTAATTCCGCTTGTACACGCTCCACATCCAGCGGAAGATAACCATAAGGCCCCAGTTCTATCCCTTTATAACCTGCTTGTGATGCTTCTTTCAGCACCCGCTCCCATCTTGGAAGATGTGGATTTGCTGGATCATCGACGCCCCAGCAGCAGGGCGCTCCTGAAATGTTGATACTCACCTGCATCACTCCTTGTATTTACAGAGAAATCACTGCGTGTAAAATGACTGTTATCCATATGCCTAAACCAATAAGCGTTTTCACTAAAGTTAGAGTACAAGACACTGCTTCTTTTTGTATTTATCTAAACATGCCTTATTTTTATAAATAAAGGACATTCATTTTTGCGTACAACAGTGACACTAATGTTCACCTTGGATTGCCACAAATTATCATTGCAGACTTTCTGAACATTCTCATTCTTAAACAGGAATGCCCTATTGCCATGGCGGTGTTTATTTTTTCACACAAAGAAAAGCGCAAGCGCCGTGAAAGAGGGACGTTCGGCTACAGTGAAGGAACTTCTACCAAGAACGCACACGTCCTATGTCGGACGTTGAAGTCACCACATCCTGTGGAAGCACTTCCTGTGATAACGCCGAACGGACTCCCATCCTGGGAGCCCGCGACAAGTTCTGGAGAATCGACTATGAAAAACCGGTCTTTTGCTTTCCATAGTCGGACCGAAGGAACCGCAAGTGAGCAGGCGCTTATGCTGGACCATGAAAACGCCAAACTTTTATACTTTCCTGCCTTATAAATAGGAACTTTTATTTGCTTCCTTTTTCTTTTCCAAGTTTCTTAATTCAACACGGCGAATTTTACCTGACGTCGTTTTCGGCAGTTCATTAATAAATTCAATTTCTCTTGGATATTTATAAGGTGCCGTGATTTTTTTCACATGTTCTTTCAGTTCATTTATTAGCTCCTCGGAATCAGACGGGGATGTCTTTAAAATAACAAAAGCTTTTACAATAGCTCCACGGATGTCATCTGGTTTGGCCACTACTGCACACTCTTGTACAGCGGGATGTTTTATTAATGCATCTTCTACTTCAAACGGTCCAATGGTATATCCCGAGCTAATAATAATATCATCCGAACGTCCTTCAAACCAGAAATAACCGTCTTCGTCCATACTTGCTTGATCTCCTGTTAAATACCATTCTCCCCGGTAAGCAGCAGCTGTTCGTTCTTTATCATGCAGGTATCCTTTAAATAGAGCCGGCGCGCTTTGATGCACCGCGATATCCCCTACTTTTCCGCTTGCAACCGGGTTCCCCTGCTGATCAATGATGGACACTTCATTACCTGGAATGGGTTTTCCCATCGCCCCGGGCTTTATTTTCTCTCCCTTGATATTCCCAACGAGCAGCGTGTTTTCTGTTTGGCCGTAACCGTCACGCACTTGAACATGAAAGTATTGTTCAAACACTTCCATAACTTTCTGATTTAATGGTTCCCCTGCACTGACAGTACTTCTAAGGTGTGGAAGTTGATATTGCTCTAAATGATCTAACTTGGCCATTAAACGATACTCAGTTGGTGTACAGCAAAGAACATTCACCTTGTATTTTTCCATTAAGCTCAAATACTTTTCAGGCTTAAAACTGCCGTGATAAACCAGTCCTGTTGCACCAGCACCTAATGTCGACATAAAAGGAGTCCAGTTCCATTTTGCCCACCCCGGAGCAGCAGTGGCCCAAACAATGTCCTCTTCTTTCACATCCAGCCAGTTCGCAGTGACGGCTTGGTGAGCATAGGCCCAGCTGTGGTGATGGATAACTCCTTTCGGATTTCCAGTTGTACCAGAGGTATAGTTAAGAAAAGCCGTATCGTCTGAACGTGTTTCTACTATATCGAAGGCATCTGATTCATTTTCTGTTAATTGTTGATAATTGGTCCACCCATCGATTTGCCTTCCTATAGCAATATGGTGTTTGATACTAGGTGTATGAGATCGAATGTTGTCAAAACGGCTGGTTAATTCATCGATACAAATAACTGCTTTCGCTTCGGAATGCTGCACGCGGTACAGCAAATCTTTTTCCAGCAACATTTCTGAACCTGGTGAAATAATTAATCCCGCTTTTAACGCTCCTAAATATGCAAAGTATGCTTCGGGTATCCGGGGAAGTGTAATAATGACAATGTCTCCTTTTACTAACCCCAGCTGTCTGAAACCGTTTGCAATCTTATTGGATTCCTGCCGCAATTTCGCATATGAAATTTGTGTGGATTCACCAGCCTCATTTTCCCAAAGAAGAGCCAGCTTTCCATCTCGGTCGGCAAATCTATCGATATCTTGAGCCATATTATAAAACACAGGTGCTGTCAGGCTGCTTTGTTTCACTTTATCCCCTCCATCATCTCTAAGATTAAACAAGCTTTGCTGCTTACTTAAATAAACATTGCCGCTGTGCCTGCATGTAAATCCGGTTCACCATCCGCTAACATAATCAAATGTCTTCTTCACTCTAAAAATCCTTGCTTCCCTCGACCTTACTTCTTTTCCTTTTAAAAAACTTCCAGTCCACACAAACGTGCTCTGCCATATTCCCTTCGAAACCACCACCTTCTCGCCTTTCCAATCGGAGATAGACATAAAAAACACTTCTTTCTAATCCCTAAACACTCTATTTTATTCGAATATTCTATCAATTCTCGTTATTACGCTCTTTTCCTTTATCTATTCTATAAAAATTGTTAATTAAATTTATTGAATAATTCTCTTTTCGCACCTTTTTGAATCATTTACGGATTATTTTGCACGATTTGCTAACTTCCCCCCTCCTTCAATAATCATCTACAACAAGAAAGCCATCCTTATTTCATTCCATTGGTGTATTTGAAAAAGGAAAACAAAAACAGCAGCGCCTTTTTATAGATGCAGATACCAAGCTGCTCATCCCCTACACTTCAATCCTGTCACAAATCATTTGAAAAGCAGTTTATCTGATGTTCGATCCATCAATCAGCACATGATTCAAAAAATTGATTAATGTGAGAGAACAATCAGTAACACAACACTAAGCCTGCTGCAGTATGGCAGTAAGAGGAGAGTGAAATGCATCCGGTAACTAACGATAAGTGTTTCGTATGTCACAAAAAGGGAAAATATAGAAAGGTATAAAGATGAGGAAAGGAGAACTCAGACATGTCCGCAGAAATGGTTGGACTCAGTCTCATTGTCATAGGTATTCTATTAGTTATCGGCAAATGGCTGCGTATTCAGATTCCCATTTTTCAAAAGTTATATTTACCCACTTCCATTATTGCCGGTTTTATAGCTCTTCTATTAGGGCCTGAAGTCTTGGGCAGAGTCATTGGTACAGCAGCTGGTGACGATGTAATGACATTTGGGCTTTTCTTAGAGGAGATATATGCCGTATGGGAGACACTCCCTGGACTGTTAATTAACGTTGTCTTTGCCTGCCTGTTCCTTGGATTTACTTTACCCAAGTGGAAGGATATTTGGTTTGTCGGTGGTCCGCAAATATCGTTTGGCTATACACTTTCCTGGGGACAGTATGTGTTTGGCATTTTACTTGTCTTGCTGGTCTTAGTACCTTTTTTTAACATGTCTCCTGCTGCAGGAGCATTGATTGAAATTGGATTTGTCGGCGGACATGGTACAGCCGCAGGAATGGCTGGTACATTCGAGCAAATCGGGTTTCCTGAAGGTTATGATTTAGCAGTCGGCTTAGCAACCGTAGGGATCCTTTCTGGAGTAATCATTGGTATTATTCTAATTAACGTTGCGGTGAGGAAGGGACAGACAAACATATTAAAAAAAGCCGAAGATATTTCTTGGGATCAGCAATTAGGCGTGATCCAAGAAGAAAGACGTGAATCTGCAGGTAAGATGACAACGAGCCCCATATCTATTGAACCTTTGGCCTTACACTTCGCTTATATTGGAATTGCCATTTTTATTGGTTTTCTGCTGCTAGAAGGCCTGATTTGGCTGGAATCTGTGACCTGGGCTCATTGGGTAAATGTGGAATTAATGGGATATATGCCTCTCTTCCCGTTTGCTATGATTGGCGGCGTAATTGTTCAAGCCGCTTTAACGCTTTTTGATCGGTACGACACGATTGACAGAGGACTCATCAATCGTGTGCAAGGATTGGCGCTGGACTGGTTGATTGTCAGTGCATTAGCGACTTTATCCCTACAAGTTTTGGGAAGTTATTTCGTTCCGTTTATTCTATTGTCACTCGTTGGTATCATGTGGAATGTACTTGCCTTTGTCTATATCGCTCCGCGAATGATTCCTAATTATTGGTTTGAACGAGGCATGGGTGATTTAGGTCAGTCAATGGGTGTTGCAGCAACTGGGTTACTGCTGATGAGAGTGGTTGATCCTGAAAACAGATCCCCTGCACTGAATGCTTTCGGTTACAAACAGTTGTTATTTGAACCCATTGTTGGCGGTGGGTTGTTCACAGCAGCTTCTGTACCGTTAATCATTCAATTTGGTGCTGTTCCTGTACTGATTTTGACTACAGTGCTCATGCTTATCTGCTTTGCATTCGGTATATTTTACTTCGGACGAAAGTAATCTTCATACCGCACCAGAAAATCTCAGATCATTCAAAGAAAAGCGCAAGCGCCGTGCTCACGAGCGACAAGTCCTGGAGGGCCGGCACATGGAAAGCCGACCTTTAGCTTTCCATCGTCGGACCGAAGGAACCTCGAGCGAGTAGGCGCTTACGCTAGACAAAGAAAAGCGCAAGCGCCGTGCTCACGAGCGACAAGTCCTGGAGGGCCGGCACATGGAAAGCTGACCTCTAGCTTTCCATCGTCGGACCGAAGGAACCTCGAGCGAGCAGGCGCTTGCGCTGGACCATGAAACGCCGAACTTTTATACTTTCCTACCTGTTAAAAAAGGTCTGGGAGTTTTTGACGCTCCGGTAAAACGTAAAACACGCACCTGTTATATTTTGCTGTCATCACAAAAAAGAAGAAGTAAAGGAGCTGCTCCTTTACTTCTTCTTTTTTTCCTGCCTTTCAAGCTTTGCTTCTTTGAAAGCAGAGCAACCAACCTGATGTGGTTCTTGCTGCCCTCTACCTCAAAGAAATTATTCCTCTATGTCATATTTGTCTAAATCAACTTGCTGCAAATCCAGTCGCTGAAATTCCCAAGGACGAGGGGTCGGCGCGGTGGCATCAATGCCTATTTTCGTTCCTATCCC
>NZ_FNDK01000035.1 GCF_900099605.1 Alteribacillus persepolensis
AAGGTTTTGAGTGACCTTGTATATAATGCTTTTTTCTTTTTATAGCAAACAGTAACTGCTGAGAACTAAATTGATTAAGGGTTGTTGAAACCATTAGGTTTAGTTTCTACAGTCGTGAGCGCATGGAAGAAATCGTACCACCGTTACGTAATAAAAAGTAAAGTATCTCGAATCCATATTGTGTTGCTAATTGCAAAGTCGTATAAGAAATCGAAACCATTGAATCTAGTTTCACTCTTTGCCCTGCTTCTGTTGTTGTGACAGGCAGAGTTAGAACATTATACCGCCCGGGAGATGTAATAAGCATTGTTCCTTGCGTTTGTGTCTGAAAAAGTTCAATCTGCGGTTTGCGCACTCCCATTTATATCATCGCCTTTCTAAATCATCTACGGTATTATACTTGCCAAACGGCACATCTGACATGGCGTATATCATGTGCCAATTGACTATTTACCGGAAGATTTTGTTTAGTATGGTGTGATAGGAGGCTGCCCGATAACGTGGCCGCACAACAGATACATGAACCTTGATAAGCCTTTTGGTTCGTTTGTGAAAGTATACTTTTACAAACACACAGTAAAGGTTGATAGTGATAAGAGTATTCCTTCTCATGCTAGTATCTCTTTTTTCATTAAAATTACTGAATTCGGTTAAAAAAAGTGCCTGTATACTAAAACTATTTAAGCGTGTATTACGAATATAAAGGAAGACAAAAAGAGTTACTTGTGAATGGAAGTGGTCAAAAGGGGTATGAATCAGGAAAGAAGATGGATTAAAGCAATACAAAAACGATCAAGTGAAGAAGCTGCTAATCGCTTAATTCGAAAATATTATCAAGAAATCTATGCATTTGTATTTAAACAAACTTTTGATCAGGAGTTAGCTAAGGACTTAACTCAGGAAATATTTGTGAGTATGTTGCGGAGTATTTTTAGGTATGATGGCAGGGCATCGTTTCGAACGTGGCTGTATAAAATAGCCAATTCTAGAATTATTGACTACTACCGTTCTAAATTTTATAAGGAAAACAAGCATGCCCCGATTATTTCCGAAGAGCTTCTGGAAGAACCAGAGGATTTTGTAGTAGATATTGAAAGAAAAGAGGAGGCACAAAGCGTTTTAAACGTTCTAGCCCGGTTTGGTCAACAACACCAACAAATTGTTCGGCAAAAAATCTATGCAGAGCAGACATTTGCAGAAATTGCAGACAGCTTGAGTATTCCTGAGTCAACAGTCAAATCTCAATATTACGCTGCCATTAAAAGACTTAGAAAGGAATTAGGGGGAGAGAAATGAGTAGAAAAAAGCCGCATATTCCGTTCCCAAATGAGAAGGTGATAGAAAGGGAAATCGAAACAATTATTTCAAGAGGACTGGATCCAACCCCTTCTTTTGGGCGCTATCTTTTGACTATGTACAGACAAATTGGCTTTAGAAATATATTTCGTGACGCGACAGAGATTGCATTTACTCTTTTTCTTTCCATCATTATTCTTACCTTCTTAAGTATTAGTGCTGGGAACTATGCCGCCTTTGAACAAGGCAATCTTTACACGTGGATTTTTGGCTGGTCGCCTGCCCTTTATATGATCATGGCTTATTTTTTCTTTATAAACAAGAAACAAAGCCCCGTCTATGAAGTGGAGATGACATGCAAATACAACATGTATCAGCTTGCTGCTTTTCGTATGCTTATTTTCGGTTTAGTAGCGATGTTAATGAATGGTTTCATGATTTTTCTCATCGCGAGCGAGTATCAGCTTAATTTTTACTTTGCATTTATACTGTCGACGACGTCTCTGTTTTTGTTTGCTGCGGTATTTTTATATGCACAGTTGAAAGTGACATCACTTATCTCCAAGTTAACCGTGATAGCAGGGTGGGGGCTGATTAACATGTTTCTCTCTTATTTTAGCTCAGAAGTTTACCAAACTATCCTCCAACAGATCCCATTCTATGTTTATGGAGTTATCAGTATTTGCGGGTTCATTCTTTATTATAAGCATCTTAAAAAGCTCACCGTTTATGCACGTGCGAAAGGAGTTGTTTAAATGTTGGTTGTAAATAACGTTAGCAAGCAATTTGGCAAATTTCCAGTACTCGAGGATATAAATATAGAATTTAACAATGGGGTTTATGGACTCTTGGCTCCCAATGGTGCAGGAAAAACGACACTTATTAAAATGCTGGTTACTCTTTTATTCCCCACCAAAGGTGAAATCCTATACAACGGTACAGAAATTACAGATTTGGATGAGCAGTACCGGGATGTACTCGGTTACCTTCCTCAGGAATTTGGTTACTATAAGAACTATAGTCCGGAGAAATATTTGTTATACCTAGCAGCTTTAAAGGGGATTCGTAAAAAGCAGGCGAAAGAAAGAATCTCTGAATTACTTCGTCTAGTCAATTTGGAAGAGGTTTCACAGAAAAAAATGAAAAAGTTTTCAGGTGGTATGATTCAGCGCGTTGGTATTGCCCAAGCCATGTTGAATGACCCTAAAATCTTGATATTAGATGAACCTACAGCTGGTTTGGATCCGAAAGAAAGAGCACGACTCCGAAAACTGCTTACCGAACTGGCACGAAACCGAATTGTCATCTTTTCTACTCACATTGTGTCTGATGTAGAGTCGATTGCGAATGAAATTATCATGATCAAAGATAAAAAGGTTTTGTATAAAGACACTATTGATAATATAGCTCTGATATTAGAGGGGCGAGTATATGAAACAGAAGTGGAATTTTCTGAGGTAGATACTTTCCGCAAACAGTATACATCTATTGCAGAAAAACAAGAACATGGGAAAATGATAATCCGTTTTGTAGCTAATGGCAAGCCACAAGCGAAATGGAAAAGAGTGGTACCAACGTTAGAAGACGTTTTTTTGTATGTATATGAGGACGATACCATGTTGGATGGAACTTCAGTATGATTCTGAAGCACGAATTGCTTAAGATTTTTAAGACACCAGTCATCATCGTTCTTCTTTTATTTTTTATGATTGTTAACTTGTTTATTATAATGAGCAACTTCTATTACAAAGACGAAATGGCTGTGCTAACAGATCTTGTCGATCAATATGGGCATCAAGTAGATGAAGAAATGCTACATCAATTTGAGGATAATTATAAGGAAAAAGTCATGTGGATGAATCAAATTGTACCAGTAAATGGCAAGGTTTATGATCATCCTTCTGCATTATTATCAGATAATTCTGTTTCTCTAAACCAGGAACTTAGTAATCATCAGCTTCGCGAGCTTCAGGAATTTTATGTTGTGGAGCAGTATTACCGTACAAGTAAAAATCTGGATGAAAGATATCAAAACATACAGGTTAACAATCAAGCAGAAAAAGTCATTCACACTTACGGTTTTCATGGAAATGCCGCTGAGACGGTACGAAATCAATATGAAAAAATCGGTGAGAGATTAGCTGAGATAGTAGAAAATGAAGAGCATCGACATCTATTTTTTATGGGGTCGTTATATGAAATGCACTCCTTTCTTTTTAAAGATATGGGCCGGGCAATAATCTTTGAGTTAATAATTCTTGTTGTCCTTATTACAGCGTTTATGATGAATTATGAGTTTGAGCAAAGGACACATTTGATTACGTATACAAGTAAAACAGGACGAAAATTAATTAAGAATAAGGTAGTTGCCGCCATCATTGCCAACATGTCCGTTATGGCCATATTAATCGGTGTGACCTTGATCTGTTATTTTTTCGTTTATGACTATTCGGGGCTATGGAACGTTCCTATAAGCAGCTATTTTAATACGGAATCTAATTTTCCATATATATCGTGGTGGAATTTGTCATTTATAGAGTATCTAGGCCTGTTTGTTGTCTGCATTGTCTTAGCCCAACTGTTATTTATGATTCTAACCGTTGTGTTGTCTATTTTCATAAAAAACAGTTACATTGTGTTTTTTATATTCGCGATCATACTGGGAATTGGAATATGGATGCCAAGCATTATTTCTCTCGACCAGAATATGATATTTGCCATACATTTTACTCCTTTCACTCTCATATTAAACCCACATATATGGTTTATGGGTAATGGAGCATTTACCTTTTTCGCCTACTATGAGCTGGTAACCGTAGGAGTTTGGATAGTCATTCTTGGGATTTTTATGAGTTTAAGTACTTACTTTTTTAAGAGACAATCATTGCAATAAGGAGAGAGAAAACGTGAGGGTACTCGGATATGAGTTAAACAAGTTAATGAATTGGAAAATCATTGGATTAGTGGTTATGATTAGTACGATTTTTTATCAATTGTTTTTGAGTTTCCATATAGAACATTTCCCAAACGGAAGGCCCAATCTTGACCGTTATAATATAGCAGGGGAGATGATTACCGAATATGGATATGAAATGGATGAACACGAATACACAGAATTTCAACAAACCTATCATGAGGAAGTAGAGAAAGCAAACCTTTACCTTCAATCCAATGAAGCGTTTGTGGAAGCTGAGATAACAACTTACGAACAGTTCGATAATATAGATAGAGATAATCAGGAACTTACAGCATTACGTAATAAAGTGATGTTTGAAGAAGGCGTAGATGTATTCTGGGAGCTTCAGGCACGAGAAGGGATGATGAATCAGTATGAAGGAAGAACAGATTTGTCTCCTAATAATATGCCTATTGCTAATGAAAACCAGCAAAATAGAGTAAAAGAGGTTATAAGCAAAGATGAAAGAGAAGCCATATTACCTACTGAAGTAGTAGATAACTATAATGTGTTAATTTCTCAATTGGCCATCCTCATCGTGTTAAGCGTGATGATTGTGGTCTCTCGGATCCATATTATAGATCAAAAGAATAACATGAGAATGTTGCAGTACACCACACATAAGGGGAGATATTTATTTAAGAAAAAAACAGCAGCCTCGTTTCTTGCTGCCTTGCTTATTACGACGATTCATCTTGTTGTATTTTTCTTCATGTATTTAGGTAATAACGTCAGCGTGTTCTTTGAGTCTAGTCTGCATTCATTTCTTCATCATAACTTTTATTGGATGGATTTTCGTTTCTTGGATTATATCTTGGCTACTGTTGTTGCCGTGTTTTTGTTATCTTTTATAACGGCTGCCATAGCTGCTTTTATCTCCAGAGTCGCTTCGAGGTATATTACATTAATTGGCGCTCATGTCCCTGTGGCAGTTATTCTGGTACTGTTGATCTCAGAGTATCTTATTTCCTATTTTATGAGCATTAACTATCCTATGTATCTCACAGTAACCACATATGCATTCTTGATTGCTATTGGTATCTCCCTTTTAATCAGCCGATGGAAAAAAGAAAAAAAGGTAGATATCGTTTAAGCCATATTTAAGAGAGAAGAATGAGTACAGTCAAAATGAAATTATTTCAGTAGCCGCATGTTTTACAGAGAAATGCGGCTTTGACATTTAGAGGCTAATTGGTTATTACGACAAAGAATGCTAAAATTTATATGCCATTTGTTTAATGGTATAGATTCGTTTTCCCCCAGATTTTTCATACGGCAGAGTTTATTTCGGATTGAAGTCAGTTGATAAAGTTGTTTTCGTTTCATTTCAGTGAAATATTTCTGCAAGGGAAGGTGTTTAGTGAAATAAGGCATTAATTCGTGATAGTAGCAAGTGGCCAATGTATGTTTTCCCTAGGTTTGATGTTCTCAAGCAGCATAGGCGGCTAATAATTCACTGGCTGTCGTCTTACGCGGGCTTTTCTCAATGGCATATTGAGAGGGTTCAATTATAACACCGTCTTTTTTGAGGGATGATTCGGAGTAAAGGAAAAGATATGTGGAAGAGCTTGTAGTAGTCTTAATAACCTTTATAGATGAGATTTGTTGCGCCCGTCTCATCTTTATCATATGTTTGAAACAGAAGGTCATGACAATCTCATCATCAGTGTTTTTTGAAAGGGATGAATGGCTTGAGATTGATGTGTGGGACGAAAGTAGATGTGATCCGGAATAACCGCCACAAATACTCGGTATCAGCAATGTGCGCCGTCCTGCAAATTCCAAGAAGTACGTTTATGATGAAGCCAAGATCCGTGATGACCAGGCGGAAGAAGTGACGGCTTTGATCGTTAAAATCTTTAAAGACAGTCGACATATTTACGGTCAGAGAAAGATAAAAAAAGAGCTTGAGAAGCTCTTGGCTGGACGGTATCACGCCGTCGCATTGGACGCATTATGCGGGAACAAGGACTTGTCTCGAAGTATACCATCGCCCAATATAAGCCTTCTAAAGCTACTTGTAACGAATCAGATATAGGAAACACGTTAAACCGAAAGTTTGACCAAGACCAAGAATTGAAGGTCATCGTGAGCGATTTAACCTACGTTCGCGTCCAACAGAAATGGCATTACATCTGTATTCTTGTTGATTTATATAACCGTGAAATCATCGGCTGCAGTGCTGGCCCTCATAAGAGTGCAGCTTTGGTTCAACATGCTTTTGCATCCGCCAAATACAATCTGCATCAGCTCGAATTATTTTATACCGATCAAGGGAGTGAGTTTAAAAATCAACTCATCGACCAGGCACTTGAAACTTTTGGTATCGAGCGATCCTTGAGTGAGAAAGAAACTCCGTATGATAACGCTGTCGCTAGAGCTACCTTTAAGACGATCAAAACAGAGTTCATCCACGACCACAATTTCCCTAACCAATACGAACTTGACCTTGAATTGTTTGACTACGTTCATTGGTTTAATAACATTCGTATTCATGGATCCCTAGATTACTTAACGCCGGCTGAATACAAGTCTATGCACCTTTAAATATTTGTCGAGTTTAGTGTTGACATACCATGAGGAAGTCTAACATCGGTACGAGATACATACCATTAAAGTTCTTGAAAAATCAATTATCTTTATCCATAAAGTACTTCATATTTTCCTTTCCCCAATAATACATACTGTCAATTATGGGCATTAAACTAGTTCCTAGCTCTGTTAAAGAATACTCCACTCTTGGCGGTACTTCTGGAAAAACACGTCGTTTTACAATCCCGTCTTCTTCGAGTTCCCGCAGCTGAGTAGTTAAAACTTTGTGAGTTATTTTAGGAAATAACTTTTTAAACTCATTAAATCTCATGGTGCCATCTTTGCCCAGATGATAAACCATAGTAATTTTCCATTTCCCACTGATAACGGAGAGTGTCAATTCCTTTTCACAATTAAATTTTCCGCTTTTCACTTTTTTTAAGGTCTCGTGTCTTAAATCCTCTGGCAATTGTCTATCTCTCCCATCAAAAGTATTGTCTAGGTAACTATATTACAACAAAGTGCCGTATTTATAAAATTAAAACTATTAAGTAATATGTAGATAGAAAGGGGTGCATTGGGTATTACTTAATAGAAATACATGGGGTTTAAGATTGAAATTATAGGAGGGGTGTAAATGGCTGGTAATCGTGCTATTGCTTATGCAGGTGCTGGAAAGGTAGAGGTTAAAGACACTGATTTTCCTGAACTTATTTTACGGGATGGCCCTGGTGTCAACCCTCTTAATGTAGGACGTAAATGTGAACATGGCGTAATTTTGAAAGTAATTACTACTAATATCTGTGGAAGCGACCAACATATGGTTCGCGGGCGCACTACTGCTCCAGAGGGTTTGATTCTTGGTCATGAAATCACTGGGGAAGTGATTGAAACAGGGCGAGATGTGGAGTTTATTAAAAAAGGCGATATGGTTTCTGTCCCCTTTAACATTGCCTGTGGACGCTGTCAGCAGTGTCGTGAACAAAATACCCACGTCTGTTTGAATGTTAACCCAGACCGCCCTGGATCAGCTTACGGCTATGTCGACATGGGAGGCTGGGTCGGTGGCCAATCCGAGTATGTCATGGTGCCTTATGCTGATTTTCAACTCCTTAAGTTCCCAGATAAAGATCGAGCAATGGAAAAAATTCTCGATTTGACTATGCTGTCTGATATCTTCCCAACTGGTTTTCACGGAGCGCATAGTGCCGGCGTTAAACCGGGATCTACTGTATATGTAGCGGGAGCAGGGCCGGTCGGACTAGCAGCGGCGCACTCCGCACAGTTGCTAGGTGCCTCTGTCGTTATCGTTGGTGATTTAATTCAAGAACGTCTGGAACAGGCCAGAAGTTTTGGTTGTGAAACAGTGAATTTACGAGACCATGATGATTTAGGAGAACAGATTGAACAAATTCTTGGGATACCTGAGGTAGATTGTGCCATTGATGCTGTTGGGTTTGAAGCTTCCGGTCACGGGCAGGATGCAAAAGAAGCCCCAGCCACCGTTTTGAACTCTATTATGGATGTGACCCGGGCGGCTGGACAATTAGGTATTCCAGGTCTATATGTAACAGAAGATCCGGGAGCCGTCGATGATGCAGCCAAACAAGGTTCCCTTAGCATTCGTTTCGGATTAGGTTGGGCAAAAGCTCATACTTTTGTAACCGGTCAAACTCCAGTAATGAAATATCATCGATCCCTAATGAATTCCATTCTGCACGGTAAAGCGGATATTGCGAAAGCCGTAAATGCTACTGTTATTTCTTTAGATGAAGCCCCGCAGGGATATCAAGAGAGTTTGACAGCGGTGTCGCAAAAAAATTTGTTATTGATCCTCATGGCGTTTTGTAAAAATAAACTTATTTTTTCTTTTAATAATAATTAAATGTGGAGGTTTAAATATGAGCAAATTAACATTGGATTTAGCTAAAAAAATTATTTCAGCAGCAGAAAAAGAAGCAACAGACATAGGAGTTTCCATGGTGATAACTGTTTTGGATGACGGTGGAAATCTTGTTGCCGCGCATCGAATGGATGACGCATGGCTGGCAAGTATCGATATTGCTAAAAATAAAGCCTGGACATCTGTGGCTTTGAAGATGCCAACATCCAATTTAGCTGAAGCAACAGTTCCTAAGGCTGAACTTTATGGTCTAAATACTACGAATGATGGACGTATTGTAATATTCGGCGGGGGGATTCCACTTCTTAGAGATGGAAAAGTAGAAGGCGCTGTTGGAGTGAGCGGAAGTACAGTATCTCATGATATTCAAGTTGCAGAAGCTGCTGTTAAAGAATTTGAAAATGTTTCTATTAACATTTAATTTAACTGTATGAGAAAATTCACGTCTTGGGTGTATTGATAAAAACTACTTTCTTCAGAGCAAAAAGAGTAATACTCTATGTAGATGGATGCAATGAGTTTTAGTAGAAAAGTGATATATTTGTAAGTTTGGATGCAGCACAACAGAAGGGCGGGAAGCAAAATCGTCATTCTGTAAGTATCGCTTCAGTATTAAACGCCCCCGATAACCATGGGTTGTAAGGAAGGACCCAACAATCTGCAGGTTCCTGCGGCATTTGCCTGACAGTCATACGGGACGAGCCATGCAAATTCATTTTTATGCGATTTGTTCGGAGATTGATCTCTTACAAAAAGGTGGAAGCAAAGCGCAGCAATGCTTCCATTCGCTTCGATGATGGTTCCATCATCGAAGCTATCATCCTCCGAGTCTCATTCCTTCTTTGTTCTCTCCATTATAATTATTTCCTCGTGATTTCAGTAAAGGATCTGCAAAAGATCAAGAGAATGTAAGAAATCCAAGTCGGCTAACTAGGAGTAAAAAAGCAAAAGGCGCTTTTTTACTCCTGTTATGATGAAAAGATCGTTTGTTAATACAACAATCCATCATTTTTCTCCTGGCGGCAGCTTCGCTGAAACTATCCAGAGATGAATTCTTTGCGACAAGTAATTCTGAAAATAACACGTCATTTATTAATGAATTTCACCAACTGGATTCCCTTCAACAAAACATAGGTCAACCAGAAATGACTGGCTGACCTTATAATATGAATGGGCCATATTATTGAACAAGCTTCTTCAACCAATGGTGTTTAGATAAAGAAATGAAATGATGATGGGGTGACTTCCCTTTTAAAAAAACACAATAAAGCCACCAAATATATATGGTGGCTTGTGAGTGGTTAGATGTGATATATAAAACCTGGTGTTATTTTTGTACGTTTGCTGCTTGAGGTCCACGGTCACCGTCGACTATGTCAAAAGAAATGTGTTGTCCTTCATCTAGAGTTTTAAACCCTTCGCCTTGAATAGCAGAGAAGTGTACAAATACATCATCAGCACCTTCGCGTTCAATAAAGCCGAATCCTTTTTCTGCGTTAAACCATTTTACTGTACCTTGTTCCATTATTCATTTCCTCCTTGTGTGTATAATACACACAACATGTATTCTTAAAACTTGTTCTACTACCAGCCAGACGACATAGGGTAACCCTTTATCTAACTTCAAGAAGTTTGAACAAAATCAAGTATACAAACTTTACCATCTTTATCAAATGAATACAAGGTTTATTTTATCAAGTCCAATATGCAGGCATTTTCCAGTTGTGTTTTCCTGTTTAAATCAGGGTAGCCCTGGGAAGTATAAAGTTGTTGTGTCTGCTTATTACATATATAATGCTTTTGAGGTTTTAAATGATTGGTTGTAAAGTAGTTATAGAAAGCATAGATGATGCCAAGGGGGCACCCATGAGTAAACAAAAACAAGCAGAATTAAGAAAAAGTGTAGCACTCTTTGCAAACGCAGATAACAAAAAAAGTCTAAAACAGTTATTAAATTCTATTACGCCATTCTTCTTGCTTTGGTTTTTTGCCTATCAAAGTTTATCTGTTTCTATTTGGTTGACCATTGGATTAGCAGTTGTTGCAGCAGGTTTTTTAGTTCGAATATTTATTATTTTTCATGATTGTGCGCATATGTCCTTTTTTACAAACAATAAAGCAAATAGATTTTTTGGCACTATCACTGGGATCCTTACCCATTTCCCATTTGATAAATGGAGAAGAGAACACGCGATCCACCATGCGACAAGTGGAAACCTGGATAAACGAGGAACAGGAGATATATGGGTAATGACAGTGGAGGAATATAGGAAATCCTCCTTTTGGAGACGGATGTCCTACAGATTCTATCGACATCCCATCATTATGTTTGGACTGGGTCCGCTCTTTCTTTTTTTAATAGTGAACCGTAAGAATCGAAAAGAAGCAGGACGGAAGGAACGATGGAATACCTACTTGATCAATGCTTCCATTGCAGCAGTCTATGCAATCCTAATCGTTACGGTAGGATGGCAGTCATTTCTAATTATTCAGCTTCCTATTCTTTTCGTGTCAACATCCATTGGGATATGGTTATTTTATGTACAGCATCAATTTGAGGATTCCTACTTTGAAAATGAAGACGAATGGGACTATGTAAAAGCGGCTGTCGATGGCAGTTCCTTTTATAAACTTCCAGGATGGTTACAGTGGATCACGGGTAGTATTGGATTCCACCATGTCCATCATTTAAGTCCCAAAATCCCTAATTATCACTTGGAAAAAGCGCATGAATCAACTCCGCCATTACACCGGGTAACAACCTTAACCTTCATATCCAGTTTAAAATCTATGCGTTTTAGGCTATATGATGAAGAAAATAAGTCATTTGTCGGTTTTAATGATGAAAAAGGTGTTGGTAATAAAACAACATCCAAAGCGAAGCTTACTCATAGAACCGGTTTTACGGAAAAATAAATGAATGCGAGACCCTTTTCTTTTCACGGGAAGGGTCTCTTTTTTTATTACAAAAACCGGCACCCATGTTTTTTGTGATACTTTATTAGAAGCGAAAGGAAGGTGGACAGGCACTTATTATATTGGAATTAAGCCTCTTATTATTCCTGACACACTACCCTTAATTACTATCCGCCTCTCTGCTATCTTATTTCGACGCTGTTGATGATAGGCACTTCACAAAACGAAGAACTCTTTTTGGAAAATCTACGGATTTATTATAGATTGAACTTCCGCAATCGGGCGCCATGACGATGTAACAAATGCTTAACTTCTTAGTATTTGAAAAGAAAAATCAAGCTGCACTTATCATTATTTTGCGCTTATATTTGACTGATACATTCACATCTAAACTCAATTTTAAATGGCAGGACGTAAATGGAAGTGTTAAGTACAGAGTTTTTGATGATGTAGCTTTTATACTTGGACCATATATTCGGTATATCGGAGAGCCCCATGGATGCCGGCTGTTAGCGCACCATTGGGAGAGACTCAAGAAAATGGGACGCGATCTGCCGAAACATTTGAGTGGAGACGCTGGCGATGGAAGTGAGCCAAATGATAGCTGTCTTAGAGAACAAGAAGGTCTTCCCACGTTGACTCCCTAGACAAATCACCAAAAAAGCCATGGTCACCCTCTCTCTCGATGGCGTCCATGGCTTTTTCGTTTAGAGTTTTTTTGATACAGCCGTATCTTGTTATTTTGCTTGTGATGTCAACTCTTCACCGAGTTGCTGCAAGCGTTCGTCCCATTCTTCGTTTGTTAATTCATGCTCTTCCACGTAACGGTTTCTCGGATGTACACGGCACTCTGGTGTGCATCCGCGCAAGTACTTATGCTCATTTTCTTCGGAGCAGAGAATTTGCTTGTTGCACTCAGGGTTAGAACAGTTAACGTATCGTTCACAAGGTTCGCCGTCAAAATGATCACGGCCGACGACGACATGTTCTACTTGGTTAATCGGTACACTGATGCGCTCGTCAAACACATAGCATTTGCCGTCCCACATCTTGCCTTTTACCTTGTCGTCTTTGCCGTACGTGACAATGCCGCCGTGAAGCTGCTTGACATTGTCAAATCCTTCTTCTTTGAGCCAGCCGGAAAATTTCTCACAGCGAATGCCGCCTGTGCAGTACGTTAAAATTTGTTTGCCCTCTAATTTATCTTTATTTTCTTGGACCCATTCCGGCAACTCGCGAAAGCTGTTAATCTCGGGGCGAATGGCTCCGCGGAAATGGCCAAGGTCATATTCGTAATCATTGCGGGCATCAAGAACAATAGTGTCTTCGTCTTGCATTGCCTCATAAAATTCTTCTGGTTCGAGGTATTCCCCCGTTTGTTCATTTGGATTGACGTCTTCATCAAGGCGTAAAGACACGATTTCACTGCGGTGGCGCACGTGCATTTTCTTAAATGCATGGCCGTCCGCTTCATCTATTTTAAATTCAATATCTTCAAAGCGCGGATCTTTTCGTAAATCTTCCATGTACTGATTGGTTTGTTCGACAGTACCGGAGACAGTTCCATTCATACCTTCTGACGCAATTAAAATACGTCCTCGTAGTCCGAGGTTTTTACAGTATTCTAAATGCTCTTCCGTCAATGTTTCAGGGTCTTCAATCGGGACGTATTTGTAGTAAAGTAATACACGATAATTTTTTTCCATTTTTATCACCTATTGTTTAATATTTGCAAGATATCAACCGTATAGGCGTATACGACTCAGTCTTACAATGTACTATTGTAAACGATTCGCAGTGAATAAGAAAGAGCACAACATTTTGTTTCACTGTTGTGAATTTATTAACATTTTATATGAAGGAAAACGAACAGCTTTTTTCGTTAAGGAAGAAAGGATACAAATTGGTGCTTTCATTGTTTAGCGCAAGCGCCTGCCCGCTCGAAGTTCCTTTGGTCCGTCCAAAGAAAGCAAAGATGCGCGGCTCAGTACAAGCGTGCAGCCGCTTGAGAATTCTTCCCTCTCGACTCCGGGCTGCAAACTGGCTTTGTGCGACAACTCCGGAACTTGTCGCTGCTGACCAGAGCGTTTGCGCTGTTCGAATGATATCATGGATGTAACGAGTGATAGTAAGGAGGGAAGCGGCATGAACCAATGGATTGAGGAATTGCAAACAGAGCTGTTAAACGGGCAAGTATTAACCGACACGGCAGACCGTGTAAGCTACAGTTTTGATGCATCATTCGGTGAATATCTTCCAGAAGCTGTGGTGCAGGCAAAAACAAAAGAAGATGTTATCCATGTGATGAAAATAGCCAATCGCCACCACATAAGTGTTGCACCAAGAGGACAAGGGACATGTCTAAGCGGCGGTCCGCTTCCGGTCAAAGGCGGGATTGTGCTTGATATGTCGCAGTGGCCCGAGAAGATAGACGTGCGGCCGGATGATTTAATCGCGATTGTCTCACCCGGAACGATTACAGCCTCTATCAATAAAAAATTAGAATCATATGGATTGATGTATCCACCAGACCCAAGCAGTGCTCACGTGGCTACAATCGGCGGCAATTTGGCAGAAAACTCAGGTGGTCCGCGCGGGTTGAAGTACGGCGTAACAAAAGATTATGTCATCGGCTTGGAAGTGGTCACACCAGAGGGGAAAGTCATTCGCACCGGCGGACAAACGATTAAAAATGTGACAGGATTCGATTTAACGAAGCTGCTCATTGGTTCAGAGGGGACGTTAGGTATTATTACAGAGGCGGTCTTAAAATTAATTCCAAAACCTCCGGCCGCTCAGACAATCATGGCAGTTTTTGATGATGTGGAGAGTGCTGGAAAAGCCATTTCCAAAACATTAACGTCAGGAATCCTGCCGGCCAAAATGGAATTTATGGATCAAGCTTCTATCGGAGCGGTTGAACGTTATCAACCATCGGGGCTGCCAGTTGACGCTGCGGCTTTATTAATCATCGAGCTGGATGGGCATCAAGAAGCTGTTACCAAAGAAGCAGCTGATGTAGAAGCAGTAATGAATGAATTAGGAGCAACGCATGTCACGGTTCCTGCAACGCAAGCCGAAGCAGCACGTATTTGGGAGGCAAGAAAATTGGTTTCACCGGCGATTGCGGCGATAAAGCCGACCAAAGTGTCGGAAGATGCCACAGTGCCGCGCAGCCAAATTGCACCGATGATGGAAAAGCTGCAGCGTATTAAAGAAAAATATCACGTGGAGCTGGTTGTATTTGGTCATGCGGGAGATGGTAATTTGCATCCGAATATTTTGTGCGATAAAAGGGATACGGAAGAAATGAAACGGGTCGAACAAGCTGTGGAAGAGATATTTCAGGCAGCGTTAGAACTTGGCGGCACGTTATCTGGAGAACACGGGATCGGCACGATGAAAGCCCCTTTTATGGAACAAGAACTTGGTAATGTCGGAGTGGAAATGATGAAACGGATAAAAGACAGCTGGGACCCAAATGGGATTATGAACCCAGCAAAAATGTTTCCTGAACACAATCAAAGGCTGGTGCTTCGCCATGAGTGATTGGAAAACACTGCAAGATAAACTTTCTTATGACAAGACATTTGACTGTGTGCAATGCGGCTATTGCCTTCCTGCTTGTCCAACCTATGAAACAATGGAAAAAGAAACACATTCCCCGAGAGGACGCATTAACTTAGTGAAAATGGCGGCAGAAGGAAAAATAGCGTTAGAGGAATTAGAAGAGCCAATCGAGAAATGTTTGGGGTGTATGGCCTGTACATCGGTATGCCCGACAAACGTTGATTACGCTTCTATTTTAGAAGGAGCCAAAGAAACATTAGCAAGTGAAACAGACAAGACGCCCACAAAAACAGAAAACTTTCTATTTGAAACGTTTTTTCCTTCGTCGCAGTGGATGAATCGCTTAGGCAGTGCTGCGTGGCTCTATCAGAAAACAGGGCTGCAAACATTCGCGCAAAAACTTAAATTAACACAATTGGCACCTTTTCCGCTCAGTGAATTTGAAAAGGTTCTGCCTGCGCAAACGTCTCCCTCAGAAAGAAAAAAACGTTCCTATCGTGTCCAACCGCCAGGAAAAAAGCAAGCGACAGCAGCGTTTTTTACTGGCTGCGTGATGGATGGCATGTTCTTTGATATTAACCAAAAAACAATAGAACTGCTGCGGCTTTCTGGGGTAGAAGTTGTGATTCCCTCGGCACAGACATGCTGCGGTGCGCTGCACGCTCATTCCGGTAAAGCCGAAACAGCTAAAGCGCTTGCGATGGATAATATACGCGCGTTTGAAGAAGAAGAGATTGACTTTATCGTTACAAATGCCGGCGGATGCGGGGCGCGCCTTAGTGAATACGATATGTTGTTTGAGGAAAGCAGCGAGTGGCATAAGCGGGCACATATGTTTACAGAAAAAGTCAAAGACATTTCTGAAGTACTCGTGATGATGGATGGGCTGTCGTTCCAAACGTCTGTAAAGAAAACTATCACGTATCAGCCGTCATGCCATATGACCAACGTGCAAAAAGTAACTCATGCACCGTGGCAGTTAATAGAACAAATACCGGGAATATCGCTCCGTGAGATGAGCAATCCTGATTTTTGCTGTGGATCTGCCGGGATTTATAATATGGTGCATTATGAAGAATCGATGGATATATTGGATAAAAAGATGAAAGATGTAAACGCGGTGCAGCCGGAAGTGATCGTCACAACGAATCCTGGCTGTCTTTTGCAAATGAAACTCGGGATTGAACGAGAAGAGAAAGCCAGCAAAAAAGAGGCCATTCATTTAGTTGAATTGCTTATGACGGCCTCTCCGCAAGCAAAAGAGCCTGCTAGTGAACAGGAGCATGTTTTGTAAGAACACGAGAGGCGATTTCCTCTCCAATTGGAATGGAAGCAGTAGCAGCGGGAGAAGGAGCATTGCAAACGTGGAGGCAGCGTTTTCCTTCAATAATATGAAAATCATCGACTAAGCTGCCATCTTCGCGTAAAGCCTGCGCTCTCACACCTGCAGGTCCCGGTTCTACATCAGCTTCAGTGATAGAAGGAATCAACTTTTGCATGCTCTCTACAAACCGCTTTTTGCTAAGCGAGCGAATCATTTCATTCGCTCCTTCTTTCGCATATTGTTTTGCCAGCTTCCAAAAACCTCCATATTTCATTACTTCCATCATGTCTTTTGGATGGAAATCGGTCTTACGGTAGCCTTCTCGCTTCAGGCCGAGTACAGCATTGGGACCGGCTTCTACGTCCCCGTCTATCATGCGGGTAAAATGAACTCCTAAAAAAGGGAAGTCTGGGTTTGGTACGGGATAAATCAAGTTTTTCACAAGGTGGCGCTTTTCTTTTTTGAGCTGGTAGTATTCTCCGCGAAACGGAACGATTTGCATATCCGTGTAATACCCTGCCATTTTCGCAATACGATCGCTATGTAAGCCGGCACAATTAATAAGAACACGAGATGTGATGCTGCCACTGGTTGTTTCCACCTGTGTGTGCTGCTCTTTTTCATGGATGCGGATGACTTCTGTTCCAAGCTGCAGCTTTCCGCCGCATTTTTCAATGAGAGAAGCAAACGTTTGGGACACTTGTTTATAATCAACAATCCCCGCGGAGGGTACGTAAACAGCTTCTACTCCGTTTGCATGAGGTTCTTTTTCTTGTAATTGTTCTTTTGTTAATTTTTGCACGTCTAAACCATTTTGACGCCCGCGTTGGTATAGGTTATCAAGCAGCGGCCGCTCCTGTTCGTTTGCGGCAACAATAACCTTTCCGCAGATGTCATAGTCAACGTTGTGCTGCTCACAAAATGATACCATCGCTTCATTGCCTGCTTTTGCAAGTCTTGCTTTCAGGCTGTTTGGTTTGTAATAGATGCCAGAGTGCATTACACCGCTGTTATGGCCTGTTTGATGTGCAGCGACATGTGTTTCTTTATCAATAACAACAACGGATGCCTCAGGGTGGCGCTTTAAAAGAGCATATCCGGTAGAAAGTCCGACGATGCCCGCACCGATGATAGCATAATCATACATGCTATCCCTCCTATTCGTAGATGATAGACACAGTTACTTACTGTAAATGTATGTGCTTTCTATAAATCTGTCAATGACAAGAGCGGCATGCAGGGTTCTGTAAAAAATATATTGATTAATATAAGGCAGGTGGGTCTGATATGGAAAAATATATGATGGCGCTGGACCAAGGCACGACAAGCTCGCGGGCGATTATTTTTAATCAGGCAGGCGACATTGTAAAAGTCGCACAAAAAGAATGTACTCAACATTTCCCGCACCCAGGCTGGGTGGAACAGGACGCAAATGAGATATGGGGGAGCATCCTGGCGGTAATGGCATCGGTACTTGCAGAAAGCAACATTAAGCCAAAGCAGATAGCAGGCATTGGAATTACGAATCAGCGGGAAACAACGGTGGTGTGGGATAAACATACCGGAAAACCTGTCTACAACGCGATTGTATGGCAGTCACGGCAGACAGCTGACATTTGTGAGGATGTAAAAGATAAGGGATACAGCGGCATTATTACGAATAAAACCGGTTTGTTGGTAGATGCGTACTTTTCTGCAACAAAAGTGAAGTGGATATTAGACCACGTAGAAGGTGCACGAGAAAAAGCCGAGAACAATGAGCTGCTGTTTGGGACGGTCGATACGTGGTTAATTTGGAAACTGTCTGGTGGAAAGGCGCATGTAACGGACTATTCTAATGCGTCCCGCACATTAATGTATAACATCCATGAGCTTTCGTGGGACGATGAGTTATTAAAAATATTCAACGTACCCAAAGACATGCTTCCAGAAGTGCACTCTTCATCGGAAGTGTATGCCCATACGGCTCCTTATCACTTTTTCGGCGAACAAATACCAATTGCAGGTGCGGCGGGCGACCAGCAGTCCGCTTTATTTGGCCAGGCCTGTTTTGAGGAAGGAATGGCGAAAAACACGTATGGAACCGGCTGCTTTATGCTAATGAACACCGGTCAAAAGCCGATTGCGTCCAAGCACGGCCTGCTCACAACGTTAGCCTGGGGAATCGATGGGAACGTAGAGTATGCGCTAGAAGGCAGTATCTTTGTCGCTGGATCTGCGATTCAATGGCTGCGGGACGGACTCCGGATGTTTCAGGATGCCAGTGAATCAGAACAGTATGCCGCGCGGGTGTCATCAACAGATGGCACGTATGTTGTGCCGGCATTTGTCGGCTTAGGTACGCCGTATTGGGATCCCGACGTGAGGGGAGCCGTTTTTGGCATTACAAGAGGCACGCAAAAAGAACATTTTATCCGCGCCGCATTAGAGTCTTTAGCGTATCAAACGAAAGATGTGCTGGACGCAATGGTAGCTGATGCCAATACGCAGTTAAAGGCGCTTCGTGTGGACGGAGGGGCTGTGAAAAACGACTTTTTAATGCAATTTCAAGCAGACATGCTGGATGTGGCGGTGGAAAGACCTGTTGTGAATGAAACGACAGCACTTGGCGCGGCTTATTTAGCTGGCTTGGCTGTTGGCTATTGGCAAAGCAAAGAAGAGATTGCAAAGCAGTGGAAAGTGAGCAAAACGTTCTCACCGAATATGAGCAGCAGCGAGCGGCATACGTTATACAATGGCTGGAAAAAAGCGGTACACGCAGCAATGGCGTTTAAATAAAGGATTGCAGGATAGTTCTGAAGAGCAAAGCTGGAGGGAGAAGGTTGGCATTGCATTACTTTTCGAGTCAACAGCGCCACCATATCACAAAACAACTCACAAGCGGTGTGTTTGATGTGCTCGTCATTGGCGGGGGGATAACCGGCTGCGGAATTGCGCTGGATGCTGCTTCTAGAGGAATGAAGACAGCACTAGTTGACATGCAGGATTTTGCAGCGGGAACATCGAGCCGTTCGACGAAACTCGTTCATGGCGGGCTGCGTTACTTAAAACAAGGCGAAGTCAAATTGGTAGCAGAAGTGGGAAAAGAGCGAGCCGTTGTATATGAAAATGCTCCGCACGTAACGAAGCCGGAGTGGATGCTGCTTCCTCTTTATAAAAATGGAACATTTGGCAGATGGTCAACGTCATTGGGCCTTCGTTTGTATGATTACTTGGCGGGCGTAAAGCATACGGAAAGAAGACAAATGTTAAGTGTCGAAGAAACATTGCGAAAGGCTCCTTTATTAAAGAGAGAGGGTCTTATTGGGAGCGGCTATTATGTGGAATATAAAACCGATGATGCCCGATTGACGATAGAAACAGCAAAAGCCGCTGCGCGCCATGGTGCAGCATTATTAAACTATGCACAAGCGGTGGATTTTTTATACAAAGACAATAAAGCAATCGGAGCGGCGGTCACAGACAAGTTGAGCGGCCAAACACATCGGGTGTTTGCTCGCTGTATTGTTAATGCAGCCGGCCCTTGGGTAGATCGTGTGCGCCGCAAAGATGTGAGTGCTCCAGACAAGTCTCTGCTTTTAACAAAAGGTATTCATCTGGTGTTTGATCAGAGTGTTTTTCCGCTCAAGCAAGCTGTCTATTTTGATTCATTTGATGATCGAATGATATTTGCGATTCCAAGAGACGGCAAAACGTATGTCGGAACAACAGACACCACTTATCACGGTGATATCGCGAACCCAAGAATGTCCGAAGCAGACCGGGCGTATCTGTTAGATGCTGTTCATTACATGTTCCCAAAGTTAAATGTATCACAAGAACACGTAGAATCGGGCTGGGCTGGATTGCGGCCATTAATTCATGAGGAAGGGAAAAGTCCATCTGATATTTCTCGAAAAGATGAAATATGGATTCACGATTCAGGGGTTATGACGATTGCCGGCGGAAAGCTGACCGGTTATCGCAGTATGGCAGAAGCTGTTGTTGATAAGATAGCGGCCCTGTTTGAAAAGGAGTACAGAATTAAATGTCAGCCATGTCAAACGAAACATATTCCCCTGTCCGGAGGTGATATTGGCGGCTCCTTGAAGTATGATGAATTTGTGCGAAACAAGTGTCATGAAGGGAAAAAGCGCGGTTTGAGCCAAAACGAAGCTGAGCGGTTAGCCAAAACCTATGGCGCGAATGTCGATATTTTGTTTGATTATGCCGAACGCTCTGTGTCTCCTTTGCTTCCACCGTCACTATATGCCGAAGTCCGGTATGCGGTAGATCATGAAATGGCGGCTGCTTTAACAGATTTTTTTGTACGCAGAACAGCTGCCTTATATTTTAATATACATTGGGTAAAGCAGTGGAAAGATGGGGTAGAACATACAATGGGTGAATTGCTGCATTGGGATAAACAAGAACGTGCCAAACAGCGTGAACGGTTAGAAAAAGCTGTACACGATGCTCTTACCCCTGTAAGAAAAGAGGTGTAACCTGCAAGCCGAGACCAGGAAAGCCTATTGTTTGAAAGCTGAACGGGAAAAGTGTAAAAATATCTATGTAGTGAAATCAATTTCATAAGTGCTTTTATGATTATCAAAAGCGAACATTATTTCGATTGTAGCGTAAGGCGGCGACTCCTGCGGGATAAGCTTGAGCTGAAGACCCCGCAGGCAGCTTGCTGCCGAGGAGGCTGAAGCCAAGCCCGCGGAAAGCGTCCGCCTGAAGCGGAAATCGAATGATAACGAGGGGATTTCATATAATGTTCGTTTATAATGTGACAGGTCTGAATTATGAAATTGATTCAGGGACATAATAATACGCGCAGAGCAAACGAATAAAGAAATGTAGGGTGATA
>NZ_FNDK01000024.1 GCF_900099605.1 Alteribacillus persepolensis
GGGAATGAATTCCCCTTCCCATGCTATACGTAATAAGGGGAATTCTTCTTTGGCAAACGGGGGAAAATTGTCAGTTCAAAGTTATCCAGTCTTTGTTGTTTTGTCTTTTTATAAACAGCTTTCTCGACAACTGATTTGAGGAGGGTGTTTTTCTTTTTTATATCCTCAGTCTGTGGGTATAAGTGAAGGACGTTTTCTACATGAGGAATGATTTGTTCTTGTGCAGCTTCTTGATCCTGAAGAAGTTCCAGCTCTTTTTTATTTTCTTCCATTTGGTTCTCTGTCTCTTTGATGCGTTCCGTAATATGTTGGCTACGTTCCAGAAAAGTTTCTTCATTATATATGTCTCTTTCGAGTAAGTCGAACAGCTTCATTTTTTGTTTGTTTAATTCCTTTAATTCATTTTTTTGCTGCTGAATAGTTTTCTTAATAATATCGGCTTCATCAACTTCGTCAGATTCATGATTTTCCTGAGAGCTCGATACTTCTTCCCAGTTCGCTTTGTATTGATCCAGCCACTTTTGTAGGCCTTCCAATAACCGTGTTTCTACATATTCTAATTTCGAGCTTCTGCATCCACAGTTTTTTCCATTATGACATATGATAAAGACTTTATTGTCAGTATAAGGTCTTCGAACCATACTTTTTCCACAAAACCCACAATAAATTAAACCGGCAAGTGGATTGGTGACTTTACTTCCTATATTGTAGGGGACATGATATCTGCTTTCCAATATGTCCTGTGCTTTTGCGAATAAATCAGGGGAAACAAGAGGTTCATGCTTGCCTTTCACATCAATCCATTCTTCCTTTGGACGAGTTTTGGAGTCTTTTTTCTTACCAGGTGTTGTAGATTTCTTTATATCTTTTCGTTTCCATTGAATACGGCCAGCGTATACAGCGTTTTTGATAATCGCACGAACAACACTAGGCCCCCATTGTTGTCCCCGATAACTGGTAACTCCCATATTGTTCAATCGATTAGATATTTCACCGGTTCCAATTCGTTTTTTGGGATTGTCATCTGTGTACCATTCGAAAATCTTTTTCACGATGGGAGCCTGGTCTGGATGAGGTTCAAGAGTACGTGATTTTCCATCTTTTTTAATGGTGTAACCGTATGGAGGATTCGTTGCAATATAATTCCCTTCTTCAATAGAACGAACACGACCACCTTGCAGCCGGCGGTTGATAATTTTAAGTTCTTTCCTGGACATGAATGTCTCAAACTCTGTGTATTCCTCATCCCATTCATCGGAAAGATCATATGTTTTTCGTGTGGTAATAATTTTTGTATTGGAGTTACGAAAAGCATCCAAAATCAAGCCTTGTTCCTGCATATTCCCACGTCCGAGACGATCAATATCCATAACTAATACAGCATCGTACTCGTTAGCTTCCACTTCTTTAAGCAGTTCCAGCATTTCAGGCCGATGTACCAAGCTTTCACCTGAAACGATTTCCTGACGAATCTTTACTATATTAAGGTTCATCTTCTTAGCTATTTTTAAGAGAGCTCGTTTGTGTTTGCTTAAAGTTTCACCTTCGCCCCGGGCTTCTGCTTCCAGGTCTGCGCGGGATTTTCTAAGGTACATACAAGTTTGCATAGTATCACCTCATTTATAATTATGTATATAAGACCGGTCTCTTGTTTCTATACAACAAAAAAGGAATGTACGTTCGTATGTGGTAAAAAAGAAAAGCCTTTAAATTAAGGCCTATCAGTTAGTAAGTTTGCCATATTTAATTTCGATTTTTTGTAAAGCATCTTGCACCACACTATGTTCTAAAATGCCAATATCTCGCAATCGCTTTAGTGAAAAGCTTAATCTTTCGTGGTACGGTATTGAAACTTCTTCATCTATATAGTCATCTTCTAGCTCATCAATAAGATTCCAATACTTTTGCTTTAGTAAAGTGTAAAAATTGTTTTCAGTAAGTGATTCCAATTCTCTTAAAGTGAATCCAATGATATATCTCTCATTTGATAGTGCTAGTTTTCTCCTTTTCCCTTCAGATAGAGTCCACATTGTTTTTCCGTGACTAAAAGTTTTATATGAAGAAAATATACCTAATTTCGATTTTTTGGATCGTAATAACTCATATAGGTCAGCAACTTCTCTCACGCCAATAGAGTCTTTGTGATTTTTACTTTCAGCAATTATTCTTGTACCAATATTTTCGTGAATAAAAGTCGGTGTTAATCCGTCTATAAATTCAATAAAATGATCAATTTGGTTATCTCCAATATTGTAATTAGGTATGACTTTAGCACTTTCAAAGCGGTCATAAATAAAAGTCATTAATTTCTCGAGTGAATCCCCTTTTTCTTTTCTGGTGCCATATTCTATTGCTTTTTTAACATTGTCAATTAATTCATTAAATAATGGTTTTTCTTCTTCTGAGACAGGAGTCCAAACATTCCAATCCGGAGAACGATCGATGTATTGATTGTAGGAAACGGTGTTGTTTTCCATAATATCACCTACAAAACCTTATCAGGTATAACTTCTGAATTTATTTTTTTGAACGAAACTCTGATATCAGAGGTTTTTAATGAATAATCACACTCTGGGCAAAGATGCCCATTCTTAAGTATGAAATTTTTCAATTCTTTCTTAGTGGAAAATTCAAAACCATGAACCATTTCTCTGTCTTCATTTTCACAAAATATAATAAAGTTCTCTTTTATATAGGGAGATACAAAAGAAAGTTCTATCAGGATAATTTTGATAATTTCTGTATTGATTTTTGTCTTGCGATAAAGATAATGCGGCGAAATATTAGTGCCGGGTTTTAACAATGTCAATTCATCGTCGAGTATACGAAGGCGCGTTGGTGGAAGGTTGAACTCTTTGTTTATAGCTATCAAGTGCTTCAAGAACATCATCCACCACCTCCTTTTTAGTAACTGACGTATTAAATTTCTTTAAAGAATAATATTTATTGGTTTTTAATACTTTATAAGGATGTTCTTTTTTTATTGCATTCTCATTTGTAAAAGTGTAGATAATACCCAGTGACGTGATGTCACCATTATCCCACATTAATTTAACAATATCCGCAGCTTCCGTGCGATTTAAAGCCTTACCTCTAGAGTTGGCTTTAAATTCTGTAACACCTTTATCTGATTGATGTAAAAATACACTAAATGGAGTACCAATGTCAATTCGACCATAAGCAGTAGTTAATTCGCTTTCGAGCAAATTGGATAGCGATCTTTGAATACGTAGTTTATAATCCTTTTTCTTAAATAACGGATCTATTTCCTGTATCGACTTAGTGATTTCTTCGAGCTTGGTTTGATTTACTTCTTCTATTATATTCGTTATTTTTTTATTATTATGATGGAAATATTCTTCGGTTATTTCAAATAAAGCATCCACAACCCATTCTGGATCTTTTAATTCAAAATTCATTTCTGTAATTAATTTGAAGGCGCGTAAATGTATCCATGTTAAGTCATCCCATTCTCGCCTCTTTTTTTCACCAGCAACAGATATCAAATTAACAGTAGGGTGCATAGAAAGAACGATGTGTTTTTTATCATAATCTATTATGAAGTAACTAAGGTATAAGTCGTTTTCTAATTTGAATGAATTAGCACCATCTTCTTTAACTTGTAATTGAGCTGGAGCTGCGAAAGTAAGTATTATTTGACATTTTTGCTGATTCTCTTCAATGCTAACAAGTTTAATCTGATTTAGGTCTTCTTTGTTGATGTTATAAATAGGTGATATTTTGGATCTACAATTCTTCAGCAGTTTGATTTTCTGCTTTTTTTTGAAAAAGTCAGGGTTAGTTGGTTCATAAATAAATATAGAATTATTACCTTCCAAGTGTACATGGGATAGCCAGTGAAGAAAGTCTTTAAAGGGAATTACACCTGTTACCAATGAAGAAAGCACGTTTTGTCGATAATCTTCGAGTCTTTTTCCGGAAGCCACCCCATAATTCACTTTTAACTTGTCTAAGTGATTTGTATCTGTTTTATCCAATAAGAAGGCAATGTTCTTCTGCTGGATATCATTTAATTCATGGTATTCCTTTTTCATGTTTTACCCTCCCTTATGATTATTCGCTCAGGCCACTTCGCGCTATTAATATTTGCACCAAAATTAGAAACTTTTTAAATAAGCGACTTCTTCAGGGACCTCATATTAAGAGCGAGGTGAATAGATAGACGCGCGAAAATATACCTATAAAAAGGTTAAAAAAATCCCTTTTTCAGGTGAGATACTTCTTTTGGAATCCCATAAATCGCGCTAATCTCTTGAATACTCAGACTTGTGTCTTGATACGAATAAATATCTTCGTCTTGTAACAACAATTCCACAGCGAACGTGTTAGCTTCTATTTCAACTTTACCGACAGAAAAAAAGGTGTTGTTTTTTAGGAAAGGAGTGTTCACATCTGGGTGAAGGCAGGCATGACCTAGTTCGTGTGCGCAAACAAACCTTTGCATGCCTTCGTCTAAACAATGGTTAACGTGAATAAAGCGGATCCGTCGTGACGTTTGGAAATAACCGAGAGTAGATCCCAGGTTTTCATAAAGAACCAAAATGTTTTTCTGTGCTGCGATTTCGAAGGGGTCGTTGGTTTGGTATTTTGCAATTAAACGTTGAACGATATCTTTGATCATTTAGCGCCCCACCATAACACATTATTTTATTTGATTCGTTTCATCTCAGCTTCTTGTTCGATAGATCGGCGAGAAAGTAAATCAAGGATGCGTTCATGTTTTTCTTGGTTGGCTTCCATTCTTTTTGTTGTCTCATTTGTTTCCAGGACTGCTTGTTGGACTTGTCTCTGATTTTCTTTTAACTCGGATAGGTCCGTGTTTACTGTTTTTAATTCTGTTTCCATATCTGTGACTTTAGAGTCGATGTTCGTCACTGTTTGAAGAAGCTGCTCCAGTAATTCTCGATCGGTCATTTTAATCACCCTTTCCTTATTTCCGATATTTTTTCGGCGTGAATTTTTGTTTTGCCATACGTTTTGCTAGTCGTAAAGAAGTTTCAAGAGAGTTTATCAGTAATTCTTTATCCTCTTCATCTAAGTCGCTCATATCTTGTCCGTTAAGCGTAGGTTTTCCATTATCGCCATTTAACTCTTTAATACTATTTTGAAACTTATTTTAAATTTCGCGTTCATCTTTCTTGGTTAGTTCTGGAAATTCTGAATTAATGAGGATGTCTTCTTTCATTTTTCCACTCATCGTCGATGCTTCCTACGTAATGCGCTCATGCTCATCTATTTTTTATATTTATTTAAAAGCATTTTTTCTTGGCCCTCATGATATAATTAGATTACCGATGTCAGGAAGTTCAACTTTTGGAAATTCTGGTAATGCAGGTAGTTCAATCTGGGATGCAATTCCTATGGAGTCTTGCATGGATTTCATTATTGAACTATCAACCCCAATGTCAGTTAGTTTCTCTTGCCCTGGTAGCATGGATTGAGTGGTTGAAGCACTCTCTGACAATATCATATTGTTATCGCACGGGTTTTTTATCCCGTGCTTCTTTGTGTTTCCACAAAGTTCAGCATACCTGTTCATCCACATGGGATGCCGGACGCTCGTGGACAGGTTATTGGTCCCCTTACCTCACTGTCTATGCGTTGCACCTTCCAGGGTACGGAGTAGGGGTCCTCTGGCTTGGCTCACGGTTACCTTATCAATAGACTTAGGCTTTCCATGAATTCATCCGGTTTTCACCTAGAAATCACTTTCTAGGGCGGCAATCTATAATACGGTATAATGTTTAATTTTATTTATAAAACGCTTGTTTCTGTTTTAAATTATAATTTATTTAATACTTCAATCAATATCCTCATTCCGATACTTTTTCGGAGTGAACTTTTGTTTTGCCATACGTTTTGCTAGTCGTAAAGAAGTTTCAAGAGAGTTTATCAGTAATTCTTTATCCTCTTCATCCATGTCACTCATATCCCGTCCGTCAAACGATGCATAACCATCTTTGCTGTTTAACCCGTCAATCATTTCTTGCAGCTCTTTTTGGATATCGCGCTCGTCTTTATCGGTAAGCTCAGGGAGTTTTGCATTCCAGTCGGATTGGTTTTTGTCGGTTCTACCTAACAGGTAATCCGTAGACACATCAAAAAAATCTGCTATCTTTTGCAGGGTTTCATAATCAGGGTTTCTTGTGCCTCTCTCATATGCTGTATAAGCGGGTCTGGTAATTCCTAAAATATCAGCCATGTCCTGTTGTGTTTTTTTATTATTTTTCCTTAGTTTAACGAGTTGTTCCTTTAACAATCGGAAACACCACCCTCCAATACCACTTATTTTACTGTAACAAATAGTTACTTTAAACTATTTGTAACAAAAGGAAACTTTTTTAAAATAACCTCTTGACTATGTAACGAAACGATACTAAAATTAATGTAACGAAACGATACAGGAGGTGAGGGAATGAGGGACTGGCTGAAGGAAATAAGACGACAAAGAGGTTACACTCAAGAGAAAGTTGCCGAATTATCAAATATCCAAAGAGCTTACTATACAATGATTGAGTCTGGAAACAGGAATCCGAGTGTTTCTGCAGCAAAGGCAATAGGTAGTGCTCTTGGTTTTGATTGGACTATTTTTTTTGAAAATAAACGTAACGAAACGAAACAAAATACCACATCAGCATCTTGAGGAGGTGAAATGGATGAATTTGCATTGCAGTGACTATAAGCAAGTGAACCTTTTATTAAAAGAGGGATGGAGCCTTGTGGACGTAAGAAACTCCACCCCAAGTGGTTATGGATTTGTGTATGTGCTTAAGAAATTAAAAAATACCATCTTCATCTAAAGCTTTGTTTTTGGTTTCATCACGTAACTGATTAAGAACAGCTTTTGTCTTGGGGTATCCCAAAGAATACGAGTGGTAGTCGTAACCAGGGACTTCTCCTTTGACAAAACCAGTTGATAAGAGAACCCAACCTTCATCAAGATAATGGGTTGCTTCTTTTCCTGATGAAACTTCAACGATTTTTTCTATTTTTAAATCTTCCATAATGTACACCTCCTTTCTAGTACGAGTTTACTAGAAAAGGGAGAAAAAGCCACATCAGCATCTTGAGGAGGCGAGCTGAATGAACAACGACAAAAAAGAACTTTCAATTTTAATGGAAAACTCTCCTGATGCCATAAAAGCTATAGAAAAAGTCATTGAAGAACACAAAAACATCGATACGGTTATTGTTGAGCCGGATAGCTGGACTGGAAAGGAGTTATTAATTCAATCAAAAAGGCTGATCGACCTATGCCATGAAGTTCGTGAGATGAAGATGTCGATCAACCGATTAAATGAAAAAATCAACAGCCTAACCAGTGATACTGAATATAGGAGGACGGATAATGGGTAAAAATTGTGATTTCACTCTCACTGTTACAAACGGCCATTTAGAGCGATTCCAACGAACCATCAATCACTCCAAGGAAATTTTCGAATTTGCCGAAGAAAAAGGTTGGAGTAAAGAAGAGCTTTTTGAGGCTCTGAGTCTCCTTTACTCCATGTCAGGTACTACTTGAATTTGTTTTTAAGTTCTTTAATTTCATTTTCCATTTTTTTGATAGACTCATTGTTTTCTAAAGCAATGTTCCCATCACAGTGAGGGCAAGTCACTGTTTGGTTTTTTTGAAACAATTTGTTTCCATCAACCTTAATTGTTTGTTCACATTCAGGGTTTACACAAGTTATATCAACTGTTTGTCCCTTGAACAATTTACTAACGTCCATGTTCACACCTCCTTTCTAGTACTAGTTTACTAGAAAAGGAAGGAAAAACCATATCAGCATCTTAAAGGAGGAGCTTCATCATGAATAACCTCGATGAAAAGCTTTTTAGAGCAGAGTTGAAATGTATGGTTCTTAGAATTGCAAATGAACTCTGTACCGATCCTTTATACACAAAAGAAAATGCTGCACAAGAATTAATGGAAATGCTTACTTTCCTCTGTCTGGATTAAAACCACATCAATATCACGATGGTTTGTATCCATTTGATACGTATTGTCGGCCTTTTGGGGTTAGCCCATACAATCTCGTTTTGTTGTTGGGGTGAGTCGCTAATAAACCATCATCAGCAAGATTTATTAGGTGGAAAAGAACATCCTTTGTATGAAGCTCTGGCAAATATATGTGAGCCATTTCTTCTCCGTCAAAACTTAATAAATCATCTGAAACATCATTTATCAAAAGAAGCAGTTCTCTTTTTAATGCTTGATCAACAGCCATTAAATCAACTCCTTTTATTAAAGGTAGAAAAAACATATTAAGAAGGAGGGCAGTCCATATGATTGACGCGCATAAAATGTCACGAGGTGATGTACCGATGACTGACAATCATGAAGATATGTCTATGGAATACACCAGCGGTAACACCAAAGTGCGTATCGTAGATCCAGGTGAAGTACCAAAGGAAAAAGTGGACCGAATTTTAAAGGAAGCCCACCAAATCGGCTGGTCCATATGGTGCGATCTTTCTCCAGAGAAACAGAAAGAACTCAACGAGAAATACGCAAAGCGGGCTGATTAAAGCCTGCGTTGATGGACGAGTTGTGCCGCATTTATTTAATCTAATTTCATTTTATATCCAATAACGGCAATGGTTCCATGTACATCCTGCATATGCATCACGTGCATATTTGAAGGAGGTGAATAACGTGGAGTACGGAGCGATTTTGAAAGCATGTAGAAAACGCGCTGGAATGACGCAAGAAGAACTAGCGGAAAGATTACACATGGGGCAGTCCGATATATCTCGGTATGAGTCGGACAAGCAAGAGCCAACCATTTCCCTCTTTAAAGCATGGACAGAAAATACACAGTCACCAGAAGTGATGGCTGCCTTTCTCTTAGGGATAGATGGAGTTACCATGATGCAGCAAATCATGATGACATTTGGAAGTGCAATAGGAATGATTTTAATGGGGGCTTAACATGTTTAAAAACATAACTAGATTAGAGTGGAGTATCCTTATTACGTTTATTGCAGTGTTTTTAATAGCTCTTAGAGTGGCAGAAATTAACCTGTGAGGTGCTAAGTATGGAGGAAATAAAAATAAAAAATGCCTGCTGCGGCAACAGCAAGCACTTTTAGGAACCGTTATTAGCTACATTGTAGCACTTAGGTTGGTATGTGGCAAGTCAGCTTTGCGGTGCTGCTTGCCGCCGGGTCTATGACTGGACATACATCCCCTCGATGGTTTATCCCCCCTCCGTAGTCATGGGCCCGGCGGTGTGCTGGCACCAGAAAGGGGTGAAACAGTGAGACTTGATCCTGAGCTGAAGTATTACATTGTGCAGCATATTGAAGCACTGGGACATGCGGAGGCAGTAAAGGTACTGTCCAAACGATTAGGTATCGAAAAAGATATCATTCGCTGGGTGTATCAGGATGAAAAAGGGAGGAAAAAGGCAGGGTAGCGCAGTTATCGGTGATGGCATTCGAAAATACACAACGAAAGCGGGGGGAGATTATGACACCGACAAAAGACATTGTTTTTTACATCGTCAACCATTTGGATACGTTGGGGATGGAAAAAGGAGTAGAACAAGTTTCACATCGACTAGCTTTTGATCGGGACTACGTTTTAGAAATTTATTTCAACGAAAAAAGAAAGGCCCATCAGATGGCGGTCTGATGAGCAAGGGGGTTCGCACTAAAAGTATCACTGCTTTTATTGTATGCGAATTCCCTACAAAAATGCAAGAGCTGGAGTTTTGATGTAATGATTCGTTACAGGATACCAATCCCCAGCATCTATGTTGGACTGACAAAAGGAAGCACAAACCGGGGACGGTTATTTAGAAAGTATGTCCAAGGTTATCTAAAAAGAACCTATCCTGATATGAAATTAATCAAAACGGAAGGGATGTGTGCAGTTTGTGAGAGGAGGGGATGAATTTGAAGCATGACATAACGGTCATTGATTGGAGAAACCTCGGTGGTGAGCATCGTTGAACTATATTAAGGAAATTAATGCTTTTTATGATTGGCTCGAACTAAATGAGTTGTCCAAATCAGCAGTATTATTATGGCATGCGCTTATGCACCTTAATAACAAGTCTGGTTGGCAGCAAACATTTACGGTAGCCAGATCAGTAATAGAAGCAAAAACAGGATTGAAGAAAGATGCTTACTATAAAGCAAGGAATCAGCTTAAACAAGCTGGACTAATTGATTTTAAAGAAAGGGGAACAAAAGCAACAGCATTTGAACTTATTCCCTTTTCGTCTGTTAAACAGACAAGTACCCAGACAACAACAGAGACAACAGAACAGACAAGTACCCAGACAACAACCGCGACCGTTACTAAACAAAACGAAACAAAACAAAAGAGAGAGGGAGAGGGCGCGCGTGAGGAAAATCCTTTTGATGTATTTCAAGAGAACTTTGGCATGGCAAGGCCAGCCATTCTCCAATCAATTGGGATGTGGTGTGATGATCTAAGCCCGGGTTTGGTTAGTAGCGCAATTAAATTTGCAGCTAAAAAGGGATGGCGTTCTTTTGCGTCCATCGAAAGCATTTTAAACGAGTGGGAAGAACAAGGGATTGATGATGTACAACAGGCGAGAAGATATGAAAAAGGCAAGATGCGTAGAAACAACAATACCATTCCTTTCCCGCGTGAAAAACAAGGGAAATCTATCTTTGATGAGTTGCGAGAGGAGGGCTCCAATGAAGTATGAACAGGCTGTTGATGTACTAGAAACGATTAAGGAAATTTATCCCAAATTCGAGATTACAAAACGGAAGGCTGAAATACTAATACCTGCTTTGAAAAAAATGGATTATGACGGTGTTATAAAAAACTTATCGTCCTACGCTGCTGAAAAACCTTTCCCCCCAACTATCGCAGAAATTGCATCATATCCCAAAACAAGAAATGAAGAATGGGAGAAAGTCAAAGAATTCCGTAAGAACGGAGAAAAAGTCAACCCAGAGAAAAAGAAGAAATTTCGGCAGTATTGGAACAACCTTCTGGAAAAGGTGAAAGCGGATGACGAGACTTGAAAACGCGGAAGCAGAACAAGCGGTACTGGGTGCCATTCTTCTGGAGCCGGATCTTATTCAAGAATGCACTTTGCAAGCGAAACATGTCATTCATCCGAAACATAAAGCAATCTTAAAAGCTATGAAAACGGCACAACAGAAGGATGAGCCACCAGACATGGTAACCGTATTCAGCTATTTGAGGGATGCAGCAAGTGAAGTTGGTGGCATAAGTTACCTCTCCGATTTGGCAGGCTCTGTAGCTTCTGTTCATTCGTTTCAACATCATCAGCGTCTTGTGTTTGAGGCGTATAAGCTACGACAAGCAAGAGAACAAGCATTAGCTTTTACAGAGAATGCAACAGAAGAAAACATGCTGGAACTGCAAGAAAAGTTGTCTCAGCTAAGTGAAGTCGGTCAGATTAACGAAGAAAGAACCGTAAGAGACTGGCTTTCCGAGATTGCTATGGATATGACGATGTCAGAAGACGAATCTGGTGCAGCAGGTGGCTATGAAACAGGATTGAGTGAGTTTGACTATATGACAGGCGGACTACAGCCAGAAGATTTAATTATTGTTGCTGCAAGACCTTCCATGGGGAAGACAGCATTTGCACTTAATCTTGCAGGAGGGCACTGTAAAAATGGCGGTTCCTCTCATGTGTTTTCACTGGAAATGGGAGCAAAAAGCTTACTTCATCGAATCTTATCTGCAGAAGGTAGCATTGATCTCACGAAATGGAAACAGCCCTTTCAAATGTTTGATGATGATGATTACGACAAGGCAACGTCTGCCTCTGGAAAGGTTTATGACTGGAACCTCTCGATCTATGAGACAAAGCGCATGGTCAGTGATATTCGAGCAACTGTGAAGAAGAAAGTAAATGAGTATCCAGACGACAATCATCTGGTTGTCATCGATTATCTGCAACTTATGAGTGCCAGCAGGCGTTACGAAAATCGAGTTTTGGAAATTGGTGAAATCACAAGGGACTTGAAGATGATGGCACGTGAGTTAAAAGTGCCGGTTGTACTTCTTTCTCAGCTGTCTAGGGGCGTTGAATCTCGACAAGATAAACGACCGATGATGTCAGACCTTCGAGAGTCAGGAAACATCGAGCAGGACGCTGATATTGTCTCGTTTTTGTACCGGGAAGATTACTACGATGCAGAAGCTGAAAATCAGAACATCACAGAAATCATTATTCGTAAGCAAAGGAACGGTCCAACAGGCACTGCTGAAATGGCATTTATCAAGGAATATCAAAAATTTGTGAATCTTGACCGCAGACATGAGGAGGTAGGCATATGACGGCTGAACAAATCTGTCAAGCTTTGAAAGAACATTACCAACAAAACGGTGAAATCATGTCTCAAGTTGAATTTATGCAGAAATGTACAAGTTATGACTATCACGAACTGGTGAATGGAATTAAGCTCTTTGATCAGTATTTAGATTCTATTTCCCCAATTACCATGATAAGAGGTAAATAGCAACACGGTAAGACTGAAACCACTGGAATGTAAAGAAAATAATGGAAGAGGGTGTAGCGAATGGAACTACGTCGGCAAGTATTGCTGCAGGAACTACAAAAACAAAGCTTTTATGTAGCTCATGACGGACGATTACTCCGTGAATTGTCTCTAGAGGAACTGGAAACGGAGAGAGTGCGACTTCCAGAGATCATGGAGGCGAAAGCTTAATGCCGGCAAAAAAGAAATACGTCCTCTTGTACTGTTCTGATTGTAGAGAAGAAACACTTGTTGCTGCCAAAAAGCACATCAGGAAATATTTCTGTGCGTTATGTGGTGAAAATGTAGCTTTGGAAGTGGCAGATAAATTATGGATAGACAAGCTTTATTACAAAAAGAAGCATTGGACAGAAGATGAAGATACGGCGCTTATTTATGGATTTCAAAAAGGGTGCTCTTTTCGAGAAATTGCTGACGGTCTTATGTATCGAAGTCCTCAAGCTGTTAGGAGAAGAGTGCAGCAGTTACAAAGCAAGGGGGTCTTGTCATGAATAAGGATTACTGGCAAGGCTGGCACGATGCTCGTCGCCAAGTGATTCATGATTTTTGCGAGCGGTTCAATGAAATAAAACATCACCCTGGTATCGGAGAGAAAACCGTCTCAAAAGTAGCGGAAGCGTTAGACATTAAAAAGCATATGGAGGGAAACGGTGATTGATCAACAGCTGAAAGCCCAGAAACAAACCATTGCGAAGCTGGAAAATCGTTATTTAAAAAACGAAGCGGGCAGCGCTTATATCGTTAACGAAGATTTAGACCACAGTTTCACTAAGGATGAGGATAAACGGTTCGATGAGTATTGGAAACAAGGATACTCTCTGGTGAGGATTGCGGAAATGTTCAAGAGAGATCCTGATGAAGTTTTCTTGCTTATGTTTGATCGGGCTAGAAAGCACAACGGCAAACTGAAAATTACATGGAACCAGATTTGGAGTGATGTGGGGTGAACGAATGAGAAAAACGTGGATGGAGCGGCACAGTATTGAGAGGTTAGCAAACTATCAGCTTCAGAAGATGATTCAGAAAGGCAAGAACGTGGACATGTGCAAGAAAGAATGGAAACGAAGATGGGGCATGGAGTATCCGTACTATAAAAATATTGCTGGTGTTTATAACTGTGAAACTGGAATGGGGGCAAGGCATGAGCACAGCGACGTACAAGGCGGAAAAGCGGTGGATGGTTCAACTTGATATCATCGAGAGTTTACATTATTTCAACATCATGAATGCCTATTGGATAACGAATCAAAATGAGCCTGAATATTGTTATGTGAGAGCATTTGTACCTTTTAACGCTCATGCTCCTTTTGAAAGCTACTCACCAAGAAAAGGAGAAACAAAAGAATTAGTTTTTCACACATGGGCGTGTCATCGTGACGCTATTATGAGGGCTAAAAATATTGACATAGACGAAGCGGCCAAAGAGCTCTCCCATGCTCGTGATCAAGAAAAGGCTGTTCTTATGAAAGTATACAAAGAAGAAGCGGATGAATTTGCCTGCACAAAGGTGGATGAGTATTTAAAAGTGGAGGTGAGCACTTGAAAGTACACCAAGGCAATAGAGGGAAAGGCTTTGAAGAGGTTTTGAATACTGCCAACTTTCAGTATAAAAACAGAGGTATTGCTCTTATAAACAAACGACCGACACCTATAAAGGTGCTGAAAACAAAAGGAGTGCACATTCTAAAAGCTGTTTGGGAATCGAAGAGCACAGTGGATTATGACGGTATTTGGAAAGGGCGCTCCATTCAATTTGAAGCGAAGACAACAAACAAGAAACGGTTTGATTTGGACATGCTGACACCAGGACAGATTTCCTTTCTCGACCAAGCGGAGAAACAAGGGGCTATAAGCTTTGTGCTTGTTGAAATTAGACCGATTCAGAGCGTATTTCTTATTCCGAATAATATGGTTCAGAAATACACTCGAAACGCTCAGAAAGGCGGACGAAAATCCATCCCTCTTGATGAGTTAGAAGTGTATGCGGATGTGGTTCAGCAAAACAGAGGCATTGTATTAGATTATTTGGCTGTGGTGGACAAGCATATCAAAGCACTCTCAGGGTGAGGTGAGAGCATGGTGAAAAAATTTGATGATAACACGCCAGTCATTATATTGGAGAACGGAAACAAGGGAACGGTAATAAACACTGTCAATGGACGGGTGCTCGTTGAGTCAGGGCGAAAAGGGCACATGAAGCACTACAAGGAGAGCGAACTAAAACATGATGTGGATACTATATTACGACAAATCCACGCCAGACAAGGGAAGCTGCTAGGTCAAGAAAAGGAAGAACAATGAGCTGTGGGGAAGCACTGGTAATGATGGCAGTGCTGGCATTGATCACATGGGCTGCTGATAAGTGAATAGCAGACCGATGATGTGAAATAAAAAGGAGGAAATTAACGTGAATTTTTGGGCAATAGGTTTTTTATATCAAGAAGATGTTTGGTACGACTTAGAAAAGAAAGAAGACAGCTTGGACTTGCGTTCAACGTGCTTTTTACCAACGCAGGAAATGGCTCAACAAATTATTGACGATGAGTTAAGTATTCAATATGTGCCTGTAAAAATTGAAATTGAATCTATGAATAAAGGTGTTTGGTCATGGAGTAGAGGGACCGTTTCACATTGGGATTAACACACATTCCGACGAAAAACCAAAAAATCGAAAGGATGAGGAAGATGAATCAAATTGACTGGCAGAAACATGTGGTGCGTGAGGAGCTTTCCAGTGATGTGAAGGAACGGAAAATGACTCCAGAAGAAATAGCTTGGATGGAGCAGATCCAGGAGCAACGAAAGTTTAGACGGGGACCCAGAAGAAAAGTAAATCCTACTTGGCCAAAACAAAGAAAGGAGAACAAACATGCCAACGTGTAAAGGGTGTGGAGCTTCCATTCAATGGATTAAGACGCCGAAAGGAAAAGCGATGCCGGCCGATACACAAGAGCAAACAGTTGTCACGAAGCATGGAGATGTGGTGAAAGGTTTCACTCCGCATTGGGCGACTTGTTCACAAGCACGTACATTTAAGAAGTAAAAAAGCCGCCCCTCTCAAGGCGACTCATACAGGCCGTGATACGAGTATACCACAGGGAGGGGTCATGGTGAAAATCCCAGTAAACATAGGTACGAATAAAGCTGAAATCGACTTGAATGAGAATGCTGTTTATAGAATTCGTGACGGTAATATCGAAAAAGTGGACACTCCTGGAGAAGGATTCGGAAAACAAATCATCACTTGGCAAAACGGTAAACCATCTCATTATGAAATTACGTATACAAAAAAATAAACGCTACTGGAACAACCAGGGCACTAATGGATGACAGCTGAAGCTGTGTCTGTTAGTGCCCTTTTTCATAGCAAGGAACCCAAATGCAACCAATCTACAATTGTCACCTCATATTTGCAGCCAAAGGAGGAAGTCATGAAGCCTTCATTTCAAGAACAACTAGCTGTTGCCGCCAAACAGCTTAATTTAGAGCCGAAAAGGAAACGAAAACGGAAAAAGGGAAAGAAGAAAAGCACCGAACAGTATTCAGAGAGTGAAATCAAGGAGCTTATGGGCATGAATAGGAGAACGTATGGACGAGGCAGAGGCGGCGCGATTAGGCAGAAATAAGGGGGGATTGGGAATGAGGAAATTCTTAATGTTTGTTAACGAAATGGTAAAATGTAGATGAGAAAGGGGGTGAATTCGATGGCAAAAAAAATCAGTCGAGAGTCTATATACAATAAAGCAATGCCTTGGTGGAAAAATGAAATTTACGGCAATGAACTACTGGGAATGAGGCTATTACGAAAAAAATCCGTCAAAGAAATGGCTCGAGTAACAGGAGAAGACATTGGCGATATAAATACTATTGAAAAAACGATGGGTGAATTTCCTGCACCTCCTCCAGTAGCTGGAATTTATATGATGTATCTATCTTGTAATATGAATCATGTTTACCAGTTTCGGAAAATTGTTGGTGGGGATAAAAAGGACTTTAAGGAAAGCCGTACAATTGGATCAAAATTAAAAAAAGATGTATATAAAAAATGTAAAAACAGATGTGTAGTTTGCCGTGCTGAAGACAATTTACACATTCATCACGTTAAAAAGTATTCTGAGGGTGGTTTAAATGAACTAGATAATCTAGTTTTGTTGTGTCCCTCATGTCATGCTGATACTCATAAAAACGATGTTTCATACCACATGTTAAAGAGCGCCGCCGAAAGAGGTGAGCACCGTGGATAAGAAACAGGTTAAATCAGCTTTACACAATTATCATTGGATGATCCAAACAATAGCCTTAAAAAGGAGAGAGATGCGACAAGATATAGGAGACAACATTACAGCAATGTATGGGCTTGAAGCAGCTATGCCAAAACCTCAAGGAAACCAGTCAGATCCCATTCTTCAAGAATATCTGCGCCGCGAGGACGAATGGCAAGATATTGAAAAACTCAAAAAGAAAGTTGTTTTTGTTCAAGAGCGTATTTCCTGTATTCATAATGATAAAGAAAGAGCTGTGCTCAATCGCATATTAGATGGAATGAGCTTACGGGCGGTTTCTCGTCAGATGGGATTGTCTCATACTCATGTGAGGAATATTCGAGACTCTATTGTATCTCAATTTACGGAGTTTCCAAAAAGCGCAAACTTTCCAAAGCAAACAGGTTTGAAAAAAGAAGTTTCGAGTGGTTAAAATGTGACATAGGACAAGAACGAAGGTTCAATGAGCAGTGTGACAACAAAAATAAGGGAGAGTGGTTATATGTGAATTTTGTACAGCCGATACGGAACCCTGCCAAAATACAAGTCATACAAGAATATTTAAAGGCCAAAAATGAACGTGATTACTTGCTGTTTGTGCTTGGTATCAATACAGGATTACGTATTAGTGATATCTTGCAACTGAAAGCAAAACATGTACGTGGACACTATATCAGCTTGCGTGAGAAGAAAACAACGAAGCAAAAGCGTCTTCGCATCACGCCGGATCTTCATCGTGAGTTAAAAAACTATATCCGGCACATGAACGATGATGAGTATTTGTTCCAAAGCAGAAAAGGGAATAACATGCCTATCCAACGTTCAGCTGCATACAAAGTTTTACGAGAAGCAGCGGAATACGCTGGACTTAATGAGATTGGTACCCACACGCTAAGAAAAACATTTGGGTACCATTTTTATATGCAGACAAAAGATATTGCTATGCTCCAGGAACTGTTTAACCACTCATCACCGCATATCACGCTCCGTTATATAGGAGTGAATCAAGATGCTATGGACAAAGCGATGAGTAAATTTAAGATTGGAGTAGGATAAAAAGGGTCGAACATAAATCTTTTTTTATGCCGTAAATGAATCATATTTAAGTTTGTGATTCATTCAAAAAAGAGATGTTGTTAAACTCTTGAGAGACAACAGATTGAGAGGTTTAGGAAAAGAAACACATTATAAGATATGGTTCATTGGGTGGAAGAATAGAAGGAAAATATCTCCTTTTGTCGAACTAGTGTGTGGTGGAAGGAGAGGGTATAAGATGGGATTTAGATTTGACATGCAGAACAAAAGTTCTCAACAACAGGCAATTGTGAGGAAACGAGACGAGGCAGACAAAAGAAGGAGAGAAGAATCCCAAAAAAAGAAAGATGGTTCGCGACAAGAACTTAAATGGGAAGTCTCTCCAAGGTTATCTGATTACGAAGGCATATTTGTTAAGGATGGCGAAAAATATCTCTTTGAATTAAGAGTGTCTAGGACGACATTATTCAATGAACCATGTGGGTTAAACGAGAAAAATGTACATGATTGGTTGTTTGAGGTTTCTAATGCATTTGCTGAGGAAGTAAAAGAGTATAAGATATTTTGTATTACATCCTCTGACGTGAGGGATGGTGAATTAACAACAGATTGGAAAAATTTAAGAGTAGAGACAAAATAAGCATCCTTTCGAGGGTGCTTTTTCTTATGGGAGGCGAAGTGGAAATGAAAGCCAGTCAGTTAAGAGTTGATATCAATACAATTGTACTGCAGCTTAAACTAAGAGCTGTTGCTAAACATTCGAAAGCATTGGCTGATGAATTAGATGAGATTGATCGAAGCGTATGCCCTGAATGTGGAGAACGGATGGATGTGAATAAGGTGTATGTAGACGGAAAACTTGAATACGAAACTAAACAGTGTCACGAATGTGGAGTTTGTGTACATGAAGGACAACATGAAAACAGCTGATCCCTTTTATAAAAGCGGTGCCTGGGTACGATGCAGAGAACAAGCACTGATCCGAGACAATTACTTGTGTCAGTCGTGTCTTCGAGCGGGGAAACTTACTACAGCAAACACGGTGCATCATATCAAGCCAAGGCGTGAGTATTCTGAACTGGAGCTGACACTAAGCAACTTGGAGAGCATCTGTCCGACTTGCCATAACAAAGAGCATACAGAGAAGGGAAACAACAAGAGGCCAGTGAGTAAGAAAATAAAATTAGTGGAAGAGAAAGGAAATCCAGAAATGATATAGCCTCCCCCTCAAAAAAAGTTGAGAAAGGCTTTCTCCAAGGACCGGCGGCGGTCCTTCGTTTTTACCGCGGATGGAATTTTCATGAAAGGGGGGTACCAATTTGGAATAGAAAGGAGGTTTTTTGATGGGAGTTCCAACGAGAAAAAAACTCATCGAATATTTAGGTGACTCATACAAAGAATCGGATGAGGAATTGATTTCTCTTTATCTTGAAACGCATAAATTTTATCGGAAGCTGAAGAAAGAAATCAATAATCAAGACTTGATGTATGAATACACTAATAAAGCAGGTGCAACGAATCTGACAAAAAACCCACTCGTGGTCGAATTGGCCAAAACAGTTCAAACTCTGAACAACCTTTTGAAGTCGATGGGTTTAACGCCAGCGCAGCGGAAGAGAATGAATGGTGATGGAAATGACGAAGAAGATGACTTTGAACGCTTCTAAGTCAACCGGGATTATTAATGTGCTTGCTAAACCTTCATCGCACCTTTTATCCACCTGGTATGCTGAACAGGTAGCAAGCGGAAACATCATCGCCAGTAAAAAGAATATTCTAGCTGCAAAAAGGCATTTAACAGACTTAGAAAGGCAAGGGCTGGGTGATTTCCCTTGGATATTCGATGAAGAAAAAGGCCATCGTCCGATTAGGTTTATAGAGAAGTTTTGTAAACCATCAAAAGGTGACTTTGACCAGTTAATTCTTCAGCCATGGCAGCATTTTATTATTGGTTCGCTGTATGGTTGGGTCCATAAAGACACAGGTATAAGACGCTTTCGAGAGGGTCTTATTTTTATTGGCAGAAAAAACGGGAAATCCACCATGATTTCTGGATTGTCAAACTATGCTATCGCAAAAGATGGGGAAAATGGGGCGGATATTTACCTTCTGGCCAACAGTAAACAACAGGCAAGTATCATCTTTGAAGAAGCAAAGGCGATGGTTAAAAAATCTCCTCTGCTAAGAAAACATTACACTCCTTTGCGTTATGAAATTAAACATCCAAAGTCGTTTTCTAAAATTGAAGCCAGGGCCTCTGACAGTGAAAAATTAGATGGATTGAACACTCATCTGGGTGTTTTTGATGAAATTCACGAGTTTAAAGACTATAAACTGATTAATATTATCAAAAAATCGCGTGGTTCCAGGAAACAGCCACTTATTTTATACATTACAACAGCTGGTTATCAGCTCGATGGCCCATTGGTTAATTACTATGAACAAGGTTCTGATGTATTAGAAGGAGCCATACAAGATGAACGTACTTTCTATTACATGGCTGAATTAGATAGCGAAGATGAGTTTGATCAGCCCGAAATGTGGGTGAAAGCAAACCCGAATATGGGGGTTTCTCTTGATTTAGAGACCTTAAAAGAGGATTGGGAAAAGGATAAGCGCGTCCCAGAAGAACGAACCGATTTTATCACGAAGCAATTTAACATTTTTGTTAATGCCAGTAAGATGCCTTTTATTGACTTTGAGACTCTGAAAAGAAACGACAAACAGCTGGAAGATTTCTCACACTTGCAGGGTGTACCGGCCATTGGTGGGTATGATTTATCGGACACAGAGGACTTCACAAGCGCCTGTTTGGAGTTTCCTCTTATTGATACCGGTGAAGTTTTTGTATTGTCTCATTCCTGGATTCCTCGAAAGAAAGTACTAGAGGGAAGTGAAAAAATTCCTTATATGGAGTGGGCACAGGCTGGACTCTTAACCATTGTTGATGAGGAATACATCAATGAAGAGCGGGTATTGGAGTGGTTTAGAAAGCAAAGAGAGCGGTTTTTCATTGAATTGATTACGTATGACCCGGCAAAAGCCTTTCGATTAAATAAAGCATTAGAAGAAGATGGGTTTCAAACAGAAGTGGTACGGCAGGGTTTTTTAACACTTGGTCCAGCTATGGATGATTTAAAACATCTGTTTTTAGATGGGAAAGTTATCTTCAACAAAAACCCTTTATTACGCTGGTACATTAACAATGTAGAGTTAGTAAAAGATCGTAATAATAATAAAATGCCTACAAAAACGAACAGGTACCGCAAAATAGATGGTTTTGCGGCTGTTTTAAATGCCCATACACACACGATGGGAAGGTTAGTTACTCCATCAGGTGATGGAAATGTGGAAGCAATTACGATGTCTGACTTGATGGGGAGGTGATGGTTTGAAATGGTATCAAAAATTAAAATCTAAAGTCTATATGGCGGTTGCCAACTGGTCAGGGCAAGGCTTTGACTTTACAAATTGGTATGGTCGTACATTTTGGGGTGTAGATAACTCCAAATTAGCAACCAACGAGACCATTTTTAGTGTTGTTTCTCGAATGTCAAATATACTAGGGGGTTTACCCCTAAAGCTTCATCAAAACTATGATGTGACAATAAATCAGGCAGCCGATGTGCTTATTAATTCCCCGAATCCAAATCAGACTTCGTTTGATGTTATAAGAGGATTAGAAACATCACGGAATGAAGAAGGGAATGGTTATGGATTAATAGAGAGGGATGTTCGTGGCCAAGTATCACGGATTACGCCTTTAGATCCCACGTACGTGGAACCAGTTATTGAAGCTGCTACCCAGGAGATGTGGTACAAGGTCCTTGGGAATCAGAACACATATTACTTCCATAACTTAGATGTTATTCATGTTAAGCATATTATTGGTTCTGGTGGTATGAAGGGGATTAATCCAATTAAGGTGTTAAAAAACACAAGTGATTATGATAAAGCCGTTCGTGAGTTTAGCTTGAAGGAAATGCAAAGTGCTCCCAATTCATTTGTCTTGAAATATAACGCTAATATCGACAGGGAAAAACGTGAAAAAGTGATTGAGGACTTTAAACGTTTTTACCAAGAAAACGGTGGAGTATTATTTCAGGAGCCGGGGGTAGAAATTAACTCGCTGGACAGAAAATATATAGCAGCTGACACTTTCACATCTGAACGAATCACGCGCTCTCGTGTAGCTAACGTATTTAACGTACCAGTAACCATGTTGAACGATACAGAGGGACAGAGTTTTTCGAGTAATGAGGAGTTAATGCGTACCTTTGTTCAGCTCACATTGATTCCGGTTGTTCGTCAGTATGAGCAGGAATTTAATCGGAAGTTGCTTACAACGGATGAAAGGAAACAGGGTTATTATTTTAAATTTAATGTAGGAGGATTGCTTCGTGGTGATGTGAAAGCTCGAACGGCATTCTATCATAATGCACTAAGAGATGGATGGGCATCCAGGGATGAGATAAGACGATGGGAAGATTTGCCTCCTCGAGGTGGACCTGCAGATGAATTGTGGGTAAGCGGCGATATGTATCCGTTGGACATGGATCCATCATTAAGAAAGGGAGGTAATTCCAATGCTTCTTCCACTGAGACCGACGATGATGATTAATGAAGGGAGGTGGAGATAATGAAAAAACAAAAAAAGAAAAAATTTTGGGAAATGAGGATGTCTGCTGATGGTGAATCAGGAGATATTTTTATTTATGGAGACATTGAAAGGTACCAATGGATTGAAGAGGATACAACGGCCTCAAGTTTTAGAGATGATTTGGACAATTTAGGTGATGTATCAACGATCAATCTATATATTAATAGTCCAGGTGGTTCTGTTTTTGAAGGGGTAGCTATCCATAATATGTTGAAAAGGCACGAAGCAAAAGTGAATGTACGTATTGATGCTTTAGCTGCATCCATAGCAAGTGTCATCGCCATGGCGGGTGACACTATTTATATGCCTAAAAACTCCATGTTGATGATCCATAATCCTTGGACTATTGCATTGGGGAATGCAAAAGAATTAAGGAAAACAGCGGATGATTTAGATCGTATTGGTGGCTCTGCGGTTCAGTCATATCTTCAAAAAGCAGGTGACAAACTGACAGAAGAAAAGCTTCAAGAAATGCTGGACGAAGAAACGTGGCTGTCAGCGGATGAAGCGTATCAATATGGTTTGGCTGATGTCGTGGAAGAAGAAAATCAAATGGCAGCATCGATTAATAAAGACTTCTTTGCTCAGTACAAAAACGTACCTGACCATTTGATGAAAGAAGAAAAGAGTAATCAATTGTCAGCAGAGGAATTGGCTGAACGTCAGCGTATTGCTGACGAAGCAAAAGCTAATTCGGAATATATAAATGATATTTTAGGAGGAATATAAAATGATGAAACATAAGAAAAAACAATTAAAAATGAACCTTCAACATTTCAGTGAGAAGACATTGTATGAACTGAAGCAAAACATGACAACCGTAGGTCAGCAGTTAAAAAAGGTTGAGAATGATTTAGCTTCTGCTGCCATTGATACAAGCAAAACAACTGAAGATATTCAAGCGTTACAAAAATCTCGGGATGATTTAAAAATGCGCTTTGATGTTATTAAAAAGCAACATGACGAAATGGAAGCTGAACAAAGAGCGCAGTTTGAACAAAATAATGATGTTAAAACCATTGAAGACCCTAATGCCCGTAAAGTCAAAGCCAAAGCAGAGCTTGTTCGTTCTGTTATTCGTCAAGAACCACTTTCTGGTGATGTAAAAGCAGCATTAGGTGACGACGATACAACAGGTGGTGGCAAGTTCTTGCCTAAGACAGTTTCTACTGACATCATCGTTGAGCCTTATTCTAAGAACCAATTGCGTGATCTTTCTACTTTTACGCAAATTACAAACCTTGAAATCCCTAAGCTGAATTTCACTCTTGATGATGATGATTTCATTCAGGATAAAGAGACTGCGAAAGAATTGGAAGCTACCGGTGATACTGTTACGTTTGAACGTCACAAATTTAAAGTATTTGCTGGTGTTTCCGAAACAGTATTGAATGGTTCTGATGCTAATTTGGTATCTCATATTGATCGTTCTCTTCAATCTGGTGTAGCAGCCAAAGAAAAGAAAGTGGCATTTACTGAAGCGCCTAAGACTGGTGAAGAACACATGTCTTTTTACTCTACTCAAAATGATATTACAGTAGTTGAAGAAGACACACTGTATCAGGCAATTAAAAGGTCTATTGCTGATCTTCACGAAGATTACAGGGAAAACGCTCAGATTGTCATGAGTTATAAAGATTACTCAGATATTATTGAAACATTGGCCAATGGAAACGCGACATTGTACAGCGCTCAACCAGAGCAGATTCTAGGGAAGCCTGTTACATTCTCTGATTCTGCTGTACATCCAGTCATTGGTGACTTCTCTTATTCTCATTATAATTACGACTTAAACGTGCTATACGATCGTGATAAAGATGTGAAAACTGGCATTGAACAGTTTGTTATTACAGCATGGATGGATCACCAAATTAAGTTGAAATCAGCTTTCCGTATCGCAAAAGTAACGCCAACAACCTAATAAAATAAGGAGGGGTGTGTGATGTATTTGAATGAAGTCAATCTTACTCCAGAAGGAAAAATTGCTCGAGAAGGTAAACAAGCAGAGGCAATAGCAGATCATGCAGATACTGCAGCTGCAACGGCTGAAGATATCGCTGTTAAACAGAATGAAATTCTTGCAGCGCTCAGACATGCCGGGATTATTGCTTCATAGGAGACATGAATAATGTTCGATATTGAAATGTTAAAAAACTATTTACGAATTGATGGAAGTGAGGATGATGATCTCCTCACTTCTTTTGTTAGTGCAGCAGAAGGACATTTGCAAAACGCTGGTGTTCAAGAGCCCGAAGACGGGCCAAGCAGAGAACAGTATCATTTAGCTATCATGCTTTATGTAAAACGAGAATATGACCCTTTAACAGATATAGAACTAGAACGGATTCAGAAAGCGATTGAGGGTATTATCCTTCAGTTGAAGGATTGGAGGGTTGAATAATATGAATAAATATAATGTAAAAAAAAGATTCCGAGATAAATTCACAAGGAAAATTCATGCCCAAGGTTCTGTGTATGAAACAAACGATGAACGCGGCAGAGAACTTCAAGAGAAAGGGTTTTTAGGAGAACTGCTGGAACAGGACGAAAAGAAAGACAGTAACGTCTTGGAAGGCAATGCAAAGGACGTTGTAGATGCTATCACGGCTGATTTAAGCGAAGGTGAGCTAACATACCTACACGACCAAGAATCCAATAACAAAGCTAGGAAGTCCGTTCTCAGCCACATTGAATCATTGTTAGGTGATAACGATGAATCCAGCGAAAGCTAGGCAAAGAATCACCTTTCTTAACCCGCCAGAAGGAACAGACGAAAATGGATTTCCTAACAAAGAGTGGACAGAACATGTCACGGTTTGGGCTGAATTAAGGACACTTAAAGGTAGATCCTTTTATGAAGCGGCGCAAAACCAATTAGAAAATAGCCGACATTTTATTATTCGATATAGAAAAGATTTGAATGATAAAATGCGCGTCCGTTGGAATGGTCAGGATCATGAATTGGCTGCTCCTATTGAAAATGTAGATGGCATGAATCGTGAAATGGATGTCAGAGTGAAAGCGGTGGATTAATATGCCTATGGAATTGACAGGTGTTCAAGAGGTGTTAAATCAATTGCAGATGAAAGCCAGTCAAGTAGATGGGAAGATAAAACAAGAAGCGACCAAAGCAGGTGCTGAAATTTTCCGTCAAGAGATGGCTAAAAATGCACCAAGAAGTACATTGAACCGGGAGCACTTAGCGGATAATATCGTCATTTCCGAAACAAAAGATGGATTTGAAATCGGCCCTGCTTCTAAGTTTTTTTATGCCCACTTCCTGGAATTTGGAACTTCCAAGATGAATCCATACCCTTTTGCTGCGCCTACCTTTGAGAATAACCGTGTCGTTGTAGCAAAGACCATGTCTGCTGTATTGAAAGCGAGGTTAGGACTATGAACACTGTTATCATGCATGCGCTGAGTAATTTAGACGTACCGGTACAGTTGCAAACGTACTCTGGAAGCGAGAACACTTATGTTACATTCTTTGAATATAACAATCGCCCAGGAATGGAGGCGGATGATGAAGAAGTTCAGTCTGAGCGCTATTATCAAGTGGATGTATGGTCAAATGGGGATTATACCTCATTGGTGGACGAAGTACGAACCGCCATGAAAAGCGCGGGATTCAGGCGTAGGGATGAACGAGAATTTTATGAAGAAGATACAAAAACCTTTCATCGAGCTTTAAGGTTTGTAACAAACACTCCGGTTTAGGGGTGTTATTTTTTAATACAAAAATAAGGAGGAATTTTTCATGGGTACAAATGCACGCGTAGGTTTAAGAGATATTCATGTAGCACTAATCACAGAGGAAGCAGACGGAACAATCACGTATGACACACCGAAAAAGATTGCTGGGGCTATTGAAGCGACAATGACGCCTAATACAAGTCGTGCTACGTTATATGCTGATGACAGACCAGCAGAAAATGCACAATCTTTGGCTGAAACAGAGGTGTCATTTGGTGTAGGTTATTTAGAATTGGAGGATTATGCGTTACTTTTGGGAAAAGAAGTGAATGCAGATGGAGCCATTGTTGAGACCATTGATGATAAACCACCTTACGTTGCCTTCGGATTTCGTTCTGAACGATCTGATGGCACATTTGAATATAACTGGTATTTAAAAGGGGATTTCGCTGTTCCAGAAGAATCCTATAATACAAAAAACGATTCTATTGAATTTCAAACGCAAACCATCACCGGTCAATTTATTGCGCGTGAAGATGGAAAATGGCGTTCCCGCATCGTAGAGAATGACACTGCAGATCAAACTGTTATAGATGGATGGTTTGATGCCGTGTATGACGAAGAAACAGAACAGGTCTAAAGTGAGGCGGGCTTAGTCCCGTCTTTTTTCTTTATCATGAAACACAAAGCCCCCAACTATAGTAAAATATGGTTAAAACTTTAGGGGGGTTATCATGAAAAAGGGAATATTGTTACTCATTCTTTTACTGGTTGGTTGTAGCAGTAATCCAGCAGGGATTGACAGTGACATTTATGAAGAATCAAAAGAAATATTTGATATGGTTGAAACAGCTTATGAAGAAGAACGAGAACTAACAGAAAATGAACGAAATGAAATCAGAAGGTTTAAGGAAAAGATAAATGAATTAGAGGAAAAAGAGGAAAAAGGCAATTTGTCAGATAGAGGTTTTGAAAATTATGCCGTGATGTGGCGCGTGGAAGCCTTTGCCGATTTTTATCCTGTCATTACAATGAGAGAGGATACACCCGAGGAATTATGGAATAAATTTAATGATCGCTATGAACAAGCAGAAAAGGCTTTAGAGAATGGCGTTGATATAGAAAATGAATGAAGCATCCTTTCGAGGGTGCTTTTTTAATAGGAGGAATTAACATGGAAATTACTTTGCACTTAAACGGTGAAGACAAAACATTTACCATTCCATTTGTGAATACACTTATTTTAAGAAAGACGCTTGAAATTAAAAAGGAAATTGATTTTACAAAGGCGATTACTGATGAAGAAGATTTAGATAAAATTGCAGATTTTCTTGTATTTGCTTTCAAAAATCAATTCTCACGAGAAGACGTGTTTGAAGGATTGCCTGGTGGAGAATTACTGACAAAGATGGATGATGTTATGGCAGAGGCTATGGGATTAAATAAACAAATTGACGAAGAACCACAAGGAAAAAACTAAAAGACCCCTATGAGGTGATAAAAGACCTTTATAGGGGTTTGATTCGTTCTGGTTGGACAATGACACAAATAGATGAAATGGATATACACTTTTATTTTGAAGTGATGAAAGATGCAAAAGAAGAGCAGAAACCGGAATTGAAATATATTGACCAGGTATTGTAAAGGGGGTGAGACGCATGGCTGAAGAAGTAGGAGCGTTAAAAATTGACTTATCAATTGATTCTGCTGATTTTTCACGTAGCATGACGGACATTAATCGTAAATTGCGTGGTTTGAATAGCGAATTTAAAGCAAACACTGCTGGAAATAGAAACTACGAAAGGTCACTAGAAGGATTACAAACGCGATCCAAATACTTGAATGACACGTTACAACTTCAGCGTAAACGAGTACAGCAGTTAAAACGGCAATATGACCAAAGTGTGGAGACGAAGGGGAGAGATGCGAAAGAAACGGAAAACCTCGCGATTCGTTACAATAGAGCTGTTACTTCCATGCGTAGCACTGAATCACAATTGGATAGAGTGAATGAACGAATTGAAGAACAAACCAATTCGTGGAGACAACTAGGAGATCAGATGCAAAAGAGCGGCCAACGCCTCCAAGCGGTAGGTGCGAACCTCCAGGGGATAGGTCGCTCTCTTTCTATGTATGTAACGGCTCCATTGACAGGTGCAGGGGCAGCGGCGCTTAAAGTGGGAATGGATTTTGAAGAAGGCATGTCACAAGTTGAAGCTGTTTCTGGTGCTACAGGAGAAGAAATTCAAGCATTAGAAGAACAAGCAAGAGAACTCGGATCTACCACTAGATTTTCGGCTACGGAAGCGGCGGAAGGCATGCAGTATTTAAGTATGGCTGGCTTCGATGTCAACGAGACAATGGAAGCTATGCCGGGGATGTTAGACCTTGCTACAGCCGGAGCTATGGAATTAGGACAAGCTGCTGACATCACCTCTAATATCATGTCTTCATTCTCTATGGAAGCGGATCAAGCAGGACGTGTGTCCGATGTATTAGCAGAAGCGGCTTCAAGTGCAAATACTGATGTCAATCAATTAGGACAAGCTATGACAGACCTTGCTCCAGCAGCTAATTCCATGGGGTGGGAAGTAGAAGACGCTACTGCTGCTGTTATGGCTTTGTCTGATGCAGGTATTCAAGGGAGTAAAGCGGGTGCCACGTTCTCCACCTCTCTCACGCGTTTAGCCAGTCCAACAGGGAAAGCAGCAGATTTAATTGAAGAGCTGGGTATAGAGCTTTTTGATGCTGAAGGACAGATGAAAGACATGCCTGCTGTGGTCGCAGAGTTTGAAGAAGCGATGGAAGACATGGACGACAAAACACAGGCTGCTACATTATCAACGATTGTTGGCCAAGAAGCTTATAGAAGCTGGTCGGTGTTACTTAATGAAGGCTCAGATGCCTTAGCAGCAAATACGGAACAGTTACAGGGAGCAGAAGGCGCTGCCTCTGAAATGGCTGATACGATGAATGACAATGCAAAAGGAGCACTACGAGAATTACGTTCCAACTTAGAGGAAACCGGCATTATTTTATCGGAAACACTGCTCCCTGTGGCACGAGATATGACAGAAACATTGAAAGATTGGTCTCAAGCATTTCAAGATTTAAACCCTGAAACGCAGGAATTTATTGTGAAAGCAGGTGGTGTTGCTGCAGCTACAGGCCCTGCGCTCATGGCAATAGGAGGAATGGCAAACGGCGTGGGTGCTCTTACGAATCTGTTTGGACGTTTATTGCCACGAATGGGCGGAAAAGCAGGTCTTGTTGGGGCCGCACGATTGATTCCAGGACCGGTAGGTATTGCAGCTACAGCAGTAACAGGATTAGGAACAGCAGCATGGGGTGTGAACCAAGCACTTAAAGAAAATAAGGAAGTAAACCTTGAAGCGGTTGAAACCATGAGTAATGAAATCGACACATTGGATCATCAAATCGAACGTTGGGAATCATTAAAAAGTGCTAATGATTTAACTAATGATGAAATGGTCCGTTTTATGGAAATACAAAAAGAAATGAACGCTGTTACCGACCCTCAGGCATTAGAAAAATTAAAGGAAGAACAGGACCAACTGCAAGCCAAATCGAGTTTGAGTAACGAACAATTACAAGAGTTCATTGAAGTCAATAATGAGATTGTGGAAAAAACGCCAGGAGCAACAGGAGAGCTGACGAAATATGGCGATATGCTGTTGCGAAATGCTGATGCAGCTAGAGAAGAAAATGCAGCTTTGCGCGAGGGAAGGCGCCTTCGGCTGCAAACCGAGTTTGATAAAGCACAAGAAAACTTAAACGAAGACTTGGAACGTCAACAACAATTAATGGACGAAATCAACCAAGCTCGCGAAAGAGAAGGCGAGCTGCAGCAGGAAATTTTAGATGCAGAAGAAAATATGAAACAAGCTAAAGAAGAGTTAGCAGAAGCAGAAGGCCGAGAATTAGAAATGGCCGAAAGAAATTTACACAAAGCTGAAAGAAAATACGAAGAACTTCTAGAAGAACAAAAAGTTATTGATGAAAATCTCATCAAGAAACAAGAAGAGCTTGCTACTACCATGGAAGAGCTTGGTGCTCTTGATGAGGTAATCAACAGATTGATTGAAATTGAGCTTGAACAAGCAAATATAAACGCCAAACGTGGAGAAGGCGTCGAAGCAATCAATGAAGAAATTCGAAATCTTGAGTTAACGAAAAAAGTAAAAGAAGAGAATGCTTCGGAAGCTGAAAAGAATACACAAAAATATAAAGATGGTATAGCGGCTATTGAGGGACAGATTTCCGAATTAGAGAATGTCCGTAGCAATATTATCGATTTGCAAGGGGAATCGGATAAGTTAAACGAAGCATTAGGTGCTGATATCAGTAAAACCATCACAGTCACTCAGAAAATTGAAAGACAGGGGTATATTGATCCCACAGATAGTCTAAATGCAGCGTTAGGGAACATACCTAGTTATGCTTCAGGTACCGATTTTCATCCTGGTGGAGCAGCGATCGTCGGTGAAGAAGGGCCAGAGCTTGTCAATTTACCACGTGGTTCACAAGTATTCACCAAAGACGAGACCGAAAATTTGTTAAGAAATACACCTCGAGATTTTGCGGCGATTGGACGAGGCGTTACCCAGGGATTAGCCAGCGGATTACAGTCCGGTATTGCTTCCACAACAGCATCAATAGCTGATGTGATGGAAGAAACGGAAGAAACCGCCCGACAATACGACGGTACGAAAGTGGGAAAAGACTTCGTTGATTCCATTGTTCAAGGTATTGAAGAAGCCGAAGATATGGCTAATGTGAACATTACTAGTCTGCTTTCTTCTGCTAGGAATCGAGTGTGGGAAGAAAGCCCAGCACGGTCAAACATTCAGCGTATTCGGGATGTAAGAGAATCGAATATACGACTGTTAGAACAAGAAATTGATTTGCTCACACAAGAAGGAGCCTCTCAAGAGGATTTAAACAAAGCCAAAGAAAAACAAAATGAATTAGATCAATTACGAGAACAGAAGATGCAAGAATACCAGAATCGTATCAGGGATGAACAAGCTATCCTTCAAGAACTTGAAAAGGCTTATGAAGATGGCAACATCATTCAATCCCATTACAACCAAGCGGTGGCTGAAATAACAACCAATATCAACGATTTGAAAATGGAAGCGAACGACCTTAATCGTATTATCGGTGAAGAACAAGCAGAAGCCATTCGTGAATCGGAACGAGCCATGGAAGAACAACAGCAGAAGCTCAAAGAATACGCTCAAGAAGCAGCAGAAGCTTTTCGAACAATCTCTAATGATCAGATGAATGCCTATGACACGGCAATGGAACAACAACTGGCTGATTTACAAGAGAAAACAGCGAATGCGATTGCAACGTTTAACGAAGAAACAAATGCTTACTTAGAGGATTTACAAAGGCAAGAAGAAGCTGCTCTTGAAACGTTTGATAAGCAGACGGAAGCTCAAGAACGAGCAATAAACAGACAGATTGAAAACATTGAACGCAGACGTGATAAGGAAGTCCAGGCTATTCAAGATCAATTAGATGCAATGGACGAAGAGGAAAAACGGCGCAGCAGAGATGATCAACGTGCTGAATGGGGAGATGAACGAGCTGCATTAAATCGCCGGCTAGAGATAGCAAATTTCATGGATGACCCGAATACGGTCAGAGAAGTAGAACAAGAAATCCAAGAATTAGAAGGTCAAATTGCAGATCAGGAGCGTGAATGGAGACGTTCTGATAAACGAGATGCTTTAAAAGAAGAACAAGATCGTATTAAAGAACAAGCGGAGCTCCGTATCGAAGAAAGAGAAGAAGAACTGACCGATTATCAAGAAAGACGCGCCAATGAGCGTGATCATCTTCAACAAAAGTTTGAACAGCGTGCAGAAGCATATGAAGCAGAACGCGAGCAACAACTTGCAGCGCTTGAACAACAGTATGAGGATGAAGAAGAAGCTTTTGTACGAGAATACGAACGACAACAAGAACGTTTTGCCGCATTAAGTGAACAGTTAGCCCAACATGTAGCAGACGGTAAAATGACACAAGAGCAAGCAAATGCCGCATGGTTGCAGGCAGTAGAAGACCTGGGGAACAAAGAAGTTGAGAAACAAATTGAAAACCAAGAAAAAACAAAAGAAGCACTCAACGAATATGTGGATGAATACGTGAACATCGGTAAGTCGTTTGGTGACGGTTTGATCAACGGGTTAGTAGGCACACTAAATGATCGGTTGAGTGATGTGAAGTCGGCGGTAAGCAGCGTGACTAGTTCTCTCTCAAGCGGGAGTTCATCTGGTGGAGGGGGTTCTTCTGCTCCTCGTGGCGGTGGAAGAACAATCGGACCTGATGGAGAATTAAGTGATCCTGTTGGCTCATCTTCGGATAGTGACTCTTACAGTGATAATTTGGACAGCGTGAGAGAACGTCTCCAGGAAAGGCAAAAAGAGGCAAGAGCAAATAGGTATCATGAAGGTGGTTGGGTAGGACGTGCTATGCCGGCACTCAAAGCAGATGAAGTTCCTGCTATTCTCCAAGCGGGAGAGTACGTCCTAAGTCGTGATATGGTTTCTGCCATTCAACGTGTAGGTAATATCATGAATAATGTATCTTCCGTCAATACGGCTAGACAACCCATCATCATACAATTAGACGGAGAACAAATAGCAGGATATACCTGGGACCATGCAACGGGGCAACTCAAACAGGAATTTAGAAAGGGGTGAATCTCTTGCCGACGAATAAAGAAATTGTAGCGGAAATTCAGTCAAAACGGACAGAAAGTAGTAAGACGTATCTTCTTCAAGACGGCTCCTATCGAGCTGTCTTTTCTCGTTCACCTATTCATTATCAAGACGAATACGGGAATTATCACAATATCAATACAGACTTGTTTGACGAAGCGGACTTCGACACAGTGGATACCCCTGTCACAAAGGAAGTGTCAGGGGAGTTTCAATTGGTTAAAGGTGCGAGTGTAGCAGCGAAGAAAAAGAATACTTTAAATCGAGATAACCTTGATTTTCAAGCGTTAAAAGTTCCTTTTCAAGCGAGACTGCCAAGAAATTGGCGTAGAGGTTACACAATTGGAAAAGGGAAAGATAAAATTACGTTTAAGCCTGTAGATGGATCTCCGGCTAAAGGGTATGTAGAAGCTGATAAAACCAATTGTGTGATGTATCAGGACGCCTGGAATGATACAGATGTTTGCTTGGAGGTACAGTCAAAAGGAATCAAAGAAACGCTTACGTTAAAAACAGACCGTGCTCCCTCCTCGTTTCGATTTGAAATTAAAGGAAAAGATATAGGAGACAACTTCACGGCAGGAGGATTGAACATAGAGCCAGCTTGGTTGATTGATGCAAACGGTATAAAACGTGACGTAAGTATGGAAGTAGTAAGGCATAACGATAACAAGGTGTATCTCGACCTTAATGCTGATGTCACTGACCTTGGGTATCCAATTGAGATCGACCCGACTGTCATCACAAAAAATTATTCAAACCTGTCTAACGGTGATACATTCAATTTTTCTGTACCCACTGGTGTAGAAATTTTGGAAGCTAACGTGCAATATACTCCTACCGATACTACTAATTCTGTTTATGAGGATACAGGTTTTACGGAAGCAACTACGAACAGTACGACGTATACGGATGTATTACAGGCAGACCAAACAAAACATATTAAAAATATAGTAGTTGAAGCCAGAGGGCAGATTATAGACCCATATGATAACAGAAAAAGTTCTCGAGTTACTAGGACTATTTCCGATTCGTCTTATTTTAATGATAACTGGGAAGCTCGTTCTGAAATGGATATTGTCGATGATAGTACAGGGGAAGTTAGAGGTTCGATTATAAGAAACAGCTCCACTTATGCAATTGGACCATGGACAGAAGATGATTCCCCATATACCAATGTTTCATTTGAACACAGGGCGTTCCTAAGTATAACAACAAACTATTACATTGATTTAGATCGTCCTCGTCTGCAAGTTAATAGCACGACAAGTGGTGATTATTACGGCGTTATTCCCTACGGTGAATCAGAGACTGTATCATTAGACAACGTACAAACTGGAACAAACAACTGCACCTTTTATTGTGATGAGGGGCAAACTGATGCATCCATTGAGGTGACTTATAATTATGTACCGACTGCACCGATTGTCATTTCTCCAAATGGAGGGGAAACATGGGACACGCAACATATGATTGAGTGGGACGCTGCATCAGACGAGGATGACAATAAGAGCGACCTCACCTATCAGATTCAGTTATCCACGGATGACGGAGATTCGTGGAATACATTGGTCAGTCAGACCGATGGAGGGGCTACAAGTTACGAATATGACTTTTCGGACGAGATGGAATCCTCTACTTGTCTGTTAAGGATAAGAGCATACGATGGAGGTCATTACGGTCCATGGGATCAATCTGACGGCGTTTTTACAATACAGCATAACCTTTCTCCAGATATGCCGAATCAGTTAACACCTTCTGGAGGGAGTCCTATTGACCGTAATTCGGTACAACGTTTTTTATGGCAGTATAATGACCCGAATAGTGGAGACACACAATCCAAATTCAATTTGAGATGGAGAGAGAAAGGAACAACATCTTGGAATGAAATCAACCAAGTCACACCGAACGAATATTATGATATGCCTGCTGATACATTCTCACACGGTGAAGTGGAATGGCAGATAAGAACCTATGACCAAGAAGGATTGTCAAGCCCGTGGAGCAGCACAGAAACCTTTTTAGCTGGTAATCATCCATCTATGCCAACCATTACATCTCCAAGCGATACAGTAGCGGTGGCCAACCCAACAGTCCAATGGTCATCGAGTGGTCAAGAGGCTTATCGTCTTACAGTCAAAGATGATAGTGGTGCCGCAGTATATGAGCACGAAGGAAACACCAATAAAGCTCATACCATTCAATATGATCTAGCGAACAACTCTGAATACATCATAGAGTTGCAAATACAAAACGCTGATGGATTGTGGTCTGACTCTGATGCTATAAATATCACTGTATCTTACACACCGCCTGCTACTCCAGAAGTAGAGGTATTAGCAAGTAACAGTGAAGGAATCATCGTTTTAGACATTACCAACCCTGCACCTGTCGATACCGAGCCAGAGGTCACACATAACAACATCTATCGAAGAGTATCTGGCGGCGATTGGACACGCATAGCAACTGAAATCCCAGCTAATGAAAGTTATACCGATTACACGCCGGCTTCTGGACAAGAGTATGAGTATTACATCCGAGCCAGAGGCGATAACGGCACTTACTCGGACTCAGATGAAGTAAGAGGAGAGGTTACCTTAAAAGGAATATGGCTGCATGATGTTGCCAATCCAGAAGAAACGCTGCACCAGTTTAAGTATTTCGAACAAGGCAGAGGCGCGAGTAAAACACTAGGCGGTTCCATGATGCAATTTGAAGGGCGCTCTCTTCCGATGGCTGAATACAGCGAACGAGAAGAACAGAATGTGCAGGTTACGCTTCAAATCAAGAAGGATAGTGGAGATATGGAGAAGTTACGGGGGTTAATCCAATCACGAAACACCTTACTGTATCGAGACGCCAGAGGACGGCGTATTTTTTGTGCTGTTTTTGCATTGTCTGAAACAGATGAGCCGTGGGGCTATAGTGTTCCTCTTGATATACAAGCGGTTTACCGAGAGGAGGAAGTGTGATGGAAGGTTAGATAAAAATAATAAACAGTGGAGTTTATAAGTGCTTGCCATATATTTCATGACATTGGTCTATATTGATTAAAATAGTAAAATTTAGTAGACTAATAATAATTATGTTTAATAGGCAGGTGCTTTGATGGAAGAAATCAACAATTTCCTATCTAATTTTCCGCCATTCTTAAAATACATTTTATTAACATTACTCATAGTACTGCTTATAGTAATAATTATAAGAGTAGCCACGGGTAAATCGAACGTGTCATTTTGGGGATTCAAAATGGAAAACAATCGGGAAGTAGAAAAAATTCAAACCCAATTTGATGAGTTAAATGAGCATAGTCAGTTAAAGTCTCAAGTCTTAAAACTGCTTAATCAATCGATTATAACGTATTCAGTTTGGGAAAACTTACAAGGAAAAGAATTCGAAAAAAACGTTCAACGCTTTTATAACTTCTTCTTACCAGGAATAATTTCCTTAATAACTAAGCAAAGAGATAATTCACACAGAATAGCTGTTTTTCATGATGCCGGGGGATATTTAAAGGTGCTCCATGGGTTTGGATATTATCCAAACGGGGGAGAAGAATTGAAACTGGGTTTTCGTGAAAGTAAAGCAGGAGAATGCTTTACCAAAGGAGAAACATATTATAACCCAGATTTATCACAAGATCCCTCATTTAATCGAAATATCGAGTCATCAAAAGAATATAATTCACTTTTGTGCATACCCATAGTATTTAACGAGCAGTCTTTAGGGGTTCTAAATATAGATGGTGTTAAAAAAAACTCATTTAACAAAGATGACATAGATTATCTTACATTCTTCGCAAATTCTTTAGCACCTCTTTTGAATAAAGAGTTAAAATACAATGAAATCCTATCCCAGGTGGAGGTGTATTATGAAGAAAAAGAAAAAAGTAGTTAAAAGGAACGACTTAAAGTTACGTAGACAATATGAGGCTGGCGAATTAAGTGCAGAGGAATTCTTGGATAAACTTTTCAATTCTAATGACGCGGATAGAAAAAGAAAAAGAATAGAGGAGAAGAACTCGAAAACTACAAAGTCCCTCCAGAAAGCTTAATCAAAATAATTCTATTTAAAGAGTCTCAAAAGAAGAGGCTCTTTTTTTATGGAGGTGGTTATCATACAGTCCCTTAACCGTGGTTTTTCTAAAGAAATTGTACAAGCTATGCTCCATGGTGGGTTTGGAAGTCGTAAATTAAACTTTTCTTTTGCCCTTTTAAATGAAAACGATCGAAGCATTGGCGATATAACGCATCTTGTTATAGCGGACTCATCCGAAGTTAGCATGGACAGTGAAGCTGAAATACATCGTACAGCTAAATTAAGAGTAAGAGACACCGGAGAAATTGACTTTCTCAAAGAAAGAATTCAACCTTTTGCAGAACTTCATATGAAAAACGGTAGCATCGAGTTTCCACTCGGTGTTTTTTTATTGTCCACGCCACAAAAAGAGTACGAAGGAGATAACATTTATCGAAATATCGATGCTTACGATAAACTTCAAATCCTTGTAGACGATGGGTTCACAGCACGAGTTGTAGCAGACGAAGGAGAGCTTGTGACCGACTTCATCATTTCTTTGTTACAAGATGCAGGGATCACTAAAATAAACATTGAGCGCTCTGATAAAACGTTTCCTACTTGGTTATCATGGGACCCTGATGTTTCAAGGTTGGAAGTCATAAATGAGCTTCTGGACGTGATTAACTATGAGAATCTTTATGTAGATGAGTACGGCTACTTTGTATCAAGGCCCTACCGTACACCGGCACAGCGTTCAGCAGAATACACGTATGAAACGAATCATCTATCTGTTATTACACCGGGTGCTACATCGACAGAAGATTACTTTAGCGTTCCTAACCAGTGGGTGGGGATTGTATCAGAGCCGGACCGTGTTCCTCTCACATACACCTATGAAAATACGAAGGAAGACAGCCCAACATCCATACCCAGCCGAGGCAGGACCATCACGAAATACATTGATACGGATTCTGTAGACTTAGAGGCCCTTCAAGGAACGGTACAAAAACAAGCTTATCAAGACAGCCAAATTGCAGCAGAAATGAAACTCAATACAGCGATCATGCCCATGCACTCCTACAATGACATTATCCGTGTGAAACACGACAAATTAGGAATAGATGCAAAGTTTCAAGAAGTGGCATGGTCTATGCCTCTTTCAGCGGGAGGCACTATGTCCCACACTATTAAGGAGGTGATTGATGTTTGAGCAGCCGTAATTTTGTACAGATGATAAGGCAAGAAATCAGAAACCAAATGGCAGGAGGCAGGAGAAGGAGAGTGCCGCGTCCCCACGTATTAGGGGAAGTTGCACCTGATTACACAGGCGGTCGGCCGATGATAATTATGGATGATGACCCAAGCCGAACGCCGATTGGTCCGTTTCCGAAAGCAGCGTCTGTTTCTTTATCTCCAGGCGACCGTGTTTATTTGGCCAGAGCTGGAGCGAAAGGAAAATATATTGTTGAAGACAAGATTGAATAAGGAGAGATAAAATGATGGAGAATGGAGTCAAGGTCATGGCTGCTGGAGGAACAGCAGTCGTTTCTTTTTTATGGGGGGAATGGTCCATGTTGCTAAATGTATTGTTAGCATTGGTTATTATTGATTACGTCACGGGATTATCCGCAGCATGGAAAAGCGGTGAATTGAATAGTAGTGCCGGCCTTTTTGGAATAGCCAAGAAGGTCTTTATTTTTGTCATTATCGCCGTCGCTAATCTCATTGATGTGGCTTTGATGGAAACGGGTGCAAGAGATGAACCGATTGTATTTACTGCTGCTATTGTGTTTTACATTGTGAATGAAGCAATTAGCATTACCGAAAATGCTGGGCGTATGAGCATGCCTCTTCCAGATAAACTTTTACAAGCTATTAAGGTATTGAAAAGCAGAAGTGACGATAAGAACGATAAAGACAGGAGTGCGTAATAATGAAAACTATCGTATTTGACGCTGGACATGGAGGACATGACAATGGTGCAAATGGCTTCGGTTTATATGAAAAAGATTTGTGCGAGGATCGAGTGAAACGCATGAAAATAATCCTGGAAAACGAGTATGAGAATGTTAAAATCATTCTCACCCGTTCTGATGATACTTTCCTTGAACTTAGAGAGCGAGCCCAGATAGCTAACCGGGCCGGAGCTGATGTGTTTATATCCGATCACAAAAATGCATTCAATGGAAAAGCCAGAGGGTTTGAATCGTTTATCTGGAATGGCGGTGTGGGTGCTGCTACTCGTTCCCTACAAAATATCGTTCACAGAAGCGTATATAACAAAATAAAGAAATATGACATCCCTGATCGTGGAACCAAGCAAGCCAACTTTAGCGTCCTACGAAACACGAAAATGAGCGCTATTCTCCTGGAAGAAGCATTCATTGATAATCGTGCAGATAACAACCTTTTGCAGAAGAAAGAGTTCTCGGAAGCATACTGCCGCGGGGTAGTGGAAGGTTTGGCAGAGTTCTTGGGATTGAAAAAGAAAGCCGATCAGCAAAATATGAAATCAGTATATAAGGAGGACGACTGGATGAGTGAAAAACTGGACAAAGCTACAAAGGAAGTATGGCAACCAGTCATTGAGCGTTGGACGGATGAAGAAAAACAACACAATCCCATCGGCAAAGTATGGCTGGAACGAATCAAGAACGACGAATTAGAATGCAAAGACATTATCCGATTGTTAGGCCATGAACGATTACGCGGCTTAAAATAGAGCAGGTTTATTCCTGCTCTTTCCATATCTCATCCAGCCGCATATCCAACTCCTTGCATATTTTATAGGCGTTCTCAAAAGAAGGAAGCGCCCTGTTGTTCACCAGCGCACTAATTCCCGCCGGACTTATCCCCACCTTTTCAGCGAACTCCTTTTGCTTTATTTCCTTTTCTGCAAAAATAATTCTTAACCTGCACTTATACTTCATTTGTTTCACCTCATGAACATAATTCTCCTTTCATTAATAAAACCCTTTTCCATTAATTTTGAAGGACAAGATATAACAGACAAGCAGGACTACATAAGTATCTAATGAATCAGGAAATGACTTATCGAATGAAGTAGAAATCCTTTCGACATTACTTGAAATGATTGCGATTGAATGAAGTAGTTAATGCAGTCATTAATTCATTTGCTAATGAAGTATCATTAATTCATTAATCGCTTTATAAACGCTGCTAGAGAAAGATTTTGAAATTTGTTTAAACAGCAAGCGAAGCGAGGGGAGGGAGCGAAGCGGGCGTGTGGGCCGGCGGCTGAAAGCAAGAGTGAGGAGGAGAGAAAAATGGAATTAGCGTTTGTGTCGAAAACAAGTATCTTTAATCCACCGCCGATTGTTTGGGAAGCGTATGGCGTTGTAGTGGTTGCCGGGGTTGTCTTAATTGGTATTGCTTTAATTGAAAAGTATTTGGCTGTGTCTAACTACACTTATATTGCAAAAGTAATTTATAAAACATGTAAAGGAGTCCTGCCGATTGCTTTAATTGCTGTATTGATTTTGTTTGTGTGGCACAATCCGTTGCTGTGAGGGGATAACCATGAATTTTTTTAAGAAACAAAAAGCAAAAGGGCAGTTAATGCAGGCATTCAAAAGCGGTAAGCTCCATCTGACATACAAAAATGGAAAAACAGAGTATTTTATTATGCCTAAAATCCACGCCGTTATAGAGAAAAGAAGCAAAATGGTTTATGTGTTTTCTATCCCTACAGGGTTAGATCCAAAGGAGATACACAAAAAGAAATGGGTGTTCCAGCAACAATTCGGTCCACGCGTTGATGTGTTGCAGGAGAATAAGAAGTTCACACTTATTGTCTACGACGGTGCGTATCAAGAGGCTTTCCAATGGAGTTATGATGACATCGCGCCTGTGGTATATGATTACAAACTTCCTATTATATGCGGTAAAGACAAAAATGGTGAGTGGATGTCTTATGATATGGTAAAGCATCCGCATTTGCTTATAGCTGGAGAAACAGGGAGCGGGAAATCTACACAGGTTCGATCTATCCTTACTACTTTAATTAAGACGTTATCACCTGATGACCTGCACATGTACCTTGCTGACATGAAACGTTCTGAATTCCACTTATTTAGACGAGTAGAACATGTAGAGAAGGTATGTACAAAACCGTCTGAGTTAATGGTTATATTGCAGAAGTTAAAGAGAGAGGCACAAAAACGTGGTGATTTATTAGACGAAAACGAAGTGATGCATGTGGATGATTTGCCGAGAAAGCTCCCTTATGTATTGTTGTGCATTGACGAAGTGGCTCTTTTGAAAAAGGATAAAGAAATAATGAACATTGTGGAGGAGGTGTCCTCCATAGGGAGGGCGCTTGGTATCTTTCTCATTCTTTCTATGCAGCGTCCGGATGCTAAGGTGTTGGACGGCAAGTTAAAGATTAATCTAACAGTAAGAATGGGGTTTCGTTGTGCGGATGATTACAACAGCCGTATTGTAGGAACGCCGGGTTCAGAGGATATTTTAGCTTCCGAGGCAGGACGAATGATAATGAAACTGGAACAGTTACAAGAAGTGCAGGCACCTTTCTTAGAAGATGACAAAGCAAAGAAAGTGCTTGAACGGTATAAAGTGGAGAGAAAAGAGGAGAAAGAGTCGATAAGAGAAGAGACGAACAAAAACCAAATATTCGGGGTGTTGGATGAATGAGAGAGCGTGATAAAGCTATCTTAGAAAGCCTGCAAAAGTTTCGTTGCCTGTCTCGTGATGATATTGTTCACATACATTTCTCGAATTTAAAATACCCTGTGGCCACAGCAAACAACGTGCTGAAACGGTTACGGCTGCAAGGGTATATTACAGCTAATACGTTACAACAACCTTATGTTTATTTCGCTGATCCACCTCCCATTCGCAAGGACAGCCAAAAGATTCCGCATTATTTGGCTATTGCTGATTTTTATCACCAGCTGTGTCAGTATGAGAAACCACGTATATTTACTGTAGAGCCAAAATACGAAAAAGGATTAATGGAGCCGGATGTTTTCATGATATGGAAACGAGCACCTTTCTTTGTGGAGATTCAGCGCAATATCTATTCGTCGAAAATGATGCAGGATAAAATGAATCGGTATCATGCGTACTATGAGAGTGGGGAGTGGCAAATTGAACCGTGGCAAGCGAAAGAACCTTTCTTTCCAACCATATGGTTTATCACACCACACAGATATGATGTTAATTCCGATGTATTTCGTATCATGCAAAGTGAAGATGTGAAAGCGTTAATGGAGAAGGTAAGTTAACTTCAGCGTCTAAAAACATACAAAAAAGCAGGGGGAACCTGCTTTTTTGTGTTGCGACATCATACAGGAGAGGCTCTATAAAAGAGCACAAATTAATCTTACATTACTTTTGTATGAGGGTCTATAGTCTTGATGAAAGAACACCAAAGCTTTACATTTTTAACAGATACTAAATATTATTAAACATTTAACTTTATAACCTTGTCATCTAAAAGTAATTACGGGAATGTGAAATCATTCCAATTATTCTTTCGATTTTGGAGCATTTCGTTTAAAATAATGTGTAGGCAAAATCGCATGGGAGGAAAGAATTGTGTTGTTCGAAAAACTATCAATTGATGTACTTTTGGAAGCATATCAGAAGGCTAAAGATTTAGGTCTGGACGAAGGTTTTATTAATATTCTTGAAGAGGCTATTAGCGAACGTACAGTCATTGCATCCAGCAGTGCATGACAGTTATGACGATGCAGCGTAGGTTACGCTGCTTTTTTGCTGGTTAGACACGAACTATTGAAGAATTAGTAAGTACACAATTATTGTACACACTTGGAAAATTATATACAATTGGGTCATATATACTATGTAGGAGGTTTTATAGTGGGGAAACTTTTTAAAGGGTGTCTAACCGTTATCATAGCGGTGGTTGCACTTATCATTATTATTGCTATTTTTGCAGGGGGCGGAGAAGGAACAGATCAAGAGACGGGCTCTGAGCCTGATGAGTCAGTAGAAGACGTAGATGGAAACGAAAACAGCGAGAACGAGGAATCAACCTCTGAGGATTCCGCGGAAACAGAAAAAGGACTGTTAACTGAAGAAAAGTTTGAGCAGATTCAAAGCGGAATGACATACGATGAAGTAGTAGAAATTATCGGATCGGAAGGGGAATTAATCTCTGAAACCGGTGAGGAAGGTACTGAATTTCACACTGAAATGTACATGTGGGATGCAACTGACAGTGTTCTAGGAAACGCAAACTTCACCTTTCAAGGTAGCGAACTGACTAGTAAAGCACAGGCAGGACTTGGAGATTCTTCAGAAGTTACCATAACCTTGGATGAATTTAACCAACTTGAGAACGGAATGACCACAGAAGAGGTTTTTGATATTGTTGGGGGAGAAGGAGAGCTTTCTTCAGAAACTGGGGAAGAAGGTACTGAGTTTCATACTGTCAGCTATACGTATTACGGAGAAAATGGCTTTGGTGCAAATGCATCATTAATGTTCCAAGGAGGAAAACTTATGAGCAAGTCGCAAACGGGGTTAGAATAAGATTATAGAGCAGGGGAGTACTCCTCTGCTCTTTTCTAATAGACAAAAAACAACATAACTTTTTTATGTATAACATCATATGGGGAATGA
>NZ_FNDK01000039.1 GCF_900099605.1 Alteribacillus persepolensis
CACAGGACGTGCTTTCACAGGATGTGATGACTTCTACGTTGCACACAGGACGTGTGCGTTCTTAGTAGAAGTTTCTTACAGAAGTTCCTTACAGAAATTCCTTACAGAAGTTCTTTCACCGCAGCTGAACCTCTTTTTTTCCGGGATGCTTGCTTATCCTTTTCTATCATACCACGGAACAACATCGAATCGAGCAGTTAATGCTTTCCTTAAACAATGACTATTCTATCATTCTCTGAATGTGTGAAAATGTGGTAAAATTATAAAAGAATATCGCAGGAGGAGTAAGAATGCTTAGCAAGTGGCGAAAGCCGAACAAAATCACTCTTTTGCTGACAACGATATGTTCTATTGCAATTGGTGCCTTGTTGATTACAGAAGAACCGAAAAGTTACTCTCAGCAGTCTTCTAACCTCACCCCCACGTTATTCCTTCACGGTTTTAAAGGAGGCCCGGGATCGTTCAACACGATGCTTGAGCGTTTTGAAAAAAACGGCTGGGGGAAGAAAGAAAAAGTATTTTATGTAAAAGCGGATGGAACCATCAAAACAAAAGGAACCCTGCCGGCAGATGAGCGGCCATTTATTCAAGTCATTTTTGAAAATAACCGAGCAAGTCTCGCGGAACAAACCAGCTGGATCCAAAAAATTATGAAAATGCTCCGCCAAACGTACAACGTTCAGGAAGTGAACCTAGTGGGCCATTCGATGGGCGGCTTAACGTCCACTAATTTTCTGTTACATAACCAGAAAAACACTTATCCTCATGTGCAAAAACTAGTTGTTATGGGAAGCCCTTTTCATGGTATTAACAAACAACGCTATTTTGACGTGAATACCGGAGAAGCAACCGCAGACTTAAAGCCAGATGCACAGTCACTGCAAATCATGATGAACAGCAAAAATACATTTGACCAGCATGTTGGCGTATTAGCGATTGCAGGCGTGACGAGCCCAACGCAAACCGACGGTCTGGTTCATAAAAACAGTGCCCTTGGCATCAAACATATCGTTCCTGATTCTAACTATCAAGAAAAGGTTTTTTATGATATACGTGCTACACATTCGGGATTACATGAACATAAGGGTGTTGATAGAACAGTTGCTGCCTTTCTGTGGGAATATGACCATAGGTAGAAAAAATTACTTATTTATGAAACAACCTCTTCATATTAGCAGGATAGCCTGATTTTTCACGCCCCAGGCTATCCTTTTTTCATGAAGACACGGGTTCATACAAATAGATACGCCAAGGCGAATCTTCTCTTTCAAAAACCTCAAGCAGCTCGAGGCTGCTGTCTTCCGCATTTTCCAGCTCCACAGCAGATAAAACATAGTCGCCGCCCATTTGTTCAAAGGCATTTGTATTAAAATCAAGGTCATTTATGCTTTTATTTTTATCCTTTGTCATTAAATAATTTTTGCCGATTTCATCTAGAAATACATAGACGCGCCCGCCCCATGTGTCATAATAATTTTTTAATGTCTCATTTTTCTCCAATTCTCCTTCGATTATTTTACGGAACTCATGTTTGTAAGATAGAGGATACATCGTTACATAAAAATCAAGCGTATGCATTCCATTATATTGCGTGACAGCTGGATGCATCCCAATACTTACGACACGATAATCTTCCGGGTCTTCGCCTATATAGGACTTAATATCATGAAATAATTCCTCAGAGTAAAATTCTTCATACGAAGGGTAATCAATGCTTCTGTATTTTATCTCATGGTGCTGATTGATTAATACACCCAGCTGGCAAACAATCACAATAAGCGTCAGCCAATATCCATATTTGATTCTTTTCATGATCACAGCCAATGCTGCAGCAAACAAAATGTACCATAAGACGGCGTTCAGCAAATGTACCCGGCCAAAATTAAACGTATTAAACAGAGAATGAAAATCTTTTAGTACACGCATTCCTTCCCAATACCATAAAGCATACCAAAAAGAGAATATGACGATGAGACCGAGTAAAGCTGGCAGCAACCGATCCAGCTTGGAAAATCCCGGATGGGTGGTTTGTTTTTGAAAAAACTGCTTCAACCATTTTCCTAGTATTAAAACTAGAGCAAATAAAACAATATAGATAATAACATATTGATGCAGAGACTCTGAGTGGGTATGAGCAGTCGTAAGGTTTTCAAAGAACAACGAAAGCGTGTCTTGAAAACTGTTATGCCCAAGCGAAAATTCATCACGGTGCGCAGCAAACCCTTGTCCGAGCAGCATGCCTTGTACTAAGCGGTATTGTTTTAACAGAAATATGACACCCATTAAGACAATGGCAAAAAGAAACGTTCCATTCCACTCTCTTTTTTTCCACCAGTCTATCAGCCACAGCACTCCCATGAAGCCGAGGAAAAAACTAAAAGACAGCACCAGCAAAGAATAAAAAGGCAGTGTAGTAATAATAAGCCAATCTTTCCACGATGACTGCCGGCTGCGAATATTTAAAAAGGCATATAAAGCAAGCGGGATTCCGGCAATGCTCAATCCGCCAAACGGCCAGAAAGGAAGAAGAGAAAAGGCCAATGCCGACCCAACAGGAACAAGCGGATGAACATCGTGATAACGAAAGACGTGTTTTTTCAACAGAAGATACATTCCGATAAATGCAATAAACCGCATCAAAAAGGCATTTATTGTATATGCCGTAAACGGTTCAAACAATGAGAATAATAATACAAACAGACTCCACTCTGTATCTAATGCAGCCCGGGGGAGTCCGTTCATCATGTTTGGTATAGCGGCTTGATTTTCTGCAAACACTTTCCCGCTTTCAACTAGTGTTTTGTACCAAATGAGATTGGAATCTAAATTATCATGTATTCGTACATGAGAACCTTCTCCTAAAAGAAGAAGCGGAGACAGATATAGAAATATTCCTATCACGCTCAAAGTAAGGAGTGTTTTCTCTTTCATCATCCATAAAAACTCCTTACCGTCTCAGCTGTGGCGTGAACATCTCCTTCTTTTAAACCATAAAACAACGGCAGCCTTAACAAACGTTCACTCTCTTTGGTTGTATATCGATCCTGTCCGCGAAACTGCCCAAAACGTTTGCCGGCCTTGGACGAATGAAGAGGAATATAGTGAAATGCGCTGGCAATTTGATGTTGTTTTAACCAATCCATTAAGGCTGTCCGCTCTTCGATGTCTTTTGTTTTCACATAAAACATATGGGCATTATGCTCACACTCATCAGGAATAGACGGAAGCGTTATTTTCCCTTGTTCAGCTAAAGGAGCGAGTTCTTGGTAATACATATCCCAAACGGCTTTCCGTGCTAGATTGATGGTATCTGCCTGTTCTAATTGTGCGTATAAAAATGCTGCATTTAAATCGCTCAGCAAGTAGGAGGACCCTACGTCCACCCACGTATACTTATCAACTTGCCCTCGGATATACTGCGATCGGTTTGTTCCTTTTTCTCTTAAAATTTCCGCCCGTTCTTTCCATATAGTGTTGTTTATTAACAGCGCTCCGCCTTCTCCGCTTGTATAATTTTTTGTATCATGAAAACTAAAACACCCAAAATCTCCAATGGTGCCCAGTGCTCTTCCTTTATAGGTGCTCATCACTCCTTGTGCGGCATCTTCAATCACGCATAGATTGTGTTTATTTGCTACCGACAAGATCGCGTCCATCTCACACGCCACTCCGGCGTAATGAACAGGAACAATCGCTTTTGTCCGTTCTGTCACAGCATCTTCCAGCACTGTCTCGTCCATGTTCATAGTGTCCGGTCGAATATCAACAAACACAATGTCTGCTCCTCGTATGACAAAAGCATTTGCTGTAGAGACAAACGTATAAGAAGGCATAATTACTTCGTCTCCCGGACCAATATCTAAAAGCATCGCCGCCATTTCTAAAGCGTGTGTACAAGAGGGTGTCAATAACACACTCGGGCAATCAAAACGCTCCTCCATCCACTGGCGGCATGCTTTCGTAAAAAGACCGTCACCTGATAGTTTCCCATTTTCCATGGCCTCCTGCATATACGCTTGTTCTTTCCCCGTAACAGGCGGTTGATTAAAAGGAATCATGTTCGGGTTCTCCCTTCTTTATTACAGCGGTATTGTCTGCTTGTATTATTTGCATAGATTTAAGCTGATTGACTAGTTACGACGATACCAGCCATGATAAGGATAAGACCGGCAACTTTATGAATGGTGATAGTCTCTTGAAATAGAAAAATAGATAAAATGAAAACGAGCATAAAAGACAAGCTCATAAACGGATAAGCATAACTTAAATCAAACTTTGTCATCGCAGCCATCCAGAACAGCGATGCGACAAATGCCGAAAGGAACCCTGACAAAATTAATGGATCCAACAAAAGCTTCAACAGATAGATCACTTTCTCCCGAAATTCCTCAGGAAGACTTCCATAAGCGGAGATTCTCCATTTGAGCATAATTTGGCCGTAAACGGTGAAAAAGATCGTGCCAAAAATATAAACATATCCCACGTCTAAAACCCTCTCTACTACTACTCATTCAATTTATGATAAACATCCACAGCATCTTGAAAGGTAAAGCCTAACGAAGCAACCAAATTCACCATAGCAAGATTGGCAGCTGAAATAGACGTTTTAATCTCCGTGTGTCCTTCTTCAAATAAAGAATTCATAGCTCGGCTCCAAAAATATTTTGCTAATCCACGGCCCTGATACGCTGATTTAAATGCTTGCAGCAGCACTTGGTTTCCTGAAAAAGCGAAAAATCCCGCGAGGTCATCTTCATAGAAAAGTCCCCACACATTTCCTTCATCATACAATTGATTCAACCATTTATCATAACGGTCATCAGCGCTGCTTGTCGGCAGTTTAAAGTCACGATGAAACCTTCCGTGTTCGTATGCTCCTTTGGAAACTGCCAGTATCTCTTCCCTGCTTACATCTTTGCGTAACGTTAATTTTTCGTCTACAAACGGAGTGAACTTTTCTTTTTTACATACAGGCGTCAGAAGTGTATCCGTGTAATAAAAACCATATTGGTGAAGCAGCTCTTTTGACTCTAATGGATTTACTTTAATCGTAAAGTGTCCTCTTATCTCATTGCTTTTCTTCAGTGCTTCTGCAGAATACTGAAGCAGCTCGTACGTATCCTTTTTCAATGCGGGTCTGTCCCAAGGAGTCTCACGCATCATCATTTGTGTCATACTTGTTTCATCCTTTCTTTCAATTACTTCCTGTTTTCGGCCGGTTCATGGTCTTTTTTACATTGTTTTCATCAAAACCGACTGACTCTTGAATGATATAAATCGGCCTGTTTTTTACTTCATCAAATACTTTGCCGATATAAAGCCCCAATATGCCTAAGTTGGCAAACAGCAAACCGCCGATAAAATAAATCGATACCATCATGCTTGTCCAGCCCGGTACCGGCTCAAACATAAAAAAGTATTGATACATTAAATATAAGCCGTATATAACGGCTCCAAAAGAAAGCAGAAATCCGAATTTTATCGATAAACGCAGCGGTTTATTAGATTGTGAAACAATGCCTTCTATCGCTAAATTCATTAGTTTTGACAAGTTATAAGAAGAAACACCGTACTCTCGTTCTTTATGCTTTACGTTCACTGATGCGGAGTGAAAGCCCATCCATTTAATAAACAATGGGAAGTTGCGGCTTTGTTCCCGCAGCTGCCTGAAATTTTGTATCACCTTTCGAGAGGAGATGCTGAAGTTTGCGATAGCGGGATCAGTCTTGTTTTCGGTAAAATAATCATACACTTTATAAAATAATTTGGAACTCATTTTTTTGAAGAAACTGTCGTGACGGATGTGCCTTCTTGCAAAAACAACGTCATAACCTTCTTGCGCTTTTTCATACAACTTGATGATTTCTTCCGGCTGATCTTGTAAGTCACAGTCCATCACTACTACCCAGTCACCATTTGTTTGATCGAGTCCCGCCGTAATCGCAGCATGTTGACCGAAATTTCTCGCTAAAGAAATGCCTTTAACACGCTGATCTTTATGAATTAACTGCTGAATCACTTCCCACGACTGATCAGGACTGTTATCTTCCACCATAATCATTTCAAATGATAAGGAATGTTGTTCAAGTGTATCTTTTATACGGCTGTACAATTGAATTAAACAGTCGCCACACCCATACACAGGTGTGACAACGGAAATATGGGGATTAGAATGTTTCATGATGAACATACCACTCCACTGTTTTTAAGATTCCTGATTCAAAATCCTCTTCTGCTCTCCAACCGAGTTCGTTTTCTATTTTGCCGGCATCAACGGCATAACGCCGGTCATGCCCTGGACGGTCTTTCACAAATGTAATCAGCTCTTCGTAACTTTTGATCGTTTCTGCTTTCTTTTCCGGTATCAGTTCATCAAGCACGCGGCAGATCTTTTGGGCGATATAGAGATTGGTACGCTCATTTTTGCCGCCAATGTTATAGGTCTCTCCCGTTTGTCCAGAGTGAAACACCAAATCAATGCCTTTACAATGATCCAGCACATACAGCCAGTCTCTTACATTCTGGCCGTCTCCATAAATAGGAATAGGCTCGTGCTGCAATGCTTTTCTAATAATCGTCGGAATCAACTTTTCACGGTGCTGCTTTGGGCCGTAGTTATTCGAACACTGGGTTGTTACAACATTCAGCCCATACGTACGGTAATAACTGCGGACAAGCATATCAGCACTTGCTTTGCTGGCACTATAAGGGCTGTTAGGAGCATACGGAGACTGCTCGGTAAATGCACCGCTTCCTTCAAGCGAGCCATATACTTCATCCGTTGAAATATGGTGAAAGCGAGCATTTTCGTAACCAGGGCGTACTTCCCCATCTGCTGTCATCCATGCATTTTTTGCCGTGTCAAGCAGGATAAAGGTACCTCGTATATTCGTTTCAATAAATGCTTCCGGCCCCGTAATAGAGCGGTCCACGTGAGATTCTGCCGCAAAATGAATGACACCTTGTATATTATATTTTTCAAATAGTTCTTCAATCAGCTTTCGGTCGCAAATATCGCCTTCTACAAATAGGTGATTGGGCAGGTTATTGAGCCGCTTCACTTCTTCAGCATCGGCAGCATACGTCAGTTTATCTAGATTGAGAACCGTCGTATCTGGATATTTATGAGCAAAATAGGACACAAAATGAGCCCCAATAAACCCAGCACCGCCTGTTACAAGAATCGTTTTTGTGTTATCCATTATTTCATCAATTCCAATCGGTGATCGTCATTTGTATCATTCCAGCTTCCAGCATTCTGCGCGCGGTCCACAACGTGAAGCAAGTACTTTTTATAATCATGGTTTTTCATGTGTGCCACACGCTGCAACACCGCATCCCGCGATATATAATTCATGTAATAAGCAATTTCTTCTAAGCAGGCTACTTTAAAACCTTGTCTCTTTTCAACGGTCTCAATAAATTGCGAAGCATCAAATAAAGCTTCTGGTGTCCCCGTATCCAGCCACGCAAACCCGCGACCTAACAGTTCTACGTTTAATTCACCTGCTTCCAGGTAAGCCTTGTTCACATCCGTAATTTCAAGCTCTCCTCTAGCGGATGGCCGTGTTTGTTTTGCTATATCGATGACTTTATTGTCATAAAAGTATAAACCGGTCACCGCAAACTCTGACTTCGGGTGCTTTGGCTTTTCTTCGATAGACTGCACCTGCTGCTTTTCATCAAAAGCTACAACTCCATACCGTTGCGGATTGCTGACTCGGTACCCAAACACCGTTGCTCCTTGTTTTCGTTTAGCGGCCTTTTGCAAAAGCGGAGTGAACCCTTGCCCGTAAAAAATGTTATCACCCAAAATCAAGGCTACATCGTCATCTCCTACAAATGACTCTCCAATCATAAATGCCTGAGCCAATCCGTCCGGGGAGGACTGCACTTTATATGACAAGGAAATGCCAAATTGACTGCCATCTCCAAGCAGCTCTTCAAACCTCGGGGTATCTTTCGGCGTGGATATAATTAATATTTCTCTTATGCCTGACAGCATCAACACCGATAACGGATAGTAAATCATTGGTTTATCATAAACAGGCAGCATTTGTTTGGATATACTCTTTGTCATCGGATATAACCTTGACCCGCTCCCACCAGCTAATATAATGCCTTTCATTGTGGAAACCTCCTTATGTGAATCACACTTTTTTCTTCCTTACCCTTCTGTCTTTATAAGAAACATGTCCCATACAGAGGTGTATCAAGCTGTTAGAGATTTTTACATATTTTGGACTGCCCCGTTTCCCCCCTGCGGTGACACGCTTTGTTGAAATGTTTCTATTCCCTATTGAAGTTCAAAAAAGTGTCAGGAAGATGTCATTTTATAATTTTTTAGAATGTTTCAAACTAAACCACAAATGTAAGAAAAAGTCATCATAAAAAAAACAGCCCCGCAAAAGCGAAGCTGGGCACTATACGATTTATGCATTCTCTTTCTTGTATTTCCACATCATATACCGATAACGAATCGTACAGCCAATACAAAATCCCATTAACGCAACCCCTGCAGCCAGCAGCACCATCACACTGAAAACGTAGCCTGCTGCATGCCAGCCAAGATAAAAGCAGGTAAGCGATAATCCTAAACAAATAACAGCAATCCATTGGTTGAACCGCTGCTGCTCCTTATCTTCTTGAATGTATTGATCAGCCGGCTTTGATAAAAAACGTTTTCCTACAGCCATAACAGGGTTTTGTTTCGTTATTAAAGAGTACAAACCGACGAAAAGCGGCACCGCCAAAAATATCTCGTGCCAAACAAGTGCTGTCAAAACAGTGCCTGCAATGAAACTTTGATTGCATTGTACAAGCGGCTTTGGAACCCCCATGTTTTCTCTCTCCCTTATTCTCGCGTATTACACCGTGAAGTATGTCATTGTCCTTTATCGTTATATTATATATGTTTATCACATATCCAGCTAGACATGACGAGTAAGGTATGTATAATAATTAATCAATCGTTTGATTGATTTTGCGAAACAGGTCAGAACACGATGACACAACAAGCACGCCAGGTTCTTCCTGACGTGCTTGTTTCTATAAGAAACACAGCGGCAGCTAACACTACCAGCGGTATGCCTCCTTCTTATTTTTACACTGCCTTATCGATGCAGGTTTTCATGCGTTGTTCAATGTCTTCGGCTATATCTAACAGTTGTTGGTTTTCCATATGGCCAATCAGCACTGTAGGCTTTGGCATACTAATCGTCGTTTGGCTGTTCTCTTCAAAGACGATAACCTTACAAGGAAGAAAGTTTCCAACTAGTTTATCTTCAGTTAATACCTTTTCTGCTTCTTTTGGATTGCACACTTCAAGAATCTTATATTCAGATGAAAAATCAACACCTTTGTTTTGAAGAGTTCCCTGCAAATCGAAATTCCACAACACTCCGAATCCTTCTTCTTTCAATGTGCCTTCTAATGCTTGCACTGCTTTTTCTACTGTTTTTGGAGTTTGCATACTGTAATGAAACATTACTTCTCCTCCTATTTTTTGACTTCCATTTTCCCTATACCCTTACACGTACATTATTTAAAACACAAATATGTATTTGCACACGTTACAAACCATGCTATAATTCAAAGTAAACAAATAGGGATAATAAAATTAGGAGGGTTCTTATGCTTTCCAGACTTTTTCGTGAAGCATGTCCGGTATGTAAAAAGACATTGACAGCAAAGTCCATGCCCGCCGGCGCCGTGACAAAATACTGCCAGGACGGCCATTATCAAAAAGAGTTCCACCCTTCTATGGAGACATATGTGGAAACAACAAAGCATGAGACTTTTTCGTCCATACAAGCAAAATAAGCGGCCGGTGTAACGATTGACCGTTTCCGTAATAAAAATGAGCAGTGCAATTGAAAAAATAAGGTTCTCGTACACATGTTGGGGTGAATATATTGTGTCCTTTTTCTTCTTACCTAGCTGATGATGATTAGACGGAAAGCCTGCGGGGCGTCGGCTAAGACCAACCATATCGTGTGGCTGACGCCGACACTAGCATGTCCTGTGCGTCGAAACAACAGCTGAAAATCCCACAGGCAGCAGCAAGCTGCCGAGGAAGTTGAAGCGTTGCCCGCGGCAAGCGAGCCTGAAGAACCATCCAGGATGAGAGAATATGATGGAAGGCTTATAGACAGAGAGGGGCCGTCAAAGGGTCATTTTTATGACCTTTTGATACAGCCCCTTTGTTCCTTGAAAGGTATAAAATGGAAACGTGGTAGATTCACCATCACACAATGGCGAACGAACACAAGTGCAAGTTTTCTCACATACTTTGATCTTTCAATACAGAAAGGTCTGGCAGTGAGAATGGATGTCTTCTAATTCCAACAAGAATAACAGCTGCGATCAATAGTATAAAAGCCTGGGTATAGCTGCTTAAAAACCACCCGTCATGATATGGAATGACAAATAACGCAGCAATAATAGGTACTATTAAGGAAAAAGCAGATATTCTCACAAACATCCCGAAGACCAGCATAAGGCCGGCCAGCGTTTCAATAATAGCCGTTGGATGGACCAAAAAACCCGGCAGTACAGACGCATCAAATACAGCGTGGAATTCACTGACTGTCCATAGCTTTTCTATTCCAGATGCAAACATCACCCCGCCCAACAAACAACGCAGCACTAACAGAATACCCTGCACAATCATTGTAACCATATCAACCATTCATTCCTTTCTGCTGAGAAGCATAACAGATGATTTTATTGTTATCTTACTGTCTTACAAACTACAGAAACAAGCATGTCCCAAAGAAGGTCACAAAACACTCATTATTTTCGTACGTACCTCAACAACAGCTTTATCGAATGTGCCTGTATGATTAGCATTTCCTGTCTTTCGCGTATTAATCAAACGTTTGATTGAAACATTAAACCATAAAAAAACTGGCTTTCCGCCGAGTTCTACGCACCATAATCTTTATCTGCTGCAAGGAAAAGAAATACACTGTTCTCTTTTGGCTTTTAAAAAGCGGCAGCTGTTTGATAAACAGCTACCTTTCGTATATGATGAAAATTATAAACAATACTCTATTGTTAGCGGTGATTTCATTTGTTAAAAGATACAGGCGAGCGCATTATCCCTGAAAATATGAAGCCTGATAACGGAATGCTGCTCGAACATATAGCACGTTATTATTTTGCCATGCCTTACACGCACGGCCGTGTATTGGACATTGCTTGTGGTGCTGGATATGGGACGAAGATGGTGGCTAAGACACGTAAAAAGTACATATCGAATATTTACGGGGTAGACATCGATGCTGACGTAATTCGCTATGCAAACAAGATGTATTATCATCCATTGCTTGCTTTCCATACGGGTGATGTTCTCAAGCCGGATTTAGTAAAAGAAATAGGAACTTTTGATACGGTTATTTCATTTGAAACGCTCGAGCACGTTCCAGATGACCGCCAGTTCTTACAACGCATTCTCTCTCTTGTCAAACCTGGAGGAACACTTATTGTATCCACGCCATTTGGCAAAGGTCGAGGACAACCTTGTCAGTCGCCGTTTCATTATTTTCAATTAACAGAAGCAGAGTTCCAACAACTGTTTTTCGACACCCCTGCTATAGAACATGTACAGTTTTTTTATCAGCAAGGCATCGCCTTTGAAACCGTCAAACATCCATCTATCCGTTATCCAATGGGGATTGCAGTGGCTGCAAAAGCAGCAGCAGAGAGATAAAGACGCCCGCCCGTCTTATTTGACAATCATCACAGGACAGTTTGCCCGTTTGGCAACTTTATGACTTACACTCCCCAGCACCATGCTCTGCAGATTGTTTAACCCACGGCTTCCTAATACGAGACAATCATACTTATCTTCATTTGCATATTTCACAATCGCAGGGCCAGGTTCTCCATGTAAAAAAGAAATGGTATAACTTATATCTTTCTTGCGATACCAGTCTTCTATTTGCTGAAGTCTTTCGCGCCGCTTCTTCTTAGCCATTTCTTTATCACCTGTCTGCAGCACATCCGACTTCGACTGTGACCCATCTACCACATAGATCACTTCAATGGTGCCATTGTTTTCGAGCAAGCCAGCCGCATGTTGTGCTGCACGAAATGAGTGATCTGAACCGTCGGCTGCTAAGAGTACACGCTGATACATAGAAAACCCTCCCCTTTTGAATTACCCCCGCCTAACAATCTTGTAGTCTGTTGAAGCAGGAGTCTCCTCGCCTGTTAACAGTAAAGTTACATCTATATTATGAAAATTGCCCCTGTCTGTAAAGCAAATGTGAAGAAAATGTAAATACAGCTTTCTATGTAAAAAATATGACTGGTGCCCGGGCAGAAGGATATTCAGCTAAGAGGGAAGATGATATTCCACCACAACCGTTATAGAACCTAAAAAAGCGGCCCGTTTTGTAACAGGCCGCTTTTGACTACTCGTTTGTTTCTATTTTCTCTAACGCGTTTACAATGTGCTTTTTTAAAGCAGGTGATAATGTCAGGGAATACAGCGTTGTGAGGTGGTGCTTATCACGATACACAAGCACGTTCCCTATCACCGGATCACATGAATCTTCATCACAAAAGTACTCCGATAAATCGGCAAATGTAACGTTGTCTGGAATCCCTTCTGTATTTTCCCATGGAGCGACATCTGCCAGTGCTTCGTCTCTTGGAATTGCACATTGTTCCGGTCCTTTTTCTTCCACACACAGCGGAATATCTTCGGCCATTCTAGGGTTATCGCGAACAGCAAATATTTCTGTCACTCCCTCTAGCTTTTTCCACTGGTTTATATATCCTTGCGGCACGGTTTCCCCTCTATTGACATTGGCTGTGGTAAACACTAAATCTGGTTCATCTTGTATCAATGGTTCCACCACATCTTCATTCCACTGCATACAAGACTCGTTCAGCTGACCATCAAAATCATTATCGGAAAAGCGGCAGCCATCTTTATTGTATACATCTATTTGTAAAGAGAGCTCGTCCGACATTTCTTGAAGCGCCGGGAACCAATGTCCGGAGTGTGAACCGCCGACAAGTGCAATAGTATACTCGGGATTTTCGGTGTCCCCATATGAACATTTCTTCACTTCCGCGTTATTTAATCCTGAATAGCATTCCGTTTCCTCGTAAAACTCCGGCAAATGGTCTTTTGCTTGAACAGAAGTTGGAATCGGGTCTTTATCCTCGCTCGGTGTGATACCATCTGATATCACACGTGCACCGGGGTAATCCTCTACGTCGTAATCTTCTTGTACTTCTCCCTGACTCTCTTCAACATACGCTCCCCACGTGATACCAGTCGCAATCACTGGAGCCATAAAACAAGCTAAAACAGCTGCCAGTTTCCCTTTTGACGTTCTCACACTAATACCTCTAATAGGGGATTCTAATATTTTTGTCGACGCCACCGATAAAATAAACGCTAAGACAAGGATGAGAATTCCACCTTGCGCGGTAACAACGTCTGCATCGAAATACGCATAATAAAAAATCAATAATGGCCAATGCCACAAATAGTAAGCATAGGAAATGCCGCCGAAATATAAAAATGGTTTTGAACCTAGTAATCGTTCTACACCAAAACGGCTGCCGTTTTCCGCTGCGATAATCACGAGAATAACACCTGTTGTCGGCAGTAACGCCACGTATCCAGGAAACACATTCGCCACCGGCAGCATAATCCCGGTTAAAGAAATAATCGCTAAACCAAGCCAGCCGATAACGGTACTGATTGCTTTAGGCAGTGTGACATACGAAATCAATAAAGCCAGCATACCACCCATGCTGAACTCCCACACACGGGCAAACGTATCAAAGTAAGCCCACGGCTGATTAACGTTGGTTATGTAAATGGAATAGGAAAGAGACGCTGTAAAAATAACCCCTAAAACCACTAATAATGTCTTACGAACAGGAGTTTTCAACACTTTCCTTGCTAAGAAAAAAACCAACAATATTAAAAGCGGCCATGTCACATAAAATTGACCTTGAATGGAAAGCGCCCAAAAGTGTTGAAACGGACCAGCTTGATTGTTTTGAGCAAGATAATCGACTGCGCTCGTTGCTAACTGCCAATTTTGGTAATAAAACGCCGAAGAAAATGTTTGGGCAATGGTTTCCTGCCACTGTGCCTGCGGCAGCATTAGAATTGATAACAGCGCAATCACCAAAATGACTGTAAATGCCAGCGGGAACAGCCTTCTCGCCAGCCCCATAACATATTCAGTCATGTTAATTGTGCCTTGTTTTTCCACTCTGGTTAACAGTGATGTTGTAATCAAATACCCTGACACGATAAAAAAAACATCCACCCCACCGGATACAGAGCCTAACCAAATGTGGTATATCGCAACCAGGAAAGCGGCTACAGCTCTTATTCCTTCAATTTCAGGGCGGAATTTCTTCTGTGGAACCTGTAAGTCAGTCATGTTATGCATCTCCATTTAGCATTCAATGAACGTGCAGAGACAAAATTTTCATATCTCTATCCAATTTATTGTCGCATGTATCCCTTTGCTTTTCAAGAATACATGCTGCCCCTCCATTGAATCGTTCTGTATACTTTTTCTCATTCTCTCAAAAAAAGCACATTTCTTCCTCTAAGAAGCTCCTTATTTCCAAGAGACTTTTTGTACATTCTTATCATACTTGCCTTAAAGATTTTAAAGCATTAATAAATGCCTGTGCTGATTGATACTTATATCGTATGGCATTCATCAAAATGCGTTGCAGCTGTTTATCCGGCAAACGAAAGGTATGAGCATGTTTGGGTACAACGCCGTTAATCAAATATATACACATAAGTGCAGCTTGGTACAAATCTTTTTTCCTATATTTAATATCTCTAGTGCATTTTGCTTTATTAAAATCAATTACTTTAAGATTTGCTCGTTTGTCATTAGCTGTCATTACATTTTTTGGGAGAAGGTCATTGTGTACAATGCCTCGCTGATGAAGGTAATGAATCGCTTTTAATATATCGATAAGTACTCGAGTGGCTTGTTCAGGACTTCTTCTTTTGCCTTTTTTGTAAAAATTACATGTTCCAATCGTCTTTCCTTCAATTTTTTCCATAACTATATACCCTTTTTGCCCTAGGATGAAAAATTTATAAAAGTCCGGTAAATATTTGAACTTTCCATAACTTCTCATTATAAGCGCTTCCTTTTTTGCAACGCTGATATTAGATAGCTGTTTTATAGCAACTTTTTGTTTGGTGTATATGTCATAGCCAAAATACACCCTTCCGTAAAGCCCAATTCCTTTTGGTGTGGCATCCACTTTGTACTGGTCCCACTGTGCAGCTTCCATGTTTTTTCACTCCCGCATTTGCACTTCACAACATTGTATGAAAGGAAGCACATGGATGCATGGACGCTGCCTGCATGTTTTAAAATGCATTTAAGCGTATACATCTTTCCAGGCTGATTCGTTGTATAAGTACAGGGAGTATAAATAATGAAAAAGGAAAATGTGCTGGCCTCCTACCTTATTCATTAATGTGCCCTGTATGAAATGAAAAAACGTACGAAGCTCTTAAACATAAATCAAGCTTATAGCATTAATGCCCTCCTTAAGATGCTTTTGTCTGAATCGGTAAACCTTTACTGTTTTTATCTCCTGACCGTAAATTTTCATAGATGCTTTTAGAGGATACCGTCCTTTCATATAGGATACGGGCAGACTTACGTTTAAATATGAGCGTGTAAAGGAATTACCGTTAATACCTTTTTTAAAAACATACGTTTGATTAGGAGCGTAAAACGAATTGTTTGGCCCTTACATTTACGGTATTAAGGTCATATTAGGTATCTAATAGCGTAATCAAACATTCGCACTATTACTTATCTTTAGGAGGCATACAATGAGATTTGCAGGTGTAGGCTTCGTTATGCTAGCCGCTGTATGCTGGGGCATTAGCGGAGGAATTGCCGATATTTTAATGACCAAAGGCTGGGATCCTATTGTGATTTCACTTTACCGGGGAGCTGTTGGATTTATATGTTTTTTTGCGTGGTTTCTCTTTCGCTTTAAACAAAATTGGATCTTCTCGCCTCGTTTATACACATGGTCCCTGGTGGCAGGTGTTGGTGTTGCTGGAAATTTCACTTTTTATTTTCTCAGTATCCAATCCTCAAGCGTTGCTGTTGCCGCTACTTTGATGTACACCGCACCTGTATTCGTCCTTTTAATCTCCTTTTTATTACGAATAGAACGTTCAACTTTGTTTAAATGGGGATGCATTTTCGGTGTACTTATGGGAATTATCCTGCTTACAGGTGCCTACAACACCGATTCGATTGCAGTGAGTTTTCCAGGGGCGGCAGCAGGGCTTGCTGCTGGCCTTTCCTACGCATTGTTTATATTCGGGTTTAAAAATGCTTCTTCTATCGGAAAGCCGCAGACTGCATTAACGATCGCCTTTTTTTCATTTTGTCTCATCCTTTTTCTTTTTACGGACAAGGTTGAAGCAGCTGCTGTCGTGACGTCAAGCGACATAGGATGGTTTCTTCTATTAGGGATCTTGGGTGCTGGGATTTCATTTATATTTTATATTATTGGTGTTCGCTGGACTGCCCCCACAACTGCTTCGATGGTTGCCATGGTAGAACCGGTGACAGCTTCATTATTTGGCGTTCTGCTTATCGGAGATCAATTGACGGTCATTCAACTTCTTGGAATGGTGCTCATCCTGGCTACGATCACCATACTTAGTGTGAAGCAGTCCGGCTGAGAAAGTTTACCTTCATTCAACTAAGTAAAATACAGTCACTAAAGAAAAAATACGCCTCTGTCATTGCAGCCGGCCGGAACAGTCTCCTATATAGCATGAATACATTTACTTTTCTACAAAAATTAAGATTATAGAAAGGAAACACTAATTATTAGAGCCATGGAATGATAGCAGCGTCTTCTCTTACCAATAACCATTCATAGATACCTTTATCTCGAAATGGAGCTTTTCATCCCCCTGCCTGCTGCTTGAATAAAACGATAGGAGCTGCCGCAACGACAACTCCTTCTTCCATTCTTTCGCCCAATAATTGAACACTCAAGTCTTTATCTAAACCAATTTCAGGATTTATCCTTGTTTCGTTTCTTTTTGACGATACGTTCACTGATAAAGCCTGCTAATATCCCAACAGCTATTGGCAGCAGGGAAATTTCAACATTTGATAACGACATTCTAAATACAAGAAAATCAACATCAGCAGTATTGCCTATCCCATAAAGCAAAATGATCGTTCCAATAGAGGTGATTAGCGGAATCCAAAAAAGTTTATTCATAAAACCCTCCTCGTATTACAATCAATCTTCTACACTTTATTTAAAATCTTATGCCATGGAAGGGTCCAATTAATCAAAAAACAGGTTAGAACGTATGCATTTCTTACGCCCTTTAACGGAAAAATTGAAATCAAGATAACCGTTCTCCTGTTCCCTGCTATTTAGCCTGAAGAAGCTCCTTTTTATAGGCAAGCGGAGTCATATTCATTTTCTTACGGAACTTACTAATAAAATAACTCGTACTATTAAACCCAGCTTCGTAGGCAACTTCCGTCACATTAGAGTCAGGTTGCTGAATAAGAATTAAACTTTTCTGGATCCGATAGTCTGTGACGTAATCAAAGGGTGTTTTTCTAAGCATTTTTTTGAAATACCTGCAACATTCAGATCGACTCAGTTGACCAGTGTAACTGCTAGACTAAATTGAACAGTTTCCGCTTGATAGAATTGAACACTTTTTTCTGGAAATTCACTCCTGATCAGTTAAGCTTGAAAGGTATGTGACAACTGAGACGGAGGGGCGAAGAGGGTGAAAAAATTAGAAAAGCATGTATATGTTCATCAATTAAAAAAGGAAGGGTTTAGTGTTTCGGCTATAGCCCGAAAATGTAATCTATCAAGGAACACAGTGTACTCTTATCTCGAAAAGGATTTTGAAGAAGCCATGGATTGGGTGAATCAATTGCAGACGAGAAAACGAATCCTTGATCCTTTCCAGGATCAAATTCTAGGTTGGTTAAGAGAGCAC
>NZ_FNDK01000003.1 GCF_900099605.1 Alteribacillus persepolensis
AGGAAGTGGTGACTTCAACGCCCGCCACAGGACGTGCTTCCACAGGAAGTGGTGACTTCTACGTTGCACACAGGACGTGTGCGTTCTTAGTAGAAGCATCTTTACAAAAGCATCTTTACAAAAGTACCTTACAGAAGTTCCTAAAGAAGTTCCGTCACCGTAGCCGAACCTCCTTCTTTAAGGCGCTTGCGCTTTCTTGGTTACAAGATTCGTTTTTTCATGTCCTGTTCACGCAGTTTACGTAATGCATGTTTCCGCCATGATTTTACCGTGGATGCTGCTACGTTGTAACGGTTCGCAATTTCTGTAATCCCTCGGCCGTAGATAATATATTGAACCACCCAGTCGCGTTCACGCGGAGTGAGGTCCTCGATATAAGGAGCAATGCTTTGAATTTGCTGCTGGATGGTTTCACTGTGAGGATCGGTTGGTTCAGTGTAATCGGTAAAGCTGATGGGCTGATAACGTTCATCATAACGCGCTTCTTTTTTTAAGTGGGCGAGCATGTCGCCGCGCACGTAGGAGTAGGCGAAGCTGCTGAATGCTCCTTTGGCTGGGTCAAATTGCTGATACGCTTTCCATAAGGCAATGAAGCCGATGTGAGCATATTCTTCTGTGTTTTTATAGATTTTCAGTCGTTTGATCATCCCGAACACGAGCGGGGCAAAGTCTTCTGCCACTTCTTCAAAAGGAATACCTAGTGCGTCATTCATCTATGTTTCTCCTTTAAGAACGGCGCGCCTTCTCATAAATTCCGCGGTACATTGAGCATAACCGGGAATATAGAAACGAAGCGAATGACAAAAACTCCATTATTGTCCTGGTTGACGTGCAATATATTAATTTTTGCTGGGGCAAACGGAAATAATGGTAAGCTTTTCATGAACGAACGCCCATGTTTGTATGTTTTTAAGATAACGAAAAAAATAAGGAGACTGTCAAAAGGTTCTAAAAATGACCCTTTGACAGCCCCTCTTCGTCTATAAGCTTGAAATGAGATTGTCTCATCCTGGATGGCTCTTCCGGTTCGCTTGCCGCGGGCAGGGCTTCAGCTAACCGGCAGAAAATCATCGTCGGTGGGTCTTCAACTCCTGCTTCGACGCACAGGACGTACTAGTGTCGTCTAAGACCAGCCACACGACGCGGCTGGTCTTAGACGACGTCTCACCTGATCACCATTCAAGATAAGGGAACGAAAAAACACTCCATCGTTCTTTTTTCTATCACACACAAAGAATCGCCGATCTCTGAAGATACCCAACACGAAAGGCTTTTGATACAGCCCCTTTGTCACGTTTTACGGTCTTTCTTGAATGGAGAGCAGCTCGTGTTGTTGTTAGTAGAGAATTCTTTGCAAAAAAGCATTTACCTTAGCAGTCCCTTTCCCTTGTTCATGACGGAGCATTTATTTTTTGATACGTTTCTGCATCACATATAACAAAGAGACGTGCTTTTTCGGAGAGAGGCTCGTCTAGTTTTTTGTTAATGTTTAACTGGTCTCCATCCGATACTAACGTTGCCCCTTCTCTTAACAACTCTTGAAACGCGTCGCGATAGGTGTTCCAGTGCGGACGTCTGCGAATTTCGTATAAATCATCACCGTGTTGTTTGGACAATAGCTGCGACATAATACGGGAACTTCCCGGGTGAAAGGCAGCACGCACTGCCATCTGTGATACCGTATCTGTGCTTAAAATGAATTCATCAACATCCACGTGAGTAAAGTTGTCCACGTTTTGGCGGTCTTTGATTTCTACAATCGTATAAATATCCCGGTAATGGCGCTCGATGGTCGTTGCGATGAGCAATGTTTTGCCATCCACAAATGATGCATCCTGAATGACTTTTCCAAATTCCGTGATCTCATTTGCGAAAATAAACACGGCTTTTGCCTCTTTGAGATTAGCTTGTTCCAGCACGCTTTTTTCGACAGGGCTGCCTTGCACATAATGAACCCTCTCATGAGACCACGGTGTTTTTTCCAGCTGATCAATGATGACTACTTCTGCTTCTGGATCACTATGTAAAATTTCCTGAATGGCAAGCCTGGCATTGGTGCTCCAATCAATAATGACGAAGTGATTTGAACCGTTATAATCCAATTTTCCTTGCTCCTTTCTTCGCTGAAACAGAAAGATTTGATCTACGATTTTTGTAATCACAATGGAAATCAAACCAATCCCGAAAATGTATAGGACAACAGCGAGAGCTTTTCCGGCCAGGGTAACAGGATAGTAGTCCCCGTACCCGACTGTTGTCACGGTTGTCATGACCCACCAAAAGCCGTTGACTGGGTGTTCAAACGTGTTCGGCTCGATCACATAGACCAACAATGAACTAGTTACAACGAGCAAAAGCGACGTCAACAACAAAAACCGGTTGCTGACAGAAATGAGCTTGTACAACAGCCGCTGAAAAATAATCATGGCCCAATCTCCTTTCTGTTTCTATTATACTGGTACAAAGGAGTTGCCCCAAGTGCAAGCAGAGTCGTAAGACGAAATAATGAAAAATAGGCGGTAATTGTTAGAAAAGAGGAAGAAAGTCCTTTGTTGTACACGTTGAAAACTTTTCGCAGATTCGTTGAACAACTGTCAATGAAGGAATTATAAGTAAAATGTCTAATTTGTAATAATATGGAATCTATTAATAACAAATGGTAATTAAATATGATAATGGAAGAAAAAAAGGATGAACGGACCACATGAAGTCGTGGGTATATAGGGAGGTTCCTTGCTGCCTAATACTGTAGTTTGATTTTCAAAGAGCGTCTGATTTAATATCCTAAAAAAGGAAGCAATGGTTTTGTTTCCTAATCACTCCCTGTCTTTAGTATTTTTGGAGGGAACATTCATCGGAGGAAATCCCTATAATAAATGTTAGGTATCTATCAAAAAAGGGAATGACGATGAATAAATAATAGAGAACCTAATCAAGGAGGAATTATTTTGTCTTACAATCCAAAATCATATCGTAAGTTTTTAGCAGGTTCTGTTTCTGCTGCTATGGCTGCAACGACTTTCGGAGCAGTAGCACCAGTAGATGTAGAAACAGCGGATGCTGCAGAAGCATTCCCGGATGTATCGAATGACTATTGGGCTTCTGAATCAATTCAGCGTTTGGCTGATAATAGCATTATCGGAGGTTTTGAGGACGGTACATACGGTCCGGGATTAGAAATTAAACGTGGTCAAGTAGCAGCGATGCTCGTTGCCGCATTTGATCTGGAAGTAGACGAAAATGCAAGTGCTCCATTTGAAGACTTGACAGATGAAAGTTACTTCACGCCATATGCTGCTGCGGTAAAAGAAGCAGGACTTATTAAAGGCCGTGAAGACAACACGGTATTTGCGGCTGGAATGGATCTTTCCCGCCAGCAAATGGCAACGATTCTCGTGCGTGCGTTTGATTTAGAACACCGCGATGATGTAGACGCGGTTGTAAATGACTTGGATGAAGCAAACGCAAGCCACAAAGAAAACATTGAAATTCTTGCGCAATACGGCATTACCAACACAGGAGACGGCAACTTCCGTCCGAAAGAAACTGTCACACGTGCGCAGTTTGCTGTATTCTTAGACCGCGCTCTTGACCTCGAGCAAGACATTGCAAACGTAAGCAGTGTACAAGCCGTTGACAGCACAACTGTTGAAGTAAGTTTGGATTCCCAAGTGGAAAACGTACAAGCGGACGATTTCGCCTTTGACCCTGAACTTGCGGTAGAAGAGGCAGAAGTTATTGCACCAGCTGATTCTGAAGCAAGTGAAGATGCAGAGGGAAGCGTTGTACGTTTGACAACAGAAGAGCAAACAGGTAATCAAGAGTATGCACTTTCTTATAAGGGAGAAGCAACGGATGAGTCAATCACTGGTATTGCTCCTGAGCTTGCGGTAGAAAACGCAGCAGCGGTAACACCTACTAGTGTTGAAGTAACATTCAACCAAGAAGTAGAAGAGTTTGACCGTAACGATGTTGTGCTGGAAGCAGACAACGGTGAGCGTGAATTCGTAAGCGATGTGACACTTGCCGAAGACGGCCAGTCCGCTACGCTTGATTTGTACAACCAGCTCTCTGATGAAACGTCTTATGATGTGACAGTAGAAACGGGAGAAGAGTCCGTAACGGGTTCTTTTGATTACATCGTTGGAGACATCGCAGAAATTGAAGTATCGGACCAAGCAATCAAAGCTGGTGAAGAAACTGACATTGAGTACAAAGTCTTCACGACGACTGGTCTTGATGTGACAGAAACAGAGGATGTAACGTTCCATTCCACTGGCGACATTTCTGCTGACGGCAGCGTAAAACTAGCAGACGGCGAATCTATTTTTGCTACCATTGAAGCAGGCGATGTAGAGAGCGACCGTTTCAAGATTACAGGTAATGATAGTGAAGCAACAGAGTTAGTTGATTATACTGTTGGCGCTGCTAGCTGGGACGACGACGAATTTGAATCCGATCAGCAAATCGCACTGGGACAAACGGGAGAATTAAACGTATTGTTCCATGACCAGTATGGTGAGCAAGTATCAAACGACACTACGTTTGAAACGTTAACACCAGGAGTTCTAATTGTTGATAAGCAGAATGGAACACTCACACCTCGTTCAGAAGGAACAGCTGATGTGCGTGTAACAAACGGAGACGTTTCTGAAATCATTACAATTGATGTTGTGGCAGAGCCAGAATTAAATGGCATTGTGCTAGACAACGAGAAAGCAGAAGACGGATCTCTTTCCATTAACCCGAATGTTAACGAAAGCACAACGCTGGATGTTCAATTGCAAGACCAGCACGGAGATGACTTTTCTCAAGAAGAAGAACTTACTGTTGAAGTCGATGGCGAATCCATTGAAGCAGATAGTGAAGTAACAACAAATGCAGATGGTTCTGCAGCAATTACACTCAATACTGTCGCAGAGGAGTTTGGCACATCCACAGTAACTGTTTCGAACGAAGACGGTTCAATCTCTGAATCTATTGACGTGAATGTTGTGGAAGCTGGCGAAGTGGAAGACTATGAACTTTCCGGTTTAACAGATTTGGATCTCAACGGAGAGAACAATGAAGACACGCAAGCGACTACAACGCTGGAGTTGTTCCCAGTTGATGAAAACGGCGTCGAAGTAGACGGAGCGGTAGAAGCAGAATGGACCGTTGAAAATGAAGATGGCGAAGAAGTAGACACTTACACTGGTACAGCTGCAGAACTAGGCGTTGGCGGTGACTTGGACCTTGAAGGTGAAAGTGAAGGAACATACACCGTAAAAGCTGAGATTGGAAGCCTGGAAGTTGTAAATACAACCTTTGAACTAGTGGATACAACAGAAGAAACAGAATACGTTGCTTCCCAGACACAAGATGAAGTAGAACTCACTTACGATGAAGAAGTGAACGAGGTTCTTCAAGATGCATTTGAAGTAACAGAAGAAGGCTCCAGCAAAGCAGTAGACATTGACGGCTTTGACTACGACAGTGACAACGTTTCCGTTGTTGACAATGATGGTTCTGTTGATGAAGATGGTACAGCGACATTGTATGTTGATACCATCACCGTTGATGACGATAATGAAGTAGATGTTGACTTCTCTATCGATGTGAATGTGGATCAAACGATTGCTAACGTATCGGATCAAGAGGAGTTAAGCGCGGCTTTAGAAGATGGGTCTGTGAAAACCATTAATTTAGATGGCGAAACAGAATTTGATGCATTTGCTGTTACTCGTGATGATGTAACAATCAACGGTAACGGTGCTGACATTGCTGTCGGTGATATTCAAGGTTACGGTACAGCTGCTGGTATTGCCGTAGATGCTAGCGGTGTTGTGATTAACGATGTAACTATTTCAGGTGATGGATCCGGAAACGGCATTATCGGAAGCGGTGAAGACGTAGAATTCACTGTCAACAATGCGGATGTTTCTGATGTAACAACTGGTATCTATGCCAACGCTGCTCAAGAATCCGATGCTGCATTAACAGCAGAAAACAATACATTCACCAATGTAGAAGCTGGTATTGGCGGTACGGAAAATGCGACTATTGATGTTACAAACAATACGTTTAAAGATGCTGGTGAAGGCATCGGCCTTGGCGGCGGTGTTACGGTCACTGGTGCTGACGATGATGAATTCGCCACATACCTTGAAGACGAAAATACATTTGAAGATGTGGACACTGAGGTTAAAAATTACCGCTGATAGAACAAGAGGTTTAAAGCCTAGTAGAGTCGAGAGCTCTACTAGGCTTTTTTAGACTATATGATAGTGACTAGGTCTTGAGAGATATAGCCATACTTCTTATGCCGGGGTTCATTCCCTTACGTCTACGTAACATGAACAAGGCGCGAAAGATAGAATAAGAACATGAGCTGGGACAGCGCGTTCCAGCTCATGTTTTATGTCTGCAGCACGTTGTTTTGCAGGTCAAAGGCGGCAAGTGTCATGCCAGCGTTTGCTGCTGCATTGTTGTAGCCAACGGGGAATGAGGCATCGACGGTGTCGCCGGGACGCTGGCCATAGCCATTTGGAAAATAAGCGGTGTTGCTGTAGACGTGAATCTGCCCGTTTTGCGGAATATTGCTGCCGCCGCCTCCTCCGGCAAAATATACTGCTAAACGAATGGGGTCATTGTTTTCAAAATAATTATTCTGTATGACAAGATTTTCGACAAGAGTATAATTGATGCGAGTAGTTAAAATGATGCTGCTGCCGGAATTTGTTTCGTGATCCACGTCATTATCTTCAATATACAAACTCGTCAATCCCTCAAGCAGCCCGTAGAAATTGACGAATTGATTGAAACGTCTGACGGTATTTTCGTTTACATAAATCGTGCCAGACATTGTATATGAGGCGATGTTCGGTTCAAAAATGACAGCGCCAACACTGGTGGTATTTCCGTCAAACGTGTTGCCAGTAACAGTTGTTGTGCCCCGCACCATTTGAAAGCGTAAACTTTGTGTATTTACCGCGTTGTGAATAAATTCATTTTCTGTAATCGTCAGATCTTCGGCCCAAAAATAACCGCTCCGTATCGTTCCTTCCACGATATTATTTTCAATGTTAATGTTTTGATATAAGTCAGCAAGCGCTTGCAGCGGTACTTTAATAATGGCATTGATTCCTGTTAAAGGACGATTTGCAATCAAATGTAATCCAGAGATTGTGACATCATCTGATTGTATTAAGACCGCATCATCACTTGTGCTGGCAGCAAATACAAGCTGCGGTGCGGTTTCAGCTGACGAACCATCTAAGCGCAGGGGTTGTGTAATGACTAGCTGGTCTTCGATAGTATAGGTCCCTTCCAAAATGTGAACCGTTCCCCCTTGAAAAACAGCACTCATTCCTTCTTCAATGGTGCCAAAAGGATGTTCCAATGATCCATTGCCATCTTCTGCTCCTGCTTTTACGTACACATTGTAAGGGTCATAGCTAATTTGTGCCGATGCGTTCAAGGAGCGGCTGCCAATGCTTAATGTCGTGATATTTTCCGCTGTTACTGCAGTAACAGTGATTTGGTATTCATGCGTTCCAGCTGGAGGCTCATCGATCCAGCTGATAGAAGGGATATAGGTGTTTGTTATTGCTATGGTGGTGCTATTTTGTACCGATTGGTTAATATCGGCGCTAGTTAGTGTTTGCGGTTCATCTCCTAATCGTTGTAAGGTATAGCTGGCGTGCAATGCATAGTTTGATGAGAGGGAGGTTTCCATGTAAAGATGGATGAAGCTGTTCAGTTTTACTTTTTCTCCCTCTTGTGTTGATATAGGCGGAAGCGTCAAGGTGACGGTTGTTCCAGCGGGAAGAAGCGATGTATCATCGTTGGATTGGTCGCTTAAGAAATAACTGCCTTGCCCAGGGGGACCTTGTTCCCCTTGTGGTCCTTCTAATCCCCGAGGTCCTTGAGGCCCAGACGGCCCAGGTGGTCCTGGTTCACCCTGGGGTCCTGCCAATCCCTGAGGTCCAGGTGATCCTGGTTCACCCTGGGGTCCTGCCAATCCCTGAGGTCCAGGTGATCCTGGTTCACCCTGAGGTCCTGCCGGTCCCTGAGGTCCAGGTGGCCCAGGCGGTCCGGGTGTGCATCGCTTACGAGAATAAAAATCACATCCTGTTGGAGGCATAACAGAACGTAAGTGTTCGGAGCGCATTCTTCGTGCAGGCATTTGGTTTTTTTGATAAAAGCCACGTTTGTTACCCATGGGAATTCTCCTTTCTGCACACATGTTGTTGCTATTATATGGAAGATACACAGACCGGTCTGTACAATTGGGGGAATATGTGTCAAAATCCATCACTGCCTAATAGAAAAACGTGGGAGAGAAGCAGCATTTTTCAAAGATGGATTGAGTTGAGAGAGATGGTTTGCAACAATGGAGAATAGTAGGATTGTAAAAAGGCAGGAGAAGTCCTGTGCATAAGATAGGCGGCCTTGGGGTTGTTGGCTTCGATGATGACAGCCGAACAGATGCAGTACACACCGAGCTGTGCCGGTGTTGTCTCGTGCTGCTTGACAGCAGGTGTGTGAAAAAGGCAGGGGGAGCGCTTTTATTTCGCTCGAATGGTTTACATATGCTTTTGACATTAGCACGAGTCGTTACGTTATTCATTCTAGTTTCGTACTGGATTGTTTGATGCGGCAGAGGTGTGTCTTGGTGTTTGCTATTTTTGATGCGTCCTGACAGGAACAGCTGATGGATGATTGGTGCGTTCCTGAAAAGGCCGTCCCGAAACGGAGGGGTTCGATGAAGAACATAATCATAGGCAGTAGTGTGTGTGTAGTGCTGCTGTTTGCAGGGGGGTATGTGTATTTTGTGATGAATCCGCCGCTGCAAGCGTCACCGGCCTCATCTGCAAATGATGGTCACATTCAGTTGCTTACTGTCGGAAATACAAGCCCGATTGGAACTATTGAGATAGAAGGTGTTTTCGTCAACGGTGGTCATGCTCCAGACACAGCTCAGATTCAAGTCAGTGATCATGCGAAAGGGTTTCTTGTTTCAGATGAGGTAAAAGAGGAAGCAGGAAGGGAGTATACATTTGAAGATGTATCCAATGTCACTCTTCAGGCAGATACCGACCCAGTCAAGCAGCTTGAACAAGTCAACCAAGGGGAAGAAGAGGAAGATATCACCATCTATGCACTCAGCATAGGACATGAAGAACCGCTTGATCGTGTTACGATTTTTTATCGTCATTTTGGCATTCCGCATGAAATCGGTGTTCCTCTTCCGTAATGGGGGGCGTCATGGAGCGGTGTACTGTTGGATGAGATTTATTTCATGGAACGATAACGTGAACAAAGGACCTGCTTGGCAGATAGAAGCAGGTCCTTTTTGTCCGTTCTGACATGGTGAGGTGAAGCGCTGTTTAATCAAAAGCGGGATTTGTATATACGATTTTTCCATTAGAGATTGTCATTACTGTTTTCGTGTCGCTGATCTTATCAGCCGGAACGTCAAATAGATTTTTCTCTAAAATGACGAAATCCGCTCTTTTTCCAACTTCAATGGAGCCTGTTTCATCTTCTATAAACAATGCTTCTGCTCCGTTTATCGTGTAGCTTTGCAGCATGTCTTCCAACGATGCTTGTTCGTCTGCATCAGGTCTTGTCATCCCGCCTTCTACACCGACGAGCGGCCAAAAGTCGGATACGGGGTAGTCACTAGAGGAAGCAACAGGAATATCCATACCAATATAGCTTTGCATGATGTCTGTTCCCCATCTAGAACCTGGTTGCGGAACTGCCGTGATGTTCAAGTCCTGAAATCGCTGCAGCTGATCTTCGCTGAGATACGGGATATGCGTGAGTGCGTGTCTCGCGTCTCTTGTTCCGTTTTGTTCGGCCGCGTATGCAAAAGCATCCAGTGCAGCGTCAATTCCGTCACCAAAGGCATGGACATATACACGAAAATCTTCTTTATCTAAAGCAGCCACGGTTTCTTCGAGCATATCTTGTTCCCAGACAAGTGTGCCATCTCCGTCTCCAAATATTTTAATCGAATCGATCGTAAACATGTCTCCGTCATATGTGTCACGCATCTCGTTGAACGTTTCAACTTGTTCGACTCCTTTCGTTTCGTCGGCCCACAGTCCAATGTCATACTGTACTGTCAGCTTGTCTGCATCATCAAGTTCTTGCAGTGCTTGAAGGTAGGGCTCTGTTGGATAATGAACCGGCACAAATACCGAAGTCACGCCTCGTTCTGCAGCCATCTCTTGAAAAGCAGTAATCGCTTCTTTATATTCTTCGAGCGTAAAATCGGGTTGAGGAAGAGCGTTAATAATTAAGTTTTGGGCGGAGAATTCATGTAACACGCCTGTTGGTTCACCGCTTTCCGTCCGTTCAATGATTCCTCCCTGTGGGTCTGGAGTGTCTTTATCGACTTCGGCTATTTCCAAGGCTTTGGAGTTGACCCATAAGTCGTGGTGACCGTTGGAAATAGCAACGACAGGTAAATCCTCCACATATTGATCAATTAATTCCTTCGGGAGAACCCCTTGCTTGTCGGCTTCCTCTTTGACCATCGTTTCATTCCAGCCGACAGCCCGCAGCTGCTCGATGTCGGGATGTTGTTCTACATAGTCCTGCATAGCTTGTCCATATTCTTCTATTGTGGAGTATGGGGTAAGGTTTAGCCAGTACAGTTCTTCTGCTTTCAGATAGGCGTGATTATGACTGTCAATAAAGCCGGGCAGGACCATTTTTCCTTGCAAATCTACTATTTTGGTATCAGGTCCTTTCAGAGACATGACACTGTTGTTATTCCCGACATAAACGATTTCCCCGTTCCTTACCGCTACTGTTTTTGCAGGCTGGTTTTTGTCCGTTCCCGTGTACACTGCACCATTTTTCAAAATCATGTCTACGGTGTCGTTTCCATTGGGCGTTAAAACATTTTTGGCAGAAGCCGCCCCTGTAAATGCAGCACTTAGCAAAACGAAAAGGAAGACAGTTATTACAGATTTTTTAATAACCAAATGAACACAACCTTTCTATTGATAATTTGACGATATGTTAAAAAACATAATGAGAGAAACCTCAGATTCCCCCCCTTTCTGTGAAGTAAACTTGTAAAAGCATTGGTGTATTAATATATGTAAAATTAATATTATTACAACAATTCAGAAAATAAAAGAGTTTTTATTGTATTTTTAAAACGAAGAGCAATTTTTCGTGATTAAGATGGTGGAATTTTGTGCGTGTTTGTGGAAGGAACTGGCGGGTTCTCATCATCGTTTGTAGGTCTATGAGCAATATGACGTGAGAGATGACCATAAAGAAAATATATTTCTTTTATCCTTCCTCTATCATGCAGGAATAAGCCGTAACTTTTTCCTCTATGACAAACGTATAAAATTTTTGTAATATTCGTTATATTTTACATGAACATCTAAAGGAGGGGTAAAAAGTGAAATCGAAATGTATTGCTGCTTTTCTTATCATCTGTTTGCTTATTCCCATTGCTGCACAAGCAAGCCCGAAGTCTCAGCCGCTGGAGGTGCCTATTAAAAAACCATATGTGGATCTTATTTCTGATGTTGTCTATGCACAGCCGGATACATATGGCTATTCGAATTATCCATTAGAAATGGATGTGCTCGTGCCAGATACAGAGGAGACCTTGCCGGCTGTGCTGTTTATTCCTGGCGGAGGATTCATGTCAGCTAATAATGATAAAAGCATCCAGCAGCGTATGGAGATAGCAGAAGCAGGGTATGTAGTAGCGAGCATGGAATATCGCGTCACACCGCAAAGCTCTTTTCCAGAACCGCTTCACGATGTGAAGTCGGCGATTCGCTTTTTACGGGCGAATGCGGAGAAATTTCATATTGATCCTGAACAAGTTGCGGTGATGGGAAGTTCAGCGGGCGGATACCTCTCATCTTTTGCAGGCGTGACAAATGGAGACTCATCTTTTGACACCGGCATGTATACAGAAGAAAGCAGTGATGTACAGGCTGTCATTAACTTGTATGGACTATCTGATTTGACGAAAGTAGGAGAAGGAAAGCCAGAAGATCTAGCTGCTCTGCATGATTCACCATCTGCTCCGGAAGCGATGTGGGTGAACGGCCCATCTGTTTTTGGGCCGGGAGGTTCGATTCATGACAACCTCGAAGCAGCTGATAAGGCAAATCCGATTTCGTACGTATCCGAAGACGATCCGCCATTTTTGCTCATGCATGGCGATAAAGATAATCTCGTATTGGCCAGCCAAACGGAAATCCTGCATGAAGCGCTAGCAGAAGCGGAAGTAGACACGACACGGTATGTTGTAAAAGGAGCTGGACATGGAGGAATAGAGTGGGTGCAGCCAAAAGTAACGAAGATGTTGATTGACTTTTTGGATGACACATTAAAAGAGAAAAAATGATGCGTGTTTGCACGCGGTGAGCAGTAGAAAAAGGCGCCTTGAAGCGCCTTTTTTTGTGTGCGGAATGATGCTATAATAAAAAATACGAACATATGTTCTATTATTGGTTGATAATGAGGTGCTTTTTTTCACTCTTATTATGTAAGGAGGGTGTTTGCAATGAACAAAAAAATAGAGGCATTCGAAACCTTTGTGACAAAGCATCAATCAGCTTTTAAGGAACCTGTCCTGCGTCAATTCATGGAGCAGAAGGAGAATAGAGAACGGTTAATAGACTGCGTTCATGCTCCTGCGGAAAATAAAGCACGGAACATCGATGAAACGTTTAAACAGTTTTTTATTAAGAAAAAAACCTATCGATATATGAAGACGCTTATCAAGACATGCGCTGTTGATTTTGACAAAAGAAGAACGCAGCACCAACAGCGTTTTCCACTTATTGCCGATCAGCCTCTATATGAAGAAGAGACAGGAACTGATATTTCCATGATAGACATGCTTCAATCCTATGAACCGGATTATGTGGAGGAGATATTGGATAAAGAGAGCGATATCGAAGAGCATATTCAATCGAGCCAAGTAGTGAAAGCTGTGAAAAACTTATCAAACAAGCAGAAAGATATTTTAGCTCTTCTATATATTTATCGTTATACCAATAGAGAAGCAGCTCGTATCTTTGGTGAATCGCCTCAAAATATATCAAAGCAGCACTTGCAAGCCTTAGCGAAAATACGAAAAAGATTGGCATTGCGTGACTAGCTGCAGCCTCGATGAAAAGGGGGATGGAAACATATGAACCAGCGCCTGACAACAAATGTTCCAGAGGATGTAATGGAGCTGTTAAGAGAGTTAGAGCCTAGTATCAGCTATTCGTTAAGAGAGACGAAGAAACAAGATAGAGAAGACTTAAAACAGGAAATGATCGTGAAGATGTTAGAAAAGCGGGAGCAGATAGGGTACAGCGATGCTCCGGGTTTTTGGGAGTTTATCAAAAGAAAAACAGACAGCTGTTAGCGGGTATCGAAAAGGCAGGTATTTTTCCGTGCGTCGTGTCTATCTCACGGTGCGGTTGGATAAAGGAGAGGGATAGTTTTGATAATAACAGATCTGCCGGTTTGGAGTGAGTGGCTGAGTGATGTGCGATTTCCTATTGTTATCACGCTGGTAATTCGTTTAACATGTCATAAGAATTTCCCTCCTCGTTAAATAAAGAGAAGTCTGCGTTTTTGCAAATAATAAAGGTTTATCAGTATGAATGAGCGAATGTATTGAACATAGGAATGGAAAAAGGGACATAGACACTTTTTCACGTCTGTATGTTATTGTCTGAAAAGTGTTGAGAAGAAGCCCTCAGCACATCGTACAGCAATAGAAAGAGATGGTGTAACGAACAGCCTCTGTTCTCGTCTTAACAAATGGCAAAATATAAGCATGTGCAAGAGACAGGAGGAAAAAGTAATGCATTGGTTTGTCATTCAACTCGCGGTTGTCTTCGCGTTGTTTTTCGTTTCAACCGTTGCAGCGTGGTATGAAGGAAGCGCTGTGCTGTATGATCCGTGGGAGTGGAAGTACTCAACGCCATTTTCTCACGTTGTTTATGGGAATGTGGAACAAGCGTCGCAGATTACCTGGCTGGACCATTTTGTGTATGCTGCCAAGTTTCAACCGCTCTTCCCTGTGTTAATGACCGTAAGTGCACTATATGTGCTGTTTCTGATCGGCTGCCGCCTGTTAAAAACACACCGGATACGTGCTGCGTATTATTTTACAGCGCTTGGGCTGCTTTCCTTTATCATTAGTTTCATGCTGCTTGATGCTCTAACGATTGGAGGCAGCATTTTCTTTTACGTACTGCTGGCAAGCGGCGGCATGTGTTTTTTGTTTTTGTATGAATTATTCATCAGGCGAGAAGGCGGATCGATGTTGACGTAAATATGGAATTAGGTGTGAGAGAAGAACAGAAGCAAAGTACAAGCAGGGAAGGACACGCCGTTTTCACGTGGAAAGCTGGCTCGAACTTCCTCCTGCGGCTTTGCTTTTTGTTTTGTATTTGTCAATATTTATTATTTGAATATTGACAATATTTATCCTTGGCGTTATACTGATTTTACAACTTAATCACAAAACGTGTTAAAGTCTGTTTTGAAAACGTTTACTTATTGTGTGAAAAGATGATGTATCAATGGAACATAGGAGTATAATTACTTTTGCACAATATGTGTTTAATAAAAAGGAGGCAAATAATGATAACGAAAGCTGCAGTTGTGACAGAAAAAGGTGGACCTTTTCATGTGAAAGAAATAACCATTGATGAACCAAAAGCCAATGAAGTATTAGTAAAAATGGTTGGTTCAGGAATCTGCCATACGGATTTGGTTGTAAGAGACCAGCACTTTCCGGTCGACCTGCCAGCTGTTTTAGGTCATGAAGGTTCCGGAATTGTAGAGAAAGTAGGAGAAGGTGTCACGAACGTAACACCTGGCGACCATGTCGTATTAACGTACAGCTCATGCGGGGAATGTGAGAGCTGCTGGGATGGAAAGCCCTATGCTTGTGAGCATTTTTTCGAATTGAATTTTGGCGGGAATATGCTTGATGGTACGAAGCGCTTGAATGATCAAGAACGGGAACTATCCCATCTGTTTGGTCAGTCCAGCTTTTCGTACTATGCAGTGGCAAATGCGAACAATATGGTGAAAGTGCCAAAAGACGTACCACTTGAAATGCTTGGTCCATTGGGATGCGGCATTCAAACAGGATGCGGGGCGGTATTGAATAAACTAAAGCCAGAACCGGGTTCAGCACTTGCAGTATTTGGATGTGGTTCTGTTGGTTTAAGTGCCATTATGGCCGCAAAAATAGCAGGGTGCACCCCGATTATTGCGGTGGATATTCATGAAGACCGTCTGCAGTTAGCAAAAGAGTTAGGAGCTACACATACCATTCAATCCAACGAACAAGATCCTATCGAAAAGATTATGGAATGGACGAAAAAAGGTGTGCTGTATTCACTGGAAACGAGCGGAGTTCCCCATGTGTTAAGACAATCCGTTGACTGTCTGGCAGTATCAGGCACAGCTGCGATTATCGGAGCTCCTCCTATTGGAACAGAAGTGAGTTTGGATGTGAAAACACTGCGTTCGGAGCGGAATATTACCGGTGTCGTGGAAGGGAGCGGAATCCCGCAAGTATTTATTCCAAAGCTCATTGATTTATACAAACAAGGAATGCTTCCGTTTGATAAATTGCTTTCGTACTATTCGTTAGAAGATATTAATCAAGCATGTGAAGACGCAGAAAACGGCAAGAGTATTAAACCAGTTATTGTCTTTTCGTAAGCTTGAAGAGGCTGAAATACGACAACGGAGGTGCTCGCTTGTTTAAAAAAAACTATCGTTGGTTTATTATCGGATTTTTGACTATTTTGATGATTATAAATTTCATGGATCGTATCGTCATTTCTATCGCAACCGAACCAATTATGGAAGAGTTCGGGTTTACCGCCTCCCAGTGGGGATGGGTGTTGAGCGCGTTTTTCTGGGGGCTCGTCCCATTTTCCTTTATTGCCGGCCTGGCTGCTGATAAAGTAGGACCAAAGAAAGTGTATACGTGGGGCGTTGCGGTCTGGTCCTTTTTTACAATAGCTACCGCAGGCGCATGGAACTTGGTTACGTTTTTTATTGCTCGTGTCTTCTTTGGTGCAGGAGAAGGGCCGACGATGTCGAATGGTGTAAGAGTTATTTCAAATTGGACGAGCCCGAAAGAATACTCCTCCGCATACGGCCTGGCGTTTTCCGGCGTTTATTTAGGGCCTGCGATTGGAGCTCCTATCATTGGCTGGATGGTGGCGACGTTTGGCTGGCGGTCTCCCTTTTACGTATTAGGGGTACTTGGCTTTCTTTGGATTATCGGCTGGAAAGCATGGTTTACGAATAAACCGGAAGAAAGCAGCATCATGCAGGAAGAAGAAAAGCGCTGGCTGATGAATGAACAAGACAAAGCTAATATCACACAAGAGAAAGAAAAGAAAAAGTCAATGAAAGAGTTGTTAAGTATTCCAAAAGGCGTACGCGCCACAATTTTTTCAAACTGGTGGGCTGCTTTTTGTTTTGGTTATGCTCTTTATTTCTTAATGACGTGGCTGCCTGGCTATTTAAATATGGAGCGCGGCTTTAATTTAGAATCGATGGGATTTGCGATGGCCTTTCCATATCTAGGCGCTGCCATTGGAATCATGGGCGGAGGAAGAATAGCTGATTATCTGCTCCGCCGCACAGGAAGCAGACGAATTGCCCGCGCTTACTGGTGTTCTGGTTCTCTGTTGCTGGCGATGATATCTCTGCTTCTCACTGTACAGGTGGAAGCTGCGCTGTTAGCTGTCGCTTGTCTTACTGTCGGCGGCGTTGCGATTGGAGCCGCAGGTGGCGTAGTAGGCCCGGTTGCAGCAGAAACACTGCCGGCACAAGCTGGTGTACAAGGCGGTTTTTTACAAGTCTTTCAAACGATGCCGGGAATATTTGCACCTGTTATTACCGGCTACATTGTTGAAGCCACCCAAAGTTTTAGCAATGCTTTCTATTTAACATCGATTATCTTATTATCCGGGGTTATCACAACATTTCTTTTCTTAAGACCGCCAAATAACAACGATATAAATAATGACGAGGAACAACCGAAAGTGGCTGTTCACTAATTTACAGCAGAAGGTGATAATGATGAAATATACTAAATGGAGCAAGATGCCAATAGGCGGAGTCTGGCGAGATGGTTCTTCTGTAAAGACGGCCGAAAATAACAATCCTTACAATGGAGAACTGCTGACATCGCTTCAGCTGGCAAGTGCAGAAGACGTGGATGAAGCCTACCGTGTTGCACAGCAAGTACAAACGGAATGGTTTCAAAAACCGCCTGAACAACGTGTGCGCGTGATGGAAACAGCTGCCTCGCTGCTGGAGGAACAACAGGAAGAGGCTGTGCGGCTTCTTATCGAGGAAACAGGTGCCACATATATTAAAGCAGTCTCAGAAGTACAGGCAGCGATTGCTTTAATAAAAGAATCATCGACCTATCCAATGAAGATGGAGGAAGAGGCTGCACCGTCTGTAGTGCCAGGAAAAGAAAACCGAATTTACCGGGAGCCGGCAGGTGTGATTAATGTGATTACATCCTGGAATTATCCATTGTCCTTATCGATGCGCTCGGTTGCGCCAGCGCTGGCGACTGGAAACGGCGTCGTTATTAAACCAGCTTCTCATACTCCGATTACAGGCGGAACCTTTATTGCACATGTGTTTGAACAAGCAGGCGCGCCTGAGGGGTTAATCAGTGTTTTAGTTGGGTCAGGTTCGGAAATTGGAGACAAAGTGGTAGAACATCCAATTCCGCGCGTTATTTCTTTTACCGGATCGACCGAGGTCGGGAAGCGTATCGGTGCATTAGCCGGCCAGCATGTAAAAGAAGTGTCGTTGGAGCTGGGAGGGAATAATGCCTTTATCGTGCTGGACGATGCAGACGTAGAACAAGCAGCTGCCGCAGCCGTTTTCGGAAAGTTCATGCATCAAGGACAAATATGCATGGCCATTAACCGCATGATTGTTACCAAAGACGTATACGAACCATTTGTTCAGGCATTAAAAGACAAAGTCCTGCAGCTGAAAGCAGGGGACCCAAAAGAAAAAGATACAACCATCGGCCCGCTTATTGATCAAAAACAAGTGCAAGAAATGCAAGAACTTGTCCATCAGGGAACCAGTGAAGGAGCAACCCTCTATTTAGAAGGAAAAACAGAGGGCAATGTCGTTTTCCCGACTATCTTTACAGATGTTGATAACGATATGAGCATTGCTCAAGAAGAAATTTTCGGCCCGGTTGCCCTTGTTATCGCCGTTGAAAATGAAGAAGAGGCGATACAGGCAGCCAATGATACCAATTATGGTTTGACAGCCTCTGTATTTAGTCGATCATCGGAACGAAGTTTGCGTGTTGCCAAACAATTGCACACCGGAATGGTTCACATTAATGACCAGACCGTTAACAGTGAACCTGCCATGCCATTTGGCGGAGAGAAAGATTCAGGACTTGGCAGATTCGGAGGGAAATGGATACTTGAAAAGTTTACGACAGTAAAATGGGTATCTGTACAAAAAGAAAAACGTTCGTATCCCATTTTTCAATAATACAAAAAAAGAAAGGATGAGTGTTATGACAACAGCTGTTGAATTGCCAAAATATCAAGAGTTATCTGATAAGGAGTTAATGGATTGGACGCCAAAAGAATTTACCGAAAACATTATCCGTAAATCGGAAATGTTTGGAGAAGCGTTTTTTGATAAAGAGCATTGGAAAACGGTGGAGCTCGATGAAGAGACACGTCAGAAAAACCTGATTGAATTTTGTGCAAGGCTTGCGTGGCGTGAGTTTTATAATGGAGTGCATCCTCCATCCAAACAAATCGTTATGCTCGAACAAGGAGACGATGACATCGGTATACGCATTCGTTTAGCTCAGCAAATTATCGATGAAGTGAAACACCAGCGTATTTGGGGAAGTTGGTGTAAGCATTATGGAGGAAGTCCGAAGCTGCAGGATTATGACGTGAGTCCAGAGGTGATCAAGCAGTTCCGCTTGACCAATGAATATGAAGACATTGCTGAAATTGCACTGAATTTACAGCTGACCGGCGAAGTAATTTTAGTTTTCTTGTTTGGATACGGCACGTTAAAGCCAGAAAACAGCATCACAAGACAACTGCTGCCGGACGAATTAGTAAAAGGCATTGAAAAAGAAGTAGTAAATGATGAGCCTCGCCATATTGCGGTAGGCAGAGACATTATGAAAAAATACTGCGGAGATGCGAAGAAGCGCCGCCATTTGTTAGAATTACAGCAAGCAAAGTTAGAAAACACGATTAAAATTATGAGCAGGGATTTAGATTTGTTAGGAGCAGAGCGGACAGGCCCCCTGCCTTCTGTATAAAATAATGAGTGCAGGTGATAACATGTTTGATTTTGAAAAATGGAGTCAAAGGCTTTACGATACCGTAGAGCGTACTGATGAGGAAGAAGCTCTCTCCGCTCGCGACAACGAATTGGAAGAGTTGTGGGAAGAGCTGTTTCAACAAACCGACGATACGTATGTACAGTTTTTAGATGAGCTGTTAACGTTAACGAAAAAGGATATGCAAACCGATCATCCAAGCGCCAAACAAGATATCCATCAGCTGGTTGATCGGATGAGGGAATCCGTATTAGAAGGAAATGAATCGTAAAAGAAGCTCCACCTTCTTTTTCTCAAAGGACAGAGAAAGAGAAGGTGGTTTTCTATTTGTAGTGGTTGGAAGGATGAAAAGGCAGCAAAAAATGGTTTCTTCCGTTTTTCAGGACGTTTGTCCTTTTTTAACATCTGTTGAACACACAGCACTGTTATGATTCATCGTGATATGGTAAGCTGAATAACTAAAGGGAGACTGGAGAAAACATGGAATATGAGTGGAAACAAGCTGCCAAGACGTTGGACTCTATAACGGTGACGTCGCAAGAAAATAATGAGCCTGTCATCGTAGAAGGACAAACTGATGACCTTCGTTGTGTCGGGGTAGGGACAGACGCTGCTGTTTTTCAGTCCATTCAAGCGCCCGCGTATGCGTTTAAACTGTTTGCAAGGGATAAGCAGTTGAAAATAAAAACCGAAGCCGAAGTATATCAATCATTAGGCCCTTCCTCGTATTTTCCTGATTTTTATGGGGCAGAAGAGCGTTGTCTTGTCTTAAGCTATGAAGACGGCACGACGTTTTATGATTGTTTACTGCAAGGAATTCCGATTCCAGAGCAAGCCGTGAAAGATATTGAACATGCAAGATGCTATGTCAAACAGCGAGGATTGAATCCGCGTGATATTCACCTTCGCAACATGCTGCTTCAACATGGACGAGGGAAGTTAATAGATGTGTCGGAGTATGCGCTTCCAGGCAATGACTACCGTTTTGAACACTTAAAACAAGCTTATGATGAGTATTATCCTCTTATCAAAGGAAGGCCTGTGCCATTTTGGCTCGCGGAGGTCGTTCGAAAGTGGTATAACCAGCGCAGTGATCACTTTTCGTCTTATGATGAGTTCTTACAAAAAGTGAAGAAACTCTTCTTGTTCAAAAAAGAACATACACGTTAATCAAACGTTTGATTAAATAATGAGCAGCAGAGATTTTGATTCCTCTGCTGCTTTTATCATGGGAAAATTAACGATCAGGATCTTGCGGCTTGACTGCAGTTGGGCGGTGTTTATTAATCGGTACTGGCGGACGCAGCAAGGCATCGCGCAGCTCAGGAAACGAAAACGGCATAAACGGCCATAAGTATGGAATATTAAATGATCGTAAGCGCGTGAGGAATACCACCCATAACAGACAGCCGACGATATAGCCCGGAGCTGCAAAAATGGCTGTTAATACAAGCAAAACGAGCCGGTAAAGACGGTTGGCTAACCCCAGCTCATATGTTGGCGTGGCAAATGTTCCAATCGCGACAATCGAAATATATAAAATTACCTCGTGAGTAAGAAGGCCGACGGTGACGGCAATTTCTCCAATCACAATCGCGGCCACAAGCCCAAGGGCGGTTCCCATCGAACTAGGGGTGTGAATTGTTGCCATGCGCAGCATATCAATACCAATTTCAATCATAATTAATTGTGCTAATAGTGGTATCGCACTAGGTTCTTTAATGCCTATAAAGTCTAGTCCATCGGGCAGAAGCCCTGGGTTGTCAGCAAATAAAAACCATAACGGCAGCAAAAAGATAGCCAGCAAAATAGAGAAAAAACGCACATAGCGAAAGTACGTGCCAACAACCGGGCGCTGGCGATATTCCTCTATGTGCTGTAAATGATGCCAAAAGGTGGTCGGTGTAATCAGAACACAAGGAGAGCCATCGACGATAACCATAATATGACCGTCATACAAATAAGCAGCAGCCGTGTCAGGGCGCTCCGTGTAGCGCACAGTTGGATAAGGGTTCCAGTGGCGTCCGCAAATATACTCTTCTACTGTTTTTTCTCCCATTGGAAACCCTTCTGCATCAATATCTTTCAAGGAGTCTTTGATTTTTTTTATCATTTGTGGATTGGCAATATCTTTAATATAAGAAATACAAATATCTGTTTTTGAGCGTCTGCCAATCGACATGTACTCCATCCGCAAAGAAGGGTCGCGTACTCTGCGGCGAAGCAGCGACGTATTAAAAACAATTGTCTCCACAAAGCCATCCCGCGGACCGCGTGTAACCCTCTCAAGATCAGGCTCTTCAGGGGAGCGGACGGGATATGTCCTAGTATCAATAATAATGACTTGATTAATGCCTTCGACAACAAGAGCCGTTGCTCCGCTTAATACCCAAAAAACAACTTTGTCTAAGTCATCTTCTTTGTCAAGCTCAATGTAGGGAAGATATGTTTTCATTAATTGCTCTAGCGGATCAGGCTCGAGATGTTCAGGTGTCAGGTTAGCAAGGAACCGCATGATTCTTTGCAGCGCTTCATCATTTGCAAACCCGTCAATCATAAACATGCCCATATCCCGGCCTGCGTAGTGCAAGTCAAGATGAATCGTATCAAAGCTTTCTCCGATGCCAATTTCTTGTTTCAAGTAGTCAATATTGTTATGAAAATCATCAAAAACTGGCTGCTTTGGCTTCTCTTCACTCAATGGTTCCACCGTCCTTTATGCTTCCATTCATAACATGCGTAGAATGAGCATGGTTATACGGGATTTAATGAACTTTTACACAGCAATGAAACATGCAAGTCTCTATACATACGTCTTGTTTAAACGGGGCATGTTATTTGTACAGGAGGTGGAAGGCCTTGGGAACCAGCCCGGAAGATGTGAAGCTGACATCGGCAGAAATTGGGAAAATTTGGTCCACTTATACGGGGAACACTTTATCAAAATGCGTCCTTCGCTATTTTCAACAGCATGTCGAAGACCCTGATATCAAGCGCATTGTAGACCATGCACTGGATTTATGCGATTCACTCGTTGTTGATGCGCGTGAAATCTTTCAAAAAGAGAATTTTCCCGTGCCGGTTGGTTTTACGGATGAAGATGTTCATCTGGGTGCGCCGAGGCTTTTTAAGGATGAATTTTACCTTCATTATTTAAAATACACAGGAAAAGCGGGACTCAGTTTATATTCAGTGGCCATCCCATTGATGACAAGAAGTGATACGAGAGAGTTTTTTACAAATACGGTTCAGGCAACGATGCGGTTTTTAAATGAAGTAACGCAAGTGTTGATGGATAAAGGACTGATGGTGAAGCCGCCGGAGATACCATACCCTCGGCATCCCGATTTTATTGAAAAACAACGCTATTTAAGCGGCTTTTTAGGAGAAGTTCGTCCATTGCATGCGCTTGAAATTGCTCATATATATTCGAATTTGGACAACGATACAACGAGTAAAGCGCTGCTTGTTGCATTTAGCCAAGTAGCACGCGAAGGAAAGATCCGCGATTTCTTTTTGCGTGGAAAAGAAATTACAGACCGGCATATTAAAGCTGGATTCAATAAGCTGCATGAGAACGGTTTACCTGGAACCCCTTTTTTGGATAATTTGGTGACAACATCGACCATCTCTCCATTCTCTGATAAGCTGATGCTGTTTCATAAAATGGAGATGTTTTCGATGAAAATAAGAACATATGCCAACGCCGCTTCGTTAAATGGCAGACGCGACATTGGTGCTATGTACACGCGTTTTCTGGCAGATAACGGATTATATGTGGATGATGCTGCGAATTTGTTAATTGCACGCAGATGGATGGAACGCACACCAGAAGCGGTCGACCGCGACGAACTAGCACACAAAAAGGAGCTGGAATAAGGGATTAACGGGTTCGCTTGTTAAGTGCGAACTGGTGAATCACTTGGAAAAACACATGTTAAATCACAGAAATATCCAATGGAATTCACAGTATAAAAAAGAGATTGGAAAAAAACTCCAATCTCTTTTTTATACTTCAACAAACGCCTCCTTTAGTGACATAAGCATTTAGCCACTACACTGCACCTAAATTAGTTATCCTTTTGGCAAGAAAATGAATAGCTTAAAGTCAGAGAATCACGTTCTACTTTAGGCAAGCCGCCTATTTCATAGCATTTGTCACTCGCAAGTCTAATTTCTTTGTTATTGAAATATGATTGAGTACTAATTAAAAACGCTACTGTAACAATAGACAAGACACTTATTGCTATGATTATTTTTATTCTATTTGTCATACAACGTCTCCCTTAATAATTCTTCTTTAAGAAACTTGCTCGTTATTTGAAGAACAATCGCTTATCAGTTCTCATATCTCTTTGCTATTTATTTTATCATTTATCTCCAAATCCCTTCATTAAACATGACCAATCGCACTCAAAATCGCAGTCAGGAAATAATTTTTTCACCCCTTGCGAATTTTAGGCATAGTAATGCGGAACCCGGCTTGAAAACACCGGAACTTGCTGCCTGACTTCGGTTACTTTTTCAGGGGAAAGGCTCGCTCGTATGACTTCTGCTTGATCGGTGCTTCCTTCAGCTAAGATGCTTCCCCACGGATCAATAATCATGGAATGGCCGGCAAACGTTGTATTGTTATACGTGCCAATTCGGTTGCATGATATCATATACACTTGATTTTCGATGGCGCGGGCCAGCTGTAAATAACGCCAATGATCACGCCTGGCGTCTGGCCACTCAGCAGGAAGGAAAATGACCTGTGCCCCCTCTAGCGCAAGCGCTCGGACCAGCTCAGGAAAGCGCAGATCATAACAAATAATGACTCCCATTTTGATGCCGCCCAGCTCAAACACTTGGGCTTTATGTTTACCGCCTGTTAAATAATCAGGTTCGTTCAGCATCGGCACCAAATGAAGTTTGTCATAATGATACACAAGCTCTCCATTGCGGTTAATAATAAGAGCACGGTTAAACATGTCGTCTCCTTGTTGATAGGCGATGGAACCAGCTGCTAAATGAACGTTGTGGGTGCTGGCCAGCTGTTGTAAGAATGGTATCGTGTTACTTGTTTCATGGTCTGCAATATCGGTTAGCTGCGGCAGTGTGTAAGCTGTGGTCCACATTTCCGGCAGCACAATGATATCAGGCTGATTCTGTTTAACTTCTTTTGAAACGAGTGTTTCGACGTTTTGTCGATTTTGTTTAGGGTCTCCTGGAACAATATCCATTTGTATGGAAGAAATAATCACGTTTTGCTCATCCTCCTCTTTTTCTATCCTCTTCCCTTCATTAAGAGGAATGAATCTATCCGCTGTCAATACTTCTGCATAATTTTGCCGTGAAGACTTTTACATGATTGTAACATCACTTTCTCCAATAAATGGTAAAATGGATATGCTGGAACCAAATCTGCGAGATGGAGGTTGGATGATGAGCAAAGTATTAATTGTGACAGGAGATGCTGTGGAAGCGCTGGAAGTATACTACCCTTATTTCCGCTGTCTAGAAGAGGGATTTGACACAGATATTGCCGCACCTCATCAGAAAAAGCTTAACACCGTCGTTCACGACTTTGAAGATTGGGAAACATACACAGAAAAGCGCGGCTATATGATTGATGCCAATATTGCTTTTGCTGACGTCACACCTGAAGACTACGACGGCATCATTATTCCAGGCGGACGTGCCCCTGAACATATTCGCTTGGACGAGCATCTGCCAGGCATTGTTTCTCACTTTTTTGAAGCAGATAAGCCAATTGCTGTTGTGTGTCATGGCAGCCAAGTGTTAACCCCCATTGCAGACGTTGTAAAGGGCAGAAAAATGACAGCTTACCAGGCGTGTAAGCCGGAAGTGGAGCGCATGGGTGCAGAGTACGTGAATGAAATGGATTATGTAGATAAAAATCTCGTTTCTGGTCATGCCTGGCCTGATCTGCCGGCATTGATGAAGGAATTTGTAAAGCAGGTAAAAGAGCGTTAAACAGAAGTAACAGCTAAAAGCGCGGCTGATGGAACTGGAAAAAATATGATATAATAAACATGCGATAGCATTGGTTAACTGAAGGGTGGTTCGGTATCATCCCCAAAAGGGAAGGGGGTGGTGCCTATATGATGACAGTGTATGAAGCGCTGATGCTCATGATTTCATTTGGAGCGTTAGTGGTGATGCTCTTGTCACAAAAATAAATCACCCTTGAGTTGACGGCTCGAGCGGGTGATTTATTTTCTCCTGGCCGGACCCCGTTGAGGGAACCAAGCTATGGCAGGACCGTAGGTGTTCGCCGCACCTGCGGTCTTTTTATTATATGATGATGTACTTTCATTATACCAAAACTTTCCGCTTTCGCCAATCGCTACACGCTGACATGAATAAGACAAGCCAAAACAAAGACAAATGCAGCATAACGATGATAACGGCGGCGTTTGCCTGATGATTTTTGTTTGCGGAAATAACCGGTAAGAAGCACGGCCATAAAAGCAGCTGCTGCGGCCGATCCGCTCATCGCTTTTAATGTCAGTACAGGATAGAAAGAGGGCATGCCGGCAGCATGAGGAAACAGCATGAGCGCTCCCCATACAGCGAGCGCGATGTGAAACCGTATGTACACCCGTGTGAACAGAACCAGCTTGCGAAAGCGGAGGTGTTTCACAGCGATGAGCAAAGGATAGAGAAAAAACGCCAGCAGCACATAAATGAAACCAGCTGCTGCACTATTCACCAACATTTCATAAGATGATGACGGCGCTGCCGTAAGGAGAAGAATGAGCATCATCGTGGGAGTGCCTAGAATGAGGAATGACTGCAAAAATGTTAACCGAAAGAAAAAACGCCGCATAGCTGATTTGCTCCTTTAGTTGAAAACTGTCCATGACTTGTTTGTACTTTTTTCTAAGCCAAATGAAAAGAAAAACATGTGTACAAAGTGTAACGAATAGACTAATAGGGAACAACATCTGCAAGACATTTTTTCATCATGAATGAAAGGAGTTATGTGGTGTATGGGATTTATCTTATTTTTAATTATCGGCGGTATTATTGGCTGGCTGGCAGGTCTACTTCTCGGTAAAGATGTACCAGGCGGCATTCTTGGCAACATTATAGCTGGTATTGTCGGAGCTTGGATTGGAGGAAGTCTCTTTGGAGCATGGGGTCCTTCTGTCGGTGGAATTGCCTTTTTTCCAGCTCTCTTAGGTGCCATTATATTTATTGCGGTATTGAGTTTAATTATTAAAGCAATTCGCAAGTAATGTTATCCCCCCTCCGTTTTTCGAAGCGGAGGGCTTTTTCATAGGTATGAATATGTCACCCCCGTCACATGGAAAACATCTTTCAGTGCTGTAATCATTTTTACCGTAATTATAAGTGATAGTCATAGAAGCAGCGCCTTCGTTGTAATGATAATGGGGGAGGGATGGTCGTGAAGCAGAAGAAATCTTGGTATGAAAAAGATAAAGCGTATGTGTGGCACCATATGAAGCCGTATCAAAAAGATGGTCATGCGATGGTAGTAAAAGAAGCACAGGGAGCTTGGATTACTGATATAGAAGACAACAAATATTTAGATGCTATGTCGGGTTTGTGGTGCGTGAATGCAGGTTATGGGAGAAAAGAACTTGTAGAGGCCGCCAGCCAGCAGCTTGCAGCCATGCCGTTTTATCCATTAACGAACAGTCACACGCCTGCCATCGAACTAGCCGAAAAGCTGCGTGAATGGCTCGCAGGAAGCTACCGGATAGTATATGCCAATAGTGGATCAGAAGCGAATGAAACGGCTTTTAAGATTGCACGTCAATTCCATCGCCAACATGGAAACCCGCACAAATATAAAATCATTTCCCGTTATCGTTCTTATCACGGCAGCACACTGGCAACACTTGCGGCAACGGGTCAAGCGCAGCGAAAGTATCTTTATGAACCGCTGCCGGAAGGATTTATTCATGTACGAGCGCCCGATTCGTATCGTAAGCCAGAAGGATTCGATGATAAAGCATGGAACCTTGCTTGTGCTCAGGTGATGGAAGATGCGATTTTGTTTGAACGTCCGGAAACGGTAGCAGCTGTCATCATGGAACCAATTATTACAGGAGGCGGCATTCTTATTCCGCATGAAAGTTACGTGAAACAGGTAGAAAAAGTATGTCGAAAGCATGATGTGCTGCTCATCATTGATGAAGTGATTTGTGGTTTTGGACGGACAGGAAAGAAATTCGGATTTTTGCACTATGGCATCAAACCAGATATCGTGACGATGGCAAAAGGCATTACAAGCGGTTATCTTCCGTTAGCAGCAACAGCAGTAAGAGAAGAATTGTACGAGTCATTCCAGCAAACAGGTGAAAATGACCATTTTCGGCATGTCAACACGTTCGGAGGCAATCCAGCAGCTTGTAAACTGGCGGTGAGAAACTTAGAATTAATGGAGCAAGAAAACTTATGCCAGCGCGCGGAAGAAAAAGGGGCAGCGATCAAAAAGGCGCTTATGAAACTCTTTGATCATCCTCATGTGGGAGATGTTCGCCAAAAGGGACTGTTAATAGGTATTGAACTGGTGAAGGATAAAGACACAAAAGAGCCTGTGGATGATTCGTACAGCACAGAAGTTGTTCAGGCTTGTAAAAAGCATGGCCTGATCGCAGGGAAAAATGCCGACACTGTTTCCGGTTACAGCAACATCATCAATATCGCTCCGCCTCTTTCTCTTACCGATGACGACGCTGCTTTTATCAGCACTGTCATGAAAAACGTATTTTTTACAGAAAAGCTCGGTTAAGTTCGGTGGATGTATTTGTGACGGTGCTGCTGGTGAATGCCTGCCGCAAGCACAGCCTCTGCTCCCTGCAACGTACCGGCTGGTTTGTTTGGCATCTCACGCGCTGCTCCTGCCTGTCACATTGCAGCTGCTAACAAGTTCTATTAGTTTATATGTCCAGCCATTGTGTGAAACAAAGCAATCTATATGAAGCTTCATTTGTTATGCGGCAGACTGTCTCAAAGAGCTCTCTCTTTGAGACAGTCTTTTTCTGTATGAAAAGTAATGGCTTTCGGTTAGGGACCAACGGCAGCCTGCGTTTTTCTAGTGTTTTCTAAAGGGCACCTATTGTATAATGGACGTTGTTTGCATCTGCACTATTTTTATTTTTTGAATAATTTCGATAAAATATAGTCCGGGAAGGGGGAAGTGATCGATGGCAGCACATGAAAAGAAAGACTGGCGGTTTAAGATTGCTCATCGCGAAGCCTGGATTGGTGTGGGCTTGGTGTTGTTTAATTTTTTATGGTGGTTTGGTTTTGCCTATGGCCTTGGATCTAAGCCGGTCAGTGATTACCAGTATATATGGGGAATGCCGGCTTGGTTTTTTTATAGCTGCATCATTGGTTCACTCATCATGATAGTGCTGGTGATAGTTGTGGTGAAAGCATTTTTTAAAGAGGTGCCGTTTGAAGAAGGTCAAGAGGAGGAGAAGTCATGAATTGGGATGTTGTAATTCCACTGCTCGTATTTCTTCTCTTCATTTTCGCTATTGGTTTTTGGGCATCGCGTCATATTGCGGCAAAAAGTAATTTTCTGCAAGAGTATTTTCTAGGAAGCCGGGAGTTAGGCGGCTTGGTGCTGGCGATGACGATGATTGCTACATATGGAAGTGCGAGCAGTTTTGTCGGCGGGCCGGGAGCGGCATACAGCGAAGGCCTCGGCTGGGTGCTGTTATCTATGTCACAAGTCGCGACAGGCTATTTTGTGCTGATGATTTTAGGGAAAAAGTTTGCAATCAAAGCAAGACAGTATAAAGCTATCACGTTAGTGGACTATTTAAAGGGACGATATAACAGCAAGGCGGTTGTGCTGTTAAGTGCTGTCAGTATTATTATTTTCCTTTTTTCGGCCATGACAGCACAATGGGTCGGCGGTGCTCGTTTAATTGAGTCACTGACGGGGTTATCGTACACATCGGCATTGTTTATTTTTGCTTTTGCGGTAATTATTTATGTCATTATCGGAGGTTTCCGGGCAGTCGCTGTGACGGATGCGCTGCAAGGCATTGTGATGTTTGTTGGAACGCTGATTATTTTAGTTGGAACGATTATTGCCGGAGGCGGAATGGGAAACATTATGTCCGATTTGGCCAATGAAAATCCGAACTTGGTCAGCCCGTTTGGCCACGACGGCAGTTTAACGCCATTATATGTTTCATCCTTTTGGATTCTTGTGGGTGTCGGCGTGGTTGGTCTTCCGCAAGTAGCAGTTCGGGCAATGTCCTATAAAGACGCCAAAGGAATGCATCGTGCGTTAATCATTGGCACGATAGTCGTTGCGTTTATGATGTTTGGCATGCACCTTGTTGGTGTCATGGCAAGACCGATTTTACCAGGAATTGAAGTGGCAGACTCTGTTATGCCAACGATTACGATGGAAGTGCTGCCGGCTTGGCTTGCTGGTGTCGTACTTGCCGCCCCGATGGCAGCTATTATGTCAACGGTTGATTCCCTATTGTTGTTGGTCAGTTCCACTGTTGTAAAAGATGTGTATTTGAATTATGTCAATCCAAAGGCCACTCGCAAAAAAGTGAAAACAATGAGTTTTGCGGTCACCGCTTTATTAGGGATTGCTGTGTTTGCGTTAGCATTAAGCCCGCCGGATCTTTTAATTTGGCTGAACTTATTTGCGTTTGGCGGCCTGGAATCTGCATTTATTTGGCCGGTTGTTCTCGGCTTGTACTGGGCCAAGGGCAATAAGTACGGTGCCATGGCATCCATTATTGCAGGGGTCGCATCTTACAGCATCATTCACAATATATGGCCGGAACCATTTGGCATGCACACGGTAACGGTGCCTGTGCTGCTGTCCTTTCTAAGTTACGTGACTGCCAGCTTGCTGACTGCAAGGAAAGCAGCTTCGTTGTCATAACAAGAAAAAGAAGCATATTTATATGTTTCGCATGAAACAAGGATTCGGCATCACATAGTGGAATGACGAGGTGAAGAGCGCTTTTGACTAATCATCTTTGCACGGCAGTCAAGTGAGGCGCCTGCGGTCGTGACAAGAATGAACGTCTGCTAAAACCGTCTGCGCCCTGTGTCGGGCGCAGAAGCTGCCGCCTTCTGCGAAGGAGCAAGCGGTAAGCTGTTGAGAAAGCTGAGGTGCTGCCTGCGGCGAGTGAACCTGAATTTGTCAAAATGAAGGGTGTATTACTTGTAAATCGGAAAAAGGAGCTGCCCAAAGGTTATTTTTGTGACCTTTGGGCAGCTCCTTTTTTGTAATCCGCAGCCCAACCTCCCTCTTTCAAGCACTTGCGATTTCCTTTGTTTCATTTTTTTGAAACGTGTTCACATGATTTGTTTCAAATGAAACAAAATGTAAAACGATTCGTTGTTAAATAACGTGAATCAAACGAATGAAACGTTTGGCATGAAACGTGCATAGTGATAAGGTTGTCTGATTCTAAAAAAGAGAGGAGTGTTAAGAAAATCAAAAAGCAGCGAAAAAGGGAAAGGCCGTGTGGTTCTTCATATTTTTGTAAGCGATTTCAAAATTGAGGAGGTTAGAAGGAAATGAAAAGATGTATGTTGTTTACGCTGTTAGCCGTGTTTTTGATGGTTGGTTGTGCGACTGGAACTTCAACGGAAAACAAATCAGAAGCAGAAGGATCCAATGACGCTGCTGCTGATTTTCCGCAAGAACCGATTGAAATGATTTTGCCTTTCCCAACAGGAGGTAATTACGATGGGGCTGCGCGTATTTTAACAAAATATGCCGAGAAGTATTTACCCAACGATCAGTCGTTTGCACTGATTAACAAAACAGGAGGTGCTAATACAGCCGGTGTGACAGAACTGTCTCAAACAGAACCGGATGGGTACACACTTGGGTTTGTGCAAACTTCTACTATCACTACTGAATCGCATTACGGTCATGTATCGTATACACATGATAGTTTTCAGCCTATTATGAAAGTATTGCAAGTAGATGGGTATATGTTCATTAATGATGATGCACCGTGGGAGACCTTTGATGAATGGCTCGACTATGTGAAAGAACATCCTGGCGAATTTAAAGTGTCAGCGGTTCCTGGAGCTGTACCGCTGTTAGAAACATTAAAAGCAGAAGCTGGCATTGATTATGATATTGTGCCGTTTGACGGATTTGCTGAAGCCACAACGGCATTAATCGGAGGTCACGTTGATGCAACCATTGGCACATTGCCTGGAATGAAAACACACCTTGATTCTGGAGATGTCCGTCCGTTGTTTAGTTCCACAGGCAGAGAGTTAGAAGGCGATATTCCAACGTTGAAAGACAAAGGCATTGATGTAGAAGAAAATAAAATGGTAGGGTTGATCGCACCAAAAGATTTGCCGCAGGAAAAACTGGATTTATTGCACGATGTGTTTAAGCAAGCACTTGATGATCCTGACCTGCAAGAAGAATTTGAGCAAGCAGGGCTTGAAGCAGTATATGCCGGACCAGAAGAATTCCAGCAAGATATTACGGACACATATGAATTTGACCGGCGCATTTTAGAGACAGCAGGGTTACTAGAATAGCAGAAGACACTATTAGTATTCAGAAAATAAAAACTAGTTAAAACTATATTATAGAAGAGGACAAACCGATACGCGTTTGTCTTCTTTTTTTGAAGGGAGAAAAGTGTATATGTTGGTTGTTATTTTAAAGATTTTTCATCCATACGCTGTCCGAAGCAGGAGCAGAAGACGGGCGATTCCAGCGGGAACAGCATGAGGCGAAGACCCTGCAAAACCGTTTGTGGAGGCTTGGGCCATGGCCCGCGGACAGCGTCCCGTCTGTGGCAGATGCGTTCTAAAGCAGCAGTGTCTACGGTGACAAGAATGGTGGTTGAGTGGGTTTCTCAACCACCATTTTTCGTATCTTTTCTTGTGATTTTAGAAACAAGTGAAACAATACTCGTTTCACTTGAAACGAAAAACGCAACATTTCGAGCAGCAATCCTTGTTATGACAGGGGCAAAAAGGTTGGCACACTATTTGCTTATTATATAGAGTGTACAAGAAAAGGGGATATCGCCGCAGAGGAGGGACTTTTCTCATCAATGAAAAGAGAAAAATAAAGAGGAGTGAATGAGGATGAGCAAAGTAGAAGATGTACAAATTGCAGGAGGAAGTTTTATCACCGAAGATATTCATTATAATCAGGTGTTTACTGCAGAAGATTTCTCTGAAGAACACCAAATGATTGCCAAAACGACCGAAGATTTTGTAGAAAAAGAAATCTTGTCTTTGGGAGAAGAAGGAGAGAAACTAAATTACGATCTGACGCTTCAAGTCATTAAAAAAGCGGGCGATGTTGGAATATTGGGGGCTTCTTTGCCTGAAGAGTATGGCGGATTGGGATTAGAAGGCATACGCTTTGCGTTAATGAAAGAAAAGCTCAATACCCAGTCAGCTGCTTTGACAATGCCGATTGGCGGGCACATTGGCATTGGAATGCTTCCTATTACCTTTTTTGGAACGAAGCATCAACGAGAAAAATATCTCACGCGTCTGCAAACCGGTGACATAACGACAGCGTTTGCGTTAACGGAACCACAGTCGGGGACAGACGCTTCAAGCATTAAAACGAATGCTTATCTTTCGGAAGACGGAAAATATTATATTTTAAACGGCAGCAAAGTATTTATTACCAATGCCGGTTTTGCTGATATTTTTATCGTGTTTGCTAAATTAGATGGAAAAGACTTCAGCACCTTTATTGTAGAAAGGCAATGGGATGGAGTAAGTATCGGGCCGGAAGAAGACAAAATGGGTCTGAAAGCTTCTTCTACGTGTTCGATGACGTTTGAGGATGTCAAAGTGCCAGTGGAAAACTTGCTCGGTGAACCTGGAAAAGGCCATATTTTTGCCTTTAATGTTTTAAATTTCGGCCGGCTTTCCGTTGGGGCAGGCTGCTTGGGCAATACGAAAAATACTATTTATCATTCCGCTGCCTATGCCAATGAGCGTGTTCAATTCGGCAAGAAAATTTCATCGTTCCCGCTTATAGCAAAAAAGCTGGCAGAGATGAACATGAAGGCATATGTCTTAGAAAGTATGGTGTACCGAACGGCTCATTTGTTTGACAAAGGGTTGAAAGAGCTTGACTTTAATGACTCGAATGTAGGAGAGAAATCGAGAAAAGCCGTGGGCGAATATATGATGGAATGTTCAATTAATAAAGTATTTGGCTCTGAGACGCTGGATTTTGCAGTAGATGAGGGACTGCAAATTCATGGTGGATACGGTTATATGAAAGAGTATCCGATTGAAGGTTTATATCGCGACTCCAGAATCAAGCGGATTTTTGAAGGTACTAGTGAAATGAACCGCATGTTTATTACTAACACTGTCATTAGGAAGCTGAAAAAAGGAAAATTCCGTGCGTTAGAAGATGCTTTAGCACGTGTTCAAGAAACGTTCACAGCAGATAATCAAACACCAAGCCATGACGGTGCGTTGTCCAGGGAAAATGAGCTGTTAAGCAAAACAAAGGAATTATTTACTTACCTTCTATCTTACGCACTCGACGTATTTGAAGAGACGCTGGAAGATGAACAAGAAGTTACCAGCAACTTTGGAGATATAATTATTCTCATGTTTGCGATAGAAAGCGCTGTCAAAAGGACGGAAAAAATCATTGCTGAACGAGGAGAAGAAGCAGCTCAGTACGTTATGAAGATGACAACAGTATACGTACAAGAGGCATTTGAAGACGTAATTGATTTTGCGAAAGAAATTGCCGCGGCGATGTTTGATGGGGACGAATTGCATCAGCAGCTTCAAAAAATAACAGAAAATACCTTTTTTATCCCTATCAATACCATCTTGTTCAAGCGGGAAATAGCACAAAAGGTCATAGATTCAGAAAGTTACAGCATGTAAATAGAGGAGGACTGTTTTATGGGGAATTTACAAGGAAAAGTAGCAGTGGTGACAGGAGCAGGAAAAGGAATTGGAGCAGCTACAGCTGTCAAGTTAGCAGATGACGGAGCGAAGGTGGCAGTCATCGATTTAAAAGAGGAGTTTGGAAGACATACCGTAGATACGATTCAATCAAAGGGCGGCGAAGCGATTGCTGTCGGGTGTGACGTGTCCAGCCGCGAAGAAGTGGATGCTGCGGCAGATCATATTCATTCCCGCTTTGGCCGTGTCGATATATTGGTAAACAACGCTGGTGTAACAAGAGACAACCTGCTTTTTAAAATGTCGGAAGATGAGTGGGATATCGTGCTTGATACACACTTAAAAGGCTCATTTTTAGTAACAAAAGCCTTTCAACAATACATGGTGGAACAAAAGTACGGTAAAATTGTCACTACAAGCAGTTTAGGTGCACTGGGAAAGCGCGGCCAGGCTAATTATTCAGCAGCAAAAGCCGGGCTGCAAGGGTTAACAAGGACATTTGCGTTAGAACTTGGAAAGTTTAACATTAACGCTAATTGCGTCGCTCCCGGGTTCATCGAAACAGATATGACAAGAGCAACTGCCGAGCGGCAAGGGATGGATTTTGACGAAGTGAAAAAAGGGGCAAGCAAATCGATTCCAATCGGCAGGGTTGGACAGCCAGAAGATATCGCCAATGTTGTGTCGTTTTTAGTGAGTGATGAAGCAAGTTATGTCACAGGAGAAGTGTTGTATGTCGGTGGAGGCGCACGCTAATGAAAAAACTATTTTCAAAGGAAAGGTGATACAGACATGCTGGATACAAGTGCTATTGGAACGAAAACAGAGTGGACGACAGTAGAAGTGGAAAAAGGATCGATTAAGGCATTTGCAGATGCACTAGGAGATGATAATCCGCTGTACTGCGATGAAGAATATGCCAGAGAAAAAGGATATCCAAGCATTGTTGCTCCTCCTACGTTTCCGGCAACATTTCATTTGCCAAAGCCAGGGCTTGATCTGGAATTAAGCCGGACGCTTCACGGGGAACAAGAATTCGTGTATGAACGCCCGATTGTCGCGGGAGACATCCTTCATTGTATCAGTGAGTTAGTAGATGTTTATGAGCGTGACGGTAAAAGGAAAATGACGTTTTATGTGCTGGAAACGCGCGGAGAAGACAGCAATGGCAGCCTTGTTTATACAGGAAGAACAACGATTATTTACCGTTAAGGGGGAAGGAACATGAGTATGACGTGGCAAGAATTAAAACCAGAACAAGAGCTGACGCTTGTGAAACCACCGATTGAAAAACTGCAGCTTGTGAAATATGCAGGGGCATCGAAAGATTTTAATATGATTCATCAAGACGAAGAGACAGCCAAAAAAGTCGGGCTGCCGGGTATTATTGCCCATGGCATGCTCAGCATGGGATTTTTGGGGCAGCTGGCACAAGATGCAGCAGGGACGAATGGTTTTGTCAGCCGTTTAAACGTCCAATTCCGCGGCATGGTTTTTCCAGGCGATACGGTGACGTGTAAAGCCGTTGTGACAGAAAAGAACGCTGATACTAAAACGGTCGATCTGGACATTTGGGCGGAAACAGATGCCGGCAAGCCGGTAACAAAAGGACAAGCCAGCATCACGTTTCATGCATAAGACATATTTTCATAGAGAAAGAGGGGGGTTCATACATGAGTTCCAAACGACACGCAGCTGTTGTTGGCGTAGCAGAGTCTGATTTAGGAGAAGCGCATGGGAAAAATGTGCTGATGCTGCAAGCACAAGCAGCAAAAGCGGCACTAGATGAAGCAGGCTTTACAAAAGATGATGTCGATGCATTGTTTACAACAGGAAGCTGGGCTCACTTTCCACAATTAATGCTTGGAGAATATTTAGGGATTCAGCCGACGTATACAGGTGGAACCAATATTGGCGGTTCTTCGTTTGAATCTCACGCAGCACATGCGGTTGCTGCGATTAAAGCGGGTCTGATTGATGTGGCGTTAATTACGTATGGCAGCACGAACCGGACAAATGGTTCGCCGTCTCCCACAACATTAACCCAAAAATATGAAGAACCGTTTGGCATTCCATCGCCGGCAGGCCACTATGCAATGGCTGCGATGCGTCATATGCATCAATATGGTACAACATCGGAACAGTTAGCAGAAATTGCTGTAGCTACTCGGAAATGGGCCAATTTGAATGAAAAAGCATTTAAACGCGACTTGATAACCATTGAAGATGTATTGGAATCTCCGATGATTAGTGAGCCGCTTCACTTACTGGATTGTTGTTTAATTACGGATGGAGGCGGTGCTGTGGTCATTGCGTCAAAAGAAGCAGCTCAAGCAGCAAAGAAAAAGCCGGTATGGATACTAGGGCATGGGGAAACACATACCCATAATTCCGTTACACATATGGATGATTTGACCGTCACAGGTGCGAAGCAAAGTGGAAAGCAAGCAATGGGAATGGCTGGTGTGACACATAATGATATTGATGTGGTCGAAGTCTATGATTCGTTTACAATCACCGTGCTTCTTACACTAGAAGCGCTAGGGTTTTGCAAGCCGGGAGAAGGCGGCGATTTTGTCAGCGGCCAACGTACAGCGCCAGGGGGTTCTTTTCCGTTAAATACGAATGGAGGCGGCTTATCTTATTGTCACCCTGGAATGTTCGGAATCTTCTTAATCATCGAAGCAGTTCGGCAGCTGCGGGGTGAGTGTGAAGACCGGCAGGTGGAGGATGCGAACATTGCGTTAGTAAACGGAACAGGCGGAACGCTTTCCTCAACGTCGACACTCGTATTAGGGAGGGATTAATATGGAACAAATTTATCCAAAGCCGCCGCTCGACGAAGAGTCTGCCCCGTTTTGGGAAGGGGCGAAAGAACACAAGTTAATGATTCAAGAATGCAATGATTGTGACAATGCCATTTTTTATCCTCGTACGATTTGTCCGCACTGTTTTTCCGATCATGTTACCTGGACAGAAGCAAGCGGCAAGGGGCATATTCACAGTTACACCGTCGTTCATAAAGCAAGGCCGCCTTTTAAACAAGACACTCCTTTTGTTGTAGCTATTATTGATTTAGAAGAAGGCGCTAGAATGTTAAGCAGAATTGTCGGTGACAGAGAGGATGTTTCTATCGGCAAGCCCGTGTCTGTTGTCTATAAAAAGGTAGACGAAGACTTGACGCTGCCTTGTTTTCAAGTAGAAGAATAAGAAAGAAAGGAGAAATGCTATGAACATTCGCGACTGCTACGGTCTTTCGATTGCAGAACTTCTTGATAAAGCAGGCAAAAATTCTCCTGACAAAGAGGCGGTTGTTGATGGAAAGCGGCGGCTGACGTATCGAGAGTTGGAACAAGAAGCAAGTGAACTGGCTTGCGGCTTAAAGCAGCTCGGCATTGAACCAGGCGACAGGGTAGCTGTTTGTTTGCCAACCTGGTATGAGTTTATAGCTGCAGTATTTGCCATTGCCAAAGCAGGAGCTGTACTTGTTCCGCTTAATACACGCTACCGCCAGGATGAAGCAGAACATATTCTGCGGGATTCAGGAACAAAAGCTGTATTTATGACGGACACATTTGACAAAGTCAACCACGTGCAGCAGTTTCAAGCGCTGACAGAGCGTCTGCCGTCCTTGCAGCATGTCATTACTGTGCGGTTTCAAGCAAAAGAGTGGGTGAGTTATGACGATGTGAAGAGGCAGCATAATGGAGAGCGCGTAGAGACAAAAATTGATATAAAAGAAGACGTGTTTGCGATTATTTATACGTCTGGTACGACGGGTAAGGCAAAGGGTGTCATGCTGACCCATGAAAACCTCGTTCATTCGATGGTTGCAAGCTGCGAGGCAATTAAGTGCCAGGAAGATGATGTGTTTTTACATGCGAGTCCGTACTTTCATATTATGGGTATTGCTGGTATCCTGCGGCTGATTGGCAGTGAAACAAAAGCAGTTTTGATGGAGGCATACAAAGCAGAAAAGACGCTGCGCTTGATTGAACAAGAACGAATTACCATTCACTCCGGTGTGCCCAGCATTTTCGTTTTGGAGTTAAATCATCCATCATTTCATTCCTATGACTTATCCTCATTGCGCGTTTCTATTATGGCGGGAGCACCGTGTCCAGTGGAAACGATACGAAAAGTAAAACAAGAAATGGGCTGTGACGTCCTTATCAGTTACGGCATGACAGAAACTTCACCGATTTTAACGATGACACGTTTCGATGATGATGACATCACTCTGTCTGAAACAGTTGGGAAAGCCATTCAAGGCGTTCGGCTGAAAATAGTGAATGATACTAGAGAAGAAATGCCGCCTGGAGAAGTCGGGGAACTTGCCTGTCAAAGTGTTGGGTTAATGAAAGGCTACTATGGACTTCCCGAAAAAACCCAAGAATCTATTGATGCAGACCGCTGGTTTTACACGGGTGATTTAGCAACGATGGATGCTGATGGGTATGTGCGTATTGTCGGCCGGAAAAAAGATATGATTATTCGCGGCGGCTATAATATTTATCCATCTGAAATTGAAGATGTATTTTACAGCCATTCGGATGTTTTAGAAGCAGCAGTAGTGGGTGTGAGAGATACCGTTTTAGGAGAAGTGTCCTGTGCGGCAGTCAAAGTGAAACAACACGCTGTGATAACAGCTGAAGATTTAAAAGCCTATATGAAAGAACAAGTGGCGGATTACAAAGTGCCAGATCACGTGGTGTTAATGGAAGAAGAACTGCCAAAGACACCATCAGGAAAAGTTAAAAAATTTGCTCTTAGAGATTTTATTTTAGATGAAAAACTGGTGTCTTTACGGTAATGAATATGAAGAATAATGAAACGATAAAACAAACGGAGGTATCCTGTGGATATTATAGAGGCGTATAAAAATATATCAATTGCAGCCGTGTCAGATGCAATGGACCGTTTAGGAATGGCGGGTGCGTGTATGGGGATTTCTCCACTTCAATTTGGATGCGAGATGGTTGGAAGAGCATTTACGGTGAAATATTTGCCAGCACGTTCTCATGAAAAGGCAAGTGTCGGGGATTTTATTGATGATGTAAAAAGCGGCAGCGTTGTTGTGCTTGATAATGCCGGGCGAACAGACTGTACGGTGTGGGGAGATATTTTAACAGCAGCTGCTCACCAAAAGGGGTTAGCAGGAACGGTCATTGATGGTGTGTGCAGAGACGTATCAGACAGTTTGAAACTTAATTATCCGATATTTAGCAAAGGCCATTACATGCGAACAGGAAAAGATCGTGTAGATGCAGTGGATTATAATGTGCCGGTTCAAATTGGCGGCGTGCAAGTAAGAGCAGGAGATATTATCTATGGAAGCGATGATGGAGTCATTGTCATTCCGCAAGAATTTGAACAAGACATTTTGGAAACAGCTGAAATGATTGAACAAAAAGAAAACGATATACGAAAAGATGTATCATTAGGCACCACTTTAAAGCAAGCACGCCAAACATACGGGTACCATGCACTGCAAGCAAAAGCTCAAAAGCAAGAACAAAAATAAGGGGGGAGGCAGCATGAAACAAGAATACGCCGTGACACAGGAAGTCGCAGATGCGAGCCGGTTTTCATCGGCAACGCTTTGTGAAGCAGCTGGAAAAACCGGGAGCCTGCCGGCTGGAATTAAACCGCTTGCTTCGGGTATGAAAGTGTGCGGCCGTGCCGTGCCGGTTCATTCGCCGCCGGGAGATAATATTATGCTGCATCAAGCTATTTTAACAGCAAAGCCAGGAGACGTTCTTGTCGTTGAAGTCTCAGGCATGTATGACGCAGGGTATTGGGGAGACATTATGACATTAGCTGCCCAAGAGCGGGGCATTCAAGGACTTGTTATTGATGGGTGTGTCCGAGATAAAGAAGATATCGTTGCGTCCGAGTTTCCCGTTTTCAGCCGCGGGTTGTGCATTCAAGGAACAACAAAGCATGGCGGCGGAACAATCAATGAACCAATCCTGATTGGCCAGGCGCGTATACAGGCATCCGACTTGATTGTCGGAGATGACGATGGCGTCGTTGTCATTCCAGAAGAACATATTCTGTCCGTACTCGAAAAAGCCAAACAAAGAGCCGAACACGAGGAGCAGATTAGACAACAATTAAAGGCAGGAAAAAACACGATGGAGATATACGGATGGAAATAGAAAAGCCGGAAAAGCAGGTCTGCTCTCATGAGATGGGACCTGCTTTTTTGTTGTTTAGGAACATTTCACGGTATGAAAATTGGGCTTGAATGGGAGCGGTGAAGGCATCAGCGGACAAATAAAGAAGATAACAAACTGCTGCAGCTTGCTTTTCTGCGAAGTGCAAGTGCGTATTTGTTTTCGTAACGTCTTTTTTACATTTTCGTTATTCAAAAAGAGGGAGTAAGTCTGACACAGAGGCTGCGTCCATTTCTGATATGGGCATTTCTGAAATAATGTATGTTAAAATAAAAGCGAGTCATTGTTCAGAAGCAGTTAATGAATGCAAGAGAAAATGTAGGAGTTGATTGCGAATGATTTTAACAAATGCAAAGCTCTACGGCCAAGAAGGCAGCTGGAGTATTGAGGTTCAAGGAGAATATATAAAAGCGATAACACCGGCCGAAAGAACCGCTGAGACAAGTGATGAAACTGTTATCGATCTGCATGGAAACATGGTGCTGCCTCCATATGTAGAGCCGCACATTCATTTAGACTATGCTCTTACAGCAGGCACTCCCCGATGGAATCAATCCGGTTCTGTTTTTGAGGGGATTGAAATTTGGTCGGAGCGGAAACAAATCATGAACGAATCAAAAGCTGATATCAAAAACCGAGCTTTACAAGCAATAAAGATGCAATTGAAACATGGTGTGCAGCATGTGCGTACCCACGTGGATGTAAGCGACCCGACACTAAAAGGACTGGAAGCCTTGCTGGAAGTGAAAGAGGAAATCAAACCGTGGATGGATCTGCAGATTACAGCGCTTCCTCAAGAAGGGCTCTACACGAAGTCAAACGGAGAAGAACTGCTGATTAAAGCGCTGGAAATGGGGGCTGATGTGGTTGGCGGTATCCCTCATTATGAACTAACCCGTGAGGATGGCGTTCGTTCAGTAGTAAAGGCACTGGACCTTGCCGAACAGTACGATAAATTGGTTGATATCCATTGTGATGAGATTGATGATGATCAATCAAGGTATATCGAAGTACTGGCGGGAGAAGCATTTAAACGGGGAATGGGACATCGTGTCTCTGCAAGTCACACGACCGCCATGGCTTCGTACAGCAATGCGTATACATATAAGCTGTTCCAGACGTTAAAGAAAGCAGGCATTCATTTTATTGCATTGCCAAAAGCTAATTTACATCTGCAGGGAAGATTTGATAATCACCCAGTCCGCCGCGGACTGACACGCGTAAAAGAGTTATGGAAGGAAGGGATCAATGTCTGCTTTGGCCTCGATTCCATTATGGATCCTTGGTATCCGCTTGGTGACGGCAATTTAATGCACGTGGTTGAAGTGGGGCTGCATGCTTGTCATATGACAGACCATGACCATATCGTGAAATCATTGAATCTGATCACAACAAATGGAGCTAAAGCCTTGGGAATAGAAGAGAATTATGGTGTCCAAGAGGGAAAAAAGGCAAACCTTATTGTCATTGATTCTGATTCCGAATATGACGCGGTTCGAACTCAGGCACCTGTTCTCTATTCTATTCGCAGCGGCAAAGTGATGGTGGAGACAAAACCTGCAGAAACAACCATGAACGTGCAGGCGTTTTCGTAGATTGTCTCTTGTGTTGAAGAAGCGGTGAACTTGCGGCAGACCCTGCTTTTTGCAGGCACATAAGATGGAATAGGGCTGTCTCAAAAGGGCGTGAATCATACCCTTTGGGACGGCCTTTTTTATTCATAAGGTGAGAAGCATAAAAGTTTGGCATTTTCATTGTGTGACGGGAGGGGGGGCGGCACTGGCCGCAGAGATCATCTGCAGCCGCTTTTCTTGCTGCTATCCATTATGATAAAAATTTCTTTGCAATTTCTTTATAGAGATGAATACTATCTAAGTACTTATTGATTTCAACGTACTCATCAGGCTGGTGCGCGGTGGATGTTTCCCCTGGTCCTAATATGACGATGGGGAATTCTTTTTGTGCGTGTTTAAATTGCGAACCGTCTGTATAAGCTGTGATACCGCCTAGTTCTGCCGAGCCGTCTACTTTGACGACGTCTTGTACCAGTTTCACAAAAGAATCATCATTGGATGTTTTCACAGGGGACTGGTCGTTCAATATGCGGATGTCAGCTTTCAAATCTGGATATTTCTCTTTTGCGGCTTCTATTACTTGTTGCATTTGTTCGATGATTTGATTGTGATCTTGAGAAGGAACCGTCCGCATATCGATATTGGTAAAACATTGATCAGGGACGACATTTGTATTAGAGCCCCCTTTAATCACATCAATGCTGTAAGTTGCTCCGCCCAACAGCTCGTCTTCCTCGTATTGCCATTCCCAGTCTCCGCCTGCTATCCGATGAATGATTTCATTCATGTGAATAACGGCATTTATCCCTTTATCCGGCATCGAACCGTGAGCGGTTTTACCGTATGTGATGATTTGCGGCCATAGCGCACCTTTATGGGCGATGTTCACTTGATTTCGAGTCGGTTCTGCGATAATTAAGGCGTCTAAGGAATCAGCATATCCTTGTTCTGTTAGCTGTCTTGCGCCAACAGCTCCTGTTTCCTCGCCAACAGTTGCAAAAAGGGTGACTGTCCCTTTTATCGGCAAGCCTTCTTCTTTCAGCGACACCATAGCTGACGCACAGGCAGCCAGTCCGCTTTTCATGTCACAAGCACCGCGTCCATAAATCTTGCCATTCTCTTCTTCTGCTCCAAAAGGGTCATGTTCCCATTCATTTTCTCCAATCGGAACGACATCCATATGGCCCGTTAATCCGAGTACAGGCCCATCTTGTTCCCCTGTGACACGAGCAATCAAATTGGCCCGGTTGTCGTCGTATTCAATAAGTTCTGTCTCGATGCCATATTCATCGAAAAGAGATTTTAATTTTTTAGCGACAGCTGTTTCATTTCCCGGAGGGTTTACACTTTTTATCTGAATGATGTCTTTTAAAAAAGATACAGCCTGTTCTTGATCCATATTGTCACCTCTCGTTCTAATGTTAGTGTGCCCCCTGTATTCCATGTTAACCGGTGAATGAATTCCTATCCAAATAAGTGAATTGTTATAAAACATCATATCAACGTCAAAAGGTGAACAGGCGATTGTCAGAATGCTGTTTATTCTGTTATAGAGTGGAAGCCGTTACTAGTGAAGCACCGTAATGCTAAAGCTGCAAGTGGTTCTCTTTCATGCGTCTCCATAATGTTGTACGGCTGATGCCAAGAAGTTTAGCTGCTTGTTCTTTATTGCCATTTGCCTTATGTAACGCTTGTTTAATTTGTTCAGATTCAGACAAGCGTTGTTGTTCATATTCCTCAAAAGGTGATAATGCATGACTTGGAAAGAGAGAATGATACAGCGTTCGTTGAACCGTTTCGCTCGTTAACGTCTCACCTTTACAGAGCACTTCAAAACGTTTGGCGACATTCTCCAGCTCACGAATGTTCCCGGGCCAATGATATTGCAAAAGCAAATCAAGATCGAGAGAATGAAGGGCTTTGTTGTTCCTTATAAAAAATTGAAACAACTCGACAATGTCGTGTTCCCGCTCACGTAAAGGAGGGATATAGAGTGGAAGGACGCTGATTCGAAAATACAAATCCTCACGAAAACGGCCTTCCTTAATACAATCAAGCAGGTTTTTATTAGAAGCGGTAATAATTCGGACATCGACCGGAATAATTTGATTGCCGCCGACTCTCACAATTTCCTCTTCTTGTAACACACGCAGCAGTCTTGACTGCAGGTGCAGCGGCAGCTCGCTAATTTCATCCAAAAAAATCGTCCCTTGATGAGCAAGTTCAAAAAGACCGGTTTTCCCGCCTTTGCGAGCACCGGTAAAGGAACCTTCTTCATAACCAAATAGTTCGCTGTCGATTAAATTTTCTGGAAGAGCGGCACAGTTAACCGCAACAAATGGCTGATTTTTGCGGGGGCTTGCGTTATGAATGCTTTGAGCAAACAGTTCTTTCCCTGTACCGGATTCGCCGTGAATTAAAATAGATGAATCTTCGCTGCTGAATTTTCGTGCCTGCTGTTTAGTGTCTTGAACAGCGGCGCTGGAGCCAATGATGTCGTCAAAATGGTAATTGGCCGTCATCGGCCGTTTCGTTATATTTTTCCGTATTTTCTGCTCGGCTTTTTGAATGCTTGTCGCTGTATTGATAGATAACAAGTATCCCATCAGTTCCCCGTTTAAGTCGATAGGGGCCATATCGGCAATGAAACGGGTGGTGTGATGTTCGAAGATAATATGAAACTGGCCTGTGCCGCTTTCAGACGGCAGCTGTTTTTCTTGTAAAGATGGAACAAGATCATACAGGTGTTTTCCAACAACGTGCTGACTCTTTATACCAAGCAGCTGTTCTGTCATTTTATTAATAACCCGGACAGTTAAATCAGAATCGGTAGAAATAATGCCGCTTCGATTAATATCTAATATCGTTTTGAACAGTGTCATTTTTTCTAATTCGCTTCGGTAGGCTCTTAAAATGTTCATAGCGTCATTGAAAGCAGCTGATATCGCTCGTGGCGAATAATAAAATATGCTATCCAATCCGAAGTCCTTCGCATTCTCACAAACCCAGCTTCCTCCTGCAACAAACGTGACGCCTTCTTCCTTCAATTCTTTGAAAATCTGATAGGCTTCTTCTTTCGTGTTAAAAGCAATTTGCCGGATACGTACATGAAGCAAGTATGACATTTTATAGATTTCATTAATGTTGTCTCCGTAGTTCATAACAACAATATCTTTAGAACCTGTTCTCTCTGCTACTTTCAACAAATCATACGTTGTAACCCTGACCGGAATAATAAAGTTGGAAATGCGTTTTTTCAGGTAACGTGCGAGGTGAACGCCGCTGATAATTACGGCTCCTGGTTCAAAAAGAGACTGCAGTTTTTCGATAGAAGAGTCATTTTCTAAAAGTTCAAGCGGCAGTTCTTTAATTTGGTAGTCCAGCCAAGGTGGCAGCGTTTTTAGATTTTCTCGAGCTAAGTCCGAAAATTGCGGAAATCCAACGATATAAATTTTAGGATGCATAGTCCTGTCTCCTTCAACAAATGAAAGTTATTTCTATTATACAACTATACTGAATTTTTTGAAACGTATGAAACATGATACGTTTCACAAGAAACAGCAGATAAAACATAAAAAAATCGTGAATCTGCTGCAGTGGGGGGTTTTACAGGTTGGCATGGAATTTGCTTTTATTATAAGTAACCTTAAAAAAAGGAGGGAGAGATGATGCAGCCGTTAGAAGGCGTTAGAGTGTTAGACTTATCACACGTTTTAGCTGGCCCATACTGCACCATGGTACTTGGTGACATGGGGGCTGAAGTGATTAAAGTGGAGCAATATCCAGAAGGTGACCTCATTCGGCAAATGGCTCCATTTCAAAGCGGAATGAGTTACGGATTTTCTGTGATAAATCGCAACAAACAAGGAATCAGGCTGGATTTAACGACAGAAGAGGGGCAGGAAGTGTTTTACCGGCTCGCTAAAACAGCGGATGTGATTGTAGAAAATTACCGGCCCGGTGTTACCAAAAAGCTCGGAATTGACTATGAAACGATAAAAGAGAAAAATCCAGATATTATCTACTGTTCGATTTCAGGGTTTGGCCAAACAGGTCCGTACAAGCATAAAGCAGGGCTTGATATTATGGCACAGGGAATGTCAGGTATTATGAGTATGACAGGAGAGTCAAATGGCCGTCCTGTAAAAGTAGGAGTGCCTGTACATGATATTGGAGCTGGGATAACGGCGTTGTATCATATTTTATTTGCCTACATTTACAAACTAAAGCATCACGAAGGACAGTATATCGATGTTTCTTTAGTTGATTCAGCCCTGGCATGGACAGTGTGGGAGGCAGCCGCTTATTTTGGAAAAGGTGAAATTCCTGTTCCAAGTGGGTCAAGACATCGGCGGATTGCTCCATATCAAGCTTATAAAACGCAGTCAGGGTTTATTTTGTTAGGCATTGTGAATGAACGGATGTGGGAACGTTTTTGTCACCATGTTGTAGAAAGGCCGCAATGGCAAAACGATCCAAGGTTTGCTACAGGAAATGACCGTATTGAAAATGTGGAGGAACTAGAAAAAGAAATAGAAGCTGTTTTAACAACACAGCCTTCCGATGTGTGGCTGAAACGTTTAGAAAAACAAGGTGTTCCATGCGGACCGATTTTAAATTATGAAGAAACCTTGCACAATGAGCAGACACAGCACCGGGAAATGGTAATCGATTATGATCATCCTGAAGTGGGCTTGATGAAAACATTAGGGTTTCCCGCAAAGATGTCCAAATCCCCTGCTGAATTTCGCCTTCCAGCCCCTATGCTTGGCCAGCACACTGATCATATACTAGAAGAGCTGGATTATTCCAAAGCCGAGATAGAAAGGTTGAAACACAAAGCGATTGTATAAGCAGACAACAGGCTGCAGGGGGAGGAAGTAAATATGGAAAAGAACGATTTATTCGTAAAAAAAGAAGCAGGTGTTGCCACTCTTTTTATTAACCGGCCGGAGAAAAAGAATGCATTTCACTACGATATGTGGCGTGCTTTCCCCCGTCTTCTTCACGAGATAGAAAACGATACAGAGGTGCAGGCGCTCGTTATACGAGGAGTAGATGACTCGGTATTTATTGCTGGTGCTGACGTTGGGGAGTTTCAAACAGTACGGGCAACAGAAGAAGGGGAAGCTGAATATAATCGGGCAGTGGAAGAAGCCGAAGCTGCTCTTATGAAATTTTCAAAACCATCGATAGCAGCGATACAACGCCATTGTATCGGGGGAGGGTGTATTATCGCTTTAGCTGCGGATATGCGGTTCAGTGCTCACAATGGTTTGTTTGGCATTACACCAGCTAAACTGGGAATTATTTATATGTATTCGAGCACAAAGAATTTAGCTGATATCGTCGGACCATCACGAGCTAAAGATCTGCTGTTTTCCGGGCGTATTGTTGGGGCGCAGGAAGCGTATCAGATCGGATTAGTTGATCATCTTTATGCAGACGAGGAAATCATTGAAAAAACATACGAATACGCAAAAATGCTGACAAAACGTTCGCAGCGCACGGTAAAAGGAGCAAAACAAGCCATAGATGAATGGTCGCGCGGGTACCGGGAGCCTTCTGGTGCACTAAAACAAATGATAGACAGCTCTTACAGCTCGGAAGATTACAAAGAAGGAGTGCGGGCATTTTTAGAAAAACGTTCGCCAAATTTCACAGAAAATTGATATTTTTTAAACAAATATTGCAGGTTTATAGAAAATAATGCTGAATAATAAAAAATAAGACACGTTTATGATGAAAGGAGTCAAATGTATATGATTATTGATATACATGGTCATACGGTTGCGCCGCCTGAAGTGTATCAATTTCAAGGAAGGCTGTTAGGGAGCCGTGGAAATCCGTTTGATAAATTTCCAGAGTTAAACGATGAAGCGATAAATAATCAGCTGTTAAAACATATTGAGCTTTTAAATAAAGTCGGTACCGATATGCAGTTCATTTCACCTCGTCCGTATCTGGCGATGCACTCGATTAAGCCCGAACGAGTTTCGCATTTGTGGACCGAATTTGTTAATAACGTTATTGCACGCCAGGTCGAGCTGCAGCCGGGCTATTTTCGGGGAGTTGCAGGACTTCCACAACACCCTGGAGCGGACATACGAGACTGCATTCCGGAATTAAAACGATGTGTGGAAGAGTTAGGCTTTGTCGGCGTCCAGTTAAACCCTGACCCAATGGAAGGAGGAGCACCTGACCCGCCCGGGCTTGGGGATGAATATTGGTATCCGCTTTACGAAGAGATTGAGAAGCTGGATGTTCCTATTTTAATTCATTCCGCTTCGTGCTGTTCACCTAGAGAATCTTACACATTGCATTTTATTAATGAAGAAAGCATCGCTATTATGTCTCTTTTAGAATCTGATGTGTTCGAACATTTTCCAAACTTAAAGTTTGTTGTTTCCCACACAGGGGGAGCTATACCATTTCACATGGGACGCTTTCGAGCGTGGCGGCTGCGTTCGAATAAACCTGACTTTGATGAAAGTGTTAAACAGCTGTACTTTGATACAGTGAACTACTCCAAAGAAGCACTAGAACTCGCATTTAAAGTGATTGGCAGCGATAACTTGTTATTTGGCACCGAAAACCCAGGCACGGGTTCTGTGATGAATCCAGAAACGGGACATACGTTTGATGATTTAAAGCCGGTGATTGAAAGCATCGAGTTTTTAACTGAAGAAGATAAGATGAAAGTTTTTGAGGGAAATGCAAAAAAATTATATAACTTAAATATTTAAAAAATTTTAAATTATGGAACGGAGGCGGTTTTATGGCGAAAATTGTTTTAGGAATGGGGGCATCCCACAGTCCGCAGTTGAGCACGCCTGTTGATGTGTGGAAGCTGCATGCAGAACGAGATAAATACAATCCTGACATTGATTATGAACGTTTGGCGGCTAATGCTCCAGACTGGTTAGAGAGTCACTTAACACCAGAAGTATGGCAGAGAAAATATGATGACTGTGAAGCTTCGATAAAAAAGCTTAGTGATACATTGGAAGCAGTGTCTCCAGATGTACTTGTTGTCATGGGAGACGATCAAAAAGAATTATTTTTACGGGACAATATGCCGGCATTTTCCGTCTTCTGGGGAGATGAAATTTATGACCTGCCTCATGATAAAGAGGTTCTGCCAGAGTCGATTCGTCCAGCTTATTGGGCAAGGCATGGTGAGGAACCAGAAGCATATCCGACAGAAAGCGAGCTTGGCAAACATATTATCGAAACATTGATGGAAGAAAATTTTGATGTTTCTCAATTCAGTGAACAACCCGAGGGACGTTCAATTGGGCATGCTCATACTTTTGTACGCCGCAGGCTGCAAAAAGATAAACCTCCAACAAAAATGGTTCCGGTTATGATCAATACCTTCTTTGCTCCGAATGTTCCGAGTCCAAAGCGCTGTTATGATTTCGGAAAAGCGGTTCGAAAAGCAATTGAATCATGGGACAGTGATCAAACGGTAGCTGTTATTGCTTCCGGCGGGTTAACCCACTTTGAAATAGATGAAGAACTGGATCAGCGCATTTTACAAGGCATTAAAACAAAGGATGAAGAAGCACTGACCTCGATACCAAAAGAGAGATTTGTTTCTGGAACGTCTGAAATTTTAAATTGGATTGCTGCAGCAGGAGCACTCGAACATTTAGATATGGAATTGGTGGATTATATTCCTACATACCGTTCCATGGCAGGAACAGGATGTGGGATGGGATTTGTTTACTGGCAGTAACAACAAATGCAGATGATAAATGATAGTGATGAGGGAGGAGATTATTATGCTATCAAAAGAAAATAATGAATTATTAACACGGGTGACAGGAGACGCCCCAATGGCAATGTTCATGAAACAATTCTGGGTGCCGGCTGTACGTGCCGGACGCCTGGAAAGCGGGGGAGAGCCGGTACGCGTAACATTATTTGGAGAGAGTTATGTTGCGTTTCGAGCAGATAATGGACAAGTTGGCTTTTTTGATGAAGCATGTCCGCACCGGGGGACATCGCTTGCGCTAGGACGTAATGAAGATAATGCTTTAACATGTTTGTTTCACGGCTGGAAATTTGACGTGTCGGGGCAGTGCGTGGAAGCACCTACGGAACCAGCAGAGCGCATGGAGTCTTTTTGTAAAAAAGTACCGCTAAAACACTATAAAGTACGTGAAGCAGGAGGCATTGTCTGGGTATGGCTCGGTGAAGGAGAGCCGACACAATTTCCAGACTTTGAATTTAACAACCTGCCTGAGTCCAATTTGTTAATCCGGATTGCCGAAGTGGACTGCAACTGGCTGCAAATTTTAGAGGGAACATTGGATTCTGCGCATGTATCGGTGCTGCATAAATCATGGACAGAAAAGGTCGGTGCAACAGTATCGAAAACAAAATATGATTTATCGCCGAGGTATGAAATTGATCCGCAGCCATACGGGTATCGAGCTGGTGCTTTACGCAATATGCCAAATGGTGATAAATACGTAAGAATTTCTGAGTATGTCCAGCCGTGGTATTCATTCATACCAAAATCGCCAGAAGAAAATCATGTCGGCTCAATGGTTATTCCAATTGACGATTACCGTTCTGTGCAATGGTTCGTATTCTATAATTACAATCGTGAGTTGACATTTGAAGATGCAGCGATCATTGAAAGACAATTTGGCATTGATCCGAATAACCCTGTCGATAATTTTTATGAAGGAAGCTATGAAGAGAGATGGAAACAAGATCGCTCTAAAATGAAAGATCATTTTACGGGTCTGTACGGAGTCCTGGTAGAAGATTATGTTATTAACGAAGGCATGGGAAAAATTGTTGATCGTTCCAAAGAATATTTAGGCTCAAGCGATATGCTGATTACAAGAATTCGAAGACATCTGTTAAAGGGCTTAAAAGATATGCAGGAAGATAAAGTGCCAAAGGGGTTAGATGAAGAGGTTGATTATTTCAATATCCGGTCGACCAATGGTGTGCTGCCTCAGGAAGAAGATTGGCGCAATACACCAAAATAAAAACAAAGGGGGATATTTCAATGACAGCAAAGAAATCGGTTCAGCTTTCAGGTGTCACGCACGGAAAGGCTCCTATTCCGATGGGGGCTAGAATCGGTTCTTTCGTCTGTTCTTCTGCCATTATGGGAAAAGACGCAAGAACTGATGAGCTGCCAGAAGATGAACAGCAGCAGATAACGTGTTTATTTGAAAACATCAAGCAGTTTATGGAAGAAGCAGGAGGATCTCCTAAAGATATTATTAAACTATCGGTTTACTTAAAAGATGACAGCGTACGATCGTTGTTTAATGACGGCTGGCGGGAAATGTTTCCTGACCCTGATGATCGGCCGGCCCGGCATATCACGGTGAAAGATCTTCGCCGCGGAATGTGTGCACAAGTAGAAATTACAGCCGTGCTGTGAAAAGAAAGGAGCAACGTTATGCCAGAAGATATATTCGTAGAAAAACTCAGCCATCTGGATACATGCGCTGTATCCGATGCATTAGATTCGTTAGGAATACAAGGAGCAGCTCTTGGGATCAAGCAGGTGTCGGTGGCAAAGAAAATTACGGGCAGAGCGATTACCGTAAAACTTACGTCGAAAGACTCGGCTCCTCCTTCTTCCCGCCATTTAGGCACCGCTGCTGTGGAAGCTGCCTCCCATGGAGATGTTATTGTCGTTGAACATGGAAGAACAGATGTTGCTGGCTGGGGAGGGAATTTATCTGTAGCAGCTTCACAAAAAGGAATCAGCGGCATTATTATCGACGGAGCACTGCGGGATGTGGATGAGATGTGGTCTTTGCAGTTTCCGGCTTATGCAGCGAGTGCTGTTCCCGTTACAGCAAGGGGAAGAATTGCAGAAGAATCATGTAATGAACCAATTACGGTAGCAGGAATCGATGTGAAGCCAAACGACCTGGTTATCGCGGACAGAAGCGGGGTTGTATTTATTCCCGAAAAAATAGCAAAAGAAGTGATAGACAAGGCAGAAGAGATTATGAAAAAGGAAGAAAAAATGGCGCAAAGCATCAGGCAGGGAGTCCCTGTGAGTTCGGTGATGGGGAAAAACTATGAAACGATGCTGCAAGAGGAGTAAGCCGTTTTTCGAAGGGGAAAGCATACTTCCCCTTCGTTTTGAAAACGGTGTCATTACATAAGGGGGAGGCCGGCACATGAAAAAACATTGCTTAATTATTTATATGGCGGTTTTATTACTTATTATAAGCGGATGTTCAGAGCAGACATCAGGCCGCGAAGAAGAATATCCAGAAAAGGCAATTGAAATCATTTTACCTTTTCCAGCTGGCGGCAATTACGATGGGGCTGCACGTACATTAACCAAATATGCGGAGCAATACTTGCCAAACGAACAATCCTTTGCCCTCATTAATAAGACGGGGGGAGCGAATACGGCCGGGGTGACAGAAGTATTTCATGCAGATCCAGACGGTTACACGCTCGGTTTTGTACAAACGTCCGCGATTACAGCCGAACCCCACTACGGGCATGTGTCCTATAATCACGACAGCTTTCAGCCAATCATGAAAGTATTGCAGGTAGATGGCTATATGTTTGTTAACGATGATGCCCCGTGGGAATCTTTTGATGACTGGCTTGATTATGTAAAAAAGAATCCAGGTGACTTTAAAGTGTCTGCTGTGCCAGGAGCAGTGCCGTTACTTGAGACCATACAAGCAGAAGCCGGAATAGATTTTGACATCGTTCCGTTTGATGGTTTTGCAGAAGCAACAACAGCTCTATTGGGGGGGCACGTAGATGCAACAGTGGGGACTGTCCCTGGTATGAAGACACATCTTGACGATGGAAATGTCCGTCCGCTGTTCAGCTCTACTGGAAGAGATATAAAAGGAGATATTCCAACATTAAAAGAAAAAGGTGTAGAGATTGAAGATAATAAAATGGTTGGATTAATCGCACCAAAAGGACTGCCTGAAGAAAAAGCAGACATCTTAGATGAGGTTTTCAAAAAAGCACTTGATGATCCTGATTTACAGAAAGAATTTGAACAGCTGGGATATGAAGCTGTCTATGCAGACGCAAAGGAATTTCAAGAGCAAATTACCTCTACCTTTCAAACCGATGAAAAGATTTTAAAAACAGCAGGGTTGATTGAATAAATACGGCGGATGCACCACTTCTTATCTGCCAAATCAGGAAGGAGGCGCTGTATTGATGAGCCAAAAAAAAGCAACCTACGTTGTGCTGATAGTTCTCATATTGATAGGGGCTCGTTACTGGATGCAAGCAAACGATTTGTCCGGGGCAGCGAATCAAGACACGATTGGACCTGGTTATTTTCCCAATGTTTTATCAATAGCCCTGTTTGTGCTTTGTGGAATTAGTTTTTTGCAGACGTTATATTCTAAAGATGAAGAAAAAATTGAACTGCCTAGTAAAAAACTTCTCGCTGCTACGATTATGGTGACTGTTTTATTTGTTGCCAGCGTAAGTACCTTTGGATTTTTCTATCTGCAAACCTTTCTATTTTTACTCGTTTTATTTACAATTTACCGCTTTTCAACAGGCATGAATGTGCGGATTGTTGCTGCTAATGCGGCAATGGCATTCGGATTGTCTCTATTTTTCTATGTTGTGTTTGACCTTGTCATGACAGTAAGGTTCTAAAGGGAAAAAAGGAGGTTGGGGATGGAATTTTTGCACCTGGATATTATTGACATTGCGTTATTAATCTTTGTCATTCTTTGCGGTACATTTGTTGGAATGTTTGCAGGATCTTTACCTGGAATAGGCGCTATGGTGGCCATTGTTATTCTGCTTCCTCTGACCTATAATATGGAACCGTTATTTGCTATATTACTGCTGCTTGCCACCTATCAAGCAGCAGAATACGGAGGATCGATATCATCGATTACACTTGGTATTCCCGGCACACCTGCTGCTACAGCTACGTTAATGGATGGAACACCGCTTGCCCGCAGCAATTCCCCTGGAAAAGCATTAGCGTATTCTCTCACAGCATCTACCATGGGTGGTGTATTCGGCGCCGTAATCTTAACCACATTAGCAGCTCCAATGGCTTCGTTTGCTTTACAGCTTTCCGCACCTGAATTCGCACTGATCGGCCTTTTAGGTCTTGCAGGAGTGGGAGCGCTCAGCTCTCAAGATATAACGAAAAGTCTTATTTCTGTCGTGCTTGGCCTGATGGCAGCAACGATTGGAATGGATGATTTCACCGGGGCGCTGCGTTTTACAGAAGGGTTTAATGGACTGATTGATGGTTTAAATATTATTGCTGTCATTACAGGTGTGTTTGCGATTAGTGAAATATTGACCATGATCAATAAAAACTTAAATAAAAAGCGGAACGTCGATAGAGAAGGGAAAAAAGTAAGGTTATCTCTTCCGGAAATGACAAAAACCGCAAAGCCGATGGGGATTGGTTCGATAACTGGGACGATTATGGGCATCATTCCGGGAATTGGACCAGGGGCTTCTTCTTGGTTTGCTTATGCGATTGCCAAGAAATCTTCCAAACACAAAGAGCAATTTGGAAAAGGAAGTCCGGAAGGGATTGCGGCACCAGAAGCGGCCAACAATGCTTCTGTCGGCGGAGCGCTTCTGCCGTTATTAACATTAGGTATACCTGGGTCAGCTGCTACCGCTGTGATCTTAGGGGCTTTTGTGATTCATGGTATTCAGCCGGGTCCTGAAGTGATAACAAATGAACCAGCTTTGACATATGGCATTTTCGTCGGGTTCTTTTTAACAACTGTTGCGATGTTTATTACCGGAAAAATATTAACACCATGGTTTGCCAGAGTATTAACGATTCCCGCTTCTATTCTAGTACCTGTCATCTTGATGTTATCGATTATAGGGGTATATACCGCACAAAGCTCATATTTTGATGTATGGGTGGCGTTAATATTAGGGTTATGTGCTTTCTTTCTTATTAAGCTTCGCTTCTCCATTCCGTCATTTGTATTAGCATTTATTTTAGGACCAATTATTGAATCGAATGTTCGGCGATCGCTGATTATGTCTGACGGCAGTTATCTGATTTTTGTCACAAGACCCTATTCACTTGTCATATTATTGATGATAACTGCATTAATTTTGATTACCATCATAACTAAGCTTAATAGAAACAAACAGGAAACAACGTCCAATTCAAGTGGCATTTCGTCTTAAAAGAAAAATGATGGGGATACGTGGATGCCTGCTCATTTTTTCATGCATCCTGATGTGATGAAGGGAGATGGGAAAATGCTGTTTGTTTGTAAAAACCATGTAGTAAAAGGGTTACAAGCGACAATTATTCCTCACATTGGAAAGCTCTCCGAACATAGGAGATGCACATGTAAGTTCTGCAAAGGCAAAGCACAGTATAAGTTATTTCATTTATGGTAAATCGAAAGGGGGAAAAGAGGAGAGGGGGGTGTGATGATGGGATGTGACGTGACACATTTGAAGGGCAGTAAAATAAAAAACGAGAATGACCGTTTCCAAAGAATAGGTCATTCTCGTTTTGCTTTATGGACAGGAAAGGACAGCACGCTTTTTTTATAAGAGTATCTCGCATGCCTAGCCGACATTCTTTCTTTTCAGGCGCTGGCACTGTTCTTTATTGAAAATAATTCATGATAGTGTTTTTGTTAAATGGAAGGCTTTCATAAGACGTATGAATACTAAATGAGATGCGGTCATTTGTCAGGCTGAATTGTTCTGCTTTCACTTCGATATTTTGGGAATTGCTGATTTCTGTAACGGCTACATAAATGTCTTCGCGGTCGGGATTGACCTCAATCCACTCCGGCATTTCATAGTTTTTCTTAATATAATTTAATACTTGGCGGTTAGGAAGCTGCAGCTGTCCAAGACTAATAGATTCTTGTTTTAACACTAAATCTCCATTTTCTTGCACGAGTGGTTTTAGCACGACGGTTGCCGGAATCTGCTGGCCGAATGCTCGAATCGAACCACTCAAGTGTACGCCATCATCGAGTTCTATAGAGTAAGGAGCCCGTTGCCCATCATAAAATTCATTAATATACCGGTTAATCAGCTGATTTAAATTGTTTTTGTCTGTTACAATCGAAAACTCGACATCGGTTGCTTCGGACTGGTTACGCGGCAAAAATATCGGTTCATCCGGGTCAGCATTAAACTGCATATATAACCAAAACATAACGACGATATTTACCGCAAGCAAGAGGAAAAAGGATATTTTCCATCTATTCATTCGTTTTAAGCGGGTAATCATTGTGTGTCTTCACCTTCTGCTGGGAGTACTTCTGGTTTAATATATTCAAATACGCGCTTGGCTATTTCTACATATCCTTTGCTGCTTGGATGAAAGTTGTCCTCGGCAAAGTAACTCTCGTCCGCTGATTGAAACACATCATCAAGCGGAATGAATGCAGCTTGTTCATCTTCTGCTGTGATGTCATTTCCAATCTCATTCCAGTCTTTTACAATTTGATTTAATTCGGGGATGTGGTCAAAGTACAGATGAAATGGATTGAACAGGCCGACAAGATAGACAGAGGCATCTTCATTTTTGGCACGAATCGTTTCAAACACTTCTTCCAGACGGTTTTCGTAGTCAGCGGAAGCATCGGCAAATACGTCATATGTGAGATTCTGGAGGTTGGAGCGAAAAATGTGCATGATGTCATTTGCACCAATAGTGATGAGAATTACGTCTGCATTTTTAATGGATGTACTTATCTCCGGTTCCTGCATACGCTGAACAAGCTGATCCGTCCGGTTACCGCGTTTGCCGTAATTTTCAATGGTAAAGTTTACAGGCGGAACGCTGCTGCTGCTGATTATTCTTTCTAAAATACCAATATATCCTTCATTGTTCGTAGCATCACCGACACCTTGTGTAAGGGAATCACCGATGGCTACCATATTGACACTAGTGTCAATGTGTTCAGACCGATGTTCTTGCACCATTTCTGCAACGGCTGTCTGGACATGGTTTTCAATCATGGAAGATTGGGAAACAGAAGCAGTCTCAACCGCCTCTTTCGCATGGTACTCGTCCATAGGAGTATGTTTTTTGGGATGGTCCAAAGGCTGGGACACGCTGCTGAAAGGACGGGAGCTGTCTTCCCCTGCTGCAGACGTCATATTGTTTACCGCCCATGCTCCTAAAATGCACAATAAAAACAGTATGAAGCTGTATAACCATAATTTATTTTTTTTCATTGTTTATCACCATCATATTCTCCTACATCCCATCCGTTATCTAATGATATGATAATTTTTATTTTAACAGAATGTAGAATAGTAGTTTAAGGAATTCGATAGACATGAAGGAATTAGGAGCTTTGCATCACGACACGAAGGCCGATAAATGTATCAGTGTGTCCGCAAATGTTTAATAGAGGGACAATATGAAGTTTTGACCAAGCGGAAGCAGGCTATACCTTACATAAAAGGAGAAAAAGGAATGCAGAAGAGCAACGTCATGCACAGAAGATGCGGCGTTGCTTATTTTTGTCCTGACGCAGCACAGGCAGATCATTGTGTTATCAATCCTTTGGAGAGAAGCCGTATACGTTGCAGCGAGGCAGTTTGCAGGCTCTCAGGACGGAGATTTTTCTCCTTAGCCCGAGCTTCTTTTTTCAGGGTGCTGGCCGCTTTTCTTATAGAGTAAGAAAGTATAAAAGTTCGGCGTTGTCAACAGGAGATACTTCCACAGGATATGGTGACTTCAACGCCCGCCACAGGACGTGCTTCCATAGGATATGGTGACTTCTACGTTGCACACAGGACGTGTGCGTTCTTAGTAGAAGAACCTTACCGAAGAACCTTACCGAAGAACCTTACCAAAGTTCCTTCACCGTAGCCGAACGTCTCCCTTGCAAGGTACTTACGCTTTTCTTTGTAAAAAATTTTTTACGAAAGGGTGAAAAATTTTACGGTGCAGATTACTGTTTGCACAGTTAAAATAATATGAAACGTATCGATAAGGTGCAAACGCTTGAATATGGCAATGACTGCAAAGGATGGCATAAAAATTGCAAATTATCAAGGGTACTTCATGCCTTTGTTTATCGACTGGAATTGTCAAAATCATCTAAAAAGGGGGAAGCAGCATGGAAGCGAAAAAAGAGAAAGTACATACAGAACAGGCGTCAAAGCAAGCACCGGAAAAATCGAAGTGGAAAATGCCCCACGTTTACGTCATTTTAGTGTCGCTGCTCCTTTTTGCGTATGTCTTAACCCTTGTCGTGCCAAAAGGGGAGTTTGAAAGAGAGCAGACTCCAGATGGTGTGTCCATGATTGTTCCAGAATCGTTTCAGTTGACGGATGCACCTAATCTCAGCTTTTTTGATTTGATTTTTGCTATACCCACTGGAATGGTACAAGCAGGAGACCTTATCTTTGGGGGAATGATGATTGGCGGGTTGTTTGCTGTTATCGAACGTACAGGAATTCTAGGCATCGTTATCCAATATATTGCCAGCTTGTTTCGTTCAAAACGTATTTGGGTGATACCGGCCCTGATGGTGCCAATGGCAGTTTTTACAACCATCACTGGTGCCTTTGAAATGGCATTAGTATATATTCCCATTGTTATACCGTTAGTTGTCAAACTTGGTTATGACCGATTTACTGCATTTGCCATGGTGACCATTGGCTGCGGGGCCGGACTTTCCGTCGCTCTGACAGCACCAGCGACTGTAGGAGTAGCTCAGGATATTGCGGAGGTGCCGCTTTATTCCGGAATCGGCCTGCGCATCATCATTCTGGCAATCGTTTTACTTATTGGCATAGGCTATGTGGTGCGTTATGCGAAAAAAATAGAACGCGATCCATCAACAAGCTATGTGTACGGAGATGGCTTTGATGCCGAGTATATGCAACAACACTCCACGGATAACGAGCAGATGAACGGCAGGCAAATGGCTGGAATCATTTTCTTGTTTATCGGAATGGCTGTGATGGTGTACGGTCTTTTGAACTGGCAATGGTACTTTATTGAAATCGGTGGATGGTATGCGTTTATGGGCATGGCGCTTGGGCTGATTTGTGGATTGAGCCCAAGCCAAATAGCGGAAACATTTAATGAAGGTTTTAAACGATTTGTCATTGCCATTGTCGTTATCGGTCTGGCTCGGGCCATTTCCGTTATCTTAGAGGAAGGTCACATTCTTGATACAGTGATTTACGGTTCGAGTCAATTAGTCAGCATCGTTCCAACAGAAATTACCGCAGTCATGATGTTTGTAGTGCAAGCGCTCTTTAATTTCTTAGTTGGTTCAGGCAGCGGCCAGGCGTTAATTACGATGCCAATTATGGCAGGTTTATCTGACTTGCTTGGTGTGACCCGTCAGACAACGGTACTTGCTTTCCAATTTGGAGATGGGTTTACGAATTTGATTTATCCAGTAGGCTTAATTATGGCATTTTTGGCATTAGCCCGCATTTCCTATATAAAATGGCTTAAGTTTATGATGCCGCTTATAGGGATATGGTTTGTTATATCTATTGTATCGCTTATTACCGCCCAATCTATTGGATGGTAATTCTTTGAAACTGAGGCTGTCTTAACAGGCAGCCTCCTTTTTTATTTCTGCATGAGCCAGCACCTTTTAGGAAGTTTTTACCTGATGAAAGAAACCATCAAGGCATTTTTTTCGTATAAAATGATAAGTATTTGTGTCAAAAGCATGTAACAAGTGGAAAACATTACCGTCTATTTAGACTAGAGAACTAGATGGAAGAGGAGGAAAGTACATGAAAAAGTCTGTGTGGATGCTTGCATGCAGCGCAGTACTGGCTTTATCTGCTTGCGGACCAAATGAACAGCTGCAGGAAGAACAAGCACAAAACAATAACACACCAAAAGAATCACAAGAAGAAATAGAAAAGACGGATAAGCATGATACCCCTCCCGTTGTGAATGAAGTCATTGCATTGGGATATGAAAAAATGAACGAATTCTACAAGCAAGGCTGGCAGCGTGCGGACTTTAATATTGTCGAAGCCAAAGAAGTGATCGATGCTTTTATTCCAGAGACGAAAGAGGCAGTAGAGCATGCGGAAAAACCACACGTAAAACGAGACTTACAAGATGTTCATGATCGTTTAACTACTTTTTCGAAACAGTTAGAAGAAAATATGAAAATGGCTGGGCTGGAAAGAGATGATCATTTTGCTGGCTTGTATCGTTTGTACCGTGATCTGAATTATTACATAAGAGGCAGTGCTGACACTGAACCTGCAAACAGCAGTAACACCGCACATGTACATATGAAAAAAGCGTTAGAAAACGGAGAAGTGGCACGAGATGTAAGAGACGCTTTTAACTTGCTTCCTCGGGACATACAAGAATATTTAAAAAACGACAGCGTCCATACACTTCGTATGTTTGTAGAGAGTGATGGTTTCCGCAAAGCATTGATCGATATGGAGAAACAACAAGATGTCCTGAAGAAACAAGATGTTGCCAGTTTGATAGGAGCAATAGAAGACAATCAAACATCAAAAGAAGACACCATTTAAGAACGGTTGGATTTTCGGATGCAAAAGCAGCACCAGTCTTTCGATGCCAAAAGCTGAACCTTGCTTCACCAGGTTCGGCTTTTTTTAATAAGCAGGAAAGTATAAAAGTTTGGCGTTTTCACAGTCCAGCGCAAGCGCCCAGACTCTCCAGCGCAAACGACGTGGCAGTTTGAGCTGAACCTTCCCCTTTCAAGGTGCTTGTGCTGTTCTTTGTGAATGTGCAACCATACCATGGTTCATTAAAAAGAGACGTTTGTTTTTTTATAAATGCCGATTATCCAATTTGAAAATGGAAAGGACATGTACTCATGCAAGACTTATGGTGTGTACATATGAATGAAGTAAAGAGAGGAGGTGGAAAAATGTCAAACCAGGAAAGGTTGAAAAGGCAGATAGATGAGATGTTGGAAGTGCAGAACGCAAGACAAAGAAGAGGCCGCAGACACGGGAGGAAAGATGACTGCCGGAACCTTTGTGACCGCTTTGCTGCTATTTTACATGCAGAACCTGATGAAACAAATGGTGTTTGTGTGGCTGCTCGCACAAGAGACCTTGAAGCCAGCATCATGGGACGTGAAACGAATTCACCGCTTGTATTTCCACAGTTCTTCTCGTTTGAGGGAATGGATAACAACGGAAATGCCCTCAATTTGGGGGAAACCGTTATTTTACAGCACGAAATCAATCCATTTGTTGAAAGATTAGTAAAACAAAATATCCAAGTAACGGCTATTCACAATCATTGGTTGTTCGACGACCCGCGCCTAATGTATATTCATTTTCAATCAGTGGAGCCGCCATTAGAGTTCGCAAAAAAAACAGCCGCTGCCTTAAGCGTGTTAAAAGACGATAAATAAAAAAACACAGGTTTTTGTCAAAAGGTTGATGGAATCATATTAAACATTATTTAATTTATATGAAGCGATGGGACCGAACCAAAACAGGTTCGGTTTTTTCTTTGGCTTCTTTCGGGTACACTGCAAGTAGAGTTGTTATTACGCGGAAAGGGTGGATAGAGATGGCGAATCATCTGCAATACGAAAAGTCGCCGTATTTGCTTCAGCATAAAAATAATCCGGTCGATTGGTATCCATGGGGAAAAGAAGCATTTGATAAAGCGAAAAAAGAGGACAAACCGGTGATGGTCAGCATCGGCTATTCTACTTGCCATTGGTGCCACGTGATGGAAAAAGAAAGCTTTGAAGATGAAGAAGTAGCAGAGCTAATCAATGAACGTTTTGTCGCCGTGAAAGTGGACCGCGAAGAACGCCCCGATATTGATTCCATTTATATGCTTGCTCTTCAAGCCATGACAGGCCACGGCGGCTGGCCGTTAAATGTGTTTGTGACCCCTGACCAAAAGCCTTTCTATGCGGGAACGTATTTTCCAAAGCACAGTATGCACGGGATGCCGGGATTGGTAGATGTGATTACGCAACTGTATGATAAATATAGAGAAGACCCAGAGAAAGTGCAAGAAGTAGGCAATAAAATGGTAGAAGTGCTGACGCCGCGTGCTGGCGAGGAGACAGAATTAACCGAAAACGTGTTGAAAAAAGGCGTGGAAGAGCTGCGCAGCAATTTTGATATCCATTACGGTGGATTTGGCAGTGCTCCAAAGTTTCCATCTCCGCACAACCTGTTATATCTGTTCCGTTATTATCGTTACGCTGGCGATGAAATGGCGTTGAAAATGGCGCTGAAAACACTTGAAGGAATGGCGGATGGCGGCATGCATGACCACATTGGGTTCGGTTTTGCAAGGTATTCTGTAGATGCAAAGTGGCTCGTTCCCCATTTTGAAAAAATGCTGTACGACAATGCCTTGTTGACGATGGCTTATACAGAAGCGTATCAATTGACGGGGGAGCAGCGATTTCGTGAAACAGCTGAAAATATTCTGACGTATGCGTTACGTGATATGCAAGCGGACAACGGTGCTTTTTACTCAGGAGAGGATGCGGACTCGGAAGGTGAGGAAGGGAAGTTTTACGTATGGACCCCAGATGAAGTGAAAGAGGTGCTTGGAGAAGAGGAAGGCGAATTGTTTTGCCGTGTCTATGACATTGCAGAAACAGGAAACTTTGAAGGAAAAAGCATTCCCAACCTCATTCGCCAGTCTCCGCAAGCGTTTGCCGCACAACATCAATTGGACCCAGAAAACGTAAAAGAGCGGTTAGAAGCCTCGCGTCAACGATTATTTGAACATCGTGAAAAACGAGTGCATCCACATAAAGATGATAAAATCCTAACGTCGTGGAATGCCTTAATGGTTGCGGCACTTGCGAAAGCGGGCCGGGTGTTTCAACAAGAGCGTTATCTGAAAGAAGCCGAACGAGCCTTTCAGTTTATTGAATCAAAGCTGACAGAAGGCGGTCGTTTAATGGTTCGTTACCGTGAAGGGGAAGTGAAATATAAAGGGTTTGTGGAGGATTATGCCAATGTGCTTTGGGCCGCATTAGAGCTGTATGAAAGCTCGCTTGATCTTGTTTATGTGAAAAAGGCGAAGCACTATGGCGATCAGTTAATTCATTTGTTTTGGGATGCGGAAAATGGAGGATTTTTCTTTTACGGCCATGATGCTGAACAGCTTCTCGTTCGTCCGAAAGAAACATTTGACGGGGCGATGCCTTCTGGAAACAGTGTAGCAGCGGTACAGCTGCTCCGCCTTGCACGTTTCACCGGTGAACACCGCTACGAAGAAAAAACACGTCAGGCTCTGGCCGCATTTGCGAAAGAATTAAAGCAATATCCGAGCGGACACATGTACTTTCTGCAGAGTTACCTGCTTCTGCACAGCCATATGAAAGAAGTCATTGTGTTAACGAATGACAATGATGAAAAAGCAAATGTCATGACAGAACAGCTTACGCAGGAGTTTTATCCAGAAGTCACGTACTTAATAAGTGACAAGCCGGAACACTTTCAAGAGGTTGCTCCTTTTGCAGCTAGTTATGAGAAAAAAGAAGGAAAAACGACTATATTTGTTTGTGAAAATTTTGCCTGTCATCAGCCGGTTACAGAAACAGATGATGCCTTAGCAATGCTTGATGATTAAAATGGTATAAGAAAAGGAGGCACAAGAAATGAAACAAAAAGTTGTGGCGTACGGGCGTGTGCAGGAGGCTGCACAACGCCGGCTCGGCGAAACATATGAAGTGACACATTTTCCGCACGGCGTACCGCTTTCAGACCCGGCATTGCAAGCGGCATTAACGGAAGCATCTGCGTTTATTGGCGGGGAGTTTGACGTTGGAAAAGAACTGCTGGATCTTGCCCCTGATCTAAAAGTTGTCAGTAACGTCTCTGTCGGCTATGACAACCTTGATATTGATGAATTAACGAAACGCGGGATTGCTGCGACAAACACGCCGGATGTGTTAAATGATACAACCGCTGACGCTATTTTTGGGCTGCTTTTAGCAGCAGCACGCCGGATTCCGGAGCTAAATAACTATGTCAAAGGCGGAGGCTGGCAAGGGCTTCTTCCAGACAGTAAATTTGGGGTAGACGTTCATCACAAGACGCTGGGGATTATCGGCATGGGCCGAATTGGAGAGGCCATTGCAAAGCGGGCGCATTTTGGATTTGACATGAAGATATTGTATCATAATCGATCGAAAAAGCCAGAACTTGAAAAGACGTACAACGCGTCGCATCGTTCTCTTAATCATTTGTTGGAAGAAGCTGATTTTGTCTGTTTGATGACACCATTAACGGAGGAAACCTATCATTTGATGGGGAAGCCTCAATTTGAGCGAATGCAGAAACACGCGGTGTTTGTTAATGGATCACGCGGCCAGACGGTAGATGAAGCAGCATTAGTAGATGCATTAAATAACGGAGAAATACGCGCTGCAGGGCTTGATGTCTTTCAGGAAGAACCTGTGTCGGTAAGCCATCCATTATTACAGATGGATCAAGTGGTCGCTACGCCGCACATTGGTTCGGCGACAAAAGAAACCGAAGAGGCCATGTCTATGGTGGCAGCCAAAAACGTGGATGCAGTCCTGCAAGGTAGCCGCCCGCCTAATCTAATAAACCATGATGTGGAGTTATCATAAAAGAAGAATTTGCCTCACGAGGTTGGGATGGTTTTATTTTTGATGAATATCAGCTGAAATACACGTCTATTTCTGCAGGAACAGCGAAATAAAGGACCTTCTTCTAAAACTGCACACGTCCTGTGCCGGGCGTAGAAGCTGCCGCATCCTGTGGAAGTAAAGCCGCGCAGAGATTTTTACTTACGATAAAGCACAAGTGCTGCCCGTGGAAAGAGCAGAGTATTTCAGCTGTGAAACATCGTTTGGGACCGCTTGTTTTGGAGTATTTTCGCTAATCACCGTGCCTGCGATTGGCTTTTTCTGCATATCGATACGCATCCACAACGCCGTATATCCAAACTAAGGGGAAAGTTATAAAACCAATCAAGACCGAAAGTAATAAATAGTTCAACAGCTGGATAATGGTTAATGCCATGCCTTTGCCAATTTGTCCATTATAGATTTGGCCAAGGCCAGACCACAAGGCACTAAGTACAGCTGCTACACCGGGATGCCGCTTAGGGTGCATCGTCGTCTCCTCCTTTCTTTTTGGCCATAAAAAAACAGAACGATCGAGATTCAACATATGCAGTGAATCCCAAAGCGTTCTGTGTGTTTCCCCAAAAAGAGAGGAATTGGACGATAAGGAAGCAAATATTATGTTTGCTTCACGCCAAGTGGAATGGTCCAGCCGAGCACGTCGTCTTTTTTACCAGTTTGAATGCCGGAGATTGTTTCATAAAGGTCCAGTGATACGTCTCCTGTTTCATTGTTATTAATAACGAGTTCTTCCTCTTTCCACTTTAACGTGCCTACCGGAGATATGACCGCAGCCGTTCCTGTTCCGAATACTTCTTCTAATGTACCATCTTTTTGAGCGTTGTATACTTCTTCGATGGAAATACGGCGTTCATTCACGGTATAGCCCCAGTAACGAAGCAGTTCAATGACAGAGTTACGGGTAATTCCGCTTAAAATGCTTCCATTTAGCGCTGGTGTCACAATCTCACCATCAATTTTGAAGAAGATATTCATGCTGCCGACTTCTTCTACGTATTTTTTCTCAAGGGCATCCAGCCAGAGCACTTGGTCATAGCCGAGCTCTGCTGCTTTTGTTTGTGCTTTTAAGCTGGCTGCGTAGTTGCCGGATGTTTTCGTAAAACCAACGCCGCCTTTCACGGAACGAACAAATTCATCCTCTACGTATATTTTTACCGGACTCATGTGATCAGAATTGGAGTAGTATGCGCCGACAGGTGTCATGATAATCATCAACTTGTACTGAGAAGCGGGTCTTACGCTCAGTCCAGCTTCCGTTGAAATGATGAATGGACGAATATACAAAGACTGCCCGTCTTTGGTTGGAATCCAGTCGTGGTCAATATCAACCAATTGTTTCAGCGCATCGACCATGAAATCAACGTCAACTGCTGGTATGTTCATGCGTTCATTGGATTTGTTTAAGCGCTCGAAATTTTTCTCTGGACGAAACAGCAATACATCGTCACCAGAGTGGTACGCTTTCAACCCTTCAAATACGGACTGCCCATAATGAAACACCATGGATGAAGGATCCATCAACAGTGGTTCATACGGTGTAATTCGTGGATCATACCAACCTTTTTCTGTGCTGTAATCCATTACAAACATATGGTCAGTAAAATGTTTGCCGAAGCTCAATTCATTATAATCAGGTTTAGCTTTTCGGGTTTCTGCCTGATAGATGGTGACTTGTTGATCCATTCTATATCCCTCTTTCTGATAAACTGAAAAAGTTTCTTCTCTCTAGTTTACTCCAAATGCGCATAATTTTCAGTATTTCTCTTATAGAAAAAATTAGAAACCATGTTATGTAGGGTGTGATACTTAGGCAAAATTTACGCAGAAATAGGGACGAGGCGAACATAATAATGAATCAAACGTTTGATTAACTTTTCCATTAGCATGCCACTTTTCCTGTTGCTGCTAACATATAGGGATCATCTATTTTCCATGCAGGACTGCGTATTTCATACGACAGCAAAAATGTTCACAGTGATGGTTTAACACTCGGAACGCATTGATTCAGTGTATAAGCTAAGGCGTTGAGGTCATCATCGGTGGTATCGATGCCAAAACTAATGCGAAATAACCCATGTGCTTCTTCTGCAGTAAGTCCCATAGCGAGCAAACTTTTAGGCGGATCGGTGTAAGAGGCCTTGCAAGCACTCCCTGCTGAAATGGCAATACCTTGCCGGTTACAATGAAGCATTACCCATTGACCTTCATATCCATGCAAGCGGAGGGAGAGATGATGAGGAAGCCGTTTGTTTTTGTCACCAATTAACACAGCGTGGTCATTGTTGATGTGCTCTAATAGCCAGTGCTGCATATTTCTCCACTTTGCATACAGTTGATCTTGCTGTTGATGCATATGGAAAGCAGCTGTCGCAAAGGCAGCGATACCGGCTGTATCCAGCGTGCCTGGTTTGAATCCTTGTTGATGTACAACACGTGGATAGATGCTTTGCCAGCTTACATGAGGAGCAATATAACATGCCCCTGTATTTTTAGGGCCATTGATTTTATGAGCACTCATCGATAGAGCGCTAAGGCAAGCTTTGTTCACATCAATCGGTATTTTTGCAAATGTTTGGACGGCATCAGTGTGAAAGCAGATACCGTGTTTTGTTACCACCGCACCAATGTCTTCAAGCGGCTGAATAACACCCGTTTCACTAGAGGCGTGGCAGATCGTCACGAGAATCGTATCATCTCGTATATACTCTTCTAAAGATATAACAGACACCTCTCCATTTGGCTTCACATCCGCTTCGTCTACTTCAAACCCTTCTGTTTTCAGCTTCTCTAATGCTTGATAGACCGATGGATGTTCAAGAGGAGAAGTGATAATATGCTTTCCGCGTGCTTGATTTCCATAAGCCAGGCTTAAAATGGCACTAATATTGCTGTCAGAACCCCCGCTGGTGAAAAATATCCCTGAGGCTTCTCCGTTGATGACAGATGCAAGCTCAGCTTGGCAATGGCGAACAAGCTGACGTGCGTAATCTCCATGATCATGTAAGCTTTGTTCGTTTCCATAAAAAGATTCCGCTGTTTGCACATATGCCTCTAGTGCAGGGCGGCTCATGGGTGTTGTTGCACAATGATCCAAATAAATCATTCCGTTCTCCCTCCATCCTCTCGCTCAACATTTCACATATAACTAAAATTTTTTGCCAAGAGTGGTTGCTCTTAGTTTAAAATTGTGTAAATATATATGTCAAGACACATGTAAAGAAAAAGGGGCCGCCGCGCAGTTATGAATGAAAATCATATCAATACAGATATTCTTATTGTAGGAAGCGGAATAGCTGGCATAATTGCTGCTATTAAACTAGCAAAACACAGACAGGTTACCTTGGTTACAAAAGGGAGTCTTACATCAGGCAACTCTCCAAAAGCGCAAGGTGGTATTGCAGCAGCGATTGCTCGAAATGATGATGTGGATTTACATGTAACAGACACGCTAGAAGCTGGAAATGGAGTAAATAATCGCTCCGTCGTTCAAATGATCATTGAGCAGGCTGCTGACGTGATGGATTTTTTGTTTTCATGTGGTGTGGCATTTGACAAACACGCGGATGGAACATTTGCCCTGGCAAAAGAAGGAGCGCACAGCTGTCGTCGCATTTTTCACGCGGGAGGAGATGCAACAGGCTATCATATGATGAAACAGCTAACATCAATTGCAAAAGATCGTGTGGTATGTATAGAGCATTTTCATGCTTATGATTTGTTGATGGATGGAGACGATTGTGTTGGCATCCGCGGCAAGGATGAAAAAGGACGTGCATGGACGATGACAGCAAATGCGACCATTCTTGCCACAGGCGGCTGCGGGCAGTTGTACTCGGTCACATCCAACGCGAAAGAAGCAGCCGGAGATGGATTGGCGATGGCATATCGGGCGGGTGTGACGCTTACGGATATGGAATTTATTCAATTTCATCCGACCATGCTGTATGTTCACGGACGCGGAGCCGGGCTTTTATCTGAAGCGATTCGCGGGGAAGGCGGTGTGCTGGTTGATCACAAGGAACATCCTATTATGGAAGGCAAACATCCTCTGAAAGATTTAGCACCGCGTGCCGTTGTTGCCAAAGCGGTTCATGACGTCATCGATGCAGGCGGTGATGTCTTTTTATCGATTCGTCCAATTTCACAGTTTCATAGAAAGTTCCCTTCCATTGCAAAACGACTCCATGCTGAAAAGGTGGACGTGTCACGCGGATTAGTGCCGGTTCGGCCGGGGGCGCATTTTCTTATGGGCGGCATTGCCGTGAATGCGTATGGTCAAACGAGTAAAAATGGTTTATTTGCGATTGGGGAAACAGCTTGTACGGGCATGCACGGGGCGAATCGACTTGCGAGTAATTCTTTATTGGAAGGAGCAGCTTCTGCTCTTTTATTGTCCGAGCACTTGCTGGAGACGCCTGTCTCACTGCAAGCGAACAAACAAGCGCCGGGATGGCCGGCTGAAAAAGGAGCAAACGAATGGCCGTCATTGTCGTGTGTGCAAAAACAGATGGATGACTATGCTGGAATTGTCAAAGATCCAGATGCACTGCGTACTATGAAGACGTGGCTGGCTCGCTATGAAGATGACTTGTTTGCCCCGGCTGGAAAAGACATAGGCAGCAAAGCGCTTCAAGTAAAAAATTTGTTAGCAGCTGCTTGGATGGTAACCAATGCCGCACTCATGCGTACAGAATCACGCGGGGCTCACCTGCGTACAGATATTACAGATGAGTCTCCGGCTTGGCGGGACTATTCTCTTTACTATGAGCATAAGCAAGCGATTCCTGTGAAAAAGAAAAAAGCAGAAAGGACAGCGTTGCATGAATACCATACAACTTAAACAGATGTTAGAGCGGTTTTTTATGGAGGATATCGGAACAGGCGATGTCACGACAAAGGCGATTTTTTCCGAAGAGGATACAGCAAAGGGACAGCTTATAGCAAAGGCAGATGGGGTTTTTGCTGGAGTGGATGTACTGAAAGAAGGTTTTTCTCTGTTAGATCAACGCATTGAAACTTTGGTATATAAACGAGACGGAGAAACAGTGAACGCAGGGGAAGTGGTGGCTGGCATCCAGGGTCCAACCACAGCGATTTTGAGTGGAGAAAGAGTTCTGTTAAATATCGTACAGCGAATGAGTGGTATTGCGACGATGACAAAACGCGCTGTAACCACGTTAGCAGATGAATCGATTCGGGTGTGTGACACAAGAAAAACGATGCCAGGACTTCGGATGCTGGACAAATATGCGGTTGCTTGCGGCGGAGGAAGCAATCATCGTTTTGGTCTCTATGACGCCGCTATGATTAAAGACAACCACATTGCCGCAGCTGGAAGTTTGGAAAAAGCAGTAGCAAAAGTAAAGAACTATGGCGGGCACATGATAAAAGTCGAAGTAGAAACAACGAACGAACGAGAAGTAAAAGAAGCAGTAGCGGCAAATGCGGATGTCATTATGTTTGATAATTGCACTCCATCACAAGTAAGAGTGCTGCAAGCATTGGTCCCATCATCGATTGTAACAGAAGCATCCGGGGGCATTATGATCGAAGATGTAGCAGGCTACCAAGGAACAGGTGTTGATTATCTCTCTCTTGGCTGCCTGACTCATTCGGTGACAGCGTTAGATCTTAGTTTTCTTATTCAATCGTAACAACCTAAAGAAAGGAAGTGGAAAGCGATGAATGTGTTAGAACGTTTTCAGGTACATACCCTTCCTGAACACATTCGTTCATTAAGCGAGAAACAGATGGAGACGCGTGTGCGTGAAATCAAAGAGGAACTCGGTCTGCGTTTATTTATGCCAGGACATTATTATCAAAAAGATGAAGTGATTCAATTTGCGGATGCTTCAGGAGACTCCTTACAGCTGGCCAAAGTGGCAGCGGCCAATAAAGAAGCGGAATATATTGTGTTTTGTGGTGTGCATTTTATGGCAGAAACAGCAGACATTTTATCAGGGGATCATCAAACTGTACTGCTTCCGGACATGAGAGCTGGCTGTTCGATGGCGGATATGGCTGATATCTCCCAAGTGGAACAAGCATGGGATGTGCTGCAAGAAACTTTTGGAGATACGATGACTCCGCTCACGTATGTCAACAGTACGGCTGCTATTAAAGCGTTTTGCGGGGAAAACGAAGGAGCGACCTTAACGTCATCGAACGCACGGAATATGCTGAAATGGGCTTTTCAACAAAAAGAGCGGATTCTGTTTTTGCCAGATCAGCATCTTGGCCGCAACACGGCGTATGAGTTAGGTATTCCGTTAGAACAAATGGCAGTATGGGACCCGGTCAATGAATATTTAGAAGTCGATGGACACACAGATGATGTGCGTATGATTTTATGGAAAGGACATTGTTCGGTTCATGAAAAATTCACGATGGATAACATTCATCACGTTCGCAGCACGTATGATGATGTTCGTGTTATTGTCCATCCAGAATGTACATTTGATGTTGTTCAAGCGGCTGATGATGCTGGTTCTACCAACAAAATTATTCAAACTATTCAAGAGGCACCAAGCGGAACAACTTGGGCTGTTGGAACAGAGATGAATTTGGTCAACCGGCTGGCACAGGAAGAAACCGATAAGCATGTGTTTTCGCTGAATCCAAACATGTGCCCATGTTTAACGATGAACCGCATTGATCTGCCGCATTTGTTGTGGTCGTTAGAAAGCATTCTTGAAGGGAATCCGCATCACGTGATTGAAGTCGATGAAAAGACTAAGAAAGCGTCACAAAAAGCATTAGAGCGTATGCTGCATCGTTAAAAAGAGAGCATGTTTATCAGTTTCGTTCTCTTAAAAACGGTGTTGACGACAGACCTTGGCACTCCTGTCTTCCTATCGATAAATACACCCCCGCACAACTGAGCAGAGAAAAGGCTGTCTTAAAGGGCCGCACCCTTTTGAGACAGCCTTGTTTCCTCTTACTCGAAGCGACTGCTTTCGGCATGTTTTACTCGAATCGATCCAAAGCTAAAACCGCAAACATCAGCGAGCTTTCCACGCCACAGATTGCCGGTAAATGCTTGTTCTCCGTGAACTTCTAGAATTTTAGCATCGCGAAGGTGAATATACCCGCTTTCATACTCATCTTCATCCGTATGTTTTTGGAATTTGTCTGCTGTTTTTTCAAAGAAGTTCGTCATTTTTTCTTTTAAATCACTGTGGCTCGTCTGCAAATAACGTTGAACCTCATCCAGGTAAGTTACATTACCGATAAGCGTCCCGACAATGGTTGTGCCAGACACGTTTAAGGTGATGTCTATTTCCGCTCCGTTGTCGGCAAGCCGAACGAGATAGTGCAGCAAATGGTCGCTATGTTTGCCGGCATACACGTCTTCTGTCATGTTTTGTTCCCCCTTTCCTGCTGTCTATTCTTTACCGAGCATAAACGTTTTATGAATATTGTCTTCATTTTGCTGTTCATTCAAACATGTGCTTGATTATAATATAATGGGCATACAAGTCTATAAACAGGAGGACGACAATGGCTCAATCAAAACAATCTTCAGCAGATGATGTATGTGAAATCACATGTGTCGATCGTACAAAAGTAGAGCGTGTAAAAGCTGCCATGGAAGATGAGGCCATTGAGCACATGGTCAGCATGTTTAAGGGACTGGCTGATAAAAACAGAATGAAAATTGTACAAGCGCTGGCTTATGAAGGGGAATTGTGTGTCTGTGATACGGCTCATATTATTGAAGCTTCCATTGCATCAACATCTCATCACTTGCGAACATTGCGCAAGCTCGGTTTAGCTAAATACAGAAAAGAAGGCAAACTGGTTTATTACTCGTTAGATGACAGTCATGTCGAAGAAATGGCTAAGCTGGCCACCATCCACCAAAAAGAAATGGCAGACCGCAAAACAGAACAATAATTATAGTTTCAACTGGATGTCATTGGCATATAGGTGTTCGCGCGGCACATCCTTTCAGCTCTGGTTGTCTGCTTTAGCGTCACTGGTGTTGAATGCGGCTCAGTCTCTTGTTTACCTTTGTTAAGGGATGAAAAGGAAAAGAAAACGGTGTATCCCACCAGAAAGACTCGGCGGCAAGCCGAGTCTTTCTAATGTGACTCGTACGGTGAAATCTGCTGGTTGTTTCTGCGACTTGACTTACCTTGTGTTCTCCATGTCATTCACCAGTTTGTACCTAACAAGGGAACCCGTTGCTTTTAGGAAAAGGAGTTTTTCTGCCATAACATCATTCAAGGGTAGACGGTGCAAGCATCGGTAATGGAAAAGATAAGAAGATGATATAGGTCAAAAGTAGCTATTTTTGTTCACGAGCTTATCTTCATGTTTGTCAATCAAAAAGAACAGGAATATAAAAATGGAAACCGCTTAGCTCTCAACAAACGTTTGGTTGCGGAAAGGAAGGGAATCTTCATACATGAATGAAAAAACAGCATGCAGTACGATTAGTGTCATCTTCCTTTTATTAGGATTGTCTGGATGTACGAACACAGCTGCCATACCGGAGCTAGGCGCAAATATAGATGAAGGTACGACGGTGCTGTTATTTTCCAATGATGACAATGTGTATGAAGAACAGCCCTATTATCAAGCTTTGCTTCACACCAATAATGCGTGTAAACCCGAAGGTTTTGATATCGAAATTATATCTCACACAAACAAACGCGCTATGAATGACTGGAATATAGAACGTATCCCTTCGCTGCTTGTTGTAGAAAACCAACAAGATCAAGCGGTATATTATGACGGAAAGGGAGATAGAGATGCCATAGAAGCATTTTTACAACAACATGTTTCGTGTGCATACACAAAGGAGAGGGAAAACGAATGACAACAACAGAAAAACCGAAAGAGAAATATCTTATTATCGCAGTAGATCAGAATGGCAACGAGGTAGGTTTGGAATCCTACGCTCAAAATCCAAGTGAGCCGGAAATAACATTTACATCCAAAGAACAAGCGCGTACATTTTATGATGTCGTGAAAGAAGATTTATCGTTGTATTCTGTGAAAATGTTAAAGATACAAGACACCTGATGCGAAGAAACAGCCTGCCGTTTTCAAGCAGGCTGTTTTTTGTTTGGGTGTGATAAAATAGAGCAAGGCTTTCGTTAGAGAAAAATAGAAGAAATGACGACACCGTTACTAATGCTCCAATATGCAGAAATGACGCAGTCATCATGGGCCTGTGCCCCCCCCCCCCCCAAGTCTGCGCAATTAGATATGAAACTGGCTGTAAGTGTTGCACAGCCTCTTGCAGCTGCCATCAAAAAATACGCAATATCCTGGATCAGAACTGCCCTTTACAAAGAGTACGGTTTTTGTGTGCGAAGCTATTTGGAAAAAAACATAAGAAACCCATGACACCCTGTGTTTTCATATGACACAGGGATTTTTCGTATATCCTCTCTCTTGAATGGAAATAATGAATGCGGGGCTGTTTAACAAAATAGTAAAATTTTTACTTCCGGGAGGATGACGAAAGTATGGCAGAAACAGCAGTGGATTATAAGGAAAAAACCAGTGTGCTGTGGGATTGGCTTACTACCGTTGATCATAAAAAAATAGCGGTATTATACTTAATTGCCGGTTCATTGTTTTTTATCAAAGCCGGTGTAATGGCATTGTTGATGCGAATTCAGCTAATGTATCCAGAAAATACCTTTCTAACGGGGCAGACATATAATGAGTTATTAACGATGCACGGGACAATTATGCTGTTTCTTGCGGTAACCCCCCTGTTGTTTGCGTTCATGAACTTTGTAATTCCATTGCAAATCGGTGCACGTGACGTTGCATTTCCATTTGTCAATGCACTTGCGTTTTGGATTTTCTTTTTTGGCGGTCTTTTGCTCAGTGTCAGCTGGTTTTTTGGAGGAGGACCGGATGCTGGCTGGTTTGCGTACACACCATTGTCTACAAGAGAGTATGGCAACTTAGGTGTCGACTTTTATGTGCTGGGGCTGCAAGTAAGTGGTATTGGAACCTTGCTGTCTGGTATCAATTTCATTGTTACGATTATTAATATGCGTGCCCCTGGCATGACCATGATGCGTTTAACATTGTTCTGCTGGACAACACTCGTCATTTCTATTTTAATCGTATTTGCGTTTACACCACTAGCAGCAGGGCTTGCGATGTTAATGTTAGACCGTTTGTTTGGCGGACAGTTTTTCCAAGTAGAGTACGGAGGAAGCGTGGTATTATGGCAGCACATTTTTTGGATTTTTGGTCATCCAGAAGTGTATATCCTCGTACTGCCTGCTTTTGGAATTCTTTCAGAAGTCATTCCGGCTTTCTCAAGAAAGCGTTTATTTGGTCATACTGCCATGATTTTTGCGACATTGTTAATTGCATTTTTAGGGTTTATGGTGTGGGTGCACCATATGTTTACGGTTGGAATTGGGCCGATAACAAATTCGGTGTTTGCCATTTCGTCGTTTGCGATTGCAGTACCAACCGGCATTAAAATATTTAACTGGCTGTTTACGATGTGGGGCGGGAAAATTACGTTTAATACAGCTATGTTGTGTGCTTCATCTTTTGTTCCAACATTCGTGTTAGGCGGAGTGACAGGTGTTATGCTTGCAATGGCACCGGTTGACCATCTGTATCATGATACGTATTTTGTTGTAGCACACTTTCATTATATCGTTATTGGCGGGATTGTCTTTGGTATTCTTGCAGGGCTGTATTATTGGTACCCCAAGATGTTTGGCCACAAACTGAATGAAACATTAGGAAAGCTCATGTTTTGGCTGATGTATATTGGTTTTCACCTCACTTTTTTCGTACAGCATATACTCGGGCTTATCGGCATGCCTCGCCGTTACTTTACCTACCATCCAGGGGAAGGGATGGAGACGTATAATTTTGTTTCAACGATGGGTACTTTTTTGATGACCGCCGCTGTCTTGGCGCTTGTGATTAATGTCATTTATTCCGCCGTGAAAGGCGAACGCGTAGAAACTGGCGACCCGTGGGACGCTCGGACACTAGAGTGGTCCACACCGAATCCGGTGCCAGAGTATAATTTTGCGCAAGTACCGCAAGTTCGTTCACTAGATCCATGGTTTTATGAAAAAGTTCACGGAGAAGGCCACATGAAAGCGGCTGAACCGATTGTTGACATTCACATGCCAAGTCCGTCTATTTTGCCGTTTATTATTGCCTTTGGGCTGTTTTGGTGGGGGTTTGGCTTGACATTAATGAATGCGGTAGAATCGACCATCATACCGTTTTTAGCAATTGCTGCCGGGGTATTGCTGACATTTGGGGCCATGGTGACCCGGTCTATTAGAGAAGATCATGGCTGGCATATTAATAAAGATAAAGTCAAAGAAATTGAAAAAAACAGCCGTTCCCTTTAAGTGGTACAGACTGCGTCTGTGTGCAGGAAAAAACTGCGCGCAGACGCTGTTTTTTTGCATTGACAGGGAAATATAATTTGTTGGCATGGGGTAAACCATCAATGTGTCCCATAAGCCGGGTGAGGTGTATGCCAACTGTGGAAAATCTTTCAGGAAAGCCTTGGATACGCGCAACAAAACAGCGGTCTCTGTTATAGGGGCTGGACGGCAATTCGGTTTTTTCTAAAAGTTTTTTGTCATAAAAAAGTTTGCCCACAAGGAGAAACCCTCTTATATAAAGAAGTTCAAAGGATAGAAAAGTAGGAGGGAGAAAATCATGGATGAAAGGTATCTGGTGATGAAAGGAGCAGAACCTTTTTACTTTGAAGGAGATAACACAGGAGTACTTGTGATTCACGGGTTTAGCAGTACAACAGCAAGTGTATATCCCATCGGCCAACGCTTTCATCAGGCAGGTTTTACAGTATTTGGACCGCGTTTAAAAGGTCACGGCACCCATCCAAACGATTTAGAGCAGTCCACATATGAAGAATGGTGCGCAACGGTAGAGGAAGGATATGCGTTTTTACAAGAATCATGTGATTCCATTTATATAGCAGGATTGTCGATGGGAGGAACACTGGCTCTTCATCTAGCGAATCAGTACCCTAGTACCAAAGGCATTATCCTGATTAATGCAGCACTTGATATCCCTATGCTGCAATCAGACAGAGAAGAACGATTTATTCCAGGGATTCACTCCGATATCAAAAAAGAAGGTGTAGCAGAGCTTGCTTATGACAACATCCCTGTCCAATCATTAAAAGAATTGGAAAAGCTCATGAAAGAAACGAAAGAAAAACTTTCTCACATTCATGTACCAGCTCGTATTTTTGTGTCACGGGAAGACCATGTCGTGCCAATGAACAACAGTGAGTTTATTTATAAAGAGATACCGACTGATGATAAACACCTGATTGTCATGGAAGATAGTTATCACGTTGCCACGTTAGACCATGACCAAGGAAAAATTGCATTAGAGAGTATCGCATTCATTAATGGGTTGACCGTGTCCACCGAAGGGTAAGTCAACAAAAAGCAGACATGGTCAAAAATCATGAGACGCCTGTGGGGCGTCGGCTAAGACCAGCCACATCGTGTGGCTAACGCCGACACTAGCACGTCCTGTGCGTCGAAGCAAGAGCTGAAGATCCACCGACGGTGATCTTCCGTCGGTTAGCTGAAGCCTTGCCCGCGGCAAGCGAATGTATTTTTGTACCATCTACCCTTGCACGCAGAAAACCCTCACAATAAGTGAGGGCGTTCTTCATTTACTGGGTTTTGTCCCAGCCTCTCTATGTGCATGCAGATACACAGCTGCGAATACCAAAGAAACCTTCCTTTGCTGCCATGTAGCCACTGCGTGAAACATGGAGAAAGGAAGGTTTCTGGTGTATAAAGGTGATAACATCAAGCCATCACTCTGTATTTATGATTAAAAGCGCTTGTTTCTTATAATAACGCCCAGCGAAAGGTGATAAGACTAGCCACTAAGCTGATAAACAGCAATAAAAACAGGGCATCGTTTTTATTCCAAGTGATTGTATGGTAAAACTGGCGGTTTCGACTTCCGTCAAATCCTTTGGACTCCATTGCCACAGCTGTTCTTTCCGCTTTTCGCACAGCACCAGCGATAAGAGGAATTGCGTAGCGTTTGGCATTTCTCCATTTGCTGTTCGTACCGAGTCCGCGGATTTTATGAGCTTTGCGGATTTGCTTGAGCTCTTGTTGAAAGGTAGGCAGAAAACGGTAGGCAGCCATCATTCCATATCCAAAGCGCGGTGGGAGTTTGCATTGTTGAATTAAACTAAGCATCAGTTTTGTTGGTTCTGTCGTTAACACAAACAATAAAGACCAGGAAGCAAACACAAGTGCCCGCATACCAAGTGACATACCAATCAACACATTTTCCAGTGCAACCGGCATACTGCCAATAGAAAACAAAACGGTGCTGCCTCTTTCATCCGGAAAAACGACTTGAATCCAGACAAAACTAAAAGCAAACAGTACAAACGGTAATAACAACAGCAACAAAAAACGCAGCGAAACGCCTCCCAAACTCGTAATCATCAGCACAGTGGCTGCAAATAAAACAAGAGGAGTCCATGGATCAAACACAGGAATCATCACCGCAATAATAAACAGAACACTTATCAGCTTTAACGATGGGTTGACGTGCTGTAAAAACGCCTCTTTCCTTTGGTATTGTTCAATCACAGCACTTCCTCCTTTTGAAAAGATGGAAGCCAGCCTGCTAATTCCCGGTTGATGGGAGGTGTTAAATGAGCTTGTTTTAACAGCGTTGTATTCTCAAAAAAAGCATCGGTCGGGCCATCATACGCGATTGTCCCCTCGTGCAGCAGCAGAATATGATCTGCATATTGATAAACGAGCTCCATGTCGTGCGTAATCATAACAATTGTTTTCCCGCGTCGGTGCAGCGCCAAAAGCAGATCCATCATAGCGGTTGTATTCGCTTCGTCCTGGCCAAATGTCGGCTCATCTAAAAGCAGGATGTCTTGATCGCTCGTTAGCATCGTCGCAACCGACAGGCGGCGCTTTTGCCCTTGGCTTAATGAGAACGGATTGGCAGCGCGCTTAGCAGTGAGTGAAAATGTCTCGAGCAGTTCATCTACCTGTGAGGCAATGACAGCGGGTGAGGTGCCCTTCATTTTCAGGCCATAGGTAAGCTCCTCTTCAACCGTGTCACATATGAATTGGTGCTCTGGATTTTGAAACACATAACCGATATGCTGCATCCAGTCCGAATCAGAGATGTCGTGCCGGCTTTTGCCATGGAGTGCTACGTCGCCTTGTGCAGGTGTATAAATTCCTGAAAGCAGTTGAAAAAGTGTGCTTTTTCCAGATCCATTTGCACCAGTAAGCGCAACAAACTGTCCACGATGAAGCGAAAATGTAACGTGTTGAAGAACCGGTTGCTTTCGGTATGAAAATGATAATGCATTGGTTTCTAAAATCGGTTCGGAAGAGGCAGCCACTTCTGATGGACATGGCATATGATTTGTTTTTTGGATTCCTAATCGTTGGCATTCTGCTTCCCACTCACGTAACGTCAGTGGAAAACAGCCCCACGTTACCAAGCCTTCTTGTTCGAGTTTGAAAGCCATTTCGCACACTTCAGGTATGGCGATACCCGCATCTTGAAGAAGAGAAGTGTTTTGTTGAAAAAATGTTCGCGGCTGTCCTTGTGCGAATACCCCGCCTGATGAAGAAAGAGCAATGACACGGTCTATAATAGGCAGGACATCGTCTAGCTTATGTTCAATACAAAGTACAGTTTTATTTTTTTGTTCTGAAACATCTGCCAAGCATTGCAAGAGATCTTTGCTGCTTTCTGGGTCCAGATTGGCTGTGGGCTCGTCTACAATCAATGTGTTGGCATCCATAGCTAAAAGGCAAGCAAAGGCTGCTTTTTGCTGGAGTCCCCCAGACAGTGTCTGAAGAGCATCATGACGCCTGTCTGTTAGGTTCGTAAGAGCGAGGCTTTCTTCTAAGCGTCGTTTGATTTCTTCTTTGGAAAGACCGAGGTTTTCTAGTCCAAAAATAATTTCATCTTCAACGGTAAGCATACAAAATTGCGTTTGTGGGTCTTGAAATAAAACACCGATGTGGCTGCTCGCTTGTTTGGCTGTCCATGATTTCGGATCGGTGCCATCGACTGTTACGCTTCCGCTGCGTTTGGCATCGATGGAGCGGGGAATCAGCCCTTGCAGAGCCAAAGCGAGTGTGCTTTTTCCGCACCCGCTTGCCCCGAGTATAAGGATTTTTTCGCCTTTTTCGATACCAACGCTGACGGGAGGGAGCGATGCATGTTGTTCGAGTGGGTATGTGATGGACATCTCTTTGGTTTCCACATAGCTCATCACGCTGACTCCTCCATTTTTTTCTGGTAATACGACCGGCCAAGCGCAAAGTTGTTTAACACACCGGTGCGTACAAGAGCATAAGAGAGTGCCTGCCCTGCCCAGCCGGCAAGAAGCGCCCCGCTAACCAGCATGGTGCCGAGCATGAACCATACAATCATCGTTTCATATTGACTGTAGCCATACATCACGTATTGAGTAAGAAAGTTGGCAAATGTGCCGCTCATTCCAGCCAGCATAAGTACCGGCAAACGGTAGTTTCGGTATAAAAACAGGGCGAAAATAAGTTCTGCTCCAAGTCCTTGCGTCAGACCTAAAAGCAGTACAGCTCCTGCATTGACCGAACCGACCATCACTTCAGTGCCGGCGGCTATCATTTGCGCTGCCAGGGCAGCACCTGGCTTTTGGATAATGAGTGCACAAACAACAGGAGCCAATATCCAAAAACCAGCCATCAGCCCACCGCCAACTGGTCCTAATACACCAGTAACAATTTGGTTAAGAAAAATCCAGAGTAAATAGAGGACGCCGAAGACTGCTGAAATGAAAGCCATGACGACGATCTCACGCAAATTCAACGGTTTTCCAAGACTCATTGCTTCCCACGCCCTGAAAGTGCAGCAGGTTCTCTATCAAAAGGCCAGTCTGAAGCATGATAGGCCATATCAAAAAACATATATTCCAGCTGACAGCCTTCTAAAAAGTGCTCTTGCCAGCGTTGTTTTTCTTCTTCTGACGCTGTTTCAGCCAGGCGGTCTAGCGTATCTAAATACACATTCATGCGCGGTTCTTCTTGATTGCCGTAAAAAGAAATCCAATCGTAGAATGGATGATCTGGATCTGGATTGATTTCTTTCATTAACCGCTCCCCAACGTACAAGTAAATCCAAGGACAAGGCAGCGTAGCAGCAATAATGTCACCAATTGTCCCTTCATACGCAGTGTGAAGCATGTGCTTGGCGTAGTGCTGGGCGACGGGAGCAAGCGGATATCCTTGCAAATCCTCATAACGGACACCAGCTTGCTTGCACATGTTGTGATGTGGATGTGTTTCACTGTTTAAGATAAATCCAATGCTTGTATGAAACATTTCCATGTCTTCTCGTGTTTTACATTTTGCCATGCCAAGTGCACGTGCTTGAATCATAGCGTTTAAATATTCATAGTCTTGCTTTACGTAATGAATTAACTGTTCTTTTTCCAATTTCCCTTGGCCGATTCCCTGCACAAACGGATGATGGTAACACTCTTCAAACATACGATCTGCCTGTTGGCGAATTTTTTGAGAAAACTTCATAGAAAACATTCCTCCTTATAATGTTAGGAAGTCGAACCTGTAAGGAAGAATGACGGCAGCAGAAGCAGTCTGTGAAAAATGGCTGCATACATTAGAAACACTTGGCTTGCCGCTCTGTCCTTATGGCGGAACAGCATTTTTACTTATGTGCAGATTCTCTCATGCAAATAGAATCGGTTTTTCCCTGTTTCTAAAGCATAAAAAAGCCGTCCCCGGAAATGGGGACGGCACTGCTTTACGCATTATAAACGGCGAGCCAATTCATCGGCCTGCCAGTCATCCGTCTCCACTTCCCTCCGCTGGTATTAACCAGATCAGGTTCTAAGGGACCAAGGACTGTGTCCTTATCTCAGCTTTTACAAGCGCCCCCAGTGGACTCCCTATTGAATTGTCTATAACCATATCATGTCTTCATTTTGTTGTCAAAATATTCATAATCACAAAGGGAATTAATTTTTTATCCATGGCAGTTTTGCGTTGTTGTTGTGTGAATGCACTTAGTTTTTACACCGTGGCAAATAAGTCTTTTGAGCGTCAGTTTTCTTCTTTTTATATCTCCATATCGTGCTGCAGCAGGGGACAATATTTGCGGAAAATAAGCTGGTTCCGTGGTACACTTTACAAATATAGCGAAAACAAGCACATATCTTTCGTGTTTCATTCTGTTTTGGAATGGAAGGCAGCTGCCGGTGTGCGAGCTCGTCCGCACGACGCGAGAGGTGAGAAAGGAAGGGAATGGGTTGGAACAGGTAAACAAATACATAGATACTGTATTTTACGATGATGATGCTGTGTTGGAAGAGGTTCTTTCTTCGATAAAAGCAAACGGAATGCCAGACATTTCCGTTTCTCCTTCGTCTGGCAAACTGCTGACGATGCTTGTATCCATGTCAGGGGCCAAGGATGTTCTAGAGATTGGAGCATTAGGCGGATACAGTGGCATCTGCCTGGCCAGGGGGATAGGCAGAACAGGTACATTAACGTCTCTTGAATTAGAGAAAAAGTATGTCAGCATTGCTTACAACAATTTATCGAAAGCAGGTTTTAGTGAGCAAGTGTCTTACATGACCGGCCCGGCTTTGCAAAGTCTGAAAAAGCTTATTAACGAGCAGAAACGTTTTGATTTCTTCTTTATTGATGCGGATAAAGCCCATTATGAAGCATACCTGCGTGCCTGTATCAAACTGGCCAAACCAGGTGCTGTCATTGTGGCTGATAATGTATTGGCACGCGGAAGTGTAGCAGATAAAAATGTGGAGCCAAAACGTTATACTGAAATAATGAGACAGTTCAACCAAACAGCAGCCAGCCATCCTCAATTAGAGTCTGTGCTTGTCCCGATTGGTGACGGGATGACTGTATCGAAAGTGAAGCAAGGATAACGGCATGTGTGGATCTTACTTACGGATTATTTTCTCGTCCTTGGACTTTTGTCCCGCCATCTGCTGGTTTATGTTAATAGCAAACGCTGGAATAAGACCTTATAACGATGACTATTGTCTGTTACAATGTAAAAGTATGGATTTACTTCATGAAAATGGATTGACACTAGGTATCTATGAAAAGAGGAGGATGTTTGTATGAGGCACCGCTACGTTGGGCTGCTTTCCCTTTCATCAGCGCTGGCACTTGGAGTTACTAGTGCTGCTTCAGCCCAAGACATGCAGCACCAAATGGAAGAGAATAATGCAGTCCAAGAAGTAGAAATTAGCGCGGCAGATGTGGAGGTCCAAAAGTCCGATTTGATTCAACGTTTGCATGAACTGTTTCCAGACAAGTTTGATTTTTTATCAGAACAGGACTTTCGCATGAACAACCACCATATCATTGGTGTGGATGATGATGTCGTACGTCATTCGCTGCATTTTAATAAGCAAGTCGGCAATGACCATATAAATGGCACAGTTGAATTTATTGGCGATGATTTGCAGCTGCACAATTTTCACTACCAGCCGGAAGATACAGCTGGAGCCTTGTATCCGCCAGATGTCACACAAGAAGAAGCACAGCAAAAGGCAACGGATTTTGTGGAGCGCATGACTGATGGAGACTATCAGCAAAGTGAGCGTCAACATCCACAAATATCGTGGGGAAATCGTACGTTAACAGAACCAGTGGAATATCAATTTTATTTTCAACGGCTTGAGGATGGGGTGCCTGTTCAAAACCAAGAGGCTCGTGTGACGGTGCTTGGAAATGGCGAAATTACACAGTACTATGCCGGACAGCCAGTACAAGATTCCGCTTCCTATGAGCCCCAAGACAATGTGCTTGATAAACAACAAGTGATAGAAGCAATCGAGGAAAACATAAATGTAGAATTACAATATGCAGTAGAGCACGAACCAGGCCAAGAAGAGCCGGAGGTAAAGCTTGTTTATGGCCCTCAGCCGGCAATTCAAAGCGTTCATGCCGTAAATGGAACGTGGGAAATAAATCAAGCATTTATAGAAGAGCTGCCTGAAGCACCGGAAGTTACGATGCTAAAAGACGGTGACACGCCAGATGAAGAGACAGGAGAACCGATATCTGCTGACGAGGCGAAAACATTAGTAGAAGAGCTGTTTGTTGTACCAGAGGGTGAAGGAGAACTGCATCTAGAATCTGTTCAAGAACGTAACTACAATGATACAGACGTGTACAGCATTCATTATATGATTCGTCAAGAACATTCAGGTTATGGCAGCAGTGTGGACATTGATAAACAAACAGGAGAAATTATAAACTTCCATAATTCCGCTATACGCAATGGAACACCAGAAGAGAACTTGAACCACGAGGAAGCATTAGAGAAAGCGGTACAAGCACTCGAACAGCATGCGCCATCTGCGATGCATAACCATGCCTACCCGCTTTATGAAGGGGGAGAGAATGTAAACGAAGGAATCTATCATTTTCAATTCCCTCAAGTGAAAAATGGTTTAATCGTAAATGGAAGTTCTCTTTCTGTTGCTATTTCAGCTGAGGATGGCTCCCTTGTGTCACTGCGCCAAAACCCGCTGTCTATTACAGAGTGGCCGGCTAAAGATGAAGCGGTCGACAAAGAAACGGCTTTAAATGATTACGTGAAAGATTTAGATGTGTCATTGTCTTATGTGAATCATCCCCAATCAGAAGACAGTGATCACCATTATCTTGTTTATCACCCGGAGTGGCAAGGAATTTATTATGATGCCATTCGAGGGGAGTGGCAAGAACGCACATCAGCGGATGAACCAGAAAGTGAGCCGGTTTATACCGAACATTGGGCAGCAGACGAGTTGAATTACTTAATTGATGCAGGGATTTTGTCTGTTTCAGAAAATCCGCCGCATCCAAACGATGCAGTAACAAACGGAGAAGGTCTTGAAATGGTGATGAAGTCGTTGACAAGGTTTTACGATCATCCTGCTCCTGTAGAGGAAGAAAAAACACAAACGTTTAACAATATTGGTCCAGACCACGAACTTTATCAAGTCGTGGAGCGGGCTGCGCAGCAACAGATTGTTGACACAGATAATGCGTCCTTTCCGATGGACGAGTCGCTGACACGTCAACAGCTGGCTTACTGGTACATTCGTGCGCTCGGGCTAGAAGAAGCGGCTAAACATTCTGATATTTATCGTGTGCCGTTCAGCGATGCAGATGAAATTGAAGACGCGTATAAAGGATATGTTGCACTTTCAAAAGAGCTTGGTATATTCGAAGGTGATGACAACAATGCCTTCAACCCAGAAAGCGAAGTCACGCTGGCACAATTAGCCGTTACAAGCTTTCGACTGGCAGAAAATGCAAGTGAGATCGGTGGAGTTATACGTTAAAAGAAAACGGTCTGTGAAAGAGCCTGTATAAAAAATAATGGGTGTTTTTAATATTTTGGCTTCCATGAAAGGTGAATTTTCGTTTGTTTTCAAAAATCATTGTTTCTATTAGTTATAAGTTAATCTCTTTCTCTGCATAGGACAATTGGGCAGTTACAGCGTCGAGGCATATAACCAATACGCACGTTAGCGTATAGCCGATGAAAAGGTTGCACTTTAGGATCTCATGCAACAGAATCTTGTTAGGATGGAAACAGGTTGTGACTAATGTCCTAATTCCATATATTGTATTGATTTTTTTCGTCTATACAATATATAGTGTATGTATAGCAATTTTATAAAGGAAGAAACAGGTATTTTGAAACAATCTTGTTTCAAAATTTAAAAGGGAAGTTCGGTGCAAATCCGACGCGGTCCCGCCACTGTAACAGTGAAGGACTCTCTACATGATACCACTGAATCGAGGAGATTCGGGAAGGTGGGGGAGTAACCATACTGGAGCCAGGAGACCTGCCTGTTTAACAACACTGTTTGACCTACGGGAGATAGGGAGGTGTTCTTGTACTGTGAGGAAAGTATAACAGTTTTTCGGTTACAGTATAGAGGATAACGATTACTTCCGCAATAAAACGCAAGCCTGGTTTTTCTCATATCTAATGGATTGAGACAAGGGTATTGTTGCGTACGCTCTCCCAACTGCGTGCGTAATAATACCCTTTTTTTATGGTTTCAGATTGTATGAGTGGACGTTGCTGTTTCACACACCGGAGCGGATGTGAGCGAACAAAGAAAAAAAATCGTGAAGGAGGAGAAAAGGTGAATACATCATTTATAACAGAGAAGATGGAGAACAGCGTACTGCCGGAAGAAAGAATTCAAGAGTGGATCAGTGAAGCTGTACGGCCTTATTCGCGTTTGGATAAGACGGAATATGAAGAAACGGTGCTCCAATATATAAAAAAACAACCGCCAGAGTCATTTTCAAAACTAGCTAACCTTCTTATCCTGCATGCGACGGAACGAATTGACAGAAATGAGCCAGAGTGGACATATGTAGCAGCTGATATTTTTTTACAAAACTTATACCGGCAAGCATCAGAAAATCGTGGATATGACAAACACAAGAAGTACGGATCGCTGTTTCATTTATTAGGTACTCTTCGGCGTGAGGGAGTGTACGATTCTGCTCTTCTTCGCGACTACAGCAAAGAGGAAATCGCCGAATTAGAGCAGGTAATTGATCCAGAGCGTGATAAATTATTCACTCACATCGGTATTTTGACACTTACCCATAAATATCTAGCAACTGATAAAAATAGAAACGTTTTTGAGCTTCCGCAAGAACGCTTTATGATCATTGCTATGAAACTAATGTCTAATGAACCACGTGAAAAGCGAAAAAAGCTTGTAAAAGAGGCATATTGGGCTCTTTCTAATTTGTACATGACAGTAGCAACGCCGACACTTGCGAATGCAGGTAAAGGTGTAGGCCAGCTAAGTTCGTGCTTTGTGGAGACAGTAGATGACAGCCTTAGGGGGATTTTTGATTCGAATACAGATGTGGCTTCATTATCAAAAAACGGGGGTGGTGTCGGAATCTACTTCGGGAAGCTCAGAAGCCGCGGATCTTCCATTCGAGGATATAGAGGGGTTGCCGGGGGGATTATGGGCTGGATGAAACAGCTGAACAATACAGCGGTATCCGTTGATCAGCTTGGACAGAGACAAGGTGCTTTTGCTGTTTATCTTGATGTCTGGCATCGGGATATTCAAGAGTTTCTTGATGCGAAGCTGAACACAGGAGATGAGCGCCTGCGGACCCATGATATCTTTACAGGTGTTTGTGTGCCGGATTTGTTTATGGAACGAGTAGAAGAGCGCGGGGATTGGTATTTGTTTGATCCGCATGAGGTACGGACAGTGATGGGATGGTCACTAGAAGACAGTTATGATGAAGAGAAAGGCAGCGGAACGTTTCGAGAAAGATATGAGATGTGTGTGCATCATCCGGATTTATCCAAGCAAAAAGTGCCAGCAATTGAAATAATGAAAAGTATATTGAAATCACAGTTACAAACAGGTACCCCTTATATGTTTTATCGTGACTCAGCGAACCGCGATAATCCAAATAAACATAAGGGGATGATATACAGCTCCAATTTGTGCACGGAAATAATGCAGAATATGAGTGCAACAACGATGAAAGAAGAAACAATGACAGCAGATGGAACTATCATTACAGAAAAAGTTCCAGGAGATATGGTTGTCTGCAACCTCTCTTCGATTTCGTTAGCACGCGCTGTACAGCATGACGTCCTCGAACGCCTTATTCCGATACAAGTTCGTATGCTCGACAATGTGATTGACTTAAACAACATTGGTGTCCCGCAAGCAGAATATACAAATAAACGCTACCGGGCAGTAGGCCTGGGAACATTTGGGTGGCATCACCTGCTTGCGCTTAAAGGAATCCGGTGGGAATCAGAGGAGGCGGTAGTTTTCACTGACAAGCTTTACGAAAAGATTGCGTATCTGACATTTAAAGCAAGTGCCGAGCTGGCAAAAGAGAAGGGAGCCTATCCTTTATTTGATGGCAGTGAATGGGAGACAGGTGCTTATTTAAAACGACAGTATGCAGTTCAGGATGAAGAGGGAAGAAATGTCTACATTACAGATGAATGGAGGAAGTTGGCTGAGTCCATTCAGCAAGATGGTATTCGAAATGGGTATCTATTAGCTGTGGCACCGAACGCGACAACTTCTCTTATTGCAGGATCTACTGCAAGCATTGATCCTATTTTCCGACAAGAGCACATTGAAGAGAAAAAAAGTTTCCGATCACCAGTCACTGCACCAGACATAGGTCCTGAAACAATCTGGTATTACAAGTCCGCTTTTAATATTGACCAAAAGTGGAGCATTAAGCAAAACGCCGTCCGTCAAAAGCATATCGACCAAGCAATTAGTTTTAATCTATATGTCCCTCGGCATATTAAAGCTGTTGAATTTCTGAATTTACATCTAGAAGCGTGGAAGTCAGGTTTAAAAACGACATACTATACACGTTCCACTGCTACAGTTATTGAGGACTGCGAAAGCTGTTCAAGCTGATAGAAAAAGGAGAGTTTAACAGAATGTCAACATTAAATAAACGTGTTTTGTATGATACGGCAGCAGCTAACCGATCAACGGGAATTATTAACGGCAAAAGTTCTAATATCTTGAATTGGGATGATACCTCTAAAAAATGGGCGTATCCAATGTATAAAAATATGCTTCGAAACTTTTGGATACCGGACGAAGTAAGCTTAATTCATGACCGCAATCAATACAAAGAACTAAGCGAGAAAGAACGCAACGCTTTTAATAAGATTATTGGCTTGCTTGCTTTTCTCGACAGTGTGCAGACTGATTTTTCTTCAAAAGTTGCCGACTATTTAACCGATTCGAGTTTAAATGCTCTTATGACAGTTCTCGCGTTTCAAGAGGTCGTTCATAACGAATCTTATACGTATGTGTTATCAAGCACAACAGACAGTCATACGCAGCAGGAAATTTTTGAATACTGGAAGACGGATAACGTCCTGCTTGAGCGCAACCAATTTATTGCTGATGGATATACAGCTTTCACGGAGAACCCGACAAAGGAAACGTTCATTCGGGCTATTGTCTATGATGTTATTTTGGAAGGCTTGTTTTTTTACTCTGGTTTTGCCTTTTTCTATAATTTGGCTCGTAATCAAAAAATGCTCGGTACAGCCAAGATGATTAACTTTATTAACCGAGATGAGCAGCTGCACGTTTCCTTATTTGCAAACATTTTAAAGGAGACTTTAACAGAGAATCCAGAGCTTCATACGGAGGAATTTGCCAACTTTGTAAAAGAGACGTTTCAAAAGGCAGCAGAGCTTGAAATAAAATGGGGCAACTATATTATCGGTGATGAGATAGAAGGCATTCATTCGCAAGAACTGGAAAGCTATATTCGATTTATGGCAAATAAACGCACAAAAGAGCTGGGTTTTGACCCTGTCTTTGAAGGGCATCAGAAAAATCCGATGAAATGGATTTCTGTATATAACGACAACTCGAAAGGAAAAGCTGATTTTTTTGAAACAACCGTGACCGATTACAACCTTGTTGATCAAGAGAACGACTTTGACGCCTTATAACCTATTATTATATTCCATGAACTTTAGGGAGGAAAAAAACTGTGACAAACATAAAAAGCAGCAGCCTGGGATATCCCCGGCTTGGAGAGAAAAGAGAGTGGAAAAAAGCGCTGGAAAGTTTTTGGGCTGGCACGATGGGAGAGGAAGATTTTGAAAGACGAATGAAGGAGCTGAGATTGTCCTTTCTAAAAAAACAAAAAGAGAAAGGATTAGATCTTATACCGATTGGTGATTTCTCCTGCTACGACCACATGCTAGACACAGCCGTGATGTTCGGTATTGTACCTAAACGTTTTGGGAAATCCGCAGGCCGTGTACCGTTGTCTACTTATTATGCAATGGCACGCGGAACGGATAAGGCTCCTGCCTGCGAAATGACAAAATGGTTTAATACAAATTATCACTACATCGTACCTGAATTGGAGCAATCAGAGCCGTTTTTAACGGAAAACATACCATTGAAGTTTTATCAAGAGGCAAAAAAAGAATTGGGAATAGAAGGGAAACCGGTAATCGTTGGCCCTATAACGTTTGTAAAACTGTCTAAGGGATATGAGCCGGAAGAGTTTTCAAGTTATGTCGACAAGCTGCTGCCTTTATATGAAACTATTCTAACAGAGTTAGAAGAAGCAGGTGCTTCATGGGTACAGATAGACGAACCGATTCTTTCGGTTTCACTGTCAGACGATGAATGGCAAATATTAAAACAAACCTATGAGCATTTGACAACGGCAGCTCCGCACTTGAAGATTCTATTGCAGACGTATTTCGGCTCTGTCGATGATTATCAAAGAATGATTAGTCTGCCGGTAGCAGGGATTGGTCTTGATTTTGTGTATGGACGTAGTGAAACACTGCATAATATACATGTACATGGCTTTCCATCAGATAAGGTATTGGCTGCCGGTGTTATTGATGGACGCAATATATGGCGCGCGGACTTCAGGGAGAAACTTGGATTATTGGAACAACTAAAAGAGATAGTCAGGGAAGAAAACATCATGGTCCAGCCTTCCTGCAGCTTGCTTCACGTACCCGTGACAACGGAGCTTGAGAAGGATATTCCGCAAGTACTTCAAGATTCGCTTGCTTTTGCAGATGAGAAACTAATGGAGCTTGCAGTGTTGAAAAACCCGTCCGCGCATGAAGATATATTAGAGAATAGCTTACGTTCGCGAGAGGCGCTTGCGCAGTCCTCTTTCCGGTGCCTTTCTAGACCATCTGACATAAAAGAAATACGGGACAGTCGCCCGCTTCCATTTGCAGAAAGACAGAAGCTTCAAGAGGAAAAGTGGAACCTTCCGCTGCTTCCGACTACTACAATCGGAAGTTTTCCGCAGACACGAGAAGTACGAGTGAAGCGGCGTGATTTTCGTAAAGGTGATATATCAAAACAGGAATACGTACAGTATATTCAAAAGAGAATTGAAGAGTGGATAAATATCCAGGAAGACATTGGTCTTGACGTTTTTGTTCATGGTGAATTTGAAAGAAATGACATGGTTGAGTTTTTTGGGGAGAAGCTGAAAGGAATTGCCTTTACTTCGTATGCTTGGGTTCAGTCTTATGGCTCACGATGTGTAAAACCACCGATTATATACGGTGATGTTGAGTACATAAAACCGATGACAGTGGAAGAAACTCTTTACGCCCAATCTCTAACGGATAAGCCGGTAAAAGGAATGCTGACAGGACCGGTAACGATACTGAATTGGTCTTTTGTACGTGATGATATTGCAGAAAAAGAAGTGTGTGAGCAAATTGCAGTTGCTATTAGTAATGAAGTGAAAGCACTAGAAGAAGCCGGAATAGAAATGATTCAAGTCGATGAACCAGCCCTTCGTGAAGGAATGCCTCTAAAAGAAAAGGAGTGGCAGGAATATTTAGACTGGTCGGTACGGGCATTTCGTATAGCAACCTCACAAGTAAAAGATACAACTCAAATTCACACGCATATGTGCTATAGTGAATTTGACGACATTATAGAAGATATTCGTGCTCTTGATGCTGATGTTGTGTCTATTGAAACATCGCGGAGCCATGGGGAATTGATTAAAGCGTTCGAAACAGGCCAATATGATAAAGGAATTGGACTTGGGGTCTATGACATCCACAGTCCACGCATACCTTCAGTCCATGAAATAAAAGATATGGTTGAACGTGCCCTGCGTGTATTACCGCCATCCTTATTCTGGGTGAATCCAGACTGCGGCTTGAAAACGAGAAAAGAATCAGAAACAACAGCCGCTTTAAAAAATATGGTGCAGGCTGCTCAAGATGTCCGATTGTCCGTTCAACAAAAACAGGTGTAAAACAAAAATGAAAACAGCTGCTTGGCTATAGCCAAGCAGCTGTTTTCAGGTTCTTTCCGTATAAAAAAGGTAAGGCAGCATGTGAAGCTGGCATGTTACAAGCTGAGGCATGGGCTCTGCTAAGTACTGCCACGTCACGTGTAAGTGCGGAAATCAAATTGTTTCTAATGTCACCCCCTAAACGGTTAGGGAGAAAATCACTTACGAAACACTTTCTGCTTCTTTTTAAAAGAAGCCATCATTTTTTGATACGTTTTTGTTTGTGAAAATAATGTGAAACAAAACGCCAATGTTAACAATAAACTGATAGGATTATTCACAAATCCGATGAGAAAAGCACCAGGTTCTTGAGCTGTCATATACGCACGTCGAAACGAAGAATCGATAAGCGGTCCTAGAATTAAACCTAATACAAGCGGTGCAACAGAGAATTGATAAACTTTCATAAAGAAACCAACAAAACCAAAGCCAAGCATCCAGTATACGTCTGTCATACTGTTATTTAAGGCATAAGCACCGATAACAGTTATTACCGCAATAATCGGAAGCAGTATTTGTTTTGGTATCGTAACGACCCGAACAAATATGCCAACAACGAGCAGACCGAAAATCAACAAAAAGATATTAGCTAAGACAGATGAGCCGACCATAACCCAAAACAAGTCGCCGCTTTGTTCCATCAGCATCGGACCTGGCTGCAAGCCATGAATGAAAAGGGCACCGATGAAAATGGCTGTAACAGCATCACCTGGAATACCTAGCGTTAACATAGGAATCAGTGCACCGCCGATAGCTGAGTTATTTCCCGCTTCTGGTGCAATGACGCCTTCATATGCCCCTTTTCCAAATGAGCGCTTCGGATTTTTCGTTGTACGCCTGGCGTGGTCATAGGAAAGCAGCGATGCGATTTCACCGCCTGCACCAGGCAAGGCTCCAATTAAAACACCCATGACAGAAACCCGCATCGACAGCGGCAAAAAACCAAGCAAAAACCGAAGCGGCGGAAAGGCCATTTTCTTCAATGTGACAGTTTGTCCTTTCTCATTCAACGTTTTCAGCTGATAAAGGATTTCTGACATGCCAAATAAACCTAATATCGCTACGACAAAATCGATACCGTTCATCAGCTGAAGGGACCCAAATGTAAAACGGCTGCCGCCGCCGATTGTATCCATGCCGACAAGTCCTAAGATAATACCGGCACCAGCTGAAAACATACCTTTTGCCATCGAACCTTGGCTCAAGCTGCCGATTAACAGCAACCCAAGCATGGCCAGCAGAAAATAGTCACGCTGTCCAAATTGAATAGCAATAGACGAGACAAGAGGGGCGGCTGTAGCTAAAACGGCTACGCCAACCAATCCTCCAAGAAAGGAAAAGATGGTTGTTAACGTTAAGGCCATGCGTGCCTCTCCGCGCTGTGAGAGAGGATATCCATCAAATGACGTTGCCACCGAAGAAGGAGAACCGGGCATATTGACGAGAATGGCTGCTCGTGAACCACCAAAAACGCCCCCGTAATAAATGCCCAGCATTAACGCGAGCGCTGGCAGCAAGTCCCAGGAATAGGTCAACGATAACAAGAGTGCAACAGCCATCGTTACGGAAAGGCCCGGAATAGCACCAACAAAAATACCGGCCAGCGTCCCGGCTGCAACGAACAACAGCAGCTCTATGTTGACAAAGGGCGTGAGAAATTGTTGTAGTACGTCCATGGTGCATTCTCCTTACGGAAACACAATATTGAACAATTGTGAGAATAGAAAATAAATGACAACGATGGTACCGATGGAAACAGCAATGTTTACAAACCAGGATACTCCTTTGAGAAAGAACATACTGGCTATTAAAAATAAAAACGCAGCTGGAAAAAAAGTTAATACCGGAAGCAATAATACAAATCCAACAACAAGAGCAAAATAAGCAATGATAAGCTGATAGTCTTTTTTCGTAAAGATTAGGTTGCTCTCAGACGCAGTAGTGGTTGTATCTGGTGCTTTTTCTACAGCATCTTTGTCTGATTGTTGTGTGGCAGCGCGTGCCCGGTTGTCTTGAAAAATGGTAAAAATGCCGGCTGCGAGCATAATAACGGAGATAAGAGCCGGAAAAAAGCTCCCGCTCGAAGGATCAGTAACAGATTGATCTTCCATCATAAGAGCCTGGCTTAATACAACCAGGCTTATGATGACCATTAAAAGTCCAGGCAGCGATGATTTTATGGACATGGTTAGTTCGCTCCTTGTTACTCCTCGTCAACTCTTGGAATATCAAATTCTTCTGGTGACGTGTCAGTGGCTCCTGCATCATATAACATCCATGTTGAAGTAGAACGATTTTGTTCTAAATACTCAATGGCTTCTTCGCCATGGATATTTAATGGCTGCACGCCAAGGTTTTCTAATGTTGTTTGGAATTGTTCATCTTCTTGGGCAGCAGCAAATGCTTCGGTTAGCTTATCTATAATTGCATCTGGTGTGTCTTTATGAGCAAATACACCTTGAAAAGGTCCCCACGGCAAATATTTTTCAAACTCAGGATATGCTTCTGTTAAAGCAGGTGCATCCGGAACGGATTCAAGGCGTTCATCGTTAATGACAGCCAGCATTTTAAAGTCGCCGGAATCCACATATTCTTGTGCTGCTGATACAGCAAGAACAGTGGCATCAATTTCTTCACTAAGAAGTGCTGTAGCCAGCGGGCCATCGCCATCATATGGAACTTGGTTAAATTCGGTGCCAAGTTCAGCGGAAAGCATAGCACTAGCCACATAAGGAAGGCCGCCTTCACCGGAAGTCCCCATTGTAATATCTCCAGGGTTGTCGGATGCATAGTCTGCAAGTTCTTCTAATGTATCAAACTCAGAGTCTTTGTTTACTACAATTCCTGCATAGCTTTGCCCGATAATAGATACTGGCTGAAAATCACTTAAGTAATCTCTTTCTGAAATGCCTAAAACCTGGTACAAACCATTAGGGTTTTCAGCGCCAAAAAGAAGGGTATATCCGTCAGCAGGCTGATCATACACGTACTGGGCACCCGTTGCACCAGAGGCGCCTTCACGGTTTTCCATTACTAGTGTGCCGCCCAGTTCTTCTTCAGCAAGCGGAGCCAATGTACGTGAAATATTGTCGGTCGCACCGCCTTCGCCCCACTGAATCACACCTCTTATATCACGTTCTGGATAATTCTCAATATCTGATTCGGACATTTCAGTGTCCGTCTGCCCGCCGCATGCTGCTAAAAAGAGCATGGGTGTAAGAAGCACAGCAGAAGCCAGTTTTTTCGTTTTCTTTTTCCACGTCATGCCAATTCCCCCTCGTATGCCTATACATGTCTGCCTTCTGTTTACGTTGTATGTACAGAAACATCAATAAACAGATGCAAAGGATTACAATAAAGAAAACTTGGCCAGCGCCAAGCATTTAGGTGCAGGTGATAGCCTCGTTGCACTTATACTTTCTTATCAGTACAAAAAAAGAAATTCCACAGTATGGAATTTAGTATTAATAAGTGGAACTTTGATTACAAGCATTGTATCAAAAGATTCAGAAGATGTCACTATAGAAATGTCCATTCGTTCATTGATAAAGAGAAAGTTCCCCTGTATTATTTATCACGTTACTGCTTTCCATTATAAAAGTATAAGGGGCAAAAAAGAAAGGGCGAATTTCATCTTTTTTGTGAACCGCACGATTCTGTCTACTTGAAATAATCGATAAGGCTTTATACAATGAAGTCAATTTTCACGAAATGAAATTCAGTTCCATGTGCCAAAACAAAGGAGGAACGTTCATGGAAAAAAAGGACCCTCCAAAAGGGATAAGGACATTACAGCGAGCCATTGATATTTTGTATTGCTTTTGTGCAGAAACATCCGAGTTAACGCTAACGGAAGTAGCCAACAGCATTGGATTGGCAAAATCCACGACAATGCGTTTGTTAGCAACGTTAGAGGGAAATGGTTTCGTTGAAAAAAATCCTGTCACATCAAAATATAAGCTTGGCAGGCAGCTCTATTTTATTGGGCATGCTGCCGGGAAATCAATAGAGCTGCGTTCGGCAGCAGAAGGAGCCATGAAACGCCTGCGCCAGGCTACGAATGAAACCGTCAGTATCTATACACTGGATGGCGATTACCGAATATGTGTACAGCAATATGAAAGCATGCAAGCCATTAAACATACAGTTCCTGTTGGACAGAAGCTGCCGCTGGCACGTGGAGCGGCAGGAAAGGTACTGCTGGCGTTTCAGTCCGCTTCGTTCCAGGCGCGTATTCTAACAGAGCAGGAAAGGAAAGCTGATCCCGATGTGTTTGACAAAGAGCTGCAAATGATAAAGAGGGAACATATTGCGATAAGTACAGATGAACGGGGTGAAGGAGTAGCTGCGATGGCTTCTCCCATATTTAACATTGAGGGAAGTATGGCAGCGGCTTTAGCTGTTTCAGGACCGAAAAGCCGTTTCCCAAATGACTATGAGAATATGAAAAGTCTTCTTATGGATGCAGCCATAAATATTTCTCATGACTTAGGGTATGGTTTTTATCGTCCGTAGGCAGCCACCCCCGCAAAGAGTGTTTATGATAAAGCGGAGGGGCAGTTCAACGGCTGGCTTTGTTAAAGGTGATGCCATATGTAACACAACAATGGTTATCGGCAGGGTCAGCAACAGGCGACGGCACTAGAAGGGGGAACCAAGTGTGATTTGCCCGGTTTCATGTGGAAAAAAGAAGGCTGTGTTCGCAGTAAAATCTGGCAATAACGCCTTAAAAAACAACAATAGATCCTGCTCATGAAAAAGTAACAGTATACAGGAAAAGAATGATGAAAAAAATGAGGTGAGGGCATGGGTGTGAAACAAGTGAAAGTCAGAGATACGATTTTAATGGGGGGGAAACTGTCTGTCTGTTCTGCATTGGTGGCAAAGAGTGAAACAGAACTCATGTATCAAGCGGAAACAGTTTATGAAAAAAAGCCGGATGTTATCGAATGGCGCGTTGATTTTTTTGAACAGATCCATCACACTGACGCCGTTATCACAACAGCAGCCAAACTGCGTGAAAAGGTAGGAAACATCCCGCTGTTGTTGACAATTCGTTCTGAAAAAGAAGGGGGAGAACCCATTCCACTGGATGAGCGTGAGACAGTTGATTTGTTAAAGCGCGTGTGTGAAACAAACAGTGCGGATCTGGTTGATTATGAGCTCGAGCAGCATCCCGCTGACATTGAAGCGCTTCTTCATACAGCGAAGGCGCACGGAGTGAAAGTGATTCTGTCTTACCACAGCTTTGACAAGACCCCGTCAGAAGCTGATATGTTGGCCAAGCTCGAAAAAGCTGCAGCGTATCAAGCGGATATCGGTAAATTGGCGGTGATGCCTGTCAATATGACGGACGTACTGTCTGTTTTAAAGGTGACACAACAATCTTATGAACAAATGGATATACCGGTTATTACAATGTCCATGGGGGCAGATGGGGCATTAACCCGGCTGGTTGGCTGGAAGTTTGGGTCAGCATTAACATTTGCAGTAGGGAGTCAAAGTTCCGCCCCTGGACAAATTCCGATGGAAGTAGTGAAACAAGTAGAAGAGTACTTGCAGAATAAATAAAGGCTGATAGCATTTGCCGGCTGATTGGCATATGATACGATCACATTCATTGCAAAGCTGTATAGAACAGCGGTGCATCCATCAATAGCTGGTTTGACATGCTATTGATGGATTGGGTAGAATGAAACAATAAATAACGAGCAAAGAAAGAGTGTGTAGAATGGAGAATATTCCTTCGCTTCGAGAAAGAAATATCGCTCTAGTCGGTTTTATGGGAGTGGGAAAGTCCACTATTGGCGAACGTTTGTCGAAAAAACTATACCGCGACTTTATTGATATCGATCAGACGATTGAAGAAACATATGGAATGGCTATCCCTGATATTTTTCAAGAAAAAGGGGAAAAAGAGTTCCGTCGTATCGAAAAAGATATCTCCATTGATTACTGCAAAAACAAGCGCTTGAAAATTCTTTCTCTTGGCGGCGGAGCATATGCCCAAGATGATATTCGCGAAGCATGCATGAAATATTGCATTGTCATTTCGCTGCATTTAACTTGGGATTCATGGAAAGACCGCTTAAATTTGATTATTGACAGCCGGCCAGTGTTGCATAACAAGTCCATGGAAGAGATAGAAGAATTGTTCCAAAAGCGGCAGAGCACATATGACGTCAACAGTTTCCAAGTCACAACAGACCAAATGGATGCAGACGAAGTGGCTGATGAAATTGTCCGGTTATTAAAATTTGGCTGGGATTTATATCAGCCGCTCGCGGTGGAATAAAGAAAGGGAGGAGAGTGTGCCGGTGATGTGCGGCACACTCTTTTTGGTTCTGGGTGATCATTCATCATCTTCCTTTCTGGTTGGATGGCTCTTCAAGCTCCCTTGCCGCGGGAAGAGCTTCAACTTCCGTGGCAGCCTGCCCGCGCTGCCTGCGGGATTTTACTTCCGCAGGAGACGGCGGCTTCTACACCCGGCATAGGACGTGTGTGGTTTTGGTAGAAGTTCGTTTTCGTCACGGCTGCAGGTGTCGTCCTTGGCTGCCACCAACCAGACAGCAGAAAAAAGCACACTATCTATGCACTCTGACATTTGTATGAGAGAGCCAAAAGGCTGACATAACAGTGCAGTTGAGTCATTGACATTATTTATACCTGGAAGAAGTTCGTTCCTTTGGCTTTGTTTTTTACATTCCTGTATATTTGTACAAGAATCTATTATCGTAAAAACGTGCAGGAACAGGAAGCTGGTGATGGGCGTATGAAACTGGGATTAATTATGGTCATAGGTTGTTTGAACGTTATTGCAGTAATGGGCGCGCGTCCTACTGTTTCATTGTTCGCTAATGACCTTGGAGCAAGTGCGACACATATTGGATTCATTACAAGCTTATTTTCGTTCGTTCCTTTGTTATTTGCCATTTATATTGGCAAGAAAATTGACCATTTACCTTCTCAAACAGCATTAATTATTGGAAGTTATTTAGGTGTCATCGGCATTGCGCTCCCTGGTTTGTTTTCAAATATGGCAAGTTTATATGCATCACAAGTGATTGCTGGTTCAGCACAGACCATTTTTGTATTAGCGGCCCAGGATTTCGTGGGCCGGATATCAACAAAGGAGAATCGCAGCAAGAACGTGTCCTGGTTTAGCTTAGGCATTGGAGCGGGCATGTTTTTGGGGCCGCTTATGAGCGGGTTTGTGGCTGATATGAGCAGTTATCAAGTAGCGTTTTCAGCTTTAGCTGCAACTGGGGTCATTGGTGCTGTTCTGGTTCATTTTACTCCGAATGTACCTCCGGGAGAGAAAAGGGACAAGCAGCAAAACACCTCATCCGAATCATTTACCCAGCTTTTCCGGATTCCAAGCCTGCGTTTGGCGCTCATGTATAGTGCGCTTATTTTATTTGCACGAGACTTATATATGACATTTTTTCCGCTTTTAGGCGTGGAATTTGGCTACAGTGACTCTGTCATTGGCTTTTTTATCGCCATGAACGGTTTAGCGGGGGTTCTTGTCCGCTTTTATTTGACTCGCTTGCTGGATTATTTTGGAAGTATCAAACTGTTGATTGGAACGGTTGTACTCGTGGCTGCTGCTCTGGCGGTACTGCCGTTTTCGCCGTCCATCATTGTCACCGGTGCACTCGTCTTCTTGTTAGGGGTCGGCCTGGGATTAGGGGCACCATTATCGATTACGCTGACGCTTGAGTCTAGTTTAGAAGGTCGAGCGGGAGAAACATTGGGACTGCGTCTCACACTGAATCGCTCCACGCAAGTGGTCACTCCGTTGTTATTAGGTGCAGTGGCAAGTGCAGCGGGGCTGGCAAGCATGTTTTTAATTGGTGCAGCGGCTGTTGCTGCCGGATTAGGGGCAGCATTAAAGATTGGAAAAGGTGACAGCTGACAACGGGAAGGAATATAGCTGTTAAAAGTCCGGCTTTCCCGGGCTTTCCTGCACTAGCGGAAAAAACTGAATGTTGGTGCGGTTCATCTTCAGCACAAGTGCCCAGCTGTTTTTCAAGGACACTTGTGCTTTTCTTATGTCCAAAAGAATTGCAGCACATAAGCAATGACAATAGCGATACTCATGTAAAAGACGGCAAAGGGGATATTTTTCACACCGAGGCGGTACGGGTTTAAGCCGACTTGGTTCGCTAAAATGGTAACGGATATATTAAACGGGCTATACATGACCGGAGACAGGCTGCATGTAATCATAACAATCGTTAAAGATATACTGGATACGTCGCCAATCACCGGCTGAAGTACTTCAGCCAATAGAAAAATCGAAACAAGCGGGTGAAAGCCGACAAACGAAAAGAGTAAGAAATAGAGTGCAATCGCTATATAAAATAATAAAATATAATCTCCTAGAAAAAGAAAACCATGCTGCAGCACGTCCATGAGTGCTGTCATAGAAACCATTTGCACGAAAAAACCAGCACTTAAAAACATGAAAAAGAAATTAGCCAATCCTTTTGTGCGAGTTTTCCATGCCGGCATTCCAACGGCAAAATAACGTTTTGGCTTACGCAGCACGTATGCCCAAACAATAGAAAAAGGCAGGATGAATAAGACGAGAGAGAATAAATAGCCTTTTCCAAGTATATAATCAATGACTGATACGCCGCTTACTAATATAAGCAGCATAAGAAGAAGTTCGCGTGCTTTTTTATGTATGTTGTGTTTGGGCGCTTCTGTTTGATACGGCTGTTCGATCGGATAGGACTGATACTTATAACGAGACTGCCAAATGTCAATGGCGATCATTAATATAACGATAGAAAAAATAAACGGAAACACAAATACATAGCTTTGTCCAGTGATGTCAAGAGATGTAATGACCATAATCTCCAGCGGACTCCATGTGATGCAAAAAGCATAGGCGCGTAATAAATTTTCTCTAAAAAACACCAGCTGCAGCCGCTCTGGCAGTTGTGACACCGTACGTTTTAACGAGTGATACAACAGCGGAATCGATGCAATGTTTAAAAAGAGCCCCAGCGAATGTCCAACGAAAAAGCTTCGTTTGTAAAGCTGATGGACATTGGTGACGCGCTCTTTTAAAAATAATTGCAAGTTGGTGTCGTAGCGCCCTACTCGTATTAATGACTGCAAAAACGGCAGAAATAAAAACAAGGCGAGAATACCGAGCATTGAATCAAAATAAAGAAAGTACTCGTGCCACTCCAGCCCGTTATAGAAAAATAAGAGGATGCCGATTGTATAAAAAAGAATACCCGAGATGCGGTACAACCCTTGTGTTCGAAACAACGCATAAAAAATGGCGACGTTGGCGAGCGCCCCAATGATATATGCTAGAGGCGCGGAATATACAAATTCATGAATAATATATAAAACAATAAGAAGCGGATATAACAAAAGACTCCACATCAGTATTCCAACTTTCAGCGCAGGCCATCATATTGAAATCGTCTAATCGATATCGTATGATGAAGTAGATTTAATAATGTTATAGAAAGCACTATTAATCATATTACAACTCTTTTTTTTGTCTATCAACGACTTTTAGAGGCGGACAATCATAAATGAAGGTGAAAATATGCAAGGACTAAACGTCAAGGAACCTGAACAGCTGGAGTTAAAAGAATACCCCGATGCAAAAGAGCCTGAACACGATGAGGTGAAAGTGAAGCTCATTTATGGGGGGATATGTGGATCAGACGTAGGTGTCTATAAAGGAAAAATAGCTCACGCCAGCTACCCGGTTCGCCCTGGACATGAGCTGATTGGGATGATTGCAGAAGCAGGGGAAAAAGCTCCGTACACTGTGGGAGAACGGGTGGTTGTAGAGCCGAACTCGTTTTGCGGCGCATGTGAATTCTGCCAGGCAGGAAAAACAAATATTTGTAAATATAAAAAATCGCTCGGTGTCAATGATGATGGAGGGTTTGCGGAGACATTTACGATATCAGCGAAGTATGTACTGCCAGTTCCGGAAACATTACCAAGCGAGAAGGCAGTCTTAATTGAGCCGTTAGCCGTCATTGTACACGCGCTTGAAAAAGTAAAAGTGGAAAAAGGAGTGTCTGTGGCTGTCATTGGATGCGGTACTGAGGGCATGTTGACGATTGCGATGTGCGATTACGCTGGGGCAGATATTACCGCCATTGACATTAGCGAAGAAAAGCTGGCGAAAGTCAACCACCATTATCCCGATGTGAAGACACTTCTCCCCTCAGAGGCAGAAGCGGATCAATATGATATCGTCGTGGAAGCGGCTGGAGCAAGTGCTTCTTTTGAACAAGGTGTAGAAATTGTAAAGCCTGGCGGAGACTTTGTCGTTGTAGGCATGGCTCCACAAGCGAATGTGGCAGTCATCCGCCTTGTCCGTAAAGAAGTGACTATTTACGGTTCGATTATCTATACGATGCCTCACGACTTTGAAAAAGCGATCGCGTACCTAAACGATGATGCATTTCGGGCGGAACCTGTCATCTCAAAAATATATCCGTTTCAAGAATGTCAGCAAGCATATGATGATGCTGTCTCTGGCCGGTATGGGAAAATTTTGCTGGATTTTCAAACAACATAGGTAGTGAATAGTAAGATGGAAAAGAGAAGCACAAGTGTTTGCGCTTCTCTTTTTTTTATTCCTGTTCATCCCGGTAAATGAAATACTTGCTGCCAAATGTTTTCGGCATGTCTTCTTTAATGGCTCGCGTAAAGGAGATAATCAGCATCACCATAATAATAATCAATGGAAACCCGCCGACAATACTTGCGGTTTGTAAGGTTTCAAGACCGCCCAAATACATCAATACAAGCGATGGGGCTGCTAAAACAAATGCCCAAAACAGACGGTTCCAGCGCAGCGGCTCATCATCAATCTCTTTTTGCGTGACGGAGGCTAAAATGTAAGAGCCAGAGTCAAATGTAGTGGATAAAAAGATGATGGCTAGAACAACGAAGATGGCCACAAATATACTGCTGGCAGGCAGCTTCGCAATCGTGCTGATAATCGCAGCCGGTGCACCTTGTTCGTTCAGCACATCAACAACAGAATGCTGCCCGCTTAATTCCAGATACATACCGTAATTGCCCAGTATTCCAAAGTACAGCGCACAGCCGATTGTCCCGTAGACAAGCGTTCCGACAATCATCTCCCGAATCGTGCGGCCTTTGGAAATGCGAGCAACGAATAAGCCGACAAACGGTGCATAAACAAGCCACCACGCCCAATAAAAAATGGTCCAAGCTTCCGGGAATCCAGTTTCGGGAAATCCTCCGATTCCGGCGAAAGGTTCTGTCCACATGCTCATCATAAAAAAGTTATCCAGCAAGCGCCCGATACTGTTGAATATCGTGTTGCTGAGGAACACAGTCGGGCCGATGATAAAGATAAAGCCCAAAAGCACAAACGAAAGCCATAAGTTAATGTTACTTAATACGCGGATTCCGTTACGAAGGCCGCTGTAAGAACTGACTGCAAAAATGATCGTGCTGATAATAAGAACAATGGTGTTTAATGTCATGTTTGGCTCGATGCCGGTAAAGTAGTTAACACCTTCTGCGATAAGCGGTGTAGCAAGCGCCATCGTTGTGCCGGCTCCGCCTAAAAGGCCAAACATAAACAATATATCAACAATGGTGCCAACCGGTCCATCTGAATATTTTTTTAACACGGGGCGGCAGGCTTCACTAATTTTGAGAACCGGGCGTTTGCGTACGTAATAAAAATAAGCAATGGGAAGTGCTGGTAAGCAGTATATCGCCCAGGCAATAGGGCCCCAGTGAAAAATGCCGTACGTCGTCGCCCATTGCAGCGCTTCATCAGAACCTGGTTCAAGGCCAAAAGGAGGGCCGGTGTAATAATACGCCCATTCAATCGTCCCCCAATACAGAACACTAGAACCGATTCCAGCGGCAAACAGCATTGCCGCCCACGTCAGTGTGTTAAATTCGGGTTTCACCCCGCGGCTGCCAAGGACAATGCGGCCATAACGGCTAAAAGCAATATACAACAAAAACACAAATAAAACCATTCCGATTAATAAGTATAAAACGCCTAAGTTTTCTGTCACAAAAGCATTCGCAGCGGAAATGACAGCCTCGCCGTAATCAGGAACAATTACAAGTGGAGCTGCAATAAGAATCAATAGCAGCAATGCTCCGATAAATGTCGGCCAATCCATTACATTTTTATCCATATCTATCCCCTCATATTTGGTATAATATTACTCAAGACAGTGCTTTAGTTATCTATCATGGTAGCTTTCCCTTAGATATGTATACTATGCTTTTTACGTTGAAAGAGGTGGAGACGATGCATGATTTATTAAGTAATGTGGTAGTTGCAGAACAAGTGGACTACAACCAGCATATGAATGATGCCGCTTACTACAAAGTATTCAGTGAAGCCGGCTTTTCATTTACCGATGACCTTGGAATGGGGCAAAGAGAACGTGACGAGTATGGCACAACGATTTTTACATTAGAGACACACGTCGTATATGTTAAAGAAATACGAGAAGGTGAACATTTTACCGTACATGGGCGTATACTCGACTACGATAAAAAACGGATTCATTTGTTTATGGAAATGAGAAATGACCAACATGAAAAGTTAGCAACAGCGGAGACAATGCTGATGGCCATTAACCAGAAAGAACGCAAAGCTGGACACTTTCCGGATGTTGTGTATGAAAACATTCAATCTTTCGCTGAGGAAACCAGGGAGCAAACATGGCCAAAAGAAGCAGGAAGACGAATTGGTATTCGCCAAAGGAAGGGAACATAATATGAAAGGAGGGTGGCGGCCTCCTTTTATTTAGAAGGAAGGGGTATAAAGAATGATATAAACCGCATGTTAATTGGTATAGACAACTATATATTTTGTTTGCTAAGATGAACATACAAAGAAATCGTGAAGAAGAGATAAGGAGGGGGCTCACAATGGCAAGGTCGTTCGTCATCCGAAGCGCTACGATTGTAAATCCACTGTACAAACAAGAAAAAATGTATATTGTAGTCCGAAATGGGAAAGTTTCCGACATAGGAAAGGATGCTCAATATGAACAACCTAATGAACAAAAAATACTTCCAGAAGTAACAGCTGATGCTCAGACGATGTTTGTGCCCGGGATGATTGATGTGCATATTCATGGCACGAGCAATGCAGATACAATGGATGCGACAGAAGAAGCACTTTCAACGATAGCGGGCTCCCTGCCATCAGAAGGCACCACGTCTTTTCTCGCTACGACCTTAACGCAAAGTGAACAAGCAATCACGGATGCTTTAGTTAACGCGGCTGCCTTTAAGCGCTCTGGCCAACGAGATAATCAAGCAGAGATGGTAGGGGTGCATTTAGAAGGGCCGTTTTTTACAGAAGAAAAAGCAGGGGCGCAGCCAAAAGAACATTTGCGGCAAGCGGATACGGCGTTGTTCCAAAAATGGCAGCAGGCTGCAGAAGGACTGATAAAATGGGTCTCCTTAGCCCCCGAACAAGATCCTGATCATGACCTGATTCGTTTCTTACATGAAACAGGGGTCGTTGCCGCTGCGGCTCATTCGAATGCATCATCAGAAGAAGTGGAAAAAGCGATTGATGATGGACTGTCACATGTCACCCACTTATTTAATGGAATGAGCGGATTGCATCACCGAACACCCGGTTTGGCCGCTGCTGCTTTAATCCGGCCAGAGCTGACGAATGAAATTATTGCTGATGGAGTGCATGTTCATCCAACGATGGTGCAGCTGGCTTATCAACTAAAAGGCGCATTTGGCTTGTTGTTGATTACAGATTCGATTCGTGCCAAGTGCCTGCAAAATGGAGAGTATGATTTAGGTGGACAGACAGTAACAGTACGTGGAAATCGACCGTATTTGGAAGATGGGACCATCGCCGGCAGTATGCTGAAAATGAACGAAGCCTTGAAAAACAGCATCGCATTTACAGGATGTACAGAGGAAGAGGCATGTGCTATGGCATCGTGGAATGCAGCTTGTAAGCTGGGTGTGGAAGATAGAAAAGGAAACATTGCTGTTGGAAAAGATGCTGATATTGTTCAATTGGACTGTGACTCTAAAGAGGTTATCAGAACGTGGTGTAAAGGAACACTGGCTTATGAACAATAAACCTGGCAGAGGGAGGGGACTGACATGGACGTAATACGTGTACAAAATGAACAGGAAATGAGCGAAAAAGCGGCTTCCTTGCTATTCCAACAAATTCAGCAGAAGCCGCATACCGTACTAGGTTTAGCAACGGGCGGCACACCAAAAGGAACGTACCGTGTGTTTGTTCAAAAAGCAGAAAAAGAAAATATCGATCTTTCTCATGTAACGACTTTTAACCTTGATGAATACGTGGGGCTGCTGCCTTCGGATACGCACAGCTATCACTATTACATGGACGAGCACTTTTTTCAGCCGCTTCGTTTAGACAAAGAACAGACATATCTTCCGCGCGGGGATGCGCCGGATATTGAACAGGAAACGAAGCGTTACGAACAATTGATTACACAGCACGGCGGCATGGATGTACAACTTTTAGGAATCGGTGAAAATGGTCATATCGGTTTCAACGAACCCGGCACGTCTTTTTCATCACGCACGCATGTTGTTGATTTAAACGAGTCTACACGTCAAGCCAATGCTCGTTATTTTGAATCATTGCAAGCTGTTCCCAAGCAAGCGGTTACGATGGGGATCGCTACCATTATGGGAAGCCGTCAAATTGTGCTGCTGGCTTCAGGAGAGCGAAAGCAAGAAGCAATGAAAAGGTTATTAGAAGGCGATATAGATGAATCGTTTCCCGCTTCCATTTTGAAAAAGCACCCGTATGTTACAATTATAGCAGATAAAAAAGCGCTTTCTCTTGTGTCGTATAAAGACATGGTCAGGGGATGAAAGAGAGGGAAACACGGATGATTGACAAAAATTCACCGTTACCAATTTATTATCAAATTCAAGAATGGATTCGGAAAAAAATGGATGATGGCGAATGGGAGCCTGGGGATATGCTCCCATCTGAGCGGATTTTTGCTGAGCAATTTAATATCAGCCGAATGACGGTGCGGCAAGCTATTACTGAACTGGTCAATGAAGGGTTGCTGCGGCGTGAAAAAGGAAAAGGGACATTTGTAGCGGAGAAAAAGCTGGAGCAGCCCTTGCAAGGCTTAACAAGTTTTACGGAGGATATGAAAGCACGAGGCTTTCAACCCGGAAATAAATTGTATGAATTCCGTGTCACACCGCCCAGCCGTGATGTTGCGGATGCTTTGAACATGAAGAAGACCGACAGTGTATATGAATTAGAGAGAGTTCGGCTTGCTGATAACAAACCGATGGCATTGGAAATGACATCTATACACGCTGGAGTAGTGACAAATCTGTCGAAAGATATTGCTCAGTCTTCATTATATAACTATATCGAACAAACACTGGGGCTTACGATTGGTCATGCATCACAAACGTTAGAGTCTGCACTTGCAGGAGAAAAAGAAGCGGAATTATTACAAATAGAGGCAGGAGATCCAATCCTATGGATTTCTAGGAAGACCCATTTACAAGATGGGACGCCATTTGAGTATGTTCGTTCGGCGTACCGGGGAGATCGATACAAGTTCAGCATACATTTGCCTCGTAGTACGCGCCGGCACTAATTGGAAGAAAAGAGAGGGTGTTATGTTTACTAATTATCTGGCTGAAATTAAGCAGCTCATGGAAACAGTCGAGAAAAAAGAAGAACAAGTTATTCAAGAAGCGGCTTCGGCAGTTACTGACAAAATAAGCGGCGGCGGCTTGGTGTATGTTTTTGGCTGCGGGCATTCACATATGATGGCTGAAGAGTTATTTTATCGTGCTGGCGGTCTTGTTCCTGTATATCCGATTTTAGAAGAGACATTGATGCTTCATCAAGGGCCTAATCAATCATCGCAGCTAGAACGTAAGCCAGGATGGGCTGTTTCTTTTATGGAAAAGGTCCCCCTGACAGAAAAAGATGTGCTGATTGTTGTATCTACGTCGGGCAGAAACGGTGTTCCTATTGATGCTGCTTTGATTGGAAGAGAAGCGGGCGCTGTTGTGATCGGTTTAACGTCGACCACATATGCTGCATCCCAAGCGTCGCGCCACACATCAGGAAAACATTTGCACAACGTGGCAGACATCGTGTTGGACAATCATATTCCAGCAGGAGATGCACTTCTTCAGACGGAATCACCGTCCGCATTGCGCTTTGCGCCAGGGTCCTCACTGATAAACATTGCGATACTTCAAGGGATGATGGCAGAAGTAGTTCATCAATTAACAAAAGCAGACATGGATATTCCTATCTTTCAGAGTGCTAATATAGAAGGCAGTGATGAACACAACCGAAAGATGGTAGAAGCGTATCAACAACAGATACCTCTGTTAAAGAGCTGATATCAGCTCTTTTTTGTTCCATTTTAGGGATGTGGAATGTAGTCAAAGGATGAAAAGGATGAAAAGGTAAAAAACGGCGACTTTCGCTGTAAGGGTTCAGCGATAAGCTGAACTTTGCTCCTTTACTGATTTCTTTCATGTGCTGGCGACGTCGAAAATTTATCCATGTGATTGTGTTACCCTTTCCTATCAGTGTAAAAACAGAGCTGTCCCAGTTTTATGGGACAGCTCTGTTTTGCCAGTTACTCGTTTGGCTGTTTGTTACGCATGGCATCAGCGACGAATTCCACGTCGGTGCCAACGATGATTTGATAGTCAGTATTGTTTACTTTCATTACTCCGCGTGCACCATTTTGCTTAATTTTTTCTTCATTAATTTTATCCATGTCGTGAATTTTTAGGCGCAGGCGCGTCACGCAGTTATCGATGCTCTGGATATTCTCATATCCGCCTAAGGCATCAACAAATGCAGCAGCCATCGCGCCATACTTGTCGTCTGCATCATTTGCAGATGCCACATCATCTTCATCTTCACGACCAGGTGTCTTTAAGTTTAATCCTTTAATAGCTGCATAAAAGACAACAAAATAGATAACCGCAAACACCAGGCCGATTCCAGCCAGCAGCAGAGGCCTTGTTGCAATATTAAAGTTTAAGAAATAGTCAATTGCACCAGCTGAAAAGCCAAAACCATGCAATGTACCGGCAAAGTATGTGACTACCATTGCTGCAGCTGTCAGGGCAGCATGAATAACGTACAAGAGAGGGGACAAGAACATAAATGTAAATTCAATTGGCTCGGTAATACCGGTAAGAAACGATGTAAATGCAAGTCCCCCTAGAAGACCAGCTACTTGTGCTCTTCGTTCAGGCTTAGCAGCCAAAATCATCGCGATACAAGCTGCGGGAAGACCAAACATCATCACCGGGAAGAAACCGACCATGAAAATACCAGCCGTTGGGTCACCAGCAAAAAAGCGGTCTAAGTCACCAGTGGCTCCTTCAAACGAACCAAATTCAAACCAGACAAGACTGTTTAGAACGTGGTGCAATCCAATGGGAATAAGGAGACGGTTGAGAAATCCGTAAGCGCCAACGCCAACTGCTCCTGCATCGATAATCCATTGGCCGATGCTGTCAATCCCTGCTTGGATAGGCGGCCAAACAAATCCGAAAATGCCAGCTAAAATGACCATAGAGCCGGCGGTAACAATTGGAACAAAACGCCTTCCGCCAAAAAAGCCCAGCCAATTTGGCAATTTAATTCCATGGAAGCGGTTATATAAAAGACCAGCAACAATACCAGAAAGAATACCACCGAGAAATGCCATATCAATTTCTTCATTCACGGCAGCTGTGCCTTCTTGCAAGACTAAAAAACCAATCGCACCGGCAAGTCCAGCAGCTCCGTTACCGTCTTTGGATAACCCCACCGCAACACCAATAGCAAAAATAAGAGGTAAATAATCAAATAAAGCCGATCCTGCCGCTGCCATAAAGGGAATATCAAAAAAGTCTTCTTCCCCCAAACGAAGCAATAAAGCGGCAGCGGGCAATGTTGCAATCGGGAGCATTAGGGCTTTACCGATTCGCTGTAAAAAACTAAGCATGATGAAACCCCCTTGTGTGTAAAGTAAGCGATTACAATGAAAATTAATCAATAGCATTGTAAAATACAGTATAACACTGTAATATATAGTTGTCTATACCACTAGAGCGCTTAAATAGTTAGCCATTTATGAAAGAATGAAGCCCTCTGTCTCTTTATGATAGAAAAATAGATAAAAGCATCCAGATATTTTTTGATGTATAAATATGTTATATTGCTAATAAATAATGTGGAAACGGGGATGTAAACATGCAGCAAACAGCGAGAATAGGCATCGATATCGGGGGGACGAAAACATTAGGAGTGGTAATCGACAATCAAAATAACATCATTCAAACCTTAAAGTACCCGACACTTTCGCAAGCTGGGGATGCACATACGTCACTTTTGCGAACTGTCCAACACACCATTCAACAGTTATATGATCGTGCAAAACAGTATGGTTATACATTAATGGGAATAGGAATCGCTTGTGCTGGAATCATTGATGATACTAACCGTACCATACGATATGCACAAAGTCTGGGAATACACGATTTGCCTATTGGAGGTTTTTTGGAAGAAGCGTTTCAGCTTCCGGTTTACTTATGCAATGACACAGATGCAGCAGCATTAGCAGAGCTTGATACAGCCAATGACAAGCATGCTTCATTTTTATATGTGTCCGTAGGAACAAGCATTGGAGCGGGCATTGTGAAACATGGAAAGCTGCTAAAAGGAGCAGGAGAAATTGGCCATATGGCTGTAGAAAGAAATGGTATTTCCTGTTCATGCAACCACCAAGGCTGCTTAAAACATTATGCCTCTGGACAAGCATTAGAGAAGAAAGCGCAGTCAAAAGGCGGCTCTTATGCAGCGATTGCCATGCCGTGTATTATTGCATTGGCAGAGGAAGGTGATCAGTGGTGCCAGCAAGTAATCAAGGAAGGTGCCGGTTATCTTGGGCTTGCGTTGGTCAATGCTGTTCATTTACTTAATATTGATGACATTGTATTGGGAGGTGGTGTACTTCAGAAAGAAGGTATGTTTATAAACGAGATTGAAACATATGTGAAAAGACATGTGATGATTCCAGCAAGGGTTCGAAAGGCGTCTCTGAAGACAGAAGCTTCTGCTGTCGGGGCAGCTAACTTGTTGGGATAATATGTATGATGTGAATAGTGTACAGGACTTACAGACGGGACTGATGGACTAGTTGAAGAAAACGCTTTAATTTTAATAGCCATAACCTGTTACTTTGTGTACAATTAAATAGGAAGAAAACTAGAAAGGAGCTTTACCGTATGTCATCACAACTGCAAGGAAAGTTGCAGGATATTCTACAAGCATCCATTCAATCACATGAATTCGACAAGGCTGAACAGGCCGTAATGTATATGAAACAGTTAGCTGAAATTGAAGCATTTGTTACTGGTGATAGTATACAAACAAGTGTAAATAAAGTGAGTGCTGCCGTTCAGGAAAACAGAGACATTGCTGTACAGGAAGGGTTCAGCTCTTTTCGTCAAGCAGCTAGTGAGCCGGCAGTGCTGGCTAATCAACGCAAGCAGGACACACTCATGTTATATTATATGGCTGATGAAAAGGTTCTGAAATTTAAAAAAACACCTCAGACATATGCAGTCAGTCTGGATTTCTTTCGGGAATTTCTCCGTTATTTAGAGTTATGGAAAGGCAAGGAACCTTTTTCATCCAAAACGTACTACGAGACGTTTGCCGGTGAATTGAAGCCATTTACCACCTATCAATCTTCTACACTGAGGCAGTTTATTACGTTATTGTTTCGGTACTGTTATAAACTCAATGTCCTTGAAAAACCGACCCCCCCTCAACGAAGCAGATATTACGTAAACAGCGAACTCGAGGCGGAGGAGGTTATCAAGTACATAGCCGAACAAAAAATATTGCAATTATAAGAAAAAAATCAGTATGAAGCTGCTCATCTAGCTCTACCACTTTCTTTTTCACACGAAATTGGTTTTAATTCCTTGTTTTAGGAAATAATGAATCAATGAAACAGTGAAAAAGGAGGCAGACGGATGACGGTTCAAGCTAAGAGGAAGTTTCTGATTATTGGAAGTTTTCTTATGGGATTTGGAACGTTAGGAGCGCTAGATGGTATTATCTTTCATCAGCTTTTGCAATGGCACAGTGTGGTAATGGAAACAACTCGGCAGGGACAAATTATGAGTGATGGTTTTTTTCATTTGGCCGTAACGATTACGCTAATCGGTGGAGGGCTGGTGTTGTGGATAGCTGGCAAGCCAACAGATGTGACTAGAGGAGTTCAGCTGTTAATTGGTTCTTTCCTCATAGGAGGAGGAGTTTTTAACCTGTTAGAAGGTATTATCAATCATCATCTGTTACAGATACACCGTGTAAAGCCTGGGGATCCGAATGCATTGTTATATGACTTAGGTTTTTTGGCGATCGGCCTTGGGTTGTTTTTGGCTGGATATGTGATTTATCGATACGCGAGGAATAGTTATGTGGTATAGGATTATAAGCTTTGTTGTGATTACTGCTTTTGTGTCGGTGATGGTGCATCTGCATCTAGAAAATAGTCATGTGAGCGGAGAAGCGCATTACCACGAGGTTTTGCACGTTCCAAAAAACCAGCCAGTCCCGGATGTAAGCGGCAAGTTGATGAAAGATAACACAGAGCAGTGGCTTCTTATGCTGGAGGTAGAGAATTTCACCTTTACTCCAGAAAAGGTGGGCACAAACAAGGGAAGCTATCATGAAGGGCATGCGCATCTTTATATAAATGGAACAAAGCAAGGTCGTCTATATGGACATTACTATGATCTTGGATCATTGCAGGAAGGCGATATTGTGCAGGTGGTGCTGGCCACTAACCAGCATCAATTGCTGTATGAAAACGAAAGTCTAATTGCCTATCAGGAGGAAATTGGCGTTCAGTAGACCAATGGTGAAACACATAGACTTTTTTGTATTCTAATGCCTCTTATATAGGGGCTTTTTTTACTTGAATAACACAAAGAATGAAGAGACATGCAAAACATTGTTTTTCTAACGCTGCTAAGAAAAGATAGAATACGGTGTACTCATATTTGCATTCAAGTTCCGGCCGCTCAGGATTTATTCTCGGATGACTATGGGTATAAGAATTCTTGCTCTTCCTGCATTCGGTACGCTGTGCAGAGCTTGCTGCAGATTCTTGCGACAGGATTCGTTCCGTGGTGTCACCGTAGCTGAACAGACTTTTGTAAGGAGTTTTGTGCGTTTTATATTGCTTTGCAGCATCATACGGCATTTCCTGGGGAATATATTCGAATGTGGTCGAATCCTCTTTTCATAACAGTAGGAAACCATCATACTAAAAGAAACAGAAATAGAAAGGAAGAGAGGTTGTGGCACAATTTAAACAATCAGATGCATTACAGAGGCTTCCAACCCAGTTTTTTGCTAGTCTTGTAAAAAAAGTAGAACATTTAAAACAAGCAGGGCACGATGTGATTAATTTAGGACAAGGCAACCCCGACATGCCGACCCCCGCACATATTGTTGAAAAATTAAAAGAAGCAGCAGAGAAGCCGGCCAACCATAAGTACTCACCATTTCGCGGCCGTCAAGAGTTAAAGGAGGCGACGGCGTCTTTTTATCGAAGAGAATACAATGTAGATGTCGACCCCGATACCGAGGTTGCGATTTTGTTTGGTGCAAAAACCGGACTGGTGGAAATTAGTCAGTGTCTTCTGAATGAAGGAGATACCGTGCTGCTGCCCGATCCAGGTTATCCAGATTATCTATCTGGAACGGCTTTAGCGGGAGCACATGTAGAAACGATGCCGCTTGTAGAAAGAAATCACTTTTTGCCGGATTATCACAATATTTCCCGAGAAATAAGAGAAAAAGCAAAACTGATGTTTTTAAATTATCCTAATAACCCAACAGCAGCTGCTGCCGACCGCTCTTTTTTTGATCAAACAGTTGCTTTTGCCAAGCAGCATCAAATAGGGGTTGTGCATGATTTTGCTTATGGGGCTATCGGATTTGGCTCTGGAAAACCGCAAAGTTTTTTGCAATCACCAGGTGCCGCGGAGGTCGGAGTAGAAATGTATACACTGTCGAAAACGTACAATATGGCTGGCTGGCGTGTCGGCATGGCCGTGGGAAATGCATCGATGATAGAAGCTGTTAATCTGTTACAAGATCACTTGTATGTGAGCTTATTTGGCGCTGTTCAAGAAGCAGCTGTGCATGCTTTAAACAGTGGTCAGCGTTCGGTGCAGCAGCTGGTGAATACATATGAATCGAGACGTCACGCATTCATGTCTTCACTGCAGGCATCGGGATGGGACGTGCGTGCACCGCAAGGGACCTTTTTTGCATGGCTGCCGGTTCCAAAGGGATATACTTCTGAACAGTTTGCAGACGTGTTATTAGAAAAATGCCACGTTGCGGTAGCGCCTGGACGAGGGTTTGGAGAACACGGGGAAGGTTATGTGCGTGTTGGGCTTTTGGATTCCGAAGAAAGATTACAAGAAGCTGGTAAGCGTATCGCGCAATTTCCTCTAGAATAGAAGAACTGGGTAATTGATATCTATGAATGTCCGTCAGCAAGCGTGAGGGACATTCATTTTTGTCTTAAAACAAAGATGATAAAAGTTGGCATTTTTATGTAAGGGCAGGCCCTGGCAGTTCTTTTCTCATTACAGGGCCAAACCAGAAAGAGAACCTAAATAGCTGTGTGTGACTGATTACTGCTAGCAGAGGAGAACTTTTGCCGGTAATACCAGACGGCATATTGAAATGGAATGCGTGTATGACGAATATTGATACGACGCCGGTAAGGACGGAAATTAGCTTCTAACATCCACACATTGCCGTTTTTATCGACTGCCATATCCAGTCCAAGGTCAATGACTTGCGGAAACTTCGCTTCAATCGTTTTTGCGATGGTGATGCATGCTTTCTTGATATTGTTTTTTGTACTTTTGTTAATAAGCGGCGACAGTTTATACTTTACACGTCCGCCTTGGTCAAGGTTGGTAATGTTTTCACATTTATTAGCGATTCGGGCAATCATTCCGGTTATTTGCCAGCGGCCGTGCTTATTTTTTTGCGGTGATATACGAAAATCAAATTTTTTGCCTTTGTACGTATCTGACTGGACGGCTTGTTGAACGAGAAATTTCTCCGGTTCGGTAAACGTGCGCTCGAAATGGTCATATAGTTCGCCTTTTGCCATTTTCGTTTTCTTTTCCTGGAAATTTGCGATGTGAGTCATTACAAACCCATCTCGTTTGGACTCCAATACATGAATATTTCTTCCTCGTGAGCTGCGGATGGGTTTAATATAGACTTTACCGTAACGGTCAATCATTTGTACCAGCGTTGAATAAGAAAGCATCGCGGTATCTGGCATATACTTGGCGGTTTTCGGGTTAGACGCCAAATATTGATAGACGCTGAATTTGCTGCGTTCTTTGTTTGTCACTGCATGGAAAAAAGCATAGCCGTTTTTACGCAGTCTTTTTATTTTGTTGATTGATGTTTGGTTTCGCATATACGACCCGACTCGGTAGACATTTACTTTTGGAAGCGGAAATGCCTTTTTCGTCATCATATCAAAGCTGTGGTTGTAAAAGAGTCCGGTAACGGTTCGTTTTTTTGACGAAACTTGTTTCATTGAATAAAAACAAATATCAATGTTATTATTTCGTGCAAGCTGCCGGTAATAATCTATGGTGGGGTGACTTGTGCTGCCTCTCATAGCGTTTCTCATGAGACGGGCAGGCAGGACAATCCCTATCATAAAAAACCTCCTTTCCATTTAACACTTGTGCGTGTTAACTGCTTTTCTTTTTTAGACGCTGTCTTTGTAATGACTTGGCATAAAGCAAAACGTTAATGAGCGATTGTTCTAATGCTTTATCTCCATGGGCTTTGCACAGTGATACTTTCGCGCTTTGACTGTTGCATTCGATAAATTTAATGTTGTAGTCTTCATCAAGCGCAAAGTCAATTCCCATTTCAGCGAACGTACCGAATTTGTTTTCTGTGGCACGGTAGACTTTAGATAAAAACGTTTCGATTTTTATCCAGAGCTTTTCTTTTTCAGCAGTCGTCAGCTTTAAATATTTGAATAACTCATCTAATGTCATCGCATCAGCATGCGTAGTAACTGGTGATTTCGATTTTCCAAGCCTTGCGCTGATACCGCAAATAGAAATGGATCCATTGGCGTTGCGCTGCAGCTCGGCACGCAGATCAATACGACGGTTGTCGATTTCTAATAAATCAATTGCTTTTTGAATCATAAACTTTTTACCTTTGTAAAAATGCTGCACATACGGAATCATGTCTTCTTTTGTTTTAAAAACAATGGTCTCTACCTTTTTTTGTGCCGCGTTATAGTATCGATAGCGGTAACGATCGTCAAGACCCAATTCGATACGAATAACGTTTTTCGCTTTGCGGCCGGTTAACCCTTTCAAATACACGATTCGATGTTTATCAACCATGTCATATAAATCATCAGGATATTGGTAGAGAACTGTTTCTTGTAAGTGCTTTTTCAAGGAACTGATGGATTGAAAATAATGATACACATCCCAGTTGCCAAGCGAAGATGGATTTAACAAATAGATGCGCTTTTTTTTGCATTGCTGGGTAAATTTGCGATAACGCCGTTTAGATTTTTTGCCGATTCCACCGCGCCGGTAAAGAAAATCCGGATAAGGGAAGAAACCGGTTTTCCACGTGCTGTCTGAAAAATCATAGTACACGCCTTTAATCAGCTGGTTGTCAATATCAATAGAACTTACACAGAAAAAGTATAAGTGGAAACGAGCAACTTTTTGATTGACTTGAATTAACTTTTTTGTACGAAAGTGCGGTTTTTGTTCGGCGAGAGAATGAAAGTTCTTCGCAGATACTAAAACCCCGAAATGATCATGTTTTTTCTTTTTCTCCAAGTTCAATGCAAGCTTTTTTTTATCTATGCTGCTGTTATAAGCAAGCATTCTTGGTGCTGCATGGTTCAAATGATTCAATGCTTCTTCGCCTCCTGCATGTTTGTTCTCAGCTGTGTCCAAGTAGGTAACCCCCTTTACGTGAGACTTTGATATCTTATGATGCATAGACTTTTCACGGATGGATACTTACCGCAGGGCAAATACCTGTTTTATCGGATTTGTGATAAAGATGGACAGAAAAAGCAGTTCGTTTTTCCATGACAGGCAGGGTGGTTGTTAGATTCAGAGAGTAAAAGAGGATATGAGAACATGGGAGATAAAGAGGAAATCTTTCAGTTGGAAAGCAAGCATAATCACGAAAGGTATGTTAAAATAAAACGGTATCATAATAGATTGTTAATTTTTTGACAAAAATGGACAGCTTCAAACAGGATTTGGGGTTATGTTCATAGAATATTGGAAGCAGAGGCAGGAAGCAGTCGACTTCCCCTGGCCATAACACTGTAAGAAAAGAAGGAGGAACTTTTCATGCCGACACAAGAGAAAGTAGATTTGTTTAAAGAAGCGTTGGGGAATTATCCAACTGGTGTTACGGTAGTAACAACGAACACGCAGCAAGGTGAGCCGGTCGGGTTAACGGTTAACTCGTTTGCATCGGTTTCAATTGATCCGCTGATGGTGCTTTGGTCCATTGACCACGGCGTTTCATCGCTAGAAGAATTCCAAAAAGCAGATGGTTTTGCTGTCCACATTTTGGCAGGAGAACAACAAGAGTTATGCAAAACATTTGCAAGTAAGCACGAAGACCGCTTCAGCACTTGTGAATGGAATAATTCTGAAAATAACTTGCCGGTCATTAAGGATGCTTTTGCGGTCTTGCAATGTAAGACATTTAAGCAAGTAGAAGCAGGTGACCATACTATTTTAATCGGTGAAGTGCAAGACATTGAAGTTGACAGTGAAAAAGACCCAATGCTTTATCACCGCCGCAAGTTCGGTCCAATTCCAGCTGAATTTTATAATGAATAAAAAAAGCAGAGCCTCCGGTTGATCGGAGGTTCTCTTTATTTTTAGCATATACCATGTATCAGGTCATCCCTTCCATCTTGATGAGTAAGCAGAGTCCGCTAAAAGTGTGGAGGGAACTGGTCATTCTTACGGTCTTTATGCTTTTTCTATAAACATGTTTATAAACATGTTGTTAATGGTGTGTGTAGCAAACAACATCCATCGTGCTGTCATATCATTTATTTTGCGCAGGGAAACGTATCAAACGTCAGCCTGAGTGAGTGGCCGGTGCCGTTAATACGTGGAAGAAATTAGTATAAGTGCAGGGAGGAAACTTGCCCTGTCAAAGTTTTTTAATCTTTAGAAGAGGTTAATGTTTTTAATATTTGTGTGAAAAAAGGAAGAGAAAGGAGTTAGTTACGTATGCCAAATAACGGTGCACATGCGTTTTATCCAAATGAAATGGAAAAAAAGCAGATATACAAGTTGTTAATTGGATCGGTCGTGCCGCGCCCAATTGCTTGGATTTCTTCGAAAAACGGTGACGGTATCTACAACGTTGCACCATTCAGTTTTTTTACGGTTGCATCCAGCCAGCCGCCAACCTTAGCAGTAACGATTGCCCCAGCTCCTAAAGAACACCAAGGAGGAGTGAAAGATACCCTTTCGAATATTCGAGAAACAGAAGAGTATGTCATTAATGTTGTTCCTGAAGCATTGGGGAACGAAATGTACGAATCTTCGCTCCAGCATGCACCGGATGTTAGTGAATTTGACAAAGCAGGGTTAACGCCAGAACCGTCACGTATGATTGACGTGCCATCTATAAAAGAAACGCCGATTGCGTTTGAATGTAAACTGGATCGCATTGTTTCTATTGGTCGAGAAAACATGGTATTCGGACAAGTTGTCTGTGCTCATGTAAATGAAGATGCGTATCTTGGCAATTTCAAAACAGATATAGAAGCCTGGAAGCCGCTTGCGCGTCTTGCTGGTAATTATGCTTCTCTTCACAAGCCCTATCATTTGCCAAAATAGACAAACAAAGGATTCGGGAAACCGGATCCTTTTTGTATATTCTCTGTAAAAGACACAAGAATAATACGTGGGAATCGGGGATATGGGGAGAGGTGAAAGAAGATGGACAGCGTGTTTGTGAGCAGCTGCCGTCTGTCAGCAGCGGTTATGAAGGATGTCATTCACAGCTTTCATCAGGCTGATGAAGAAAAGAATAACGGTGTATTAAAACACATTGGTCTGGGTCAAGACACATTCACTGTATTCTCCAAACATAGTAGTATGCAAGCCAATTCTTCACGTACGCTCTGGATGATTGGCAGCTTTGAACATGAAATAAAGGAAATAGTTCTGTCACGTTTTGAACATGTCGGAACAGCGGCTTTTCATGACATTCAAGGGGCATTTTTTTGTATTATTGTGGATACGGTAAATCACACCTTTTTTGCGGCGCGCGATAGGCACAGTCTCGCTCCATTTTATTATGGCCAAACAGCAAACGGTCATTATCTGTTTTCTACAAGTATCTTTGCGCTACACCATGCAGTCAGGCATGTGTATACGTTTCCGCCTGGTCATGTGTTTGCGCGGCGTATCGGCTGGAGGTCATTTTCGCCAGCGGGAGACAGTACGGTATCAAAATTGTCTCATGAAGATACAGTGGTGCTTTTGTTTGGTGATGAAGCCAGTTATAAACTAGTGGTGTCATGTCCGGCTGACAAACGACAGACGTGTTGGGCGGGGCTTATCTCTAGTGAAAACAACAAAACTGTTCAACAAGCGGCACGAACGCTTGACAGCCAACATTACACTTATGTGTACAACACAGCAGAATTAATTACTTCCATTCCAAACATCATTTATGCAGTGGAAGGTTGGAATCGCGAACTGATACGCCAGGCAGTACCGTATTATTTTGCTTTGAAAAAAGCAGCTGAAGTTGCTGGTACAGCTGCTGTTGCGCTGACCGATTCTGCAATGGGGCGTATCGTGCAAAAAATAGGTGCATCCTTTTCACTTTCTGTCAAAACACCGTTTTTACATGGACATGCATCACCTGTTCTTTTGAACCAATCAGAAGCATCTATTCTCCGCGCCCATGCTAACAATGTCATAGGGGAGAAAGAATTTAAACAAATTCAGCAGCAAACGACATGTTTGATTCGAAGCAAGGAAGAAGCTTGGTACTATCAGCTGTATCATGAATATATGCCATCCAATGTGCCAGACTGCTTGTGACTGAAGTTGGGTATTTTTCCTTTCATGAAAGCGACAGAATTATTTCAATTTTTGATTTTCAGGGAGAGAAAATAGTTTAGAATTTCGTGGAAACGTGATAAGATGATGAAACAAAGCTTGCAGGAAATATCGATTATAGTGAATTTGGCACAAAGGAGAGCAGATAATGATAGATCTCCATTCTCATATACTGCCTGCTGTGGATGATGGCCCAGCAACCGATGAAGACAGCCTGGCACTCGCGCGCGCAGCAGTAGAAAAAGGCATTCACACGGTGGCTGCCACGCCGCATCATCGCAATGGTGCCTTCGTCAACCGAGGAGATGAAATCGCGGTAATGGTTCATGATTTTAACCGCATGCTTGCCGCAGAGAACATTCCTCTCACTGTTGTCAGCGGCCAGGAAAACCGGGTGCACAGCTATTTGGCCGAAGAGCTTCAAAAAGGTGATGCAATCCCGATTAATCATAGCCGGTACGTCCTGATTGAATTTCCCTCTGTAGAAGTTCCGCCATACACACAGCAGCTGTTTTTTGATTTGCAAACGCAAGGGTATATTCCGGTCATCGTTCATCCGGAACGCAACAAAACGTTTGTAGAAAAGGCGGATGTTCTTTATCATCTTGTTAAAAACGGTGCCTTGACGCAAGTGACTGCTCACTGTTTCAGCGCACGTGCGGATAAAAGAACAAAACAATTTGCCGAGGGGTTAGTGACTCGTCATTTGGCACACATTATTGCATCAGATGCTCATAACACACACACTCGCCCGTTTAACATACACGAAGCATACCGCGTTCTTGAAAAAGACATTGGCATAGAGTATGTAGAGATGCTGAAACAAAACGCGGCTGATATTGTCAATAATAAACAACTGCGGATGGAGTCCCCCGAACCGCTTAAAAAAAGAAAGTTTTTGGGACTGTTTTGATATAAACATACATAAAATGAAGTGCGCAATATACAAGCCTGTCGGATAAACAGATGGAGAACTGTCCGGTAGGCTTTTTGCTGTGACGTTGTCGTTTCGAAAGTTGGGGTGTTGTATCAAGTGAAAATAGGGAGAGGTTTCCTCTTATTTATTGTACAATAGAAGGATAAGAATACCTATAATTTATGTGGTACAGGAGGACGCCGGTATGTTACCTGCGATAAAAGCTGCTGTGAAAGCAGGAGAGAAGATAATGGAAATATATAAGACCGATTTTGATGTGGCTTACAAGGACGATGCATCCCCGCTGACAGTGGCTGACCAGACAGCCCACCGAATAATTACAGATATACTATCTGCAGAATGGCCTGATGTACCAATTTTAAGTGAAGAGGGCGAGCAGCTGTCTTTGGAAGAGAGGGAATCGTGGAAACAATTTTGGCTCGTTGATCCGCTTGATGGAACGAAAGAATTTATTAAGAAAAATGATGAGTTTACAGTTAACATTGCACTTATCGATAACCAAAAACCAATATTTGGCGTCGTATATGCTCCAGCTCTTGATGTGCTGTATGTTGGCGATATGCAACAAGGTGCTGTGAGGCTGGATAAAGCTGCGTCACGTCTGGCCGGTATGAACCGTATAGAGGACTGTTTTACGGGGGGCAAGTCATTGCCGTATATAAAAGAGGCGGCAGATCGCGTCCGAGTAGTTGCAAGCCGTTCACACATGTCGGACGAAACCGAGCAATTTGTGCAAGAATTAAAACACACATATCAACGTGTGGAAGTCGTGTCGGCAGGCAGTTCGTTAAAGTTGTGTTTAATCGCTGCGGGAGAAGCTGATTTTTATCCGCGCTATGCCCCGACGATGGAATGGGACACCGGAGCCGGCCAGGCAGTTGTGGAAGCAGCAGGAGGTTCGGTAACCGTGGCTTCTGATAACGCACCTCTTGTCTACAATAAAGAACATCTGCAAAATCCGTGGTTTTTGGCTTCTAGGAAAAAGGGCTGACAAAGATATAAACAAGCACCTGAACACCTCTCTAGACCTGTTCTATGCTTATTGACCAGCTTTCTGAACGTGTCGGAAATTCCTGACAGCATTCTCTCTCTTGATATATTTTCCATGTCTTTCATAGTAATTCTTGCAAAGGGTTTTGGAAGAGAGGGTGTGGTTGAAGGGAAGAAGGAATATGAATGAAGGCAGAGAAAGCAGTATGGTGCATGCAAAGGAATAAATGTACGATGAAAAAGTGTCCTGAAAGGTGGGAAATCACCAACCAGGGCACTTTCGATTTTGTAAGGCAAAAAGTATAAAAGTCTGGTTTTTTCACGTTCCAGCACAAGCGCCTATTCGCTCGAAGTTCCTTCGGTCCGGCCATGACAAGCCAAAGATCAGTTTTTCATAGACGAGCCGTCAGGACTTGTCGCTCATAGGCAAGGTGCTTGCGCTTCTCTTTTGTGTCTGTGCAATGAGCTCAGAGGGGTGATGTCCAATCAAGTTATTACTTACATCCACAAGATTGACGTGTGATTAAAGAAGGGGGTAGCTCAATATGTTTTGTATAATCTGGGTTATTAATTTTGTTGAGCAAGACATCAAAGGCTGTTTTTCCAATCGTATCGGGCGGCAGTACAATATTTGTAACAGGCGGATCAATAATAGAAGACGAAGCAAAGTCGCCAAAGCCAATCAGAGCAATGTCATCAGGTATTTTTAATAATAAGTCTTTAATTTGCGAAATGGCTCCAATTGTCATCAAATCATTTTGGATAAATAAAGCGGTGATGTCACTATGGCGGCTTAACAAAGATTTTGCTGCTGCTGCACCGCCGGAAACTGTTGCGTGACCAAGCTCAAAGTAACTGTCGTTAAAAGGGAGATTGTATTGCTGTAATGCTTTTTTATATCCTTCAATTCTTTCATCCGTGGTAGAGACATTTGATACTCCATAGATCATCCCAATTTTTTTATGCCCATGCTGCAGTAAATGCATGGTAGCGTCATATCCCGTTTGCACGTTATCTCCAGTAACCTTGGGTGCATGTTGTACGATGTTATTGTAGCGGTTTACTAGTACGATTGGGAAATCTTCATCCGTAAAAGCATTTAAGTACTCAATATCATTAGAAGTCGGTGATAATATAATACCGTCAACCATTTTAGAGTGCAGTAGATTGATTGTTTCTTCTTCGTAATTTTTATCTTCGTTTGTATTGACAAGCAGCAGGTTGTATCCCATTTCCCTTGCTCGCTCTTCCACACCATATACCATTTCTGTGATAAAACTATCTGGAAAGCTGGATACTACCATACCGGCTGTTTTAGTTTTTTGCTGCCGGAGGTTTTTTGCGGTGGAGTTCGGCTTGTAGTTATATTTATGAATAATTTGCATTATTTTGTTGTATTTATCTTCAGTGATATGTTTTGTTCCATTTATAACATGTGAAACAGTGGCTACCGAAACATTTGCTTCTTTTGCGATTTGCTTCATTGTCACCTTCATTTCTGTATTCCTCCACAAAGTAAATCCTTTTACTTCATTGTAAAGAAAATAAGATCGATTATCCATAAAACAGCGTCAAAACCTTATTATTTTTCTAAGTTTGTTGCAAATATCTATATTAATAAAAACTTTCTGTCTTTTATTGTTGACAGAAAAACGCTTACATAGTATCATCACAATCAAAGTTGGTAAAACGATTAACCAAAAGGAGGATTTTCCGTGACAAAAACCAGTTCGGTTGCACAAAACACAATAGAGTTAATTAAAGAAAAGGCGAAAATGTCCCGTTTGGAAACTATTCGGTTGATATCTTTAGCAAAGAGTGGGCACTATGGGTCTTCTTTTTCTAGTTCCGAAATTTTTGCGACCCTTTACTATCATACATTGAACTATGATTCCAAGAATCCAAGTTGGAAAAGCAGAGATCGGTTTGTGATGGGGAAAGGACACTCAGCAGTTGGTGTGTACCCAATTCTTGCTGATGTCGGATTTTTCCCAAAAGAGGATTTGGACACATATACACAGTTAGGCAGTCCTTTTGGAGACCATCCAGATATGAATAAAATCAAAGGTGTCGATTTCAGTTCTGGCTCTATCGGCCACGGCTTGTCGGTTGGCGTTGGCATGTCCTTAGGTGCACGTGTGGATAATGAAAAATATAGAACCTATATTCTAATGGGGGATGGGGAATTACAGGAAGGACAAGTCTGGGAAGCAGCAATGAGCGCAGGGAATTTCAAACTAGGTAATTTGGTAGCAATTATTGATAATAACAAAGTAACAGTAGACGGCAACACGGAAGAGTTAATGAATATCAATCCAATTAGAGAAAAGTGGGAAAGCTTTGGTTGGAATGTTGTAGATGTTGACGGTCACGATGTAGAAGAACTAATTAAAACATTTGAAAATCTTCCGGCTGTGGATTCCGAGAAGCCAACGGCCATTATTTGCGACACGGTAGCTGGAAAAGGCGTTTCCTTTATGGAACATGGCTATGAATGGCACGTTGCGAACTTAGGAGAAGACGATATCAAGCGCGCTATTGAAGAAATTGAAGGAGGTAATTAAGATGAACACAACGACTTTTCATAAAGATACGTGGGAACTGTACAAAAGTCTTGAGATGTCTAAGCAGTTAACGGCCGGCGAGACGTTAGCTAAGCTCGGAAAAAATCATCCAGAAATTGTAGCGATGTCTTCAGACTTAAGTAAACCAACGCGTCTTTGGGATTTTGGAAAAGAGTTTCCAGAGCGTTTCTTTAATTTTGGCCTGGCTGAAAAGAACATGGTGACAGCTGCTGCAGGTTTAGCTTCCACTGGAAAAACAGCGTTTGTGTCAACGTATGCGTCCTTCCTAGGAGTATTAGCTGCTGAGAACATTCGGACAGCCGTTGCCTACCCTAATTTAAATGTTCGTTTAATTGGAACGCACACAGGCATTGCTATGGGATTTTATGGAACCTCCCACCACGCCACAGAAGATATTTCTATTACAAGAGCAATGGCTAACATGACGGTCATTTCTCCAGCAGATGGAGCAGCATTAGCTGAATTGATTGAAGAATCTGTAAAAACGTATGACGGTCCAATTTATTTCAGAGTCAGCCGAGGTCGTGAAGAGCCAGTGTATAAACGTGACGCAGAAAAAGTGCAAAACAAAATCGGGAAAGCAAACACGCTAAGAAACGGCAGTGACTTAACCATTATTGCCTGCGGTATTGAAGTGAATGAAGCATTAAAGGCGGCTGATGAGCTTCAAGAACAAGGAATCAGCACAAGGGTAATGGATATGCACACCATTAAGCCGATGGATACAAAAGCAGTATTACAGGCAGCAGAAGAAACGGGGGCTGTATTGACTGTAGAAGAGCATAATGTGCAGGGTGGTCTTGGAAGTGCAGTAGCTGAAGTATTACTGGAGTCAGGCATTAGCTGCAAGTTTAAGCGTCATGGATTTTATGATGAATATTCCTTAATCGGAAAGCCGTATTATCTCTATCAACATTATAAGTTGGATGGAGCGGGTATTGCTTCTGTCGCAAACGAATTTATAAATAAATAAAGAGCGTTCAACACGAATAGAACAGGGAGAGGGGACTTTCGATGGATTTTAAAAATAGAGTAGTGTTGATTACTGGATCAGCTTCAAAAAAAGGAATTGGGAGAGAAACGGCAAGACAGGTCGGTCAAAAAGGAGCAGCAGTTGTCTTAACCGACATCGATGAATCTGGTTTGGCAGATGCGAAGGAAGAAATCGGACAGTACAATAACGGCAAGGCAATGGCATTAAAGCTTGATGTGAAAAATAAGACAGAGGTAAACGAAGCTGTTCAAAAAGTGATAAAAGAGTTTGGGAAAATTGATATTCTAATTAACAATGCTGGTATTTCCCGCCCCACGCGCGTGCAGGAAATCAGTGAAGAAGAATGGGACTTAATTTTTGATATTAATATGAAAGGAATTTTCTTTCTTACTCAAGCAGTTCTTCCGCATATGAAGGAATGTAACTATGGAAGAATAGTAAATTTAAGTTCGGTATCAGGAAAGCGTGGCGGCGGTATCTTTGGAGGTTCTCATTATTCTGCAGCAAAGGCAGCAGTGACTGGTTTTACCAAAGCAGTAGCGCGCGAAACAGCGGCATATGGAATTACCTGCAATACTGTAGCTCCTGGATTAATTGGGGGTACAAATATAACGTCCGGCTTAATGACAGAAGACAAGGAAACGGCTATTGTAGAAGGTATTCCTGCTGGTAGAGTAGGGGAAGTAAAAGACGTTGCGTATTCTATTACGTTTTTAGCATCTGAAGGCGCAAGCTATATTACAGGTGAAGAACTTGATATTAATGGTGGTTCACACATTGATTAGATTTAAGAGACAGCAGAGGGCAGTCAATTATATTGGCTGCCTGTATCCTATTTTTTGGTACTAATGATAAAGAATATTATATTTTTAGCTAATTATGTAAACGTTGTCAATATTTTAGGTTAAACCATTAACCAGTTAAGGGGGGACATAAGGCATGAATTTTTTACGGAACATAATGGTTGCCATGACAGGCATTCTTGGTGTCAGCGTGTTAGTTGCATTTATATCTGGCGGGGAGGCTTTCCAATCTGATGATGAAATCGTACTGCGTTTTGGACATGGGGCGGCAGAATCCAATGAACGGCATTTAGCTGTCATGCATTTTAAGGAATTAGTGGAAGAGAGGACAAATGGCAAAATAAATGTTCAAGTATATCCGAACGAACAGTTGGGTTCAGAAGCAGAAATGATTGAAAGTGTCACGTTAAATGATTTGCAAATGGCCGCCTCGAGTGCGTTTAGTCAGTATGACCAACGCATAAGTGTGTTTGAATTGCCGTATCTATTTGATTCTTATGAGGAAGCTTGGGAAATTTTAGATGGAGAGTTAGGGCAAGCAATTGCCGAACCGCTTTTAGAAGATAATTTGCGAGTGTTAGCTTATTTTGAAAATGGTTTTCGCCATGTAACATCTAACAAACCGATTGAGGCTCCTGAAGACCTGCGTGGATTAAAAATTAGAACGCCTGAATTTCCGTTATCGCTAAGCACCTTTCAAGCATTAGGGGCAAACCCGACTCCAATGGCTTTTGGCGAATTATATATGGCTTTACAGCAAGGAACGGTGGATGCACAAGAAAATCCTGTTGCCAATATTTACGCAAGTAAATTTCAGGAGGTACAGAAGTATCTGAATGTTACTGGTCATCAATATATACCTTTACCAACTGCAATCAATGAAGATTTTTGGCAGTCACTTTCGCCTGATTTGCAAAGAATTGTTCAAGAAAGTGCACAGGAAGCCGCTCAGTATCATCGAGATATGATTGTAGAAAATGAAGAAAAAATGATGGAAGAGCTACAGGAAGCTGGCATGGAAATGATTGAACCTGACAAAGAACCATTTCGAAAAGAGACCGAACAAGTACATGAAATATTTCGGCGTCAACAAAATGATGAGACGGTGAATCAATTACTAGACCAAATAAAGGAATAATTATGATCTTTTTGGAGGCCGGCATGCATGAAGGTATTAAAGTGGTTAGATGAGCACTTAGAGGAATATCCATTAATTTTGTTAAGCAGCTTCACGGTAGTCATTATTTTTACACAAGTGATTATGCGTTATGTTTTTGGAAATTCATTGTCCTGGTCAGAGGAAGCAGCTAGATATGCGTTTATTTGGATGATTTATTTAGGAATCAGCTATGGAGTGAAAAAACGCAAACATTTAAATGTCGATGCTTTCTCTATATTATTTGGCAAAAAAGGAAAAGTGATACTGGGAATGATTTCGACGCTATCATTTCTTGTATTCGCGTTAGTTATTGCATGGTATGGGTTTGACATTGTGGTTAACGTTACGAGAGAATCTGCAGCAATGCAGTTGCCAATGGGATGGGTGTATGCTGCCCCGGTAACTGGTATGGTTTTAACAACATTTCGCTTAATTCAACAGTTTATTAGGCAGGTTCACGAATGGAAACAGTTACATCGAAAAAATGAATACGAAGTTCGGGAGGAAGCTATATGACCACGTTTATTTTATTTGGCAGTTTCTTCTTTTTCTTAATTCTAACTGTTCCAATTGGTATTGCATTAGGGCTGGCTGGGTTGGTAACAGCCCTTTATTCTTCGAATATTTCGATTACTTTTTTAGCGCAAGGGTTGGTAACAGCTACTGATAACTTTGCTTTAATGGCGGTACCATTTTTTATACTGGCTGGAGAACTGATGGGAAGAGGCGGCATATCCAATCGATTATTTGATCTAGCCAACGTGTTTGTTGGGCGTTTGACCGGAGGCTTTGCAATGGCTGCAGTGCTTACTTGCATGTTTTTTTCGGCTATATCCGGTTCTGGGCCAGCAACAGTGGCGGCTATAGGAGGCATTATGATTCCAGCTATGGTCGCACAAGGCTATGATAAAAGATTTGCCACAGCAGTTATTGTGTCCGCTGGATCGTTAGGAATTATTATTCCACCAAGTATTCCACTCGTGCTGTACGGTGTGTCTGGAAATCAGTCGATTGGTGATTTATTTATGGGTGGTATATTACCTGGAATACTACTGGGTGTCGTAATGATTACATGGGTATATATATATTCTAAAAAGAAAAACTACACCGGTACAAAAGAAAAGTTTACCTTCAAAAATATGCTGATCAAATTAAATCATGCGAAGTGGTCACTACTTGTACCAGTAATTATTTTAGGCGGAATTTATGGAGGGATATTTACACCAACGGAAGCTGCTGTTGTGGCTGTAGTGTATGCAGGCCTGGTGAGTTTTTTATTCCATAAACAAATAAGGTGGAAAGACATTCCGATTATTATTCGTGATGCAACATTAAATTCTGTTGTTATCCTACTTATTATCGGAACAGCTAATGCGTTTGGGACGTTGTTATCGATGGAGCGGATTCCGCAAGCAATCGCTAACGAATTCTTATCAATTTCAGAAAATTCATTGATTCTTTTACTTTGTATCATTTTGTTATTATTATTGATTGGATGTTTTATTGACACTTCCGCTGCTGTTATTATTTTTACCCCAATCCTTTTACCGATAGCACTGGAATTAGGTGTAGATCCAATTCATTTCGGGGTACTGATGATTGTCACTTTGGCGATTGGCTTTATCACTCCGCCTCTGGGGGTAAATCTTTTTGTTGGTTCTGGTATTTCAGGGATTGGCATGCCGGCATTAGCAAGAGCTGTTGTTCCGTTCTTTTTTGTTATGTTGTTTAGTTTAGCTGTTATTATCATCATCCCCCCATTAACTTTATTATTTTTGTAAGGAAAAAAAGTAGCTGTGTTCAAAAGTATATAGCTCTGTCTTTTCAAAAAGAAACGGCGGTGCTGCATTTGTTGTTATAGGAGGAATCTGCTATGGAGTAATGTTTATAACAGCGTGTTTACGGCTGGTCTTTGAATGACCGCTATTCAAAGTCGTTATACAGGAACAGGCACCAACATTATTTGGTTTCATGGATTAGGCTGTCATAGTTTATAAGCAATATCATGTCTTGGATGGCTTGTGAAGGCAGTATCAATGGAGAAACATAAACACCGGTTTATTCATATTGGAGATTTTGCTCATCAGTGTGCAGACCATTTTGGGGTACTCTATCTTTGACGTGTCTACAGCACGATTCTAATCTATCGTTTCAGGCTCCTTTGGACATCAGTGTATTGTATAGCACACAGCAAGCCGTACAATGGAAAAAGCCGCTAGTCATTTAAATATGTGAAAAGAAGTGGTTCCTGCGTCCATGCGTAAGGAACCACTTCTTTATAAATGGTGTGATGTGTGTGCATTTTTGCTTGTTTATCGAAAAAGCTTAGTTGTGCTGTTGGGACGAAGAAGGGAAGGTTGTATCTGTTGCTCCCATATTGTAGGAATTTTCATTATATTCTGTATCATCTATTTCTGCCTTTAACGATGCGTTTTCATCTTCTAGCTCTTTAATACGTTCGTGAAGGACTTCCATTTCATCAATTAATCTCGTTGTTTCTTCCATGTATTCCTCTGCTTTTTTGGATAGTTCTTGTAATTCTTTCTTGCTTTCTTGTAATGCTTCTTCTAACGTTTGTTTTTCGGTGCGAAACGTCTTTAAGTCTTTTTTTAATGAATCATTTTCTGCTTTTAGTGTGTGTAGCTCCTCAGTAAGGGGTTCTGTCGTTTGATCTGTGTTGTGAAGGGGCGTAGCGGTTGTCGTGCTATCAATAAATTCAAAGCCGGCAATCATAATAACCAAGCCTCCGGCGCTCAAGAAAGCAAATACTTTCTTGGACATGTTTGTTTCTTTAGTTATCCATTTGCGGCATACATGATAAAACAGATAGAGAAGAGCAGCCAGTACTGCTGCGCACCCAAGGTAAAATAATGCCATGGATCATCCTCCTTTCTATCCGCTGTATAATTTACATAAAATTAAAACAATTTACTAAATATTAACACAAAATAAAAAATACTAACAGTATGTTTTGAAAAAAGGTTCTACTATCCATGTTGGAGTAAATCAATGGTGTGCTTTTTGTTTACATTATGTAAAAAATGAAAAACTAAGAAAAACGGCGGCTTCGACTATAAGGACTTGGTGACACGCCGAGTTTTTCTTATTTCTGACCTGATTTAATGGAAAGCAGGGGAGATACCTGTGAAAAATAGAAGCAGTCCAAGAACCATCCAATTAGAAAAATGCAGGCGGTGAATGCTCCCGCTAAACGTTATAGAGTCTGAAAAAAGGATGATACGTACATGGTATACAGTGGAAAAGCCTGTTATGACAATAATTTTTTCATAACAGGCTGTTGGTGAAGTGGACCAAAATATGCTTTTCTTTAATTATCCAAACTGCCAAATCGTGTGACTTAGGTTGCGGTAACGATAGCTTTGATGACGAAGCATTGCTGTTTTATTGTTGTCAGCTGCTCCCATTGCGTAAAACAGCGGGATAAAATGTTCTTTGCCAAAAGGGGGAACAGCTTTGGATGCATGAGGAGCTTGTTGTTCATAATCAAATAAAGCCTCTGTGTCCCAGTTTTTCACTTTCTCGTTAAGCCATGCTTCAAATTCAGGCACCCAGCTGTCGACGATATCATCATCAAGGTCCATTCGTGCCATCATCAAGTTGTGAACCGTGCCGCCGCTGCCTATCACCATAATATCCTGTTCTCTTAGCGAGGCTAGTGCTCTGCCAATATGATATTGATCAGCAGGTGACAGGTGCGGATTCACAGACATAGAAATAACGGGTATGTCTGCATCGGGATAGAGAATATTTAATACAACCCAGGCACCATGGTCGAGGCCGCGTTGTGAATTGACGCTGTAATCAATATGATAGTGATCAAACAACTGCGTAATGTCTTCAGCTAATGCAGGGTCGCCGTGAGCAGGATACTGCATGCGATGTAATTCGTCAGGAAACCCGCCAAAATCATGAATAGTGTCATAGTCGTTTGCGTTACTCACCATTTGTACAGGGGCTTCCCAATGTGCAGAAAACAGCACAATGGCTTTTGGCCGTGGAAACTCTTCTCGCAGCTGCTGGATAGCTTGGGTATATTCATTATTTTCTAATGCTAATAGCGGAGCACCGTGAGCAATAAAAAATGCAGGCATAGTCATGGTCAAAGACCTCCTCATATGATTGGAAAAATCATTTTGTATATGATATTGTTTTCTTATATGAAAAATTGTTTACTAAAACATAACAAAAAGTGTTGAAAGGCGTCAATGAATATGTTTTCCAATAACGAAAAAAGTTTCTTATAAAAAAGGAGTGAAAAGCATGGACATTGGATCTGCTGTTCGATCAATACGGAAGAAACGAAATATTACGATTGCAGAGATGAGTGAAGGAACTGGATTGTCAAAAGGATTTATTAGCAATATGGAAAACAATCATACATCTCCTTCTCTTCACACGTTACAAATGATTGCTGAATTTCTTCACGTGCCTCTTCCCTACTTATTATTAGAAAATCATCAAAAAATACGCGTACTTCGTGAACATGAACGTCAGCAGACGATACACAACAATCAAGGGGTAAAAGTGGAGCATTTAACATATAAAGGAGGATTGCGTATGCAGCGTGTTGACATGGCACCTGGTGCTTCTACAGGCAAGGAGCCGCATGCGCATGCTGGGGAAGAATGCCACGTAGTACTTCAAGGTACAGTGCTGGCCGAACAAGGAGAAGATTCTGTGATTCTAGAAGACGGTGATTCTTTCAGCTGGAATGCCAGCGTCCCGCATTATGTGAAAAACATTGGTGATACCAACGCCATTCTCCTTATCTCCATATACTCTGATGAAAACGACATATTATAAAGACAAAAAGACTTGCGCATATTTGTAGGAGAAATCGGGTATAGGAAGAATAAGAGCAGTATATTTCTATAAATATTAAAAAAATAAAAAAATAAAAAATAATTGTCGAAACAACAGGTTTATTAATTGAGAATATTCTTATATTTTTATATAATGGAAATATACCTTTTTCCTATGTTGGTAATAAAGACAATGAAATCTTTTTGGTGTCAAATATGTATACAAAGATCAGAAGATTGCGCACACATGGATATGAACAAAAGTACAACATCAAGAGTGTCATTTGAAAAAGGCACTCAGAGGATATGAAGTGGGAGGAATCGCAGATGAGAAAAAGAATGATACAGCAGAATGTAAATCCAAATAGAAATGCTGAACAAAAAATAAAAGGAAAAGATAAGGAACAACTAAAGTGGCAGAAACTCGTCATCCGCGAAGAGTATGTCGGAACAAAGTAAATTATCAAGTTTCATTATAGATTGGCATAGGAGAAAGGAAAGCAGTTCACTCATATAAAAAAGTGGACTGCTTTTTTGTATTGGTGAAAAAAGGCGGCACGAGCACGGTTGAAATATCGAAACAGTTAACATATCAATGAAAACAGCGGGAACTAAGACGTGGTCATCGAGGAGACCAGCGAAACAAGAAACGTCTGGTGCGCACAAAAAGGTGAGCATAACCACGATGCTCGTTTCATATAGTTTTTGTGTATACCAACTTTCATAGAATGAGGAGGACAGCATGATGAACAGAGTGACGGAGATGGTCTTAGGAATCATTGGTGGACTTATTGGATTTGGTGCGGCATTTTTTGCGTTGTTTATGGGAACAATTGATGCAGCTGTAAATGAAGCAGCCAGTGGATTAACAGCGTTAGGTATTAGTGCTTTTGTATTTAGTGGTTTGGCTGTTATCGGAGCGATTGCTGTTAAGTGGAAACCTGTCTTTTGCGGCTGGGTGATGGCGGTTAGTGGACTTATTCTATTGATTTCGCTCGGGTTGTTTGGTGTGGTTCCGGCATTGTTCTTAATTCCGGCTGGATTAATGGGTATTATCCGCAAAGAAAAACAACCGGCTGCAGCGGAGAGTTAAATCGAAGGGAACGTCGTTGTTGGAGGGGACGTCCGTGAAAAAATGGATGGTTTTCATCAGCCTTTGGGTGATCGCAAGTGTATTGATGGCTTGCACGAGTGAATCCGGCGTTTCTCCTTCTGATAAAAAAAATACACCACCTGACATCGAAGAAACTATGACACTCGGGTCAAAAGACAATCCTGTTGGCCGTGGTGTGACAGTGTCTATAAAAACAAATGATTTTTTTTATGGTCATGTTCATTACGAGATGACCTTGTGCGAAGTGATTAGCGGAGAGGAAGCGGAAGAAATCGTGCTGAAAGCAAGTCCGCATAATGAGCCGTCTGGCGCGGAACTAGAATATATTCTCGCTAAGTTTCATATGACGCTGAAAGAAGTGGAAAACGAACCATTTTTTGTGAACGCCTACACGTTTCATGTGGTGAATGAGGATGGTATATCTTACGAGTTATATAATAATATTATAGGTTTGATCCCTGCATGGCCAGATAATGTGAACAGCGGTGAGGAGATTGAGGGTTGGGCAGGGTTTCTCGTTCGAAAAGACGATAAACGGCCTCTTGTTCAGTATGACCGTCTCTGGTTCGACTTACGAGATGAACGGTAAAAGATAAACGCAGGGAGCATCCTGCGTTTTTTTGCACTGAACAGGCAAGTATCATATTGCAGCATGGGTGAATGATTGATGCAGCTAAAACGTTGGGGAAATCAATATAAGTGCAGCCAGGCAGCCGCCTGCACCTAAAGAAAGACTTGGCTGACGCCAAGTCTTTCTTTATAGGCAGTCATGTAAAAATGTTGTACAAAAATAACATTGGTGTCATATTGCAGCTTGTTTTACACATATCGTTATCGAGAGTGCTGAAAAGAGGAGGAGTAAGATGTATTATCCACATGGCCCTTATCGAGCGATGTATCCTTATGCTGTGCATCCGTATCCGCTGCAGTATGCACCAAGAATGATGCCTGTTTATTCATATGCAGACCCATTTATGCGTCAGCAGCAAGCCGTGCTGGGGCAAGCGACATGGACGGAAGGCGGGGAAGTAACGAAATGCGGTTTGTCCTGGTCAGACAATAACAGCATGACAGCGGCCGTTGGAGAACAGTCTCCATATCAATGCGGAGAATATTTGCATGTTCGGAACTTGTCCATGCCGGATCACGAAATTACAGTGGTTATTGTCGATCAGACATCAGGCTACCCGGCAAACAAGTTGAATCTTCACCGCAAAGCATTTGAAGCGTTAGGTGCACACGTAGATGTGGGAGTGATCAATATCGCTATAACACCGGTGTCATCGGGAGATAACGGTACGAATGGCAGCAGGTGGGGGGAACATTTAGCGGCAATCGCACAGACCGCATATCCGAATCTCTATGTAGGTGGGTATGCTCCGGTAGAACAAATTGATATTTCAGCGGAGCGGACAAAGGAAACGTTTGAAATTACACTGCATTCACCGCAAGAAACAAAAAAAGTACGGGGGAATGTTATCTACGAATCGGATAATCAACGCATGGTATCATTTGATATCGAAGAGATGCAGCGGAGCTGATATACGGCTCCGTTTTGATGTGTTTTAGTACGAGGAGCGGTCTGCACGGACGAGTGGTACTAGTCATGATGATCTGTTTCCCGTTTTTTAGCTTCTAAAAAACGTTTGAACTCTTCTTTCGTAACATGAGAGTCCATGGCTTCTTTTACAATATCTGTCCATACACTGTCCAGGTTGGCTGGATTGTTTGCATTGTTTTCTGTTTCGAGTAATGAGTGTACAGAGACACCTAGTCCATCAGCGATTGTCTTTATTGTATCTGGAGGTAAATGAACATGTTTATTATGTTCAATTCGTTTCAAGCGAGTAGTGGAGAGGCCTGTTTCACGGGATAAATCCATCACAGACATATTATTCATCAGCCGATAATGGGTTATTTTTTCGCTAAGCATGGTTTTCAGCTCCTGTAACAGTGAAAGGTGTTCGAAAATTAGTGAAATTTGCTGGTATTATGTTTATTTTATCAAAAAGCCAGTGGCTTGGAAACAACTAATTCACGGCCGCACAGCTTGGGTACGCCGTTTCCCGTCACAGGACAGAGAGGTATTTTCATGTAATAGAATGAGTAGATGTCCGACAATATCCTCATGTTGCACCTTATTTGCTATTACAATGATGAAAGAATGAGATAGAATGGGTAAAGAAACAGTCTAAAGCAGCAAATCAGGAGGTTGAAACGTGACATCTTTCACCAAAAACATTGTAACGATTATCCTGAATATTCCTGCAGGGAAGGTTATGACCTATGGCCAAGTCGCGCGCTTGGCTGGAAACCGTCGTGCTGCTCGACAAGTCGTGCGAGTTCTGCACACAATGAGCCGCAAGTATCACTTGCCCTGGCATCGTGTTGTCAACAGAGAGGGAAACATTGCGCTAAAAGAAGAGGAAGCTTTTTGTGAGCAAAAAATGAATGCAGAAATGGAAGGCATCTTGGTCAGCGATGATGGGAACGTTGATTTGTCGGTCTATCAAGTGACCGATGAAGAGGAGCTGAAAGCAAAACTAGAGAAGGAGAATTTTTCATGATAAAACGACAGACATTATCTGTACTGTTTCTAGCAGGATTCATGACAGCCTGCAGTCCGGATGAATCAGAGCAGATTTCCTTTGAACAGCCTGAAAAAACAGAGAAGAGCTCTGCAGCGGGAGCGCTTACGATGAAAGAACTTTCTGCACAAGAAGAGTATTATTTAAACTTTGGTGTAAACCACGTTGCTGTTTATGAAGCCGAGCTGCCTTCTGCTGCATCCGCCTTGGAGGTTCACGTTCATGCATATGAACATGGAGAGCGTGTCGATGAATGGGAGGGTCCGCTTTTGACGACAAAGCTGAATACAAGTAATGAACAAACACCGCAAGAACTTGCTCTTAGTCTGACAGAAATTCCATCTAACGAGCAAACTGTCTACCGCATTGCGCTGGGCCAGCGCTTTTTAGGAGAAGATGCAATGGAGACAGAGTCATCGGTTTCATCTGTGGGCGGAGTAGAGGTGCCAATAGAATTTGACCAAGCTGTACAACAGACTGTGTCTAAAGCCGCGGCGGAGCTAAGTGAAACATCGTGGCTGTATGTTATGCACTCTGGTTCTTCCACCGTAAATGATATCAACCAAGACAATCAGGTCGAACAATTGGTTGAAAAAGAAGACAAAGTGCTGTTAATGGGTATGAGCTTTGCGGATTAACCCATCAATGAACGACACGAACAGTGAGATACATATACACTGCTGAGCAGAAACAGACACTTCACGGACGAGTGTCTGTTTTTTTTGTACACAGATAGGAAAGTATAAAAATTTGGCGTTTTCACTGTCCAGTGCGAGCGCCTTGCTCGCCCAGGCGCACACGACGTGGGTCGGTTCAGCGTTGCCACAGGAAGTGGTGACTTCAACGCCCAAAACAGGACGTGTGCGTTCTTAGTAGAAGAACCTTCCCGAAGAACCTTCCCCATAGCCGAACGTCTTTCTTTCAAGGCACTTGCGCTTTTCTTGTGTGAAAGCAGCAGTAAACAAGAGTCCTGTTTGGTATCAGCTTCAGACAAAGTATATTGAAAAAGAAAGAGGGAATGTTCTGAAATATATTGACATTGATAATCATTTTCAATAAAATCAAAGTATGTAAAATGAGAATGATTTTCAATGATGGAGGCGTGAAAAGAATGGAGTCTTTAATGATTGTAGGAGCGGACAAGCTCGGTTCAATTCCGGATAAGCTAGAGGAGCTTGGTTTTCGCCATATTGAACATCTGAGCGGACGAAAAGTGCGCATGATTCATAAAGGCATTCCAGAAAGCATTGATCTTGTATTGGTATTGACCGATTTTATTAACCACAATACAGCAAAGAAAGTGACCGAAAGAGCAAAAATGCGTTCCATTCCAATATGTTATGCGAAGCGGTATTGGTGTTCTATTTATCAATCTCTAACCCATTGTCCCAAAGTCTGTCATGATTGTTCGATTTGCATATAGCAAGAACAAAAGCAAAGCTGTTCTTTTAGGAGGAGTGTGCGTGAAAGACGATAACATGAATATGAAACGACAACAAAAGCAGTGCCATCACCGCTATTCGATACGTTTGCAATCGTTATTAAATCATCTGCTGTTTGAACTGGCGAATGGATATATTGTAACTGATAAAACGCTGCTGCTTCGTATTAAAAAAAGATGGAAATATATTGATGTGCAACATTTTCGGACGTATGGCGACTATCTTATTGCTATGGCGAAGGTAATGGATGAAGCATTAAAGTTGTTCCATCATTTACGTGGTGCGGGAAACATTCAGAGCGCAAAAGTGCAAGACTTTTCCATTGTTTACAAATTACCGTCATCTTCATGCATGGAAGCATGGATGCTGCAATGCGGCAGTCCGGATAAAAATCAGTACACCGTACGCCAAATTGCTGCCTGGCTGGATATGGCGTTTTCTCATCGGGAGTGGAGGTTAACAAGCATTGATGTCACATCGGGGATACATAGGATAGAAGCTAAAAGACAGTGGAAATCATAGACTGTCTGCCGCAAAAACGGCTGGCGTGAAACGAAAGAATAGTGACTAGCGGAGAAAAAGATAGAAACATAAGAAAACATATGCCTGTAAAGAAGAGCTGTTGACGCAAATACAGCTCTTCAAGAGGCATATGTCCATCGCGTATGGTTATCCGAAACAAGGGGACATAGATGTGTGTGCTGACATCCAGTGATTATTTATTTGCACGTTCGTTCTTAAAAGAATTGGTCTTTTTCCATCATTCGTTTGACTCGTTCTTGTTGAGACTCCATCACATAGGTAAGAACAGAACGGAACAACTTTTTCATTATAGAACCTTCTTTCATTTGATGATGGTTTTATTGTAAGCAGAAAGGCGGCAGAAGACAAAAACGCCTTGTTGGAATGGAAACGATAACATGCGTTGCAAAAACGTTTACATATTTGTGTACCTTTATTTATCAGCCATTTTCTGGCTTATGCGGCATGAACTGTTAGAAATGCTGGCAGCCGTCAAAGAAAGCAGTTTCACAAATGCACGGTTAAAACAGAAATTATTTATTGGAAGACTTTAAGACGACGCGGCAAGCTGCCAGCAAGCCGTAAGTTCTGACCGCAGCGGGAAAAGCAGCAGCTGAAAATCGACCAGGATAATTTTTCCGGGGGCTGAAGTGTCAGCTTGCCAAGCCATCCAACTAGAAAGGGAAAGACGACAGTAACCCCGCCAAGCTTTATCCAACTAAAAATAATAATCATAAACAAATCATCCGAGCGGCCTCTGAGCCGTCCGGATGATTTTGTCGTTCTTTCACTTTGGTTCTTGCATTTTTCATGAAAACAGGCATGACACGCTGACAGCCTGCAGGGAAAGTGTGTTTTTGCCGTCTAGACTTTTTTGAAAGCTAATACGGCATTATGTCCTCCGAAGCCGAAGCCATTGGAAATGGCCGCACGGACTTCCTTTTTCTCTGCTTGATTTGGCACGTAATCCAAGTCACATTCCGGATCAGGATGCTCTAAGTTAATAGTAGGAGCAATGATACCTTCTTCCATGCTTTTTAGAGTAATGATGGCTTCTACGGCACCAGCAGCCCCAAACAAGTGGCCGGTCATCGACTTGGTCGAACTTATTTTCATATTATACGCATGAGGTCCAAACACTTCTTTAATCGCTTTTGTTTCCGATTTATCGCCTTCAGGTGTGCTGGTAGCATGTGCATTAATGTAGTCGACATCCTCAGGCTTTAAGCCAGCCATATCCAGGGCAAGGTTCATGGCTCTTGCAGCACCTTGATAATCCGGAGCCGTAATGTGATACCCATCGGTGGTCGCACCGTATCCGGTAACTTCTCCTAAAATGGTCGCACCGCGTTCTTTCGCGTGTTCATACGCTTCGAGCATTAAAACGCCAGCTCCCTCTGCCATGACAAAGCCATCCCGCTCTTTATCAAATGGCTTGCTGGCTGTTTCCGGCGTATCGTTTTGGGTAGACATAGCTTTCATACGTGAGAAACCAGCAAACGTCAGTGGATGGATAACAGCTTCTGCCCCACCTGCTAAAATCGCATCAGTGTGTCCTGCTGCAATGTTTAAATACGCTTCACCAATAGCGTGATTTGCCGTGGCACATGCAGAAACAGGGGAGTAACTTGGCCCTTTAAACCCAGTTTTGATGGATAACAAGCCAGAAGCCATATTACTAATCAGCATGGGAATTAAAAAAGGTGATACACGTTTTGCTCCTTTGTCTAACATTGTTTCATGGTTATCAAGCAATGTATTCAAGCCGCCGATACCAGAGCCGATATAAATTCCCGCACGATTTTTGTCAAGGTTGTCATCATTCAACCCAGATTGTTCTAATGCCTGCATGGCTGCTGCACAGGCGTATTGGGCAAATGAATCATAACGTTTTAATTCTCGTTTATCGAAATATGTTTCTCCTGGAAAGTCATCAATGCTTGCGGCAATTTTTGTGCTGATATCCTCGAAACCTTCCGCATGTATTTTCTTTACGGCTGTTTTTCCATGTTTGATATTAGACCAAAGGGTATCTACATCGTGGCCTAATGGTGTGATGACTCCATAACCAGTAAGGACAACTCTTCTATTCATATCTGTCTCTCCTTTATGAAGGTTACGCTTTTTCTAAAAGATTTTGCTGCTGGTCTTGAAGCGCTAGTTTCCTAACTTCAAAATGTTTCTTTTCCCTGTAGCAGTATAGGGAAGTGCATCGACAAGTCGATAATAGCGCGGGCGTTTATAATCAGCCAGCATCGGATGCTGGGTGCAGTACTTGTTTAAAACTTTTGCGGTAAGAGAGGGACGTCTTTTACAATATACGCAGTGACAGATTCTCCTCTTAGTTCGTCTGGAACACTAACAACGACCGATTGCTGAATGTGCTCGTGCTGATTTAATATTTCTTTGATTTATACGGGATGAATATTTTCTCCGGAAGAATGAATCATATCACCTTTTCGCCCGGCAATCGTAATGAATTCATTCTCGTTCCATGCTGCTATATCGCCGATGTAAATCCAGCCTTTGTAGAACACTTTTTTGCTCTTATCTTCTTTATTTATGTCAGACGTTGTTTTCCCCGGGGCGTTTACGATGACTTCACCGACTTCTTCATTGTTCTTTTCCATGGTTTCATGTGGTTCGGCACGTCGATTGGGGAATACTTTTACGACAGCAACATCATCATCAGTGCAAGCTCTTCCGGCTGAACCGGCATTTCCGGCAGATCAAATGGACGTAAAAATGTCTTCTAGAAAGCTTCTGATGTTCCATATCCGTTAAAGATGTTTAGGGTTAACGTTTTTTGGTACGTGATACAGTCTTCTTTTTCAAGTGGTGCTCCTATGGTGATGATTCCTTTTCAATAACATAAGTCGGCACCTTGTTTTTGGGGTTTGGCTGAGTATTTTTAACATCGGCGGTGCACCGATTAAGAAGGAAACGCCGTACTTTTCAGCGTATTTCAGGCAAGTTTTCGGGTGGAGATAGCAAAGAATAATCACTTCTCCGCCTATGTAAAGTGCTGGTGCCGGCCCGCCTGAATGAAGTCCCCCGCGATGAAACCATGGACTCATGTTCATTGTCTTATCGACAGGACTGAGTGGAAAGTACATGGCGGCATCCTGCGCAGAAGAAACATCATTGATGTTATTTAACAGCACACCTTTAGGGTTGCCTGTTGTACCAGACGTATACATTCGTGTGTTTTCATCATACATATGTTTCGGACGTTTAATGTCAGGGTTTTTAATCGTTGACTGTGCACGTAATCGGCACAGGGAGTATGCCCTTCTGGCAGCGTTTCTTCCCCTGACATGTCTGCCATCACAATGCGTTCAGGCTGGTGGTCAGCCATATCCAGCGCCTGAAGAGCTGTTTCTGCTGACAGTCAGATTTTAAACATACGAGCGATATGTCTTGTGCATGAAATGTTTCCATATATGGAAAACCATTATGCGCGAGGAACTGCATGTAAGTATTGGTGAACCATTCAAAGTTTTAGACACAGTACGAAATACCAGCAGCATCACAGTCTCCTCACTGAACAATCATGTTCATGTCATAATAAACCGCTAAATAATTCATTGTACTTCCTTCTTTTTTCTTCAATGATTAGGATAAAAGCCCCGTTTGATAATGATATGTGCAGATTACCACAGCGATTAAATGGAAAGAAACAATGCTTCCGCGCTGCAAGCTACTATCACGTAACGAAAACAAGTAAAAGGTGTCGTGAAAATCCGGCGGCTGTTACAGGCTGCTGTGCTGATAGGACGCTGTGCTGGTCTTAGCCAAGGCATAAACAGCTGTACCGAGCGCCAAAAGCACCAGCAGTGCACCAACGGTTGGAGTATGATGGATAGCTCCTTGTTCAACGACAAGACCGCCGCTCACTGAACCAAATGCAATTCCTGTGTGTAAAGCAGCGTTATTTAAACTTTGCTGTATGTCTGATGTTTTGTGATACGTTTCAGCAAGATAGGTTTGCATAGGCGGAGACAGTGCCCAGCTCATGGCGCCCCAAATCATGACTGTCAACAAGAAAAATGTCGTCGCCGTCGTGGTAAATGGAAGAACAAACATTGATACAGCAAATAAAACAATAACCGAATAGATGGTCTGCTTGTACCCCCATTTGTCCGATAACCCTCCTCCTACAGCACCACCTGCTACCGCTGCGATGCCAAACAGCCAGTATATGATAGTCACCCACGTTTCATTTAATTCGAGTACATTTTTTAAGTACGGACTAAGATATCCATAAAGGGTATAATGACCAGCTAAAAATAAGAATGTAGTAAGGTGGGCAGCTAACAGACGGCTGTTTTTTAAACTTTGCCATTGTGTTTGGATGCTTGGAGTGTCATGCACATGGACCGAGGGCATCAACACGAGAATACCGAGCATCGTCATGACCGTAAAGCAGCTGATTGCAACAAACGGAGCTTGCCAGCCAAAGATGTTTCCCATCATGATTCCAATAGGAACTCCTAAGACAAGAGAAGCACTAATGCCCATATAAATGAGGCCAATCGCCCTGCCTCGGTGGGGAGGAGCGGTAATAGTAGAAGCCATGGTAATGCATAGAACGACAAGCAATGATCCACTGGCTGCTGAAATAATACGAGCTGTCATTAAAAGCCAGTAGGTATGGCTCAGCGCAGCTAGAACATTTCCAACAAAGAAAATAGATAAGGTCGTAAGCATCAGCCGTTTTCGTTCTACTGCTGCAGTGGCCACCATTAGTACAGGGGCTGCAACAGCAAAAGTCAGGGAAAAAGCAGTGATGAGAAGGCCTGCTGCACTCAAGCTGACGCCGATGTCATCTGCGATAACATCGAGCAGTCCAACAATAATCAGCTCGGCCAATCCGGCAATAAACGAAACGACCATAAATAGGTAAACGCGTTTATCCATGTCAATGATCCTCCCTTATTTCCACCATGTATTATCATAACATTAATGAAAGAAATAGAAGACGGAAGTGCTTAAAGCATGTCGGGAAACATGTTTTCTATCTGTATGTGTTTTTTAGCATCATATTGGGTATACGTATGAAGAACGCAAACAGACAAAAATCAGCAGATGGTAAAAACGTTCTGGCAAAAGAGGGGGGGAGAAGAGTTTGTCAGAGAAAAAGGAAGAGCGCAATGAAAATGTTGTAACACTGGGGTTAGTGCCGGCACCTGATTTAGCAGCAGCCGTCGCCGAGGAGATAAAAATGGAGCTGCCCGGGCTTTTATCATATTACGTAAACAGCGGTGTTGAATGGAAGATAGAAATAAAAGTTGATTCATTAACAGGTGCCACATCAGAGCCTGGTGAAATCTTGGATGAGACAAAGATATGGAAAAATAGTTATACGTGGGATTATGGTGTTTCTATCACGGACTTGCCTTTATTTGAAAATAGAGACTTGGTAGTAGCAGAGGCAAGTGCCAAACATCGTGTCGCGTTTCTGTCGCTTCCGTCTCTTGGAGCGGTACCAATCAAAAGCCGGATTGAAGAATCGATCTTGCAGCTAGTAAACGAAATGTATTATGGCAGTTCCTCGTCTGCTCGAGATCAACAACAAAAACGTCTGCAAGCTAAACGAATACAAACAAAACAAAAAAGCGTTGTGAAAAGAGGGGCCCGTCAGTTAATGAAAGAGCGTGTATCTGAATGGCTGTCTCCAATTTATCGTAAAACGCAGCTTGAAAATAACAGACAGACAGAAGTAATTTTTATTGTACGTTCGCGGCTGACTGGAGGATTGCGGCTTCTTTCGGGCATGGTACGGGCGAACCGGCCGTGGTTGATTTTTCCTGAGTTTAAGCGAGTCGTGGCGATAGCGTTTGCCACAGGCTCCTACGGTTTAGTTTTCCCAACGATGTGGAGGCTGAGCGGCGAATATGATCTGCATCGTTTTATTTTGTTAATGGTGACATCAATCATGGCGATGGTGATTTGGATTGTTTTAGCACATGGTCTTTGGGAAAAGAAATCAACAGCAGACTCTCCTTATTTAGCCAAACTTTATAATGCTACAACAGTCATTACACTCATTATTTCTGTGTTATTTTATTATCTTTTATTATTCAGTTTATTTTTGCTGGCTGTTTTTATATTTGTTCCGGCCAGTTTATTAGCCGACGAATTAGGAGCAGAAGCATTTCATGTGGCAAACTATTTTGCTCTCGCTTGGGTGGCGAGCTCAGTAGCAACGATTGTCGGTGCATTAGGTGCTGTATTGGAGAGAGAGGAAATCGTACGTAACGCGACGTATGGATACCGGCAGCGGCGTCGTTACGAAGAGATGAAAAAACGAAAACAAGAACAAAAAGAAGAGGAAAATTGGTCATAGGCGCTTGTGATTCAAAAGCGCCTTTACATGTGGCTGTTACGTTCCATATATAGTGTTGGAAAAGGAGACGGCACTCCTACTTTGGGTGCAATCCCTATACACCATCGTACACTTCCTAAGCTCGTGACATAGGATATAGTACAAATAAAAGAAAGGAATGATATGGATGTACTATGTCCCGCCCATGTTTCCTTACATGCCTTACGGGTATGCATCAAGGTATTATCCCGCTCCAGAGTATTGGCACGATAGGCAGATGCCGCCGCAGCAGATGGCATATCCAGAAGCGTTTATAAACCCTTATATGAATGAGGCGGCACCTGCCAAACGCTCAGAAAACGCACCGCCATATAATAATAATTACAATAATGAACACATCTCTTTACAAGATTACGGGTCACAGCCATTTGTGGTGAATATAGAAGAAGCAACCACGCAAAATAACACGTTCCGCACAGCTTTATGGACAGGAGAGCATTTACAAGTCACTGTTATGAGTATTGATGTTGGTGATGATATTGGTTTAGAAATACATCCAGATGTGGACCAGTTTTTACGGATTGAACAAGGGCAAGGACTTGTTCAGATGGGAGAAACACAAGATCAATTGCCATTTGAAACAAGAGTACGTGATGATGATGCTATCATGGTTCCTGCTGGTATGTGGCACAACTTAACGAATATAGGAAATGTTCCGCTGAAATTATACACCATTTATGCGCCGCCTGAGCATCCATATGGAACGGTTCATCAGACAAAAGCAGACGCATTGGCTGCGGAAGAAGATTAAATATACCGTGTTAACAAAGCGCTGATGTTTTCCACGTCAGTGCTTTGTTTTCTTGGTGATGCAATAGAAGGGGTTAATAACAAAGAGACATCATAAGACAAAGCGAGAAGGAGATAATAAAAAACACCCCAAGCATTTGTTTTTGTATCTGCAAAGATTGCTGTTACGATAAATAATGAAACTCCATCAAGAAAGGATTATGACAATGTCCAATATAAATATTCCGGTTTCCGTTTTGAATTTGGTTCCCATTCGCCAAGGACAAGATGCAGGTGAAGCCATTGCTGATATGGCGGATTTAGCACAAGCTGTAGAAAGAATGGGCTATACCCGCTATTGGATTGCAGAGCATCACAATACATCAACGTTGGCGAGTTCGGCAACGGCTCTTTTGATTAAACATACGTTAGAGCACACAGACAGCATCCGCGTTGGTTCTGGCGGTATTATGCTGCCGAATCACTCGCCGCTTGTTGTCGCAGAACAATTTGGCACGATGGCATCGGTTTATCCGAATCGATTAGATTTAGGACTAGGCCGTGCACCGGGAACCGATATGCTGACAGCCACTGCGCTGCGCCGCTCGCAGCATGAGTCGGTGCATACGTTCCCAGAAGACGTGAATGCTTTGTTGAAATATCTTGGACCGGAAGAAGTACAGGATTATGTCAGAGCGTACCCTGGTGTAGGTACGGGTGTTCCACTTTATATTCTTGGTTCATCTACGGATTCTGCTCATTTAGCAGCCGAATTAGGACTGCCTTATTCGTTTGCTTCTCATTTCGCGCCAAAATATATGGAAGAAGCTTTTTCAATTTATCGAAGAAAATTCAAACCATCACAATATTTATCAGCTCCATACATTATCGCTGGCATGAATGTAATTGCAGCAGAGACAGATGAAGAGGCAGAGCGTGAATCAACTACTATGCAGCAATTTTTCTTAAATGTTGTACGCGGGTCGAAAAATCCGCTCAGCCCGCCGGTAGATGATATGGATGCTATTTGGGGCCCCGCAGAAAAGCAAGCAGCTCAGTCCATGTCCAGCATGACATTTATGGGAAGCAAAGACACGGTGCAAAAACAGCTTTCCAGCTTTCAAGAGCGATTCCATGTTGATGAAATTATGGCTGTTTCTTATATTTATGATCCAGACAAACAAAAGCGGTCGTATGAAATTTTCAAGGAAATTGTTGATGGCAAATAACAACAGCGCAGTCCTGTAGAGGGCTGCGTTGTTTTTGGATAGAAGAAAACCGCGGGGAGGAAAGGAAAAAATGCGGGAAAAACGGTTAGACAGCCGCGCTAATGAAGCATCGCTCTAATATCATCAACAAACTTGCGGTTCGTATCAATTACTTCTTCTACAATGCGCCGGCTTTCAGGGTCCACATCTCCTCGCACGATCTCTTCTGAATAGTGAATGCCGTATTTGTCCAGGCCTTTGAGTGCGTCTTCTAGAATATCGTCTGTTTCATGAGAGAGCATGCGGCTGTGCATAAAACTGTGCATTTTACCGGTAACACCTTCACTATCTGCAGGAACGCCATGGAGATTTTGGATGCGTTCACAGAGCTGCTGGGCATGGTGTTTTAATTCTTGCTGCATCGTTTGAAAGGTTTCTTTTAAATGAGAATCTTGTACGTGCTGAATGTAGTGCTCAAATGAACGAATGCCCATGTATGTACCCCGCAAAATGGTATTCAACTCTTCAATGACAACGTCTCTATTGTGCAAAAACATCACTTCCTTTCCATGTTTCTTTTAATATATCCCACTTCTCACATTCTTAATAAAGAAGAGAAAGCATTAAGAAAGACAATACAATATGTCTAATATGAAAAAGACAGGGAATTGTCACTTTTGTTTATTCCAAAAAACATGGTTGTTTTAGTAAGACACAAATCAGTGTAATAAAAATTTCGTACCGAGTTTTTCTAATGAGCTTATCCTTTATTTTTTTAGGTCTATTAGTGCATCACTTTTTACATATTCACGACTAATAGAAATAGACGTGGTGACAAGAATGGGGGAGGTAATAGATGAATGAGAAAAAAGCAGGAAAACATTTGGATGCTGCTCGTATAATGAGAAGAAGGGGACAAATAAATCTGTGAAACGGAGGAACACAGCCATGAAAAAATTACTGCTTATGTTATGTTTCTTCATTGGACTGGCAGCCTGCTCCAATGGACCGACACAAGAAGAAGTGATGGAGAAATTTGTTTCTGCTTGGAATGATGGAGACTTTACGTTGATGTATACATATCTTTCTAGTGAATCAAAAGAAAAAATAGAGGAAGAGACATTTGTGGAGAGATATCAATCCATTTATAAAGGAGTTGAGGCAGAAAATCTTACAGTAGAAGCAGGAACAACCACAGAGGAGGAAGGTGATGACACACCGAAGCCTTTTCACGTGACAATGGATACGGTAGCAGGAACCATTTCTTTTGACGGAGAAGCGGAGATGGTGCAAGAAGAAACAGATGACGGACAGACGTGGCGTATTCACTGGGATGCTTCGTTTATTTTCCCGCAATTGAACGATGGACAGACTGTACAGGTCATGTCGGAAGAGCCGGAGCGCGGCAATATTTATGACCGAAATGACCGTCCGCTTGCGATGCAGTCTCCTGTGAAAGAAGCGGGACTGGTGCCAGGTAAGATGACAGAAGACACTGCATCGGAAATTGCTGCTGCTTTGGAGATGGAAGAAGACGACATTACTTCCGCTCTGGAGGCGGACTGGGTAACAGAAGAGACATTTGTGCCGCTAAAAAAATTACGTCCTGATGGGAAAGACAGCGAAGCCGAAGAAATGCTGGAGATTGACGGGGTCATGATACAGGAAGCGTCGGCACGTTTTTATCCGTATAAAGAAAAAGCTGCGCATCTTACTGGTTATATTCAAGAAGTAACAGCAGAAGACTTAGAAGAACTGCCGGCAGATGAATATGGAACGGGATCTGTTGTAGGAAAAGCGGGGCTTGAAAGCATTTATGAAGAAAAGCTGCATGGCTCAAAAGGCTGGCGTATTTATATACCGGAAAGTGAAACGGTGATTGCTGAAAAAGAAGTAGAACACGGAGAAGACGTGAAAGTATCGATAGATGCCGCGTTTCAAGAGAACATGTATGACAGCATGCAGAACGATGCAGGAGCTGGTGTGGCATTGGATCCAAAGACAGGAGAGACACTGGCGCTGGTGAGCACCCCGTCGTATGATCCTAATCATTTTGTCTTTGGCTGGCCGCGTGGAGCATTTACAAAAGCAAGTGAACATCCAGATTCACCATTTTCTGCAAGGTTTAATAATCGCTATTCTCCAGGCTCTACGATAAAGCCGCTGACAGCATCGGCGGCCTTGCAGGCGGGAAGCCTTCATGCAGAAGAGGCGAAGACGATAGAAGGAAGAAGCTGGCAGCCAAATGAGAGCTGGGGCGGCTATAAAGTGACACGTGTGTCGGACGCATTGACGCGTGTAGACTTAAAAGATGCCCTTATTACATCTGATAATATTTACTTTGCACAAGCGGCATTGGATACAGGCAGTGAAGCGTTCAGTGAAGGCTTGAAGCGTTTTGGTTTTGAAGAAGAAGTTCCTTACCAGTTTCCAGTTGCTCCCTCATCGATTGCCAATGACGAGTTGGATGATGAGATGCTGCTGGCGGATACGGGTTACGGACAAGGACAAATGCTGATGTCTCCTATTCATGTGGCAGCCGCATTTACAGCTTTTATTAATGAAGGGGATATGCTTGAGCCGACACTTTTAAGCCAAGAAGAGCCTAGAGAAGTATGGCATGAACAGGCCGCTCCTGCAGAACATCTGGACGTTATCCGTGAAGGCATGCAAGGTATTGTGGAAAATCACCGTGGATCTGCTTATCAGCCAGTGATGGAACAGCTCACCATTGCCGGAAAAACGGGTACAGCCGAGCTGAAAAGAAGCCAAACAGATGAAAACACAAAAGAAAACGGCTGGTTCGCGGCTTACGATTATGAAAAGGAAGATTTGCTGATGGTAATGATGATAGAAGGTGTGCAGGATAAAGGCGGAAGTACGTATACGGTGGAAAAAGTAAAACAGTTGTTTGCTGAGTGGAAAGAGTAAGATAAATATCCCCCCTAAAGTCAAAAGCGGTTTAGGGGGGGCGTAGTAAGGCAGGAATGAGAAGGATAAAATATACGTTTTTTGTGTAGCACAAGCGCCTAGCTGCTCAGGGTTTTCCTTCTTGACGCTGGGCGGTGTGCACTTTTTTGTTTATGGACCATTTGAAAAGATGGATTGGTACGAAAAAACTCGTATTTCGAAACTTTTACTGTTGGTCTTCTGTGTTTTCTTCATCTTCTAATTCGAGTTCATTGTCTTCTGAACTATCGTCTGCAGGTTCTTCCGTTTCGTTACCGGCAGGTTCTTCTGTTCCATTATCAGCAGGTTCTTCTGCACCGTCATCTGCGGGCTCCTCTACATCAGCATTTGTCTCGACATCTTCTGCCGGAGCGTCTTCGCCAGCAGGGGCTTCATCTTCTGTTTCAGTACCGCATGCAGTAAGCACTCCAAATGCAAGTAAAGCAGAAGCGGTAGTGTAAAGCAGCTTTTTGTTCATAAACAACTCCCCCATTCATTTTTAATGCTGAATGTGATCAGCTACATTAAACCTAGCAAAGGAAACCAGCATCGTCTATGTATTGCGGTTATTTTTGAATCTGTTTCAAATTATCACACCAAAATTTGGAAATGGTTAAAGAGATATGGGAAGGTATGAGAGGAATGTAAACGCAGCGTTAATTTTATTATGTTTGTTAAAAGACTCTGCACTTTTTGTTAGGGATGACCGCCGCCTTCTCCTTTCTGGTTGGATGGTTCTTCGAGCTGACACTGCAGCTGCTGCTTTTCCCGCTAACATCACTGAGGAACAAATAAGAAAAGATGGCTTGTCCTTGAGTGATGATAGCGTATTTTTAACAAAGGTAAACGTTCTTAATGTGCAAAAAAGTAGACCATCCATGCACCCCGACATTTGTTGTAAAACCATTAAAAAACCTATCACTTGTGTCATACACACAGATGACAGGCAGCTTTTTAAGGAAAGAAAGTATACAAGTACGGCGTTTTTGGTGTCCAGCGCAAGCGCCCAGACGCTCAAGTACACGTGACGCGGACCTGTTCAGCATTGGCACAGGAGGCGCGGCAGTTTTAGCTGAACTTCCTTCTTTCAGGGCGCTTGTGCTTTGCTTAGATACTAAACGGTACGAAACGAGCCAAGTAGCTTGAAATCATTTGGAAGTAGCCAAAAAACAGCATGAGCCCCATAATGACCATCACCACACCACCGGTTTTTTGCAAGCGGGGCATCCATTTATGAAAATGCTTGAGTTTATGAAGAGACTTGGAAAAGAAGAGAGCCACAATTAAAAACGGGATCCCCATTCCTATAGAGTAAACAAACAGCATCAGCATGCCAGCTGTCATGGTTTCACTTTGGCTGGCCATCGTTAAAATAGATCCCAATACTAAACCGACGCATGGAGACCATCCGGCTGCAAACAAGAGGCCAAACAGAACAGAACCGCCAAAACTGTTCGTTTTTTTCGGTTGTTTCTGGATTTTCTTTTCTGACATAAGGCTGCGAATCGAAAGCAGTCCAGTCATTTGCAGGCCAAACAAGACAATAATGACACCGCCGATTTGTGCAATCATATTGCTGTATTGGCGGAACAGTTGTCCGATAAACGTGGATGAAGCTCCAAGCAGCATGAATATAATAGTAAAGCCGAGAATGAATCCGAGGCTTCGCATCAAAATGATACGCTGGTCAGCGTTTATTTCATTATTGGAAACAGTCGTTCCTGTTAACTGTGCTAAGTATGCGGGGACTAAAGGGAATACACATGGAGACAAAAAGGAGATGACACCTGCTCCTAAAGCCAGCCAAATGGTAACTTCATTCATGATTTACATACCTCCGTGATGTTGCCGTAAGATGTGTGGATGTAATTGTCCATTTCAAACATACTGTCTACTTTTATTTTCACTATTGATGAATAGAAAGTCAAATGACTATTCTTTAAACATGCTATCATTACTATATTAAATATTGATGAAGACATGCCAACAGATGAAACAGCGCATGTTTTGCTGCACAATCCATACACTAAAACGGGTGATTTCAAAAAAGTTAGGTGACTGTGTATGGATGCGAACTGGCTGTCTGTTATTCCATTTCTCGTTGTAATGCCCATAGCGATGTATACTAAGCAAGTACTGCCGGGGCTGATTTTGGGGCTATTGGCCGGATCTTATTTAATATCTCCATCTATTATTGGCGGCATGGAAGAGATGCTTTCGTATGTGATTCAGGCATTAATTGACGAGGGCAATATTAAAATTATTGTGTTTTTGTACGGGTTCTCAGGGCTTATTGGTATGATTAAATACTGCGGTGGTATTAAAGGGTTTGTCGAAGCAGCATCGGAGAGAATATCAACGAAAAAAGGCGCGCTTTTTTTAACATATATTTCTACGATCGGGACATTTAGCGCCCCGACGTTTCGATTTGTGACGATTGCACCGATTATGAAAGCGCTATTGAAAAAAGTTAAGATGAGTGCCAAAGAGCTGGGGTTTGTCATCGAAACAACAGCGACCCCCGTTATTGTCTTAATCCCTGTCGCAACAGCGTTTGTAGGCTATATGGTTTCCGTTGTGCAAATATCGGTGGAAAACCAGGGAGGGACAGAAGGGGCATATGATTTGTTTTTGCAAAGCATTCCTTTTAACTTTTTTGCGATTGTTATTATTTTACTTGGTATCTACTTGAGTTTTTTTCATCATTCAAAATCAGGAGGCCCGATGCAAATCGATGAAACAGAAGGGGAAGAGAAAGAGGAGGATGACTGGCATGACTGTCATCCGGCCGTTGCCAGAGAACTTCCTTCTAAGCCCTGGAATTTACTAGTGCCGGTAGTGTTAGTCATCGTGCTTACGCTGTTTTTGACGTGGTGGGATGGCCAGGCCGAGGCGTCATCGGTTTGGCAAGCGTTTATTGAGGCAGATGTGATGCAGGCGATGGTAGTAGCGCTGATGATTACCGTGTTAGCAGCGGCTCTGTTTTTTTTATTTCAGCGTTTTAAACTAAAAGATTTAATTAACAGTTTTGTCGTTGGCGGCAATGAACTGATGGGCGTTATCGTGTTATTGGCCTTTGTATGGGGACTGTCATCTGTGACCGAGGACTTAGGGTTTTCGGAGTTTGTGACAGCTCATGCCGGATGGATTCCAGAAGCATTTGTGACACCGCTGATGTTTGCTTTTGGTGCGGCTGTTTCTTATTTTATCGGATCAGCTTGGGGGACGTGGGGGATTTTAATGCCGCTTGGTGTCTCCCTTTCCATCGCAGCAGATGTGTCCTTGCCAATGATTATCGGAGCAGTATTTGCAAGTGGTTCATTTGGCGCATTTGCCTCTCCATTAAGTGATGATACCAACACCATGGCCAAAATTTTAAATGTATCAGTCGTAGAGTATGCTCATTTTAAGCTCAAGCCTGCATTAATTGCTGCTGCAATTACGGTGGCTCTTTATACAGCTGCTTCGTTTATATTGTCGTAATAAAAAGGACAGAAAAAAGTTATAGAGATAGAAAACTCCAGACGAATGCGTCTCTGGAGTTTTTTTGTATTCATCCATCGCATAGGTATAAAAGAAGAATGTTTGCTCTAGGAAAGGATGACGAATGTGACAGACCGACGCTTGCATCATGTGTGTCATTACAGCGGGACACATCTCCATGCCAAAGGGTGGATTCAAGAAGCAGCATTGCGGATGTTGAATAACAATTTGCACAAAGATGTGGCTGAAAACCCGCAAGAACTCGTCGTATACGGGGGAATCGGCAAAGCAGCCCGGAATTGGAAGTGTTATCAAGAAATTGTTAACACACTGATGTCGCTTGATAACGATGAAACGCTGCTCATTCAGTCAGGGAAGCCTGTAGCTGTTTTTCGCTCGCATGCGGATGCACCGAGAGTACTCATCGCTAATTCCAATCTCGTTCCAGCATGGGCCGATTGGGATCATTTTCATGAACTGGATCAAAAAGGGTTAATGATGTTCGGGCAGATGACAGCTGGCAGCTGGATTTATATCGGCAGCCAAGGTATTGTACAAGGAACTTATGAAACCTTTGCAGAATGTGCACGCCAGCATTTTGGCGGCACTTTGAAAGGAACGGTCACGGTAACAGCAGGACTTGGAGGAATGGGAGGCGCCCAGCCGCTTGCTGTCACCATGAATGGCGGGGTATGTATTGCTGCAGAGATGGACCCTAAGCGCATTAAGCGCCGTATTGACACGAACTACCTGGATGTGTCTGCCAAAAGCTTAACAGAAGCATTGCGGTTAGCAAACGAAGCAAAACGAAATAAGCAGCCGCTGTCGATTGGGGTGGTGGGAAATGCAGCGGAAGTTCTCACCGAAATGAAGCAAGCACGGTTTATCCCGGACATTTTAACCGACCAGACGTCTGCTCATGATCCGCTGAACGGCTATGTTCCAACGGGATTGTCGGTCGATGAAGCCGGTGAATTGCGAAAGCAGGACCCTCATGATTACGTGAAACGAGCGAAAAAAACGATAAGCGAACATGTGGAACTGATGCTGTATTTTCAAAAACAAGGAGCAGTCACGTTTGACTATGGAAACAATATCCGGCAGGTCGCAAAAGATGAAGGCGTGAAAGATGCCTTTCAGTTCCCCGGGTTTGTCCCTGCATTTATACGGCCGAAGTTTTGTGAAGGAAAAGGGCCGTTTCGCTGGGCAGCGTTATCGGGAGACGCTGCCGACATTTATAAAACCGATGATGTGATTTTAAACATGTTCTCGCATAACCAGCCATTGTGCCGCTGGATTCACATGGCACGAAAGCACATCCGTTTTCAAGGTTTGCCGGCACGAATCTGCTGGCTTGGTTATGGAGAGCGTGCAGCTTTTGGGAAAAAGATTAATGCTATGGTCGCAAGCGGGGAACTTAAAGCACCGATTGTGATTGGCCGGGATCATCTTGATTCTGGCTCGGTTGCTTCTCCGAATCGAGAAACGGAGTCGATGAAAGACGGAAGTGACGCGGTAGCAGATTGGCCGATTTTAAATGCGCTCATTAACAGTGTTGGCGGAGCGAGCTGGGTGAGTGTTCATCATGGCGGCGGTGTGGGAATGGGATATTCGCTTCACGCTGGCATGGTAATTGTCGCGGATGGAACCAAAGCAGCAGAAAAACGGCTAGAACGTGTGTTAACGACAGATCCTGGCTTAGGTATTGTCCGTCATGCCGATGCCGGCTATTTGGAAGCTCAAAAAGCGGCACAGCAGCATGGCATTCAGATGCCGATGGATAGTGACCAGGGAGGGGCATAAATGAGCGAAACCGTACTGATTCGAAATGCAAGCCAGTTGATTACGATGGCTTCTCATTCTAAACGGCCCGCTGTAAAAACAGCAATGTCGGATATTGGTGTCATTGAAGGCGGCAGTGTCTTAATCGAAAACGGCTGTATTGTGGAAGCAGGAGAAGACAGGGTGTTGTGTGAGAAATATAAAAGCCGTCTTAAAAAGGCAAAACAAATCGACGCTGCAGGAAAACTGGCTACACCCGGTTTAATCGATCCGCACACACATCTTGTTTATGCAGGAACGAGAGAAAACGAATATGCAATGCGTCTTGCCGGGCAAAGCTACATGGATATTATGCAGGCAGGTGGAGGCATTCATGCGACGACACGGGCTACGCAAAAAGCAGGCGTTGAACAGTTGTATGAAGAGTCAAAAGCCCGGCTGGATCAGTTTTTGCTGCACGGAGTCACCACGATTGAAGCAAAAAGCGGCTACGGGCTGACGCTTGAGCATGAAATCAAACAACTGGAGGTAGCGCATGCGCTAGCAGACAATCATGCTGTCGATATTGTTTCTACGTTTATGGGAGCACACGCCATTCCCTATGCCGAAAAAGACCATCCTGACCGTTTTGTTGAGCGTGTGGTCAATGACATGATTCCCGAAGTGGCCAGACGCGGCCTTGCCGTGTTTAATGATGTGTTTTGTGAAAGAGGAGTGTTTACACCAGAGCAATCGTTGAAAATATTAGAAGCTGGCAAACGACATGGTCTGCTGCCTAAAATTCATGCCGACGAAATCGAGCCGTACCAAGGAGCGGAAGTGGCAGCACAAGTGGGAGCTGTGTCGGCAGACCATTTACTCAAAGCCTCAGACGCTGGAATATCGAAAATGGCTGAAGCAGGGGTTATTGCAGTACTGCTCCCAGGCACCGCCTTTTTCTTAATGAAAGAGTTTGCTGACGCCCGCAAAATGAGGGACGCAGGTGTTGCGTTAGCGCTGTCTACCGATGCCAACCCAGGGTCATCTCCGACACATTCTCTGCCGTTTATGATGAATTTGGGTTGTTTGAAAATGGGCATGACTCCTGAAGAAGTGTTAACCGCAGTAACGATTAACGCTGCTCATGCGGTTGGAGCAGCTTCTAAAGTGGGAAGTATAGAGCCGGGAAAGAAAGCGGATATAACCATTTTTAATGTGCCTCATTATTTGATGCTTTCTTATCAATACGGAATGAATCACGTAGATACGGTCGTGAAAAACGGAAATGTCTGTGTGGAAGGCGGGCACCTGTTATGAGCGGTTATCCATATCCGATGTTAGATCCGCCTTCGTTTGTATGGACGCACACTTCAAGCGGGACAGGAGACATGAAAGTACATCAGTGGGTGAAAACAGCTGCGGGAACGGTTCCTGACTGGTCTGATTATGATGTCACAATCATAGGGGTGCCTTTGTCAAAGTCTTCGATCAGCTCTTCGAGTGCAAGTGAAAATCCAGATGCGATGCGGCGCGCATGGAAGGCATTTTATACGTATAACATAGATGAAGATATAGATTTGCAAGAGATGAAGGCGATTGACCTTGGCAATGTGAAACAACACGTGACTGATATTGCCTGGACACATGAGAGAATTCAAGAGGCAATGGCTGTGATGCGCATCCACCACCCTCACACACTGCCCGTCATATTAGGCGGCGATCATTCGATTACGGCAATGCTCGTAAAAGGTTACAAACAAGTGCACACGCACGAAACGGTAGGAATATTGCAGTTTGATTCGCACTTTGACGTGCGGGACCCGGAAGAGCTGGGAAAAGCCAATGGTACGCCTATTCGCGTGTTAATAGACAGCGGCACGGTGAAAGGTGCTCATGTATACAATATTGGTGTGCACGGGTTTTTTAACGGCAAAACCTTAAAAGACTATGCCGATAAACACGCCATCCACTATATGACAATGAAACAAGCAAGACAGCGGGGAATTAGTAATGTAACAAGGCGTGTACTGTTGCAGCTGTGCCAGCATGTGGATGCTGTTTATGTGACGATTGATATGGATGTGCTTGATATCACGCACCATCCCGCAGCACCAGCCTCGGCTCCTGGAGGAATGTACAGCGAAGAATTGTTTGAGGCCGCAGCAATAGCTGGTGCCTGCGCTAAAGTAAAAGCAGTGGACATTGTCTGCTCTGATCCGCGAAAAGATGTCGCAGAAATATCGGTGAAAACGTCTGTGCAAACGATGTTATCATTTTTGACCGGTTACACGAAACGCTTGCAGAAACAAGGCCGGCTGCGCATGTAAGAAGGCGTGTGTGCATAGAATGAATCAATGATGACATATCAAGGCAGGGTAAGGGGGCTATGCTTCTGAAGCAAATATGTTTCAGCAGTATAGTCCTTTGTACGTAATGAACTTTCTGCTAAAGGAGGGAGTTCAATTGGTTGTTTTAACAGGAGAAGATTTATCTTTGACAGATATCCACAAGGTATTATGGAACAAAGAAACAGTAGCTGCAGATAAAAACAGCATGGAAAAAGTGCAAAACAGCCGGCAAGCGATTGAAAAGATCGTCGAGAAAGAAGACGTTGTATATGGTATTACGACCGGTTTTGGGAAATTCAGCGATGTGTGTATTTCAAAACAAGACGCAGAGATCCTGCAGAAAAATTTGATTTCCTCTCACGCATGCGGGGTAGGAGAACCTTTTCCTGAAAGAGTGGTGAATGCTATGCTGCTGCTGCGTGCGAATGCTTTGTTAAAAGGCTATTCTGGTGTTCGTCCTCTGTTAATCAAACGTTTGATTGAATGGGTAAATGCTCCGCTGTATCCATGTGTTCCGGAGAAAGGCTCACTCGGTGCCAGCGGCGATCTTGCTCCGCTTGCTCATTTGGCTTTGGCTTTGACTGGAGAAGGGGACGTTTTTTATAAAGGAAAACGAATGGCGGCACGACGAGGTTTACAACAAGCCGGCATGCAGCCAGTATCATTGCGTGCTAAAGAAGGGTTGGCGCTAATCAATGGCACCCAGGCAATGACAGCTGTGGGCGTGGTTGCCTATATCGAGATGGAGCAGCTGGCTCTGCAGGCAGAGTATGTTGCAGCAATGACGATAGAAGGCTTGCGCGGCATTATTGATGCGTTTGATGATGACATCCACCAAGCACGAGGGTATCAAGAACAAATAGCTGTGGCTAAACGAATGAGACAACTGCTTAAAGGGAGCAATTTAACGACGAAACAAGGCGAGCTGCGTGTGCAAGATGCTTATTCTTTGCGCTGTATTCCGCAAGTTCATGGAGCGATTTGGCAGACATTGCACTATGTCCAAGAAAAACTGGCGATTGAAATAAACGCAGCAACCGATAATCCCCTTGTGTTTGATAACGGCAGCAAGGTGATATCCGGCGGTAATTTTCACGGGCAGCCGATTGCATTTGCAATGGATTTTCTCAGCATTGCTGCATCGGAGTTAGCGAACATGTCGGAGCGTCGGATTGAGCGGCTCGTGAATCCTCAGTTAAGTGATTTGCCGCCGTTTTTAAGTGCCAATCCGGGCCTGGAATCCGGCGCAATGATTATGCAGTACACGGCGGCCGCACTCGTTTCAGAAAATAAGACATTAGCACATCCAGCCAGTGTTGATTCCATTCCGTCATCGGCCAACCAAGAAGATCATGTAAGTATGGGAACCATTGCTGCACGGCATGCTGCAGCAATTATTGAAAACACGCGGCAAGTTATAGCGATGGAACTTATTTGCAGTATGGAAGCGGCAGAATATCGGGGGATCGAAAAAATGGCAGCAGCAACCAGAAACGTATTGGTTAAAGCCCGCGAGGTCGTTCCTGCGATTACCCATGACCGTCCGTTTTTTCGAGACATAGAAGCTGTGACGGGATGGCTGCAGGAACAGAAGGAATGGAAATCATAATGGACTTTTCATATAAAAAACAATTATACACCTATGATCATCCTTCATAGTAAATGAGCTTGCTTTATTTATAGGGAGGTGTCAATATGTTAAGAAAACAGAAATGGGATTACATGTATTCATTCTCTCATGATGGAGACATATTGACATTTTCATGCGGTGTCTGAAGCAGGAAAAAGAATACAGTCGTGGAAGAGATATGTACAGGAAGGAGGGGAGGTACGGTGAAACCATGCTGCGGGCCGCAACGTGAAACGGTAACAGCAGAAACAATATCTTCTCATGAAAAACCAGCACATACAAAGCAGCCGCCGAATCAAGAAAGGCTGATACATTTAAGCGGCGGTCATTTTTTAATGGGAACAGAAAGCACGATCAGTCATCCGGAAGACGGAGAAGGTCCCATTCGTGAGGTGACAGTATCACCGTTTTTTATCGATCCTTACACGGTAACCAATCATGACTTTCAAAAATTTGTAGATGATACCGGATACATCACTGATGCTGAACAATATGGATGGTCGTTTGTGTTTCACTTGCTCGTTTCAAATACAGTGAAAGAAAATGTACAGCAGGTTGTCCAGCAAACTCCTTGGTGGTATGTAGTGGAAGGTGCGTACTGGAAAGCTCCGGAAGGCCCGGCTTCTGTTATTAAACATCGTATGGATCACCCGGTTGTTCATGTGTCGTGGAATGACGCCCAAGCGTATTGTAAATGGGTGGGGATGCGATTACCGACTGAGGCGGAATGGGAATATGCAGCTAGAGGAGGACTGGAACAAAAAATATTTCCGTGGGGGGACGACTTGAAAGATAGGAATCAACAGGATCAATGCAACATCTGGCAAGGCAAATTTCCTGTGTACAATACAAAAGAAGATGGGTTTTTGTCGACTGCTCCGGTTGATACGTATGACGCCAATGGATATGGTTTATACAATACTGTCGGGAACGTATGGGAATGGTGTGCGGATTGGTTTTCTCCTCATCATGACCGGTCGCGTGTCCAAACAAATCCACAAGGGCCGGTGAACGGCATAGCTAAAGTAATGAAAGGCGGATCTTATTTATGTCATGACTCGTATTGTAATCGGTACCGGGTAGCAGCACGAACGGGAAATACGCCGGACAGTTCCTCGGGAAACGTTGGTTTTCGATGTGTACAAGATGTATAAAGAAATGGCGTGATGGCTGCTAGGAGACAAGAGCCATCACGTTTTTGGTTCTAAGGTAAGAAAGGATAAAAGGTTGGCGTTTTCATGGTCCAGTGCAAGTACCTGCCCGCTCGAAGTTTCATCACCTTAGCCGGATCTCCTTCTTTTAAGGCGCTTGCGCTTTTCTTTATAGCTGCAGGAATAAACGGCAGGTGTACAGGCACAAACGTAAAAGGAGCCAACATGCTGTGGTCAGCTCCATCGGCTCCAATCGTTATTTCACGTTTTAGTCAACGTTTTCAACAGCAACGGAAATACCTTGTCCCACACCAATGCACATTGTGGCAAGGCCGAGTCCGGCAGATTGTTTTTTCATCTCATAAATAAGTGTCGTTAAAATTCTGGCACCGCTTGCCCCAAGAGGGTGTCCAAAAGCAATCGCACCGCCATTAACGTTTACTTTGTCTTGGTCGAGTTCTAATTGTTTGACACATTCCAGTGATTGCGAAGCGAAAGCCTCATTTAATTCAACTAAATCAAAGTCACTGCTATTTAAGTTGTTGCGCTCCATCAGCTTCTTCGTTGCAGCGATTGGGCCGATTCCCATAATAGAAGGTTCTACCCCGGCAGTAGCTGAGGCTTTAAAACGAACAAGAGGTTTCAAGCCAAGTTCTTTCGCACGTGATGCCCGCATGATTAATAAAGCGGAAGCACCATCATTTACCCCGGAAGCATTTCCGGCTGTAACGGTGCCGTCTTTGAAAAGCGGCCGCAGACTGCTTAGTTTTTCAAGCGTTGTATTCGGACGTGGATGTTCATCTGTGTCCACGACGGTTTCGTTGCCTTTTTTGTCTGTAATCGTTACAGGTACTATTTCTTCTTGGAACCGTTGATTTTCAATCGCTTGTTTGGCCCGCATTTGACTTTGATAAGCAAATTCGTCTTGGTCTTCGCGAGAGATATTGAAACGTTTAGCTACATTTTCGGCTGTTTCCGGCATAGAGTCAATGCCATACATCTCCACCATTTTAGGATTAGGAAAACGCCAGCCAATCGTTGTGTCATACATTTCCATGTTTCCGCGAGGAAATTCTTTTTCTGGTTTTGCCATGACAAAAGGTGCACGCGTCATGCTTTCGGTACCACCGGCGATTAAAATGTCCTCTTCCCCGGACAAAATAGCACGAGCTGCAATGCTGACAGCATCTAAACTAGAACCGCACAAACGGTTGACCGTGGTACCACTTACAGTTTGAGGCAGTCCTGCCAGCAAGGAGGACATTCTTGCAACATTTCGGTTTTCTTCGCCGGCTCCGTTGGCATTGCCAAAAATAACATCATTAATGGCTTCGGCCGGCAGGTTAGGATTTCGCTCTAGTAATGCTTTGATAACGACAGCACCAAGGTCGTCAGGCCGAACGTCTTTCAGAGCACCTTTGTATCGGCCGATAGGAGTTCTAACGGCATCAACAATAACTACTTCTTCGCTCATTATTTACTCTCCTTTTGCAGCAGCTTTTCACTTACACGATAAGACAGGGTGGTGTTTTCTTCTACGTCTTTTAAGGATGTACCGTCGATTAATTCTGTTAATTCATATCCATCATTCTTCCATTTAAAGGTGGCCATATCTGTAATAATAATATCTGCGCGCCGGTTGGAAGTGATAGGGTACGAACACTCGTCTACAAGTTTTGGAGACCCGTCTTTTGATACGTGATTGGTTGTGATGATGATTTGTTTTGCTCCAACAAGAAGATCCATCGCTCCACCAACACCAATGATGTCTTTTCCGGGAATCGCCCAATTTGCGACGTGGCCATTGGAATCTACTTGTAAAGCTCCAAGAATAGCTGTATCCACGTGGCCGCCGCGGATCATCGCAAATGAATCGGCACTATGAAAGTAGGACGCACCAACTGCTTCACCGACTGGAAGCTTGCCGGCATTGACAAGCAGTGGGTCAATATCCTCTTCTTCGACCGATGTAACTCCAAGAAGGCCGTTTTCTGTATGCAGGTAATATTTATCTTTATCGAGATAATTAGCAACGAGCGTAGGGATACCGATACCGAGATTGATGATGGAATGAGGAGCCAGCTCCTCTGCTGCTTTTTTAGCAATCATTTCTTTTTTACTCACGATCAATCACCCCTTCTTTGGTTAAAATCAATTGACTCTTAATGAGAGAATCGACATATAAATGCGGGGTTGCGATTTCTTCTGGAGACAATTCGCCTTCTTCGACAATTTCATCCACTTCCGCAATGACATATTTGGCAGCAGACGCCATAATAGGATTGAAGTTTCTTGCTGTCTTATAGTATACGAGATTGCCTTTTGTATCAGCTTTCCATGCCCGGACTAAGGCGACATCAGCTTTTAATGCTTTTTCTAACAGGTAGGTTTCTCCATCGATGTCTTTTGTTTCTTTTCCTTTGGCAAGATCTGTGCCGACGGCTGTTTTTGTATAGAAGCCGCCGATGCCGGCACCTCCAGCACGAATGGCTTCAGAAAATGTCCCTTGTGGAAGCAGTTCCAACTCTAATTTTCCCTCGTTATACCACTGGGCGACTTCACGGTTACTAGTGAAGTATGATCCGACAGCTTTTTTTAATTTGCCTTGCTGCAATAAGATACCTAACCCTTTACCGGTCTCACCAACGTTATTGCTGATAATAGTGAGTTCGGAAGCATCATGTTTGGTTAGAGCATCAATCAATGTCAAAGGACTTCCCACCAATCCGAAGCCTCCGACCATGACAGTGTCTCCTGTTTGTACTCTGGTTATTTCGCGCAGTGCATCATTTATAATGGAAACAGTCATGAGCTCGCCCCTCCATTCGTTAAAAATTGTTGTATGTGTTTCAACACATCGGGTTGTTTATTAAATACCAGTTCATAATGGTTAACCGGAGTTATTTCTGTTTGTAAATGACGAATGTTGTTTCGCGTATGGTGATAAGACTCTTCTGTAAAAAGCGATTTGTTATCTTTCATGGCTCCGGTGGCAATCATGAGAAGTGTATTACACGTAATAGAAGAGGTAACGCCGTGAATATCAAACGTATAGAAACTCTCAAAGTCCTGCTTGGTTAAATCATAGTCTGAGCGGTGCGTAAAAGAGCTGCCAACTTGTTTGATTTCATAGCGGGCAATGTCTTCTAAACGAGTGTCCCAATGAATGTTTAAGTTTTCATATAAATGTTTCGTTTCTTTTACGTAATCTTCTGCGGACGCGTACGTTTTTTCCAGGCGTCCTAGCGAAGGAATGACAAGATCACGAGTAGTGTCATCTGCTTCACCGGCTCCATCAAGCAGTATTAGTCCTTTTACATGAGACAAGCGGCTGGCAGCAATCGCTGCGATATACGCTCCCATGGAATAACCCATCAGGATAGGCTCTTTAATATTTAATGTCTCAATTAATTCAACTAAATCGTCGGCGTGTTTATTAATGGACGTATTAGTATCTTGTCTGTCACTTAATCCTCGTCCTCGTACATCATAGCTGATAAACTGATAATCTTCTGAGAAAGCTTGTTGGAAAAAGTGCATCTGCTTATGGTTGCCAGTTAAGCCGTGAGCCGCGATAATGGTTCCTTTGTTGTTTTGGCCTGTTCGATAAATATAAAGGTTCTGCCCATTGTTGACGGTGACATATTCTCCCATGTCTCACTCGTATCCTTTCTTTCGTAGATTTTACTCAACGGTGTATATGGAGTAGTTTACTTTTCCCGGAAGGCGAATACCTTTTGAGACAAATACACGCCGGTTCAACCAGTCATATTTCTCGGAAGCTGTTTCAAAGACGGGGGAGGTTCTGAAGTAATATTCATCGGGATCAACGTCTTCATTATTGTCGAGCCTCTGTAACACGTCTGGTTCGCCGGTGCGAATCCCCCGGTATGTCATTAATATCAACGCATCATCTTCTGTCTTAAGCAGAATGCGTACATCTTGGATAATCGTTCCATCTTCCCGGACAGTAATCCAATCATCACCGCCTGGAACAACTTCAGCATTTAATTTTTCTCCACGCAGCGCTCCGCCTGTCACGCGAATAATCCGGCGGTTTCCAATAGGTGTTTTGCCTGGCAAGTGTGCACCTTCTACTGTTAATTCCATGTCTGCTAAAAATGCAAGGGAGGGAGCAGGTAAGTGTTGCATTGGTGTATATCTCCTTTCGTTGCATACATTGTAAAGTTTATTGTCTTGTGTATGCTGCTGCTTTTTCTTCATCTAGTTCGATACCAAGTCCAGGCTTATCAGGAACATGAATATAACCGTCTTTAATCGTGAGCGGCTCGGTTACAGGGTCATCCAAAAGCCAGTTTGGACCGAACAATTCGCTTCCATAATCCAGGTTAGGGATGGATGCGAACGCGTGGACACAAGCGGCTGTACCGATGGAGCTTTCTAAGGACGTGCCTCCAAAGCATGAAATGCCAGCTGCTTCAGCGATGCCCGCAACTTTTATTGTGTTTTTCATGCCGCCAGCTTTATGGATCTTTAAGGAGAAGATATCGGCCGCATTTTCTTTTGCTAAACGCATCGCATCTTCGACAGAAGAGGCACTTTCATCTGCCATAATAGGAACTTTCTTCATAGCGGCTAATCTCGCCATCCCCTCAACATCCTGCGGCTGAAGCGGCTGTTCAAGAAAATCAATACCAGCATCAAAGAAAGCATCCATCCATTTCATCGTTGTTAAGCGGTCCCATGAACCATTTGGATCAATACCAATGGTGGAATGGCTTTTAATCCCTTCTGCAATGCGAATCGAACGTTTTGCATCATCATCTGGTGCTTCTTTACCAGATTTCGTTTTGAAGTTGGCATACGTCCCGCTCTCGACATATTCTTTTGCTTCTTCAATGTCACCTTCTGGTGTGCCGGAAGCTAGTGCCCAGCGTACAGGAATCTTGTCTTTATGAAGAGTTCCTAAAAGCTGATGGACTGGTGTGTTATACCATTTTCCCAGCGCATCAAATAAAGCCATCTCTACCGTTGCTTTAGCAAAATAATTGTTTCGGATTTGCCGGTTGATTTTTTGCAAAAGAGCTTCTGTTAACACGGGATCTTGGCCTAACAGCAAAGGCGATACATACCGGTCAATAATGGTTTGCATTGTTTCCACTGTTTCACCGTTCCAAAAAGCACCAGGTGTCGTTCCTTCTCCAATTCCTACAATGCCGTTGCTTAATTCTATTTTTAAAAGCACGAAGCTTTTAGAAGAGACTTTCACTGCAGAGAATTGATGTGGACGTTTAATCGGAATGTCCAGTATTTGTGTTGTGATGTTTTTAATCGTAACTTTTTCCATAATATCCTCCGTTTTAAAGCTTTTAAGATGAAAAAAAGGAAGGGACATATTGAAATGTCCCTATTCATTGCTTATAACGGGCGCATAACGAAGTTGAGAGAAGCTTCTTTATGATCCCCTTTGTCTTCTAGTTTGGTGAGCAGTTCGTCACGAACGCCTTCTGCGACATCGCTTTCAAGCCATTCATCTCCTTCAAAGAAGACTTGGGTGATTAAGGTGTCATGCCCTTGGGCTTCAAACATAATGTGCAAGTGAGCCGGACGCATGGAGTGCTGTTCCATGTACTCCAGGAATTCACCGGTTGGGCCGTCTGTTGGAATGGAGTATGGGACGGGGACGATGGTTTTTACTTCAAAGTCGCCGTTTTCATCCGTATAGAAATGGCCGCGCAAGTTAAAGTCCGGCGCATCGGAGTCAAAGTTGGAATATTTGGCTGAGTGATCGTTTTGCCAGAATTCCACCCGGGTGTTAGCAAGTGGTTTGCCTTCTGTATTGCTGACATTGC
>NZ_FNDK01000044.1 GCF_900099605.1 Alteribacillus persepolensis
CCAGGCTCGTCCGGGCGCTGTGTTAAGACGAAAGGCTGTCCAGGTTCTCGTTCAAGCTGTGGAGACCCTTCAACAAAGTACGGTCCAAGCAGAGACGGCTGCGTTCCTGGCATGTTGGTATACATCGCTTGAAGCACATGCGTTTCAAGGAAAACGTCAGCATAAAGAGGGATTTCCCCTTTCTTTCCAAGGCGGTCCGCCCAGTGGACAAAGTTTGTATACTCTTGGTGGTCCAGCTTCGCTTCTTTCAAAAACTCTTTCATGTGCTTAATAAACAGGTTAAAGACTTCTTCGACACGCTCATTCTTTTTGACAGCCGTTTTTTCAGACATGTAAATGTAACCCCTTTCATAAATGATGAAAAAATTTTTAACACAAACGATATGGTGATTCTATGATTTCATGAACATAGAAAAAATACAATAGAATTGCTGTTTGAAAATTTTAATAACGGTATAACTATTTATTATGCTGCGTTATGAAGATCATTGCGCATCAGGAGGGAAGTGGCCATGAATATTGATAGTTTGAAAGTTTTTTGTTTAGTCGTGGAAGAGAAGAGTGTCAGTAAAGCCGCAGAACTCAGCTATATCACACAGCCGGCGGTTACACGTCAAATGAGGCAGTTAGAGGAGTTTTACGGACTGCCATTGTTTTTCAGAACCAATAACAAGCTGACAGTATCTGAAGCAGGACGTGCATTGTACCCTATTGCGAAATCAATTATTAAAGACTATGAGCACTCTATTCAATTGATGGAAAACTTTAAAGGAAATCAACAGTTTACGCTTCATATCGGTGCTTCTCAAACGGTGGGGGAATACCGTTTACCACGGTTATTAGGCGACTTTAAACAAACAACCCCGGAAGCTTGGCTGTATCTGACGACAAGCAATACAGCCGACATTATGAAAAAGGTAGAAAGAGACGAAGTACATGTTGGAATCGTTGAAGATTATGTGCCTGAAAATACAGATTTGCATGTAGAAGTCTTTATGGAAGATGAGCTTATCCTCATTGCCTCCCCGCATCACCCTTGGAAATCCAGAAAAGATGGAATTCAATTAAAAGAAATAGTAGATGAGCAGTTAATTCGAAGGCAGGCCGTATCTGAATTGCGGCTGCGGGTAGAAGAAGAATTGAGAAGACATGAGATTATTGACAAGATAGAAAGTTATTTTGAGGTAGAGACAACCCAAGCCGTCAAAAGTGCGGTCGAAGCAGGGCTTGGCATTTCATTTATTTCTCGTCTGGCTGCAAAAAGAGAACTCGAAACAGGACATCTCATCGAAGTACCAGTAAAAGACACAGCGCTTGATAGAAAAATATACATGTTGAAAAAGAATTTACGCTTTCCTCATTTAGGGACCGAGAAGTTTTTCAAGTTTTTAAAAGAACAACAGCGTGCATAACGTATAAGAAACTATTATACATGGATAACGTTTTGTGATTCTAATTTCTATTGTTTTCTAACATGGATACATGAGAATATAATTTCAGAAGATTTGCTTTTGCGAAATTTATGAAAAAATGAATCGAGAGAGGAGCTATATTCATGAAAGATATTAAAGTAACCATGTTAGGAACGGGGTCTCCTTATCCCGCCTTGCACAGAGCTGCATCCGCACAGCTTCTTCAGATTGACGATATGAACGTATTAATTGATTGCGGCCAGGAAACCACTTCACAATTACAACGGATTGGAGTAGAACCGCAAGATGTTCATCATCTATGGTTTACTCATCTTCACTCTGATCACACTATGGGTTATTTTCAGTTTCTCATTGGCGGCTGGCACTTAGGCAGACGAAAACTGTCCGTTGTCGGCCCAAAAGGTATTAAGGAATTTCATGAAACCGTTTTAAAAATGTACGAAGATGATATTAACTATCGAACGTCACTTGGATTCCCGGCAGAAGGCATTCATGACGTAGAAATATACGAAATCGAAGAACCAGGTGACATCCCGGCTGGCGATATTCCAGCGAAAGTCACGTCTGCTCCAATGATTCACAACGTTACAACGTATGCTTTTCGTTTTGAAATTGATAATACTGTCATTGTATTTTCTGGTGACTCTTCTCCAACTCAACATTTGACGGATTTGTCCGAAAATGCTGACCTTTTGATTCATGATTGTGTCTTGACTGCAAAGGAAAAGGCTGAAAACACGAATTTAGATACCATTTGGGAAAAATTGCAAAAAGAGCACTGCACGCCTGCACAAGCAGCAGAGACAGCTAAGCAGTCCAATACGAAGCGTCTTCTCCTCACGCATTTTCTGCCAAGCATTGATGAAGAACACGTGGAAAGTGAAGTGCGACGTGTTTATGATGGGGAGCTGATCCTCGGCCAAGATTTACAAACAGTCGATTTAACGAAAAAGACAGTAACAACGTTATAGCATTCAAAAGGGGCTGGGCTGTTGGCTCACCCCTTCCTTCATATCTCATATTGTGTACGCTTACATTAAAAGGAGGCAAAACCTTGAAGTTACACATTTACAGCATCATGACTGTGATGATACTAGCATTGCTGTTAATGAGCGGCTGCAGTACAGGAGTGTTTTCATCAACGAATGATCCCGCAGAAGCTAAAGAGCCAGTCACGTTACAAGTAGGGCATGTCGCACCGCCCAATCATGCCTATCATCTAGGGTTAGTTGAGTTTAAAGAGGCAGTGGAAGAAGAAACAAACGGTCAAATAAATATAGAAATTTATCCAGCAGGACAAATGGGGGGAGACCGTTCATTAGTAGAAAGAGTTCAATACGGTTCATTGGATATGGCATTATCATCTACTGGCGTTGTCGGAAATTTTATAGAAGACATTGCTGTGGTCGAAATGCCATTTCTATTTAATGATCTAAATCATGCATATGAAACGTTTGATGGAGAGATTGGCCAAGAGCTTCTGCACAAAATGGAAAATATTAATATAAAAGGAATTGCGTTTTGGGAAAAAGGCTTCGTACAACTTTCTAATAATAAACACCCTATTTATAGTCCAGAAGATGTCAGCGGCTTAAAAATGCGCTCGCTTGAAAACGAGTTGTACGTTGATACGTATGATGCATTGGGAGCAGAAGCGACACCTATTGCCAATCCTGAAGTCTATACATCGTTACAGCAAGGTATTGTAGATGGCGTGGATAATGCCCTAAGTGGTCTTAGAACGACTAATCAGTTTGAAGTATCAGATAAAGTCAGTGTTCTAGACTTATATTATGCTTCGGCTATTCTCATGATTAACCAAGAAAAATTAGAAAGTCTTCCGGAGCAGCTGCAGGATGCCATTATACAAATTGGACGAGAAACAGCTTCCGTTCAACGTGAGATTAATCAACAATTAGAAGAGCAGCACACACAAGAAATGAAAGACGAAGGTGCTACGATTGTAACGAAAGAAGAAATAGATATCGATGCATTTAAAGAAGCTGTCGAAGAAGTATACGAAAAACACGATAAATGGGACGATTACGTCGAGCGTATCAAGCAAGCAGATGAATAAGATAGACAATCATTTGGACAACTCAGGAGGAAACAAGGAATGAAACATCTTCTAGAACGACTAAACAGTGGGATAAGTAATGTTCTGTTTCTGTTTTTAGCCGCGATGGTTCTGCTCATTTTTTTCCAAGTGGTATCAAGAGTAATATTTGGATCGTCGTTCCCTTGGATTGAAGAGCTCGCACGATATCTAATGATCTGGGTTACATTTTTAGGAGCAAGTATCGCGTTTAAGACAGGAAGCCACGTAGGTATCGATTTTTTTGTGCAAAAATTCAGACCATCAGTATATAAAGGAATACTTGTTGCAGCGTTTCTAGCGACGGCTGCCTTTTTGCTCATTTTGTTTGTGCAAGGCATCCATATTGTGAGCCAAGCGATGGTGCAGCAGTCCTCTGCTTTACAGGTGCCGATGGGGTATGTGTATCTCGTTATTCCTGTAAGTGCTCTGTTTATGATAATAAACCTGGCTGCTTATACTTTTCCGCTGACAGATCATGTTGAATCAACAGAAGAAAGGGGGAATGTATAATGACAGCTGTATTGTTTCTGGTGTTATTGTTTTTGTTTTTCATTAATGTGCCGATTGCCGTGTCTCTAGGGATGGCATCTATTATCTTTTTTATAATGACAAATGACGTTCCCCTTATTACGCTGCCACAAACCATGTTTGCGGCACTGGACTCATTTCCGCTTATGGCCGCTCCGTTTTTCATTTTGGCGGGAAAGTTAATGGAGCATGGGGGTATTTCGGAACGATTAGTGGAGTTTTCCAAAAGTTTAGTAGGACATATAAAGGGCGGCTTAGCCCACGTTTCTATCGTAACCTGTATCTTTTTTGCTGCTATATCCGGTTCCGCGCAGGCAACAACTGCGGCCGTGGGGGCCATACTTATTGCTTCGATGGTAAAAGAAGGATATGACAGAAGTTTTTCTTCAGCGGTGCAGGCTGCCGGCGGAACAACAGGTATTGTTATTCCACCAAGTGTGCCATTAATACTTTATGGCGTGTCAGCAGGCGTTTCCATTACCGATTTGTTTATTGCTGGAATTGTACCAGGTATCTTGCTTGGTGTCTCATTAATGGTTGTCGCTTACGTTATTTCTAAAAAACAAGGATATCGAGCGGCTGCATCATCAGCGAGCGCCGGCGAAGTATGGGCAGCATTTAAAAAAGCAATTTTTGCCTTATTAATGCCTGTTATTATACTCGGAGGCATTTACGGAGGTATATTTACACCGACAGAAGCAGCAGTAGTCGCCGTGGTATATGGATTTGTGATTGGATTTTTTGTTTATAAAGATTTGGATATAAAACGTATTAAACAAATCTTTATTGAATCGTCCATTACGTCCTCGATTATTTTGTTTATTATCGCAACCGCGTCTTTCTTCGGCTTTTTAGTAACGAGTGAGCAAATGCCTCAATCCATGGCGGATGCTCTGCTTGGCTTAGACTTATCACCAATCATTCTTGTGTTATTACTTAATTTGGCGCTTTTAGTTGTGGGAACTTTTATGGAAACGCTCGCGTCTATTATTATTCTGACACCGCTGCTTCTTCCAATCGCAACCAATATTGGAATAGATCCAATTCACTTTGGTATTATTATGGTTGTTAATCTTTCCATTGGTCTTATCACCCCGCCGGTAGGGATGAACTTATTCATTTCCGCTCAAGTGGGACAAACCAATTATGCAGATGTTGTGCGGGCGATTATGCCATTCTTATGTATTATGATCATCAATCTAATCATTGTCACGTTTTTGCCTGCCATCAGCTCAGGTCTCGTTCCATAAAAAAACAGAGGAGGAAACCGTTCCTCCTCTGTTTTGCTTTTATTATTGTCTGCCGCTCATTTGCTGTTCAGCCATTTGAACGAGGCGTTTGGTGATTTCACCACCAACAGAACCATTAGATCTGGATGTAGTGTCTGCTCCGAGCTGTACACCAAACTCTTGAGCAATTTCTGTTTTCATTTGATCAAGGGCTTGCTGCATTCCTGGAACGAGAAGTTGATTTGAGTTATTGCTTCTGTTTTGTTGAACCATCATGCGACCCTCCTTTTTTCTATGTTAACGTTAAGTTTTCCTATTTTCACACACTTATACTGGTAATTTAAACCAATACCGTGTAGGCGTATTCAAACATCAACATAGAGAGGAAGGTTTTAAAAGGTGTTATAAATGTCGTCGCATTCTCCTTGCGATGGTTCGTAGAAACAATGCAATTTATATCTGCCGACAAGCGGCTGGTCGTACCATGTAGGCGGGCAATCACCTGGGGGACGATGGTACCATAGGCTGTATTTCGCCGGCCAGCGCCGTTCTCCTTGAACATTTCTTCTCGCTAACCGTTTTTCACTTTCTCTTGCACGTTGATAGAATAACCCATGTTCAACTGCTTCATATGCAGTTGGCTGAAAAATAACCTCTCTGAGCGTGCGAAGACCTTCAAAGTCTGAACAGTTAACGCGCGTACGGTTTACAGTAACAGCTCCAACATGAAGCATTCCTAATTTGCCTTCCCCTACCGCTTCTGCACGCAAAAGACGTGCCAGTAAATTGATGTCCTGATTTGTGGCTTTTATGACAGCCATTGTTTTCCCTCCAATCCTAACACGCTATACATACATATGTGAAAGAGCCCGGATAGTTGAATAGCATGTGTGAATTTTTGTTGAAAAATGTACTTACGCCAAAGGAAATATGCCAAAAGAGCCAACCCAAAATGAGGTGTTTTTCATATGGTGGAAATAAGCGGGGGGTTCATATCGATAAGGAAGGAGGGTGATCGTGGATTACCGCAGGAAACACTATCATGATGAACGAAGAAGGTTCCCTGGATTTTGTGTATTTCCTGGTTACAATTGGTGTGGGCCAGGCTGCAGCGGACCAGGTGCTCCTGTGAATGCGGTGGATGCTGCCTGCAAGGAACATGATGAGTGCTACCGAAGACACGGCGGCCCGTCGTGTTATTGCGATGACATGTTCATAAGAACGTTATATCAATTACAAAATCCGTATACACAAGAAGGAAGACATGCACGTTTTTTGTATCAATATATGAGAATGCAAATGTTTTTTATGTGTTAGGGAGCAGCATGGACAAGGAAGTAAATCCTCGTGGCGCTGCACATGGATAGATGATAAAAAAAGCAGCTTTTTTACAGCTGCTTTTTACGTTTCCGTTCCGTGTGAATAGATGAAAGTTCTTTCTGATAAGTGCAGGAGAAAAGTATCAGATAAGAAAAGAAGAATTATTCCTCTGTTAAACTGGTGACCGGAACACCTTCTATTTTATTTGGTTTATCATCATAGTGTATGGTTGCGACACCAACTTGCTGGAAGACGTTATCGATATACACGCGTTTACCGTTGAAAAAAACTTTTTTAGTTTTAGAAGACAGCGATAACTCTTGGGCACGTTGTCCGTTCATGATGATATTCCTTTCTACTGTTATGAGTGTTGGTTATTACTTTTCGACTTTGATATAGTAATCCGTTCTTCTCCTGTACTTGGCTGAACAGCGTCTTTTCCTTTTATGATAGTCCGTTTTGACTTAGATTTTTTACTCACTATGGTTCACCTCTTTAGAGTAAACGGAATACATGAATAGTATGGCATGAAGGCGGGGCATTTATAAAGGGCATTGCTTCTTTAACGAAAAAAGGAAGTTACAGGAAAAGGGTAGAAGAGAAGGGGAAAAGAGGATGGATGACAGTTGTACAATTTTTTCCAATGACGTACGGTCATACCAAAGTTGGTTTTTTTCACTTTGTCCAGAAAGTATAATATCGTTAACCATATATAATAAAACAATCACTGACACGTTTTGCTGCGTAAGCACAAATAAATGAAAGACATAAGTGTCCAAGGGAGGCAATGCTGTTGCTCATAAATATTATTATTATATTGTTGTTGGCTGGAAGCTTCTTTATAGGATTAAAACAAGGGTTTATATCAAAGTTTATCCGGTTGACGAGTTTTATTCTTTCTTTGTTCGCAGGCTTTTATTTTTACCAGCCAATCGCCGAGTGGCTGCGTACGTGGCTTCCATATCCGTCTGCTTTAGGCGCTGCGTTTGAAGGGTTGTTTTACACGGTTATTGGGTTTTTGCTCATTTTTCTTGTTACAACGATGATTGTCGCGTCATTGGGGCGTATTCTGCAGATGTTTGCTTCGCTGCCCATACTGCGAACAGTAAATAAAGCGTTAGGAGGCATCTTCGGCGTTGTAAAGACATATGTGATAATTTTGCTTCTTTTAATCGGAATATCATTTTTCCCCATTGATTCGCTGCACGTATTGGTGAATGAATCCACGATAGCAATGACAATGCTTGAAAACACCCCAATTGTCTCTGATTTGCATTCGTTTTCGTAAGAACACAAAATCTCTATCACATAGGATAAGCGTACGGTTGTTCAGGTAAAAAAAATCACCTTCTTTCGTTGGAAAGAAGGTGGTTTACTATATAAGAGGAGATGGGTATATAACAAGTCAGTTACTAACAGTTATGTGACTGAACTAACAAAAATTGTTCTTTCAGTTCAGCCTCAGACGCTTCGTAAAACTGACGTCCATCCGGCATTTTGTAGGTGTTAAGCTCTAAAAGGGCTGTGATGAGTTGATCTTTATCCTTTTCGTAACATAAAGCTTCCATGAAAAACATCCGCTCCTTTTGTAAGCGCTTTCAGTTATTATTATAGCGCTTTAATTGGAAAAAGTCAACCAATCACATTGTATTTTTTTGGAAAAAGGAAGAAGCAGAGCAAAATGATTTCATTTTACTCTGCTAACAGCTGTACCATTATGGTTTATGCGGGTCGACATAGTCCGGATAGTCAGTAATAATACCATCCACTCCTAATTGCAGCAAAGAATCTGCTGCTTCTTGGGATCTTACTGTCCAAGGGTGGGTTTCCATCCCGAACGAATGAATACGCTCTAGAAGAGAAGCATCCATCATATCTTTGTTAGGGTTGACGTAGTCAGCGTACTCTGTGAATTCTGACAAAAGAGAATCCGAAATGCCGAATGGATTGTAGCTGATCAATACGCCGACTGGGACAGATGGAAGCAGGGAGTGGAATGTTTGTACGAAATCATGGTCAAACGATTGAACGATGATTTTATTGTTGTTGGGCTTGTCCATGTTGCGTGACGTGAGTTCATCTGCCACTTTTTCAGCAATACCAGGGTAAAGGGATGGAGACTTTACTTCAATGAGAATACCGGATTTCCCTCGATATTCGTCCAGTACTTCTCCCAGTGTTGGTATTTTTTCGCCAGTGAATTCATCACTAAAATGACTGCCCGCATCAAGTTCACGAATTTCTTCATACGTCAAATCTTTCACAGCCCCAGTTCCATTGGTCGTTCTATCAACGGTTGTATCATGGATGACTACTAATTCTCCGTCCTTACTCATCTGTACATCCAGCTCAAACATATCGGCTTTCATATCCACAGATTTTTCAAAGGCAGCCATTGTGTTTTCCGGGGCATGTCCAGAAGCACCGCGGTGAGCGATGTTGAGAACTTGCTTTTGTTCTTTTTTCGTTACTTCTTCTTCAGCCATTGCAGTGCCGAAGGGGAGGGAAGTGAATAATAGTAGTGCCATGAACAAGCCGATACGCAGCTTTTTGTTCATTATGTAACAGCTCCTCTCAAAATATTTTCACTTATACTGTAGCGAAGGATTATAAAGGAGGCGTAAAGTTTGTTTTGAAATATAATGAATTATTTGTAAATAGTGAAATGGAGACAAATCGAAAACGGGTTGCGCTAAAGCCGTGCAATCAATTAGGACCGTATAGACGAAGCGCAGATAACATACGAAGAATCCCCCGACAGAAACATAAGCTGAACAGTGGAGGCTGTGGAGAGAGAATGTGAAGTACAGAGGCGAAGGCATGAAAGAAATAAAGTTCTCATTGAAAGGTTAGGACACATAAATGGTATGTTTTTGCTGTGGGAATGTGTAACGTTGTGAAAGGATAAAGAAGAATGCTGTTTCTGCTGCAAAACTTACCGGCAAGCCATATTTTCTTATCGATGACCAAGTTGAGGCGATTAAGGGAGATGCCTGCGGGAAAAACAGCAAAAGATCCATCGGAGTGCTTTTTCCCGGTCAGCTGAGGCGCTGCTCGCAGCAAGCGGGCCAAAAGAAAGCCCAACCAGAAGTGACAATAATTCTGCGGTTCTGTATTTTCCGCGGACATGTTATTTAGAAAAGCTGCTGGGTGAAGAGGCTGATTTTCGCTGGATGGCATTGGTGTCAGAAGAGTGAATCGGCTGGAAAGAGCGAAACAATGTCTCTTTTGACATCAATATATAAGCTGGCTTTTTTCTTTTCATGGCAGGAAGTGCTGTATCAGAAGATGCGAGCAGTGTAATCATGAGATTAGGAATCCATTTGAACCATCTGTAGATATGGCTGTGTATATCCATTGAATCGAAACCAAGTCGCTTACAGCCTTTGTTTAATGTTGTAATACCCATAATACCTTTTATGTTTTCGCTGTTCTCCAGGCTTTGAATGTACGAAGCGACACCTGGTAATGATTGTTGTACAGTACGGTAAATAAAACGCGCTTTTTGAAAGTCATGTTGCAGCTTATTCATATCACGGATTAAACGAATATTGTGCAAGTGAATTTTTAACAACACATCGTTTTTTTGAATCTGGGTGCCATCAGATAATGTAACCGCAGCACCCCGATATACAGCAAGCCGCACGCGGAAAATGTTAGGGTGCCATTCATTGGTTTCCTGTAGTGTAATTAAACGAGTGAGGGAGTAATATACTGGATCAAACAACGTCCACATATAAATAATAAATGTCTTCATGCATCTCATCATCCTTTTACATTATATCGCCACACATTAGTGTAAATCACTGCATCTATTCATATTTATGGTAATAAAAGGGGAAAATTCATACTGATAATGAAACCAGAAACGGAGAAAGATATAAATGCGGGATAATTCTATCCTAGACATTCATGGAGAGAAGGGGAATACGGATGAACAATTTTCGTTGGTTAGCACCATTTACGGGGCGAAGACGAAGATTTATGGGATGGAGCAGAAGGAACAACCGTGGTGGAATGGGCATGGGCATGTTATTTACACTCATTGGTGTAGGTGCCACTGCTGCATGGGCAGGAATGACACAAAGAAACAACAACGATACCAACAAAGAGGGCGGAAACAATCAAGCCTTACAAAATATGTTATCTACGGTGCAGGAAAGAATGCCAAAAAACCAAACAGCTTTTTCAGAGGAATTATCACCAAAAACGGAAAAACATGAAGAAAAGTAAGGGAAAAGACAGGGAATGGGGAAATTCCCTGTCTTTTTTGTACGAAGAGATATGAATAACGATCGGCTTTGCCAACGTGGAAAAGGCACCGGTATACGCGTGATGAAGCTGCTGTCTGTACGTAAAGGACTGCTGCCAGCTGTGTTTTCTTTATGGATAGGAGGGGATTAATCAAACGTTTGATTGATGTTTTCTGCTGGAGAAAAACGCTGCCACGGAAGTGAGTCATCCGTTGGGACTGTTTGCTGTACAAAATGAAAAAGGAAATCCTCTCGCCCGAAAACGATAAAAATAAGCCGCAATGGTAAGAGCGGCTTATGGTAGAAGGATGAAAAAAGAGAGTATTGTTTGTACGGCTTTTGCTATGGTGTCATTTGCGGGTGGGCTAATAATTTACGTGCGTGCTCTATTTGGTTTTTTTGGAGAAGGAGGCGAATGCGAGTAGAGGAGATAATTTTACCTTGCTGACAGCGAACCAATGGATGGAGATTCACGTGAAAGTAATGAGATAAAAACTCGGTCGTTCCTTGTTTTCCTTTCCCAAATTGAAAATTGGGCCCAACCCACACTTCTTTAGGCGAGAGAGCTTGCAGTTCATGAACGAATGCAATGGCTTCACGTGATGCATATTCTTTGTTAAAGTCCGCTACCACAACATAATCGATGCCTAACCGTTTGATTAGTTCTACTTTTTCCTCCACACTCGTTAACACTTGCGTTTGCTGAAAGAAACTGCGAGGGGGAGGGTTGAATGTGTAGACGACGGATGGAACACCTAACGTTTTTGCTCGGCTGGCGGCTTTATTAATGAGCGTTTGATGGCCAAGATGCAAGCCATCAAACGCTCCGATGGAAACAACCGAGTGAGGCAGTGAAAGTTGATGATCGGAATAAACGTTCACGATTGCTTCCTCCTCTTCATTCTCTCATTTACTTCTTAAAATAATTGACGTCGTCTGGATTAATCCACGTGTCATTTACCCAGCCATCTAAGTCATAGTCTGCCATGCACTGTTCGGCAAACTCTTCATATGCTCTTGCTTCTCCAGATTC
>NZ_FNDK01000025.1 GCF_900099605.1 Alteribacillus persepolensis
CACATCCTGTGAAAGCACGTCCTGTGTCGGGTGTAGAAGTCACCACATCCTGTGGAAGCACGTCCTGTGGCAACGCCGAACCGGCCCGCGTCGTGTGCGTCTGAGCGCTTGTGCTGGATAAAAAACGCCAAATATTGATACTTTTTACCTTTCAAGAAAAGGGGACAGGTTCATGCAGTCAAATAGACTTTTAGTCGTAACAGCTGTAGAAGCTGAACAAGAAGCGGTGCAACGAGAACTTCCTCCTGATTCGAATATAGATGTAATAGCAGGCGGGGTTGGCATGGCAGAAGCTGCTGTCAGCACAGCCATTGCTTTATCAAAAACGCGCTATCAGGCAGTGGTCAGTGCTGGAATTGCAGGTGGCTTCTCGGAACATACATCGATAGCATCGATAGTTGTGGCAACGGAAATTATAGCTGCTGATTTAGGCGCGGAAACACAGGAAGGGTTTCAACGTTTAGAAGCACTGCAATTAGGTACATCTCGCTACGTTTGTGACACTTACAGGACAAAGAAGTTCGTCCAAGCAATGGAAAAAGACGGCTTGGATGTCCAAACAGGACCGGTCTTAACGAAATCAACGGTTACTGGAACACTAGAAACGACAAACCAGTTAACGAAGCTGCATCCAAAAGCGGCAGCGGAAGGAATGGAAGGGTTTGGTGTAGCTGGTGCAGCACAAAGGTTTGATGTGCCGGCTTTTGAAATGCGTGCTGTGTCGAACTACGTTGGGCCGCGAGACAGAGATAATTGGAAGATAAAAGAGGCGCTTGCCTCGTTAACAAAAGCAAGCACATCGTTAGAGGAGGTTTTTTCATGAATATTGCTTATTCTCCATGTCCAAACGATACATTTGTTTTTCATGCCCTTGTACATGGACTTATTCCAAATACCCCATCGTTTGACGTGACATATGCGGATATTGATAAAACGAACTACTGGGCTGCCAATAACGAAGGTCCTGACATCATGAAGATTTCTTTTGCAGCCCTGCCATGGGTGTTGGATGATTATCGGCTGGTACCATGTGGCGGAGCGTTAGGAAGAGGCTGCGGCCCACTTGTATTAACAGCTGAGAACACGGCATCTCCCTCTGACATTGCAGGAAAAACTGTCGCAGTGCCGAGTGACCGCTCCACGGCGTACATACTTTTCAGGTTGTGGACGGCTCAACAAGTACCTGGAGATATTGGCAGCATTCGGATTATGCCGTTTGATGAAATTATGCCTGCGGTACAAAAAGGGGAAGTGGATGCAGGGCTGGTCATTCATGAAGCACGTTTTACGTATCAAACATATGGTTTGCATATGCTTCAAGATCTTGGGGAATGGTGGGAAAAAGATACCGGCCTGCCGATTCCGCTCGGAGCCATTATTGTAAAACGTTCAAGTAATGTTAATGTGAGTGAACTGGCGAATTGGATACGGCAGTCCGTACAATATGCATGGGATCATCCTGACGTTTCACGAGAGTATGTGTTGCAGCATGCCCAAGAAATGTCACCGGACGTGGCCGATTCTCACATTGATTTATACGTCAATGGATTTACAAAAGATCTGGGCCGCGACGGGTATGGCGCGATTGAATCACTGCTTGGACGTGCAGCAAAAGCTGGGCTTGTCCCCCACTTTGACGAAGGAGCGTTAAAATAGAAGACAAAGCAGAATCTGTTCGTTTTACTCGAGCAGGTTCTTTTTCTGCACGCAATGAAAGGCAGTTAGACATGTGTCTGCTTATCGACTGTGACGAAATTTTGGTTCATGGAATGATGGCGTTCATCTCGTTATTCCGCTATAGTAGAAAGAAGAAATACGTGATGTGTGTGGTGGAATATGCAAAACAATATCAAACATGAAAAATACGATGTAAACCTTTTCTTTGTGCTGTTTTTGTTTGCAGTAGCCAGCTGTGTCTATATATATTATGCACAAGAAATGTCTCAGTACGACACAAACTTTGTCATCCGGCAGGCGGTCTTTTTTGTTGTAGCTTTTGCTGCAGCGTTTGTCGTACTCCATGTTGACTTTGAATATTATATGTACTGGTCTTGGGTGCTGTATGGATTTGGATTGTTCATGCTGCTTGTGTTAGCAGTTGCTCCGGCTTCCATTGCTCCACCGAATAACGGGGCAGTTAGATGGTTTGAAATCCCGGTAATCGGTTCGTTTCAACCGTCTGAGTTAATGAAAATATTTGTGATTTTAGTGTTGAGTAATATAATTTACAAACATAACTTGCATTACCGTCATTCGCTGTCGAACGATGTAATTCTTGTTGGGAAAATGATAGCTGTTATTTTGCCTCCAATCCTTTTTCTTGTGAACCAGCCAGATATGGGAATGACCATGATGACTTTGTCCATCTTTATTGCACTGCTGGTTGTCTCTGGAGTGTCCTATAAAATATTGCTGGTCATTATTGGCGGACCGGTTTTAGGGATTCTTGCGTTTATTTATGCTTTTTATCGATTTCCGAATTTTGTAGACCAGTATATCTTTTCGCATTTATCTGCTTATCAAGTAGAAAGGTTTTATGGATGGTTAAACCCGTTTGAATTTGTGGACGCAGGATATCAAACAGCTCAGGCATTAACGCTGATTGGGACAGGGCGGATGTTTGGTACGAATACAGATATCTACTTGCCAGAAGCTCACACGGATTTTATTTTTGCAATTATTGGCCATACCCATGGGTTTAGCGGAGCCGCATTTGTGATTACTCTGTACTTCGTTTTGCTGTATATGATTATTATGACAGCACTGCGTTCACACCATCCCTATGGAACGTATATGTGTGCGGGTATAGCAGGGATGCTGGCCTTTCAGGTTTTTCAAAACATCGGCATGAATATTGGACTGTTGCCAGTAACTGGATTTACCCTCCCGTTAATCAGCTATGGCGGAAGTTCATTAGTAACGACGATGCTTGCAATTGGACTCGTGATGAGTGTTCGCTATCACAGGGAAACATTTATGTTCTCTGCATCAGAACAATCAGGAAAACAAAGAAAAGCAAGATTGTGATAAAACCTCACAGGCACATTTCCTGTCTGTGAGGTTTTTTGAATGGGTAAAAGAAAGGGATACGTGTTAGCGCAGGGGGACGCCGTGAAAAATGCTGCAGAAATTGGCTGATGTCAGCTGATTTTTTGTTGAATGATATGTGTGTGCTGATTCAAAGCGCAAATATGTTTTCTTAATAACAATAAAGGTAAAAAAAGAATACAAAACATACGGGTGGATAAAGGCAGAGGAAAAACATGATACAGGTAACTAAATGTAGGTATTGCCGTAGACGTGTGCAAAGTAAAGCTTAGCGCGCGTATAAAAAAGATATACAGGAAATATCCCCTCTCTTTTACTTTGCTGTATAAATTTCCTAAAGCAGGGCAAACGATTGGTAGGGGGGATTAATTATGGCAGAAAACAAAGATCACAATACTTCAAACAAGCAAGATGATGTGAAACGTGAGACGTTAACAACACGTCAAGGCCGTGTTGTAACAGACAACCAAAATATGCGTACCATTGGCAACCGTGGTCCGGCCACATTGGAAAATTACCATTTCCTTGAGAAAATCTCACATTTTGATCGGGAAGAAGTGCCGGAGCGGGTGGTTCATGCTCGCGGAAGTGGTGCTTTTGGTTATTTTGAAACCTACGGGAAAGTTGGAGATGAACCAGTAGAGAAGTATACACGAGCGAAAGTATTTTCCGGAGCAGGCAAGAAAACACCGCTAATGGTTCGTTTCTCCACTGTGGCAGGAGCTAAAGATTCTCCGGAAACAGACCGCGACCCTCGAGGCTTTGCAGTAAAAATGTACACAGAAGACGGCAACTGGGATTTAGTCGGAAACAATTTGAAAATTTTCTTTATTCGTGATGCCATGAAGTTTCCTGATATGATTCACGCTTTTAAGCCGGATCCGGCTTCAAATGTGCCAAATCCTGAGCGAATGTTTGATTTTGTTTCCCGTTCACCGGAAGCAATCCATATGATCACTTTCCTTTTCTCCCCGTGGGGTATTCCGGCTACATACCGCCACATGCAGGGTTCAGGTGTGAATACGTATAAATGGATCAATGATAAAGGGGAAGCAGTGCTGGTAAAATACCATTGGGAGCCGAAGCAGGGAATCCGTAACTTAACGCAAGAAGAGGCGAACGAGATTCAAGCGAAGAACGTTGTGCATGCGACACAGGATTTGTATGAGGCGATTGAGCGTGGAGATTATCCGGAATGGGAGTTATTTGTCCAGATTATGGAGGATGGTTACCACCCAGAGCTTGACTTCGATCCACTGGATGACACGAAACTGTGGCCGGAAGATAAGTTTCCATGGCTTCCAGTGGGGCGGATGGTGCTGGACCGCAATCCAAAAGACTTCCACGCAGAGATTGAACAGGCTGCTTTTGGTACAGGGGTTCTGGTCGACGGCCTGGACTTTTCGGATGATAAAATGCTGATAGGACGTACCTTTTCCTACTCCGATACGCAGCGTTACCGAGTAGGAGCAAACTATCTGCAATTGCCTGTTAATGCACCAAAAACTTCTGTTCGAACGAATCAGCATCGCGGTCAGCTCGATCACCGAGACCCGCAAGAATCAGGTGATAATCCACACATCAACTATGAACCATCCATGGTTGGCGGTTATAGAGAAGAAGATAAAACCTATCCTCAACACGAGCCGGCATACCATGCAGCGGCAATGAGTGCGCCAATCGATCGTCCCAACAACTATGGACAAGCTGGAAACACGTATCGCAGCTTTGAAGACTGGGAACGCGATGAATTGATTAAGAACTTATCGGATGCGCTCGCAATATGTGATAAACGCATTCAAGATGCAATGGTTGAGCATTTTACGCAAGCAGATGAGGACTATGGCCGGCGCGTGAAGGAAGGTATTGAAAAGAAAATGCAAGAAATCAAAGAAATGAAAAAAGAAGACAGCGTCCCCGGACGTGAAGCAGGACAATCGAAATTTGGCCAAGGTTCTGTTGCTCAGAACGAAGCAGCAGAAGATGCCGTAAAGAAAAGTCACGAATCAGATCCTTACTAAAATAACGCATGAAGCTGTCCAGAAAAGCAGTGGAAACTGTTTTTTTTGGACAGCTTTTTTGCAATGATTGGAAGCTGTAATATGCTGCGCTTTGGTGCCCTCGTTAATAAGAGGGTCTTTTTGACTCCGAGATGCTGACACGTCTGTGCGCAGCAGAATTTTTCGAGGTTTTTCAGGGCACTGAGCTTTTTTGTCTTAACTATTCCTGCTGAATCATCTTGCAATCCGTTTGAAGTAGGGATCTTCCTGCCTAATAACGATAAAACGGTTGACACTGAGGACATCATCTCTTATAATACTACAGTCATGACCAGGTGTTTACTTATTGTGACTTATTGGTCAAAAGTTTTGTAAGAAGGGATTGCCATGGCAGATAAAAAACAGGAAATTATGGATACGGCTGTTCAACTTTTTTCTAAAAAAGGATTTCATTTTACTTCCATTCAAGAGATAACAGAAGCATGCGGGATTTCAAAAGGAGCATTTTATAAGCATTTCTCTTCGAAAGAGAACATGATGTTAAACCTGTTAGAGCAGTTTCACATGCATTTACTGCAGGAAGCGGATAATGAACTCGTAAGAAGAGATATCACACCGAAAGAGCTGCTCATTCAACGTATAGAGCTTGAACTGAGAAAGTCAGTAGAGTACCACACGTTTTTTCACATCTTATTTACTGAATTTTTTCCAACGGATGATACAGAGATTAACCAAAAGGCAAAACAAATGCGTGATGCCCAACGAATATGGCACTGTAATGCATTGTTAGAGGCATTTGGAGGTCGAGTGCGTCCATATGTTCATGATTTAACAGCGATGATGGAAGGGATGATGAAAGAATATTTGGGGCGGCGAATGTGGGAAAACCATCCCCTTTCGCTAAAGGACTTGGCTCATTTTATTTATGCACGTTTAGAAGTCATCGTAAAGCACGATGAAGATCTTGAGCCGCTGCTTTCGGAAAAAGAGCAGGTAAAAGATCCAATGGCCAAGCGAGATAAAATGTGCTTAACGTTAACCCGTGTAATGGAGGACGAAACGATACCGTTCACAGAAAAAGATAAACATTCGATTCATCTGCTGCTTTCCGAACTGCAGCAAGATACAAATCAAGAGTTTCTGGTGGAAGCTTTAATGATGTATCTGTCTCGAAAAGATTACTTGAAAGAAACTATGTCGGAGCTATCTTACATGTGGAGAGAATGGAAAGGGGAATAACAATCATGACGGATATGCAATCAAGCAGTTCCTGGAATTTGACACCTGTTCAAAAAGGATTAATGATTGCTGCTTTGATGGCTGGAGCTTTTATGGGGATTATTAACGAGACCTTGCTTGCAACCGCGCTTCCTACCATCATGGATGTGTTTCATTTAGAAGAAAATACGGTGCAATGGTTAACGACGGTTTTCTTGTTAACGAATGGTATTATGATTCCGATTTCGGCGTTTTTAATTGAGCGCTTTTCAACAAGAAAATTATTTTTCAGTGCTATTAGCTTGTTTGGCATAGGAACGCTTATTGCTTCTATTGCGCCTAATTTTCCAATGCTGGTCATCGCTCGTGTTATTCAAGCAGCAGGATCAGGTATTATGCTGCCGTTATTAATGACGGTTTTATTAGCTATTATCCCGGCAGAAAGACGTGGTATTGCGATGGGCATGGCTGGTATTGTTATTTCATTTGCTCCAGCCATTGGCCCTACATTGTCCGGGTGGCTGCTAGCACACTTTGAATGGAGAGCATTGTTTTATACTGTTTTACCAATTGTTGCGGTAACCATGCTGCTGGCATATTTATTTATGCAAAACGTTACACGTGTAACGAAGCCAAAGATTGACGTCATATCTATCATTCTTTCTTCTTTTGGCTTTGGGGGCATTTTATATGGATTCAGTATTGTGGCAGAAAACGGCTGGGGGAGTTCTTCTGTCATTATCAGTATTATCGGTGGAATCGTTGTCTTATTTTTCTTCATTAAGAGGCAGCTTCGCCTTCAAGTTCCGATGCTGGAGTTTCGAGTTTTTCAATATCGGATATTTACACTCTCGCTTGTAATTACAATGGCAGCAATTATTTCATTAATTGGAGCAGAGACGCTTTTGCCGCTTTATATGCAAACGGTGATGGGTTATACACCGCTGGAATCGGGATTAATGCTCCTTCCTGGCGCGATTGTAATTGGGATTATGTCACCGGTAACTGGCTATTTGTTTGATAAGTTTGGAGCAAGGTGGCTTGCTATTTCAGGGTTGTCGATTGTGACGGTAACGACGTATTTATTTACAAGTATTACGTTGGAGACATCATTTGCTTATTTAACAACCATTTATGCCATTCGCATGTTTGGCTTATCGTTTGCGATGATGCCAGTCGTTACCTCGGCATTAAATCAGCTGCCTGAACACTTGTATGCACATGGGTCGGCGATGATGAACACGATGCAGCAAGTGTCTGCTTCAATCGGTACGGCTATTCTTGTTACATTTGTCAGTGTTGGAGCAAATCGCTATACGCCTGATGCTTCCATGCAAGGCCTTCCGCAAGGAGAAATGGAGTCACAGCTTTTACAGCTGGCACAATTAAATGGTTATCAATGGGCGTTTATGGGTAGTACCATACTAGCGTTGATTGCATTTTTATTTTCTCTGTTTTTACGTTCGAATAAAAAAGCGAGCGCAGAAGTCAGCGAACAGCAAGCTTTATAAACAAGAAAGGCGGGAGGATTGTTGAAGCAGGACGAACAGCACATTAGAGAACACGTAAAGCAAAAGACAGTAACGCTGCCTGATGGCACCACGCTTCCTTGTATCGGCCAAGGCACATGGCATATGGGAGAAAAACAAGCAGATAGAAAACAAGAGGTTCATGCTTTGCAGTTTGGGATTGATTTAGGCATGACGGTACTTGATACGGCAGAAATGTATGGAGATGGAGAAGCAGAACGTGTAGCCGGTGAAGCAATTAAGGGCCGCCGTGATGAAGTGTTTCTTGTATCAAAAGTGTATCCTCACCATGCCGGGAGAGAGCATTTGCAAGCGGCATGTGAAAATAGTTTAAAACGGTTGGAAACAGATACAATTGATTTATACTTGCTGCATTGGAGAGGCAGTGTTCCACTTGCAGAAACGATAGAAGAAATGGAAAAGTTAAAAGCAGCCGGAAAAATAAAAAGATGGGGCGTGTCCAACTTTGATACAGCTGACATGAACGAACTGATAAGCAAAAAAGACGGTCATTACTGTATGACCAATCAAGTACTTTATCATCTCGGTTCAAGAGGGATTGAGTATGATTTGCTGCCGTGGCAAAAGCAGCAAAATATGCCAGTTATGGCGTATTGCCCGCTTGCCCAGGGAGGAGCACTCAGGCAGCAGCTCTTAACTAATCCGACCATCAACGAAATTGCTGACTGCTATGAGGCATCGCCGCTTCAAGTTGCACTTGCCTGGACTGTGGTATCCAATCACGTGATTTCCATTCCAAAAGCTTCAAACCAACGTCATGTAAAAGAAAATGCAAGAGCGGCAAGCATATCGTTAACGAAAGAAGAATGTTTGCAGCTCGATCAGGCATTTCCGCCTCCAACAAGAAAAATGCCGCTCGATATTGTATGAAAAGGCTGTCTCAAAAGGGTTTCTATCCCCTTTGGGACAGCTTTTTTGGACTTTATGAAAAGATATGAAAAACAGCGGATTTTGCTGTAAGAATCCGGCGATAAGACGATTTTTCTAGTGATGTATATGTTGGTTATTTTATAAAAAGTAATCTGAAAAAATAGAAAGTATTTACATGTTTTGGTAACATGAGTAGCAACCACAGGCATGGCGGGGGTGGTAATTGTCTTACGTGTTTGGTTTTTCGGAGTAATGCTTATCCTGTTGGCATCATGCAGTACAGGTACTGCCATAGATTATAAAGCAGAAGGCGGAGTGCTTGATTTACGCGGCTGGAACCAATCTGAAGAGAAGATAGTCAGCCTTGATGGAGAGTGGGAATTTTATTGGAAATCACTGGATGGGCCGGGACAAGATAAAGATGCGTCTTCTTATCTTCACACTCCGGGAAGCTGGCAGTTGGAGAATGAAGAACTGCCGCATCACGGGTACGCTACATACCGGCTTAAAGTACTGCTTCCTGACAATCAAGGTGTTTATGGACTGTATGTCCCGAGCATGTATAGCGCATATCAGATGTGGGTGGACAACGAGATGTTAGCGTCCAGTGGTCAAGTAGGGACGAGTCGTGCAGACATGGCACCAAGACATCTGCCGAAAACAGTTTATTTTGAGTCGGGTGACACGGAAGTAGACATATGGATTCACGTATCTGATTTTTATCAGCGTAAAACAGGATGGACCGAACCCATTCAACTTGGCTCATCTGCAGTCATACAAGCAAAGCGTGACCAAAACGTAACAACAGAGATGATCTTTATAGTCAGCCTCGGTGCCATGGCGCTTTATCACTTTGGTTTATTTGCGATGCGCCCCCAGCACAGAACTGCTTTATATTTCGGCGGAACGTGTGCGGCGATTATGGTGCGGACATTGCTGTTAGGAGAAGTGCTTCTGATGCATTTTCTGCCATGGTTAAACTGGGAATTTTCTCTAAAATTAGAGTATTGGAGTCCAAGTGTTGCTGTTCTATGTTTTATTTTATATATTGACTCGCAATTTAAAGGAGAAATGAGAAATCGCTCCAAACGTTTGCTTATCGGAGCATTAATGGCATTTAATGTCTTTGTTCTGCTGACGCCAGCACGTATTTTTACAGAAATGATGATTGTGCTGCAGGCATTGTGCACATTTGGACTATTTTACTTGATCATTATATTATGGAAAGCCTTTTATCATAAAAAATGCGGGGCAGGTTTGCATGTAGCGGCCATGTCGTTTTTATTTGTCTTTGTCATCATGGATATTTTATACTACAACGAAATCATCGCGACCGGCGAGACTGTTTCGATAGGGCTGTTTGCGTATTTAATTGCTCAGTCTTTTTATTTGTCCCGTGAATATACGAACGCGCTTAGGCAGTCAGAGGCGCTGTCTGCTCATTTGCAAAAAGTTAATCAAACATTAGAAGAACAAGTGGAAGTCCGAACAGGGAAATTAGTCAAAGCAAACGAAAGTTTACGAAAAGCAAACGACCAATTATTCAATATGCACAAAGCGAGAAGAGAGTTGATGACCAACATCTCCCACGAATTAAATACACCGCTGACATCCATTCAAGGTTATATAAAAGCAATGATAGACAGGGTGGTTGAACCTGGTAATCCAAAATATTTAGAGCTGGTTTATAACAAAACGGTATTTCTTGATAAGTTAATAGAGGATTTACGAGAACTTTCCAAGCTCGATGCTAAAACCATCACATATCAATTAGAACGAACGGATATAGCAGAGTTTATGTCACGTTTGTCGGCATCATATTATCCAGAGATGGAAAAAGCGGGTATTGCCATGCGGTTTGTGAATAGTCTTTCAAATGATGCGGATAAAACATATATGGTAGAATTAGATCATATCCGAATGGAACAAGTTATTAGCAATCTATTATATAATGCAGAGAAGTTCACTCTGCCCGGAGGCCGAGTGGAGCTGGAGTTAACGTTTGACCGCGAGAACCACAATGTATGCATATTCGTTCATGACACGGGAGCAGGAATCAAAAAACAAGATCTCCCTTATGTCTTTCACCGGTTCTATAAGGGGACAGTGAACACACATCCAGAGGAAGGAGGAGGTTTAGGGCTGGCTATTTGTAAAGAAATTGTAGCCGGACACGGCGGCCATATGGGAGTAGAGAGCATTGAAGGGGAAGGCAGCAGCTTCTGTTTCACGCTCCCTGTGCAAGAGATTGTCCCATCTTCTGACAGCAAAGCGCAAATGATGGAGAAATGAACGTTTGCTGGCCAGTTATGATATAAGAAAGAGAAAGGAATTTTCATCGATATGAATAGCAGCTGGGATCTTATGTTACTGGTGTTGTTCGGTACAGGCATCATATTTGTGTGGCCGCAGGAAGAACCAATAGTAACCCCGAAAGAAGCTGTCGAGTTGAATGAATTGCACCCTGTTGTTGATGAGAAGAAACAGGAACTGATACAACGGGCAGAAGCGCAAGGCATTTCTGTTGTGATTACAGAAGGTTACCGCTCCCACGAAGAACAAGACGGGCTTTACGCGCAAGGGCGCGAAGAGCCAGGCAGTATTGTAACAAATGCAAAAGGCGGTGAATCTTACCATAATTACGGTTTGGCGATTGATTTTGCCATTGAAAAGCCCAACGGTGAAATCACGTGGGATATAGATTACGATGGCAACCATAATGGCAGATCGGATTGGGAAGATGTAAGTAAGATTGCCAAAGAACTTGGTTTTGAGTGGGGTGGTGACTGGCCGGGCTTTCGTGATTACAGCCATTTGCAGTTAGAGACTGATGTCAGCATGTACGAGCTGCAACAAGCAGAGAAGCAGCGGTAAAAAGCCTTTAAGAGAGAAGAATCTCTTAAAGGCTTTTTCACTGAGGCACACTAATATTTTTTACCGTAACCGCCATACCACCAAGCGGCTCCTATAATGATGACGAGAATGAAAAGCACGACAATTAACCCGCCGCCATAGCCATAACCACCGTAGTAACCAGGACCGTACCCAGGTGAATAAGGTCCATAACCTCCAGGATATCCCATGTTTATCTCTCCTCTCCTTGGAATCGATGCTTCGGTATTATTATATGTAGACAACGTGTATACGGATAGGTTTGTATCACGCGGCTGCGCATTCTGATGATTTAAAGAGGGAGCGCAAACAATACGGAGAGCGTGTGTAAAAATGCTCTATAGAGTGATGTTGATCAAACGTTTGATTAACTACGCGTAATCTATCGAAAAATTTTTTGGGAAAGGAGGTATAATTCTTGTAAATATTGAAAGACTAGTAGATAAAAGATTACAAGGAGGTACCATTGTGAATAAAACGGATCTTATTAGTCAAGTAGCTGAAAAGGCAGGTTTGAGCAAAAAAGATGCAGAGGCAGCGGTCAATGCAACCCTTGATAATATCGCGCAATCATTGCAGTCGGGAGAAAAAGTTCAATTAATTGGTTTTGGAAACTTTGAAATTCGTGAGCGGGCAGCTCGCGAGGGACGTAATCCACAAACTGGGGAAACCATTCAGATTCCAGCATCTAAAGTTCCAGCATTTAAACCAGGCAAACAGCTTAAAGAAGCTGTAAACTAGTTACAAAATCACCTGTTTAGCACGATAAACAGGTGATTTTTTTTATGCTTTAAGACGGACAGGAAAAGCACAAGCGCCTTGAACGAAGGAAGTTCGGCTAAGGTAAAAGAACTTTCGCAAGAAATGTTATACAGAGCCATCATAGAAATTCTTATGATAAACAAACAATCTGCACAAGTTTCCATGAACCGCCCGGGTTGTATGACCGTGCTGTCATTTTTGTCTCACTTACTATTTGTTTAACGCGAGAAATAAAAGGGAAAAGAAAAAACAAAAGAAGTAATGCATGCTTCATTATACGGTGTCGAAAAATTTTGTCTTATCATGTGCGGCATATTAATAATCAATTGCAATGATAAAAAATTCGTCTTTCTCGAAGAAAAAGTTTCATAATTTACTCAAAAGAAGCATGTATTAATAAAGGGATATTATGCATCATCATAGTGTTTTAAAAGGATGTGACAATAGCTTTTATTGATAACGATATTTACATTAAAATTATTATAAATTAGTATTGATTTTTTATTGAGAAGTGTTATCATATATTTGTAGAAAAAATAAGAGGTGATTTCACATGAGTAAAGAAAACAACCGTCTTACAACAAGCTCTGGTGCTCCGGTAGGAGACAATCAACATTCTATAACCGCTGGTTCAAGAGGACCAACATTAATTCAAGATGTCCACCTTTTAGAAAAACTGGCCCACTTTAATCGTGAGCGTATTCCAGAACGTGTTGTCCACGCAAAAGGTGCAGGTGCACACGGGTATTTTGAAGTAACAAATGACGTGACAAAATATACAAAAGCTGACTTTTTAAATGAAGTTGGGAAGAAAACGCCGATGTTTATCCGTTTTTCCACGGTGGCAGGTGAACTAGGTTCAGCAGATACAGTGCGTGACCCGCGTGGATTTGCTGTGAAATTTTATACACAAGAGGGAAACTATGATTTAGTTGGTAATAATACGCCTATTTTCTTTATTCGTGATGCTATTAAATTCCCTGATTTTATTCATACGCAAAAGCGTCATCCAAAAACACATTTAAAAGACCCTAACATGGTATGGGATTTCTGGTCGTTGTCACCGGAATCATTGCATCAAGTAACGTACTTACATGGGGATCGCGGTCTTCCGGCAACACTCCGTCACATGAACGGTTATGGCAGCCACACGTTCAAGTGGGTAAATGATAAAGGAGAAGCTTTCTGGGTGAAATATCACTTTATTAGTGAGCAAGGCGTTAAAGGTATTGATGAGTCTGTTGCTGATAAGTTAGCCGGGGAGAATCCGGATTATCACACAGAGGACCTTTACAATGCTATTGAGGAAGGCAACTATCCAGCATGGAGACTATACGTGCAAATTATGCCGTATGAAGATGCGAAGACGTACAAATGGGATCCATTTGATGTGACGAAAGTATGGTCGAAAGAAGATTACCCGCGAATTGAAGTAGGCCGTATGGTATTAAATCGCAATCCAGAAAACTACTTTGCCGAAGTAGAGCAGGCAGCTTTCTCACCTGGACATTTTGTACCAGGCATTGAAGCTTCTCCAGACAAAATGCTGCAAGGACGTTTGTTCGCTTATTCCGACGCTCACCGCTACCGGGTTGGGGCGAACCACGAACAACTTCCAATTAACCGTCCAATCAACGGTACGAACAATTACCAACGCGACGGCTTCATGAGAGCTGATGGTAATGGCGGCGGTTCTGTAAACTACGAACCAAACAGCGTAGATGGACCAAAAGAAGATGAAGAAGCGAAGATTAATCCATTTGAAGTAACTGGTCAGGCAGATAGTGTGGATTACGATAGTGATGATCACTATACGCAGGCTGGTGATTTGTACCGCCTCATGAGCGAAGAAGAAAAAGATCGTTTGATTCAAGCGGTTGTCAATCATATGAAACCGGTAGAAAAAGACGAAATCAAACTTCGTCAAATCAAGCACTTCTATAAAGCTGATCCAGAGTATGGCCGCCGTGTAGCGGAAGGACTTGGATTAGAAGTACCAGAAGAGCAAGAAGTATAAAAGAACACTCAATCTATTCTCAAGCAAAAAGGCAGTCGTTATAAAAACGACTGCCTTTTTTACGTTTATTTGTTATCGGACAACGTCCTGTCTTTTAAATAAAAATGCTCCCAATGCTGTGCCAGCTATATAGATTCCCAGCGTGGCAGCGGCAGCGCTGATGGACAATCCGTCTCCATGCACAAGTGCTTTGGTATCAAAGACGTAAAATAAACTAAAATAGGAAAGCCAGCTTACGGTTTCATCCATTCCGGCCATCATGTTTAATAAAAACGAAATCATAACAATGCCAACTCCCGCAGACATCGCAGACCTTTCCGAGTGCAGCAGTGTCGTAAGTATATAGCCAATTCCAGAAAAAGCGAGAACGATAAAATAGCCAGCAAGCATAATGAAAAAGATGGTGCGCACAGATTCTATCTGGCTGAATAAGAAACCACACGCAACCGTAATGAGAAACGTGAGCAGAAATATGGTCGATGTAAGGAACAATTGTGCGGCAACACGAGAAAAATAAACGTGAAGACGGCTGTAAGGAAGAGAATACAAAAATTCGTCAGTACCCATGTCTCGGTCTTTAACAATAGAAGCACACGCCCACATAGCAGCAAAACAACCCAGCAAGAGTACATAATAGGTGTAGATCTGCCCGCTCGTCCAGCCTTCAAAACTTGTCATGACACTCACGTGAAACCCAAAGCCTTCGATGACCGCATCAGGAAATTGTTCAACAGCCTCAAGCAGTTCTGCATTGTTTAAATAATAGTCAGCAAGACTTCCCAACAGAGCGGTGAAAAAGAGAATAATACCTCCGCCGATGATGAAACTGCGCCGCAGCAAAAGTATTTCCAGCTTTATCAGGTTCACCGGGAATCACCATCGCTTTCTTTCTGATCATAATGCTGCATAAATAGTTGCTCCAATGTTGGTTTGTGGATAGATATGTCTGTAATCGGGTATTGAACGATTCTTTGCAGAGCCTCATGAAGGCGTCCGCGGACAGTGATATAATGAACGCCTTGTGTAAAGGCGGCGTACGGATCAATGTCTGCTAAACCAAATTTTTTCCGCTTGTCTCCCGGCTCTGTAAAGGTAACTTCGATTACCCGCTCATTCATGCCTTTTACTTCTGTCATGTGTGACGTCTCCAAAAGTTTCCCGCTTTTAATAAATGCAACCCGATTGCAAAGTTTTTCAACTTCAGATAGAACATGGGTAGAAAAAAAGATAGTGACACCATGATGATTTAATTCGTTTAATAGTTGAAAGAATGATTGCTGCATAAGCGGGTCGAGTCCAGAAGTGGGCTCGTCTAATATTAACAGCTCCGGCTCGTGAAGCAAGCCCTGCAAGATGCCAAGCTTCTTTCGGTTTCCCAGTGAAAAAGACTTTACTTTTTTGTTCATATCAAATTGAAAACGTTCAGCGTATTCATAGACAGGGGTTTCTTGTAAAGAAAGTCCGTGGGATTTGGCTGTGAATTGCAAGATTTGTTTGCCGGTCATTTCCTTATAATAATGGACTTCAGATGACAGGCTGCCAATTTTTCGGCGCAGAGATGGGCGTTCTTTATGAAGAGGGAGACCAAAAAGTTCCACCGAACCAGACGTAGGGTATGTTAGCTGAAGCAGCATTCGAATCGTCGTTGATTTTCCCGCTCCATTTGGTCCAATAAAGCCAAAGATGTCGCCTTTAGAAACAGAAAGGTTTACATTTTCCACACCGGTATTCTTTCCATAATATTTGGTTAAGTTGTTCATTTTGATCACATTCATTATGATCCCTTCTTTGCTGGTTAGAATAGAACATATCAATGAATGAGGCTGTCTCGAAAAATTTTTACAGCTGAAATACACTGCGCGCTCCGCAGGCAGCACTTTCGCTTCTTCGTGACCGCCCTGTGTGGTCTTATTTCCACAAGATGTGGTGATTTCTACGCCCAGAACAGGACGGATGCGGTTTTAGTAGAAGTGTCTTTATTTCGCTGTTCCCGCAGAAATCTACGTGTATTTCAGCTGCTGCTCATCAAAAATAACGCCCACTCGATTTATGGGACAGATCCATAGTTTTATTCCCGGTCCGAAGCAAATAACATGTCTTTTAAGGAGTGGATATCACTGGTTTGTTGTTTAATTTCTGTTTCTAATTGAGAAATAAGATCTTCGCTTTTTCTTAAATTTTTGCCGTAACTGTTAATTCTGGTAATTAATTGCTCAATTTGTTGTTCTAGTTCCTCTAAGCCTTCATGTGGAACGGAGTGCGTATCAGGCTCATTCGGCTTTTCCACCGTGAACTGAGCAACTTCTTCTTTTAATTCGTGAATTTTTCCCATCATTCCTTCATGCAAAGAGCGGTAGTGGGAAATTTCGTCTTTATACCGATCATTTTCGTCAGACGCTTTCCATAACGACTGCGACAGCTGCTGTTGTTCTTGTTTCGTTTGTTCGAATTGATCTTGAAGCGTCTTGTTTTTATCCCTTTCTTGCTTTAGCTCTTGCTGCAGCTGATGTTGTGCTTTTTCATGTTCGATAGAAGCAGATTCATATTGTTTTATATCTTTTCGAAGGGATGTGATAGAAGAGGCGTGCTTATCATTTTGTTGTTTCAATTGGCTGATATGGTCTGTGAGCTGTTTGTTGTCATCAGCAAACTGGCTTAATTTTTGTTCGAGCTTTTGTTTTTCTTGTTCTTTTTGTGCGATTCGATAGGACAATTGGTTGGCCTGATGTTGTAATTTTTCGGATTCAGACGTTTTTTGTTGATAGAGCTCGTCTAGTTGTTGAAGCTGCTCGTTTTTTTGAAGCATTTTTTTGCTGGTATGGGTGAGGTCTTTTTGCAGCCGGCAGCGTTCCGCGATATGATGAGTGGCACTTTTATTTAAATGGATGACGTGAAAAGCGAGCTGCTCTTTGTGCTGCTCTTGTTCTGTGAGCTGTTTTTGTAATCGCTGCTTTTCAGATTTCGCTTTTTCCAACCGGTAAAATAAGAGATCAGCATGTTGATGCAGACTGCGCAGGGACGAGAAAAGAATACTGTTTTCTTTATTGATTTTTGTCCGCTCCTGCAGAGCTTCGTTTTTATCAGCAGTCATGCGGGCTAGTTCACGCTTGAGCGATTTATTTTCTTCTGACATCGACAGCAGTTCGTGCTGCAAGTTACTTCGTTCCTGATCAAGCTCCTCGCGCTGCTGTTCTGATTGCTCGAAGCGCTCGGTTAAAGCAGTGATTTTAGCAAGAGAGCTTTTATGCTTGCTTTCTATCTGTTCGAGAGCCGTTTTCTTTTCTTTTAACTTTGTTTCATATTGTGTCATGCGCTCTTTTAAACTGCGGGTGAAAGCACTTTGTTCCTCAAATTCCTGGTTTTTCTCTTCAAAGTCCGTTCGATAGCATTCTTTTTCCTTTTTAACATTTTCCAAGTCTTTTAGTACTTTTAAGTGCTGTTGTTCCATATGCTCTAATTGTTCCTGCATCGTTTGTTTGTCCTTTTCGGCTCTTTTCAGCGAATCGGCGTACTGTTTGTTTTCCGTTTTTAAGTCTTTAATATCGTCAGCCAGCTTTTTATTGACGTACTGCATGTTTAAAATGACTTTTTTCTTTTCGTTTACGGTTCGCTGCTGGGTGTTTTCCCACTGCTGATTCTGGTATTCCATTTCTTCTTTTAATTGTTCGTTTTCAAACAGCAGCTTTTTCACTTGATTGTATTTGTGGCTATTCTCATATTCTTGTACTTTTGCTTTGTATTTCTCAAGCTCGGCTTTATAATGGATCAGTTTTTGCTGCAGCTGAAACTCATCACTGTGGTACACTTCAGCTTGTGACGTCGGTTCGTTATACATGTTTACGATGCCTCCCTTGTTTCTTAACGCTAAACGACCCTAATTTATATGTATGGGGAGAAGAGATGTAATATTAAAGAAAACTTAATGGGTGACCCTCCTTTCGGTGCAGACGACTGCTCCGTTGTCTGTACACAGCTTTCCTCTGCAGGTTGTCATTTCCTGTCCATGTAAAAAACCTGTGAATGTGTCATTCACAGGTGGAGAGTTTTTCGATACATATTGGTGTTGCTATCCGTTCGATACTCATGTGGGACGCGGATAAAATGATATGAATGTGAAACAGACCAATAAAGGATGGTAAAAAATTACATATAATAACAGATAAAAAAGAAATAAAATTTATAATAAAAATGATAGCTGAAGGTTTAATGGTACACGTTTAAAACTTCTCTTGTTTGTTCAACCATCACCTCCTTTTCTTACTGTAGTATATGTGGAAACATCAAAAATGCACATCAATTTTTCCAAATATTATAAAATAGCGAATACGCCTGCTTTATGAGCAGTAATTTAGAATGATAATTTTATATCATTATCAGCAGTGAATGAAGTATTTTTATCCTGGACGTATACGACACTTCGAATGACAGCTGTTTCCTGTTTATCCAGCTGGTCAATGGTTAGTTGAAAATTTGATAAAGCAGCTGTTTCATTAGGAGGAATTCGAAGGGTTTGTACAGGGCCAATCCAGTATTCCCCACGTTCACGTGCTTGTTTAAACCAGTCGTCGTCCATAAATTTCCAACCTTGAAGTCCGCCTGCGCTTTGTACACTTAATGTATCCGCCATGGAAGGCGGAATGATTTGTCCCCCTAAGTTAATAGATTCAGTAGGCTGTACCTTCATACAGATGAGAGGATTCTCTAAATCAACGGTTCCCGTATTTTTTATATTTAGATCGCCGGTTACTGAAAACTGTCCTTTTGAGTTTGGAGTATGAACAGTGTAGTTAAAATACACTTCGGCATTGGGTTTGGCTTGTGTAGTCACATTTTTATTCTTTGCTTGTTTTTTCATGTGTGATTGATTTTGAGATGTGTTGGAGACAACGTTCTCTTTAAAAAAGGAATGAAGCGGCATTTCGGAAAGAGCAGATGGTTGTTTTCCCAAGCTGCTGCATAAAAACTGACTTACTCCGACAGCGATACTAAGAGCAATTTTCTGCCGCACAAGCTGCCAATCTTCCTTATTATATTGTGCAGGTATTTTACAATGTAACGTCAGGTATGGCTGTTTTGCATCGATTTTGTGTTTTATAAATGCATGTTGCAGTTCAAAGGCTTCTAAATGATGTTGAAGCATTGTTTTTAGCTTTTTTTGTTTAGGAGAAAGGTGACAGCCAACCTCTATAAAAGGAGTAGTAATATCCTCTTCAAAAGTAATAAAAGACACACGAAGAGAAAGATTGTTTTGTGGTAATGATGTTTTTGTCTTTACATCCTTGATGCGAATTCCAGTTGCAGCTAAAAGGCTTTTTATATCTTTACGTAATGCATCTCCTTCTTCATCGTCTTCATTTTCTTCATGAATGAAAGAGATTGTTTGCTCACTAATACCTGATTTAAGATGCAGCTTCTGATTTTTAACGTCCCAGTCGAGAACATAGCCTTCTGAATGGCAGAAATGCACAAAGGCAGTAATGGAAGAAGAGTCTAAACTGCCTAATTTTTTATTCTGATATGTTACATCTATTCTCATTTCCTTCCTCCTCTATCAAGCATGCGGAAGCATTCATAACTCATTTTATGTGGAAGAAAAAGTAAAAATGAAAAAAATCGATTTAAAATTAAAGAAAAAATACGAGTATTGCCTATACCAATTAAAGATACCTTCCATATTCTATAGTGTGATATGAATATACTCATGTGAAAGGAAGGATAGTAGTGAATAAACGCAGACCAATAAAGGGTTCGCAGCCAACACCGACCCCTACACCGCTGGATCCTAATGATTTGGCACCAGAGTGTATAAAGGTTGATAAAGTATATGACTGGGTCTTTTATTCGAATGAATACGAAAATAAAAACTTTATACCTGATGAGCATTGCCGTAGGGAAGTAAGTGAAGCCTTGGCTGCAGGGAAGGACGTTGACTTGAAGTGTTTTCCTGCTGACCCGGAAGATGTGGAATGTCATGCCAAAATCCTGGAACACGGCAACCCTGGAAGAGTATCCATTGTTTGGACGGTACCTGTGCGTGTGAAAGTGTTTATTAAAAAGAAAAAAGTTTGCTCCTTTACTGTACGCACACAATTTGATGATGAGATTATGTTGTGTGTACCTGAAGGAATCAAGGATAAGCACATTCATTGCAAAGCAACAGAAGTAAAATGCAGTTCACGCGGCCCATTGATGGGGCCAGATCCATTTGGACCGATGATTCCTGTCAGAGTGTTAGTTTGTAAAGACGTACAAGTAGAATTTCCAGTAAAACTTGAAGTGTTAGGTAAGTTCTGTTTCCCTCGTCCAAATAATATCCCAGTTACAAGAGATCTTGAATGCTCGTTGGATGCATTTGAGTTCCCGCCGCAATGTGATTTCTTCCCAGTAGATAACTGTGAATGCCAGGCAACGGCATTGGCACGTAACGAGGAAACATTCGCAACAGTTGGAACCGATGGAGTTATTGTTACAGGAACATCTACGTTAGAAGCTGAAATTTGCCAAGAGTGTTCGCTTGGTAATAGCCGCTTCTCCTATTCATTTGTTGATACAGATGAAGACGGTGACGGGCCAACTCCGACACCATCGCCGGACTTCAGCTTTACATTGGATCCTACAACAATTGATGAAGTTGTGTGTGATACAGAAGCAGATTCATTAAGTGTGTTTGGTGAAGGAGAACGCTCCTTTAATGGAACTGCAGAACATGTGTTTTATGAGCTCCGTATCTTTGGTGACCCGCAAGGATTCCAGCTTATTATTCGCAACACTGCAGGAATAATCGTATTTGACAGCGGCGTAGTGGATGCATTAGTCAGATACGATGAGTGCGACACATTTGCAGATCTTTTTAATAACGGGAACGGTTAATCACTAGGCATATAGTGGGGGAGAGGAATTTCTCCCCACTTTAATATGTAATAAAAAAACACCATTAATGGAAAAAGGGGCTTTAAAAAGCCCTATTTTTAACATAAAACCAGTTGATACATATATTTAAATATATGGCATAGAAGGTGGGGACAATATGGTGAGCGAAAAATCAGTTCAAAAGCACATGAAACACAAGGTTGTTCTCCACACCATTTTGGATGTTGAAAAACGCGTTAATCAACAAAAAACACAACTGTATTACTTGAATAAAAATATTCATGAAATGACAGATGAAAAAGTTAGCATGACGAAGGAATTGACCAAAAAAAGACATCAGCTTCAATTCTTGAAAAAGGATGGTGGATTTGGTGCTGGAGACACAAGTTCAAACGAAATACTCACCTCCATGGAACACTTAGCGGAGTATGTTTTATACGTTTATGACAGATTACAGCAACAGATTGAACGTAAGACTGATAAGCAGAAACATCAAGAATATCTCATAGACCAATATGAAAACAATTATATGGAGCTGCAGCAGCGGTTCAATCATTTATCAAAAAAACTATTATACGCTGAAACGACAGAAAGAATGTTAAATAATAAATTAAAACATAAAAACGATTTGCTGAAGCTGCAGATGAACGAAAAGAAGAAGATAATGAAGCTGATACAAGAAAAAAATCAGCAGATCAAAGCTTGCAAAAGCATGGAAAAAGCCAGGGAAAGAAGAGATGAGGAAGATACAACATACATGCAAGAACCAAAGAATAAAAAAATAGATGATAAAAATAAAGAAATAGAATTACAAAGAATCATGTTTGAATGGAGCAGGGCAACAGAACCTGTGAATAAATGTTATCGGGAATTTGATATTTTTAAAAATAACGCGGCAGGCCTATTAAAAAAAATAGAGGCCAAAGTAGAAAAGTTGTCTGATGCGCTAGAGACGTGCAGCGATACTAATAAAGGATGGTGGGCGGAATTGTGGAACATATGGGGAAGCAATAAGGATGACGAGTATCAAGAAAATATCAATAAATTGAAAACGGATATTCAAGAATTGAAAGCAGAATTTAGTCATTGCAGAAATATATTTAACGAAATGAACAATCATATAAGTAAAAACCAAGAAAAAGACATCGAACTAATGACTGCACTTCATGACTTGTCAGAAACGATGAAAAGTTATCAGGAAAAAGAAAAAGATTACTATAACAAGGAGAGTGATATGAAAAAAGCATACCAAACTCAAGTGGAACAAATAGATGAAAAGTATCAAGAACTAGAGCAGCGTTACACTGCGCTTGAGAAGATGTTAGATCAATACAAGGGTAAAGAAACACAATATAAAGAAGAGATAGATGCGTTAACAAAACAATGGAAGAAAGAAAAATCAGCAAAGGAACAGCTACAGATCAAACAACAAAATTTAGAAAAAGACGGATTGAAAACCAAAGATTATTACGAAGAAAAAATAAAAAATTTTCAAAATCAGATAACAGATTATGAAAAAACGATAAACACCTTAAAAAAACAGTTGGATAACAAAAATAAAAGCATAAAATCCCTGCAAGCCAAACAATCCCAGCAATTATCATCACAAGGAAAGCAAAAAACAAGTGAGCAGCCGAATATAGAAGACTATTATAATATTCCTCTTCCTTCTTCTTCCCAAACTACTGTATTTAACCCTTATAAATATTCCAATCGAGAAAAAGGCGGTGAAAATAAAAATGAAACCTGAGAGAGTTCGGCAAATTTATCGACGCCATAAATCGGCTTCTGCTAAAACGCCGATTGGCAGCAAAAAAAATTCTCAACCTAAAAGACGAAAAGGTTGTGGCTGCGGGGGGAAGTAAAAAAGAGAGCAATATTATTTTCATAAAAAGAAGTGTTTGGAAGGATATGCTTCATCATTGTGAACAAACAAAGCCTATAGAAGCATGTGGTATTTTATCAGGTTCGAGAAAAGGGCAATGTGAAAAAATCTGGAAAATGAAAAACATGAAACAAAGCAAGTATTCATTTGAGATGAATCAAAATGATTTAGAGAAACGGCTCCGCTTACTACAAAAAAACAACGAGGTATTAACGGGTATATATCATTCACATCCTACAGCAGCCCCGTATCCTTCTAAACAGGATATAGCAAATGCTCATTACCCTGATGCAGCATATATTATTGTTTCGTTGGCTCACTCTAAGCCTAAAGTGCGTTGTTTTCGCATTAATCATCGCACAATGTGCCCAATGAAAATAAAACTATGGAACTAGAGATATACTGAAAATAATATTACCCAAAGGTTACATGAGCCTTTGGGTTGTTGTTCGTTGATGAAGTATGTTCTTTAAAAATGGAAGCGTTCATTTATTATTTGTTTTATCGCATGTTTGTCGTTAGAAGAATTGCAATATCTATGAGCAAGTGCTGTGTTTTTAGCATAATAAGGGTTATGCCTTACCGGTGACTTTGGGTGCCAAAGATGATAAACACTCGTTTTTAAACGTTTATAGCGGCCGCAAAGCGTATTTACCGCACATGCAAACGCATCATCCTCACCACCCCATCCAACAAATCTTTCATCAAATCCTCCAATGTTAAAAAAACATTTTTTTGGAAGCACATTAATACCGCCGACAGGAAGAGCTTTGCCGAAATAATTTATCTTGGTTTGAATGTTTGAGGGCAATGGCCACGCAGGAGACGCATTCATTAATTGTTTAGTGCTGCTTTTTGAAATATTTTTGACCGTGGAGTATGGAATAATCCAAGGATATTTATCAAGAAGCTGAACGGATTGGCGAAGTATAGATGGACTGCAAATCATGTCTGCATCCAATATAATAAAAACTTCTCCTTTGGCATTACTGGCAGCATTATTTACCGCTTGTGCTTTGGAAAAAGGTTTTGTTTTGCAGCTTCCCACACAAATCTCTGTGCCTTTCATGTTATGAGCATAAAACTGTTTAATCCATTCAAAAGCTTTTTGTCTAGGGCCTCTATCTGTTTGAAAAGGAATCAAAATCGATATCATGATGACACCTCCATACATATTCGCTGTAGAAATGACTGCGTACAATCAAATTATTTTTGATAGAGCTTTTTGATAGAGCTGAATAAAAAAACACATATGTCACAAAGGGAAGCATTGATTCTTAGGTGAAACGCACTGTCACTTAATAGTTAATAGAATATCTTAAATATGTACACGGATAAGAATTATGACGGGATAAGCACAAGACCAGCAATGAAAGGAGGACTATGGTGAAAAGAAAACATCCAATGAAAGCAGCTGTTATTGGGTTGGGGTTTGTCGGATTGCCTCTGTCGTTATTACTGCAGCAAAAAGGTTTTGATGTAACAGGGATTGATATAGATAGTGCAAAGATTAATAAGTTAAACCAAGGAAAAAGTTCACTCTCTGAAATCAACAGCGAGACGGTTGCTTCTGCATTATCATCCGGCCGTTACACGGCTACATCAGATACCAGCACTATAAAGGATCAAGATATTATTATTGTTTGTGTTCCGACGCCATTAAATGAGAAAAATGAGCCAAATTTAAATTATTTACAAGCAGTCGGCGAATCCCTGGCTCCAAACTTAAGAAAGAAACAATTAGTCGTATTAGAAAGTTCTGTTTACCCTGGAACAACTCAAGACTTTTTTAAACCAATACTGGAACAAAGCGGATTGTCTGTTGGAAAAGATTTTTATTTAGCATACTCTCCTGAGCGGATTGACCCTGGAAATAAACATTTTCAAGTGCATGAAATTCCTAAATTGGTGAGTGGGGTAACGCCAAAATGTCTGAGTGAATTATTCAAGGTATATAGTCATATATATGACAAAGTTATAAAAGTTTCCTCTACAAAAACAGCTGAGATAACAAAACTTTTAGAAAATAGTTACCGGTTTATAAATATTTCATTTATCAATGAGTTTGCTTTATTGTGTGAGCAATTAAATATTAATGTATGGGAAGTTATCGAGGCTGCCAGTACAAAGCCGTATGGTTTTCAAGCATTTTATCCTGGTCCTGGGATTGGAGGACATTGTATTCCTATAGATCCTCTATATTTAAAATACAAAGCAAAACAGATAAAAGCTCCACACGAATTTATTGATTTATCCCAAACAGTAAACAAAAACGTCCCATTAAATATTACAAATCACATTGCAGACATTCTCAGCAATGAACACTCAATGACTGAAGCTGACGTATTCGTATATGGAGTGACGTACAAGAAGGACGTTGATGATGCCCGAGAATCACCAGCGGAAAAAATAATTCAGGCCTTAATAGAAAAAGGGGCCCGCGTTCAATATCACGATCCATATATTGAACAATTTAAGGTGAATAAAAGTAAAACACTTTCTAGTGTGCCGATTACTAAAGAAAAGTTAAAAGAAGCAGACTGTGTGCTTATTTTAACCGATCATTCAAATATCCCAATTGATACTATCTTAAATTATGCAAAGGTGGTTTATGATACTCGTAATGTTACTAAAGGCTATGATGGTAAAGCGAAGATATACCGTTTAGGAGGAGGACATTCTGCGTAAACAGGAGTCAAAGAAAGGAGTCTTAATGAAGCAATTAACCACAGAGCAGGTAATACATGCAATCAGAACAGCAGTGGAAAATAAAGCACCGTTGTCCTTGGTACGAATAGGGGATGGGGAAAATATTGTATTAGCTCAACAATCCGTCTGGCCATTAAAAAGAATATATCAAGAAACTTGGGCAAAAAAAGCGAAAAAAGGAAAAAAAGGTATTTTCCTTCCCGACATCCATCTAAGAAATCATATGGTGAAAGCTGTTAAAAACGCAGATATCGTTGGTTTGCTACCAAATAACGATCAAAAAATAAATGCTCCGAGTTATCTAAAACGACCATTAACAAATAAGATATTTGCTCATTTTAAATTGAGTCCCAAAGTAACGTGTGATGCCACAGTGATGAGAGAGTGTGCCGATAACAAGCATTTTTGGGAAATATTTAGAGGAAAAAAAATATTGGTCATGTATGAGCAAGCAGAGTTATGGGCTGAAGTTCTGAAGAGAAAATATGGTGTGAATGTAACAATGGCTATACCTTTTACGCATTACAATCAATTACAATCCAGCATGAAGACCATTCAAAAATCAAAACAAACATTCGATGTCGCTTTATTAGCTTGCGGTGTGAATTCTGTTCCGCTGGCATACGAAATCGTCAGACGAACGGGCAAGGTGGCTATTGATTTTGGTAAACCTGCTAAATTTATGGTGTTAAGCCATTAATTTTCTGAGAAGGTGATTAAGTGGTAACAGTCATAACATGTACAATTCGCGACTCTGCTTTAAAAAATGTCTTTCGAAATTTTTTACAACAAGTTACAGCAAAAAAAGAACTTATTATTATTTTAAATAATGACAACATGGACGTAAATAAATGGAAAAGGGAAGCGGGAAAATATAAAAACATTTCAATCTATCAACTTTCTCAGGATGTTACATTAGGAAGCTGCTTTAATTTTGGAGTGAAAAAGAGCCGTTATCGTTATGTAGCAAAATTTGATGACGATGATTATTATGCTCCCAATTATTTAAAAACAATGCTGCGATTTTTAACGCATACAAACGCTGATATTGTAGGCAAGACAAGTATCTATGTTTATTACGCAGATTCAAAAATACTCAGTATTCATCTTCCAAATCAAGAAAGACGTTATTGTAAACACGTTGCAGGGGCTACGATGGTGTTTGACAAAAGTGTTTTCCAGAAGGTTCGATTTCCGGATGTGAACAAAGGGATGGATCAAAGATTTTTAACGCGATGTGTAAAAAAAGGAGTCAAAATCTATTCTGCTGATAGGTTTAATTTTACCTGTATTAGAAATCCGGACAAAAACAATCATACGTGGAAAGTGAGCGACAGTGAGCTGCTTCGTTACGGAAAAGTCATCACTCGTACAAACAATTATAAGTCTTACGTTGTAAAATAACGCAGTTAATATATTGTCTATTTCTTTTTAATGAAGCATCAAGCAGAAACAAAATATTTTTAGATACAGAAAGAGGAGATAAGAAGTGGAAAATGATGCTTATATACCTGAAAGTGCTGTTGTTGGTAAATTTGTTGTCATTGAGGAAGGTGTGCAGTTAGGAGAAAATGTATCGATAGGACACCACGCCGTTATATTGAAAGGTACCAAAATCGGAGATAACGTGCACATTGGGTCCCATTGTGTGATCGGTATCAAGCCTGGCGGAAATAAAAACATGCGTAAATTTAAGCACTCAAAACAACATTTAGTAATAGGTGATAATGTACGTATTGGATCACATGCTTCCATTTATTCAAGTTCATCTATTGATAAAGATGTGTTTATCGCAGATCAAGCAAGCATTAGAGAAAACGTGACGATTGGAGCGGGAACAATTGTTGGCCGGGGAGCAATAGTAGAGGTGAATACGAAAATAGGACGTAATTGTACGATCCAAACACTAGGTTATGTCACAGCAGAAACGCATATAGAAGATAATGTGTTTATCGGTCCGTGTGTGTCAATGTCTAATGACAAGTATATGGGGACGCAAAATGAAAAATTAAAAGGACCTTACATCTGTAATGGTTCGAAAATTGGGAATAATGCTTCTTTGTTACCTGGTGTGACGGTTGGAAAGAAATCTGTTGTTGGGGCAGGTGCTGTCGTAACACACGATGTTCCCGAAAAAAGCACTGTTGCAGGAGTACCAGCGAGAAAAATGAAAGAAAAGGAGAACACCGATGATACCGTTAGTTGACTTAAAAATAGAATACGAAAAATTAAAGGATAAGATTCAAAGCGAAATAAATGAAGTGATGGATAATAGTTCTTTTATTTTAGGTAATAAGGCAAAAGAATTAGAATCTTTCGTTTCGGCATACACTAAGACGAACTATGGCATTGGTGTTGGGAACGGCACAGATGCCCTTCTTATTGCACTAGAGGCATTAAATATAGGCAAAGGTGATGAAGTCATTACTACTCCCTTTACCTTTTTTGCCACGGCGGAAGTCATCGTAAGGGCTGGAGCAAAACCTGTGTTCGTAGATATTGATCCGAAAACGTACAATATCAATGCAGAATTGATAGAAAAAGCTATAACCAAGAAGACAAAAGCAATTATAGTTGTTCACTTATTCGGTCAGCCGGCTGATATGGATAAAATTAAACAAATAGCTGATCAATATGATTTAAAAATAATTGAAGATGCCTGTCAGGCGATGGGAGCCTCGTACAAAGGGCAAAAAGCTGGGGCAATGGGAGAAGTTGGCTGCTTTTCTTTTTTTCCTTCAAAAAACTTGGGAGGATATGGTGACGGAGGAATGATTGTCACTAATAAAGAGACAATCTGCCAACACGCGAAGATGCTTAGAAATCACGGAAGCGAACAGAAATATAAGCATATTATGATCGGGCTCAATAGTCGACTGGATGAACTGCAAGCAGCCGTATTAAAAGTTAAATTTAATATGTTAGATCAATGGAATAAAAGAAGGCAGGAAATAGCAGAAACGTACACTAATCAATTACAAGGATTAGTCAAAACGCCAATCGTTGCTGATGGAAGAGAGCATGTTTTTCATCAGTACTGTATTGAAACAGAGCATCGCGATCAATTAGCTTCATTTTTAAACAGTCGAAAAATAGCAACAGCTGTCTACTATCCTATTCCCCTGCATTTGCAGCCAGCCCTCCGTTTTTTAAACTATCAACCTAATCACTTTCCAGCTGCAGAAACAGCATCAAAAACTATTTTAGCGTTACCGATGTTTCCTTTGATGACTCAAAAGCAGCAAGAATACGTTATATCATCCGTGAAAGAGTTTTTAGGTGATGCCTATGAAACCAATTAAGATTGGAGTTGCAGGAGTTGGAACAATGGGGCAAAACCATTGCAAAATGCTGCATACCATGGTGAATGGTATAGAATTTGTGGGGGTTTATGATAAATATTTTCCTCTCAGCTGTGAAGTCGGAAAAAGATTTGGTGTAAAGTCTTTTTCTGCTTATGAGGAATTGCTCGAAAATGTAGACGCTGTAATTATAGCAACTTCCACTGTTGATCACTTCCCTTTTGTAAAAGAGGCCATTACGAGAAATAAGCATGTTTTAGTAGAGAAGCCTTTTGTCACCTCGTTACATGAATCCAATACGATAAAATCATTATTGAAAAATAGAGATATTATCTTTCAAGCAGGCCATATTGAAAGATTTAATCCAGCTGTACAGCACCTTTTTAACATTGCAAAACAAGATGATTTAGTATCAATAGAGGCAAGACGTTCCGGTCAAGTCCAGAGGAATATAGATATTGATGTTATTCTCAATCTTATGATTCATGATATTGATATCGTATTAGCATTGAATAGTAGTCCTATTAAAAGAATTGAAGCTGAAGGAATATCGGTAGTGAATAAAGGCCAAATGGATATTGTCTATGCCATCATCACATTTGAAAATGGGGTTGTTGCTAATCTTGTTGCTAACAGAGCTTCTAAAGAAAAAGCACGGATGCTGACTATTACAGAAAAAGAAAAAGTAGTAAAAACGGACTGTTTAACGAGAAACCTCTATGTATATCGAGATGTAGAGCAGCATGCAAAGAAGAGTACGGAAAACAAAAAAGAAAGTATTATGGAAAAGTCATGGATTCCACGAAGTGAACCGCTTCATTCAGAACTAAATCACTTTGTTCAGTCAATTCTACAAAGCAAGCCGCCATTAATAGGATTTAATGAAGCAGCACGTGCACTAGAAGTTGCGTTGAAAATTAGAGAATCGGCTTCAGACAGGTAACATGCTTTGATGAGACAATGACTTCTTAAAAATAGGTCTGTATACTGCCGTATGAGAAGTATCTGAATATACTGAAGGGACAAACGGTATTGTTATGAAGAGACTTTCAAAACCGAATAAATGAGAAATAATAAAAGTCGGCGTGCCTTTGTGATGAAGGTAAAGTACTAAAATGATTAATTAAAGGAGAAGGGAATATGAAGAAAAAAATTATTATCTTCAATATTTTGTTTAATAACTTACGAAAAAAACATGTTCCTCCCAGACCTCATCCTACCATTGTACTCACAGAAAAATGGATCCAGCATAGAATGCAGATCTTTATGAATAATACGAGAAAGAGTTTGGAGAATCAAACAAATCAAAACTTTATAGCCTTGGTAAGATATGAAGATTCAACCGAAGAAATTGTTAAAAACGCTTTAAGTAAATATAAAAAGCTTCCAAGGAATATTATATTTGTTAAAGAAAGCACAGTAGACGATTTTATTAAATCCAAAATTCAAGGATATAACTATGTATACCTTGCCCGGCTTGATTCAGACGATATGTACCATAAATCTATGGTGAACCGATTGCATAAATATTCACCAAAACCAGGTACGAAAGTGCTGATTAATCAAAATGGTTTCATTTATCATTCAGCAAACAATGCTATGGCAACTTATAGAAAAGAATCACCGCCTTTTTTTATATTAATCTACAAAACAGCAGATTATTTAAATGGTGTAAGACATCCTATAACAAAGCACAAAGAAGCCATTAGACTGCCGCATGAAATATTAAGGGGGCAAAATTTTATTGTTACTGTTCATTCAAGCAACACTTCAAGCAAATTTAAGACAAGAAACAATAATATGCAGGTAAACCCAAGACAAGCGAGAAAAATTTTAAGAGATTTTAGGGGCAAATAATTATTGATGATAAGCCTGCTAAACACAAAACTAAATTTGACTTTATAAAAAAGAAAAATATGCAGAAGTCTATTATTCTGATTTCTATCACAAAGCAGTATATTATCTGAATAATGGAAAAGAAGGCGTATTACTGATAACGGATATGCATTTATTCATAGATACCATACAAACGATGTTCGAGCGAAAGAATTTTTAAATAATATATGGTGATTTATAAGAAAGCCTAAATAGTGTTTAGTGTACAGGTTAGAATATCTGTACACTTAGGCGTGATAAGGTCTTTTATTGGTATGACAAATTACAAATCACGGTAGACGGTAATCAGTTGTCTGGCTATTCCTTCCGGCAAGTGATATTTTTCTGCAAACTTACGGCTTTTGACACCAATACGATAACGCAGCTTTGGGTTTTGTATGAGGTTGGATAGTACGGTCTCAATAGTTTTTGGATTCGCAGAAACTATCGGCAAATCAGCAGGATATTTCGATTGAAGATCATCTCTTATATAAGTAACGACTGGCTTGCCTAAGAACATGTTTTCAATGGCAAGTGTTCCGTACGTACCTAAACGCAGTTGATCGATGACAACGTCTGCTTGTTGATAATAACGTAATGCTTCTTTATTCGTCATTCCTTCTATTAATTGGAAATCAAAGGAGAAGGATTTTTTTAAATTATGAACAGCTTCTAAAACGAATTCTGTCCCTTTCACCCCCCGGTGTGTTGGAGCATGTACCACAAGGGGCCTTTTCACGTGTACATTTGGATAAGCTGGATGTACATTTTGATTAACTGATGCTTTTATAAGATAGATTTTCTTAAAATATCCATCAATGTATTCCAATAATTCGTGATCGGCCACGATGGCAGAGTCGACATATTTGGATAATGTTTTCAATCTAGAAACAATAAGATTTTCATTTGTTTGTTTAACTATCGCAAACGGATTCTTCTGCTTCGCAATAGATAAACGTCTTATTTGCGTCCCCCAATAATTCATTACCATCTTTTTTCCTTTTGAACGAAGTAAAGGTAAATCAGAATATGCGTATCCTGTGAAAGTTTGCCCGAAATGAAAATGGAAAATATCAAATTTAGAAACACAATGCTGAGCAAATTTCAACATTGCCTTTTCTCGTTTCATTTTAGGAATGTTCTTTATCGGTGAAGGAATATCTGTTGGATACTGATAAGCCGATCCGTAAAAGTCACAAAAAGAAGCATTTATCCCAATTTTTTTTAACGCGTTTGCTTGTGAACTCATTTGTCCTGCTGCATTATATGGCAGATGAAGTATTCGCCCTAACTTATTTGGATTTATACGGCCATATGCAGGTTTAGGTTCAATAACTATACTTCTTTTTGCCATATAACGACCTCCCTTTTTTCAATGGAAAACTCCTTTTATCGCAACATATGTTGAAAAGAAATATATATTCCACTTTCTAAAGTCTTTATTTTGTACGGTTGAAACACCCACACAATCCCCTTCTTTCCTACGTACTATAAAAGAGCATTGGAGCGGAACCGACAGCAGAAAAACGAAAGCACGATTATTTGCAGGGAAAGATTATTCATCATTCTAGAGTACTCTTTTAAGGAAAAAATAAAGGAGGGGCAGTGTTGAAAGAATCTATTAATCAAATCAAAAATGAAACAGTGTTTATTACTGGCGGAGCAGGGTTTATAGGATCAACGTTAGCGGGACGGCTGCTGTCTGATAATAAAGTGGTTATTTATGATAATTTGAAAAGAAACACCATAAAAAATATGCCCTTTGCGAAACATAAAAATTTAACTTTGATAAACGGGGATATTTTGGATTTGCCATATTTAAAAAAAAGTATGGAAGGATCTACTTATGTTATTCATTGTGCAGGCATAACAGGAGTAGATACAGTCATTAAGAGCCCTGTTTCGACCATGAGGGTTAATATTATCGGCTCTTATAATGTCTTAGAAGCTGCATCACATTTGAATAATTGTAAACGGGTCATTTGTTTTAGTACGAGTGAAGTATTTGGCAAAGTTGCTTTTCAATCGGAAGAATCAAGTTCAGCTGTATTAGGTGCCGTAGGAGAGGCCAGATGGACGTATGCCGTTAGTAAGTTATCTGTTGAGCATTTTGCATATGCTTATTTTAAAGAAAAAAACGTGCCAACTGTAACGGTCAGACCCTTTAATGTTTATGGTCCCGGCCAAACGGGGGAAGGGGCTTTACGAACGTTCATTATGAGGGCGCTTAATAATGAAGATATTGTCGTTCATGGTGATGGCACCCAAATAAGAGCGTGGTGCTATGTTGATGATATGATCGAAGCTGTTATACGATGCATGATTTTTCCTGAAGCTGTCGGGGAGTCATTTAACATTGGAAATGCAAAAACGATTACTACGATCTATGGAATGGCTAATATCGTCATTCGGGTATTACAATCACAATCAAAAATAGTGCATGTTCCAAAAACATCAGCCGATATAGAACTGCGAATTCCTAAAACTGAAAAAGCCGAAAAGCTGATTGATTTTAAAGCAAAGACAGATTTAGAAGAAGGAATTAAAAAAACAGCTGAGTTCTTTAGGAGGGGAAGCCAATGATTCGGCTGTCTAAACCAATAATATCGGAAGATGAAATAAATGCTGTAAACCACGTTTTACGGAGTGGGGTGTTTGTTCAAAATGAGCATGTTCAACGTTTTGAACAATTATTAAAACAGTTTATAGGCAGTGATGTGCTCGCTGTCTCAAGCGGAACTGCTGCACTGCATGTAGCTTTATCAGCATTAAAAATAAAAAAAGGCGATGCTGTATTCCTTCCATCTTTTACGTTTCCTGCAACAGCTAATGTGGTAGAGCTGCAGCACGCAAGGCCTGTTTTGGTAGATGTTGATGAAGACACTTATAATATAGATCCAAAAAAATTAGAAAAATCTATCGAAGAATGGCAAGGTCCTGAAATCCCAAAAGCAATCATTGTTGTACATCAATTTGGTGCGCCGTGCAACATGACAAAGATTCGTGAGATTGCTAAAAAATATGGGTTGTTTCTTATAGAAGATGCAGCGTGTGCTTTAGGTACAACATGGAATGGCCAGCACGCAGGAACATTTGGTGATATCGGTTGTTTTTCGTGGCATCCAAGAAAGTCTATTACAACAGGGGAAGGCGGAGCGGTCGCTGTAAAAGATAACATGCTTCGAAAAAGAATAGAATTATTAAGAAACCATGGGCTGGAGAAGTCAGAAGGGAAGGTGCAGCTAACATTGCCTGGATTTAATTATCGGCTGACTGAATTTCAGGCTGTATTAGGAAAGGAGCAGCTAAAAAAATTTAATGGATGGTTAGAAAGCAGAAGAGATTTAGCAGGTTATTACAAAAAATATTTAAAAGACACAGCAGATGTCCAATTGCCCAAAGAAGTGACCGGCCACGCATGGCAGACATATATGGTTGTGCTGAATGAAAATATCAGTCAACAGGCCGTTATCGGAGAAATGAGACAGAAACAGATAGAAACAAACATCGGTTCTCTCTCTGTGCACCTGCTCGATTACTATAAAACGAAATATAAATATCAAGACAGTTTTTTTCCAATCTCTAGAAAGCTTTCCGAACAAGGTCTTGCCTTACCGATGTATCCAGGTCTAGACAAAACAGATATTGATTATGTTTGTTCTTCTCTTAAAGAGATAATAAGCAAATGCAAAAAATAACTTATTGATGTAGAAACCATTTCACACAAGGGGAGTTTGACATGAAAAAGATTATTATCTTAGGAGCAACGGGGAATTGTGTGGATATCTTAGACACGATTTTTACTATTAATCAAGAAAAAGACACCTATGAATGTGTTGGATTTCTAGATGATGATAAAGCCAGCTGGGGGAAGGAAATTTATGGTGTGAAAGTGCTTGGACCTTTGAGTTCGGCTGCCAAGTATAGCGAGACTTGTTATTTTGTAAATGGGATAGGCAGCGCAAGTAATTTCAAGAAAAAGGAAGAGATTATTTCAAAAACAAATATTCCATTAAGTCGTTTTGAAACGATTATTCATCCGTCAGCGAACGTATCAAATATGGCCCAAATAGGAAAAGGAACGGTCATTTTACAAGGGGTGACAATTGCTGCAAATGTCAAAATAAACAATCACGTAATGGTGCTTCCTAATTCTGTGGTTAGTCATGACACTATTATTCATGATTACTCTAGTATTACTGGCGGCGTATGTATATCTGGCAGCGTAACCATTGGCAAGTCATGTTATTTAGGGACGAATTGCTCTATTATTAACAATATAACAATAGGTGATTATTCTCTAATAGGCATGGGGAGTGTTGTATTGAAAAGCGTCCCTGATAATAGTGTCATGGCAGGCAGTCCAGCAAAAAAATTAAAGCGTTAACCTTGTTATTACAGTACAATGAAAAGGTTTCTATGAGTTCCTGTCGTTAAAAAGGAATCCCGAATCTTTGAAAATACCAATTGTCATCGTGTACTCTTTGTTTGAAGTAAGCATTTCTTTGATTTAATGCACCGTCTTTTAACACCATTTTTTCAATCTTCATCGGATCGCTTTTCTTTATTAATTTTTTACATCTTTTAATGCGGCTTGTATGAAAATGGGCATATGCCATCCTCATCATATTGTAATTGATGTGGTCTTTACTGATTTGATATGGGTGACTTTTCCGGAAGATGTGTAAAACTTTTACACTAGACAAAACGCTGCATCTATAGCCAAACAGCCACATCTTAATGGAGAATTCTATATCTTCAAAGCCCCACGTTTTAAAACTCCTTTCAAAACCTCCAACCTTGTTAAAAATGGATTTGGGGATGATAAAACACCCTCCAGGAAGGATAGCAGTATCTTTTAAAGATGTGCTTTTGCTGCCCCATTTTATCGAAAGGTTATGTTTTAAGGTCTGTCCATATCCTGCAGAAGATGGATTGTCAGCGTCTGCTATTCCTGGACAAACAGCGTCTGTCTCCTCGTGCTTTAAAGCATCTAATAATTGATCCATCCAATAATGTTCAAAATATAAATGAGCGTCGCAGAAAATGAGATATTTCCCTTTGGCATGTTTTGCTCCTTCATTTCGTGCATTCGCTGCGCCAATTCCTGCTGTACGAATAAGTAACACACGATTACGTTTGGGATAATGGTTAAGAAAATCACAACAACCGTCACTAGAATTGTCATCGACAATAATTACTTCATAATGTTGATTGGAACGCGCAGCAAATAAGGAATGAAGGGTATTCTTTACATTTTCGCCTTCATTTTTAGCGGGAAAAATGATGGAGATAGTTGGTGATGAATACGACTTCATCATATACAACCCCCTCAAACAAATAATTCTTACATAATAATATGTTTGTTAAAAGATAGTATGAGAATGGAATGTGAAAAGCAGCTTGTTTATAGAAACGGCACACAGAGAATTTGTAACATTGATAATTTTAGAACGTCTAATGAGGCAAACAGCTATGACCGCTAGATAGCTTCGTACAAAATGAACAGAAAAGGAGTTGCATTTTATGAAAAAGAAATGGAAGCTTACCAGTTTATTGATTGCTGCAGGAATGACCGGTGTCTTATATTTTTCTGCAGCCGGCGGCCCAACTGACAGCATTCGTGCGTCAGAAGAAAGTCAGACAGACGGGACCCTCGTTGTAAGAGGGGAGGGCAGTGTCCATGTGGCACCAGATGTGGCATATATCCGGCTCGGGGCAGAAGCAGCCGACCAGTCGGCAGAAAACGCCCAAAAAACGGTGAACGAACAAATTAATCAAGTGAAAAGCCAGCTGCAGGATGCGGGGGTAAAAGAGGAAAATATCGAGACGGCTCACGTTGGGGTGCATCCATATGGAAATACGGGCCAGAGTGAGGAGGAAGAGGCTTTTCGTGCCCAACATCTTTTAGAAATAGAATATGATGACGTACATTCCGTAGGGGAAGTGCTTGATATTGCTGTGGATGCGGGAGCGAACCGGATTGAGCATACTCGTTTTGCTCTTCAAGATCAATCACAAGCAGAGCAGGAGGCGTTGCAAAAAGCGATTGAAAACACGGCGGTAAAAGCACAAAGCATGGCAGAAAGTGCAGGAAAAGCAAGCGGAGATGTTATCCAAATAGCTGAAGGAGATGCGCAAATACAATTACCGGTAACAGAGTACGCGGAGGAAAAAGCAGCACGGAATGACGCATCGCAAGCAAATACTTCCGTGGAGGCAGGGGAGGTTGAAGTAGTGCAGCACGTGGATGTTGTCTATGAACTAAACTAAGATAGAAAAGGATGGTGTCACCAATGATGCCTTTGTTGTTTATGCTGTAGTAGGTACATGAACAAGGGAGGCGAAATGGTGGCACTCAAAGAAAATGGCACATATTTTATATACACGGTCCAGCCGGGAGATACGCTTTACAGCATTGCGGGTATGCTAGGCGGTAAGGTGGAGGACATTACGCAAATGAATGCGCTGTATCCTCCTTTTACCGACCCGGGGCTTGTGTATGCGGGGCAGCAAATCATTGTTTTTTACCCGTTTAACCCAAGACGGCAGGTGGTTTATTTTGTGCAGCCCGGGGATATGTTGTATCGTATTGCCCAGCGCTTTGGGCTGACTGTTCGTGAGCTGAAGAGCATGAATCCACACATTCAGGATATGAATACCTTATCTGTTTTTGACATGCTGGAGCTGCCGCTTGGCGTGTATATGATGGAGCCGGGTGATTCCATCGCAGCCATCAGCCAAAAACTTGGTGTTTCACAGAATGCATTCGTTCAGCTGAACCACGGCAGAGCACACTTTTCCCCAGACGTACTATATCCAGGCTATGCGTTGTTATCGCCTGCACCACACAATTAATCAAACGTTTGATTAATTGGATGCCAATCAAAAGGGGCTGTATCAAAAGGTCATGAAAAATGACCTTTTGACAGCCCTTTTTTCGGTTCTATAAGGTTTGTTGTTTGGAATAACTTATCCCTCTAGTATTGATGGCTCTTCAGGTTCGCTTGCCGCGGGCAAGGCTTCAGCTAACCGACGGAAGACCACCGTCGGTGGATCTTCAGCTCTTGCTTTTCCCGCAGGCGTCTCACCTGGTCGCCAACCAAAAATAATGGACGAAAAAACTCCAACATTCTTTTTTTTATGCTAAACACACAAAAAAATCGCCTCTTTCGGTATAATGAAGTCACCACAACCCATTAACGAAAGAAGGCGATTTTTTATGAGTAACCTAACGGTCACTTT
>NZ_FNDK01000027.1 GCF_900099605.1 Alteribacillus persepolensis
CCCGTCCGCCGCTCGTTCCACAATCGTCACCCCGAAGGGATCAGACTGCTTCCCGCGCTCGACTTGCATGTATTAGGCACGCCGCCAGCGTTCGTCCTGAGCCAGGATCAAACTCTCCATGAAAAATACATCATAAAGTGTTTAATACAGGCTGTTGCTTCTTGTATAAAGAAATTAACAGACGCTTGACTTTCATTCAATTTTCAAAGGACAACTGCTCGCCGCCTTTCAAAGCGACAATTAATATCATACCAAGTTGTGCAATCAATGTCAACAACTTTTTTGATGTTTTTTGTCGTTTCTGCGCTGTCTTTTCAGCGACAAGTATTAATGTAACATCCGTGATAATGAAACGCAACAGTTTTTTTTAAGAAAAATTATATCAAAAGATCTTCGTTTGTATTGCGTTGTCACGGACTTTCTATTCTAACGTATATGTCATAGATGTCAATAGAAACCTTCTCTTTTAAGACAGAATAAACAAATCCACCGTTACCAGCATTACAACACCAGGCACACCTAGAAACCCTGAAACAGCTACCGTAAAAGCATTAATTGGCAAATGATATCCAACGGCGCTTCCGAATACGTTTAAAAAAAATAAAGCTAATGCTCCTATAATAAAACGCACAAATATGCTGCCAGCCCAGCGAAATGGTTTCATGTTTCCACCCAGTAATAAAAACAGACAAACACCAATACCTGCTAATGAAATATAGAGAATAGGATCCAATATATTTCCCTCCTGTAGCGTTTTTCTCTATCATGTATATGTACAAGCTTCGTGTTTATCCTTAGAAAAATTTTTATCTGTCGTTATACGCACCGAAATACTGTTCAAGCCTTTTATACATAACCTTTTTTATAATAAGCATCACAAAAATCAGCTTTTTGCCAAATCTTCATGGCGAAAACACGCCGCTTTTCTTATGCTTTCATCCTTCAAGAAAAGGAAACTTTCTGCTAAAACATAAAAAAACTGCTTACGGAGTGACCGAAGCAGCTTGCACGTTATGTATGATCGTATCCGTTTATTTTGCGATAACGCGCTTCTTTTATTAAAAATATATACTTAGCCCTTTTCTTCTTTAAATCAGCCTGAATTTCTTTTGAGGGATCTAAACTATTCGCCACGATATACTCATAACGGTCCAGGGATTGTTTGACAGCATGGATGGTGGCAATAAGACGTTCATTTTCTGTTTTTTTAATTGTCTTTTTTCGAAAGAGCATACCGGCCCCTCCCCCTTAGGCTTAAAGCTCTCTTCTTCCTTCTATTGCTTTTGACAGCGTTACTTCGTCTGCATATTCTAAATCGCCGCCAATAGGCAGTCCATGTGCAATCCTCGTAACTTTAATACCAGTTGGTTTAATTAGACGAGAAATGTACATAGCAGTGGCTTCCCCTTCAATGGTCGGGTTGGTTGCAACAATAACTTCCTGGATTTCATCGTTTTGCAGACGTTTAATTAATTCAGGAATTTTAATATCTTCAGGTCCAATGCCGTCCATTGGTGATATAGCTCCGTGCAATACATGATATAGACCGGAGTACTCGCGCATTTTTTCCATAGCCATCACATCTTTTGAATCTTGAACAACACAGACAACACTCTGGTCTCGCTGTTTATCTTCACAAATTATGCAGGGGTCTGTATCTGTAATGTGGTGGCAAATAGAACAATACGTTAAATCTCGCTTCGCATTCACAAGAGATTTCGCAAAATCTAACACATCGTCTTCTTTCATATCTAAAACATAAAAAGCCAGGCGGCTCGCCGTTTTGGGGCCAATACCCGGCAATTTCATAAAACCTTCAATTAATTTTGATATAGGCGTTGGATACTGCACATTATCCTCCTCCTAGAACATTCCAGGGATATTCATGCCTTTGGTAAACTTTCCTAAATCCTGCTCCACGAGTTCATCTACTTTTTTCAATGCTTCATTCGTCGCAGCAAGAACAAGATCTTGCAGCATTTCTACATCTTCGGGATCGACAACATCCTCGTCAATTTCAATATCAACAATACGCTTGTCACCAGCAGCAGTTACTTTTACAGCTCCGCCGCCCGCTGTTGCTTCGACTGTTTTGTCTTTCAATTCTTCTTGCGCTTTTTGCATTTGCTTTTGCATTTTTTGCATTTGTTTCATCATATTACCCATGTTTTTCATTTTCGTCGCCTCCAATATTATTTTTCTTTAATCTCTACTAACTCGGGACCAACTAATTTAACAGCTTCGTCAACAACTGGATCATTTCCTTGGTGTTCCAGCGATGTGTGCTCTTCAGCAGGCTGCTGTTTTTTCTTATACTCTTCTTTTATTTTCTCCCATTCTCCTGAAAGAATGGTTAATGGTTGTAACGGCTTTTGGCAAACGGTTGTTAATGCATCTTGTACCAATGAACGAAACTTCGTATCAACCATATTTCGATGCATTTCATTTTGAAACGCCAATAACACCGTACTTCCATTAGATACAACCGGCTTTGCATCGCTTAACCACGCATGAGCAGGCACGCTCTCTTGCTTTACTTGTTTCATGATATCAGGCCAGTGGTTTGCAACAAGCTGTAATTCCTTTTTAGTCGCTTCTTCAAGGACCGTTTGAATTTTGCTTGTCCCTGCTAATCCAGATGCAACCTTATGTGATGTGTGTTCACGCGAAGCTTTTCTTGTTTGCAATGTACTTTCATTTGCTTCTGCCTTTTGCACCGGAGGACCTGCCTGCCTCCATTCTGTCACTTCTTTTTCTAATTGTTCTATTTTCTTTTTCAAGGCAGACAGCTCATTTGCTGAAGCAGATTCCACTTCCGCCACAGTATGACATATTGTGATGAAAGCCATCTCTAAAAATATTTTCGGATGAGAAGCCCATTTCATCTCCTGGTGATATTCATTTAGTTGATTGATCACATCGTATAACCAGGAGAGCTCCGCTGTTTGTGCTAATTCTTTAAACGACTCATCCACCGTTACCCGGTCCAGCACTTCATCAAGTGTTGGTGCCGTCTTGTACAACAGCATATCCCGAAAATAGTATATCAAATCCTCCATAAATTGCAGAGGATCTTTCCCTTCTTGAATCAAGGTATCTGCTGCTTCAACAGCCGACGCCGTTTCTTTCTCTTTAAGCGAATGGACAACTTTCGTTAAAAATTGTTGAGACACCGTTCCCGTAACTGCTAGTACATCATCTGCTTTCACTTTGTCTTCAGCATAAGAGATGGCTTGATCAAGTAAGCTCAAGGCATCTCTCATACCGCCTTCTGCTGATCGCGCAATTAAATGAAGAGCTTCATCTTCAACATTCCAACCTTGTTCTTCCACGATATATGTCATTCTTGCAACTAAATCTCTTGTCGTGATGCGCTTAAAGTCAAAGCGTTGGCAACGTGAAATAATGGTTAAAGGAATTTTGTGCGGCTCTGTCGTTGCCAAAATGAAAATAGCATGTTTTGGCGGCTCTTCTAACGTTTTTAACAAGGCATTGAACGCACCTGTAGAAAGCATATGAACTTCGTCGATGATGTATACTTTATACCGAACGTCCCGGGGAGCAGCCATGACGTTATCACGGATATAGCGGATCTCATCGACACCATTATTAGACGCAGCATCAATTTCCACTACATCTACAACAGACCCATCTGCAATACCACGGCAGGCATAGCACTCATTACAAGGCTCGCGAACCGGAGCATGCTTACAGTTAATCGCCTTCGCAACAATTTTAGCAGCACTTGTTTTTCCAGTACCTCTTGGACCACTGAATAAATAGGCATGGGAAAATTTCTGCTGCACTAACGCATTTTGCAATGTCTTTGTAATATGCTCTTGCCCAACAACGTCTTCTAGAAGCTGGGGTCTCCACACTCGATAGAGCGCTTTATAGCTCACTCCCGGGACCTCCTTTCTTTATCGAATTTTATCCTCATTATACCCATATGTACATGACTTTTCAAAGCGGAAATCTTCACCGCCGCAAACCATACTATTATTTTTTTAAGCCTTTCTAATGATATCTGTAAAAGACATAAAAAAACAGCTCTTATTAGAGCCGCTTTAAAATAAGCAATATATTATGTATAAAGCCGTGCACCTTCTCTTGGCAATGAATCCATGAGCGTTACCCAAGCAGTTAGCTCGGCCCAGGCGACTCTGCGGCACACGAAAGAGTCCGCTTACTGCTGCTTCCTTCCGGACCTGACAGGGTTCACGGGTTTTCGTTGCGCAGAACCCGGACGTCAACACCACTTACAAGGGGCAGACCTCACGGAAACAAAGCCTCAAGAAGGGATTCGGTCTCGCTATAGCGGATTGCGAGTACAGGGCACCGCTACCTCCCCACTTAGCACGGCAAATTTGATAACATTGTCAGGCGCTTTTGTTAGCGCATTTTTCATTATATCTTTTTCAACAACGGAATGCAACAACAAGTTTTTCCATTCCTTTATGGATTGCTTGCTATTTGTCACGTTGTGCTGTTTGTGCTTGTTCGCTTTCTTTTTTTTCTAATTCAGCGATTTTCTCCATAATAACATGAGGCGGAGTGTGAACAATATGCTCAATTGGCATATTTAGTTTTTCCGCCAGCTTTTGAGCCGTTTCAGCAGAAAATTGATTTGGACGCACGCTTTCCCCTCCCGTTTAATCATTAACTACACTATACTCAATATATCACGCTGCCAGACGGAATCCAATCCACTGTCATTTGTTTTATTCAACAATAGATGAGCTTTCCTTTATTTTCTTTTTCTTCTCACGCAGCTGTCGAAAAAAAGCAGTTAATAAACCACCGCACTCTTTTTCCAATACACCATGTATCACTTTTGCTGTATGATTAAAACGATCTTCTTCTAATAAATTCATCAATGTGCCGGCACAACCTGCTTTCGGGTCAGGTGCACCGTAAACAACGGTGGGGATGCGGGCTTGCACAATCGCACCAGCACACATTGGACATGGCTCTAACGTAACATATAGTGTACAATTTTCTAAACGCCAGCTGTTCAACTGCTTACAAGCTTGTTCGATTGCTGACATTTCCGCATGGGCAGCTGCTTGCTGCTCTGTTTCGCGTTGGTTATACCCCGCACCTATAATGGTATCTTCATGAACAATGACACAACCAATCGGTACTTCTTTTTCCTCTTGTGCTTTGTATGCTTGGTTTATAGCTGCTTCCATCCATTTATCATGAAGAACCGACACTCACTCCGCCTCCTGTCTATTGTTTCAAAAATTTTGTAGTAACCAGCAAAATACCAATCGTTGTCAAACTCAACACAACAACCATCATGTTTGCTTCCATCATACGATTAGCTTGTACCGCATCATAAATAGCAATCGATAATGTTTGCGTTTTGCCAGGAATATTTCCTGCTACCATCAGTGTCGCCCCAAACTCCCCCATGGCTCTTGCAAATCCTAGTATCACTCCACCGACAATCCCTTTATAGGAAAGCGGAATCATGATCCCAAAAAAAATCTGCCAGCGGTTTGCGCCATCTAATTGAGCTGCCTCGAGCACATACGGATCAATGGATTCAAATGCTGTTTGAATAGGACGGACAATTAATGGCAGCGATGCAATCGACGCAGCGATAACGGCTGCTTGCCATGTAAATAATACCGTACTTCCAAATATGGTTTCAATGACTTTTCCAATCCAGCTTCCTTCTCCAAGAAGTATCAGAAGATAAAATCCTAACACAGTAGGCGGAAGAACTAAAGGAAGCATGATTACTAACGACAAAAATCTTGTCAATTTGTTGGGAAAAACAGCAAAAATCCAAGCAAGAACCACCCCGATGAGAAACGACAAGATAGTAGCAAGTCCTGCTACCTTCAGCGATAACCACAGTGGAATCCCAATGCTCTCTATCATCTTTTAATGCCCTCTGCCGGCGAATCAAAACCGTAACTCTCTAGTATTTGCTGTCCCTGTTTCGACAGCACATAATCAACGAATTTCTGGGCATTTTCTTTATGACCACTTTTTTCCGGTACCGCCAACGCATGAACAATAGGCTCGTGATCACTGGTGGATATCGGTGTAAATAGAAGGCTTGACTGCTTGCTTAACGCTGCAGCAACAATCGCCGCGTCTACGTTTTTCGACTCGGCATATTGAAGAGCTTGGCGTATATTTTCACCATATACAAGTTTTTCTGCTATTTCATCCCAAATCCCCCATGTTTCCAGTGTTTGTTTAGCAGCTTGTCCATAAGGAGCATGATCAGGATTCGCAATAGCAATACTCTGTATTTCATCACTTGTTAACACATCACGATGCAGTTCTGGATATGTACTGTCTTCATACACAATTCCAATTTTCCCCGTACCCAGCACCTGTTTTGTATCTTTCTTCACTGCTCCTTTTTCCACCAAACGGTCTATGTAGGAAACATGTGCTGCTGCAAACACATCATACACTGCGGCTCCTTGTTCTATTTGCTGGGTTAGCTGACCGGTAGAACCAAAACTAAACACTACTTCTATACCGTAATCTTCTTCAAACGCATCTCCCATTTCCGAAAATGCATCATATAAATCCGAAGCTGCAGCTACATGCAGCGCTTCTGTATTACTTTCTTCCGCACGACAAGCAGTTAAAATCATAATAAATAATAAGAACAAAGGAAAACACTTTTTCATAAAGGCAACTTCCTCATATTATATTATCTCCTCATTATCCCATAAAAATAAAAAAAGCGTAACTTTGCCGATTAAACGCGAAGTTACACTCTGAATGTATAGAAAGTATTTATTTGATATGTATGGCGGAGGAGGAGGGATTCGAACCCCCGCGGGCCGTGAAGCCCCTGGCGGTTTTCAAGACCGCTCCCTTCAGCCGAACTTGGGTACTCCTCCGTGTGAAATATGTATTTTTTCGCTGACAAATTATATAATAGCACAGCCTTGATAAGGATGCAAGTTCTTTTCAAAAAAAATTTGCAAGCAAGCATAGAATGAAAAAGAAGGCAGCCTTTATTTCCATCTGCCTTCTTTCCTGTCTATTTTTGAATATACTCTTTATTTCTCATGTAGGGACGCAATACTTCAGGAATTTTAATTGATCCGTCAGCCTGCTGATAATTCTCCATAATTGCAGCAACCGTCCGTCCAATGGCAAGTCCTGAGCCATTTAACGTATGCACAAATTCTGTTTTCGATTTACGATCTCGTTTAAAGCGAATGTTCGCGCGACGAGCTTGAAAGTCTTCAAAGTTGCTGCAAGACGAAATTTCTTTATAATCTTCATAACTTGGCAGCCACACTTCAATATCGTACTTTTTTGCAGCTGTGAAACCAAGATCTCCGCTGCACATGTTCATGACACGATACGGTAAATCCAGCATTTGCAGGACTTTTTCTGCGTGGCCCGTTAACATTTCTAACGCTTCATATGAGTCTTCCGGCTTTACAAATCGAACCAGTTCAACTTTATTAAATTGATGTTGACGAATAAGCCCTCGTGTATCTCTTCCGGCAGACCCCGCCTCAGAACGGAAACACGCACTATACGCCACATAAGCTAATGGTAAATCTTCCGCTTGCAGAATTTCATCACGATATAAATTGGTAACCGGCACTTCCGCTGTTGGTATTAAAAAGTAATCTTCCTCTTTTACTTGGAACGCATCTTCTTCAAACTTAGGCAGTTGCCCTGTTCCTGTCATGCTATCGTGATTGACCATGTATGGTGGAAGCAATTCTTCATAACCATGCTCCTCTTCATGTAAATCCATCATGAAATTAATGAGCGCACGTTCTAACTTGGCGCCTGTCCCTTTATAAAAGACAAACCGGCTGCCTGTCACTTTCGACGCTCGCTCAAAATCCATCATTTGCAGCTCATCAGCAAGTTCCCAATGTGCTTTTGCATCAAAAGAAAATGATGGTATGTCGCCCCACTTTCGGACTTCCTCATTGTCGGCTTCGTCCTCACCATATGGCACACTCTCGTGTGGAATATTAGGTACCCGAAGCATCAGTTGATGAAGCGTTTCCTCTACTTGTTTCAGCTCTTCATCAAGTTTTTTTATATCGGCTGATACCTCTTTTGTTTCTTTGATGAGGTGCTCAGCATCTTTTTTCTCCCGTTTTAACTGAGCCACTTCCTGTGAAACAGTGTTTCGCCGCTGCTTTAATTCCTCTGTTTTTTGTATAAGAGAGCGTCGCTTTTCATCCAGCTCTTCAAATTTATCCAATTCACTAATATCTTCACCGCGCTTATCCAACTTTTCTTTTACTTCTTGAAAGTTACTGCGAAGCTTTTTAATATCAAGCATCAAACATCCTCCTTATATCCTGTTTTTCTTTTAAGGTGGCTGTACTTCCTTTACGTACAACATCAACATATACAAACATCTTAAAACAAGGATGAGTCAGGAAAGAAACTTTTCCTGTGAACGTGACAAGCATCGACATTCCTTCCCATAACAATAAAAAACCCGTCCCTTGTTATAGAAGGGACGGGACTACCCGCGTTGCCACCCAATTTGCAAAAGAACACCTTTTTGCCTCTTTGGATCCTGTAACGTGGATAAAACGGAACAAGGTACTCCTCTTCCCTTCTTCACTCAAAGCGGGATTCGTTACATGTTGCAGCCGGTTCACACCGACCACCGGCTCTCTGAATGCAAACATTGTAACTACTAGTGCTCATCAACGCTTTATCATGTAGTAACTAGTGAATCAGCTGCCGTTTCTTTTGATTCTCTCACCATCTGCACAAAATATTGATGCATTCTTGCATCATTTGTCAACTCAGGATGAAACGAACAAGCTAATAGGTGATGTTGTCTTGCTGCGACAATTTCCCCGTCATATTCTGACAACACATCTACGTCATTGCCGGCATTAGAAATGAGCGGCGCCCTGATAAATACAGCTTCGATATCGTCGCCGACACCTTTTACCTCAAGGGTTGTTTCAAAACTCTCCCGCTGGCGTCCAAACGCATTACGTTCAACATCGATATCCATTAAACGTAAGTGGCCTTCGGGGCTTCCTTTAATATTATCAGCCATTAATATTAAACCTGCGCACGTTCCAAATACAGGTTTTCCCGCATTTGCAAAGTACTGCAGTGGTTCAAAGAATTCATATTTATCAACTAAACGGCGCATTGTCGTGCTTTCACCACCAGGAAAAACAAGGCCATCTAGTTCATCGAGTTGTTCAATGCGCTTCACTACTTTCACTTCAACATCCGGCGATGCTAAACAGCGTACATGTTCACGTACAGCTCCTTGTAATGCAAGTACACCAATTTTTAACAAAATAACCCTCCTTTTCATGCGGTCTTGTTAAAAACTTTAGGTTTGAGGGTCATTTACCATCCACGATCTTGCATACGTTCTTCGGGCTCTAAGTTAGAAATCTCGATGCCTTTCATTGCTGTTCCAAGATCTTTGGATAAACGCCCAATAAGCTCATAATCTTCATAATGAGTAGTTGCTTCAACAATAGCACGAGCAAATTTGTCTGGATGATCAGATTTAAAGATACCGGAACCAACAAAGACACCATCTGCTCCTAATTGCATCATAAGAGCAGCATCTGCTGGTGTTGCTATCCCTCCTGCTGCAAAGTTTACAACTGGCAGTCTCCCGTTTTCTTTAATTTCTAACAGCAGTTCGTATGGAGCACCTAAGTTTTTCGCTTCTGTCATCAATTCATCTTTGGAAGAGCCTACCACTTTTTTCACCTGAGCTTGAACCATTCTCATATGGCGAACCGCTTCAACGATATTGCCTGTTCCTGGTTCCCCTTTTGTTCTTAACATGGACGCTCCCTCACCAACACGTCGAAGAGCTTCTCCTAAGTCGCGAGCTCCACAAACAAACGGCACCGTATATTCGCTTTTATCAAGGTGATACACCTCATCTGCGGGGGTAAGCACTTCACTTTCGTCAATGTAGTCTACTCCAAGCGCTTCCAAAACACGTGCTTCTACAATATGGCCAATACGTGCTTTTGCCATAACTGGAATAGAAACAGCTCCCATTACTTCTTCAACAATAGTAGGATCTGCCATACGTGCTACTCCACCAGCGGCACGAATATCTGCTGGAACGCGTTCTAGCGCCATTACCGCTACAGCACCAGCTTCTTCTGCAATCTTTGCTTGTTCTGCATTAACAACGTCCATAATGACGCCGCCTTTTTGCATTTCTGCCATTCCTCGTTTTACTCTGTCTGTCCCTCTATCTGCCATTTTACAATTCCTCCCGCTTTTTTTCCTGAATATATCATTTGTTCGCTCCACAAAGTGCGGACGAACGCACTGATTTTGTTATGCTATTTATTGTAACACTACCTATTTAGAGAATAAAGTACTATAAGCGTTCTTTTCCCACTGTACGTATCATTCCACGTTTTTTTCAAATCTATAAGGACTGCGTTTGCCAAAGCGTTAAAACAGACCTTTTACAGCATTAACAGCGCTATTCCATAAACTTCCAAAGAAACCTCCAATGCTGCTCATCGTCAGAGAAAACCAACCAGCTCGCTCCACACTTTCATCCACCACTAATGGAACACGGTGGCTTTCCCCTAAACGGTCATGTAAATAACTGTTATCTCCACTTTCAGCTATGGAAACATACCCAACTGTCTCTCCAGCTTCAACGGGGGCTTCTATCGCACCTTCTTCATTAATCAACTCTTCATCTAGGGAGACATTGACATCCACACTTTCACTTTCACCGTCTTGTACCAACACGGAGAGTGACTCTCCTGCCGAAACAGTCACTTCATCTTCTTTTCCTTTCAGAACTGGAAGGGTTTGATTTCCTTCTACTTGTTCCCCTTTTTCCAGTACTTCCTCATATGTGAATTGATTAAAGCCATAGTCCAGCAGCTTTTCTGTCTCTTCAAACCTAGCTTGTCTGGAGTCGGTTCGCATAACAACGGATATATACCGAAGGCCGTCTCGTTCTGCCGTACCAGTAAAGGCATTTCCTGCTAAATCTGTGTACCCTGTTTTTAATCCATCCACTCCATTATAGGGCATTGGTCCGTTAGGAAGCATCCAGTTCCAGTTTTGCATTTCTATGTACTCTTCTGGTCCTGCTTCAAACGTTTCTGCGCTAATAGAAGTGGTCTCAAGGACTTCAGGATAATCCGCTAATAAATGATAAGCCAGCAAGGCAGTTGATTCTGCTGACATAAGGTTCTCAGCATCAGCTTCTGTCCCTTCAGGATGCTGCCCATCCATAGACCGGTTATTAAGCCCTGTTGAATTAACGAATTCATAGTCTTGCAGCCCTAATTCTTCTGCTTTTTCGTTCATCATTGTAACAAATGCGCCTTCTGAACCAGCAATGTGCTCTGCTAAAGCAATGGTAGCACCATTTGCTGAGTAAATAGCCATTGCTTTGTATAATTCTTCAACGGTGTATGATTCATCTTGACGTAATGGAACATTTGACAGCGAAGTGTCCAGAGATAATTGACGCACTTTATCACTAATACTGACTTCGTCTTCCCAAGATATTTCTCCATTATTGACAGCTTCATGAACTAGGTATTCAGTCATGATTTTTGTCATACTTGCTATCGGTAAAACAGTATGGCTGTCCTCCTCATACACAACCTTTCCCGTTTCTGCTTCTACGAGAATCGCAGCGTCAGCTTCTAATTCAAGTTCTTGTGCTGAAGCACTGCTCCCAACTGCAAAAAACAAGGTAAGATAAAAGGATATAATAATGGATACGTATAACCAACCTTTTCTTTTCAACGTTTGCACCTCCACGGTCTTCTTGCCAAACGATATTTTAACACAGGTGCCCGGAAAAAAATAGACAGTCATCCGACCCATTTCCTTATTTGTTTAATATTTCCCAGGAAAAGAAAAATGCCCTCGATATGAGTGCTGCATTACTTCATCCATACTCACCGAAGGCATTTCACTAATTATAGGCTGGTCCTATAAGTTATAGTTAGGAGCTTCTTTTGTAATTTGAACATCATGAGGGTGACTCTCTTTTAACCCAGCATTGGTAATACGGGTGAAGCGAGCATTTTCGCGAAGTTCTTCCATTGTGCTCGTTCCACAATACCCCATGCCCGCTCGTATTCCTCCAATCAATTGGTGGAGCGTTTCCGACAACGGACCTTTATATGGAATTCTTCCTTCAATTCCTTCTGGTACAAGTTTTTGATTATTTTCTTGGAAATAACGATCTTTGCTTCCTTGTTCCATTGCCCCCATTGATCCCATACCACGGTATACTTTAAACTGTCTGCCTTGATAAATTTCTGTCTCTCCAGGACTTTCCGTTACACCGGCGAGAATACTTCCCAGCATAACAGCATGTCCACCAGCGGCTAAAGCTTTGACAATGTCTCCAGAGTACTTTATACCACCGTCTGCAATAATAGGAACGTCATATTTGCTGGCTTCACGTGCACAATCATACACCGCTGTAATTTGTGGTACACCAACCCCTGCTACTACACGAGTTGTACAGATGGACCCTGGTCCAATTCCAACTTTGACAACGTCTGCCCCTGCTTCTATCAAATCACGTGTTCCTTCTGCGGTAGCTACGTTACCAGCAATAATAGTTAAATCAGGATATGCCTCTCTGATTTCTCCCACTTTATCTAAGACACCTTTTGAATGACCGTGGGCAGTATCAATAACGATGACGTCTACTTCTGCCTTTACAAGAGCTTCAATTCGCTTAAATGCATCATTTGTAACCCCGACAGCTGCTCCAGCAAGCAAACGTCCTTGTTCATCTTTTGCCGAATGCGGAAATTCAATGACCTTTTCAATATCTTTAATGGTAATTAAACCTTTTAATGTCTGGTCCTCTTCTACTAATGGGAGCTTCTCAATTTTGTGTTCTTGAAGAATCTTTTCTGCTTCTTGCAGCGTTGTTCCGACTGGCGCTGTCACAAGGTTGGAACTTGTCATTACTTCTTCAATACGAATAGAATAGTCTTCCACAAATCGCAAATCCCGGTTTGTTAAAATCCCCACAAGTTTTTGATTATCATCTACAATAGGTACACCAGAAATGCGGTATTTGCCCATGAGATGTTCCGCATCAAACACCTGTCGTTCTGGTGTTAAAAAGAAAGGATCTGTAATAACACCACTTTCCGAGCGCTTCACTTGGTCCACCATTTCAGCTTGCTCTTCAATCGACATGTTTTTGTGAATAATACCTAATCCACCTTCACGTGCAATGGCAATAGCCAGTGATGCTTCTGTTACGGTGTCCATACCTGCGCTGACAATCGGTATATTCAAATTTAATTTTTCGGAAAGAGATGTTTTCACTGATACGTCACGAGGGTGAATATCGGAGCGGTCAGGTACAAGCAGTACATCATCAAACGTCAAGCCTTCTTTGGCAAACTTGTCTTCTCTCATGTTCTTTCATCCTTTCTTTTGCATCTCAATTGTTTCACCCGAAAAAACACCACGCTTTTTTCTATAACCTGTCATAAAGCGTTTGCTACTTGTGGAAACTACATAGAAATACATCGGTGAGGAGTCATTCTGTGAACAGCTGGCATGTTTTTATACTCAAGATTTTCTAATATCTTATCATGTTTTAGCGCTTGACACGAGTGCTCAAAATAAGTTTAAACATTCGGAAAAGTAAAATATATGATATTCATGATTTATGGTTGTAAAAATACACGACTGTGTCATAAAGGGGGAATTTTATTGAATGCCCTTCACTCTAACCACGACCTTTTTGCTTACTACGCTCCGTTTGAATCACAAGAAGTATTGCGCCAGCTGCTTTATGAACGATATCAGAAGACAACATCGCTGCAGGAAAAAGCCTCGGAATACAGTTATCAAAACACTCCTGTTTTCCATTACGAGTGGATGATTGGCCGAAACTACTGGATGGAGGGATTGAATGCTTCTCTGTTAATTAAACCATTGCTTCTTTTTTATGGTCTTACACATTTATTAAAAGGGATCATTTTATTAACTGACCCAATGTATCCTGCTTCTGCTGAAGTTCTGGCACATGGGGTAACGTCGAGAAAAAGAAAAAAGAAAGGTTACACTTTCCTTGAAGACGAAGTAAAAGTTCAAAAGAAAGGCTTTTTCCCTCACTTTGCCTACTATTTGTTTCACATGGAACATTTGCCTCATACGAAATGGAAAATGGCTGACTTACTTATATTTGCTAAAGATATGGCATCTTTGTATTTTGATGTCAAAGGAACGTCGCATTGTATGCGTGTAGAACAGAAACACGCAAGCATAAAGCTGTACGGAAAACAAACGATTCATCAAGACATGCTCTCAACATTACAGAACGCTCTTTACGCATACAATCTTCCTGTAAAAGACATTGTTCACTTAGAAAGTCAATCCGTGACATTTACAGTCGATCAAGATAAAGCCAACAAAAAACCATTACTTTTAACATATCATAACAAACACTATCTGCCGCCGTCTTTTCCTAAAAAGCTGCATCAACTTCCAGACATGTGTCTTCACTTTTTACTTTTATACAATTTGAGCATGATATGCCGCTATGAAGGTGAATGGTGGGGAGAGGTAATGACCCAGCAATATTCGGAAGACTATCCAATTATTAAACATTATTTGGCTGTTGCTGAACGAAGTGTCCCAGCTCTATTTGCCACCTTTTTTCATAAATAGTGTTAGGACATGCCAAAAACATAAGTACTCAAAAAAGCGAGTATACACTATACAAATGCCAAAAAAACCGCTGCCTTTAAAAAATGATTCAGTTATTTTCTCTTATATTTTGCTTTAGTTGGAGTACATGCCATATTTTGTTTTTTTCTAACCGTCACATAGAAAAACCTTCGGCACTACGGCCGAAGGTTTTTATTCTTCTGGAACGTTATTTTCATCGACATCGTCTGCTGCAACACTATCCGTTGTATCGGATTCTGTCGAATCTTTGTCCACCTCGTCCTCTTCTTCTGGTGTGTCAACTGGTGCTACGGTAGAAACTTCTTCTCCTTCAGACAGGCGGATTAATTTTACTCCTTGTGCGTAACGGCCTAAACAAGAAATTTCTTGTGTGTTTATGCGAATTAACACGCCGTGTATAGTCATAACCATAATATCATGATCTTCTGAAATACATCTCATGGACACAAGATCTCCATTACGCTCCGTCAAATTACAAGCTTTCAAACCTTTTCCGCCCCGGTTTTGTATTTTAAATTCCTCCACCGGTGTGCGTTTTCCGTATCCTTTATTCGTAACCATCAACACATCTTTGCTGTTAGAAGCAATATCCATTCCAACAACTTCGTCTTCTGATTCTAACGAGATAGCTTTTACCCCGGTTGCTGTCCGGCCCATAAACCGGACGTTTGATTCATTAAAATGAATAGCCATGCCGTGTTTTGTACCAATAATTAAACTGTCATCACCTGTCGTTAAACGAACACCATGCAATTCATCATTCTCTTTTACGTTAACAGCAAACAGGCCGCCTTTCCGGATATTGGCAAAAGCAGAAAGTGGTGTGCGCTTTGCAATCCCCTGTTTGGTCAAGAAAAACAAATATGCATCTTCTGCATACTGTTCTACCGGAATGACTGTACTGATTTCTTCATCCTTATCAATTTGCAGTAAGTTAATGATTGGAATACCTTTAGCGGTTCGTTTCAACTCAGGGATCTCATAGCCTTTTAAGCGATAGACTTTCCCTTTATTTGTGAAAAACAGTATCGTCGCGTGTGAACTTGTCGTAAATAAATGTTCGACAAAGTCATCGTCATTAGTGCCCATTCCTTGGACACCCTTCCCGCCACGCCGTTGACTTCGGTACGTATCAATTGGCATTCGTTTTAAATAACCATGATGAGAGATTGTAATAACCACGTTTTGCCGTGGAATTAAATCTTCATCTTCAATTTGGTTGTCTCCCGCTGTGATAATAGTGCGGCGCTCATCATTAAATTGTGCTTTTAGTCCCGTCAGTTCCTCACGAATAATGTCTAACACGCGTTCTTCACTAGCCAAAATTTCTTTTAATTCTTTGATACGGTCAACTAAATCTTTATATTCCTGTTCAATTTTGTCTCTTTCTAAACCTGTTAAACGCTGCAAGCGCATATCCAAAATAGCTTGAGCCTGCTCATGACTAAGAGAGAATCTCTCTATCAAACCATTACGAGCGATTTCCGTTGTTTGCGAGCTGCGTATTAATTCAATCACTTCATCTAGATAATCGAGTGCAACGCGCAATCCTTCTAGAATATGGGCTCTTGCTTCCGCTTTTCTCAACTCAAAAGCCGTACGTCGTTTAATTACTTCTTTTTGGTGTTCTAAATAATGATAGAGACACTCTTTTAAATTCAGTACTTTCGGACGCCCGTCCACAAGAGCCAGCATATTAATACCGAAGCTGGTCTGCAGTGCTGTTTGTTTATACAGGTTATTGAGCAGTACATTGGCATTTGTATCTTTTCGTACTTCAATGACAATACGCATGCCATTTCGATCTGACTCATCACGTAAATCAGTAATACCTTCAATCTTCTTGTCCCGTACAAGTTCGGCAATCTTTTCAATTAAACGTGCTTTATTTACTTGATATGGCAGCTCGTTGACAATAATTGACTGTTTTCCATTACTTTTTTCATCAATGTACGCATTGGCTCGAATCATAATTGATCCTCTGCCTGTTTGATAGGCTTTTTTAATGCCTGAACGTCCAAGGATGGAAGCACCTGTCGGAAAGTCTGGACCAGGGATATATTCCATCAGTTCGGGTACCGTTATATCAGGATTGTGACTTAAAGCAAGCACACCATCAATGACTTCTCCCAATTGATGAGGCGGGATATTCGTCGCCATCCCGACAGCAATACCTGCTGCGCCATTGATAAGTAAATTTGGAAACTTTGCTGGCAGCACAACTGGTTCTTTCTCGTTACCATCATAGTTGTCTTGATAATCAATTGTATCTTTGTTGATGTCACGCACCATTTCCATGGAGATTTTGGCCATTTTTGCTTCTGTGTAACGCATCGCTGCTGCAGCATCTCCATCAACAGATCCAAAGTTGCCATGACCATCCACTAACATGTAACGATAACTAAAATCTTGAGCCATTCTTACCATCGTTTCATACACTGCGGAATCACCATGAGGATGGTATTTACCAATAACGTCTCCAACAATACGAGCAGATTTGCGGTAGGGTTTATCCGGTGTCATACCTAGAGCACTCATCGCAAATAAAATACGACGGTGAACCGGTTTTAAGCCATCCCGCACATCAGGTAATGCACGGCTGACAATAACACTCATCGCATAATCTAAAAACGACGTCTGCATTTCTTGTCCGATATTTATTTCTGTTACTCTTGATTCATTTTCTGCCATTCTTTGAACCTCCCAAAGTTTTGGAGCTGTTTTCAACAACATACAAACATCCTGCCAGCGACAGGTTGCAGCACGAACCACGAGCATGTTTACAGCAACATTCACGCAGGTGTTTGTATTTTCACTTCCCTTATAGAAAAGCATAGGCGCCTGAATGGCTGTCAAAGGCGCCTTTTTCTAAAGATAAGAAAGTATAAAAGCTGGCGTTTTCATTGCCTGGCGGCAAGCACCTATCCGCTTTAGGTTCCTTCGGTCTGTCTGCGGAAAGCTGACTTTTGCTTTCCACAGACCGTTTCTCATAAAAAATCCCTTATCTTAACCAAATTGTCCTCTTTCAAGCACTTGCGCTTTTCTTATTACACATCTAAGTTTTTGACATAACGGGCATTTTCTTGAATAAAGTCTCTGCGCGGCTCTACACGATCTCCCATCAATGTTTCAAAAATCGCGTCTGCATTCATTGCGTCTTCTAACGTTACTTGTAACACGGAACGCTTTTCTGGATTCATCGTTGTTTCCCACAATTGAGAAGGGTTCATCTCCCCAAGGCCTTTATAACGCTGATACGTAGGCTTGGGCTGTGATGGGAGTTCATTTAATACTTGATCTAGCTCTTTTTCCACATATGCGTATCGTACCGTCTTGCCTTGTGTAATTTTGTACAAAGGCGGCTGGGCAATATAAATATATCCATATTCAATTAACGGACGCATATACCGATAGAAAAATGTCAGCAACAGCGTACGGATATGGGCTCCGTCAACGTCAGCATCTGTCATAATGATGATTTTGTGATACCGTGTTTTTTCGATATCAAACTCTTCTCCAATCCCGGAACCTAACGCTGTAATAATGGAGCGGATTTCATTGTTGGCTAAAATCTTGTCCAGTCTTGCTTTTTCGACATTAATGATTTTGCCTCGCAATGGCAGAATTGCTTGAAAATGACGATCTCTTCCTTGCTTAGCAGAACCTCCTGCAGAGTCACCTTCGACGATATACAGTTCACTAATAGAAGCATCTCTAGAAGAACAATCTGCTAATTTACCTGGGAGAGAACTAACTTCTAATGCATTTTTCCGCCGTGTTAATTCTCGTGCTTTTTTCGCCGCTTCTCTGGCACGAGAAGCCATTAACCCTTTTTCTACGATATTTTTCGCAGTGTCCGGATTTTCTGCTAAAAAACGGGAAAAATATTCACTAAACAAAGAATCTGTAATCGTTCTAGCTTCACTGTTTCCAAGTTTTGTTTTCGTTTGCCCTTCGAACTGCGGATCTTGGATTTTGACCGATATAATGGCTGTTAATCCCTCACGTACATCGTCGCCAACGAGATTTGGGTCATTTTCTTTGAATAAATTGTGCTTTCTGGCATAGTCATTAATAGCACGTGTCAATCCCGTTTTAAAACCTGATTCATGTGTTCCGCCTTCGTGGGTATTAATGTTATTTGCATAAGAATAAATATTGCTTGTGAAACTATTATTGTATTGCACAGCAATATCTACCTGTACCCCGTCTCTTTCGCTCTCGATAAATATAGGCGGCTCGTGAATCGGCTCTTTTTGGCGGTTTAAATATTCAACAAAGGATGATATGCCGCCTTCATAGTAATATTCAACTGTTTCTTTCTCTTCATCTCGTTTGTCTTCAAAGACAATGTGCAGTCCTTTATTTAAAAAAGCCAGCTCTCTTAAACGGGTAGCAAGTATTTGGTACTCAAACTCTACTGTTTCTTTAAAAATTTCGGGGTCCGGTTTGAAATGAATTTTTGTACCTTGTTTTTCCGTTTTGCCAATTACTTGTAAATCTTGTTGAGGAACCCCTCGTTTATAACTCTGATGGTGTATTTCACCATCCCGGTGCACTTCTACTTCAAGCATCTCCGATAAAGCATTCACCACAGATGCACCAACACCGTGTAAACCACCTGAAACCTTGTAACCACCACCGCCAAACTTTCCACCGGCATGTAAAACGGTCATAATAACTTCGACTGCAGGCCTGCCCATCTTTTCTTGAATGCCTACGGGAATTCCACGTCCATTATCTTGTACAGTTATGCTATTATCTTCTTCTACCGTAATATAAATATAATCGCAATAACCACCCATGGCTTCATCAATGCTGTTATCTACAATTTCCCAAACTAAATGATGAAGGCCGCGGCTGCTAGTTGAACCAATATACATCCCTGGTCTTTTGCGAACGGCTTCTAAACCTTCTAGTACCTGGATTTGACTTTCATCGTATGAATGTTGTTCTAATGACAATTTACTTCACCTTCACTTCCATACATGTTGGGTCTAAACGAGCCAAGAGAAATTAACTATCTTGTATTTCTGTGCTTTCCCCAACGTCTTCACTGTAGTCTTCAAACTCTGAAACGACTTGAGCTCTTCGTCTTAACGTCAAAGAAGAAATAGGAGATAAATACACTCGATCGACAGTTACTACGACCGATTTTGTTAACTCCTCAGAAATTTCAATGACATTTTTGTCATCCTGTGACGAAAGAAATTGTCTCGTGATGCTTGATGAATCGTGTGTATCCTGGTCTAGAATAGCCACAACATCTTTTGAACGTATGACCGTGTCTCCACCTAAGTGAATAAACATGGTTTCCACCTCATTTCATTTGACTGACATGTCCCGCTTTGGCGTAAAACGTAGATGCCTGTTTTAATGTGTCATGTTCAATGCTGTCTACACTTGTTGTTGTTACAAATGTCTGGACCTTGCCCTGGATCGTATTCAGTAAATGAGATTGCCGGTGATGGTCTAGCTCTGACAGCACATCATCCAATAATAAAATCGGGTATTCCCCGATGTTGTCATGTATTAATTCAATCTCTGCGAGCTTTAAAGACAGCGCAGCTGTTCGTTGTTGTCCTTGTGAACCATACGTTTGAACGTCTTTTTGGTTAATCAAAAGAGATAATTCGTCACGGTGGGGACCGCTTAACGTCATTCCCCGCCGAATCTCGCTATTTCTGTCTTCGCCTAGTTTTTCTTTTATTTTCTCTTCTATCTTCGACAAATTCATGTCTTCTGATACCTCAGCAGCCGGAAGATATGTTAAAGCTAACTCTTCTTTTGTTTGAGTAATTTGTGAATGAATTCTTTCCGCCCAAGATTGGAGCATGTCAATGAATGAAAAACGCTTCTGTATAACTTTGGCTGCAGCTTGTGCTAATTGATCGCTCAGCACCTCTAACATTATTTCTTGCTCTTGGTCCGGCACAGGAAAGATGTCTTTTAATAACTGATTCCGCTGCTTTAAGACACGTTGGTAGTTCGTTAAGTCATGAAGATAAACCGCACTGATTTGTCCAAGTTCCATATCTATAAATCTTCGGCGGATACGCGGTCCGCCTTTCACTAAGTTTAAATCTTCAGGAGCAAACATCACGACATTGCAAGCTCCGACAAACTCACTTAATTTTCTCTGTTCCAATCCATTTATCTTTGTTTTCTTTCCCTTAGATGACACAATAACTTCTAAGTTTTGCGTGCTGTTCTTACGAGAAAGTTCTGCTTCGATACGAGCAAAATCCTGATCCCACTCTATTAATTCCTTATCTTTTGACGTCCGATGCGATTTTGCAAAAGCAAGCACATAGATAGCTTCCATGAGGTTTGTTTTACCTTGAGCATTCTCACCTAAAATAACATTGACTTTGTTTTCAACATTCAGATGGATATGGCGGTAATTGCGAAATTGTTTAAGAAAGAGTGAATGGATATACACAAACAACCCCTCTTACTGTTGTGTTGAAGAAACTACGAATGTACCAGCACCTTCAATCATAATTTCATCACCGTTATAAAGTTTTTTGCCGCGCCGTTTTTCATCTGTCTGATTAACAAGAACTTCATGTTCTGATAAAAACCACTTCGCCATTCCACCTGTATCAATGACTCCAACTTCTTTTAAGAGTTGTCCTAACGTGATATATTCTGTTGTTATTTCAATTGATTGGCTCATCATTATCCCTCCTGTGCTTGCTAATAACATCGACGTTTTTTTGGATAAACATTCGGTAATCATAACTCCGCTTCAAATGACATATGAATACACTATATATTTTACTAAAAATATGCGTATAACGCCAATAGAAACGAATAGAAATCATTTTGGCGCATAAACATGTATATTCATAGAGAAACCCCCAGGAAATGGCATCCCAGGGGATAGTTACTAGTACGTGCGAACAGGTGAAAAGAGATGGAGCATTTGATCATGATCGGTTGGGCGGAGGATAAACGGGCTCATCGCACCAGTAAACATAATATGGACCATTTCACTGTCAATAACTTTCAAGGCATCCATAATATTTTTACCGTTAAAGGAAATACGCAGTTCTTCCCCCTCTACCTGGTGACAATGAATTTTTTCAGTGACTTTCCCAACTTCAGAAGAGATGGATGTGACTTCCAATACATCTCCTTCCAATGTTTTTAAATTAATAACATTGTTTTTGGCTTCTTTTGACAGCAACAACGCTCTTTCTAGTGAATGCAGCAATTCTTTTGTTGGAAGTTCTATTTGTGTCTTTGCTTGTTCTGGAATCATGTTTTTGGTTACTGGGTACTTTCCATCAAGCAATCTTGAAAAGAACAAGAGATGCTTGAATTGAAATAAGATCTGGCTGCCTGTTACAACAATGTCAACTAAATCATCTGTGTCATCAAGTATTTTACTTAATTCATTTAAACTTTTTCCAGGAATAACAACATTAGAAATCGTTAAATTTTCCGTCGTTGATTCCGTTATCGCTTTTCTCATTGCTAATCGATGGCTGTCTGTTGCAGTACAGGTCAATATTCCATTTTCTATCTCCATGTTTACACCTGTCAACACTGGACGGGTTTCCTGGTTCGACACAGCGAACACCGTTTGCCTAATCATATCTTTCAGCAAGTTTTGCGGAAGACGAAACGTGCGGCTTTCATCAAGTTTTGGTAGTTGGGGATATTCTTCCGGATCCAGCCCGTTTAAATTAAAAACAACGCTTCCAGACCGTAATGTAGTCGCAAATTGGTCTTGAACCATGACTTCTATATCATCACCTGGCAATTTTTTAACAATATCAGCAAAAAAGCGAGCTTGTAAGACAATGCTGCCTTCTTTTTTTACTTCTACATATTCTTTTTCTTCATCTGCTGCAGGTATAAAAGATTCAATGGATATATCAGAATCACTGCCTGTCAGTGTTACTCCATCAGATGTCACTTCTAATTTAATTCCCGTTAAGATTGGAATTGTAGTTCTGGAAGATACAGCTTTATTCACGTGCTGCACACTTTGAACGAATTTATCACGCTGTATTATAAAATGCATACTACATCTCCCTTTATATATATATTTAATTAATAATAAGTCGTCATAGTAATAGGTGTTGTGTATATTGTGGATAATTCTGAAACAACCCTGTAACGACAGAGTTGTGCACATGTGGATAATGTGTGTATAACTAAACGAGTTTTACACATCATGTTTTTAACTTGTCGATAATTTCTTGAAGGCTTTTTTGCAGTTCGGTGTCTGTTTGAAGCATTGTGGCAATTTTCTCGTGTGCATGAATGACAGTTGTATGATCTCGTCCTCCAAATTCGTCACCAATTTTCGGCAAAGATGATTCTGTCATTTCCCGCGATAAATACATTGCTATTTGACGAGGAAATGCAATGGTTTTTGTGCGTTTCTTTGCTTTTAATTCCTGCACTTGAATGCCAAACTGTTCAGCAACGGTTTCTTGGATATCTGGAATAGTAATTTTTTTCGGTTTCGAACTTGGGATGATATCTTTTAATGCTTCTGCTGCTAAATCAGCATTCATATCTTGATTAATAAGGGAAGAATAAGCCACGACCCGAATTAGTGCACCTTCTAATTCGCGGATATTCGTGTCAATTTGATTTGCAATATAGAGCATAACTTCATTTGGAACATCAAGTTTTTCTGCCTTGGCTTTTTTGCGTAAAATAGCGATTCTTGTTTCTAAATCAGGAGGAGTAATGTCTGTAATCAATCCCCATTCAAACCGTGAACGAAGCCGATCCTCGAGGGTTGGAATTTCTTTTGGCGGCCTGTCGCTTGAAATCACAATTTGTTTGCTTTCTTCGTGCAGAGCATTAAATGTATGGAAAAACTCTTCTTGCGTTTGTTCTTTTCCAGCTAAAAATTGAATATCATCAATCAGCAGTACATCCACGCTTCTGTATTTATTACGAAAATTGACTGCTTTGTTGTCACGAATGGAGTTAATAAATTCATTGGTGAATTTTTCGGAAGAAAGATAAACAACGCGAGCTTCAGGATTATGGTCAATCACGTAATGTCCGATAGCATGCATTAAATGTGTTTTTCCCAGTCCTACACCACCATAAATGAAAAGTGGATTATAGGCTTTTGCAGGTGCTTCGGCAACAGCAAGTGATGCTGCGTGTGCAAATCGATTCCCAGAGCCGATGACAAACGTATTAAATGTATATTTATCATTAAGCATGCTTTTTGGAACTTCATCACTATGCTGACCTGATTCAGATGGCATTTTTTTCATTTCCTGTTCAATGGATATACCATGTTCTTCTTCTGTTTCAGGAATAATAAATTTAACGTTTAAATCGGCACCAGTAATATCTTGCAAAGTATCTGAAATGAGGCTTGAGTAACGATTTTCTAACCAGTCTCTGGCAAATTCATTCGGAGCAGTAATAATAATGGTATCTTCATGAAGTTCGGTGGCTTTTGTCGATTTTAACCATGTTTCAAAACTTGGTTTGCTCACTTTTTTCCGTATAACATCCAATGTTTGATCCCATAAATCTTTAATATTCTCCAAACTGTGCCCCCTCCTCCTTTTTGTAAATAATAGAACCGCTTGTCCTTGAATTATGTGCCAAACGGTAAGAAAAGGCCTCCGATTCTTTTTATAGTTAAGAAGGAAGCCTTCAAGAGTTGACTGAACATGTGCAAATCAGAAATGGGAACAGACAGACTTATCCCCAATTAACTGCATAACTATTAAATAAAAATAATTATGGTAGAAAAAAATATGTCCACAGGCTTAACAACCTTGTGGATAATCCTATCCTAAGGGTGTGGAATATTATCCACATAGTTATTCACATGTGTGGAAAAATGACAATGTCTGATAAGTTATCCAGAATAAAAACAAATTCATCATACCAAAAATAAACACTACTAGCAACGGCATTTATAAAGGTTATCCACATAATCAATAACTTGTGTATTCTTTTTTTCCACAACACTATATTATGTGTGTAAGTTGTAGATAATATTGTCGAAAAATGGGTGTTCGCCCTAAAAAGTTATACACAAGCTGATAGTTGGCTTATAGTTGTAAACAGAATGATGCGGAGATAGATACATAAGAAATAGAGATGCTTCTTGACAATAGTTAGTGAATATCTTTATAATTTACGGGAATGTCCTTAATTAGCAAAAGTCCTCAGGGAGGTGCAAATAGAAATGGGTAAACCAACTTATACACCAAATAATCGTAAACGTAAAAAAGTACATGGATTCCGCGCTCGTATGAGTACGAAAAACGGTCGTCACGTTCTTAAAAATCGTCGCCGTAAAGGAAGAAAAGTATTATCTGCTTAAGACCACTGATCACACAGTGGTCTTTTTTCCACTGATAGGAAAATATAAAAAGTTAGGCAGTATGGCCCGTGCATTCAAGACGTTAAGAGAGTCATGGATGTGCAAGCGGCCGCTGCCGTGTTTTTAAGATGTGAAATGGATACAATGAGTCAAAGCAGTGCTTCTGTCTCTTTTTACATAAAGGTATTACGCGGTTAACGGAGGGCAATGGATTGAAGAAAGCGTACAGAATTAAAAGGAATCACGAATTTAGCCGAGTGTTCGAAAAAGGCACGTCTTATGCGAATCGACAGTTGGTTGTTTATGTTTTGCATAAAGAGGATCAGCCTCATTTTCGAGTTGGATTAACGGTCAGCAAAAAAATGGGGAATGCTGTCACAAGAAATCGAATAAAGCGTTTATTACGAGAGGCAGTAAGAGAAATCGCTGACCGGCTAGAGGGAGAGCGGGATTACATTATTATTGCAAGACGTCCTGTCGTGACGATGTCATATGAGGAAATTAAAAAAAGTATGCGTCATGTAATGGGCGTAGCCGGCGTGATTCAAAAACATTAAAACAAGTCATAACGTATTATTTTTGTTTTCTTTATTTCTTAGTTATTCTCCGCTACAATATAGTGTGGTTAAATGAAATTAGATACGGGCAATGTCAGCGCTTACGTGCGCTTTTTTTGCTAATTTAAACAAGGAGGAAACTCTTGTGTACAAGAAAATAGGTCTAGGCGTAGTGCTTGTTACCCTTATGGCATTGTTAACAGGATGCATGGATATTGATGAGCCTATTAATGAAAATAGTGAGGGAATTTGGAATACGTTTTTCGTGTACCCGCTTCATTGGTTAATAGTGACGATTGCTGAATACATGAATGAAGATTATGGGCTTTCTATTATCGTTGTAACTATTTTACTTCGTCTCATCATTTTGCCTTTAATGATTAAACAAACAAAAAGTGCTCGGGCGATGCAGGAACTTCAGCCGGAAATGCAGAAGTTAAGAGAAAAATACAGTGCAAAAGATCAACAAACCCAGCAGAAGCTGCAGCAAGAAACCATGAAACTTTTCCAAGAGAAAAATATTAATCCATTGGCTGGGTGTTTCCCTATATTAGTACAAATGCCGATTTTAATTGCGTTTTATCACGCTATTATGCGGACAAGAGAAATAGGAGGCCATGTCTTTTTATGGTTTGAACTTGGTCAGCCAGACTTTATTCTTCCATTTATTGCTGGTATAACAACGTTTATTCAGCAAAAAATGATGATGGTACAAGATAACCCGCAAATGCGTATATTAATGTACATGATGCCGTTTATGATTACGGCTTTTGCCTTCTTTTTCCCTTCAGCGCTGGCCTTATACTGGGTTGTCGGTAACTTGTTTATGATTGCTCAAACGTACTTTATTACAGGACCAGGAGCTAGAAAACGAGCAGATGATAAAGCAGAAGCAAAAGCGGGGGGAGCGAAGAAAAAGTGAAGACAGTCAAAGTTTCGGGAAAAACGATTGAAGAAGCGGTGCGTGAAGCGATAGTAAAGCTGAATGTAGACAGCGAAAAAGAGATTACGTATGACGTGATGGAAGAACCTTCAAAAGGTTTTCTCGGCTTGATTGGAACCAAACCAGCTGTAATTGAAGCGTCTATTAAAATAGATCCGATTGAAGAGTCTGTGAAATTTTTGCGTCAGGTGATTCAAGAGATGCAAGTAGATGCTGAAGTAGAAGTGATAAAGCGCGGTAAAGAAACGGAATTGTCTCTATCAGGAGAGAACCTGGGAGTATTGATTGGAAAACGTGGCAAGACGCTTGATTCTCTGCAGTATTTAACCAATTTAGTTGCCAACCGCCATTCCAATCAGTATTCTCGCATTGTGTTAGATGCGGAAAATTACCGGGAACGCAGAAGAATAGCTTTAGAAGAACTAGCTGAACGATTGGCGAACAAAGCAATGCGGACAAGAGAAAAAGTCGTATTGGAACCGATGAATGCCAGGGAAAGAAAGATTATTCATTCCGCTCTTCAAGCCAATGAAAACATTGAAACGCATTCAGACGGTTCAGAACCGTATCGACATATTGTTATTACCCCCCTAAAAACCAATTATTGTTCCTGAAGTGAACAATGGTGACGAACGATTGAAGCATTCGCGTAAATGGCTGCTGCTAGACGCGAATGCTTTTTTTGTGCTGATAAAAAAGTATACGCTGTTTCTATTGAGGATTAGCAGCAACATGGGCTTTTCTAACAAGAGAAGCATTTTTCTTGTTGATAAAAATAAAGAAAAACTATAAAATAAGTTGTCCACATGTGGATGGTTATTCTCTTTTTCAAATGAAAAACATGTGGTATTCTATTATGTTAGGGAAACATTAGCTTTCTCATGTTCTGAAAAATATCAGAAATGACGATAATATATAAAATAACCATACAACAATTTAAAAGAATAAAGTAGAAGGAGGTGAAGAAGGATGGATTTTGATACGATTGCAGCTATTTCTACCCCCACAGGAGAAGGGGCAATTGCGATTGTGCGTATCAGCGGAGATAAGGCTTTATCCATTGCAGATGCATTTTATAAGGGAAAGCACTCATTAAAAGACGTAGACACCCACACAATTCACTACGGTCACCTCGTTGATCCGCAGACAGAAGAGCCGGTAGAAGAGGTAATGGTATCCGTCCTTCATGCCCCTAAGACATTTACAAAAGAAGATGTAGTTGAAATAAATTGTCATGGCGGATTGGTTTCTGTTAACAAAGTGCTGGATTTAGTATTAAGTCATGGGGCAAGAATCGCCGAACCAGGTGAATTTACAAAACGAGCCTTTTTAAACGGACGAATTGATTTATCCCAAGCAGAAGGTGTTATGGATTTAATTCGTGCAAAAACAGATCGGGCGATGAATGCTGCTCTCAAACAAGTGGACGGACGTTTGTCTGATAAGGTCAGGAGATTACGGCAAAAACTGCTTGAGACCGTTGCCAACGTAGAAGTCAATATTGACTACCCAGAATACGATGCGGAATCGGTGACGTTAGAACGTTTACGCGCACATGCCAAAGAAGTACGGGCAGAAATTAATGAGTTGCTTGCGACAGCAAAACAAGGGAAGATTTTGCGTGAAGGACTGGCTACAGCCATTATTGGCCGGCCCAATGTAGGGAAGTCTTCCTTAATGAACAGCTTGGTGCATGAAAATAAGGCAATTGTAACCGATGTGCCTGGTACCACACGTGACGTGTTAGAAGAATACGTAAATGTACGAGGTGTGCCGCTTCGTCTTATTGATACAGCTGGAATTCGTGAAACGGAAGATATTGTCGAAAAAATTGGTGTGGAACGTTCCCATCAAGTATTAAAAGAAGCAGATCTGGTATTATTAGTCATTAACAGCGCCGAAAGATTAACGGATGAAGACGAAGCGCTGTTTCAGGCGATTGAAGGGTTAAATGCAGTAGTGATTTTAAATAAAACCGATCTTGATCAAAAGGTAGATGCAGGCCGTGTAAAAGAGTTAGCACAGGAACGTCCGGTTATTACGGCCTCGCTTTTAAAAGATGAAGGCATTGAAGAGCTAGAGCAAGTGATTTCTAAGTTGTTTTTTGAAGAAGGCGTTGAAACAGCAGATTTAAGTTATATATCCAACGCTCGTCATATCGGGCTGCTGAACCAAGCCAAACAGTCTATTGATGAGGCGTTAGCAGCAGCTGAGATGGCAGTGCCGGTAGATATGGTGCAGATTGATATTACACGGGCGTGGGAACAGCTAGGAGAAATTGTTGGAGAAAACGTGCATGACAGTTTAATTGATCAACTGTTTTCACAGTTTTGCTTAGGAAAATAAACAAAAAGGGAGGCAGCCATCATGCATTATGACGGCGGCAAATTTGATGTTATTGTTATTGGTGCTGGTCACGCTGGTGTAGAAGCGGGGCTTGCTGCTGCCAGGATGGGATCGAAAACGTTAATGCTGACGTTAAATCTCGATTCTGTTGCATTTATGCCTTGTAATCCATCTGTAGGCGGACCGGCAAAAGGAATTGTTGTACGGGAAATCGATGCTTTGGGCGGAGAAATGGCCAAAAATATTGATAAAACCCATATTCAAATGAGAATGTTAAACACAGGGAAAGGGCCTGCCGTACGAGCGCTGCGCGCACAAGCGGATAAGTTTTTGTATCAACATGAAATGAAGAAAACATTAGAAGAAGAAGAAAACCTCTTGCTTCGCCAAGGAATGGTAGAAGAATTAATTGTTGAAGATGGAGTATGTAAGGGTGTTGTCACAAATACAGGAGCGTCCTATTACGCGAAAACGGTGGTTGTTACGACAGGTACGTACTTGCGAGGAAAAATTATCTTAGGGGATTTGGCGTATGAGAGCGGTCCAAATAATATGCAGCCATCTGTTAACCTTTCGCACAGTTTGAAATCACTGGGATTTGAAATGGTTCGGTTTAAGACGGGGACACCTCCTCGTGTCAACGGAAGCAGTATCGATTACGATAAAACAGAAATTCAGCCAGGTGATGACAAACCTCGTGCCTTTTCATATGAAACGACAAAATATATCACGGATCAACTTCCTTGCTGGTTGACCTACACCGGAGAAATGACTCATCAAATTATTAACGACAACTTAAAACGTTCCCCGATGTACTCGGGCATGATTGAAGGTACAGGTCCGCGTTATTGTCCATCCATTGAAGATAAGATTGTACGTTTTCACGATAAACCAAAACATCAAATATTCTTAGAGCCAGAAGGCCGCAACACATCTGAAGTATATGTGCAAGGCTTATCCACCAGTCTGCCGGAAGATGTGCAGTTTAAGATGCTTAAAACGATACCGGGGCTTGAAAACGTACGAATGATGCGTCCTGGATATGCCATTGAATATGATGCCATTGTTCCAACTCAATTGTGGCCGACACTTGAAACGAAAAAAGTAGAGAATTTGTTTACAGCAGGTCAAATCAATGGCACGTCTGGTTATGAAGAAGCGGCAGGTCAAGGGATTATGGCTGGCATTAACGCAGCTTGTAAAGCACAAGGTAAAGAAGGAGTTATTCTAGACCGTTCTGATGGTTACATTGGGGTATTGATTGATGACTTGGTCACAAAAGGTACAAATGAACCATATCGTCTGCTTACATCTAGAGCAGAATACCGTCTGCTTTTGCGTCATGATAACGCAGACCTACGTTTGACAGAGAGAGGATACGAAATTGGTCTTATTCCAGAAGAGCGTTATCAGCGTTTCGTGGCGAAAAAAGAGGCAATCGCTAAAGAAAAAGCACGCCTTGAAAAAACGATTATTAAGCCAAGCGAAGAATTACAAAAGCTGTTAGCAGAAAAACAGTCATCACCAATGAAAGAAGCAGCTTCTGCTGCACATCTGTTGAAACGTCCGGAATTGGGTTATGATGATATTATCCCATTTGCACCTGGAGATGAGAATGTGACTCCTGATGTTAGTGAACAAGTGGAGATTCAAACAAAATATGAAGGATATATTACCAAACAGCTAGAACAAGTGGAGCGTATGAAAAAGATGGAGAAAAAGAAAATTCCAGAGAACTTGGATTACGAACAAATTTCAGGAATTGCGACAGAAGCAAGACAAAAATTGGCGGAAGTACGTCCGATTTCTGTTGGGCAGGCGTCGAGAGTTTCCGGGGTCAATCCATCAGATATTTCCATTTTGCTCGTTTATTTAGAGCAAGGTCGTTTAGCAAAAACAGCGGAAGCATAAAAGCAGCTCCAGTGCCTTCACATACTATTAAGGTTGGCGCTGGAGCTTATTTACATTGATAAAAAGGAAATATCCACACAAAGGAGCTTATTTTTATGAGTAAGCAGCAATTTGCAAGCTGGCTGAAGCAAAATAGCATACATCTGTCAGAACAGCAAATGCAGCAGTTTGAAACATATTATCATGCACTAATAGAGTGGAATGAAAAAATGAATTTAACTGGTATTACAGATGAAGACGATGTATATGAAAAACATTTTTATGATTCCCTTACGGCTGCTTTTGCCTATGATTTTCAATCAGCAGTCCGAATTGTTGATATTGGTGCGGGCGCTGGTTTTCCAAGTATTCCGATAAAAATATGTTTTCCTCACTTACAAGTGGTTATTATTGATTCGCTGAAAAAAAGAACGAAGTTTTTGAAACATATAGCAGATGAACTAGGTCTGGATAATGTGCAATTTGTGCACGGCCGAGCAGAAGAAGCGGCACGCGATGTGTCTCACCGCGAAACATACGACGTAGCAATTGCTCGCGCTGTCGCAAAAATGAATGTCTTAACAGAACTTTGTCTGCCTTTTGTCAGACGAGGTGGTATATTTTTAGCGATGAAAGGGTCAACAGGACTGGAAGAAAAGGAAGAAGCGAACAGTGCTTGCAGGAAACTTGGAGGAAGGTGGCTGGAGCCGTATGCGTTAAAGCTGCCTCATGAAGAAAGCAGTCGTTTCATTTTGCGCATGGAAAAAATCGATTCGACACCGGGAAAATATCCAAGAAAGCCTGGAACTCCTGCGAAAAAACCACTAGTATGATGAAAGTTTCCGATATTTAACATGGTAGACAAAGCACTCAAGCGTGGTAAAATATATGCAGATAAGGTCGATTCTTGAAAGAAGGTTTTTCGCAAGGAAATGGCGAAATGAAACATTGATATATTGTAGTTTCTAGTAAGGTGGTGTCAGGCAATGAAGCAATCGCTTCAAAAGTGGTTTGGTCTTGGCGACCAAGATAATGGCAAAGAAGGAAAAGACCAGCGTTCAGAAGATGAAGTGAAACGTATTTCTGTTGATCAAATCACTGCCAATCCATTTCAGCCGCGTACTATTTTCCAAGAGGATAAGATTGCGGAGCTTGCACAATCAATTCGCACGCATGGGCTGCTGCAGCCAATCACGGTCAGGCAGCGCGAGGACCGCTATGAAATTATTGCAGGGGAGAGGCGTTGGCGGGCGGCTCTATACCTTCAAATGGAAGAAATCCCAGCTATTATTAAAGAATTTAATGATACAGAAACAGCTTCGGTAGCACTTATTGAAAATTTACAGCGTGAAGAATTAACAGCAATTGAAGAAGCTGTAGCATATGCTAAATTGCTGGAGTTGCACAATTTAACACAGGAAAGCCTGGCACAAAGACTTGGTAAAGGCCAATCAACGGTTGCAAATAAATTGCGTCTTTTGCATTTAACAGACAGTGTCCAGCAAGCACTAAAAGAACGGAAAATAACGGAGAGACACGCTCGGGCTCTGCTGCCTATGAAAGATGCAGATAAGCAGGAACACGTATTAGAGCAAATTATTAAACATGAGCTCAATGTGAAACAAACAGAAGAGTTAATAAAAAAACAGCTGCAAGGTGAAAGCAAGCCGAAAAAGAAAAAGCCGACGCGAAAACACTTTTCCAAAGACACCCGTCTGGCGTTAAATACCATCCGCCAATCCGTGGATATGGTAACAGAAAGCGGGATGAACGTTGAAACGGATGAGGAAGATCATGAAGAATATTATCAGTTCACGATTCGTATTCCAAAAAAGTAATCTGCCACTGTGATGGCAGATTACTTTTTTATACTGATAGAAAAGAGAAGGCTGGTGTTTACGTCTAGAGTAAACGCCGGGTCTCTGGGGACCCTTTTCACTTCAAGCTTGCAGCCCGGTTTACGTGCTTGTTTTGTTTGTACTTCTTCTATCGGTGTTCCCATTAGTCAGGTTAACAACTGTGAACATGTTTACAGGCAAACAACTCCTTGGCATGCTTTGTTTCTACATAAGAATACACATGTAAGATATTTGTGACACGGGCTGTTTGTTCTGAAGAGTCATTTTGACGTCTCCAAGTTGTGAATCTTTTTAATAATAAAAGAAAAACGGAGGAAGTTGTCGAAAAAACGTTTACAACATATACCAAAAAACGTGATAGAATAATGACAACAAACGTAGCGATGGAAGTTGTTTAGAGGAAAGTAGGTGTCCTGCCGATGGCAAAAGTTGTTGCTGTCGCTAACCAAAAGGGTGGAGTAGGTAAGACGACCACGGCTGTAAATATCAGTGCTTGTTTAGCTTATATAGGCAAAAGGGTTCTATTAGTGGATATTGACCCACAAGGCAATGCAACGAGTGGAGCAGGGATTGAAAAAGGTGATGTAGATGAATGTGTGTATAATCTTTTAGTTGAAGATGCCAATGTAAAACAAGTAGTGAAACCATCTACGGTAGAAAATTTAGATGTTATTCCAGCTACCATTCAGCTCTCTGGAGCAGAAATTGAATTAGTACCGACTATTTCCAGGGAAATTCGTTTAAAAAAGGCATTGAGTGATGTAGAGAAGGAATTTGATTATATTATTATTGACTGCCCGCCATCACTTGGTTTGTTAACCATTAATGCTCTAACAGCTGCCGATTCCGTTTTAATCCCCGTGCAATGTGAGTATTATGCGCTTGAAGGATTAAGCCAGCTGTTAAATACGGTCCGTTTAGTACAAAAACATTTAAACAATGATTTAGCGATTGAAGGAGTCATATTAACGATGTTAGATGCCAGGACCAATTTAGGGCTGCAAGTAATTGAAGAAGTAAAAAAATATTTTCGAGAGAAAGTATTTCAAACCATTGTACCCCGAAATGTTCGTTTAGGAGAGGCACCTAGTCATGGGCTTCCAATTATTTTGTATGACGCCAAATCAAGAGGGGCGGAAGTGTATTTAGATCTAGCAAAGGAGGTGGTGACTGGTGGGTAAAGGTCTTGGACGAGGTCTCAATGCTTTTTTTCCTGACGAAGCAAAACAAGAACAAAACCAAGTGGTTAGAAATATAAAAATTAAAGATTTACGGCCGAATCCTTATCAACCAAGGCATTCATTTTCTAGTGAAGCCATTCACGAGCTGAAAGAGTCTATTCAAGAGCATGGCATTTTACAGCCTCTTATCGTGCGGAAGAGTATTAAAGGTTATGAAATCGTTGCAGGTGAACGAAGATTTCGAGCAGCGAAGGATGCAGGATTAAAAACTGTCCCCGCCGTTGAACAAGAGCTATCAGATGAAAAGATGATGGAAATTGCCCTTATTGAAAATCTGCAACGGGAGAATTTGAATCCTTTGGAAGAAGCAAAGGCGTATAGCAAACTTATCCAGTATCTTGGGGTCACACAAGAAGAGTTATCAAAAAGAATTGGAAAAAGCAGGCCGCATATTGCTAATCATTTGCGCCTGATGCAGCTGCCAAAACAAGTACAAAGAAAATTAGCTGATAAAACCATTTCCATGGGACATGGCAGAACGCTGCTCGGTTTAGATGACCATAAAAAAGCAGCAGAAGTGTTAAAGCAGGTTGAAGATGAATCATTAAACGTACGGCAAACAGAGGAACTTGTACAACGTATAAACAATGTTTCACGTGAAACAGACAAAAAACGCCATAAAAAGACCGAAGAATCCTCTATCTTTTTAAAATCAAAAGAAGATGCTCTACGGTCTTATTTTGGAACGTCTGTTTCTATCAAAAAAGGCAAGAAAAAAGGGAAGATTGAAATTGAATTTTTAACAGATGATGACCTGGAACGTATTTTGCAATTGCTGGATAAAGATTCATAACTTGTCGGGAAGTCCCGTATAAGGGGCTTTTTTGTTACACTAGCTGATCGTCCAGGGCATCGATCATGTCGCTCACGATTCGGGCGACGTGATCTTCGGGAATTAAATCTGAAAAATCCATAGGAAGATACAGCTGATTCATGGTATACTCTTGGAAAGTGGCCGTTAGGTTACTCATAAAAAATCGCCTTCTTTCGTTAATGGGTTGTGGTGACTTCATTATACCGAAAGAGGCGATTTTTTTGTGTGTTTAGCATAAAAAAAAGAATGTTGGAGTTTTTTCGTCCATTATTTTTGGTTGGCGACCAGGTGAGACGCCTGCGGGAAAAGCAAGAGCTGAAGATCCACCGACGGTGGTCTCCCATCGGTTAGCTGAAGCCTTGCCCGCGGCAAGCGAACCTGAAGAGCCATCAATACTAGAGGGATAAGTTATTCCAAACAACAAACCTTACAGCCCCATCTCTTTAGCTGAACCT
>NZ_FNDK01000052.1 GCF_900099605.1 Alteribacillus persepolensis
AAAGGATAACGAAAAAGCGAAACAAACATCTCTATCCTGACAAAGCAAATATGCCTAATCTTTACTTCGTTATAAATTTTCTCATCATTACTGGTTATTGGTGTATTTGGCAATCGTTTTTTGTAGGTAATGGCAATCCTAATTATACAAATAACGGTATATTAATCCACATTGTGGAGACTTGACATGGAGCCTCGGTGGACAAGATAAAAGGCAATAGGGCAGGAAAGGGTCTTGCTTGGCAAGGCAGCCTATCATGACCACTTTCTCCATGTAAAGTTGTTTATATACAAAACTACTGCATGCCCATCATTGCCAAAACCTACATAGTAGCTTAGCCATAAACAGTTATTGGTTTTGATACATATAACTTTAATGAAAATGCAGATGCCAATGCTATAATAATGCGAACAGTCAGGTTAGTTGAAAAGCACTTGTTTCACTTGTGTTCAATAATTGGGCCAGATTCTTGAATAACTTGTTTTGTTAAAAACGCAAAAAACCCTTCAGTAATTGAAGGGAGAGAGAGTCATTACTTGTCTTTTGCCATCTTTTTTCGGTTAGGGGCAAGTGGAGGCTGCTCCAACCACTTATATTTTGTCATTAAATCGAACCAATCTTTTGTCACCATTAAGTTTTTTAATATGATTTTTTCATAATTCATGACAAGGTCTGTTCTCATCGCGACCGCAAGTCCTGTTCCGTGATAAGCTTGTGCAGTTTGTAATAAAAAACCTATATGATATAGCATTAACTTGTCTGAAAAGGGAGCATCTTGGGAAGTTGTAACCTCTGTTTCCCAGGACGTGGGCACAGGTAGATTGTCTTGATGTAATATTTTACCCAATGATTGAATTTGCTCATCTGAGGCCTTTTGGGACGCTTTTAAAAACTTTCTTACCTCTTTTGACTGTGTTACTTGGCTAAATGAAATGGAGAGAGTTTTTTCCAATATTTTTTTCTTGATGTTAAACGAAAGAGCGGCTATTTCCGTTGCAGCTAAAGGGCGTTGGTCACCAAAGAAGCCATCTAAAAATTGCTGCCCTGAAACAAATTCAGGGGTGGCTTCAGGATAAAAATAGGGGTCTCTTTGGAAATGTCCCTTTTCTAGTAATAATTCAATGGTTTGATGATACATCCATTTCCCGTCATTATCACAGGAGTCGTAAAAATCGCGTAAATCTTTTCTTACGGAAGAACTCAGTGATGTGGTATGACCTAATAAACCGTGTAGCGTCATGACGTGTAAATAGTGTAAACAGAATATGTCCGAAAACAATCTTTTTGTCCCTTTATTAAGGTCTTGTTCCGTGAACCCGATGGGGACTGGGAATCCCTCGTTCTCAATAAATGTAGCTATCTGATTCTTTTGCTTTTCAAATATTTGTAAAGCATGCTCAAAAAGAGCTCTTATTTTTTCATCCTCAATAATGGATACCATATACTTATTTACGATATCAGTTGCCGTTCCATTTACATATTGTGACCACAATGTCCCAATTTCCACAGATGTAAGTTTTAAATCCTGTTTGTCCATAAAACCACCTCTTCCTAAAGGCTTCCCAGGATAATTAATGTATATAAATAAAAAGTAATAATTTTGTTGAGCTAAAGGGTGCTCTCATCAATTTTTTGAATTAGTTTCAAAAAATTTTGGAAATAAATTTTAATATAGTTGGTATCTGGGTAAAAGAAAAGACTATCCAAGCATACTTATATATCACCTCAATTAAGTTATTTTTAGATGTAAAGGTGTGGGTATAGTGGATGACTTGGAAGAAGGATACATATTTCTTACTCGAGAATTTGAACAAAAATTAAACAGAGAATTGACTGATAAAGAGCATAGTATTATTAAATGGATGGTGAAACAGCAAAACATGTCTAGGGATATAAAAGCTACTGGTAATGAAAAAGATTAACAAATTATTATGTTTTTTATAGAGGACTAATGAATATGGTATGTGTTAGTCTAACAAGAATGAAGAATCTATATTACAGAATCGGGCGCTATTCCTGTAATAAGAACTGTTTTTTTGCATTTGAGCCATTTAATTGAATAGGACGTCACTTTAAACATAATTCAATGAAACAGGTAAATGGTAAGCTAATAGTATGGAAGATAGAAAAATAGTACGGCAGTCTGAAAAAGATGGGTAAAGTGAACATTTACTTCGGATATTAAGGAGGATGAAGATGTATCTGTATCACCTTTTTGGCCGACATGAAAGTACTGAGGCAATTAGAAGAGTAATGAAAAATGGACTTCATTCTAAGACAACATCCATGTTTTTGGGTTGTGGAGGCGGAGGAGGATTGTTCCCAGGCTTAATTCATCGTATACAAAAAGGAAATGTCGATAAATATCTGGATTTTGAACAGGCTGTTGAAGCTAAGTTCTCTCCTTACAACTTTAAAAAGTATGTGTATTTTCCAGCTTTCACAAAAAGAATCTACGTTTTTGATAAGGAGATTACGACTGATTTATTTACCTACATTGAAGATGAATACATGAGGGAGTTTGAAGGCAAAGGCATTATTGAGCCAGGATTTCCTTCTAAGGAAGAACTTATGCAAAAATACTGGAAGAGCAAAGTACATATTGATGATTATCTAGATAATAAACCTTATCAAAATCCTGAAGTTCTGGTTTTCGAAAGTATTCCTGCTTCTTTACTAGAATCAAGTTTGAACTAAATTTTTTTCAACGCGCAAAGTAAAATATTATAATACCATTCATTCTTTGTTTCGTTAAAGGGCAGCTTTCATGAGTATCTTTTGTTGGAGATTTGTGATTTATAGTGTGGAGGAACTTATGAATATTACATTGCTGGTTTGGGTAATAATTGGTGGCGTTATAGGCTTTGTATCTTATGGTCCGCTCGTTGCTTTAATTGGAATAACTGCAGGTGTATTAGTAGGTATCAGTGACCAATTAAGTGTGATTGTTGAAGAGGTCAGGAAGGATGAGAGTTAAGCATTCTATTCAGTAAATGGCAGCTAATCTATAATCTTTCTTGGTAACTTATAAAACTGTACCTCGTCTATGTTTAAGGGAATGGATAATGGAAGGTGGGGTACTGTGGGAAGAAATGTAGTCTCACTAACAATTTTAATAATGAGCACCTTGTTAATCACAGCATGTCAAGACACGAAAGACACTAATGAAGAACCTCAAGGACAATATGAAGATGACAAAATGATTGGACTTGTTAGAGAAGTTGATACGGAGAATAGCGTGATAAGTGTTGATATTTCTCGGTGGGAAAAGAGAGACCGGGGAAACGTTACAACAGATGAAGGATATGCCATCTCCGCTGAACTCACAGATGAAACCACTTTACAATATGAGGATACAACGGAAGCCTCGCTTCATGATATAAAAGAGGGACAAAAAGTATTAATTAATCCCCCAAAAGGAGATGGGTTTAAAGGAGTAGCTGGGGAATTCATCCTGTTAGACATGACGTATGAAGAAAAATATAGAGGGCTTCTATCGCATATAGAAGACACATTAAATATTGTTGTTATGTATGAAGAAGGAGAAACACCCCCGCCCCAAATGGATGAACAGTTAATGGAGAAAATAGAGCAAGAAACGGTTATGACGTGGAGACCGTACCAAAAAGATTATGTTGTAGATTATAAGGAAGAATTAAATATTGAAAAGTTTCCGGTTATTCTGGTTTTTAACAGTGAAGAACTTGTTTTTAAAACTACCAAGGTTGAAAAACTATATGAGTTTTTTTGAAATAGGAATAGATAATCTGTCTGAGCATGAACCATGTCATTCCGTTAAAGGGCGCTTTCGCGAAATAAAAAATGCGCCCAATATTGCTCTCTAGAGTCATTTAAGGAATAACTTATTTAATATTTTGTGTAATAACGTGCGGAGATTAATTTTATTAAAAATATGTATTAATAAAAACTGAGCATTATTTTCAAGGTTTTGAGTGACCTTGTATATAATGCTTTTTTCTTTTTATAGCAAACAGTAACTGCTGAGAACTAAATTGATTAAGGGTTGTTGAAACCATT
>NZ_FNDK01000031.1 GCF_900099605.1 Alteribacillus persepolensis
CGCCAAGCTAGTAAGACCCCTTGCAGATGACAAGGTTGATAGGTCTGAGGTGGAAGCGTGGTGACACGTGGAGCTGACAGATACTAATCGGTCGAGGGCTTATCCAACACAAAGGAAAGCGCCTCGAAGAGGCTCTTCGCATTCGTTATGCAGTTTTGAGGGAGCAATCCCATCTATATAAAGAACAGGATGCATATCCTGTACCCAAGCCTGGTGGCGATAGCAAAGAGGTTCCACCCGTTCCCATGCCGAACACGGAAGTTAAGCTCTTTTGCGCCGATGATAATGAAGGGGAAACCCTTTGTGAAAGTAGGACGCTGCCAGGCAACCGATAAGCTGTCAGAGTATAATCTGACAGCTTTTTTGTGTATGAAAGTTTGTTGGGGCTGTTATCATTTTCCCTTTTGGGCTCTACAATATTTGTTAGAGTTTTAGAAAATTGGGCATAAAAAACACGCAAACTCCATTATCCTTTACACTTGAATTGTGCCGAAACAAGAAAAGGATAGGAGCTGCGTGTATATGCATTTTACCATGAATATCCCTGGCTTAGAAGAGACGATCGTGAAGAAAGTGCACCGTTGTCCCGCGTGTGGGGAACGGACGAAACGGGTTCATGATTATCGCACCCAAAAAATGCAACACCGGTATGTCTTTTGAGCCTTGGATCGTGTGAGAAGAAGAGTGCAAAAAACTTCCATGAGTATGATCGGAAGAAATGCAAGCGCATGAAGCATGTGTTTAACAAGAGGTATGAGACATTAACTGACAAGCAGGTTTGGTATTTAGAACGGTACCTGCATCTTTCCAATGAACTCAGGGTCGCCTATCATCTTAAAGAGGAGAAGGGAAAGAGTCAACAGAAGCATGGGAAATCCCCGTGCTTCCTCAGATGTGTACGTTAATTACCTTTATGAGGGTTTCCGGCATGGTCTGGTTTTCCAGATTTGCCCGCATGATCAGTTTTGCCGCATTTATGAGATGAGATTGTCAACTCCCTTTTCCACAGGAAGTCTCCAGTACCTCATAAGGATCGAGCTCCTCATTTGCGTTTAAATCTCTAAATTCAAGCCCATACACTTCAATCACACACATCTTTGACGCATGTCTCCACATCTTTCACTTGTTCAGGAGAACTTGCGGCGTAAAATGAAGACGTATAAGTGAAGTAGTGAATAACGGAGCAAATGAGTCTAGCATTACCTTTTTAATGTAACCTTGTCAAGCAGGCAAAGTCTTATACAGACATCACCAAAATTGCTACTACTTTTTATTCTGTTTTTAAAACCGAGACATAGAAGTAAAATAAGTTAATAAATTTAATCCTTGTCCATAGTGAATTTCAATTCTTTAATTTTATTTGCTGAATTTTTATCGTCTTTTAATTCAAAAATTGTGAGTGCTGCGTTAATGAGGGATACAGCCTTATTTTTGTTTCCTTTAACCTGATAATAATTTGACTTTTGATAAAGTAATTCACCAAGAACTATCATCATCTCATGATCAATATTTAATCTTATTCCCTTATTAGCAAAGTACAAAGAGTCTTTATATTTGTTTACCAACGAATAGGACTTGGATAAATTATAGCAATTCTTTATGATGAACTTTATATCTATACCCTTAGGATATTTACAAATTCTATTAATCAATTCAAATATTTTTATACCTTCCTCGATTTTACCTTGTGAAGAAATTATTATTGCTTTGGAATTGATGATACTAAGATCTTGCTGGTTATAAGCATTTATTTTTTTATGGATGGGAATTAATGAGTTAATAATATGAAGGGATTTTTCGATATTTTTATCTTGATAATAAATAATTAAAGCACTCACCCATTCTAAGTAATTTCTATACTCACTCTTTTTGAAAATGGGTTCCTCTTTCAAGAGTTTGAGTTTGTGTTTTAGTTCATTAAATTGTTTATCATTAATGAGATAATTAATATCACTTTTTACTTGATGTACGTATTCGATCTCTTTTTCCTTTGCTTGCAGTAATAAATAACTTGGCTCAATCCCCAAATTCTCTGCAATTTTTGTAAAAGTAGTTATATATGGAATTACAATGCCTCTTTCGATCTTGCTTATTTCTGATTGACTACACACCCCCTTACATACTTCTGCTTGTGATAACCCTAAATATTCTCGTAAATCGCGAATAACCTCACCAACTCCATACATAGACAACTCACCTTTTGAGATATTCATAAATGAATACAAGAGTTTAAAATAATCTGTAAATTTTAAACTGTGAGAATTATACGTGATGAAATCATTCATATCGCTAACTGAGACACTTTGCTTACTTCACTAGAATTACATAACATTAAAGAAAACAAAAGGAAGTGTGATAGAAATGATAATTACTCCTTTGTTTTCCTCTTGCATCGATACTTTTGTCTTTGATTGGGTACACGGTTAATTATTAATCCTACAGAGGAGGTGATAAATATGAGAACAGAATGGCTGGTTGTTTAATACTAATTATTATAGTTGGACCGTTTCTTGATAGCAACAGTCTACATTAAAAGTGCGGTTTTCCATTTCCGCACTTTTAAAAATTTTTTATGGGGTGAGTTCTTATGAATTTGAACATTAATAATATGCCTTTTGATGAAATACCGGCACTTTGGAACTTTTTCTATCCTGTAACTGGAAACCTTGAAACAACAAAAGACCATGCTCCAGCCTTAGTAAAAGATTATTTAAATGAAGATACAAATACAGAAGGGCTTACTAGCTTATATTTACATATTCCTTTCTGTGATACTATATGTACCTTTTGTCCTTTTATCAAGACTACTAAATATGCAGAGAACCTTGTACCCTATGTTGACGCCCTTGTCAAAGAAATTAAAAAGCTGTCATCCACTCCGAGACTGAAAGGAAGAAAAATAGATTCAATATATATTGGGGGAGGGACACCATCTGTTTTAAAACCTGATCAAATTAAACGTTTAGGTGAAGCGATAACATCTAACTTTGATTTAGCTGATGATTATGAATGGACATTTGAATGTGCTGCATTAACTACAACTGAGGACCGGGTCAAAGCGATGACTGAAGTAGGTGTAAATAGAGGAAGTTTTGGTGTACAAACATTCAATCAAAAGTTTAAGAAGATGTTCAATTTACAATGGTCTGATGAACAAGTACAACATACTAGGGATCTTATGATGCATTATTTTAATGCATGTAATATGGATCTTCTCTATCACCTTCCGGGTCAAACCTCCGCTGAAATTTTGGAGGATTTACACAAATCAATTGCCTTGAACACATCTAGTATCGACGTTTACCCACTTGAATACCTCGCAGCTGAGAAGAACTTTCTTAGCAAGATCAATAAAAATAGATATCCAACACCACCATTACCCTTGGAAAAAATTAATCAAAACAAATTAATATATGATACTTTGAATCAAAGTGGATACTTCCAAAATTATGTATACACTTTCACAAAAAAGGATGCAAAGTATAAACGATTCAAATTCAGTGAAACAATTTATGGGAATTATGAAGATGAATTCTTTGCACTTGGAATAGGGGGACATTCAACATTTAAAGGTTTGTCTTATGACAACGTCGGCGATGTAAAAACCTATATTGAAATGGTTAATAAAGATATTTTACCTATTGGCAGGGCGATGAAATATCATGCTTACGAACGAGGTTTGATCTTTTTCCCTAAAAAAATGAGAATTGGCAAAAAACAGCTAGCTAAATACAACTTGGATACGTATTACTATCAAAAGCTTAATGAGTTGGAATCAAAAAATATGATATATCAAACAGCAGATGAGTTTATTTTGACTGATGAAGGTAAGGTTTGGTTTGCAAATATTATGGTTGAGCTTATGCCGCCTGAACAAAGAAAAGCACTCGAATATGCCGTAGGCAGCATGCAAGAGGCGAAAGATTGGAAAGAAGAGTCAAAAACTACAGTGATAAGCACGTAAGGGTAGTTTGTTTTGATCTGATTGACATCTTGTTATTCAGATCTTTCTTTTTTAAGGGAGGAAGTATAGATGCTTGTAAAACGTAATGGAAGTTTTAGAAACTTATATTTTGGTCAACTGTTTTCTGTTTTCGGTGACTGGATAAAAACAATATCACTTATAGGTTTTGTGTTTCATTTAACTGGTAGTGCAAATGCAACTGGCATTTTGTTTTTACTTGCAATTATTCCCCAAATCACGGTGTCCTTTTTTTCCGGCCCGTTTATTGATAAATTTAATAAAAAGAAGCTGATCATTTATCTTGATTTTATTCGTTTTGTTTTAGGGATAGCTTTGGTCTTCTCTGTTTATCTCGAACAATTATTACTAGGCCTAGCCATAGTATTTATTACAAATGTTTTTTCTGCAATATTCATACCTGCGCGATCTGCGTTCATACCTCAAATTATTGACAAAGATGATATTGTCGCTGCAAACAATATTTTACTGGTGAGTTTTAATGTTACCATGGCGGTATCTACCGCCATTGGCGGGGTAATACTAGCTTTTCTTGGAACGCATAATGTCCTTTTACTTTCGGCTTTCATGTACTTACTCTCTGCTGTGTTTGTATTTTTTGTTAAATATACCCCCTCAACAGAAAAGGTTTTTGAACAAACTTCCTATGTTAAACAACTAAAAGAAGGGTATTCTCTGGTAAAAGAATCAAGTTTACTCAAAAGCACATTCTTGATGAACGGTATGCGAGATTTCGTAACAGGGGCAGTTAATATTATGTTTAATACTATAATCTTGACTCACTTTTTAATGGGGGATACAGGTATTGCATATGGGTATACTGCAACTGCCGTAGGCTTTCTTGCATTAGGATTAATTGCGAAAAAGTTTATAAAAAAATCTGTCTTAGAAAACCAAAATAAATTAGCGAATTTTTCTTTAACAATGGTTACACTATACGGAGTATTATTGGCTGTAACCTTTTCTCTAAACAACTTTTGGTTTTTCCTAGTCTTCATACTATTAATGAATATCCCTCAAGGTTTACTAAATATTTCGTTTGAATCTAGTGTCATGCATAATGCAACTGATACTCATAAGGGCAGGGTGTTTGCATTTCTCATGACATTTACTCGTCTAGGATACGTATTTGGACTTTTAATGTTTATTGCTTTGAGTAGCGTTTTGAGCGTCTCTCAATACGGCTGGTTGTTATGTCTTTTATTAGTGTTAACCGGTATTATAAACAAAAAGATACATTCAACGAACGTGGAAGAGAAACCTTTAGTTTCATCCAATGAGGTGTATACACATGAAGGATAAGTGGATTGGATATTACTGTAAGCAATGGGAACGAACTCGCAAAAGAACCATTCAATTGATTGAACAATCCAGTGACGAAGTATTCGGACACTCACCAAAAAAACAATATAGTTTTATTAAACAGGTGCTCCATATCATGGAGTGGGAAATTGAAATGTTTCAGAGAGCAGGTTTCAATATTGAGCATCAATTAAATGAAGCGGAGGTGAAGTCAAAACGTCAACTTCTCGATTACACGTTAAATGTAACAAAGACAACAAAGGGTTACATTGATGACCTTGGTGACGATATCCTGAACATAATGATCCCAATTAACACCATAGAAACACCATTTTACGAAGTTTTATTGGACCTGATAGATCATGAAGCCCATCATAGAGGACAAATAGTAAGTTATTATAGAAATTTTGATATGTCCCCACCTAATTATGAGATATAAGTTATTCTTATGCTAAAATCAGCACTATCCTCAAAAGCGCCTAATAAGGTGCTTTTTTTAGATTCACTTATGCTGCTGTGGGGTAAGGCTTCCTCTCTTTCTATTCTTCCTTATATAAATGTAGCTGTATACCACTTCATGGATCGCTAGATTACTTAAAACCGGCTGAATATAAGTCTATGAACCTTTAAAAATCTGTTCAATTTATTGTTGACATACCATCAAGTGGTATTTATTTTACGTTCGTCATAAAAACATATTTCTATTTGCCACTGTTTAATGTATTATTAAGTTTATAATATTTAGAATATTATAAACTAAGGGAGGTCTTGTCCAAAAAGATGCAAAAATTGTAAGCGTGCACCTACTCAGAAGATAGGGGGTGATAGTCAGCTGACAACATCATTTTTATTCGTAAAAACATGTAACATCATCGAAAAAGAAACAGCGTACAAAATGAAAAAGGAGGCAATACACTAGATGGATAAATCGATGTCGAAAACCTTTTTACTTATTGTTTTACTAGTCCTAAGTACGGTCGTCTCAAGCCACAGTTTTGCAAAAGAAACGAAGGATATCCCCGTGGATGGTGGGAAGGAAAAATGTGAGGATTTCGTTGGAATGAGTATTTCAAAATCAGTCATTGGATTAAGGACGTCAGGAGCTGAAATTACTTCTGCTGACTTTATATCGGATACCAGCAGCGACGAATATTGCCAAGTAAACGGTGCGATTCATCCAGTTGATTCTACTGCTCCGGACATCAACTTTCAAGTGAACTTACCTATGAGTTGGAATCAAAAAGTCCTGCAAATGGGGGGAGGCGGCTTTAACGGCGTCTTGGTAACGGGTTTAGATAACAATCGTTACGATCCAGAGGGAAGCCCCACGCCACTGGAGAAAGGTTATGTCACGTTTGGAAGTGATTCAGGTCACCAATCAACTGATGATTGGGATGGGAGTTTTGCTGCAAACGAGGAATCGTTAGAAAACTTTGCTGGCGATCAGCTCAAGAAAACATATGATACCGCGATAGAGATTATTGAAAAGTATTACCAAGAAGAACCAAGCCGCGTATATTTTTCAGGGGGCTCAGAAGGAGGACGTGAAGGCCTGGTTGCTATTCAGCGCTGGCCGCAAGACTATGATGGTGCGGTTGTTTTATATCCTGTTTACAATTGGATTGCCAAAGCGATTCAAGACAATCGCAATACTCAGGCGTTGTATCAAAATGGCGGTGAAGGCTGGATCAGTCCGGATGACAACGAAATCATTTATAATACAGTTATGAACGTGTGCGATACTTTGGACGGCGCTCAGGACGGAATTATCAGTAATACGGAAGCATGCTCGGGTAAAACAGAACAAATTTTTACTAAATTAAAAGACGCTGGAATCACTGATGCTCAGATCGATGTTATTAAAGTATTCAACTCCCCTTTGGAATTTGATTTTAAACTTGATAACCAGTTCGATTCAATTGCAGGCTATTCTCAGCTTGCTGGTGCCAATTTAGGAAGACAATTCGGAGCAACACCAACTCCGTCATCCTATAAAGAATTCGGCGCCATGGGCCAATTTTCTGATCAGGTTCTTCGCTACAAAGTAACAAAAGATCAAAATTTTGATTCATTAACATTTGATCTAAATAACTGGAAAAAAGAAATTAAAGATGCTTCAAAACTTCTTGAGGCTTCCGATCCAAACTTGTCTGCTTTTAAAGCACTAGGAGGAAAAGTAATTTTAGTTCATGGCACAGCAGATGAGGTTGTCACTCCTTATGGAACCATTGAATATTATGAAAAACTGCAAGATCGTTTTGGCGGTAAGCTACATGATTTTATGAAGTTCTATATGGTCCCGGGCTATGGACACGGAGGAGGCACATTCACCATGACGGCTGACTTATTAGGAGAATTAGATGAATGGGTAGTAGAAGGGGACGAGCCGACAAATTTAGTTGCAAAAGACCGTAATCATGATAGAACACGCCCATTATGTGAGTATCCTGCATGGCCGAAACATAATGGTACTGGTAATATCAACGACGCATCCAGTTTTACATGCGTGCAATAAAAAGAGGAAGGTTCAATCTTGATGGTAGAATTGGACCTCTTTCGCAGGATATTATGAAATTAACAAGAAACCGGACGCTCATTAGAAAGCGCCGGTTTGTATGGTGCTATTAATAGATGCCAAGAGATGCTAAAAGAATAGCAACGCCGACGGAGAGAACTGGAATCAGGACAGCAACAACAAAGATATCTTTGTAACTGTCTTTGTGTGTCATTCCGGTGATTGTAAGCAAGGTCAGCACCGCGCCGTTATGTGGCAGGGCATCAAGACCGCCGGATGCAAGGGAGGCAACGCGGTGGAACGCTTCGGGGTCGATGCCGGTTTCCATAGCTATTTCATAGTAGCGCACCCCGAGAGCTTCGAGTGCAATTCCCATACCGCCGGAAGCTGATCCTGTAGCCCCGGCTAAAATATTTACCGCCACCGCTTCTGAGATTAATGGATTACCGCGGATACCCATCAACAAGGCAGTAAGACGTTCAAATCCAGGAACTGCTTGCACTACCGTTCCAAAGCCAACAGCGGCACTTGTATTGATAATCGCAATCACAGATCCTCCCGCACCTTCGTTAATAGACTTGATGAATCCTTTGAATTTTGAAAGGTTTAACAGCATAATAAGGATGATACCTGACAGGAGAGCGACAACGATATCCCAGTTGAACACGTTTAATGTAACAAGTACGGTTAGTAAAGGAATGATTGATAACATGAAGGGAGGCGCAGCGCCTTCTGCGTTGAATACGTTGTTATCTTTTGGCTCTGTATATGTTTCTCCCTTAGCTGTCAATTGTTTCTCACGCCAACGCAAGTAAAGGTATCCGCCGACAGCCATGACGATGGCAGCTGCAATTCCCATAACCGGGGCAGCCATTGCGTTTGTTCCAAAGTGCTCGGTTGGAATCAGGTTTTGAATTTGCGGTGTCCCGGGTACAGCTGTCATTGTAAAGGTGAAAGCTCCTAATGCGACAGTTCCAGGAATGAGGCGTCTGCTTATGTTTGCTTCGCGGAATAAAGTTAAAGCCAAGGGATAAACAGCGAAGACAACAACGAATAAACTAACGCCTCCATATGTTAAAACAGCGCAGGAAACGAGAACTCCCAGGATAGCTCGTTTTGTGCCGATAACCTTTGTGAAAGCAACAGCGACAGATCGTGCCATCCCAGTGTCTTCCATCAGCTTCCCAAAGACAGCACCAAGCATAAATACAGGAAACCAGCTCTTCGCGAAACCGACAAAGCCGCCCATGTAGGTATCTGTGTAGGCTTCAAGCAGATCAAGCCCTCCTGTCCAGGCGACAACGCCAGCGGCAATGGGTGCGACCCAGATAATGGACCAGCCAAGGTAAGCGAGTGCCATTAATACAATGAGGCCTAGTATGATGCCGAACATGCAAACTCCTCCTTTTTAACGCCTGCTCTTATACAAATTACTGAGCGGTGTAGCCGCCATCAAGAACAGCAGCCTGCCCTGTAATTCCTTTTGCCTGCTCACTTGCCAAAAACATCGTATAGTCGGCCACTTCCTGGACATCGATGAGGCGTTTTTGTGGAACAAGTGGATAAATAACTTCTTCTAGTGCCTTTTCGACAGATACACCGCGATTTTTTGCTAAATCTTCCATTTGATTTCGAACGAGGGGTGTATCAACATAGCCGGGGCACATGGCGTTTACGGTAATTCCATGCTCAGCACCTTCTAGAGCAGCTACCTTTGTTAATCCAATTACACCATGTTTCGCACTGTTATAAGCGGCTTTTCCCGCAAAACCAATGAGCCCGTTGATAGAAGCCATATTAATCACGCGGCCGTTTCCCTGTTTTTTCATCATCGGCAAAACGTACTTCATGGCCATAAATGGCGCGACAAGCATCACTTTTGTCATAAGCTCAAATTTCTCCGTTGGAAATTCTTCCATTGAAGCGACATGCTGAAGACCAGCATTATTGATTAAAACATCGATTCGCCCGTAAGTTTCCACCGTTTGATTAACAGCCTGTTGAATATCTTCTTCTTTTGTGACGTCACAAGGCAAGCCCATGCACTCATATCCCTTCTCTCTCAACTCGTTGGTAACCGCTTTCAATTTTTCGTGATGAATATCAGAAAGTATTACTTTTGCTCTGCTGCGGGCAAATGCGGCACCGATTTCATATCCAATCCCGCTTGCAGCTCCTGTAATAAAAACAACCTTATCTGTGACCATAAGACATCCTCCTTTTTCTCTTTGTTTTATTGAAAAGCAAGATTTGTGCCAAGTCGCTGAGGGATAGCAGCAAGCGTTATAACAGGAAATGGGGCAAAAAATAAAAAAGCTCTTTCCGATAATTCGGAAAGAGGGTATTTGATGATGTTATTCTTTTAGTTGTTGAAAGGGGGGGAACAACAGTTTCCGTTAATTCGGAAATAATTCCGTTTTTTTGGAGTTCATAATCGGTACTTTTTCACTTTATCGTAAAAGCTTGATTTTCCAATATTTAATTTGGCTGCAGCCTCTAATTTATTACCATTTGTTTCTTGAAGGGCTTGCAGAATAGCTTGTCTTTCTGTTCGTTCAAGAATTTCTTTTAAGCTTCCTCTTTGGACAGGAGCAGGAGAAGCAGTGGGCTGCAAGTGTTCGGGCAGGTCTTCTTTTGTGATGATTTCCGTGTTTGTTAAATGGACTGCAGATTCAATAACATTTTCAAGTTCGCGGACATTACCGGGCCAAGAATAAGCAGTAAAGAAGTCTATTACCTCCGAGTTAAAGTCGACGACGCGTTTGCCAGTACGATTTGTAATATGATGAAGCATGTACTTGGCAGTAATACGAATGTCTTCGGGACGTGTACGAAGCGGTGGAATTTCGATTTGAATGACGTTAATTCGGTAAAACAGATCTTCACGGAAACGGTTTTCTTCAATTAATTTCTCCAAAGGCTGATTGGTGGCAGTGATAATACGTACGTCGACTTTTTCGGGAGTGACTGACCCGATTCGTTCAACTTCTCCTTCTTGCAGGGAGCGCAATATTTTCACCTGAGCATCTTTTGGCATATCACCAATTTCATCAAGAAAAAGCGTCCCGCCGTGAGCGAGCTGAAATTTCCCAGGCTTCCCGCCTTTTTGAGCCCCCGTAAAGGCGCCTTCTTCATAGCCAAACAGCTCCGATTCCAGTAAGTGGTCGGGGATAGCTGCGCAATTCACTTTAACAAAAGGTTTCGTATGCCGCTCGCTTAATTGATGAATGCTATGGGCAAACAATTCTTTTCCCGTTCCGCTTTCCCCGCGAAGAAGAACAGATACATCACCAGAAGCCACTTTTTTGATTTTTTCTTTTACTTGATTTAATGCCGCTGAACTGCCGACTACATCATGAAGAGAGTACGTGGCTCCATTTTGGCTTTCAAGCTGCTTGCGGTAATAGTCCATCTGCAAGAGAAAGTCTTTCACTTGGCTGTTCATGTTCATCAACTCTTGGGGATCGCGGTAAAGAACGGTGCCGACCGCTCCGACCACTTTGCCGTCGGCCCATACCGGTGTACGGCTCGCAATCATATGATTGCCGCGGATGTATTGTAAATCAGCGGTTTCTTCTTTTCCGGTCTGGACGACAATGTGCATTCTCGTGTTTTCAATAATATCTTGAACCGGTTTTCCGATTGCCTTTGCCCGGTCTATCCCTAAAAACTCACTGTAATTCTCACCGAGATATGTAATAAGCCCATTCTCGTCTACCACAACGAACCAATAATCCGACTTCTCCAAAATCGTCTCTATGATTTGTTTGCTGTACTTTCCGAAATATTCCATGTCATCTGCTTCCTCCTTTCTAATATGCTTGTTAAAGGCTGTTTCGTTTATTTTATTATAAGGCAAGCACGGATAAAACTTCTTTTATCAGCAAGACAGATAGAGTCTGGTGTTACCGGTATTAATGGGAGCGTGGATTCCTCTTTAGGAATGCATGAAGTGCCTTTTGGCGGAGTGAAGCAAAGCGGAATTGGCTGGGAACGAGGAAAAGCTGGGTTAAAAGAATATGTCCATTACCACGGTATTACTTATCATAAGTGAACGTTGTAATCTAGGTGTTTAACCTGTTTAAAAATCTGCTGGATTATAGTAAATCAGATTATACGAGGGTCAGGACAGTTGGACCAAAATCTCATCGGTACCATCTAGGAGATAGTATCGGCGGAGGTTTTCATGATTTGAAGATTGTAAGCAATGTATTTATATGGAAAAATTAATCGTAAAAACCTGTTTAATTGCAACCGAGGCATTGTTTCTTTATAAGAAACAATGCCTTAGTTATTAGAGGTTCCCATTGCTCAGTGCTTTTCAAAGTTGATCATCACGCCTATCAGTTTTTATGAAAAATTGTGCAATAAATTAGTCAAGATAACTTTATTCAGCAAATAAGATATTGACTATCAGTGTTTATTCTATTTAGGATTTGTTTCTAAATATGAAATTTTCTCATTGTTTAAATTTTTTAAATATCTTATAATTAGTTCATCATCAAATAAAACGGTTATGCTGCAGGAGAAAAAGCTATCAGCAAAGGGGAAAGCGAGATGATACCGATGAACCTTAAAGAATACAATGGTTATCAATCGTATGATTATTTGACCGCTAATAAGGATTATAAGAAATATGAACTAGATGATGATTTAGAACGAGTCCCGCCTTTTTCGCTAGATTTGACAGAGGAACAGGAGGCAAACCTAAAAGAAATATTCACGAAGCATCCTGTCGTGTCATTGCGGGATCACGGTTTTATCGTTCCTGAAAAAAGTGAAGACATTTTGCCATACTGTGGTGAATTGCATACGGCCTTTCATTATGAAGGAATCGCCAAGTCAGGAATGGACGTTATGTTTGAGAACTTCATGGATGGTATAACGATTATTACTTCAAAAAACGGTCTGAAATGGGATGACGTGATTTACATGCTAGGGATGAGATATGCAGATATACAAAAGCAAGACACTGTGTTTATCGCAAGTTCTTATAAAGATTTACAGCAGGCAAAACAAAAAAAGAAAGTAGCGGTATTGCCATCCTTGGAGACAGCGAACATTTTAGAAAATGAAGTGAATAGAGTGGACATTCTCTATGGTCTAGGGATTCGATGCATGGGGATTACCTACAATGAATCAAACACACTGGGTACAGGCTTGGCTGAAAAAAATGACGGTGGATTAACAAACTTTGGCCGCCGTGTAGTTGAAAGAATGAATCAATTAGGGATGATTATTGATATTTCTCATTGCAGTGACAAAACAAGTATAGATGTTATAGAACTCAGCCAAGATCCGGTTTTCATTACCCATGCAGGCGCTCGTGCTTTGTGGAATACGCCTAGGATGAAGCCGGATTATGTGTTGGAAGCCTGTGCAGAAAAAGGTGGTGTAATTGGTATATGTGCAGCTCCTAACACTACATTAACTAAACGTTCGTCCGAACACACCATAGAATCAGTGATGGAGCACTTTGAGTATATAAAAAACTTAGTAGGCATCGACCACGTTGGATTAGGACCAGATACTTTTTATGGTGATCATGTTGCCCTGCAGAATGCTTTTGATGATATACTGCGCATTTCTGATTCGCACAGCGGAGAGTCATTTGAGGACTCAGCATATGTCAAGGGGTTGGAAAATCCGACGGAAGCGATGAAAAATATGGTTGGCTGGCTGATTAAAAACGATTATACAAAGAGTGATATTAAAAAAGCAGTTGGCTGGAATGCTATGAAAATAATGAAAAGTATTTTAAAAGATTAACAGTACTTCATCATAAAAAAAGAGGAGGCTGAAAAAATGACTTTAGCTCATTTTTTAGAAGGCATACTTGAAAGAGAGGAAATCGAGAAATTACTAACTGAGCCCGCTTTTTCCTTTTTACTAGATGAAATGGAGGAGGAAGAACATGAGTAATCTCTTATTTTCAGATATAGAAACAGTCAGCGCTATGATGAAAAATAAGGAACTTTCCCCTGTGGAATTATTGAAAGAAACAATGGATCGTATTAAAAAATACGAACCGGAACTAAATGCATTTATAACTGTAATGGAAGAAGAAGCTGCTGGGGAAGCTCGTCGGGCAGAAGCAGATATCCAACAAGGCAATAATAAAGGGCCATTGCACGGAATTCCAATTGCTGTAAAAGATATCCTTCAAACAAATGGAGTACGTACGACTGGAGGCTCCAAAATTTTTGAAAACTGGTTCCCCGATGAAGATGCTGTTTCTGTTCAAAAATTGAGACAGGCTGGAGCAGTTATTATAGGAAAAGCAAACCTGCATGAGTTTGCGATGGGAGCTACGACAGAAAACCCTCATTTTGGAAACGCAAAAAATCCTTGGGATTTAAAAAAGATTCCTGGAGGATCCAGTGGCGGATCTGCTGTTGCAACAGCAGCGGGAATGGCTTTTGGTGCTCTTGGAACGGATACTGCGGGTTCTATCCGACTTCCAGCAGCAATCTGTGGAACAGTGGGATTTAAACCTACTTATGATTTAGTGAGTCGGGAAGGAAGCTTTCCATTCAGCTGGTCTCTTGATCATGTAGGACCGATGACAAGAACAGTAAATGATGCTGCTCATATGTTAAATGTTTTAAGCAGTACAGACAGCAGCGAAAAGTTGGATAAGTCCTGGTTAAACAAACCAATGGATAACTTGAAAGGCATCACACTAGGTTTTCATGAAAAGTACATGTATGCAGGTATTGAGCCTGAAGTGAAACGAGTAATTGAAAAGGCTTTTCAGCAATTAGAAAAATTAGGAGCAAAAATTATTCCAATAGAACTGCCTTTGATAGATGAGGCGTTGGATGCTTTAAGAAAAATTGCCCAATCGGAAGTTATTACATACCATGAACCGCTGTTGGAAAAATATGAAGCAATTTATGGTAATGATTTGAAATATCGTTTCCAATTCGGTAGTGATATCTCGGCAAAAGACTATATTAATGCGCAGAGAACTCGAAAGTTATTTATACAAAAAACGCTGAGGCAGATGGCGGACATCGATGCTCTGATTGGACCTACCAATGTTCAGGAACCATTTAATATTGGAACAATGGTGCCGGAACAAGCAATAAGCAATATGTTTACACTGGGAAAAACCCCGCTTGCTAATATATTAGGGTTTCCGGCATTATCTGTGGCCAGTGGTTTTACAGAAAATTCCCTTCCAGTTGGATTACAGATTATTGGTAAACCGCATGAAGACATGAAAGTATTGCAAATTGGCAGTTGTTATGAGCGGTCTGAAGGATGGGTAGAAAAATTGAAAGAAAATAAAAATTACATTAACCCTCGTCACGACGCAGAAAAGATAGAAAAATAGACTGAAATGTTGATTTTATGTTCAGTAAATACTCATAAATGTAATCATCAGGGGAGGAGAATATAGTAATGAAGGCTAAATTCATATTTATTTATTGCGTTTTGCTCTCATCAATGCTCATTTTCGCAGCTTGTTCAAGCTCTGATGAGGCAGCCACTGAGGGAGGAGAAGGTAATACTGTCACGCTGAATGCGGTGAGCTTCTTAGCGAAAGACCATCCGCTGACAGAAACGTTACATGACTGGGTAGAGGCAGTAGAGGAAACGACTGAAGGCAGAGTGGAAATCAATTGGAGAGGCGGAGCCGATGTTATTCCTATCGGAGAGCAGTTTGAAGCGATGCAGTCAGGTGCAATTGATGTTAACTTCACTTATATTGGTCAGTACCAGTCAATGGCTCCAGAATCTTTAAGTATACCTTTATCCCAGCTTGAACCTTGGGAAGAACGAGAAAGTGGTTTTTATGATTTTATGGTTGAGCGGCACAAAGAATTAAATACAATGTATTTAGGTCGCTGGCTTACAGGGTCACCACGCCTGTGGTTGAACGAACCTATTGATGAAGTTGCTGATTTAGAAGGTATGTCTGTCCGTTCTGCCCCTAACTACAATCGTTTTTTTGATGAATTGGGAATTAACTCAAAGATGATTGATCCATCCGAAGTTTATACATCGCTGCAAACAGGTGTGGTAGAGGGATTTGTATACGGGGGATTTAATGGCCCGAGAAAAGATGGTTGGACTGATTCTACGAAGTATGTATTAGACCATCCATTTTGGACCCAAAACTGCGTTATTTTAATGAATGATGATAAGTGGAATGACATTTCAGAAGATGATCAAGAGGCTATTGTACAAGCAACCGCCGAATATGAGAAAGATATGGTAGCGCATTACGAAGAGCTAGATGAAAAAGAAATTGAAGAACTGCAGGCTATTGGTGTGGAGCTCTTTGAACTGCCACAGGAAGAGGCGGATAAGTTTTTAGAAACAGCGTATGAAACAGAGTGGCAGCACTTGGAAGGAGAGGTGCCGGAACTTGTAGATGAATTAAGAAAATTAACAACAAAAGAAGAGTAACATATTTTTCATGTAAATTGAATGAGCTGATTACCAAATCAGCTCTTTTTTTAATGAAGGAGATTGTTATATCAGGAACGTAAATAAATGGGGTCTTTCTAATGATTGTTTGGGTTAAAGAACATTTATATTTGTTGTACTCGGGTGTACTGCTGGTTTTTATTGTGAACTACTTTATTTCCAATGTATATATGGAGTACGCAATAGGCGTGGCAGCAATAGTACTGTTGATATTGTCTTATCCAGGGGCCAGTACGTTATTTCGGACGCTCGGAATCATATTTAGTGTATCTGGAGTCGTTTTTTATAGTTATTCTGGCCTGCCTTTTTATAAAATTCCTACACTGATGACTTCTACTATGCCATTACTGGCGTTTTTAACTGTGCTGCCTTTTATGACTAGTGTGGTTCATGCAGGGCGTTTTGACCGGCGTATTAATCAGTTATCAAATGTTAACGTGAACGATTTGGGCAGGCTTTATCCTAGAAGCTCATTTACTGCTTATATGCTAACACTTTTTATTAATTTGTCAGCGTTGTCCATATCCCAAGAGGTACTCAAGAGTAATTTAAGAGCTGTAAAGAAAAGAGTAAGAGATTCGTTTATAAGTAACGCAACCTTAAGAGCTTTTGCTTGTGCCCAAGCGTGGAGCCCTATGGAGATAATAGTAGCAATTACAATAGATTCGATAGGAATCAACTTTTTTGTTATACTGCCTTGGCTGTTTCTTTGTTCTGTTATTGTAATATGCGGTGATTGGTTATTCGGGCGAAAGAAATTTAAGTCGGTGCCTTATAATGTTGGCAAAAGTGGAGCAAAAACACTAAAGACGAAAAAAATATTATTTGATATTTTAAAACTGCTCAGCGCCCTCATGGTTTTCTTGGTCGTTGTAGTTATGATGGGTAATTACTTTCATTTGAATTTTATTTTGTCGGTTACGCTGGTGCTGATTCCATTTACGTTTATTTGGGCATTGTTGTTGAAGCGGCTGCGAACGTTTTGGATTATTGGATGGAGGACTTGGAAAGCCAATACAAATAAACTGCAAAATTTTATGGTGCTATTCTTATCCTTGGCTCTATTTTCGAATAGTTTAAGTGAAACGACATTCAGTCAGCTTGTTCAGCGACCGTTCTTAGCATTTACCGATAAACCGCTAGTTATATTGATTTTTATACAACTTCTATTTTTATTCATGGGGATTGTGGGAATCCATGCTATAGTTACGATGGGCGTATTAGTGGAAGTGCTTCAACCTTTGAGCGGTATAATTAGTCCTTTGAGTATGGGGATTGTATTAATATCAGGAGCCATGGCAACGGCAACAGTTGGCCCGTATGGGGTAACGGTTACAATGACGTCAATGAACACTCTGCAAAACCCCTATCGCATTTCAGTGCGGAATATGCCATTTGCTATTTTTTATTGTGGGATAGGGTTAATTATTGGAGGTTTGTTATTATAAAAAAGCGAGAGGCTGTTGAAAGCTTCTCGCTTTTTTATATGTCTCACTTGCTATTATTGTGTCATTAGACTTGGAAGCCATAAAGATAAAGAAGGGAAGAAAATAAGAATGAACATTAATACTACGTTTAATACTAAAAACGGTGTAACTGCTTTGTAAATATCAACCATTGTAATCGAATTCCGAGGCATAACTGATTTCATAGCGAATAGGTCCATTCCGAATGGAGGAGTAATTGTAGCAATTTGCATATTAAGCAATATGATAACCCCGAACCACAGGGGATCAAAACCCATGCTGCTAGCTATAGGCATTAGAACCGGGAGCGTCATCATCATGATAGAAAGCGGTTCCATAAAACAGCCTAAAATCAGTAATGCCAGCTGGAGAAGAATCAGGATAATTAATGGATGGAATTCTAACTCACTGACAATTTGTACAAGCCCCTGTGTTACACCGGTATAACTGAGTATTTGGCCAAATGTAGTGGATCCAATAATAATCATATAGATCATGACACTAGATCTAAAGGTTCCGGTAAGGGAGTCCCAAATACTTTTCCATGTTAGTCCTCCGTAAAAATAGGATAGAATAACGGTTCCAACTGCTCCTAGAGTGGCGCTTTGTGTGGGCGTACCAAACCCTAGTATAATTACACCCAGTAACAAGAAGACGACAATTCCCAGCGGAAGTATGTATTTCACTGTATCAGTAATTTTCTCTGAAAGCGGTACTTTCTCTACATTATATTTTGGAGCAAGATGTGGTTGAAGATAGCTTCGTACTACTATGTAGATAAGAAACAAGAGAGCGAGCAATATACCAGGAATAAAAATGGCGACCAAAAAGTGGCCAACTGGTATAGAGGCTAATGATGCCAATAGAATACCTAAAGCAGTAGGTGGAATCATCGTTGCTAGACCTGCACTTCCGAGGATGGGGCCTACAGACATCGCATGACTGTATCCTTTTTTCTGCATGTCTGGGACTAGAAGAGAACCTAACAGCGCTGTGCTTGCTACACTTGATCCGCTTAACACAGAAAAAAACGTCCCGCTCCCAACTGCTACAATGCTTAAACGTCCCGGCAGACGACCAAGCCACTTACCAATTGTTTCGAACACTTTAATCCCAAGCCCTGTACGAAACATGATTTCTCCCATTAATATAAACATGGGAATAGGAAGTAATGAAAACTTAGATACAGAATCAAAAATGTTCAACACTAATTGATTGACTCCAGCTGCGCCATTCCAAAGCAAAATGGCTCCTACCAAATTAACAGTTAAAAAAGCAAACGCAATAGGGAGGCCTATGACAAATAAAGTAATTAATCCTCCGAAAATTAGAAGTAATGTAATCCACCATTCCATTACACATGTCTCCTTCCGTTCCCGGAAATAAAGGAAATGATATTTCTGAGAAATTGTACCGTCAGGAATAAGAAACCGATAGGTATTATAATTAACAAGATGAAACGGGGTATCTGCAGCATGGCATCAGTATATGCACCTTTAGTGTACATTTCTATAGTTGCCAAAAAGCCGAAAATAGTAATAACGATAGAGACGATAAAACCAATACAAGAACTGATAAAAGTAAAAAAGTTCCTTATACGTTCTGGCAAGTGGTTAAGTACGAGGTCGAATTGGATGTGGCCATTCTCCCGCAGCAACCAAGCAGCTCCAAAAAAAGTAAGAAAAACCAGCAGGTATTCGGTTATCTCTAGGACCCACGGAATAGAATGGTTTAATACGTTGGCAGAAAAGACATCTGCAATGATAAGAAACGCTATAATAACAAGTATTCCTCGGCCGAGATAAGACATTGCATTTAAGAAACTATTAACCAGTTTATTTAGTTTCGCAACCATAATTCATCATCCTTATCAATCCATAGAAGTAGAAAAGACAGGAAAGAGGTTGTTCAAACCCCTTTTCCTTTTATATATGATGATTGTTTATTTACGCTTTTCTCATTACGAAGTTCAAAGAAGCTTCTTTGTGACTTCCATTGTCTTCTAATTTTGTCACTAATTCTTCCCGGACACCTTCTGCCACATCGGTTTCCAGCCATTTGTCACCTTCAAAGAATACTTGCGTGATCAACGTCTCGTGTCCTTCTGTTTCGAACATTAAGTGAAGGTGAGCAGGACGCATGGGATGCTGATCCATGTACTCCAGGAATTCCCCGGTTGGCCCTTGATCAGGAATAGAATATGGTACCGGCACGAATGTTTTAACTTCAAAGTTTCCATTTTCATCCGTATAAAAGTGTCCTCGTAAATTGTAGCGTGGAGCATCAGAGTCAAAAGCAGAGTACTTCCCTCCCGCATCGTTCTGCCACATTTCAACACGAGTGTTTCCAAGCTTTCGACCATCAACGGAACTTACATTTCCCTTAAAGTAGAGGACTTCTCCTTCCTCATCGGGACGTTGGGTTAACACAAACGGTTCTCCTGGATCTGCTTCAAGGCGCGGTGATCCATCAATAAAATATGGTCCTAAGAGAGATGGTTGTGTACCTGGCATGTCTGTATACATAGCTTTTAACACGTGGGTTTCTAGGAAGACGTCTGCATAAAGCGGAAGTTCGCCGGATCGGCCGAGGCGGTCGGCCCAATGAACAAAATTCGTGTACTCTTGGTGATTTAATTCAGCCTCTTTTAAAAATGCTTGCACATGTTTAATAAATAAGTTGAAAACTTCTTCTACTCGTTCATTCTTTTTTGTTACTTGCTTTTCCATTAAACATCTCTCCCATTCTAAAATAAATATATATGAATGTCATAGTTTGTAAATCCCAGGACTCAAGGTTTTTGAATGAAAATGGAAACAGATTTGCGTTGCTGCTCTTTTCCTTGAAAGAGGTCAAAGGACTGAGAAGTTCTGTGCAAAGAATATTCTTCTGCAGAATGTATTAATGACTGCTTAAAAGTATTTTCCGTTACATAATGTTCGATACTGTTCATGACGAAAGGTGAAAACTTACGCTGATGTGTTGACGTCAGTGTATAAAGCAGTATGAAGCGAGTGAGTTAGTTTTCAGTGAAAAGCAAGAAGAAATAACCGTGCCAACATCTCATTTGAAGACCAGAAAATTTGGAATCTTTTCAGTTGATTTAAGTCGTATAAAATGAATCAAGCACTAAATGAAAGACTTTTCTTTTTGACTGTTTCCCATTACACTTGTACTATGAGCTGGTTGTACTCTAGCTTTTGGATCTATATATACTTTAGCATTACTCACTGCTACCGGAGCTTCGCCGAAGCCGGTGGCAATCAGTTTCACTTTGCCATCATACGTACAAATGTCTCCCACAGCATAGATACCTTCTATATTAGTCTCCATTTTTGAATTAACGACAATGCTGTTTTTTTCAATTTCAAGACCCCAGTTTTTGATTGGACCGAGGGTAGAGGCAAAACCATAATTACATATCACTTCATCCACATCGATTGTTTGTTTGGCATCGCCTTTTACTTCTTCTAAAACGACCTGCTCAATACGATTTTCCCCGATTAATTCTGAAGGGACGTAAGGAGTCATAATACGGACAGCTGATTTTTTTAGTTGGTCAACGCTGTGTTCATGAGCGCGGAATTTATCCCGCCGGTGAGCGATTGTCACTTCTTTAGCAATTGGTTCCAACATAAGAGCCCAATCGACCGCAGAATCCCCTCCGCCGAACAGTTGAACTCTTTTATTCTTAAAGTAGTTTAAATCTTTAATAAAATAGTGCAAGTTTTGACTTTCATATCGTTCAGCTGTATCTATCTTAAGTTTTTTAGGCTGGAAAGCTCCATTGCCAGCTGTAATAATGATTGTTTTAGAATAATGAACGCTTTTATTCGTCGTAATTTCAAAGTTTCCCTTACTGTCTTTGTGGATATCAACCACTTCTTGATTTAAATGAGCGGCTGGTTCAAATTGGTTCATCTGTTCAATTAAGTTATCGACCAGCTGTTGTGCTCCTACTTTGGGAAACCCAGCAACATCGTAAATATATTTTTCTGGATAGAGAGCAGACAGCTGCCCTCCGAGGTGAGGGAGACTTTCAATAATATTAACGGACATTTGCCGCATACCAGCATAAAAAGCTGTGAAGAGTCCGGCAGGCCCACCTCCAATAATCGTAATGTCAAAAACTTTGTCTGACTGATTCATCCACTCACTCCCTGTGCTATTTCTTGATAGAGAAGAAAGGAACCAGCTTAACTAGAATCACTCTAGTTAAGCTTTCCAGTAAGCTTCTGTTGCCTCTTCAAATTTAGTAGGATTTCCGTCAAACGATTCTTCTGCTATCTTAATAGATTCTGTTGGACAGCCATCTAAGGCATCTTCTAAGTCCTCGTGTAAATCCTCGGGAACTTCTTTAACACCTGCATTATTGTCTAAATGAACGAAGGACAGCCCTTCATCGTCATATTCAAAAATGTCGGGAGCGGTTTCACCGCAAGCACCACATGCAATACAGGTATCTTGATCAACAATTGTAAACTTAGGCATCGTGTTACCCCCCTCTTTACAGTCATATAGCATGCATTTATTTGGATTCAGCTGCCTTCGTTTTTTTAGCGAATTGCTCGTTTAAAGGCAGAGCTTCTTTCCATGTTTTTTCCTTTTTATCATAAAGTCCATCACTATAAAGGGTCTTTAAGGATTCATTATCTAATGCAAACAACTCTTCTCCATTTTGGATGGCATCAATTTGTTGAAACAATAAACGGCGAATTTGTATAACTGGTAAGTCACTGGTTCCTAAATGCTCATTTGTTCGATCTGTAATCGTTCCCATCGTCTCCGTTGCCGCATGATCCTGATTCGCAATACCGCGAATACCTGTAAAGTTTTTAGTTTTTTGCAGGTCCCTATTTTGACCGTATTCATTCTCAATATTTTTCTTTTTTCGTAAATTTTCGTCTAATTCTAAGCCGCGGCGTTCATGTTGAGCTTCTACGTCGATAGGACGGTCATGAGCGAATTGGACATCCCATGCCCATGTGCTGTGATCATCCCGTGGAATGAAAGCATGCCACATTCCGTCTTCTCCTCCAAAACGAGGTGGGTAGGTGTAAAATGGGAAGATGTAATGAATTTCCATGAAGGCATTCTCTTCTTCATTACCAATCCCGACGGCTACGCAGCGCTTACCGTAGTTTGTGTCTTCTACTGCTTGCTTAACAGGTGGGTTCTTAACTAACGGATGATTCGGATCAATACCTAAGTCTGTACTTAAGATTCCTTCTTCTACGGCCTGTGAACCGTGAGCTCGGTGTAAAAACGCAGCATGCACAAAGTCTACATCATTTTCCATAACTTGCAGGTAATTGCATTCCTGCCAGACGCGTTCCACTAAAATGTTTTCTTTCGGAAGGCCCATCCAGTAAAACTCAGGGAATGGAGGCTGTTGTTCTTCAGGACCCATATACGTCCAAATAATCCCATTTCGTTCTTCAGTTGGATAATTTTTGAGTTGAATAGATTGGCGAAATTTTCCGTCTTTTGCTTCTGAAGGAATTTCTGTGCAATTTCCGTCAGTGTCAAATTTCCATCCATGATACATGCATCTAATTCCACACCCATCATTAATCCCATAGTACAAGGATGTCCCGCGATGAGGGCAGCGTTCATCAATTAAACCGACTTTTCCTTCGGTATCCCGAAATGCGACTAAATCCTCACCTAATAATTTGACTCTCTTAGGTTTACCATCCCTCTCCAGTTCGTCAGATTGAAGGGCGGGAATCCAGTAACGTCTAAACAAATCACCTGTTGGTGTTCCAGGGCCGGTGTGGGTAATTAATTCATTTTTCTCTTTTGATAACATAATAATCACCTTTCCTTCATATCGATTTGACTTAATTGTAGGACTTTTTAAAAATATTAACAATAAAAAGTTTCTCTATTTGAAACAAAATGATAAAAATTTTAGAAGTGTGATTTTTAACTATCGTTATATTTGAAAAATCGGCTATAGGAAAGAGACGGGTTTGTATGAAAAATGTTGAATTTATGTGCTGCGAGAGAGGTGGTGTTGTTAATTATTAAAATTTATAATAATGATATATATTTATATATAGTTTCTCATTGTGAAAAAATGATTCGATTAAGGGTGGTTGAGAAAAAAGCCGATTGGATTGTAGGGGGCTAGGGTGAATGGAAATCATAAATGCAGATAATGCAGCGCTTGATTGGGATGCGCTGCATCATCTGTATTTAAAAATGTTTTAGTGAATAAGGGGCAGAAACAGTGGGGGTTGTGACAATCTAATAGTTTAATAAAGTATTGAGTTTTTAGAGATTTTATGTGTAACAGTTAACAGGTGGTCCGTTAAAGTATTTTTATTTTCAGATAAACGAACCTCTGGGCCTGATATACTTATTGCACATACGACATCTCCGGAGATATCCTTGACAGGTGCTGCTAAACACATTAACCCTTCCTCGTACTCCTCTCTATCTATTGCAAAACCGTTGCGTTTGATTGTGTTTAATTCGTCCAATAACTCATCATGGTCAGTGACGGTATTTTTTGTAAATGCCTCTAGTGGAATATCTTTTATTTGGTTTTTCTTTTCATCTGCCGCTAGTAATACTTTGCCGACGCCGGTGCAATAAATAGGTCTTCTCGCTCCCATGGATGTTTTAATCTTTACGGTAACCTTTGGTTCAACCTTTAGCAAATAGGTAGCTTTATCATTTTCCCTGATCGCTAAGTGAACCGTCTCATTTGTCTTTTTTACCAGTTCTTCAATGTAGGGTAATGTATTAAAATAATGCTTGTATTGAGCGGATACCAAATCTCCCCATAACAACAACTTTGTGCCGAGGCGATACTTCCTGTCTTTAGTTCGAATCAAAATGCCTTCATCGCTAAGTGATTTTACTATGTGATGCAGAGTGCTTTTATTCATATTAAGTTTTTTGGACAATTCAGTTATGCCGATTTCTAACTGATCAGAAGTAAAACAATTTAAAATTTCGATCGATTTTTTAACAGAGTTAACCAAAAAAATGAAACCTCCTTCTTAGAAAAAATTACATATTGCTATTTAATAATACTTCAGCGATGTAATCATTTAACATAGTGAAACAAAAATAGGGTGGATGCCAAAGTGAATAAGTATCATTTTGTTGTTAATCCAAGTATATTCATCATAACAAGTTCTTCGGAGAAAATAAATTTTTCACATTAAGAAAAAGAATATTGTATTGATATTCAGAATGATATAGTATGTTGTGGACAAAGTCACGTAGAGGTAGAAAATGATAATATCTTTATATATGGTAAATGAAGGTAAAAAAGAATTGCTGATCACTTCCAAATGGAAAAGGAGTTGTAAAAATGAATTTAGATGGCTTTGGTAGAGTAGCTATTGTGACAGGTGCAGCTCAAGGATTGGGGAAATCAATTGCTTTTGAACTGCTTGAAGACGGAAAGCGAGTTGTATTTGTTGATATCAATTTTGAAGGTTTAAAAGCTATACAAGAGAAAGAAATTGCAGGAGAATACAAAAAGAACGCATTGTTTCTGAAAGTAGACGTCCGAAACAGAGAAGATATTTTCGAGTGTGTAGAAAAGGTGCTAGATCATTGGGGGAGAATTGATATCTTGGTAAATAATGCTGGGATACGTAAAGAGACACAAATAGATGATATTACAGATGAAGAGTGGGAGTTACTGCTATCTGTTAACTTAACAGGAACATTTAAATTTTCCCAAGCAGTCATACAGACAATGAGGGATCAACAATGGGGGCGGATTATCAACATATCCTCTTATGCCGGTCAATCCGGGCCGTTAACTTCCGGTGCCCATTATTCTGCTTCCAAAGCGGGCCAGTTGGCCTTAACAAAAGTCTTTGCCAGAGAGCTGGCTAAAGATCACATTACAGTAAATGCTATTGCTCCAGCTGTTGTAAAAAGTCCTGAGATGGAGAAAATGGACAAGGAAAAAATGAATGAAATAATAGATACTATCCCTATAGGCCGTATAGGTGAAAAGGTGGAAGTGTCAAAGTTAGTCTTGTATTTGTCTTCTGAGTTTGCGATATACATAACGGGTGCTACTTTTGATATTAATGGAGGTCTGCTTATGCGTTAATTTGGCAAATACGCAGATAGTTGTTGGCGGCAAAGGAAACAATAATAATAACGAAAAGGTGTCTCTCAAATTAGTGAAAGCTGATTATTGAGAGACATTTTTTTGAAAAGTTATTTTTGAGGAAGTAGTGGCTGCTTTCGCCTCTGGAGAACAGTAAATGCAGTTAAGTTTAACAGTAATTAGTATGAATAGGTTTAAATATTTAAAATATTTAAACCTATTATGTTATTGTTTTAAATCATTCAATAAAATACTATAAATGTTAAATAAAATATTCCAAACACTCTGATATTAAGAGTGCAGCTGCAAAACCACAAACCAGAAATACTCAAAAAACGGGATATTCGTGTCTTGCTATGGCACAGTTCTGCGGCTTTGGGCGGGCTGGTAAATAAAGATTAAAGGTAAGGCCGGTTTCTCAGGAGAGGGTGGTTTACGAAAAGCCTTTATTATTTTGTCGATAAATGTCAAAATATAAATAAAAGTCAAAAATAATGAAGGCGGGGTAAGGTCATTGAATATCAAAGCAAGTGAGTTCACTTTGGAGCATTTAATGAATTTAACAGAGACTAACGGTGAAAAATGGAGGAAGCTTGAACTTATATTAGCAAGTGCTGATGCGTGGGGATTGCTTCGAAAAGATTTAATTACTGCACTTGGTGTTCAAAGAGCTAAACGGTTTTTAATGAGATATGGATATAAGTGTGGGGAACACGAGGCTCGTATACTAAAAGACACAATCGATTGGGATAGTGATGTAGATTGGCTTGTCGCTGGCTCCAAATTGCATCATCTCACAGGAAGAGCGTATTCGTATCCAGAACATTTTCAAGTTGACATGGAAAAAGGGTTGTTTAACGTGTCTGGCTATTGGATTGACTCGTATGAAGCGCGCCAGCACACCCATTATTTCTCTCTTCACAAAGAACCGGTGTGTTATTACCTAGTTGGTTATGCGAGCGGATACACAAGCGCCTGTATGGGGAAGCAAATTATATTTAAAGAACAAAAGTGCAGAGGAAAAGGTGACAGCCATTGTAGTTATATTGGTAAAGCCATTGAAGAATGGGGGGATGAAGTAAACGAAGAAATCATTTTTTATGAGGATAATGATATGTCTGGAGAACTTGACCAGATGTATCGAAATATGGAAATGCAAAAAGAAAGGCTCGAAATTGGATTTTTATTGAGTCGAAACTTAAATAAAGAACTGCTAGAAGGCCGAGGCCTTACTTCTTTTGCAAAGATTCTTGGAGAGAATATTCAGTCCCAGGTTATAATAGAAGATCAACAATTTCGAGAAATAGCTTCTTATGGTATAACGCCTGGCATGGAAAAGCAGCTGACAGCTAAACATTCGTGGTCTGATCATCAAGCCGTTTCTTCTGCGAATAATATAGTAGAGGCAGAGCTGCCTGGCCAAACATTTAAACTAGTCACTGCGCCCATCGTTGTAAAAGATCAAATCTATGGATTTGTAACAATAGCATTAAGTAAGAAAGTTGATTCTTTTTATAAGGACTTGTTGGAAAGGGTTGCAACGGTGGCAGCATTACAGATACAAAACGACAGAATTGCAATCGAAACAGAACAACGTTTGAAAGGGGAGCTGCTTGAACAACTGCTAAATAGTGAGAAAGCAGATGTAACAGAAATTCATAACCGTTTTTCCTATTTGGAATACGATTTATCAGTTCCTCATTATGTCCTCCATATTAACATGGAAAATAAGCAGGATCAGAAAGAAAAGACACTGGGTAATGATGATGAATTAGCAATTCGTAATACATTAAACAATTTTTATCAAGAACAAAATAAGTATGGCACTAATGTGCTTGTATTGACGAAATGGAATAGTGCACAGATGATTGTTTCTAAAACGTTTATTAATAAAGAAAAATGCACAATTTTCCAATTTGCCGAAAAATTATTACAAAAAATCGATGGTGTAAACCGGCATATTTGTATAGGAGTTAGTGAGAAAACTGAAAAAATTAATGATTTTCATCGAAGGGCGAAAGAAGCAAAACAAGCTGCAGAATTAGCAAAAATTCGAACGGATGAGTCGAGAGTTTTGCTAGCAAGTGATTTAGGACACTTATCATTACTCCTTTACGCGAGAGAACCAGACGAATTAAAAAGTTTCGCTGAGGAAAATCTGCAGCCGATTCTGGACTATGATAAAGCAAGAGATGCTGAATTGTTACGAACCCTCTTTTTCTACTCACAAAATGAGTTTAATTTGCATAAGACGGCACGCGAAATGTCCATCTCTATAAGCGGAATGCGCTACCGTTTGCGGAAAACAGAAGAACTACTTGGTATCGACTTGTCAAATTCCAATAATCGTTTCAAGGTTCAGCTTTCTTTACAAATATTCTTACTTCTTGGAAAGATAACATTTTAGTAAAAGGGTGCTTTATATGCTCTGAAAAAGAGGGATGTAGAAATGAGATAATAAGGAGATGAGATGCAATGGGAGAAATAAAGCATGATACACCACAAGTACCAAGTCCACTACGAGTTTTCATGACCTTTGAGTCTACTGGTTGGTTCGATACCTCTCAAGAAGAGAAAGAACAGGACATTCTGCCGAAGTTGTTTGCCATTCTAGAGGAATGGAAGGGAAACGGCTCTGAACTGCTGGCGACATTTGACAGAGACATTATGACTGCCGGTCAAGCAGGACCTCATCAATGGCATGCTTGTTTTCTTTACAACATTCCAGATTTGCAAACGGTTACAGATATGCTGCACTCTTTCCGTGCTGCAGGATTAGACCGCTATTTTCGTCTGGATGCATCAATCGGCCGTCCGTTCTTTTTATTAGAAAAACAATAACCG
>NZ_FNDK01000032.1 GCF_900099605.1 Alteribacillus persepolensis
TTTTCTAGTATAAAAAATTTTTGAATTCAGTTTACAAACTCTTTAAAGGTTCAATGTTTTTAATTAACTAATCCAGCTTTTGTGTTCAAATATTATGAATTACTTGAAAAGTAATGAAATGTTATCAGTATTTTAAATTTAAAAATATCGTATAGAGTAAATGTAACTATTGAGAATCAATTTCATAAGTGCTTTTATGATTATCAAAAGCGAACATTATTTCGATTGTAGCGTAAGGCGGCGACTCCTGCGGGATAAGCTTGAGCTGAAGACCCCACAGGCAGCTTGCTGCCGAGAAGGCTGAAGCCAAGCCCGCGGAAAGCGTTCGCCTGAAGCGGAAATCGAATGATAACGAGGGGATTTCATATAATGTTCGTTTATAATGTGATAGATCTGAATTATGAAATTGATTCTTGAGAATAAAATATAGAGTTCTGGTAGTTATTTGTTAAAAAAAGAGCAGTTTGCACCGTGCTGGAAAAAAGTAGTTTCATTTGATGAACGTAATTAGGAGAGAAAATAAGGATCATAAAAGAAACCTTTCATTACTGGAGGGAGGGTAATTAATGTGGATTTTGCATATTCCAACAAAACCAAACAATTGCAAAAGCGTTTAATAGAATTTATGGAAGAATTTGTTTACCCAAATGAAAAAGTATACGAGGAGCAGCTGAAACAAGGTGAAAACCGCTGGCATGTGCCACCAATCATGGAAGAATTAAAGAAAAAGGCAAAAGAAAAAGAACTGTGGAATTTATTTTTGCCAAACAGTGAGTACTCGGAAGGATTAAATTATGTAGAATACGCACCCCTTGCAGAAATTATGGGTCGTTCACTTATTGCTCCAGAGGTGTTTAATTGTAATCCGCCGGATTCTGGAAATATGGAAACCTTATTGCATTATGGAAACGAGGAACAAAAAGACAAATGGCTGATACCGCTTCTCAATGGTGATATCCGCTCAGCATTTGCAATGACTGAGCCGGATGTTGCCTCATCAGATGCAACAAATATAGAGTGCAGCATTCAGCGTGACGGTGATGAGTATATTATAAATGGAAGGAAATGGTGGACGACAGGTGGAGGAGATCCGAGGACAAAAATTTTAATCGTGATGGGAAAAACAGATCCAGATGGCCCGCGTCACAAACAACAATCAATGGTTCTTGTCCCTATAGATACACCAGGAATTACAGTGAAGCGGACGCTGTCCGTATTTGGGTATGATCATGCTCCAAACGGCCACGCTGACGTCATTTTTGAAAATGTACGTGTTCCTGTGGAAAATATTTTGTTGGGAGAGGGCAGGGGATTTGAGGTTGCTCAGGGGAGACTTGGCCCTGGGCGTCTTCATCACTGCATGAGAGCTATCGGGGCTGCTGAAAGAGCACTTGAACACATGTGTAAGCGTGCAGAAACTAGAATAACATTTGGTAAGAAATTGTCCGACCAAGGTGTCATTCGAGAATGGATTGCCAATTCAAGAATGGAGATTGAGCAAGCACGCTTATTGACTCTAAGAACTGCAGATAAAATGGATAAGGAAGGGAGTAAGGCTGCCAGGAAGGATATAGCAATGATAAAGGTTGTGGTGCCGGAAATGTGTTTGAAAGTGATTGATCGTGCCATTCAAGCCCATGGAGGAGCTGGTGTCTCAGGGGACTTTCCATTAGCAGAACATTGGGCAAACGCAAGAACGTTAAGAATTCTTGATGGGCCGGACGAAGTACACCGTCGCGATATTGCAAGATTAGAATTAAAAAAGTATCTGTGATGAATATCGAATAAAGTAGGGCAACTGGACGTGAGAGTTGAACAGCTGTTATCACAAAGTTTGATGATGGCTTCCATCAAGTTGCTGAGAAGGAGGAAATGCGGTTGAATGCTAATGCTGATGTTAACGTTTCTGAACAAGCATTAAAAAACATTCATTGGGATAGATTAGAAGAGTATTTAAGGAAAGAATTATCGATGCCGTCAGAGGAAATGAAAGTTAAACAGTTTACAGCAGGATATTCCAACCTAACGTTTCTAATTCAATGTGGTCAACGAGGGATGGTTCTCAGACGTCCTCCTTTTGGTTATGTTCCGCCAAAGGCTCATGATATGGAAAGAGAATTTAAAATATTATCGAAGCTTCATCCAGTCTTTTCAAGAGCACCAAAGCCGTATCTTTTTGAGTTTGACACCAACATTATGGAAAAACACTTTTACGTAATGGAACGTAAAGAAGGTGTTGTGATAGATGAAAGAATTCCAGATAACTACCTTGAAACGGAGGGAGACAGAGAAAAAATTTCCTGTGCCGTGATTGACACATTAGTAGATCTTCATAGTGTTGATTATAAGAAAGCAGGTCTTGGTGATTTAGGCAGGCCGGAAGGTTTTTTGAAAAGGCAAGTAGAAAGCTGGATAAAACGGTATGAAAAGTCGAAGGTAAAGGATTTTACAATCGTTAATGAACTTGTTCCATGGTTGTTGAATCACATACCGTCATCTCCACATCCATCTATTATTCATAATGATTATAAAATGAACAATATGATGTTTTCATCCGCCGATCCATCTGAAATTGTTGGTATTTTTGACTGGGAACTATGTACTGTCGGGGATCCATTAATAGATTTGGGATCAACGATTGTATACTGGAAGGAAAAAGGAGACCCGGACATTCGTTTAACAGCAGTTACGGATCAAAAAGGGTTTCTCTCTAGAAGAGAGATGATTGAACGATATGCCCGGAAAAGCGGGATTGACACAACAAATATACAATATTATCTCGTTCTTGCTTTCTTTAGGCTGGCAGTTATCTTACAGCAGTTATATTACCGCTGGGACATTGGCGAATTAAAAGACAATCGAGTGAAAGATTTATATGTTGGGATTGTTAACTTGTTGGAGTTAGCGAAAAGTACAAAGGATAATAAACTAATTTAAGTGAAAGGACGAAGCATGAGACGAATTACGCTGCTAACTCGAAAAGAAGAGATGAATCCAGAAAAATTGAAAAACTGTATCGTTGTAGTCATCGACGTTTTGCTTGCAACTACAACGATATCGACTCTTTTGCAATATCTGCCTAACTCTATTATTCCTGTAAAAGATGAAGAAGAAACAAAGGTGATGACAAATGCTTTAAAAGGAAAAGACTACTTACTTGTTGGCGAAAAAGCAGGTTTTGAAATAGAAGGGTTTTTAAAGCCTGATCCGTTGTATTTAGTGAAGCAGCCCATTAAAAATAAAGATATTGTTTTACTTACAACAAACGGAACGGTGGCACTTAGAAAAGCAGCGCATGCGGAACATGTATATGCTTGTGCGTTCATTAATACAGCTTCTGTGGCAAAAGCAATACAACAACTACATTCAGATCAATCAGTGATGATTGTATGTGCTGGAAACAGCGGCCGGTTTTCAGCGGAAGATTTCCTTTGTGCGGGTGAGTTAATAAATAGTCTAGTGACATATTCATCAAAATGGATGTTATCTGATGCTGCGAAAATTGCCAAAGGTTATATGGAGAAGATGAATGACTCCGACTTAGAGGAATTTTTACAATATTCAGAGACAGGGAAGTTATTACAATCATTAAATTATGAAAATGCAATCAAATATTCGGTAGAAAAGAATGTTGCCGATGTTGTTCCTGTCCTTAAAGATGGGGCTTTTTATCCCGAAAAAATTCATTCTAATCTTTGAATGGTAAGAAAAGATAACAGGTCCATCTAACAATAAAGGTACTTGTGATTTTCCATGGGAAAATAAAAATCAACAAAAATAAGAAATGGTATTAACAGAATAATATGCAGTATATTCATTTCAGAAGGAGGGTTCACATGCGTGAAGTAGTAATTGTAGATGCAATTCGTACACCTGTGGGAAGACGGGATGGAGCGTTAAGTACTATTCGCCCCGATGATATGCTAGCTGATGTTTTGGAAGGGCTCGTAAAAAAATCTGGTATTTCAACAAACTTTATCGAGGATGTAATCATTGGCTGTGTTTCCCAAGTGGAAGAGCAAGCGGTTAACATTGCTAGAACGTCCATCCTTACAGCTGGTTTTCCAGTTAACATACCTGGTACAACGATTGACCGTCAATGCGGTTCCAGTCAGCAGGCCGTCCATTTTGCCGCGCAAGCTATTTTGAGCGGGGATATGGATGTTGCGATTGCTGGAGGGGTGGAAAGTATGTCCCGTGTTCCGATGGGATCATCAAGAAAACAAACGACTTGGAGCGATCGGACTCTTTCTCGTTTTGACATGATTAACCAGGGAGCATCTGCAGAACTTATTGCTGAAAAATGGGGGTTCAGTCGTGAACAATTAGATGAGTTTTCTTTAAGAAGTCATGAGATAGCTATCAAAGCACAAGATGAAGGACGATTTGATAGAGAAATTATGCCGGTTGAAGTGACAACAGAAGAAGGAACAAAAACGGCGGTCACCCGGGATGAAGGACCAAGGAGAGGCACCACATTAGAAAAACTAGGTACGTTGAAACCAGCTTTTAAGGAAGATGGTGTTATACACGCTGGAAACGCAAGTCAAATCAGTGATGGAGCTGGTGCACTGCTCCTTATGTCAAGAGAAAAGGCAGAGGAATTAGGGTTCAAGTCACGTTTTAAAGTCATTGCCCGTTCCATTGTTGGTTCTGATCCAACCCTTATGTTAACCGGACCGATTGAGGCATCGCGCCAGGTGTTGAGAAAAGCAGAATTGACGATAGAAGATATGGATTTGTATGAAGTGAATGAAGCCTTTGCCCCTGTTCCGATGTGCTGGATGGAAGAGATGAACGCTGATCCGGAAAAGCTAAATCCAAATGGTGGGGCCATTGCTTTAGGTCATCCTTTAGGAGCTACTGGGGCTCGTGTCATGGTTACTCTCATGCATGAATTAGAAAGAACCGGAGGACGCTATGGTCTGCAAGCGGTTTGTGAAGGGTATGGAATGGCTAATGCAACGATTATTGAACGAGTAGATAATTAAACAAGGGAAAAGTCAAATAGATGTCATTATGATTAATGAACACGAATAAAGTGTTGAGCAGTAAAAGTATCAAACGAATAATATGCAGTGGTTCCAACGGTCACAAAAGATTTAGCGGGATTCGCTGCAATTATAGTAATACATGGAAGCAATGTGTTTATGGCTGGAGAAAATATGAAAGAATATCTGCAATTTGGAATCTAAATAAGCAAATAAGGAGGAAAATATCTATGAATATAAGAGAAAGTGTTGCAATAGTAACAGGTGGCAGTTCAGGACTTGGGAGAGCAACGGTAGAACAAGTGGTGAAAAATGGTGGGAAAGCTGCTATTTTTGATGTGTCTGAAGAACTCGGAACAGAATTAGTGAACGAGCTGGGAAGTGAAAATATTCTCTTTGTCAAAACAAATGTAGTAAACGAAGAAGAAGTACAAAACGCTATCAATCAAACGGTCGAAAAATTCGGTGCTATACATTTAGTAGTGAACTGTGCTGGAATTGGAACACCTAAAAAGGTTTTAGGGAGAAATGGTGATGTTCATGATCTAGAATACTTCAATAAGGTTATTCAGATAAATCTCGTTGGAACCTTTAATGTTATTCGATTAGCTGCAGCAAAAATGACATCTAATTCACCGAATGAAGAAGGCGAGAGAGGAGTTATCATTAATACTGCTTCCGTAGCAGCCTTTGAAGGGCAAATCGGGCAGGCTGCTTACAGTGCGTCCAAGAATGGGATTGTTGGAATGACATTACCCATTGCGCGAGAGCTGGCAAGACATGGTATTCGTGTAATGACCATCGCACCAGGCCTAATTGAGACTCCTTTATTTAATTCACTCTCAGAAAAAGCCCGTCAATCGCTCGGAGATATGGTTCCGTTTCCTCCAAGACTAGGACACCCAGCGGAATATGCGCAATTAGTAGAAAGTATTGTAAAAAACCCTCTATTAAATGGGGAAACAATTCGTTTAGATGGAGCCATTCGAATGCAGCCCAAATAGACCATGAATATAGACTTAAAAATTGGAAATGAAATCTTCCAACGGTTTAAAAGGAAATCTCCGTTAAATTGTGAAGTATTTCAGGATATACCCCCAAGTGCATACTTGTCAGGACACATTGAAAAATGAACGATCCAATAATCCTTGTTTTATAAAAGAATCGTAAGCCGCATGTCTTAATCATTAAAATATATTTGTGTTTTATTTGATCTATGTTGATCGAACATGCTGCGAAAAGAAGGAGATCAAGACGGAAGACAGCTTTTGAGCTGAGACGTTTAGAGATAAATGCCGTTATTAATTTAAAAAGAAAAATGCTGGTGCATATACAGATAAGTATTTCAACTTTTTGCTATGTAAAACCGGTGACTTAGAAACGGGGAGTTAATAATGGAAAAAGTTAAATTAATGATGCACAATAATATAGCTACTTTGGAGATTGCAAATCCTCCAGTTAATGCATTAAGTAAACAAGTAACAGACGAATTGTTAGAGCATTTGGAATCTTTAGCAGAAAACCCAGAAGTTCGTGTTTTGTTGATAAAAGGTGCTGGTGAAAAAGCATTTATGGCTGGTGCAGATATAAAAGAATTCCCAAATGTAATGAATCAGACTAAAACTGGGGAGGTTACGAAATTTGTATTGAAGAGTCACAGCATGTATAACAATTTAGCAAATTTCCCAAAGCCAACGATTGCGATTCTTAATGGAATGGCTTTGGGAGGTGGCTGTGAACTAGCATTAGCTTGCGATATTAGAATAGCAGCAGAAGAGGTTCAACTAGGCCTTCCTGAAATAAAGCTTGGTATTTTCCCGGGGGGCGGAGGTACTCAACGTCTACCTCGTTTAATAGGGCCTTCCAAAGCAAAAATGTTAATGTTTTCGGGCAATCCTATTACAGCTGAAGAAGCTTATAGAATTGGTTTAGTAGATGATGTCATACCAGCTATCGATCTACATGAAAAGGCAATAGAATTGGCTGAGGGAATTAGTTCACGGCCTGGTGTCGGATTGCGTCTGATTAAAAAACTAGTAAACAGGGGATTGGAATTACCACTTGAAGAAGCTTTAAGATTAGAGGCTGAATATTTTGAGAGTGTGCTTAATACAGAAGATGCCCATGAAGGTGTAGAAGCTTTTTTGGAAAAAAGACAGCCGCAATTCAAGCACATGTAAGAGAAAATATAAAAATGAGGAGCGGGCAGCATGAGAGCAGCAGGTATTTCAGGAACCATCATAGGTTCAAAAACCTCCAGAAGCAGGCGTGACGCGCTTTGCTGATGACATTGAACAAGCTGGTTACAGTAGCTGCCAAAGAGTTGTTTCGAATTCCATGGCAGAAGCCGGTAAATTACGAATGACTGGAGAAAATGATTACGTTTACTATTGAAGATAAAGCAGACTGTACGGGTTTTTGGCTGAAATAAAGACGTGTAAATTATTGCAGCTGAAAAGGTGATTGTTATGGGGCAATGTTTGAAAGATATCTTTCAAACATTGCCCCGCTTTCAAATCATGGGATTCCGAGCGCACAATATTAAGTGAACAAGCTGTTCCGTGATTGCCGCGCAATATTGTTTTATTCATTTTCAGGGATCACTTCCAGGGCAATAAACTGTGTAATCTGTGAATCATTGAAATTATTATCTGACACCAGTACGAGGCTGTCATTGCCGTTAGGGAGTCTTTTTCCCCAGCTCATTCCCTCTATATTATCAACTTTGTCCAGACCAAGGGTATTTACATCTGAAATAAGTTCTTTTTTTACAGGATTAATATTTTTCCCTTTGATCGACTCCAATTCTTGAATATCTGTAGCTCCGTTAATATCTATTTTGTACATACGAACATAATTACTATAGTCTCCGTCATCAGATTGGACACTCGCACGTTCAAGTACTAAAAGTTCATGCTCATTGATGGAAAGAATTTCGGTTACGCCGTTGTCCGCATGTTTTCCCTCCCCTGGCTCCTCTGGAATGGCATCAATGGGGTAGGCGTATTCAGCTAGTACATTTCCATTCGAATCATATTGGGTGATTCGTGAAAGGGCGCCGGAATCGGGAGTCGGAAGTTTATCATCTTGAAGGAGCGGGCCTTCCATCGCTGTCCAGAATGTTTGGCCGTCAGCGGAGAAGGAAGCTCCTTCTAATGCAAGGTTATTCCTGAACCCTTTCTCGGACTGTCCATCCATTTTGATGGTATCTGTCACAGGAATTTCTGACAGGTAACTCCCGTCCCACGCGACTTGATGAATGTAAGGGTTTAATCCCAGGGAACGATCACCTTCGCTCGTGTACCAAATATGACCGTTTTCGGGATTAATACGTATCGATTCAGGATCGGGAACTACTCCTGTCATTTCGGAAAGATATTGGCCGCGGTCGGGATAAAACGTTCCGTCTGGCTGCTTAAAATAGGTAACATCAATCAATTGAACATTTTGAAAATCCTTGGAATTGTAATGTAATTTCGCAGTATAGAACCTAGCTGGATTTATATCTGACCTGTCATCACTAAGCACTACCCATTTATTGTTTTTTGGGTGATAAGAAATACCGGATAAACCACCTGCCAGTGTTCCTTTATATGACAAATCATTTGGCAGTGTTTCTGATCCTATGTATCTGACTTCTTCCATCGTGCGGGAAGTAACCTGTTTCCCGTTGTTTCCGGCTGCGTTAGAATTCGCCTGACCGTCGTTGGGCTGTGCTGCAGCATCCAGTGGATACCCCGTTAAACAAACTGCAGCCATACTAGTTAAAAGTACTTTTTTCCCCGTTTTCTTCATTTCTTTGTCTCCTTCCTACTAAATGTTAACTTTCTAGAAATATACTATCTAAACAGTGTTAATTGTTTATAAACTGCCATTATAGTTTTGGTTAAGAGAAGGGATTCGTGGAACGCTTTTCGGAAAGCAGATTAGTTAAAATAGGACTTTTCTTTCGTTGGTTATAGGTCTTTCCTAACCATTTCGAAAAAAGAAAAGGAGAAATAGAGAGGATGACGAATATGAATAGGCTGGAGGTAGCTATAGTAATGAATAGTCAATGAAGGAGTGTCATGGGATGAATTGGAAAGTCTGTTTTACATGGATGCTAATCCTAACTGTTATTTTTTCTCTGGGAGGAATGTGGTCTGCCTCTGCTCAAGCAGAAACGAGCAGTGAAATGGTTACGCTTACAGAAGGGACCAATATTGCAGCAGCAGCTTCTCCTGAAGGAGATGAATTAATTTTAGATATTCAAGGTGTATTTTGGAAGCTTCCGTTAGAGGGCGGTAAGGGAGAAAGGATTACAGATAATTTTGATGATCCAGCTTTTCCTGATTGGTCGCCGGATGGGGAGCGTGTTGCTTACCAATCCTATAAGGACGGGAACTATCATATCTGGAGTATGAACCCGGATGGAAGCGATAAGCAGAAACTTACTTCAGGTTCTTATGATTACAGGGAACCGGCTTATTCTCCAGATGGTGACAAGATTGCATTTGCTTCTGATCGTGAAGGGAATTATGATATCTGGGTCCTGGATTTGGAAACGGATGAAATCAATCAATGGACAAGCAGCCCGGAAGAGGAGTACCAGCCAACGTGGTCTCCAGATGGAGAAGAAATTGCTTTTGTGAAGGGAAACAGCATTGAAGCGGTCGATGCGGACGGCAATCGACGTACATTAGCGGAAGAAGAGAACTCAGTCTCTGCTCCGTCCTGGTCGCCAGACGGAGAGAAGGTTGCCTACCATTCCCAAGGAAGTCTGATGATAGATGGTGAAAATGTTACAGGAGAGGAAGATGTATTTCCTTTCTCTGTGGAGTGGTTGTCAGAGGACCATATCATTTATACAGGGGATGGGAAGATAAAAGAACGTCATCTACATGAGAATGACTCGGAGACGATTCCTTTCGAAGTAAATATTGAAGTAGAAAAGACAAATTATCAGGCGAAAGAGCGGGACTTTGATTCCAAGGAACCGCAGCAGGTGCAGGGAATCGTTGCACCGAAACTATCACCAAATGGCGAGCAAGTGGCATTCGTTGCCTTGAATGATCTCTGGTTATGGGACATCGGAGAAGAAGAGCCACGAGCTTTAACAGATGACTCTTATCTCGAAGTGAGTCCAACGTGGTCGCCGGACGGAGAGAAGATTGCTTACTCTTCGGATAAACAAGGAACAGAAGACCTTTATATTCTTGACTTGAAGTCAGGCGAAGAGGAACGTTTAACGTCTATTTCAGGTGCGGAAGTGTTTGCAGATTGGTCACCGGATGGAAACCGCATCGCTTTCCAAGACCAGGACGGTGCGACTTATACAGTGGATGTTGAAACAAAAGAAGTCGAAGAAGTGATTGAGCCGCTTACGCAGCCGGGACCGCCTGCTTGGGGGCCGGACAGTGAAACGATTGCGCTTGCTGCGATGAATACATTTTCCGATCGATTCCGAGAAGGAAGAAACCAAATCCTGACGGCTGACGTAGAAACAGGGACGAAAAACTACTCAGAGCCTTTACCTGCTGAGCCGTTTAAATCCTTAAGCAACCGCGGGAACTCGGGACCGGTATGGTCGCCAAACGGAGAATATATGGCATACGTGGTAGAGAGTCAGTTGTATGTGGCATCTGTCGATGAAAATGGAGAAATAGAGGGGGATCCGCAGCTAATAACAGAGGAGATTGCTGAGTCGCCAAGCTGGGGCGGTGATTCCAATACTTTGTTGTATCTGGCTAAAGGTGGAGAATTCAAGCTGGCTTCGGTTGATGAAGGAGAGGTTGAAACCTTAGACTTTAACATGAAATGGCAGCCGGAACAGCCAAGCGGACAAACAGTCATTCATGCCGGAAAACTATGGGATGGAACTGGTTCAGAACTGCAAGAAGACGTTGATATCATTGTAGAAGGAAATCGTATTGCCGGAATTGAACCGCACCAGGATAACCGTAATGGAAATGTCATTGATGCGAGTGACCTTACCGTGATGCCTGGTTTATGGGATGCACATATTCATAAGCAAGAGCAAAACCCTATGCTCGGATCGAGACAAGGACAGCAATTGCTTTCGTTTGGTATCACCAGTACCATGTCGATGGGGGATTTTGCGTATCGCTCCGTAGAAGATTCGGAGGCTATTCGATCTGGCAGCAGGCTGGCGCCGCGGTATTTCTATACCAGCGAACTGTTAGAAGGCTCCCGTGTCTATTATGCAAGCATGAGACCGACAACCAGTGAGGAAGCGTTAAATAGAGAGCTTGAAAGAGCAGAGAGTTTTGATGTAGACCTTTTAAAAACGTATGTCAGAATGCAAAATGATCATCAAGCGCAAGTCATCGATTTTGCCCATGACTTAGGGGTTCCTGCTTTTTCTCACTATTTCTACCCTTCGATGGCATACGGGCAGGACGGAACTTCGCATATTTCTGCAACACAGCGGGGATTCTCGCGAACAGTCAGTCCAGACAGAATAGCTTATGACGATGTGATTGAACTGGCAGGTGCTTCTGGAATGTCAGTGACATCGACTCTATTTCTATTTGATTCAGATAGTACGTTAGCCTACTATCCAGAACTATTTGCTTCTGATCCTAGGCTGGAGACGTTATACACACCGTGGCAGTATGAAGAAATCAAAAAAGAGTTTGAAAATTCGTCTACAGACTACTCAGAATCAATAGCTAAGGATGTTGCCATTCTAAAGGACATTATGGACGCTGGCGGAGTTGTATTGGCTGGAACGGATACACCGCTTGTTGATGTGGGCGTACCGCTGCATTTAAATCTAAAGGCAATGACTGAGTACGGTATAACAAATGCGGAAGCTCTTCGAACCTCTACGTATTACCCGGCACAAAAGATGGGAGTACTAGAGGACCTGGGTACCGTTGAAGAAGGGAAACTCGCTGACCTTGTCTTTGTCGATGGAAACCCTCTTGAAGACATTACAGATGCTGCGAACGTAGAAATGGTTATGAAAAATGGGGAACTTCATACGATGGAAGAAATCCTGGAACCGTACGCCTCTGATGAGAAAGAGCAAGATGACATGCAAGTTTCTGACATAAAAGACTTGCTGCACAAATATCAAAAAGATGGAGCGTTTAAAAATGACGGAGTGGCTCGCTCTTTAGAGGCAAAGCTGGACAATGCGGCGCGTTTTGAGAAAAAAGAAGAAACGGAAAAAGTCGTCAAACACATGAACAACTTTGCGAAGCTGTTAGAGAACCACAGAAACAGCGGCTTCGTATCTGAAGAAGCTTATCGATCTCTAAAAGATAAGGCTGAATCGCTTGTTGAAGACTTACAATAGACAAAGAGAGGGCTGCCCTGTTTGATGGGCAGTCCTTTGTTATGGCTGATTACGGTCGACAAAAAAGGCTATGCAATCTTTGCTGGGGTTTTAGAGAATGAGGCATGAAAAAACACGCAAGCTTCGATAACCTTTACACTTGAATTGAGCAAAAACAAGACAAGGATTCGAGCTGCGTGTTTATGCGCGTTATCATGAATATCCCTTTTAAAGAGGAAAACAAAAACGGTGTGGGTCTATACATAGCCGTAAATGGCCTACAGCCTTTTCTACAGAATATAACACTGCTGGTTGAATACAGAAGAGACCAGCAGCTGTCAGACAAAGGGTATGTCGTCTCGAGATGTCTATCTAAACCTTCTGCCGGTCACTTTCTGGTCATGTTTAATGGTGAGTGCAAGCATGATAATACTAAAAATCGAGGACAGCACCGTGCTCCCTATAAGCAAGCCAATAATGATGTTTTCTTTAGACTCCATCGTTAAAACTCCTTAAAATGTTTACTTTATTTTAATGTAAGCCTAATATGTGGAATTTTATACATAACATTTACTCTTTTTGACTGAACAAGGATGGAAACTATTCGGCTGATGACAAAACGTTAAGAGTGAAAAGCGCGGCGGTAAGGAAATCAATAATGAGGACGATAACTTACAACAATCAATGACATTTTTTAATAATGATGATGAACCACAGTCTATGAACATGTTACAGCTGCACCAGCGCCTAGACACTCTCTTTACATTTCCCGCATCATAAGCTTCTTTCAAAAGATAACGTTGTTTGACTGTGTGATATTTTATCACTATACTATGATGCGGTTAACATTCGGCTTGGAACATATAGAATTACATCAATAAATAGAAGGCAGGTGAAAGTATCTTAGACGACTATTACAGGTGTATGCGGTTTAGAAAGAGAGCAAGTGGTACTTCAGTTCCGTAACCTTTTCCTCCATACATCAAGGATAATCAACGAAAGATTAAAATAACGTTCTCGCTTCGTTATACTTTATGGGAGGAAATGAATGAACACAATAATGAATTGGAAAACGGACTGGACTACATTTGCGGTTAGTGGAGGTTTTTTATTCCTCTTTGTCATTTTTTCACTAGTTGACATTGATATGGTTGAAGGCTGGGTCACGGAATCCTTCAATTGGTCGGTAACATTTTTTGGTGCGTACTGGCAATTATTATTACTAGGAAATTTTGTGATCGGAATTATATTAGCTTTTTCAAGATATGGAAATATGAGGTTAGGGAAAATGGAGAAACCTGAAAATGGTTATTTCCGTTGGATTTCTATGATTCTTTGTATGCTTCTAGCTAGTGGCGGCGTATTTTGGGCTGCATCAGAGCCAATTTATCATTTTGTTACAACTCCGCCGTTATTTGCAAATAATGAGATGACACCGCAAGAGGCAGTCATCCCGGCTTTATCCCAAAGCTTTGTACACTGGGGTTTCCTGGCTTGGGCGTGTTTAGGTACTTTAACCACAATTGTCCTCATGTATGCACATTATCATAAAGGATACCCACTTAAACCACGTGCAATTTTATATCCTATTTTCGGAGAAAAGATATTTAATAAAAGTATCATTGGTTCAACTGCTGATATCGTGTCAATTATTGCAGTTGCTGCAGGCACAATGGGGCCTATCGGATTTTTAGGTCTGCAAATTGGATATGGTCTGCATTTTTTATTTGATATTCCAAATACTTTACCGACGAATATTATCGTTGTTGGAGCATTGATCCTTATTGCTGCTATATCTGTAGCAAGTGGTGTGGACAAAGGTATTCAATTCTTAAGTCGTTTAAATGTTATATTTGTCGTATTATTAACAGCAATCATTCTCATTATCGGTCCAACAATGTTTTTAATAGATTCTTTTATTAGTGCTCAAGCATTTCAATTACAGCATTTTTTTGAAATGAATTTATATCGCGGGAATCAAGCCTGGCTTGGTTATTGGACTGTATTTTTCTGGGGGTGGTTCCTGGGGTATGCACCAATGCTGGCTGTTTTTATTAGTAAAATATCGCGTGGGCGCACGATTAGAGAGCTTATAGTAGCAGTATCTATTATAGCACCATTAGTTAGTAATTTCTGGTTTGCAGTTGTTGGGGGTACCGGGTTATCTCATGAACTAACAAATCCTGGTTCCATTTCAACCCCACTAGATGAAGGCGGAATGCCGGCGACCGTAATGGCAATTATGGACCAAATACCAATGGGATTATGGCTGGCTGTTGGGTTCTTAATCGTCAGTATTGTGTTTGTATCAACTACAGTTGATTCCATTTCATATACAGTAGCAGTAACCTTGCAAGGTACAGATTATCCACAAAAATGGGTGAGAGTTTTTTGGGTGGTTTTATTTGGTATATTATCCGCAGTACTGCTAACCATTGGTGAAGGAAGTATACAGGCATTACAAAACGTTATTGTTGTAACAGCAGTACCTGTATCTATATTGCTGCTTCCGCCGCTATGGAGTGCACCAAAAATTGTAAAGCAGATGGCTGCAGAACAACATACAGCACCTTCTGTTGAATCCAAAAAAGAAGTGAAGGTAAAAGCAGCAAAATAATAACTTTATCGTAGTTTAAGAACATCCCCATTTATATGGGGGTGTTTTTTTAGGAATCAACGTTTCACTGACAACTTCGTATTTTGATCACCTCTGTTATGCAAAACCAACTCCTGAACACATAAAATCTGGTATCCCTTGTTTAATATAACGACTTTTTACTTATGAGTCTCCCTTAACTAAGTCACAAAGCAAACTTATTTATTACGCAATATTAAGCTTGCTGCATCACATCAGAGTTACTCCGCAAGCTGTCCCGGTTACGAAACAATGTGTTTTTAAGTTGTGCATATACATATTTGCCCATTCATTGAATAAAGGGTGTACTTATACTTTCCATAAGATAAATATACTGCCAAACCGTACATAGTTTAAATGCCATGTACAAAAAGATTCTAACTTCGTGGAAGACCAACTCATTTGTTATGGCCGGTCGTTCATTCCAACTGCATACAAATGCTCATGGAACGCAAAACACGGGGATTGTAAAAATTGTACATGGTGTGTACTATTTATGTGTAAGAAAGTTTAGGGGGTGTACTAATGTCACAGGAACTGCATGATGTCTATGTGAAATTTAGAGAGGCCATTTGGCGGATTAACGCATATGTGGGGCAAATTGTGTCTGAGCATGAAGAATTGAGCCAGTACTCAGAACAACAGCTGCAAACATTGCGGGTGATTAAGCAGCATCCCAATATTTCGCAGAATGATATTGCGGCTTTTCAAGGGGTATACAAAACAGCTATTTCCAATCGGATCAAAAAATTAGAACAAGACGGGTTAGTCTTTATCCGTGCTGATGAAGACATGAGAAAAAAGGTCGTCTCGCTCTCCTCAAAAGGATTACAGCTTATCGAGCAGGCCGATAAAGTAATCTACGGGAAGCTCGATGAGTTATTAGGTCCTGTGTTTACAGAGGAAGAAATTTTTGCTGTTGTCCGGCAGCTCGACAAGGCTGCTCAACATTTTAAAATGAATAAGGAAGTGAAAAAGTAAGGATTGTTTTTTATGATTTTTGTCAGTGTCAAGGAAGCGTATCAGGGGGAATGGTGATTATGATGCAGCTGTTTCCATCACCAAAGCCGGCTTTGCGAGTGTCCTAGCGTTTCAAATGCAGGAAAGGGGCAGAAATATACAAGGGGCAGGAAGCTAACGAACCGTTCATTTAATCAATGAAAGAAAGGACGTTTCTATAATGAAAGAAATAAGCGCAATTCCTCAGCCTAAAACCTTTGGCCCGCTTGGTCATGTACCATTAATTAATAAAGATAAACCAACTCTGTCATTAATTCAATTAGCAGAAGAGTACGGTCCCATTTTTCGGATTCAAAGGCCGGGAAGCACTACCTTTATCGTTTCCGGGCATGAACTGGTGGAAGAAGTTTGTGATGAGTCACGTTTTGCCAAAAGTGTGGAAGGCCCTTTGGAAAAAGTCCGTGCCTTTGCGGGGGACGGATTATTCACAAGCTGGACTCATGAACCTAATTGGAGAAAAGCTCATAATATTCTTATGCCAACGTTCAGCCAGCGGGCGATGAAAGATTACCATGCTATGATGGTGGACGTTGCTGTGCAGCTTGTTCAAAAATGGGGGCGGCTTAATCCCAATGAAGCAGTTGATGTGCCGCAGGATATGACACGCCTCACGCTGGATACGATCGGTTTATGCGGATTTAATTACCGTTTTAACAGTTATTATAGAGAAACGCCTCATCCTTTTATAACAAGCATGCTGCGTGCCCTCGATGAAGCGATGCACCAAGTTCAGCGCCTGGATGTGCAAGATAAGCTTATGGTCAGAACAAAACGCCAGTTTCAGCATGACATTCAGGCGATGTTCCGTTTGGTAGACAATATTATTGCCGAGCGCAGAGCCAGTGAAAGTCAGGAAGAAAATGATTTACTATCGCGTATGTTGAATGTGAAAGATCCCGAAACAGGGGAGAAACTGGATGATGAAAATATCCGGTTCCAAATTCTGACGTTTCTCATAGCGGGGCATGAAACAACAAGTGGTTTATTGTCATTTGCCCTTTATTTTCTATTAAAAAACCCTGATAAGCTGAAAAAAGCCTACGAAGAAGTAGATCAAGTACTAACGGGGCCGACGCCAACGTATAAACAGGTGCTGCAGCTTAAATATATTCGAATGATTTTGCATGAATCGCTGCGTTTGTGGCCGACAGCGCCCTCATTCAGCCTTTATGCAAAAGAAGACACAGAGATTGGCGGAAAATATCCTATTAAAAAACAGGAAAGGGTAACCGTGCTGATTCCTCAGCTGCATCGAGATAAAGAAGCATGGGGAGAGGACGCAGAAGAGTTTCGTCCTGAACGATTTGAAGACCAAAATAAAATCCCTCATCACGCCTATAAGCCATTTGGAAACGGTCAGCGGGCATGTATCGGCATGCAGTTTGCTCTTCATGAAGCAACTCTTGTTTTAGGAATGCTTCTTAAGCAATTTGAATTTATCGATTATAAAGACTACCAGCTCGATATTAAACAAACGTTAACGTTAAAGCCAGGAGATTTTAAAATACAAGTTCAGCCGCGCAGCCAGTCCGCTTTCGAGCCGTCGGTCTTCGTAACAGAACAAGAGCCGGCTAACATGAAAGAAGAGAACCACCGAGCTCCTCAGACATCTTCTATTGCGGGCTTTGATAATCGGCCGTTACTTGTACTGTACGGATCGGATTCCGGAACAGCTGAAGGGGTGGCACGTGAATTAGCTGACACGGCAGCCCTCCATGGTGTCCAGGCAGAAACAGCAGCTCTCAATGATCGGGCAGGAGAACTTCCAAAAGAGGGCGCTGTTTTAATCGTCACGTCTTCCTATAATGGAAAGCCGCCAAGCAATGCCGGCCAATTTGTACAATGGCTGGAAGCCGTTCAGCCAGGCGAACTTTCCGGAGTTCGGTATGCGGTATTTGGCTGTGGTGACCATAACTGGATCAATACTTATCAGGACGTTCCAAGATGTATTGATGAACAGCTTGCTGAAAAAGGAGCCGTTCGTTTCTCTGCCCGTGGAGAAGGAGATGTAAGCGGAGATTTTGAAGAACAGCTGGATCGTTGGAAACAAAATATGTGGTCCGACGCAATCGAAGCCTTTGACCTGGAAGTGAATGAAAATGTGGAAAAGGAACGGAACACACTAAGTCTTCAATTTGTGCGAGGCATTGGAGAGTCTCCTCTTGCCCGTTCTTATGAAGCGGTTTATGCTACCGTGGCGGAAAACCGGGAATTACAGTCGGCAGACAGCGGACGGAGTACCCGGCATGTGGAGATTACACTGCCGCAGGACGTTACTTATCAGGAAGGAGATCATCTTGGTGTGTTACCTGCAAACAGTCAGGAAAACGTCAGCCGTATTCTTCAACGTTATCAATTAAATGAAAACGACCAAGTAGTGCTTACAGCAAGCGGGCGCAGTGCGGCTCATCTGCCTCTCGACCGGCCGGTCAGCCTGCGGGATCTGCTTACCTGCAGTGTGGAAATACAGGGTGCGGCGACTCGAGCGCAAATACGGGAGCTTGCTGCTTTCACGGATTGCCCGCCGCACAAACGTGAACTAGAAGATTTACTTGAAGAAGAGGTCTATCAGGAGCAAATATTAAAAAAACGTGTTTCGATGCTCGATTTACTAGAGAAATATGAAGCGTGTGATATGCCGTTTGAACGGTTTGTAGAACTTTTGCCTCCACTGAAACCGAGATATTATTCCATCTCCAGTTCACCCCGAGTGAACCCAAAGCAGGCGAGCATTACAGTGGCAGTCGTTCAAGGTCCTGCCTGGAGCGGACTGGGGGAATATCGTGGCGTAGCTTCTAATTATTTAGCAGACCGTCAGCCGGGAGAAGATATCATGATGTTTATCCGCACGCCGGAAACGAACTTCCAGCTGCCGGAAAATCCTGAAACACCAATCATTTTGGTAGGACCCGGCACCGGAGTAGCACCTTTTAGAGGGTTCCTTCAGGCTCGAGCTGCCATGAAGCAGGAGGGAAAAACATTGGGGGAAGCCCACCTTTATTTTGGGTGCCGTAATGAGGATGACTTCATTTACAGAGAAGAACTGGAACAACATGAAAAACATGGAGTAATAACACTTCACACCGCTTTTTCCAGGAAAGAAGATATTCCAAAAACGTACGTGCAGCACCTTATGGCGTCAAATGCAGAATCGCTCCTTCACATCCTCGATCAGGGAGGGCGGCTTTATATATGTGGAGATGCCAGTAAAATGGCTCCGGATGTAGAGGCTGCACTGAAAAATTCCTATCAGGAAGTTCATGGAACTCAGGAACAAGAAGCAGTTCAGTGGCTGGAAAAACTTCAGCAAGATGGACGGTACGCAAAAGATGTTTGGGCTGGCATGTAAAAAAGTTTCATTCTCTAACGAGAACAATGGAAGAAGAGATAACACCAATATAGGGCCTGTTTAACATTTTCCGAAAGAAGTCTCCCTCTTCAGGTGTGTGAAGCGCACAGCCGGCGTAAGGGGGAGATGAATACCGAAATGATGTTAACGTACATTTTCACGATATCCACATCGCAGGTGCTTTTCGAAGTGATTGGCGCAGGTGGCGTTTTCCTATCGTTAGTACGGAGCATGGGAAGGCCTGGGAAAATCCTTCAAGAGGAAAAATGATATGAAAAAAGAAGTGCCCCTGTATGCAGGGAGCACTTTCATCCATGATTGTTACGCCGCTGCCCGCGTTGCGCCAATCATGTTACAATGATTAGGTTAATGTATGAAACCCGTTTCATATCAAGGGAAAATAGTGAAATCAGTTGTTGAAAAGGTGAGAGTATGGCAACGATAAAAGACTTGGCAAAGATGGCTGGCGTTTCTGTCACAACTGTTTCGCGTGTGTTAAACAATCATTCATATGTCAGCGAAGAAAAAAGGAAAGCCGTTTTCGAGGCGGTCAAAGCGAGCAATTATGATAAAAATATCAATGCCGTCCATTTAAGCAAAGGAAAAACACAGTTAATCGGTGTCGTTCTTCCATTTGCTGACCATCCCTATTTTGCGCTGTTATTAAAGGGATTGGCCAAGCAGGCCTTGGAAAACAATTATAAACTTGTGTTCATTCAAACTGATTACAGGAAAGAAAGAGAAATAGAAGCCCTCCATATGTTAAAGCAAAAGCAGATCGACGCACTCATTATTTGTTCAAGAACGTGTGAGGCAGAAGTGATTGAAGAGCACTTGCCATTTGGCCCGATTGTGTTATGTGAAAATAATAAAGAGATAGAGGCCTCATCTACTTATGTCAACCACTACAACGTCTTCTTTGATGCATTAGAATATTTATATCAAAAAGGCCATAAGAGAATTGGTTACTGTATCGCCAGGAAATTTGGGGCGAACAGCCGTGACAGAGAGCGTGCCTACCGAGACTTTCTAAAGAAATACCATTTACCATACGATTCCGGCTGTATTTTTGATCAGTGCCTTCATGTGGAGGATGGAGAAAAAGTCGTCAATCACATCATGGAAATGGATGAACCGCCATCAGCACTGCTTGTTACTAGTGATCAAGTCGCCGCTGGCATTGTGACCTGCTGCCAAAAACGGCACATATCGATACCAGGTGACCTGGCCATTATTGGCTTTAACAACGAACCCATCGCGAAAATGATGAACATAACAACCATCGAAATTCCGCTTGTAGACATGGGAGAAAACCTCTTCTTGCAAGCAGTAAACGATGACTTATCTAATAAAGAAGTGTCTGTTCAGTTAATAGAAAGAGGAACGGTTTGAAGATATCATGCATGAACTACCGCCCACTTACTATCCTCACAGGTTGTTTGAAATGGGAGGTTCTTGCATGATTACCGCTTTTAGTAGCTGGCGAAATTGACTAAGCTAACCCCTTGTTCTAAGAGCTTTATCTGATTTAGGCAGTCGTCAATAAGCGAATACCTTCTTTTTGTATATTCAATGAGGAATTATTGTCTCTATCGAGATTTAGTTCACAAGTACATTGATAGATACGTTCTAATAAGGTTATTTCTTTTGCCGAACCACAACTGGTACAAGTCTTAGTAGAAGGAAAACATTTGTTTGTTCTGACAAGTTGTTTATCTTATTCTTTGAGTTGGTACTGTAAGAAAGGAGTGAGCATCACCAGCCATTATCAGCTACACTTCCCAAAATTTAAGGGTTTGTAACAACCCTTTTTTATTCAAGTGCTTGGTCAGAGTGGGATTAACTCATTTGGAGAAACTAACTTAACTCAAATTGCCTCTAATTTCATCCTTTGATTGTTAAAATCTGTCCCAGTGTGTAATGGAACTTTCTGTTTATTAATCATGTCTAGTGGCAGGTGTTCCGATGTAGTCAATTATCCTTACTCTGAAATTTGACCTAGAATGTAATCATTGTTTAGCCAGAAACATTTTTTCACTTCCTCACCACCGTCAGGGGTAGGAAGAGTATCATATTTGTTTTGACCATGAGGACGTACATGGGCAACATTGAACTTATTATCACTCTTGCTCGGTAAATCTGAAGCCCTTCCGTTTCTAATCCTGTGAACCGTCGCTTCCCATACTTTTCGGACATCATTTTCCAAATCGTGCTCGGGTAGCTTCCAAAACATTGCCTTTTCTAACTTGAACTCCTGTCCATCTTTTTGGAAAATGATAAAGAGAAATTTAGTTTCCAAAAACATATTCCTCAAATCTGAATTTTCCCATGTCTGATTAATAATATCTAGATAAGAAAAGTGTGGAAAAGACATTGACTCTTTTATTTTTCCATTCTTTTCAAGTCGCATGGTTTTAACCTTGATATTTGCTTTTTCTATCTCTTCGGCTTGTTTCAAATCATTCAAATTACTGTTAAATATCCTGGCCGCAATTAATGCTTTGAGATTCTTCGGTTTGTTACTGGCATCTATGTCCAAGAGTTGTATAAGTTGCGATTCTTTTAGACTATAATAACGCTCGAATGTATCCAAGATGTACTGATCAAGCGTTTTATCAGTGTTTTTGTCCAGGATAGAATCTCTTTTAGTATAAGTAGGGTTTTTAGGCAAAATATAGTTGTTTAATATATAGGTCATATAGGAAGCTTTTAAAGAGAATGCCCGTTGCTTTGCTTTTTCCGGAGAATTGGGCTGGGTACGCATGCTTGTCTTACTTGTAGCCCCTTTCGTACAGGCGCTAAGGTAGTTTGTGTCGCGTTCTGACAGCTCATGCGCTTTACCTTCCTTCACTTTTTCTTTGATTGTATGCCAATCATCTTGTATAATTTTGAAATCACTATCGGGAAATTCAAAGAGTTGGACATTAGTAATGAGAAAGTCTAACTTGTCTTTATCTTTTTGATATAGATAATGGACTAACAAAATCAGACTATTTTTCTTCCAGAACGAGCTAGTTTTGAAAGTTTCGGAGATAATTGTTTCATAGTTGATTATATTGAGTACAAGACGTTCTTTGGCAGAGTAGCCTTTCCTTTTAAGTTTGTAATAAGGTGTCACTTTCAACTCTACTCCAGCTTCCTCGAAGTCGGGAGCCGCATTGGAATTAGGCTTATATCCAAAATGGATTTCTTCCACTAATTGACCTAAGTTTCCCTTGTTGTTTTTAATGATTTCATATGCCCTTTTTTCTTCGGCTATATAGCTTTCATTACTTTCCGACAGTTCCCTGAAAGTTTTGCCTTCCATTCTCTTTCCATGTTCTTCTATTGAAATCGGATTGTGAATATCATATCTCGACATGATTAGGTACTCCTTTTTGACCGAATGTTGATCTTTACAGTCAATTCTATTATAATGTATAATAAAAGAAAACAAACCGAAAGGAAGTTCGGTAATTATGAAGGTCGTAGAACTGTTTGCGGGTGTCGGCGGGTTCAGGCTCGGGCTAGAAGCGGCAGATGATGATTTCGAAACGGTTTGGGCAAACCAATGGGAACCCTCGAAGAAAGCACAACATGCGTATGATTGTTATAAAAATAATTTCAATAAAGGTGTCATAAATAACAAAGACATTGCTGAAGCTTGGAGAGAAGTCCCGGATCACGATTTATTGGTCGGGGGTTTTCCTTGTCAAGACTATTCAGTAGCCCGTACTTTATCAGGTGAGAGAGGGATACAAGGGAAGAAAGGCGTTTTATTTTGGCAAATAATGAATATAGTAGAATTCAGGAAACCCTCTTATATATTATTGGAAAACGTCGACAGGTTATTGAAATCACCATCGAAACAACGAGGCCGTGATTTCTCTGTCATGCTTGCTAGTCTCAGGGATGAAGGTTATTTTGTGGAATGGAGGGTAATTAACGCGGCCGACTATGGCTTTGCCCAGAAACGCAGAAGAGTGTTTATATTCGCTTACCATGAGTCCACGTTATTTGCTCAACATATTAAAAAGGAAGAATTCATGAATATTCTTCATAACAAAGGGTTTTTCATCAATCAATTCCCAGTAGAAAATGAACACAACCCGCGCCATCCAGACCAAACCTTGACCTTACCTGATGACTTGGTGGAAATTTCAGACAACATTTCATTCTCATATAAGAATAGTGGAGTGATGATAGGAAACGAGGTATATACAGCAGAACTAGTCCCTCGCATTGAACCACCTATAACCTTGGGGGAAATTCTGAAAAGAGCCGATAACCTGCAGGGGGAAGTCGATGAAAAATACTATTTACGAAAGGATAATGTGAACAAGAAAGGGCGTTCAGACTTTGAAGAAATGGCCTACCAGAAAGGTCCCAAAAAAGAGAAGAGAGTTTCCAGGACAGGGCATGAATATTATTATACAGAAGGGGGCATGGCTTTCCCTGAAAACTTGAATGCTCCCAGCCGGACTATGCTGACTAGTGAAGGAACAAAGAATAGAAGTTCCCACGTGGTAAAGGATTTAAATACAGGAAGAGTCCGTTTTTTGACACCCCTGGAGTGTGAGTTATTGAACGGCTTCCCTCCTGATTGGACGAACGGTGTCATGCCCGAAAAATCTAGGTATTTCTGTATGGGTAATGCACTGGTGGTCGGCTTGATTGAAAGAATGGGAAGAGAAATTATTCGTCTGCGTAGAGAAGAGAAGCAGGTAGGATACGTTCGTCAAATGGCATTATTCTAAGAAAAGGCTGGTTGACTGAGCTTGTGTCAACCAGCTTATTTAGTTAATAAAAGTACTTAAAATACTTGAGCAAAGGATACCGGAGTTTGTCTGTTTTTTTATGATATTATTTCTATAAAACAACAGTAAATATTGTAAAGTTATAAATATAACCATTAGATTTCTCCCTTTCCCCCTGCAAAAAAATGCCATAAGAATAGCATAGTTCCGGCTATTGCCGGTGGTGCGGAAATAAAAAACAGACTTTTTGGAAAAGAATCATTTATGTGATTGATTCGAAAAAAGTTTAGTGTTAGTATATTCGTATTCTTTATTTCGATGAACCACAGCTAGCAGGAGGAAGACATCATGATCTCTTTTTTAGGGGCAATTCTTTTACTTATTCTTGGTTATATGTTTTATGGGAAATTTGTGGAACGCGTGTTTGTCATTAATGATGAACACACGACGCCGGCTTATGCGAAACGGGATAATTTAGATTTTGTTCCGATGAGCTGGTGGAAAGGCAATTTGATTCAATTGTTAAACATTGCCGGTCTTGGCCCGATATATGGTGCGGTTGCCGGGGCGTTATACGGGCCAGCGGCTTTTATTTGGATTGTGGTTGGCTGTATCTTTGCCGGGGCGGTTCATGATTATTTTTCCGGTATGATGTCGATGCGGCATCAAGGAGCTCAATTTCCAGCTTTGGTGGGGCGGTATTTAGGCAAGTATGCGAAAGCGTTTATTAATGGCGTATCTCTCGTGTTAATGATTTTAGTGGCAGCAGCGTTTACAGCGGGCCCGGCTCAATTAATTGCTCAGCAAACGTCGCTTAGCTTTATCATCGCACTTATTCTTATTTTTGGCTATTTTGTGTTAGCGGCTGTACTGCCAATTAATCGTATTATTGGACGTATTTATCCAGCTTTTGGGGCGGTTTTGCTCCTTATGGCAGCTGCTGTAGCGGTGGCGCTCCTGTTTTCTGACAAGCCTATACCCAACGTCACGGTGGAGAATTTGCATCCTGGTGAACTGCCGATTTGGCCTTTGCTGATGGTTACCATTTCTTGCGGAGCGATTTCAGGGTTTCACTGTACGCAAAGCCCGATTATCGCTCGTACCATGAAAAAGGAATCCGACGGCCGGAAAATTTTTTACGGGGCGATGATTACAGAAGGTATTATTGCGCTTGTGTGGGCAGCGGCAGCTATGACGTTTTTCCATGGAACAGCAGGATTGCAAGGAGCGCTTGAAGCAGGCGGTCCTTCCGGGGTGGTAACGGACATTTCCAGTTCACTGCTTGGAAGTGCTGGTTTCATTCTTGCGATTATAACCGTAGTGCTTTTGCCTGTTACAACAGGAGATACCGCGCTTCGTTCTTCGAGAATGATTTTAGTCGAGGTGCTTGCTAAGTTTTTTAACATGGAAAGCAAATTCAAGCTATTGTTCGTCAGCTTCATTGTGGCGGCTCCGACATTTGCACTTGCAACGATTGACTACACGTTTCTATGGAGATATGTAGGATGGACAAATCAAGTGACAGCTACCTTTATGCTTTGGACTGCTGCTATGTTTTTATTAAAAAATCAAAAACTGCACTGGATTGCAGGAATTCCGGCTGTTTTTATGACTGGTGTGGTTTGTACGTACATCTTTTATGCACCGGAAGGTCTGAACTTAAACTATTCGCTGTCCATGATCATTGGGTTTTCGCTTACGCTGGTCGTTGCCGGCTGGTACGTAAGCCAGATCAAGAAATACAAAAACGCAAAGCAGAACAGCTCCGCCACACATGCGGCATAATGTATACGAAAAGCTGTCCCTCGCTCAGATGGGGGACAGCTTTTACGTTTTGATGGTTACAATCGTTTCTTAAGAAAGGTTGACCAGTTTTTTTGATGAGGTGTCTATTAGGAGCGCACGTTTGGCACAGCCGTTGTGTGACTGTAAAAAAGAAAATGTATTTGGCATTTAATTTTTGTAAGAAATGGCAATCGGCAACATAAGTACGGCATTATAAATATTCATACCCAAGGGAACTTGACATGGAGCCTCTGTGGCGAAGGCGAAAGGCAATAGGGCAAGGGTTGGTCTTGCTTGGCAAACAAGCCTACCATCACCACCTCTCCATGTAAAGTTGTATTTATGCAAGGTTTATTGCATACGCCTGATTGCCAAAAGGTACATTTATTAAATGCCATAAACAAGAAAATGATACAAAAGAGGAGTGCATAAACTCAACAGAACTAATGCTCCGCCGATAGACCAAAAAGCAAAGGCTAACCCAAATAACGTAATCAACCCTCCAAACAAGGCTGGCATGACGAAGATGCCAATGCCCCAGAACAAGCCGGCAAATGACATGGCGACTCCTCTTTCTTCTAACGAACTGTGCTCTGCAACAATCACTTGGTATAAAATAAAGGCACATCCCGTTGTGACACCGATGGCAAAACAAAGAAGTGTTAAGCTCCAAAGCGATTGCAGCAGCGGCGTAATGATAAGCAGAATGCCGGTTCCGCCTACACTTAACAAAAACAGCCATTGTTGTGCGGTGTGTCTTAGCAGAAAAGCAAAGAACAGGCCGATCACAATAGAGCCGATGGGCCGGAGCGCATTTAAGACGCCAATGACTGACTCGGTGTAACCAACTGCTTGAAAATAAACGGGATAAAAAGAAAGAATTAAAGACTGGCTGAGAGCAGCTGCAAAAGCAGCTATTCCAGCTAAATATAAAATTTTTATCCGAAACATTCGAACAATGGGGGACAATACGTCTTTCCATGTGTTGGATGGAAAAGATGTTCTCGGCAATTCAGGCAGGTACCAGCTTAACAGCAGTGTTATCAATGCCAGCAGTAAACAAACTGCAAATGAAAGCTGGTATCCCAGTACTCCAGCTAGTACTCCTCCAAAAAATAATCCCAGTACTTGACCTGCATTCGTAAAACTGGCTAACCGTCCAAGTACTTTACTCGCTTTAGTCTCTTCAATTCGACTGGCATATGACTGGGTACTTGGCCAGTACACAGCCCTTGACATACCAGCCGTAAGCTGAGCAAAAAGCAGCAATAAAAAAGAGTCGGAGATAATAAATATAGAGGAACTGACACCCAGCATCGTAAAACTGAACAACAGCACTTTTCTTTCACCGAATCTATCAGAAAGCGCCCCGCCAAAAAGACGCAGTAACAGTTGAAGTACGCCAGGCGCAGACACGAGTATTCCAATCAAGAAAGGGTTATAGTGTAAATAGACAGCGTACAAAGGAACCAGAATGTTGATGATTGAAAGGCAAATATTATAAACAAAAGAACTGCTGTAAGATAATATGGCTGCTTGATTTTTCAACATATCGCTCACCTTTACAACAAGTCAAAAATGGGAATATACGGTACGGCCGGCATAATAGTGTTTGGATTCATATCAATACTTTTTTCTGCACACTAGCGTATAAAAGAGGCAGACGATAGCTTATGTGCCGAAAAATAAGCCGCAGCCTGCCGTTCGTTTAAAAGTCGGATCGTCTGCTCATGTCATAGACAGGAAAGAAGAGTCTTTCTCTTTGTTGTACATCATCTTAAACAATAACGATGACACTTTCTCTTTGTTGTACATCATCTTAAACAATAACGATGACACTTTCTCTTTGTTGTACATCATCTTAAACAATAACGATGACACTTTCAACATGTTTTTTTATGTGATTAGTGCGAAATGCCGCATTCTCACACCTCTGCCAAGATAGATGCATGACCTCCGCAGCCAAGCCCCGTAGGAATCTGCCGCTTAAGACCCTGCCGTGTTTTACATCTGGATTTGTATGTACCTTGTGCCTCCCTTCTTGCATTCTTTTTCACTAACAGAAGTCTTTGTTTTAATAAAGG
>NZ_FNDK01000034.1 GCF_900099605.1 Alteribacillus persepolensis
ATCTTGGGGTGTTGGCAAGTGGCTTTTTTTGCGTCTAATAGACCTACATAAATTAAGTGCCAAAACCTACATTTTTAGAATGCCATAAACAATATATTCTCGACTGAAAAAGAGTTAATACTTCTGTTCAAGTATCCTCATTTAGCTCAATAAAAACGGTACGTACCATAAACAACAGTTTAAAAAACTACTAAAATAAATAACTAAAAATATAACTAAAATTAAATTACCAAAAACTATCTCCATCTCCTTTTTTGGTATAGTAAATGTTTTAAATATCAGGAGAGACTCGCGCTGGAATTTTGGATATGCACGGTAAGTACGCAAGACTTGTCAATACAGCTAGATGCTTTGAATCATTATGAAGTGGATCAGATTTTTGAATAAAAAGAATCAGGAAAGAGAAAAAAACGCTCTCAATTGGACTAGTTTCTTAAAATTCTGTGTAAGGAGATCGTATCAGTCGGAGTACCAAACATTTTACTTGAACTCATGGAACAATTTGAAAGCAAAAAGAACCATTTCATTTCTATTTAAGATAAAATTGACACAACAACAGCTTTGGGGTTGTTCTTTTTCAGAGTTGTAGCTGGACTGATTCGGAACGGGACGAACGAAAGATGGATTGGTAGCAGCTTGAGCTAAGGGAAGAAATGGAGGTAGGCCGAAGGTTGAATCAAAAATCATGCTTACCATGAAGGTATATGAAAGTAAAGACTACTCTTTATCTCAAATTAAAGAAGCCACGGGAATAGGAGCAACAATGTTATTGTTACTTAGGAAAGAAGGAACTGTCCAGCGAGGTATAACATGAGAGGGAAAGGATTGTTAAAACGAAAGATGTTTATGTCTATTCCTATGATATGAATGAGCATGACATAGAAATGCAATATCCTTTTACCCCAGAATATCTTGTATTTATTAATAAGCACCGAAGAGACCATAAAGTATGTGTCAAGTTTTTCTCGACTTGGTTATAAAACCAACATTTTCACCACTCTATTTTTGCACACTTTCTACCGGCTACCGCGCTTCACTTGGTGGCCTCCATTTTTTCGTAACCATCTTTCAAAGCTAACAAAAAAATGGAGGGTTTATTGAAAGCTTTTCATCAACGCTCCCATTGCAGTGGAACGGGCTGTATACATGGCCACAGATCCTTCTTTTGCTCCGATGGAAGGACGAGTAGACTGACGCAGAAACTCTGTCATGCATACTCTCTCGGGTAAAAACCTGGGCCTCCATTCATTAGGATGACTTGTATATCAAGGTTCTCACACCATGCTGTGATGAACCGATGAAGATCTTTCTGTTCATCTTTTATGGGCTGATGATCCGCCTCTTCTAAAAAAAAATAATTTCTTTTCCACTTTTGTCATTCCCTTTATTTCTCGTATCGCTAACCGTAAGTACGGCTACTTGTTACCCTTCGCCTGACTAACATGATGCATAACTCTCGTAACCCTTTCCTATGTATGAAAACCCATCCATTTTTCTTCATTGGATGGGCCAGAGCTTATTCACATCATCCTCCGCTAACCGGGGGGATGAAAGCAATTGTATCACTTTCGTTTACCATATCATCATCATTTGCATAATCTTCGTTAATAGCCACCATCGTTTGTGAGATCGTGGAGAGTTGGTGGTTATCAGCCAACCATTCTTTCACGTCTCGAACCGTATAACCTGCCTTTTCCACTTCTATGCTCTCCGTTCCCATCTCTTCCTGAAGGCGTGCAAAAAACAAAATTTTAATCATAGGGATCCTCCTTTTGGTGGTTTTCCTTCCGGATATGCAGTCGTCTCCAGCTGGTCTCCAATCCACTCGGTCCCGTCTGCCCATTGTTCTTTTTTCCATATCGGGACGATTTCTTTGATTCTCTCAATCGCGTACTGGTTTGCTTCATAGGCTGGTTTCCGATGCAGAGAAGAAATGCAAATCACAACCGCAATGTCAGAAATATTTAAATGACCCTTTCGGTAAGCGATGACAGCCAGTGTATCTGGCCACTCTTCCTTGATTTCTTGTCCTATTTGTTCGAGCATTTTCACTGCCATGCTTTCATACGCATGATACTCCAAGCTTATGGTTCGTTTGCCGTTGGTTAATTCCCGAACAGTCCCCATAAATGTTGTAACCGCCCCGCACTCCGGACGGATCACTTTTTGCGTCATCTCTTCCACCGAGATAGGCTGGTCTGTGATTGTAAATAAATCACTGCTCATGAAAACGCTCCACCTTTGTCCATATATAGTTTAAATATTCCGTTTCTTCCTCTAAGGAATAAATAGGAAATGAAACAGACACTTTATTTTTTAAAGATTTCCATGTGATCGCACAAATAATGTTTGATAATTCATGTAAGAGATCGATATCATGACGATCTCGTAATAAAACAACCTTTAGGTAATCTTCCTGTTTAAATCCCTCTACCACAATAGCATCCGACGATAAGGGACGGTATAATTGTATAATATCGGAGAGGGTCCAACTAGATTTGTTGATTTGCACATGCAACGACCCTTCCCCCTCTACCGCTGCAGCCATTGCTCCTGCTTTTAGATGATGGTGACGTCTTTTTCTGTTGCTTTTGTGGACGGTTTTCCTCCATGACCGTGATGTTTGACAGCTGCTGTTTTCCAGTGATTTTTGGCAGCTTTAGCAATAAGTTTATTCATCAGTGTCGTTTTGCTGCTGTTTTTATATCCCGTTATTTGTAAGATGGGACAATGTTGTTCCATGGCCATTCACTGCCTATCCAATCTTCTAAGAGAAGTACATCGACTTCCATATCTTTTTGATAGCCTCTTGTTCCTCCTGGTAAAACAATAAAAGCAGAAGCGTCAGCTAAGGATGTTACCACACCAGACTTGTCCAATCCTGATGGAATAGCAGTGTAGCATCCATGATCAACTTCTAGTTTTGCTCGCACAAAACGTGTAAACGGATTAGGCTTAGGAAAGTCCACACCTAATATAGCTTTTGTTTTGCGAAGGTGTGGTCTTGGGTGATGCAAGTTCCGCTGAATCTTAGGGCGAACAAATAATTCAAACCCGACGTAGCACGCGGATGGATTACCAGAAAGTCCGTAATAAAGCTTATTGCCAATACGCGCGACGGTGGTCACACTTCCCGGTCTCATTCCGGTTTTATTAAATAACACCGAAGCTTTTAATTTATCCAGAATAGCCAGTACATAGTCATAGTCCCCAACCGAAACTCCCCCTGTTGTGATGAGAATATCCACTTCGGATAAGGCATTCTCTATCGCTTCTAGACAGTCTTCAAAATTATTGCTGAATTTCCCAAAATATTTGGCTTCCCCGCCCACTTTTTCAATCTGGGCAAGAACCATATAGGCATTACTATTACGTATTTTCCCAGGTTTGAGAGGCTCTGATACATCGAGAAGCTCACTTCCCGTAGCAAGAAGACCAATGACTGGATTTTTCGCTACAGGAATTTCACTGTAACCAAACGTTGCGAGCAGAGCACTCACACCTGGATTAATAAACGTACCTTTTTCCACCAAGGTGTTCCCAGCTTTGGTATACTCTCCTTGAAAAGAGATATTATCTCCCTTTTTTAATGTCCGCTTGATTTCCATGTCGATGTGTCCTTGTTCCTGCTTTTTTTGTAAGCTTGAGTATAATGACGCAATCACAGTCACCGGGAATTTTTGCTCCGGTCATAATACGAACCGCTTGAAAGTCTTTTACTTCCCCTTCAAACACCGAGCCTGTTCCAATTTCACCAATCACTTCAAACGTGACAGGATGTTCCCTACTGGCTTCCTGTGTATTCGCCGCTTTAAGAGCAAATCCATCGTATGGAGACTTATCAAAAGGAGGGACGTCATGGTCTGCTTTTAAGTCTTCCGCTACGTATCGGCCATATGCTTTTTCAATGGGCACCCACTCTGTTTTGGAAGAAATATCCGTTTGCATCACTTTTGCTACCGCTTCTTCTACTGGAATTGGGTTTCTCTGTTTTACCATGGTACTCTCCTTTTTTTCATCTTTTGCTTATCTAACTTAAATACTGGTGATAAATGGTTTTAGCCTTATCTATTTCATTTGTTCCATGAACTAGGACTCTCCCATCTTGAAAGACAGCAAGTCGGTAATTATGCAATAGACACGTAAGGACATAAGGGTTACGGCGGACTGTGCCATGTTTCTCTAGTTGATGTTCTAACGAGGAGAAATCATATTCTTTTCGATGAGAAGGCCTAATCTGGACGGTATCTCTTCCGCACAACACTTCTAGTTTTGTTTCAAAGGAATAATGAAGGGAAGGATAGTCCCTTTTTAATCCGCACGATAAACAATCTTCTTTTTTAGCTTGATCCATATTCATTTTAAACTGTTGCGCCTGCCAAACATCAAAAAGAAGCAATTTCTTTCTTAGGGCACTTGCATTTCCAGATAGTAGTTTCAATGTTTCCGTGGTTTGCATCGATGCTGTCACCTGGACCGCAGGGGAAATAATTCCTGAGGTTTCACAACTCATTCCTACGTCTGGCATGGAAGGGAGTACACACTGAAGACATGGTGTTTCACCAGGAATAAACGTATAACTCATCCCATGGCTTCCTGCACAAGCTCCCATCACCCACGGAATATTGTACTTTTGAGAGAGATCATTGATAATAAATCGTATTTCATAATTATCACTGCCATCCACAACCAAATCTACATTTTTTACTAGACTTTCAAGATTGTCAGCTTTCGCGTCCATCGTGATACCTGTGATTTCTGTATCCGTATTCAACGCTTCCAGACGGTGCTCCGCCGCAATGGCTTTCGGAACATGTTCGATGGCATCTTGTTCTGTAAAAAGCTGCTGCCTGTGTAAGTTGCTTCCATCTACGTAGTCCCGATCAACAATCGTTACTTTTCCGACACCAGCACGAACTAACATTTCCGCATTAGCGCCGCCCAATGCACCAGCCCCAATAATCAACACATTCTTTTTTCTTATATTTTCCTGGCCTTTCTTTCCAATACCAGAGAAAAGCTGTTGTCTCGCATAGCGATCTTTCACCTGCCTGTCCTCCTTTTATCAGCCACCGATATATGACATTTCAATTTTTCGTCTGTTCTTTGCCGTTTCCTCTGTTCTATCCTCTGAATACCGATCCGTCCGTTTGTTCCATATATCTTCAATCCTTTGACCAATATCTTCCATAGACACATTGGAGCGAAGCAATTCGCGTAAATCATACCCTCTTTCAGCAAATAAACAGGTGAAAAGTTTTCCATCAGCTGAGATTCTTGCTCTTGTGCAGCTGGAACAAAAGGTTTCTGAAATCGAGGAAATAAAGCCCACTTCTGTCTTCGTTCCATCATAACGGTATCTTGAGGCGACTTCTCCAAAATACGCTTTCTCTACAGGGACAAGCGGAGCTATTTCCTGTAGCTTTTCATAAATCTCTTTTTTTGTCACAACCTTAGAAAAATTCCAACCATTTGTTTGGCCAACATCCATAAATTCAATAAAACGAAGTGTAATGCCTTTCTTCTTGCAGTATTCTGCTAAAGGCTTGATTTCGCCGTCATTTACTCCTTTTTTTACGACCATATTTACTTTCACTTCTAAACCAGCATGTATCGCAGCATCTATCCCTCGTAATACCACGCCCACCTTGATCGTTCTTCCGGTCATTTCCTGGAAAATATCTTGACTTAGTGCATCGAGGCTAACATTGACCCGCATCAGACCTGCTTCTTTTAGCGCCTGGGCATACTTTACAAGAAAGACACCGTTTGTTGTCATTCCAATATCTCGAATACCATTAAGCGCGGACAGCTTTTGAACTAATTGGGGGATGTTTCTTCTCATCAGGGGTTCTCCCCCCGTTATCCGTACTTTTTCAATCCCTAGCTTTGTACATTGTGCTGCAAGAGAAACAATTTCTGTAAAAGAAAGCAGTTCGCTCTCAGCCATAAAAGGGTAGTCATCTCCAAAGATTTCTTTCGGCATACAATAGGAACACCGAAAATTACATTGATCGATGACAGATATACGCAAGTCACGTAAAGGCCGGTTGTATTGATCTTTTATGCGAACTTCTTGCATACTTGTCCCTCCTTGACTGCAGTTTATTATCCCAAACTATTGAAGGTGAGTATCATGTTATTCACCTTGTTAACTTTTCTCATCAAATTCACTCATTGATTTGGGCGGAATTCCGTAAGTTAAAAGCGATCTTAAAATTCATATGCACCTAGTCATGATGGATAAAGATACCACATATCCAGATCAGTTGACCATGACACCGGCGAAAGAGCACGACCGTGGCTACCTCGATTATGAGCGTTTTGACCGGATGACCGATGACGGCTACTTTTTTGTCTCACGACTGAAAAAGAATGCCGCGACTAGAGAAATCTGCACCTTTAATGCCGGGGAAGAAAAAAACATCCTATCCGATAAAATGGTGTGGATCGGTACTCCACAAAAACTGGCAGAAAACGTCTTTCGTGTCGTGCCCGAAGATGGCCACGGAGAGGTTCTCCGTCTCATCACCAACCGGTTTGACATCAGTCCGAAAGAAGTCAGCGATATCTATCGCTCCCGCTGGGAGATTGAACTGTTTTTCAAATGGCTGAAGCAGCACGTAAACATCAAAACGTTTTACGGCGAAAGTGAAAACGCAGTGAAAAATCAGGTCTATACAGCACTCACTCATTGTCTACATGTATTTATTCAGTAGAAACTAACAGTAAAAAAAAAGTACTGCAAATCAGACGCTGATTAAAACGCATGGTATGGAAATCTGCCTACCAATGGGTCAGACGGTTAAAAGGCACAGTTCCTTAAAAACCGCATTGTCGTTGTAACTCTAGATTAATTGTATAAAATTACCAAATGGACAGATCTAACCTTTGTTCAGGTTTTCCTTTTTTAGCTCTGAAGGGAGACAAATGGTAAACTGAATTTTCTTACTCTATTTATGCAACGCTAGTGATTTAAGGTATAAAAATTACCTCTCTGAATTTATAAGAAAAACCTTTTTTATATAAGAAATTGGAGAGCGATGACGGCTTGACTCGTCTGCTGAAGGTGTACTCCAATAAGACAAAGCCCATATGCACGTTTCACTCTCCAAATTTACCTTCAATGACATTCCCATCCAGGCAATCATGGTATTCTATCTGTTCCTGTGTATATAACTTCAATAAAAAGGTGTAACCCTCGTTAAGAAAACATTTTAGGTTCTTCAGTAGACCCTATACAAATATTAATTTCAGGAATATTCGCATAATTATTTTCGTTGTTGCGAGCTAACTTTATTAGAAAAACCTTTTTCACCAGACATAATTGATAGTGTTCTAAATTGCGCACCTGCAACTTATATAATTGGTCGGAAAATTGGATTAGACAATAATCATCTATTTTAGACAACATCCTCTTTTTGATCTTTTCGTAAATGAGGCCTTTCTTTTGCCATTTCTATATCCTTCCATAATTTTTCTACATGAGAATCTACAGGTCTTAGAAATCCATCAATAATTATAATCGTAAAAGCAACTAGCATTCCGTAAATACCACCTTGCCAACCAAAATCCGCTAAAAAGGCAGGCTCAGCAAGACTTATATACAACGAAACGGATAGGCCGAGCACTATAGAAATGATAGCACCAACTTTATTTGCCCTTTTCCAAAATAAACCTAACAGTGTAACTGGGAATAGTAGTACCACGGCTTGATATGTGTATAGAGCAAGAAAGATTAACTGTTCTTGCCCAAGTGTAGCCACATACATGGTTGTGATGGATATTACTACTACAGCTACCCGCGATATAAAAATAGATTGTTTATCTGTAATTTTACGATTTATTACTAATGAGACATCAGTGGTTATTAAACTGGAAATAGATTGGATAATTGCAGCAGTTGATGAAATGCTTGCCGCAACTATTAACACGCTCATTAAGGCCATTGGAATAGGACCGGTAAGTTGAGCAATCCACATATACGCTTCATAAGGATTATTTCTAGCAAAGTCAAATGTATGGGCTCCCATACCTAAAAATGAAAATGCTGCCCAGAAGATAACGGCCATTATAGGAGCTAGTATTAATCCTTTTTTTACAGATCTGACACTGTCCGCAACCAGTAATTTATTGAACACATATGGTAACACTAAAGCTCCTATACCACTTGTAATTACAAGTGATGTCCAGTATGTGTATGGTGGATCCCAACCAGGACCTGGAAATGTCAACGCGTCGGGAAATTTTTCGCTTAACAAGGTCATAGCTCCATCGAGGCTGCCAAAATTGTAATATATTAAATAAAACATTACTCCTACACCTATAAAGAACATATATGAGCCCTGGAACACCTGGGCTGTTATAACAGATCTCATCCCCCCAGTTACTACATAGACCAAGACAACCAACATTCCAATCAACATTCCCCAAAACAGACTTACAGCCCCGGCAGTAGCGTAATGAATTACAACACCTATAGCAATCCATTCTAATATTAACCAAGGCGAGACAAAGACAATTCCCGTAAGACCTGTCAACAAGCGGAGTGTTTTACTCCGGTAACGTAAATCCATAAGTTCGCCCAATGTTGAAAGTCTATATTTTTTGCCCCACAAGTATACTTTTTCACTTATTGAATACATCAAGGCCAACATTAATGAAGTATAAATCATTACATACATACCAATGAAGCCTAATCCAACATTAAAATCAGACCATGCAGTAAAAATAGAACCTGTATACCACGAAGCGAAAACAGCAAGAGACACTGCCAACATTCCAAAACTGCCCTTTGATGTTGCAAAATCCTGGTAGTCTTTAACTCCGATATTTTTCAAGTTGATTAGTATAATTATTGCAAAGAAAACTATAATAAAAGTTAATGACATTTACTTCCTCCCTCCTCTTCCAAGTAACTCGTTTAATTCTTCTTCTGTTGCTTGTTCAATATCAATATCAATATTACCTTTTACAGTATCTGTGTAATACCAAACAATAAAAGTACCACATATACAAAAATTCAAAAGTATCAACCAAAATGCTGAAAACGGAATTCCTAAAATCCAAGGCTCAATCCGGTTAGCCCATTGAAAAATACTCGGATGTATCATTAAAGCAATTAAACAGGTAATTATTATCAAAAATATGATATTGTGATGAACTTTAAATTTCATATATTTTCTTCATCTCCTTTATTTGCTTTAAACATTTTATTATTTAGTTAATTTCCTAAGCCCTTGATATAGAGGTTTTCAAAGTCATAAAAGAAGAGCCCCTTCCCAAGTTTAACCCCCTTAGTAATGTAACTTCTCTCCCAATTCCTGATGCTCAACCAATTATAATGGCTAATCGATTCATCACTTATCCTACTTTTTACTGTTTAAAATAAATGAAATACTAGACCAATATATAAATTCTTTTCACCCCTTTTCACACGTTCTCGAATAGTTCGTAATATACATATCTATGTTTACTAGTACAAAGTTGACTACTTTATTAGCGTTATTGAGATATACCAAGTAGGTAATAGTCATATTTCATAAATTCTCGAATTATAATGACCTAATTACTCATTAGGTCATTCCCTAACTAAGTAATCGCTTTCATGTTTAACAAACACTATCTTGAGTTGCGCCTCATGATTATTCCGTTTGCAATCATTATGTACGTGTTTTGAATTATTTTTATATTCTAAATTGTTTTTATATTTTGAATTAACATAATGTTTTAATATACTCTACTATATTTTAATACATTATTCAATAATTTTTATCATAGTTTTTTTTTCGCCACATGTTGGAGAGAGGATTTCTTATAGCTCTTCCTCTTATATTAGTAGCAAGAGCTCATGTTAGAAGGAATTCCCGGTTGAATCTGATAAAATTCCCTCTAGATTCCTATAGGTTATCAGTTCAATTTTCTTCTGTATTTGTTGTACAATATTGTACTCTGTGGTTTTCAATTGTCCACTCCTATGAATATTGGTACTTACTATGTAAAACGATATAAATACGATAATTCTATCACAAAATATATTCTTGACGGATAAGTAAATACTTCTGTGCAAGTATTCTCATTTAGCTCAATAAAAACGGTGTGTACCCTAAATAACCGTTTTTGGTTATAGAAAAGAAATTCTCTGAAAATAATCAAAACAACTCTAGATAGAAAAAAACATACTAAGCTTAGTAGCACAGACCACGACCATGGTCTGTGCTACTATTTTTATATAGTATAAGTGGAGAACAAGACCGAGACAGCCCCGGATTTTGATCCGTATTAAAAACCGGTCCCCTTCACTGTCCTTATGTGAATCAGTTTTAGTTTGAGTCCATGGAGACCATGTATAAGAAAAAGGAATCGATAAGGAATAGTGAAAGCTTCTGCTGTGTGAGAGGAGAAAATAGAATGAAATATGTCGTAGCTCTAGACGTAAGTATGGGAAAGAATTACATGGTGGTATACAATGCTAACAAGTTCTGCGAAAGAACAGGAGAAGATTTTACATACCCGTACGGGCTTTCAAGAATTAAAGACGCTTTTAACGGATTTCAACTCCCAGTGAACCACCTGCCATTGTGTTTGAAGCCACAGGTGTTTATTCGAGTTTTTGTTCAATCGTTTCTACTGTTTTTTTCCAAATATTCCCTGGTGAGAGTGGCTTCTTCTCCCATTTCATCGAGATCTTGATCACCATATAGACGTTCTTCTTCATTTAGTTCTTCAATGTCTTGAAGAGGGGGGCGGATCTTGGTTTGTAATTTTTCCTGATATCGTCCGTTTGCCTTTTTCCAAACAAATTCGGTGCGCATTATCCTCGATTTTCGTCCCATCTAGCCCTGGTCGATCAACATCGTCAGGACTAAGTAAATATCTTATTAATGACTTCTTTCAAGCAATTAGAACGAAAGCGATTGATCGTACGGCAATTCGGGGTTTGGCGGGCACTTAGCCATAAAAGGAATTCTCTTGCGCACGACTTTGGCAATTTCACAACGGAATAGATCTTTTGTGTGTAAGCAAATACGATGATTTTAGCCTTCATTTTAGGATAATAACTGTCTCTACCCCCGCCGAGGTAATTTTAATCTTAATTGGGAAGCTTGTATGATTAAATGTATATCTCCCTCTAACATCTGTGCACGGGTGAATATAGGAAGCACTATGACTAATCACTATGTTTATCCATTCTAGTTATCCTTATAGCATAGAAGCCCAAACTCTTCCGGCAAGCTCCTACTTATTCTAGTTTTTGCCACCAAAGTAGTAGTTTCAGTAGGTGCTACTTCTCTAACGGCTTTGGTGGCCTGTGCTGTTGTAGGGTAAGAATCCAATGCCTCAACATATTTCTATGGTCTCCAACCACTTCCCTCCGAACCGCCATACTCACATGTCTCTATGTATACGGCTCTCCAACAAATCAAGTGCTTGCGCAGCTTAACGATTAAGTCCATCGGAGACAACATCTTCTCAGAGCCGGTAGGCGGACACATATTGATACAACGCCCGCATTCTTTCTTGAACAACTTGTCAGCATATTAAAAAAGCCGACTTCATGGCAAAAAATCGTCCTTGGCAAATTCCATGTGAAGTCACCTAAATAGTTATTTTTTTTATTTTCAGGCTATATTAACTTAGATCATTCATTAATTAAATGTTTATTTTTTCTTGTGAATATAAGTTGTCTCCCCTTGCGTTTCCCGCATTTTAATCCTGACTATAGAGACACTAATCTTTCTAACTTTTTAATAAATGATAGGATTTAATAGCCACTTCTATAGCTAAACGATTTGTCGACTCCAAAAAATCTTCTCCAAGAAGCTGTTTTATTTTCTCAAGTCTATGGTAAAGGGTTTGCCTCACAATAAATAATTGGTTGGCTGTCTCCTTTTTTGCCCCTCTACACTGAAGATAAACTTCAAGAGTCTTAAGAAGATCACTTTTCATTTCTCGATCATAGTCTATTAAGACCCCAATCCAATCATTAACATAGGCCTCAAGTTGTTTGTTTTTATGTAATTGAAGAAGAAGTCTATAGATACCAGTATTTTCATAGAACAAAACTTCCGAAACTTTGGCTTCTTGTAATTGAAGAACTTCTCTCGCTTCTTCATAACCTAAAGATGCACTGGAGATCTTCTTATGAACGCCACTTACCCCGACTGTACAGTTAACTCCATCAATAATCTTATGATTCATCTCAAATATGCTTTTTATAATCTCTGAAAAATTATTCATATCTTTTTCTACATTATTTTCTGTAAGAAAGGAGCAAATGACAGCTACTTCATTTTTTTTCACAGAAACAGCTGAAAAACACCCTGCACTTTTAACCAGTGAACGTATTAGCATGGATCTTTGTACTTTTATTTCTTCCCATTCTTCTTCTCTTATTTCAATGTCTAGAACATTTGTTTGTATAAGTAAAATTCTATAATAAAAATTGTTTTTAGTGAAAGGCAAAAATGCGTGCAGGTCATTCGAATCATAATCCTTCCCTTCAATCAAATTACGCACTACCTCATCTTCCTTATTCAACTTTCTTTCCTCAATGGTTCTGTTTCTCAACAGGATTTGTGCTAACGACATTGCAGCACGATCCAATATAGAGAAAAATATCTTATCAGTAGGTGAAACCTTAACATGTAGGCATAAGAAACCCCAAACTTTCCCCAATCCAATAACCGGTGTTAAAGCAAAGGATTCATCATTAACTGAAATAATTGATTGCCGCAGACTACCTGTTCTATATTTTTTTAAGTGAGAACGTACCATCATTTCGTAGTGTTTTGTTCCGGGGGGGTAATAATAAGACTCCGTTTCATCCGTAACAAACAGTACGCTTAACCCAAAATAGGAATGTAATTCCTGTAGTATTTTTAATAACCCATTTGGGGAAAGAGATAGTTCAGTGAATTTTTTGGTTAATTCACTTAATTGATAAAGCGCCTGATGGTGTTGATTAATAATGAGCGTATGGAGATCTTGTGTAATCTCTACAAATTTCACTTTTTTTTCAAAAACTATAATTGGAAAATTGCATTCATCTGCTAACCGTTTGATATTAGGTGAAATATTATTAAAATAATATCCTAATTCTATGCAGATCCCAGCAGCATCTTTTTCAATTAATCTCTTGTAGGTTGATTCTGATGATAAATCAAGTTGAAGACCTACACCTGTGGTGAGAATTAATTCGCCGCCATTTATTAATGAGTCAAATTCTTCTGTTTCCAATATATGTGTCCATTTAACTTCTCTATTTAATCCCCCCTCTCCAGCTAAGACCCTGGCATGTTTAAATACTTCCCTTGAAATTACGCCCTTGACAGTCAATCCAAATTCATTTATCAACTTAAATCCTCCAAAGTGTCAAATCAAAATAGAAATGATTTGACATAAAGTAAAATGCTAATTTTAAAAATTGTTTGTAAACTACATTATGAAGGATTCAATAATTGATATCAATACAAGCTTTAAGCAACTGGAGGAAGAAGTTCTACTGAATAACTTTTAAAAGATGATCCTATTTTTCTAGTGATGATTGGACATTTAGTTAAGGTAAATACTTAAGACTCCTGCATTACCCTCCAATTTTGAAAGGAGAGATAAAATTGAAGACAGTGAAAGAAGAAACACAGTCACTTATTAAAAAGGATCGAGACCACGTATGGCATCATATTTCACAATACAACGATAAATCAAACCCTATAATTGCTACCGAAGCAAAGGGGGCATGGATTACAGATCATAACGGAAATAAATATCTGGATGGAATGTCCGGGCTATGGTGTGTAAATGTTGGTTACGGACGGAACGAGTTAGCACAGGCGGCGTACGAACAAATGAATCAAATGGCTTATATACCTATGACTCAAAGTCATATACCGGCCATAAAACTTGCTGAAAAAGTAAATGAATGGTTAAGCGATGACTATATGATTTTTTATTCCAATAGTGGTTCCGACGCAAATGAAGTAGCCTTTAAAATGGCTAGGCAATTCCACCAGCAAAATGGGGATTTTTCAAGATATAAGTTTATATCCCGTTACAGAGCTTATCATGGAAGTTCACTAGGTGCTTTGTCTGCTACAGGTCAGGCTCTTCGTAAATACAAATACGAACCTCTTTCTTCTGGTTTTTTACATGTTGCCCCTCCAGATAATTACCGAAGACCTTTAGGTCAATCTGTCGAATCATATAATGTACAACGAGCTGAGGAACTGGAGGATAAAATAATCTGGGAGCAGAAAGAGACCATTGCCGGTATTATTATGGAACCATTAATTACCGGAGGAGGTGTATTAATTCCACATCCGATATATGTTGAAAAAGTTCAGGAAATTTGTAAACGACATGGAGTTTTATTAATAATTGATGAAGTTATTTGTGGGTTTGGCAGGACAGGAAAAATGTTTGGACATATGCATTTTGATATTAACCCTGACATCATAACCATGGCCAAAGGGCTTACTAGTGCTTATTTGCCGTTGTCCATCACAGCTGTTCGAAAAGACATTTATGAAACTTTTAAGCAGAATGAAGACAATAGTCATTTTCGTCATGTTAATACATTCGGGGGAAACCCTGCAGCTTGTGCAGTTGCTTTGAAAAACCTTGAAATTATAGAAAAGGAAAATTTAACAGAAAGGGCCGCGGTTTTGGGTGAGCGATTACAAAATGAGCTTGAAGAACTGAAAAATCATCCATATGTAGGAGATATTCGCAATTTAGGATTATTAATGGGTATTGAACTAGTCGAAGATAAGGACACAAAAAAGCCGGCTTCTGCCCAACGAGTCGGAAAAATTATTTCGGATTGTAAAGCTTATGGTCTAATTATCGGAAAAAATGGGGATACCGTTGCAGGCTATAATAATATTTTGACAATATGTCCTCCACTATCCAGCACGGATAATGATTTAGATTTTATTATTACTGTATTAAAAAAAGTATTTAAACAGAATGAATCTTGATTTCACTTAAATTAAATAAAAACCTTATAAATGGAGGGAAAATAATGAAGATAGGCATACCACGCGAAATTAAAAACAATGAAAATAGAGTAGCTATTTCTCCTTCAGGTGTCGATGCACTTGTCAAAGCAGGACATGAAGTTGTTATAGAGAGTCAAGCTGGTATTGGATCGGGTTTTTTTAACGAGGAATATGAAAAATCAGGTGCTAGAATTGAAAAGAATGTTGAAAAGGTATGGCTTCAAGAAATGGTTATAAAAGTAAAAGAACCACAACCAGAGGAGTATCAACACTTTAGGGAAAATCTCATTTTGTTTACCTACCTACATCTGGCTGCTGAACCATCATTAACTGAGGCACTAATGGATTCTAAGGTAGTAAGTATTGCGTATGAAACAATTCAAGAAAAAGATGATTCTCTACCACTGTTAGCACCGATGAGTGAGGTTGCAGGCAGAATAGCATCTCAAATTGGGGCTCAATTTTTAGAAAAGCCAAAGGGAGGAAAAGGAATCTTATTAAGTGGTGTACCTGGTGTGCACCGTGGAAAAGTTACGGTGATTGGTGGCGGTGTTGTAGGAACGAATGCAGCTAAGATTGCAATTGGTTTAGGAGCAGATGTTACTATTCTTGACCTTAATCCCACACGTTTACGAGAGTTGGATAGCCTATTTGGAAATCAAGTTAAAACAATCATGTCTAATCCACTTAATATAGCTGAATCCGTAGCAGAAGCTGATCTAGTTATTGGAGCTGTATTAATACCAGGAACAAAGGCACCAAAATTGGTATCCGAAGACATGGTAAAAGCAATGAAACATAAATCCGTCATTGTGGATGTTGCTATCGATCAAGGAGGTATCTTTGAAACTAGTGGCAAAATAACAACTCATGATAACCCAACTTATGAGAAGCACGGTGTCGTTCATTATGCTGTAGCTAATATGCCAGGTGCAGTTCCAAGGACCTCTTCCATTGGCTTAACAAACGTTACCCTGCCCTACGCAATGAAAATAGCTAATAAAGGGTATATCAAAGCAAGTTTAGAAGATGAAGCTATTTCAAAAGGAATTAATACGATGAAGGGATTTGTAACATATGAGGCTGTAGCTGAAGCTCATGGATTGGAATATAAGAATCCAAATGTATTGTTAAATGACAGTCAAATGGCAACGCAATCATAATATAATTTCTGGAGGTTATGATATGACACAATTAAAAGTAAAAACACTTAAAAACTATGTAGATGGCGAATGGATTCACTCTAAATCAGATATATCGGAAAAAGTAGTTAATCCGGCAACAGGCGAGGTGCTTGCACATGTACCTATTTCTTCACAGGAAGACGTTGATCATGCTGTAGCAATTGCTGCTGAGGCATTTCAAACATGGAAGGATGTCCCTGTTCCAAAACGTGCACGTGTTTTATTTAAGTATCAGCAATTACTTGTCGAACACTGGGATGAACTAGCGGAAATCATAACTATTGAAAATGGGAAAAGCTTTAAAGAAGCTCATGGTGAAGTGCAACGTGGGATTGAAAATGTTGAATTTGCAACTGGAGCTCCCTCTTTAATGATGGGGGAACAGCTACCAACAATTGCAAATGGTCTCGAGTCAGGGGTGAATTACTACCCTATAGGCGTTATTGGGGGAATTACGCCATTTAACTTCCCAATGATGGTCCCCTGCTGGATGTTTCCAATGGCAATCGTAACGGGTAATACTTTTGTTCTAAAACCATCAGAACGCACCCCATTACTAGCAAACCGTTTAGCTGAATTACTAGAGGAAGCAGGTTTACCAAAGGGTGTATTTAATATCGTTCATGGTGCCCATGATGTTGTTAATGGACTCTTGGATCATAAAACCGTATCTGCTATTTCCTTTGTTGGTTCTCAACCAGTTGCCGAGTACGTATACAAAAGAGGTACGGACAATCTAAAACGTGTTCAAGCACTTGCCGGCGCTAAAAATCATTCTATCGTATTAAATGATGCAAATTTGGATAATGCGACAACCCAAATTCTAAATGCCGCATTTGGCTCTGCAGGGGAACGATGTATGGCGGCATCCGTGGTGGCAGTTGAAGAATCAATTGCAGATCAATTTATGGAACAACTGGTACAAAAGACAAATGATATTACCATTGGAAATGGGCTGGACGAAGACGTTTTCCTTGGACCAGTTATCCGTGATCAACATAAAGAACGTACATTAAAATATATTGAAACAGGTGAAAAAGAAGGGGCGCATCTTGTTCGGGACGGACGCAACGACAAAGATGCTCAAAGAGAAGGATATTTTGTAGGTCCTACTATTTTTGACAATGTGACAACCGAAATGAAAATTTGGCAGGATGAAATTTTCGCACCAGTGCTATCAATCGCTCGTGTGAAAAATCTCGACGATGCTATTGATTTAACAAACAAATCTCGTTTTGCAAACGGAGCGTGTATTTTCACAAATGACGGAGGCAGTGTGCGTCAATTCCGTGAAACAATTGATGCAGGAATGCTTGGCGTGAATATTGGTGTACCAGCTCCAATGGCTTTCTTTCCATTCTCTGGCTGGAAAGATTCGTTCTATGGTGACCTGCACGCAAATGGAAAAGACGGATTATCATTCTACACTCGAAAAAAAGTAATGACTACTCGCTGGGTGTAACAATATAAACTTTCGAATTAACCCCTTGAATTTGGACATGTACCCTATTTATCTAGCATAATCAAACTTTTTCTCTTCTTTTGTCCTCGGATAGAATCGCCCATTTACTGCGTTTGTCAAGGACCGCTTACGCTCTCCCGTTGGTCACCCTTGACAATCCTCACAAAAAGGCAGAGTGGCGGTTAAGACAAAAAAAGGAGATGGTTTGTGTTTACACACGAACTTCCCGTTGTGGTATCAAACCACGCTTTGTTTGATTATAATATTCTTTCGGAGAGAGATCCAGAACACTTCCGTGAAGTCGGCGCTCGTTGTAGAACGCAATATAGGAAGCGACTTCTCGATATGCTTCTTCATAGGTCTTAAACTCGAAACGCTGGAAACATTCGTCTTCCAGAAGGCGGTGAAAGGCCTCAATGTGGGCGATCGAGTTCAGAGACTTTGGGCTCTCTGTCAAATGTTGTGTGGAGTATATTTCCAATCCCTCTCTTTAAGAAGGCTGGTTAAGCGTGTTTAGCCAGCCTTCTTACTTCTTGCCGCCAAAGGATTTTCTTTTTTAGTCGTTCAAAAAAGGCATGACCGCAAGTTATACAACGATAGCGGCGTTTCACAGGTGTAGGGTGACGGGCTGGCCGCCCACGCGACTGCTTTGAATCACCTGCCATCGGTAGCCATGCACCCGTTTCGTCTTTTTCCTGCATTGGGGGCGGATCTGTTGCCGAACAGCAGTATGAAGCTCAAACCATAAACCATTGTCGTCTTCCCCACTGTCCCAAACATCGACATGGAGGTCTTTTATTCCCAGCAACTTTATGATAGGCTCGCGATGCACCCATATCCTCTCCTTTGGTCCGTCAAATTAAGGGTAACAAAATGAGAGGAATGGGTGTTCTTTTTTTGTCTATTTTCTCTTCCCTTGTATCTCCCATCAGAATAGGAGATACCACAACATTTACTATAGAGCCTTGTTTTCTATTATTTCGATGTCATCACAACCTTACAATAATGTTACTGAACCATTTCCTCGATATAGCCATAATTAAACTCGTTGGAGGGTGAATTTTGAAACGGTTGTTGTGTACGCATTTCTAAAAAATTAATTTTCTTTTGTAAACAAATAAGGATTAAAGGGAGGAATAAATGATGATATATTCTTTTATAAGCCCTTGGATGTATGTGTCGAATGACTTATTAGTAACTCTTTATCGGAAAGCCATTGAACAACAATATGATAAAGAGTTGATTGAGTATGTATTTGATGAAATAAAAAGACGTTTATTGGATTGTAGGAGAAACCACATGTTAAGCAATTTAATCCCACGTTTAATTAACAGTAACAAAAATGTTACGAAAATAGCTCTCAAATTAAAACGCCATTTATTCCTGAAATACTTAACACGATAAAGAGTATTAAAAAGTAGAAAGATAGTAGAGCCGTACATAGGCGGAGTTTAGAAAATGATCATTGACGAACGTCATCGAATAAAAGCCGTGGACAGTAGTGACTTTGAGATAGAGTTTAAAGAGTCTTATTGAGCAATACTCTGATTCCCTCTGTTAAAGCAGGTAATAAAAACAAGAGACAAGGATTATCTAGCTATACTTGACTTACTCCATAAAAGTAGAGATGAGGACTAAATTTTTCAACATAACTTTGCACTCAAATCGCACAGAGTAGGGGATTGTTGCTAAATTTGAATTTTTTCTACGGTTTGATTGGGAATCGACCCCTTACAAACTGATAGAAGCAAAGCGTGGTAATGAAATTATTTCGAAAGTAAAATAGCAGGCTGAAAGGAAAGCAAATTCACTTTTTGTAATTATTAAGTGTCACTTCGATATTAAACGCCAAGATAAGCACGGATTGTAGGGGAGAGCTAACAATCCATAGGTTCCTGGACGGCCATACCAAGCGAGCGGGTTACTATTTTTGAAAGGTTTGTCCAACGAAATTAATCCATTCTTTCGCTGCTGGTGATTGGTAACTGTTTTTACGCCAAATAATGGCTAGGTTCCATGAAAGCGCGGGGTTTGATACAGCTAACGTTGAGACACTTGATAGTTCTGCCTTTTGGCAGAGAGTTTCCGGTAAAAAAGTAACACCGAGATTCTTTTTTGCCATTTCAAAAAGGAAATCCCACTGGGTACTTTCATGAATAATGCGAGGTTCAAACCCTGCTTGAATACATCCCTCTCTGACTCTATCGTATAGGGAAAACCCCTTTCTGAACATGAGAAAATTCTCTTCCCATAATTCACTCATTTCTACACTTTGTTGATTTGCTAAGGGGTGGTCAGTTGAAACTACTAATAAGAGAGCCTTACTAACAATAGGCCGCACTTCAAATAGTTTCGTATCTACAGGCAGTATAGCTACGCCTATATCTATTTTGCCTTCTAGAAGAGACTCTTCCATAATTTTTGCCCCTTCTTCCACGATGTGGATATTTGTCTCCGGATATTCTTCACGAAACGATGCAATGATGTCAGGAAATATGTTTGAACCAATTACTGGAGGAAGCCCGAACTTAAAGCTTCCTTTTTTTCTTGATTTTATATCTTCTGCTTCTCGTATCATGTCCTCCATACCCCTTATGAGCTTTTGGGCATGTGAAAGCATCATCTCCCCTTCTTTTGTTAGCTGTAAGCGACGAGTGGAGCGGTCAAACAATAGAATCCCTAATTCTTCTTCGAGTTGGAAAATCGATTTGCTGAGGGCAGGTTGGGAGATGTGAAGTTTAGTGCTTGCTTTTGAGATACTCATTTCTTTGTATATTTCTAGAAAAAAACGCAGTTGTTTAAAATTCAAGTTGATCCCTCATGTTCTTTTTAAGAATAAATATATAATTTTTATCTATTTTACTTATGATAGCGCTTTTAGTAAAGTGAAATTAATAGAAAATTCAATATTCCATTGATCTTTTTCGGAGGGGTTTTATATGTCAAAAGTTTTCACATCTTTTGAGGAGAGTGTCCGGCAAATTAAGAAAGTGATTGCTTCGTATGTAGGAGAAAACAAAACGCTAGAATCCCAGTACATTAATGGAAAGTTAGATTTGGAACTGGTGCCTCAAGGGATACTTACAGAACGTATTCGCATGGGCGGTACTGGCATACCCGGATTTTACACTCCTACTGGTGTAGGCACACCGACTGCTGATGGGAAAGAACATAAAGAATTTCAAGGCAAGGTGTGCATTCTAGAAGAAGCAATTACAGGAGATGCTGCCCTTGTCAAAGCATGGAAGGGGATAAATATGGGAATCTCATTTATCGCCATACGGCTCGTAACTTCACCCCAATGGCTGCAACAGCTGGAAAAGTAACGATTGCAGAAGTGGAAGAGATAGTAATCATAGGCGAAGTAGATCCAAATGAAATCCATACCCCTAGTATTTATGTGCAGCACCTATTAAAAGGTGAAAACTATGAAAAAGAATTGAAGAGTTAACCGTTCACGGGGCTTAAACTAAAAAATTATAGGAGGGATACAATGTCTACTGCCCGTGAAAAAATCATTTCTCATGCTGTGAAAGGAATAGAAGATGGTATGAATGTAAATTTAGGTATTGGAATGCCTACGATGATTGCGGATCAAATCCCTGCGTCTAAAGAAGTGTTCCTTCACTCCGAAAATGGACTATTAGGTATAGATCCTTATCCAGTTGCCGGAGAAGAAAATGCCAATCTTATTAATGCGGGGAAAGAAACTGTCACGGCGAAAGAAGGAGCTGCTTTTATCGATAACGCTGAATCGTTTACGATGATTCGAGGAGGACATGTGGACCTTGCGTCTTAGGCGGCACGGAAGTGTCTGAAAAAGAGGATCTTGCCAACTAGATGATACCAGGAAAAATGGTGAAGGGCATGGGAGGCGCGATGGATATTGTCCAGGGGGAACAAAAAGTTGTCATTATTATGAACCATGTCAATAAAGAAGGACAGTCCAAAGTGCGGGCAGCATGTGAACTCCCGTTTACAGGTAAAAACGTAGTAGATCGTTTAATTACAGACATGGCTGTTTTCGATTTCTCAGAAGAAGGTATGGTACTAAAGGAAATCTAAGAGGAATATGACCTCAAGACTGTTCGTCAAAATACAGAAGCTTCCTTCTAAATAGACGAATCCATTTATGAAAAGGAGAGTGCCAATTGACTTCTGAAAAAATAGTTTCAGCTGGTGCTGTTCGCACGCCCGTTGGTGTTTTTAATGGATCATTAAAAGATATTTCTGCTGTGGACCTTGGTGCTGCGGCGATACGTTCGGCGCTAGAGCGATCAAGCATAAAACCTGGTCAAGTCGATGAAGTAATCATGGGAAATGTTCTGCAAGCAGGCCTTGATCAAAATCCTGCTAGAATTTTCGCCATACGTGCTGGCCTGCCTGAGACAGTTCCTGCGATGACGATCAATAAAATATGTGGGACTGGCTTGAAAGCAGTTCATTTAGCAGCTCAAGCTATCCAATCAGGAGATGCAGACGTTGTTGTGGCAGGTGGAATGGAAAGCATGAGCCAAGCCCCTACTTACTCAAAGGCGGACGTACAGGGTTTGGTATGGGTGACCTAGAAGTTCATCGATAGTATGATTCATGACGGGTTATCTTGCACGCTAGAAAACTATCATATGGGAATCACCGCTGAAAATATCAATGAAGAGTACGGTGTGACAAGAGAAGAACAAGACGAATTTGCAGCGCGGAACCAAGAAAAAGGTTTATTTGATAAGGAAATTGTTTCAGTAGAAGTACCGCAGCGAAAAAAAGACTCTATCGTTCGTTGTTTCACAGGATGAAGGAGTTAGAGCGAACACAACGGCAGAAAAACTCGGTAAATTCAGGCCTGCTTTTAAAAAAAGATGGGAGTGTGACAGCAGGGAACGCTTCCGGTATTAATGACGGAGCTGCGGCGATTATCGTTATTAGCGAGAGGAAAGCGAAAGAGCTTCAAATCGCTCCATTAGCGAGTATTCGAGCAAACACAAGCGCATGGGTTCCACCTCGGATTTATGGGCATAGGTCCTGTAGAAGTAACCACAAAAGCTTTAAATAAAGCGGGCATGTCGATGTTAGGTGTAATCGAGGCCAATGAAGCTTTTGCCACACTTTAAGGTGGCCCCCTTTGTCAAGACAGATTTTTTTAATAAATAAGGTGTGACTCCTTTCGAGATAGAGAAGCTACCTTCGGAGAAAAAGGAGATCACAGAACGATCTTGTTCACCCTTAACCGTTCCGCCTTTATGGGGGAAGGTTCCGTCAAGGGCGAGCGTAAGCGAGGACAACGTCGAACCTTTGACGGGTTCTTTCGACATACAGACAATGACGAAGAGGGTGAAGACGATCCACTACTGATAAATTTCAGCTGGCGGCTGATCTTCAAGGGCTTGATGTGGCCTTTCTTCATTATAAAAAGTTAAGTAATTACGAATACCTTGTCGCACAGCACGGGGCGTTTCGTACTCTTTTAAATAAATATCTTCATATTTCAAGCTTCTCCATAGGCGCTCAATGTAATATTGTCCAAAGCCCGCCCCTTGCCATCCATACTAATATTGATGTCATGGCTATGAAGAAGATCGGTGTATGTCGGGCTTGTAAAATGGCTACCTTGATCGCTGTTCATAATCTCTGGT
>NZ_FNDK01000033.1 GCF_900099605.1 Alteribacillus persepolensis
CTGCCTTGCCAAGCAAGACCCTTTCCTGCCCTATTGCCTTTTATCTTGTCCACCGAGGCTCCATGTCAAGTCTCCACAATGTGGATTAATATACCGTTATTTGTATAATTAGGATTGCCATTACCTACAAAAAACGATTGCCAAATACAGCCCTGCGTTCAACGAAATGCTCAAGTATCTCCGTGAAGGAGATACTATCGTCGTTTACAAACTCGATCGGATTGGTCGAAGTACAAAGCATTTGGTGGACTTAATTAATGAATTTCAGGAAAAAGGGATCAACTTTGTCTCCATTAATGAAAACATCGATACGACAACGGCAATGGGAAAACTCGTCTTCACGATTTTCAGTGGGTTAGCTTAATTTGAACGGGATATTATCTCAGAACGTACAAAGTCAGGATTGGATGCAGCAAGAGCACGTGGAAGAAAAGGCGGTAGACCAAAAAAAGACCAATCCAAGCTGGAATTGGCCTTTAAGATGTATGATAGTAAGGAATATAGTATTCAGGAGATATTGGACGCTGCAGGGATAAGCAGGGCTACTTTTTACCGGTATCTGTCAAAGAGAAAATGATTTTTAACACAAACTTCAAAACATAAAAGAAAAAGTATACTAACACTCTAGATTATAATTTACACTTACAGAATCTTTAATAGAATCTTTATCTGCGAAAGTTTCTCAAAAAAATTTTACTCTATATAAATGATTTCACTTTCATTAAACCAACCTTCTGATACTAAATGTTGTTTTATTAACTTTGGCTCTTTTGAGTAGGCAATTATAGCTAAGCTGTCTTGCGCTCGACTACAAGTAACATAAAATAATCGTTTTGTACGTTCAATAGTCGAATCTCTACCTTCTTGTTCATTTTTAACATCTGTTGGGGATTTTTCTTTTACTCCAAATAACTTGTCATAGCTAAACATAAAACCACGTGCATCTTCATCATCGATAATAACCATTACCCTAGGATATTCAAGGCCTTTAACTCCTTGGTGAGTTTCAAACTTCGCATCCCCTTTTATATAGGTATTGTAGGCTTTTATTTGACTAAAAGGTATATTTAAAACAGAAATCCAAGCATTTAAATCTTTCTCAATTACCCTATCCTCTCCAACGTAGCTAGTATCTCCTTCTTTTATTATTGAACTAATTTTATCAGGAATGATAAACAAACTAGATTCTTGCACGGACTTAATAATCTCTTGTAAATTTGGATCTGAGTTGTTATCCCATAAATGAAGCAACTCTTGAACAGCTTTCCTTGCGTGAGTAATACGATTTAACTGAGAATTTGCATCTTTCTTCAATGTATCTATATTTAAAAGTGGTGAGTATTTATTAACTATTCTAGAGATCAGATAATTGTCCCCTTGTTTATGAGCCTCTACAATAGGAAGTATCTTTTCTGTAAAAACATTCAACTCAGCTAAATTCCCATTTAAAAGCCCGTCTTTTAGACCATCTATACTATATAGGGTTTCAAACAGATCAGAAAACCCTAACCTTTTAGCTGCCATATGATGTTCAAGAATCAAGGATTTATAATCAGAGGATTGTACATCCCAAGAAGAATCTTGAGTTATTCTTGCCATACACGTAGAAACCTTTTTTTCAATGACCTCTTTATCTTTATCGTTTGGACAAACAAAAAGCCTGACTGTTCCCTGAACATTTGATTCACCTGGCTCTTGATTATGGTTATCTACATCCTTTCTGATCTTGTTAATTAATTTTATAACTCTTTGAGGACAACGATGGTTTATTGTTTTTTCTGGTTTAACCCAATCATTAGGAAGATTATGCCCAAGATCATGTTTACCATCGCTGTAAATTCGTTGCATTGTATCACCATATAACCCTAATGCGAAATTATTTTTATGGTTAACTTGTACTTCAAATAGGGCGTTCATTAGGTGCTTATTTGTATCTTGACTCTCATCAATTAATAGGATGGGATACTTATTGATTAATACAGTCTGCATTAGGGGTTTGTGTGTTAAAAAATATTCTCCTATTTGTATGACTTCCGAGTGATTTAATGAATTAAAATTTCTATTATCACCATCAGGGCTGTAATTAAAACGATTAATGTGTTTAAGTTTCTTTAGTCTGCTGTTTTTTCCATATAATTCCTTCTGGAGTTTTTCCACATTTTTAGTTCGCCCATTTTGTAGTTTTGTAGTTAATTCTGCAATTTTTCTACTTAATACTTCAGTTAACCAATTTTTTATATCCAATTGAAATGGTCTTATAAGCTCCCAAATAAAACTATGAATAGTCGAAACAAAAAACAAGGGGTCATACTGAAGCCTTTTGTCAATTTCATCACGTGCAGCGTTAGTGTAAGTAATAATCCCTACTTTATGGCCATGAATTCTAAAACTTTTCCCATACTTATATTTAAATTCTTCCATAACTTGAACCAAAGATCTTGTTTTACCTGAGCCAGCACCTGCAAATAAAAAAAAACTATTCAGCTTATTTGGATTCAAGCAGTCTAATATTTGGCTATTGACTAAACGCTCATGTTCCTGAATGGTTAATCTAGGTGTCACTTAAGCCAACACCTCCCTATCTTTATATTGCATAGTATTTTCAGTCCGGTTTGAAACTTTTTGTTCTAACCATTGCAACCCTTCATATATGTAAGTAGGGGTTTTAATATCCAAAAACTGTTTTGAATATATTAAATCTAAGGCAAATTCAGCTTTCTTTGGATTGCCTCTTAACGAATTAAAGAATTGCTCACTTAATAGCTCTGGCTTACTAATTGAATCTAAGCCCACATATTCAATAGCTTCTGCAAATTTTTTTATTAAACCATTTCCTTCTAAGCCCTGAAATAAATCTAAGTTTTCGAATGCTAACGCGTCTTCAAATGTTGTCGCTAGAGCCTTTGCCTCTCCAACACCCTTGATAGGAGTTTGGTAGGCCACTCTTATTGATTGATTCTTATCATCAATACATTTTTTAGGACTATCTAGATCCAATAATGAGTCTATTTTTTCAATTTTTGGCAACCAATTTTTTAAAGTATAGTTATCTGTTATGTAGTTTTTATTTTTTTCTGGAAATACTGCCTTTCCGCTGCGCGGTTCTATACAATCTAAATCAGTAATTATTAAGCAATGAATTCCTAAAGCTTCTATTAATGCTTTCAAACGGTGAGCATGACTTCCACCAATTTCTAATATTGAAATATAGCTCGAAAAAAGATTACTAAAATCACTCTCTATAAATTGAGGCAATAGCATTCTCTCTGCTGGACCTTCAACAAGTATCACAGCGTCAGCAAATAACAATTCACAATGCACAGACTTAATATAGCGTGTCACAAATCTTTTGGTTTCTGTTTGATCTCCAAATACATTAGACAAGTTCACTACTGAAGAGGTAGGGACTGGTGATGAAGGCCTTATATTCCTTCTAAAATAACGAAGTGAAGAGAAATCAGTTTCATGTGCTATATGGCTAGAGTGAGTACTAACAACCATTTGAGTTTTAAATTTACTTGAACTTCCCAAGGTATCATGTGACCTTAAGACATCATATGCTTTTCGAATAAATACTTGTTGAACCTGAGCATGTAAGTGCGCTTCTGGTTCCTCAATAAAAACAAGATGTAACGGAGGTATTATGTAATTGTCTTGATTGATGGTTGTTTGCTTTGATACTTTACCTACTTGCATCCAATCGTCCCTAAAACTCATTAGTTTAAATACCATTGATATAAGGTTTTGGTATCCCAAGCCATTATGACTCTCGGGCAATTTCATTGGTACACTATTATCCCCTGACTTATTATCAATCAAATCATATTGCACTGCAGATTTATGGTCTAAACTATTCATTGGCTTAACTTGAGTAGATAGTGTAATCTTTGGGCTTGAAAAGCCTGGATAACCTAATGACTCTAACTCTTGTATAGATTCTCTAAAATCAGTTTTTAATTTTTCATCAAATTCTCGTTGAGCCTTATGTATTGCTTCTAGTGCGCCGATATCTGAAGCATCAGGTAATTTTTCTGGATTTAAGTGATTATTATAATAAGCTCTTAATTGCAATGATAAAGATTGAGCTCCATGTGAAGATAATTTTCCTTCTTCAGAGTCAGACGACGATTTGTAATCAGGATCAGCAAAACCTCTTTGAGCAGAAATGTAATCAATACGAATTAAACCATTTAAAGGGTTACCAGTGAATGGTTCTATTTCACTTCCTAAAGTTTGTGGCTGTGTAGTTTCCGTGTCTAACTTCTGAGGGTCAAGCGTATATGATCTTATAACAAAATACTTAAGTAAGTTCTCTTCCAAAAATCCTCGCATATCTTTTGGCGATAACTCAAAATTACTAGATTTCTCTGATTTTTGTGTTTCCCTAAGGTAAGTAACTTCTTGTACTGATTTTCTAGCAGCAATATAATCTTTGTATAAGTTCGCCAAATCTTTAGGTTCAAATCTAATTCGAACCCCAACGTTCCCACCATACCAATCTAAAGAAGGAAGAATATGTGTTATATGATGAATTTCATCTTCTTCAACTTTAAGCCAAACATCTAATGAAGGTAAAAACTCTTCCCAATCATTAATGGTTAAAGACAATTCCTTAGTATTTTCACTCGCTTTTTCCCATTGCTCTCCAATTCGGTTTATATCCACCCAGTTTGATAACGTAAAATCAGTAGTAGAAAAATTCTTTCGGTTTCCTTGGTATAAAAACTTTTTCAAAGCATCCATCGCCGACGTCTTTCCGCTATTGTTCGCTCCCACGAATATCGTTTTTTCATTTGAAAATTCTATACGACATGCCTTCAATTTTTTGAAGTTTTGGATATCAACATAACGTATTTGCATTATATCCCTCTTCCAAAATAATTTAGTTGAAAAAATGGAACTTCTATATCTACAATTTTCTAGTTCCAATTAAAAATCCCTTTAAATTTCCATTAATTACTATTATTTTGGGTGAAAATTTTTATTGGACCTTAATTTAATCCTCCTTGCAAAATAAGCAAATGACTGAACAAGTCTGTTTGAACACATGGAACCCTTTATATTACTGGGTATTCGTTTGTTCATTCAGAGTGTACTTCACATGAACAAAACAAACGTTAAAAACCCTTCAATTAATCATGTAGTCGAAGAATGTACCTAAACTCGTCATAGCAGATTTAGCAGGAACCATCATTTAATACGTTATCAATTTTATGTTTTAAATGTGCATATGTTGTTGCTTCGCATGATTTTTGAATGGTTGATAACGAAATGGATTTATGCTCAAAAAAGTGGTGATTAAGAAAATCAGTAGACAACACATAAAATTCCCAGCGAGAGACATCCAAGACATCATAATTCGTTTTATCCTGGTCTTGGTACACACAAAATACATAACAATCCGAATTTCGTTTAGAATCCTGACTCATCTCACCTGTCTTGTAATCCCATGACTTTGCTTTTGGAATATTGAAAACAATGTTTGAAAGTTGCCTTTGTTTCCATGCCTGGATATAAGCTCCCGATTTTACTTCTATCAGTTTACCGTGATATTCGAAGTCAGCTTTATCCCATTCGATTCGAGCCTCATCTGTTAATCCTAAGGCGTTACCAACTAAAAACTCAGCCAAAATCCCTCTATTTCGATTACTTAACAAGTCGGAATAGGCCCAGCGCCAAAAGTCAGACACTGAAACATTCGTTCCCTTGATTTTTTCTTCATCAGATCGTTTTAAAGGCATGTATTCACTCCTTTCATTAACCCTCTATTTTCCTACACCCTTATATTACTAATTACTAAGAACCACTCATGCGTCTTCTGCAGCTCTGACATAAAGTTTGAGCAAAAACACTTCACAAACCCACGTTTCACGTTAAGTTAAAAAAATCCAAGCTGCCTCTGTTAAATAATGAACAAATAAATCTTCATAAGCAGGCCATAATAAAAAGAACTATTCTTTTCTTGTGAGTTTAGGAGTGGGGCGGCTTATGACAAACCAACAAGGCCATCGACTAGACGAAATTCTAAGTCAGCAGGAAAATGTCGTTAGCATGTGGGTGGAATACTGGAAGGATTTCTCCACTTGGGAAACATGGCATTTTTGGGCTATTTTATTTATGTTAATTATCCCGCTTATCGTTGTGTACTTTAACGTCGACAAACGAAAAGCATTTCACATTGGATTTTATGGTTTTAACATACATGTATGGTTTGCTTACTCCGATGCGCTGGCAATGCGAACAGGACATGTTACCTATCCTTTTCAAGCATTCCCAATTGTACCCGTTCACTTTGGATTGGATGCTTCTCTCGTTCCTGTATCTTTTATGTTGTTATACCAGTGGTGTTTAAACCATAACAAAAATACGTTTCTATATGGTGTGATTTTAAGTGCTTTTTTCTCTTTTATTTTCAAGCCTTTATTGGTGGCTCTTGACTTCATGCAACTCAATAAGGGAATGAATTACTTTGGGCTTTTTTTAAACTACCTTCTCATATTAGTATTAGCAATCATTATCACCAAAGTTTTTAATCACCTTAACAAACAAGGAATCGAGAAAGAACCTTAAACGATTGAAGTCAAAAAAGCATTACACTACCTTGAGCTTGTCTAACAATTTTATAATACGTAACCCCTCGGTATAAACGATTTTTCTCTTTCTGCTAAATGAGCAGCTGCCGCGAACCCTGCAAAATCTCCGCCAACAATAGCCGCCGGTAATGATGCGCTCATAAAAAGCTCCTTATTGTATAAGCATATGCTTATTTATGCAAACAAAAAATTTGGTTCTTACATCAACTTTACCATATTTCTAAATCGTTTATACGTTATTATTGTTATAACGATTATAATAAGTATGTGGTCTTTTGGAAAAATTCGAAAGAAAAATGACTAGGACTGGGAATAGTTTTGGAATTACGCTTTTTGTCATGCGGATAAACGAACTGCTTTAGCTTCATTAATTGTTTTCTTGCAGTGGATGCAGTTAATCATAGATATACATTCGAGGAAATTGTTTTAACAATAGAGAACCATACAGAAAAACTGTAAATTCCATTCTCACATTGGCAGACTGAGAATGGATTTTTTTATTATTTTACTCAACAATTGAACTGTATAACCTTCGAGCCATGTTAAACGTATATAAATTCATTCGATTTAAAGTTATAAATAATACAAAACAGGGGTTCTAAGTCAAATGTTGGAGTGGGAGAATTATTCTCCTGCCCCTTTATCCTACCTGAATTGTCTTTTCTTTTAATTGATGATGTAATAACACACGCATTCGCAATCTGTCATATCGCTTAAATCCGAATGCATTCCGTTTTATAGCTTTCGTTTGGTTGTTAAGCCCCTCAATTGGTCCATTGGTATAACCGAAAGTAAAACTATTAAGGATTTCAACCTCCCAGTTTTTGAACGTTTCAATTGCTTTCACAAACTCCTTCATTCCTGATTTTTCAACTAGATGATAGAAGTTGTAAATGGCTTGCTTTACTAATAAACCTTCATTGGAACCAATCTGTTTTGCCTCATCAAACCAAGAACGGAAGGCTTCCTTTAGTTTATAAGCACTCCTCAATTCACTTGAGAAATCTAAATACCTTTCCAAATACCACCGCTGCTTTTCTGTTAATTCTTCATGACGTTTATTAAAAACATGCTTCATGCGCTTACGCTTTTTTCGGTCACACTCATGAAAGTCTTTTTGAACTCTTCTTCGTACACGATCTAATGCCCAATAAATATAGCGGCAGAAGTGGAAACGATCCGCAATAATTACAGGGCTGCCAAGGGCTTTTTCAACAGATGGCTTAAATGAATAACTCATATCCATGACTACCATTTTTACATGGGCACCTTTTTTCGTAGATAGGCTTTAACTGTTTTAACCGAACAATCTAGAAGGATATCCAGTGGCTCTCCTGTCTTTCCATCCGCTATAATGACCTGGTATTTCCCTTTGTTTGTGTCCACCTTATATTCGTCAATCGCAATCACTTCTGGTAATTCCTCCACTTCCTTAAACATCGGAGTGGAGATAAAATCGAATCGTCTTATTACGGTGGCTGGAGATGTACGAAACTGTCTAGCTGTATCTTTGAAGTTCTTACCCTGAATGACACGGAGTCCCAGGGCCTGATTCCATTCCACAGTACGACGCTGATATCTTTCTACCGTATTCGTCTTTTCAGGAAACCTCTTTCCATAGGAACACTTATAGCGTCTCTTTCTATAAAACAAGTATGTGTTTCTTTCAAACATCTTTAAATGTTGGTTTTTCTGAATTCCATAGTCATGAACACCCTTCATTGTCCCCTCACAACGGGGACAACGATGTGTTTTACGTTCCATCTCTACGTGGATATGGAACGAATCTGCCGCTACTTCTGTTTTTGTTACAGTCAATTCTTCTAATCCAGGGAAATTCATGATAAATGCATATGCACGCAGTTGCAATCCTTTTCTTGTTTCTGGACAATTCAAGTATAAAGGATACTGGAGCTTGCGTGTTTTTTTATGCCCCATTTTCTAAACAAATATTGTAGAGCCTATATTTTAGAGCCTTTTCTTTTCGTCACAAAAACACCCCTTTAGACAATCACATCCAAAGGGGTAAGGCTTCGCAACGTCTTTATAAATATCGCAACTTGGTTTTTAAGCGTCGCGTCTTTTTTGTGAACGGTACGACTTTATTTGTAATCCACAATTCAAACGATCCTCTTTATATTACTTATTCTACCGTTACGCTTTTGGCTAGGTTTCTCGGTTTATCTACGTCACATCCCCGATGCAGGGCTGCGTAATAGGCAATAAGCTGCAGGGGAACGACGGAAACAATCGGAGTCATTCGTTCATGAATGTCCGGCATTACAATATGGTCGCCTTCTTCTTTTGTTCGATCCGTGCTGACAATGCAAGCGTTGGCGCCGCGCGCTTCCACTTCCTGCACGTTCCCGCGAATATTAAGGTTAATGTGTTCTTGTGTAATAACTGCGATAACAGGCGTGCCTTTTTCAATTAACGCAATCGTGCCGTGTTTTAACTCGCCGCCGGCAAAACCTTCTGCTTGAATATAGGAGATCTCTTTTAGTTTTAAGGCGCCTTCTTGCACCACATGATAATCGAGTGCGCGTCCGATGAAAAAGCAGTTGCGTGTGCCGGACATGTAGTCTTTTGCGATTTGTTCCATCGTTTCTTTTTGATCACAGAGACTTTCCATCGCGTTTGCAGCCAGCCCTAACTCTTGCATCGCGTCAAAGTCTGTATCGATTCCTTGAGCTTTCGCACTGTCCATCGCAAGAATAGATAGGACAGCCATTTGTGCGGTATATGCTTTCGTGGAAGCAACCGCGATTTCCGGGCCTGCATAGGTGTGCAGCGTGAAATCTGCTTCACGAGCGAGCGTGGATCCCGGTACATTCGTAATCGTTAATGATTTGTACCCTTGTTTTTTCACATTTACTAATACACCGCGGCAGTCAGCTGTTTCACCGCTTTGTGAAATAAAGATAAAGAGCGGTTTTTTAGAAAGTATCGGTTCATTGTAAAGAAACTCACTAGCGATGTGTACTTCCACTGGTTTTTCAGCGACTTTTTCCATCAGCTCTTTTCCTACAAGACCTGCGTGGTAACTCGTTCCTGCGGCGATAATATACAGACGGTCTGCATCATTAATCGCCTGGCGGATGTCTTTATCAAGCTTAATGTTCCCATCGCTGTTTTGATACTTTTGAATAATATTGCGGATAACAAAAGGCTGTTCATCAATCTCTTTCAGCATAAAGTGATTGTACGTGCCTTTTTCTGTATCACTCTCATCGATGTCCGTTGTAAATGAAGCACGTTCCACCTTGTCTCCATCCAATGTTTTTATTTGTACTTGATTTTTCTTCACAATGACGATTTCCTGGTCCATAATCTCCACAAATTCTTTGGTTATGTGAAGCATCGCCATGGCATCTGATGCCACAACATTTGCCTGCGCTCCCATACCAGCAAGAAGCGGACTTTTGTTTTTCCCGACGTAAATCGTATCACGATCATTATTATCTACCAGTGCAATCGCATAAGAGCCGTGCAGCAAAGAAAGCGTGTGGCGAAATGCTTCTTCTGTGCTCATTCCTTTGTCAGCAAACAACTGTACTAACTGTACAATCACTTCTGTATCGGTCTCACTTTGCAAATTCACTTCTTGAAGATATTCACGCTGAAGCTGTCGATAATTTTCGATTACTCCGTTATGAACCAATGTGAAACGTCTTGATGTACTTTGATGTGGATGTGCATTTTCTGTACTTGGCGCTCCATGGGTTGCCCAGCGTGTATGTCCAATACCGGTTGTTCCCTTTGTATTGTCGGGTATCGTTTCTTCTAACTGAGCAATACGCCCTTTTTCTTTAAACACGTCCGTACCATTTTCATGAACAAGAGCGATACCGGCTGAATCGTAACCTCGATACTCTAGTTTATGCAATCCTTTAATAAGAATATCTTTTGCGGTTTCATTTCCTATATATCCAACAATTCCACACATACTGCATGACCTCCTGCGCGGGGCCATGGCATGCTGCGGGGCACACCATGCCCCGCTCTTATCTTTATTGTTTAAAACGCTGCTGTCCTTACGCCATGATGCAGACTTTTGTTCATGAAGTCGCCTTCATGGTTTAAGGCTGCATTTTCGGTTGTGACGTGCAACCGGGAGGCATCCGCCGATTTCTCGATGAACCTCCTCCTCGTCAACTGCTCCTATGCTTCGTCCGTAAAAGAGCAGTCCAGGCGCTTTTCGTTATGATATTGTTCCGATCCTCCTTTTCTATACTTAGAATCTTGATACATCTTACTATATGCATGTTTCTGATTCAATTGATGTTGCTGTTTTGTAAAAAAACAGTACCCTCTGTCACTTCTGTGTAAACATCTATGTTACAAATTATGCACAGCCTGCTCCTGTCGTGCAGGCTGTGCTCGTTATTTTTATGAATCTTCGCTCCCCATGTGCTGCCTTACCGATGCTGCAATCTCCTGCACATATTTGTCGCATAAATCTTCGGTTTCCGCTTCTACCATAACGCGCACAAGCGGCTCCGTACCAGAAGGACGTACTAATACCCGGCCTTCACCATCCATTTTTTCCTCTACTTTATCAATGACTTCCTTTACCGATGGATTCACGGCTACCTCGTGTTTATTTGTCACTCGCACATTTTCAAGTTTTTGCGGATACTTTTCCATTTCGCCTGCAAGCTCTGACAATGGTTTGCCCGAAGCTTTCATAATATCCACTAATTGCAATGCCGTAAGCATCCCATCGCCTGTTTTGACATGATCTAAAAAGATAATATGCCCTGACTGTTCACCGCCAAGACTATAACCGCCAGCACGCATCTCTTCCATAACGTACCGGTCGCCAACTGCTGTTTTTTTCGAGGAAATCCCCTCTTTTTCCAGAGCTTTATATAAACCTAAATTACTCATCACTGTCGTCACCACAGTGTTATGGGCAAGCATTGCTTCTTGTTTGAGGTATTTGGCACAGATATACATAATCTTATCGCCATCTACATACTGTCCTTTTTCGTCTACTGCAATGAGGCGGTCGGCATCACCGTCAAACGCTAAGCCCACGTCAGCACTTTGCTCTTTTACAAATGCCGCTAATGCCTCTGGATGAGTAGAACCCACGCCATCATTGATATTCGTGCCGTCGGGGGTATTTCCTATCGTAGAAATGTCAGCGTCCAAATCAGCAAACAGATGAGGAGCTAACGATGAAGCTGCCCCGTGTGCACAGTCGAGTGCAATGTGAAGTCCGGAAAAGTCTTCGTGGACAGTTTGTTTTAGAAATTGCAAGTACTTTTGTCCGCCCTCAAAATAATCATTCACTACGCCAACTTGTTTTCCCGTTGGCCGTGGCAGATCATCCTCTCCATCCATCAATGCTTCTATTTCTGCTTCTTGGGATTCCGAGAGCTTAAATCCATCAGAACCAAAGAATTTAATACCGTTATCTTCAAGCGGGTTATGTGATGCAGAAATCATAATACCGGCTTGGGCACTTACTGCTTTTGTCAGATAAGAAACTCCCGGTGTAGAAATAATGCCTAAACGCATAACCTCTACTCCAATAGACAGCAATCCAGAGATCAAGGCCCCTTCCAGCATTTCTCCTGAAATACGTGTATCCCGTCCAATCAGAATTTTTGGCTGGTCTGCGTCTTTTGTGAGAAGGTATCCTCCAGCACGACCAAGCCGGAAAGCTAATTCGGGGGTCAATTCTGAGTTGGCAATTCCACGTACCCCGTCCGTTCCAAAATACTTACCCATACTCCATCTCTCCTTCAGCTCAACAAGAGTTACCGACTATAAAACACTTGTTTTAACATTTATTGGGACTGGTTTACTTCTAGTTCATCAACAGCAGGCTGCACGACAACATTAGCTGGTCCCTCGGCTTCCACCGGTAAGGTATAAGTGCTGCCATCATCCTCTCTGCCTTCCCAATCTGCAGTGAGGGTAATGTCTTCTGCTGTGATGGTTTCTATTACTTGTGTGACACCGGATATCGTAACGTTTGTCCTTCCTGTTTCTGGGGAAATGACATCATAAGAAACATCTTCCGGTACATTTTCTACACTTATGGGGACTTGACCTAACGCTGTTTCTTCTGTTTCACCAACATCTACTTCCACCTCAACGGTTTCAGGCTGTACTCTCTCCACTCCTTCTGGCGGAACAATATCTACTTCAAATGTATCATCTTCTTCGATCTGTGATATATCAATCGTTGCTTCTACAGCGTTGATGTCTTCAATCACCTCTAATGGGCCGAAGATTGTTACCTCGGCGGGGTTTATATTAAGCGACTCCACGGAAAGTCCATCAGGCAATGAATGTTCCCTTGATAATTGAACCGAAACATCGCGAAATGGACTAATAACCGGCACTTCAACATCAACCGATTCTGGTTCTATTTCAACATCTACTTCATTTCCATTCTGGTCATAAGCAACGACTTCTGATTCTGATGTTACACGTCCATCGGCGCCTTCTACATCAACAAACGCCTTTACTGTTTCAATTTTTTCATGGGTCGATGGGGGTGCTTTTAGCGTAACCTCAGACGGAGACACTTTGGCACCGCCTAATGTATAACCATCCTCCGCTTGGTCTCTGTTGAGCAAATCTGCTTCTACCTCATATGAAACGCTTTCGAGCTTTTCTTTTTCCACACTAATAAAGCGAGGCGTAACGGAGACATCCAGATCTGCTGGAAAATCTCGATATTCTACACGAACATTATGCACACCGGCTTCTCTTCCATTTACATCAACAAACACCTCATAAGAAGGCCTGGATAATTGAAACAGTAAAATGGACGTTTGTGTTCCAGTTAATTCCACGTCAACGGTTTCCTGCATAGCCACGACATCATAAGCTTCTTCATCATAATACGCTTGCACTTCCACATCATTTATAACGTGGGTGCTTTCGTCATTGTTATCTGGCAGAACACCAGGCTGGTTGCTCATATTATTCATGTTTATCATTAGATAAAGCATAATAGCAATGCACAGGGAGACGAATTTGACAAACCAGTGGTTGTTAAAAAACTTATCCATTTTTTTTGCCTCCCCAATGCCACAGCCCTGAGGTATGCTTTTCCTGGCTCATTAGCTCTCGTTCAAGCATCGCAAACAATGTGTCTTCATCGAGATCTCTATGTAAATCTCCGTTTTTCGTTGCCGATATACTTCCCGTCTCTTCTGACACCACAATCGTTAAACAATCGGTGACTTCACTGATACCAAGAGCAGCCCGGTGGCGAGTTCCTAATTCTTTAGAAATAAACGGATTTTCAGAAAGAGGCAGATAACACGCAGCTGCTGCAATTTCTTGATTCCGCATAATAACGGCTCCATCATGAAGCGGTGTGTTTGGTATGAATGTGTTGATAAGAAGTTCCGATGTAATTGTTGCATTCATCGGAATACCTGTCTCAACATAATCATTCATACCTGTTTCTTTTTCAATCGAAATTAATGCACCAATACGGCGTTTCGCCATATATTTCACCGATTTCATAATCGCTTCTACCGTTTTCATGGTGTTTTCTTCCTCTGGTGTGGCAGAACGGCCAAATAACCTTCCACGGCCGAGCTGTTCCAACCCGCGCCTTAATTCAGGCTGGAAGATAATAATAATAGCCAAAAGCCCGTATGTAACAGCTTGTGACATAATATATTGCAGCGTACGCAGGCCAAAGAAACTGCTTAAAAACCAAACGGCTAATATGACAGTTATTCCTTTCACCAGCTGTACCGCGCGAGTACCACGAATAACCGTAATTAATTTATAAACAACGTAGGCAACCAATGTAATATCTACAACTGCGCCTAACACATTAAGAAATTGAAAGTCTTCTCCAGGCAACATCACTCTTCCTCCAGTTACTCTTCAAACAAGAAAACAATATCATTATTATAGCATATATTATTTTCCATTCGTTCGTGAGCACTTAATCTCCATAAATGTCTTCATGCAGCGTGTATCTAAGCAGCAGACATTATTTTATAAGTCGACAAGAACGACCTTTTTGTTACACTTTTCCCTTTATACAGCATAAATAACCGGAAATTTTTCATTCGTCTTCTTGCTCCAAAGAAAAAACATCATTAGCGATGCGCTTTGTATGATACCATATCCACTCCAGTGCCTGGTCCACCTCTTCAATTTCACCGGCAACTCTTCCTGCGGATGCTAAATACTGTTCACCATTAATTACCGTCAAATCCCCTGTTACTTCTCCTTTTACTTCAACATGTCCATTCCGCACGTAAAGATCTCCTTCAACCGTTTTCCCTTCCGGCACAATAACCGTTCCCGTCTCATGATCTATCTCAACGTTTTGGCTTCCTGCCACTGTCAGTACTTCATCAGACTGTTCCATCCATGAGAAAAAGAGACTGGCAGCCATTAACACAGTAAAAATAGAAGCTGCTGTAAAAACAGGATGCTGCCGCATCCACTTTTTCCACCATTTTGTTTTCTTTTTTGCCGGCAGATTCTTCAAGACACCTTCTGTAAACTCAAACGGTGCTTCAATATGAGAAGCGCTTTGTACAAACATCACTGATTTCTTTAACTCTTTGTAGTGAATGGCACACTCCTCACAAGTATCAAGGTGTTGATACAGCTCATCACGCTCTGTTTCCGTCATATCCCCATCCAAATACTGGTGCAGTTTATATTCATAATCTTTATGACAAGCCATGATTTTGTCCTCCCTCCCTACGCATCTTTCAGCCGCTTGCGCAAGGCTTCTCGGCCCCTATGTATATGCGTTTTCACCGTATTTTCCGGCAGATCTAAAATGTTACTGATTTGTTGAATATTCAAGTCTTCAATATAACGTAAAATAATGGCGGAACGATACTTCGGCGGCAAGGAGACAATCGCTTTTTGAACCCACTCTTGCATTTCCAAGGTCACTACCTGATCTTCCGGCAGTTGGTCTGTTGCTGCTATTTGAGCATACCCTGTTAAGCCATCTGTTCCTTTTATTTCTTCATCTAACGAATAATCGGGCTTTCTTTTACGCAGACGGTCAATACAAAGGTTGGTCGTAATACGAAAAAGCCATGTTGAAAATTTCCTGTTTTCGTCATAACGATCAATATTTGCATAGGCCCTTAAGAATGATTCCTGCGCCATATCCTGGGCTTCATAATGATTCCCGGTCATTCGATAAGCAATTTGGAACACTTTATCTTTATATAAATCCACTAATTCTGCAAAAGCTTTTTCGTCTCCATCTTTTTTTATTTCTTTTATTAGACGTTTTACTACGGCATCCATATTTCCAACCTCCACCCTAAAAACGGGTATCTATTTTACGTTTCTGCCTAGTCACTCGTTTCACTTTTTATAAAACAGCACATATCCCACTGTACATCCAATTTTTCTTAAAAATATGTACAATGCTAGTTTCAAATCTTCGGAAATGGGTAAAATGAACATAAACGTCAGCCGCTGGAGGTGAAACACCTTGTTGGAGCAGTCATTACTGCGTGAAATTGAAGACAAACGCGAAGAATTAAACAATATCGCCTGGAAAAAGCCTTTGCTTTCTGAGGAAGTAGTGACTCTCAGTAAAGAACTTGACCAACTGCTGAACCGGTACGACCATAGCATCCAATCGAAAAAAGCACAGTAACCACCTTTAAGCCAACGTTTTTGATACGAACGTATACAATATATTTTTATTATATACAACATCAATAAATGATGAAATACTGTTTGCATATTACTCTTTTAAAGCATAAAAAAACACAGTTGCCATAACTGTGTACGAAATAGATATATTGGTGGAGCCTAGCGGGATCGAACCGCTGACCTCCTGCGTGCAAAGCAGGCGCTCTCCCAGCTGAGCTAAGGCCCCAGCATCATGTATGTAAATGGAGCGGGTGATGGGAATCGAACCCACGACATCAGCTTGGAAGGCTGAGGTTTTACCACTAAACTACACCCGCATCTTGGAGCGGAAGACGGGATTCGAACCCGCGACCCCTACCTTGGCAAGGTAGTGTTCTACCACTGAACTACTTCCGCGTCCGTTTATAATGAAGCGTATGTAAAACATTCTAAAAACAATGGTGAGCCATGGAGGATTCGAACCTCCGACCCTCTGATTAAAAGTCAGATGCTCTGCCATCTGAGCTAATGGCTCGTCCTATAAAAGACTTTTTAATAACTTATTTTATTGTACACTAGTTTGTCCGTTCCTTCAAATTTTAAACATGGTGGAGGGGGACGGACTCGAACCGCCGAACCCAGAGGGAGCAGATTTACAGTCTGCCGCGTTTGGCCAACTTCGCTACCCCTCCACTTTTAATGAAGGCACCGTTCCATTTAAACAAACGTGCTATCGTTTGTCAACACGTTATGTACAAAATGATTAAATAATGGTGACCCGTAGGGGATTCGAACCCCTGTTACCGCCGTGAAAGGGCGGTGTCTTAACCACTTGACCAACGGGCCACATATGCAGCAAAGAGTTTTCCTCTCTTTTGCTGACATATGACATTATATCCTATCATGTCATTATAATGCAAGGACTTTTTATATTTTTTTCTTTTTTATGAGGAAGACGGGTGGTTATTTTTTGAACCACCTTTTACTCCTTCTGCACTCTGCAGCGAAAATAAATTGGAATCAATGGAAAATGTCAATCTGTCACGCTCGCGTTTTCGCTTTAACGCAAGCTGGATAAGCTGGCTCGTCAATGTTTGATAGTCTTTGCCAGCAGGGTCCCATAAGTAAAAAGACAAAGAGCCTGGAATCGTATTGATTTCATTTACATACACTTGGTTTGTCATTTCGTCAATTAAAAAGTCAATACGTGATACACCGCTGCACCCTAAAAGCTGAAACGTATCTTTCGCCAGCTCCTGTACTTCTTTGGTCATATTATCATCCAGCGGTGCTGGAATAACACGGTCCGTACTTTCCATTCCTTTTGCAGCATCCCCGTCTTTACCGCCGCCTTGATATTTATCTTGATAACTTAAAATTTCCTCCGATTTCAGTACCTCTTCAATGACAGAAGCTTCGACCTCTTCATAATCGCCAACGACCGAACAGTTCACTTCTTTCATATCCGTTACCATGCGTTCAATCAAAATTTTCGAAGCAAACGACATAGCTTCTTCTACAGCATCATCAAGCTCGTCTGTATTCTCTGCTTTATTAATCCCGACACTAGATCCGAGGTTAGCCGGCTTTACAATAACAGGGTATCCCAGTTTTTCTTCCACCATTGCTTTCATATCCTCACTGTCTTCTGCCCAGTGACTGCTGTAAAACCACACGTACTCCAGCACAGGAAGACTGGAGTCTCTAAGTATTTGCTTCATTACTACCTTATCCATACCCGCTGCTGATGACATTACATCACAACCAACGTAAGGAATACCATACAATTCAAAAAGCCCTTGAAGAGCACCATCTTCACCAAACGTCCCATGCACAATCGGAAAAGCTACATCTATTTCCGCAACAGCACGCTTCCCAAATTTAGGAACTGGGTCTTTTTGCAATATCACATTTCCATTTTCCGATGCAGTCATCGACACTTTTTGTGCATGCTGTAATAATTGTTTTAAATCTTTATATGCCTCAATATCGAGCAGTTCTTCTCCCGTGTACCAATTACGGTCCTTACTGATATACACCGGCACCACTTCGTATTGGTTCTCGTCTATTGATTTAATGGCTTGAAGTGCCGATATAACCGACACCTCATGCTCAACTGATACGCCCCCAAAAAACACACCTACTCTTGTTCTCATGACAGGTTCCCCTCTCTTCCTTCCTCACTCGTTAAAAGTATCCGGTAAATCGTTTTCTAGCAGCACAACTGATTTTTTAACAGCTACTTCGTTCATTTTGTCTAAGGCATCTTGTAAATGTGCAGCAACATAAAATTGATCTTCAGGATACCCTTTTGCTGCCAGGCCGTCTTGTAAAGGCTTTGTCTGTTTTTTCCCAACGAGAATAACAAAATCACATACGTCCGCTGCGTGCTCAGCAAGTGCCTTGTTTAACTCATATTCTTTCTCGCCTAGTTCAATCATACCAGGAGTAACGAGTATTTTTTGTTCCGGCATTTGCCCTAACACTTCTAAAGCCATTCGTGAGCCGACAGGGTTAGAATTGAAGCTGTCATCTATGATGGTAATATTTCCTGTTGTCTTTTTGAGTTCCAATCGATGCTCAACAGGCTGCACATTTTTTATGGCTCTGGCAATTTTCTCTAAAGAGATGCCTTTTTCTGCTCCCATGGCAATAGCTGCCAAAATATTATAGATGTTATGGCGTCCAAGCAGTTTCGTTTCGATGTCTACAGCGGAACCATCATATTTGTATACGGTAAAGTGTGAGCCTTTTGACGAATAACGAATATCAGCTGCACGGTAATGAAGGTCAGATGCTGCGATACCATAGTAAATCGTGCGGCACTTATTTCTTTGCGGATAAGACATGATGTTCTGGTCATCTTTATTTAAAAATGCTGTTCCTTCATGCGGAAGCGTCTCAATTAACTCAAATTTCGTCTGTTTAATGTTTTCCAATGTCTTAAACGTTTCTAAGTGTTGTTCACCAATCGCAGTGAGAATACCATATTTTTGATGAACGAGTTCGCAGATTTCCTGAATGTCATTTTCTTGCTTGGCCCCCATCTCAGCAATGAAAATATCATGATAGGGCTTGAGCATCGAGCGAACCGTCCGAGTAACACCCATTTTCGTATTATAACTCTCAGGCGTCATCAATACGTTAAATTCTGATGACAGTACCGTTTCTAAAATATGCTTGGTACTTGTTTTCCCATAGCTCCCGGTAATGCCTACTACCTCAAGGTTAGGCATTGATTTGATAACTTTTTCTGCGTCATGAAAGTAGTATTGGTTAATTTGATTTTCTATCGGCCAGTTAATAAAGTTTGCCGCCATCGTGATTAAATAAGAAAGAATAGTCGAAACAATGGTGAACAGCACAACCCAGAGCAATGTTGCTTCTTCTCCTGTTCCAAGCAGCAAACCGACTCCAGTGATGACCACATACAAAACAGTAATGGTCACAAATAAGCGCTTCACTCTTGCTGTAATCACCAGTTTCTTTTTTTCTTGTTCTTCTGTCATCGTATACGCTTGAATCCCAAACAGAAGCACACCTAAAAGCAGTGCCCAAAACGCACTGCCAAAAATGAATGGAACGAGTGCAATGAGTAATAAATAATTTCGCTTTAAAAAGGTCCGGTCGGTATTGGCTGAAATCCAACGCCAGAACCGTTCGTTTCGATATGCATTTAATTGCAGCATGTGCGTACTTCTTTTAATTAACCTGGCCGTGTAATAGCCCCAGGCAGCTAAATACAATATAACAAACAAGGTAATAATCATGGCTTTTGCCCCTCCTTATCCTTTTGCAGGAAAGAATCGAGCACCAAAAGAAACTGATTCAACTTATCTAAATACGAATAGTGACCGGCGTTTTCCAACACAACAAGCCCCGCATCCGGAAGTAATTCTTCCATCAGCTTTGCATCAGCTACTGGTGTCGCTTCATCATTTTCTCCCCACACAAGCAGTGTAGAAGCTTTTATATGAGACAGGTGGTGACGTAAGTCTTCGTTTACTACTTTCACCATCGTCTGCTGCATCGTACCCGAAACATTTTTATAGTCTGCAGATCCTACTTTTCCTTTTACTTTTGTTAGAATATCTTCTTCATACCGCTTAATAAGCGGCAGTTTGAGCAATTTTTTGATGGTTTTGTACGTATATACCTTCATATAGTACTTTAATGAACGTTTGGGTTTGATACCTGCGCTGTCTACTAGCACCACTTTGTGAACAGGATGAGATGACGCATATTTGATCGACACCCTGCCACCAAATGAGTGCCCTATTAATATTGGATCTTGAATATCTAACTGTTTTAAGAAGGCAGCCAGCATATTTGTGTAATCTCCCACCGACCAAGGCCTGGGAGGCTCTTCGCTTTCCCCAAAACCAGGAAAGTCTATCGACCAAACTTTAAAGTGCTTTTCCAGTGATTGGTGAACAGGTGCAAAAGCTTGGATATTAGCACCCCAGCCATGCAAAAGCACAACATTGGCTCCTTCACCAGATACATGGTAATTTACCTTTACACCGTCTATTTCGATGTTCACAACTTGAACGCTCCTATTCTTTTCATTCTTCTAGAATTATGTACATGACATCTAACGTGTATATTACACAACAATACCACTTTATCTTATCATATCTGAAACGATACGAGAATTATCACTTTTGTCCCTTTTCGTATGGTTTTAACAGCAGTTTTGTAAAAATAACTATTTGTTTCTTCCTGCACTAACAAATTACTATACCACTCATGTATATGTACAAAACACAAGAAAATACACATAGATGACCGCAAGTTAACGTTTTTTATTTATCACATTACAAAAAGAGCTGCCCCTCGTTATAACAAGAGGCAGTTCTTTTCAGCCACCCACTCCGTAATATTCCTCTAACGTTATTTCTTCTTCATGAATGACCTGAGCTGCTTCTTTGCCCACGTAACGAAGATGCCATGGCTCATACTGATATCCAGTAATGTCTGTTTTCCCTTCTGGATAGCGGATAATAAAACCAAAACGATAAGCGTTGGTCTTCAGCCATTTACCTTCCGGCGTTTCTCCAAAAGCATCTGTCAAAGCCAGATCATTCGATGGGGAACTAACATCCATTGCCAAACCGCTTTGATGTTCACTTTGACCAGGTTTCGCACTATATTGATTTGCTGCTGCTTCTCCATCTTCTCTCACGTTCGCGGCAAAAATGGCTTCTTGCCGCTCATATGAACGAAACCCCGAAACCGCATATAATGAAAGTCCTTCTTCTGCTGCTTTCGCAAATAACTCCTCCAAAGGTGCAGCTGCCACTTCACGAATTTGTTTTTTCGGGTGATTCTCTTCAAATGGGAACGCAACATCAGGAACGACTAAATCCTCCGGTGTGTAATCAGCCGGTAACAGATACTCTCTATTTACTAATGCTTTTACATCGCCGGGATGAACAAGAACCCCTTCTTCATTCAATGCAGGAGGAGGTGCAAGAGCACTATTTTCATCTGTGTTTTCTTCTTGACGTTCTGCTTGTTCATCCGTTTGAGGGGTATCTCCGCCGACAGGTTCCACTTCTGCACTCTCATTGGTTTGTTCTTGCTGTGGCGCCTCTGTACTGCCTGCGGAGCAAGCGGAAACAACACAAAGACAAACAGCACACCACACGGCCGTTTTTGCTCTCATCTATCTATTCCTTCTTTCTTCTGTTGCTTTCTGTGAAGCTTTTTTATCACCCATGCCAATGACATCGCTGACTCGTCCATGCCATGCTGTCATGTGATACATGAGTGAATACAAAATAAACATCTATCCATCACGAGCTCGAGGTGTTTTCCTCCTGTCTTATCTGCTGCAAGTTGGCTTCATGCATATCCTCTAAATACCTTGAAAACAAAAAGCTGTCAACAAATGCCTGCAGCACCTTATAAGAATCAGAGCCAGTCACTTCTTTACGGCAAGCTTCTATATACCATTTTGAATCTTCTATCCGATCTTTTATTTCTTCCTGGTCTGTTGTGGCTTTTCCATGTCCTGGAATAAGCAGTGAAATGCGCCGTTCCCTTACAGACTCCTCCAGCTTTTCAAGCGTTTGTTCGTATGCCTTACTATGATGTTCTATAAATGGAAACTCCACATCACTCAAATAATCGCCAGCAATTAAGATACCTAAGTCTTGAATAACAGCAAACACTCCATCTGCTTGATGTCCCGGAGCCAGGTAAAAGGAAATGTCCGTATCACCAGCGCGAACAGTTTGGTTATCAAAATCAATAATTGTATCAATTTGCGGATATTCAATTAGGTACGGCCGTTGTATATAATATTGATCGTCAAATTGCAAGATTTCTTGAATAACTTCCTGTTTATCTGTTTTCTCAACAAACCCTCTTGATGCTATGGTCACAGCCTCAGGAAATGCGTTATATCCAAGAATATGGTCAAAGTCTGAGTGAGTAAAAAGCAAATATTTCTCCTGTCCGTTGTCTATGCTTTGGACGTGCTGTTGAATAGCATGAATCTCATCTGGCAGCCACGTAGGGTCGACAATAAGAATCATTTCTTTCGTAGCAACGACTGTGGACGTCGTCTGCAGCAGCACACTTTCAAATACGGTTACATTGTTATCTTGATATTGAACAGACATTGTAACACCCCTTTTCATCTCACACAATCATTGTATGCTTACATTCTAGTACGCCTTTATTTATTCCTTCCAGTTATTTATGGAAACCTTGCCAGTTGAAACACAATCTATTACGATGTCTACAAGGAGGGGGGGGGAAAAGACAGTGCTTCCATTGCTTGAAGTGTCTATGAAAACGCAAAAATCCCGGACCACCCGTCTAGTTTACATTTTCTTCCTTTTATTGTTCCTCACGCTGTCTGCATGCTCTCAAGATACTGCTCCTGTTGACACCAAGCAATCACAGCAAACAGTTGATACACATACAGAGACAGAAGAATCACCCGATGGCAGCGATATACAAACGATAGAAGCAACTGTTACAGAAGTTGTAGACGGTGACACCATCAAAGTCCAAATGAACGGAAACGAAGAAACCGTTCGATTACTGCTTGTTGATACTCCGGAAACTGTTCACCCTAATAAACCGAAACAGCCATACGGTGAGCAGGCGAGCCAATTTGCAAAAAAGCACTTGCCAACTGGGGAGAACGTCACCATCGAAATAGATACAACGATTCGTGATCATTATGATCGCTTTCTAGCGTACATCTGGATACAGGATAACATGTTCAATGAAATGCTGTTAGCAGAAGGGCTTGCTCGTGTTGCTTATGTTATCGAACCGAATACGCGTTATGTGGAACACTTTCGTCAAGTTGAACAACAAGCCAAAGAACAGCAGAAAGGTATATGGAGTCACCATGGTTATGTAACAGATGATGGTTTCCATCCTGACGCCGTGACAAACCCGACAAACGAAGCTAACAAAAACGCTGATACTGCGGTGAGCTGTGATGAACCAGCTATTAAAGGCAACCACAGTTCAAGTGGTGACCTTATCTACCATAAACCAGGGCAGCAGCACTATGAGCAAACGAAAGCCGAAGAAATGTTTTGTACAGAACAAGAAGCACAGGACGCAGGCTATCGGCCATCCCAGCGATAACTATTTTTGATATTTACTCATGTTTCACCACAGTTTTACACAGCCGCAATGGTTGCGGCTCTTCTTTTTGTCTGCCTATACTAATCTAAGAGTTTCCATAGGCAGGTGAAAAAAATGCCCTCTGATGCAGCAACAACCAAACAGCGCGATTACTTTTTTGACAATGCTAAATTTGTGTTAATTGTTCTTGTTGTATTCAGCCATGCTATTACGCCGCTCATCGCATGGCATCAATTCAGCCGCGGCTTATATTTACTATTATTCAGCTTTCATATGCCATTGTTCTTGTTTATTTCAGGGTATTTTGCCAAAAAGGCTGTCGCCCAAAAACAGTGGATAAAGCCGCTGCAAAAACTGCTGGTTCCCTATATTATATTTCAAGTGATTTATTCGTTTTTTTATTTCGATGTAGAGAATCAATCATTTCACATTCCGATTTTTGAACCGCATTGGTCTCTGTGGTTTTTGCTCACCTTGTTTTCTTATTATTTAATCATTCATTTATTTAAATTCAGCCCATACATGATAATTGCAGCTATTGTTCTCGGTGTTTTAATTGGGTATGGTGATCCATTCTCCTGGTTCAGCCTATCTCGAACGATTGTCTTTCTTCCCTTTTTCCTAGCTGGTTATTTTTTAAAAAGGGAACATTTCACATTTTTATTTCATGCACGAATGAAAATTCTCGGCGCCGCTATTCTGATTGGTATCTTCGCTATCTTTTATGTTTACGCCTACGACATTCCATATGAACTTTTTTATGGAAACACATCGTACAACGAGATGGGCGTTAACAACGTAATGGGCACTATTTACAGGCTGTTGGCTTATGTTGTAACATTTCTTGTGTCGATCGCCTTTTTAACTTTTATACCGCAAGATAAGCGCACCATATCCCAGTATGCAAAAAACACGTTGTATGTATATTTACTGCATGGATTTCTTTTCCGTTATTTGCGTGAAACTGAGGTTTATGAAGGCATTAATACTGTATTTGAAGTGTTTTTAATCGCTTGCTTTTGTGTTGCTTTTTCTATCTTCCTCTCATCTGCTTTCGTCCGAAAAGCAGCCCAGCCTCTTATCGAACCATTTACCTTTTTTAAAAACAAATAGATCCCTGCTTCTGTAAAAACATACCAGCACTATTAATATGATAGAAGCGAAAAACCCAACTTCATCCGAGCAGAAGTTGGGTTTTATATTTAGGTTCTATAAAAACGGCGATTATGTTTATTTTAATATATACATTGGCCAACAAATATCATGGATATAATGAGCAGCATGACCCAGCTGGTCTCGCATAGATAATCTTCCTGTTCAGTTTCAGAAAAGGAACGTTGTGTTTACAGCAAACATCCGCCATTCGACGGGCATAAAGAAAATAATAGAAGGAAAGATGCATTATGTAACAACGAACAAAAAACACAGCAGTCCGTCACCTTTCATCATTATCACTTTATAGAGAATAAAGTTCTATTATTTTAGAAATAAGTATTTACAACTAAATCTTTCGTATTATCATAGTAGTAGATAATGCCAGCTTGTACTGCTTTATTTATCTGCCTTATAAATTGTATGAAGCCAAAAGCTCTTAAGTCATCTGCGAGATAAGGTGTTTCGCTGCACAAAAAAGCGATGCTGCTCCCCTTATTTTTGGACTGCGTCGTGTACAGGACAGAAAAGAGAGTCTTTTCGCCGAAAATGATAAAAAAGGAAAAGGAATGATAATATGATTGGTGAAAATATAGCTTATTACCGAGCAGTCAATGGCTGGTCCTTGACAGCACTAGCCAGCAGCAGCGGAGTATCTCAATCCCTCTTGCAAAAAATTGAAAATAACAATCATCCATACCCTGCAGTCCACACATTAGAAAAACTGGCACAAACCTTACAAATTCCTTTACACACAATATTGGCAACTAACTCAAATTCTACCCTGTCCCACGAGCTGGAAGAGGCTTGGCTCAACGTCGTTGAATCTGCCATGTCGAAAGAACAGTCTAATTACATTACACCACATAAATCTCCATAGGTATTCTCACATCATGCATATAAAGGTGAGACAAATATAGAAAGAAAATATAAGCACCACAAAAAGGGCTAACCAGCGATTCAATTACATCTCATCAAATCTACAGGTTAGCCCTTTCCTTGGTATCTAATGTTATCCGTATTAAAATACCAAAAAACGCGGCTTCCAAATAATAGTCACCGCGTTACAATAATCGTAATCATGGAGCTTCCTAGCGGGCTCGAACCGCTGACCTCATCCTTACCATGGATGCGCTCTGCCGACTGAGCTAAGGAAGCATATATAATAATAGGCCTGGCAGCGTCCTACTTTCACAAAGGGTTTCCCCTTCATTATCATCGGCGCAAAAGAGCTTAACTTCCGTGTTCGGCATGGGAACGGGTGGAACCTCTTTGCTATCGCCACCAGGCTTGGGTACAGGACATGCATCCTGTTCTTTATATAGATGGGATTGCTCCCTCAAAACTGCATAACGAATGCGAAGAGCCTCTTCGAGGCGCTTTCCTTTGTGTTGGATAAGCCCTCGACCGATTAGTATCTGTCAGCTCCACGTGTCACCACGCTTCCACCTCAGACCTATCAACCTTGTCATCTGCAAGGGGTCTTACTAGCTTGGCGCTATGGGAAATC
>NZ_FNDK01000028.1 GCF_900099605.1 Alteribacillus persepolensis
GGCAGCAAGCTGCCTGTGGGGTCTTCAGCTCAAGCTTATCCCGCAGGAGTCGCCGCCTTACGCTACAATCGAAATAATGTTCGCTTTTGATAATCATAAAAGCACTTATGAAATTGATTCTCAATAGTTACATTTACTCTATACGATATTTTTAAATTTAAAATACTGATAACATTTCATTACTTTTCAAGTAATTCATAATATTTGAACACAAAAGCTGGATTAGTTAATTAAAAACATTGAACCTTTAAAGAGTTTGTAAACTGAATTCAAAAATTTTTTATACTAGAAAAACAAGACGTTGGGATAACATCCTGTCACATCCCGTTCATTTCATTTTAAAAGTTTTTCCTTCACCTTTTTACTTCATAGATGGTTGGGAAAAGAAAACATATATCTGTTGACTTTTGTTTTTCAATTGTTTTATTAATCTTATTATCAACAATATTCAATTTCCTTTAAATGCTGGGTTCCGTTTATCCAGAAAAGCTGCAACACCTTCTAAGTGGTCCTCGGTGTTAAGAAGCAAAGACTGCGTGATAGTTTCTTGCAGCAAAGCAGAATCCACCGAAAGGTCTTCTGCACTGTTCAATAGTTTTTTTTCATACATTCTGCTTAACGGAGAACCTTCCATAATACATTGTGAAAATTCTTCTGCTTCTTTTACAACATCATCGTCGCTCAAACGATTAATCAGCCCTTTGCTGTGAAGTTCTTCTGCAGAAAGAGCACGTCCGGATGCTATCCACTCTTTAGCGAGCGGCAGAGGAACGCGTTCTGTCAACAACTTCGTCAGACCTAAATCAGGAATCAGCCCTATATTGGTAAAACTGCTAATAAATTTGGCGGTTCGGTCAGCCACGATAAAGTCACTAGCAAGTGCAAGACTGAAACCCGCCCCTGCTGCATAACCATGAACAGCAGCTATTACATATTTATTTAAATCAACAATCGCTTTTGTAAAACGAGCGGCGTTTTTCATCCAAGCCGCTATGTCCCCTGCCCCATTCAAGCCACGGATGTCGGCAATATCCCCGCCTGCACAAAATGCCGGTCCTTCCCCAGTTATAATAATGGCCTTCACCTCAGGATGTAGGTCGAGTTCCTGCAATGCATGAATAGATTGTTCCACTAGCTCCGCTGATAAAGCATTGCGTTTATCCGGCCGATTTAATTGCATATATCCTATTTGCTTGCTAACTTTTGTCTTAACTACACTTTCCATGGCTTTCGCTCCTATCTTTGAAAGAATTTAAACAAACCGATAAAGGCGGTTACATGTTTCGGCGGTACTGCCCGCCAACTTCATATAAAGCATTTGTTATTTGTCCAAGAGAGGCTACTTTCACACATTCCATCAGTTCTTCAAATATATTACCGTTTTGAAGGGCGACTTGTTTTAGGCGTTTCAGTGCACCTGGACATTCTTCTTTGTTTTTCTCCCAGAAATCATGCAGATGTTGAATCTGAGTTTCTTTTTCTTCCTTCGTCGAACGTGCCATTTCAATTTCATACGCGTTTTCATCTTTATTGGGGTTCATAAACGTATTCACTCCGACAATCGGTAACTCTCCAGAATGCTTTTTATGTTCGTAATACATGGACTCTTCCTGAATTTTCCCTCGTTGATACTGGGTTTCCATGGCACCTAAAACCCCGCCGCGGTCATGAATACGTTGAAATTCAGATAGCACTGCTTCTTCTACAAGATCAGTCAGTTCTTCAATAATAAAGGACCCTTGTAATGGATTTTCATTTTTTGCCAAACCCAATTCTTTATTGATAATCATTTGGATAGCCATCGCCCGGCGTACAGAATTTTCTGTCGGTGTCGTAATCGCTTCATCATAAGCATTAGTGTGCAGCGAGTTACAATTATCATAGATGGCAATTAAGGCTTGAAGAGTAGTGCGAATATCATTAAAATCCATTTCCTGGGCGTGAAGCGACCGTCCTGATGTTTGGATATGGTATTTGAGCTTCTGGCTTCGTTCGTTTCCACCATATTTATGTTTCATCACTGTAGCCCAAATTCTGCGTGCTACACGTCCCATAACTGTGTATTCAGGGTCTAAGCCATTACTGAAAAAGAAAGACAGGTTTGATGCAAATTCATCTATGTGCATGCCGCGGCTTAAATAGTACTCAACAAATGTAAATCCATTCGCGAGTGTAAAGGCTAACTGAGAAATTGGATTCGCTCCAGCTTCTGCAATATGATAGCCACTAATGCTAACCGAATAATAGTTTCGCACGTTATGGTCTATAAAATATTGTTGTACATCCCCCATCAACTTAAGGGAAAATTCCGTAGAGAAAATGCAGGTGTTTTGTCCCTGGTCTTCTTTTAAAATATCTGCTTGGACCGTTCCACGTACGGTTTGAAGCGTCCATTCTTTGATATCCTCATATTCTTTCTCACTTGGCTGTCTTCGGTTGTCTTCCACAAACTTTTGCACTTGCTGATCAATAGCTGTGTTCATGAACATGGCTAAAATAATAGGTGCCGGTCCATTTATGGTCATGGATACACTCGTGGACGGAGCGCACAAATCAAAGCCTTCATACAGCTTTTTCATGTCATCCAATGTACAGATATTCACTCCGCTGTTTCCAATCTTCCCGTAAATATCCGGTCGATAGTCGGGGTCCTGGCCATATAGAGTCACACTATCGAAAGCAGTAGAAAGCCGTTTTGCCTCGCTTTCCTGACATAAATAATGGAAACGCCGATTCGTCCTCTCCGGTGTTCCTTCTCCAGCAAACTGACGCTTAGGATCTTCATTGGTTCGTTTAAATGGAAATACTCCCGCTGTAAATGGGAAGTAACCCGGAAGGTTTTCTTTCATGCGCCACCGCAGGATTTCTCCATGATCTTCAAACTTCGGAACACTAACACGCGGAATTTTACTGCCGGATAATGATTCTGTATACAGGTCCGTTATCATTTCTTTACCGCGCACCTTGGTTACCAGCTGATCTTGCTGATAAGATTCACGAATGTCCGACCATTCTTCAATCATCTTCTTGGATTCCGGATGAATTTTTTCATCGTAGTGTGCAATCATCTTATCCAGGTGAGTAACGAAATCCTCGATTTCTTCCTCCCCCATCCCATGCTCCTTGTGCTCTTTAATTAAGGCTTTTGTTCCTTCCATTTGAAATCGTTTCCGAACAAATTCGACTTGCTTTTCTAAAAATTCTCTATATTGGTAAATAGTTTGGACTATTTCACCTAAGTAAGCAGTTCGATCAGGCGGTATAACTGTGCTTTGCTTTACCACTGGCTGGATGTCTGTACTATAGTTTGTCGGCCAGCTGCTTCCTGTTTTTTCTTCCACTGTTTTCATTAAATTAGCGAAGAGAACATTCGTCCCGAGATCATTAAACTGACTGGCAATGGTTCCGAATACAGGCAATTTTTCAGCTGGAGCCTCAAACATATGCCGGCTGCGTTGATATTGCTTCCGCACATCACGCAATGCATCATCCGATCCCCGTTTTTCAAACTTGTTAATAACAACCAGATCCGCAAAATCAATCATATCAATCTTCTCAAGCTGTGTGGTGGCCCCAAACTCGCTTGTCATCACATACATGGAAAGATCACAAAGATCGACAATCTCCGAATCTCCTTGTCCAATCCCGCTTGTTTCGACAATAACAAAATCATAGCCAGCTGCCTTGACCACTTGAACAGCATCATTTAAAGCATGACTTATTTCAGTCTTTGATCCACGAGTAGCCAAGCTTCGCATATATACTCGAGGATTGTTGATCGCATTCATTCGAATGCGATCTCCAAGCAAGGCTCCCCCTGTTTTCATTTTAGAAGGATCGACCGAGATAATGGCAATAGATTTGTCAGGAAACTGTTCTAAATAGCGACGTACCAATTCATCAGTTAAAGAGCTTTTTCCAGCACCGCCTGTCCCTGTTATTCCCAAAACGGGTGCATCGGGTACTTCTTCTTGCCATTCCTGTAATGCGCCAGCAATCGAATCTCCCGTTTCACCCCGTCCTTGATTTTCCTCTGCAAATGTGATTAATTTAGCAATCGAATCCCAATGTTTGTCTTTTAATCTTTCTATTTCCTGTTCAATTTGCTTCGGTGTTGGAAAATCGGTTTCTTGAATCATATGATTGATCATGCCTTGTAAGCCAAGCTCACGCCCATCATCTGGAGAAAAAACGCTAGCAATACCATAATCCATCAATTCTTTGATTTCATTTGGAACAATAACGCCTCCTCCCCCCGCAAAAATACGGATATGGCCAGCCCCTTTTTCCTGAAGCAAATCATACATATATTTCAAATATTCCACATGTCCTCCTTGATAGGAACTGATAGCAATCCCTTGAACGTCTTCCTGAATGGCAGCATTCACTACTTCATCTACAGAGCGGTTGTGTCCAAGGTGAATTACCTCAACCCCAGAGGACTGGAGAATACGGCGCATAATATTAATAGAGGCGTCATGACCATCAAATAATGCCGCTGCTGTAACAAAACGAACATTGTGTGTTGGTTTCACAATTTGTGTTTCCATAGCTTATCACCTTTCATCAAACAATTTGTTAACCCTTTTATAGATATCCTGCGATAACGAGTCTTTGTATCTCTTGCGTTCCCTCATATATTTGTGTGATTTTTGCGTCACGCATGAATCGTTCAACCGGATAGTCTTTGGTATAACCATACCCGCCAAATACTTGAACCGCTTCTGTCGTCACTTTCATTGCTGTATCTCCAGCTTGTAATTTAGCCATCGCAGATGCCTGTCCATACGGCAGTCCATTCGATTCCAGCCAGGCTGCCTGATAGGTTAATAGACGAGAAGCTTCGATTGCGGCGGCCATATCCGCCAACTTAAACGAGATACCTTGATTTGCAGCAATTGACTTTCCAAATTGTTTTCGTTCTTTTGCATACCAGACAGCTGCATCCATTGCTCCCTGAGCGATTCCAAGAGCTTGGGCTGCAATACCATTGCGTCCTCCATCCAATGTTTTCATTGCTATCTTAAAACCGTCTCCCTCTTGTCCAAGTACATTTTCTTTTGGCACCCGGCAATCTTCAAATACAATTTCTGTGGTAGGGGATGAACGTATTCCCATTTTCTTTTCTTTTTTACCGATGGAAAAACCCGGAAAGTTTTTTTCAATAATAAATGCCGTTATACCATGCTTTTTGGACGAAGGGTCTGTTAGTGCAAATACAACATATGTATCCGCGACACCACCATTTGTGATAAAGATTTTTGAACCGTTTAGAATGTATTCATCTCCGTCTAACTGGGCTGTTGTTTTCATATTACCAGCGTCTGAGCCCGAACCAGATTCTGTTAGTCCATAGGCACCGATTCGTTCCCCCTTTGCCATCGGTTTTAAATATTTTTGTTTTTGTTCTTCAGTGCCAAATGTAAAAATCGGCCATCCTGCAAGCGAAATATGGGCAGATAAAGTGACACCAATGGATGCGCATACACGTGATAACTCTTCTACTGCTATACAATACGCAACATAGTCACTGCCAATCCCCCCGTATTCTTCCGGCCAAGGGATACCTGTGAAACCGAGCTCCGCCATTTTATGAAAAATATCCATATCAAAACGCTCTTCTTCATCGCGTTCTTCCGCAGTTGGAGCTACTTCCTTTTCAGAAAAAGTCCGAACCATTTTTCGAATCATTTCATGTTCTTCCGTCATTTGAAAATTCATCGTATATCCCCCAAGTCCTGTTACTTTTCCACGTTTTATTCATGTTCCTTATTAAACCTTCTCCCACGACCACAAGAGTATTTAGTATAGTAGAAATTTAGGTTAGCATTTTTAGTAAATACTCCGCATAAACCTTCGAAATATCGTCTATACCCTTTTCTCCTCCAGGTATATACCACTGCTGAATCCAATTCATCGACCCTAGTATAATCATCCGAGCCATTTTTTTCTCTTTAACCACAAATTCACCGCTTTGCACGCCTTCTTGAATGATTTTGTCAAATACTCCAGCATAATCATCACGTTGTTTAAGGACCTTAGAAATATGCTTCTCAGAAAATGTCATTTCTGGTTTAATAATCAAGTTAAAGGTTTCCTTTTCTGTGATTGCTACTTCAATATGAAATCGAATTGCTTTTCTCATTTTTTCAATAGATGAAATGTTTTCTCTGTATATACTTTCTAATTTCTCCTCCGCTTCCGATAACACGAGAACGTGACATTGATAAAGCAGCTCTTCTTTGTTTTTAAAATAATAATAGAGAGCCCCTTTTGTCATTAATAACTCCGCAGCAATATCCTCCATCGTCGCCCCGTCATATCCACGTCTCGAAATAATCTTGGAAGCAGAACGTAATATTTCTTCTTTTTTCTTTGCTGCCTTCTTTTCTCTTAGTTTCATACCATCTCACCCAGCCTATTTTCATCTGTCTTTCACTTTTTTATCAAATTGTCATTATATTTGTTCGCAATATTTAAATTTATACTCTATGTTTAAATTTATTCTATACGTTTTTTTTTGAAATTTCAAGTATGTTTATTAAATATTCAGAATTTTAACTCATAAAATAACCTGCTATCAAAACTGCTTCACTATCCCCCATTACAATCTAACCAACAAGAAAAGACCTACACTGACACGAACTGATTTTTTATCGTTTCCTTTCTCATGACATGTTCTCTTTCACCACTTCCAGTTTGCTCCATTAAACAAATAAATTGGTAACTTATCCACTGCAGCAAACTTATCCTAATTAACATGCCCCTTTATTTCTAGAGTTTTTTTAGTTCGCTAGTCATTTGATTCACTCATTCAGGCTTTTCATGCAACTATGCCGAGGTGTTTTGAATAACTTCATGCGTCATTTCCTGTCCATTGTTAAAACGATAAACGTATGATGTGGGTGCACTTTAGGATTAATGTCTGCTGGTTGCGTTGGTATCATTCCAGCTATTGCTTGTGACGTAACTATATCAGAACTTAGAAAATGTACACATTCAACCTTACTAATACATGGAGCAGTGGCATGATCTTCAAAGACTGCTTTAAGATGATTAAATATTTCTGTGCTTCCAATATATTGACTCCCGGCAAACCCAAAGCTTTCTCTATCTTCGGCAAATACGTCTGCCATTCCACAGCCACTACGACTATTCCATGCGTGTAAAAGGTAATGGTAATACTAAACTGATGAAACTTCAATTTCTTTTATCCAAAATCATGCATTCCTGCAAATTAGCTGTTATTATAAAAATCTACTTATACAGATTTTTGACCCATTTCTTTACTAAATGCTGTGGTGATGCGATTAAATATCTGCTTCATTCTTTCTATTTCGACATAAACCTACTTCTGTGCTATCTGAATCAGATTGCCGCATGTATCATCGAATACAGCTATTGTGACTTCGCCCATTTTTGTCGGCTCCATCGTAAACGTCACGCCTTTTTCCATTAACCGTTGATATTCTTGCTGAACATCTGCCACACCAAACATTGTTGCTGGAATGCCATCGTTAAATATCTTCGTTTGATACTCCTTTGCAGCTGGATGATGATTCGGTTCAAGCACTAGCTCGGTGCCTTCCTGCTCCTCGGGAGAAACAACGGTAATCCATCTGAATTCTCCCATAGGAATGTCCTCCTTTTTTACAAATCCAAGTGTTTCTGTATAAAACGCCAGCGCCTCGTCTTGATCTTCTACAAAAAGACTGGTCACAATAATTTTCATAAGGCTTGTACCTCCCGTGATATTTTCCATATATGGTGCTCTGGGAACAACTTTGGTTCCGATTCATCATAGGTCTTGTTTTGAATATATCATAACACGTCAAAAAGAGAAGCATTTATCATTTTCCGTGATCCTACCCTTTCGTTGAGCAGGCTACATAGGAGCATATCAAATAAAAATGTCCTCTTCTGCCATAACTCCATGTTTTAATGGTGTATACGGCACTTCAGCCATGTATCGTTTGTCAGTATGTTTATTATATAAAAAGTATAAATTTAGAATTTAGTGAAGGTAAGAACAAGTATTTATGCACACAACCTGAAAACCACCTTGTTTCGTAATCGGGGTATATAACGGCATTGTTTTTTTTATGGAGTTAAGAGTCATAGTAAACATTATCTTTCATAACATCATAAGAAAGAATATTAACAAAACGCAGGGGGATACAGTGAATAAAGTAACCACCACTACTATCGCGGTATTCATTTCATTAGCATTCATGCTGGGCTGCTCTCAAGGTAGTCAGCTTGAAACACAGCCTACATTGAACCATGTTTCTGTTAATAAGCACCCACACGCAGGAAAAGAACCATTAAAAAAATCAACAGAAATAGACAGGAATGCGTTTGAAGGAATAGTGGAGGAGAAAAGGCTTTTTAGTGCTTTTTATCAAATCTTAGTACATCCCGGACATTCAACAGGGCCAACTTATTTTAATGTGGGCAAAAAAACATATGACCAAATAGATGCCGGGATGAAGGTATTGGTTTTTGAAGTACCAGACGGAGTAGTTCACTTTTCCAACCCACCTATACGATACGCTGAAGAGGTCAAAATTTTATCAGAATAAATGCTCTCATTGTACTAACAAATAGAGCGCTAAGCTGCTTAAAATCTTGGACTTTCCTTGAAAACATGAGTTACTGATACTACTATGGAACAACAAAAACCCCTCTACAACAAGGGGTTCAGCATTCATATGTATGGTGTCCCGTACTGGGCTCGAACCAGTGACCTCCACCCTGTCAAGGTGGCGCTCTCCCAACTGAGCTAACGGAACGTGTTGTATGGTATATAGTTGGTGAAGACATCTATTATTATAACGAGTAATGACGTATTAAGCAAGATGAATTTTCATCTTTTTTCATGCAGGCGGATAGGGAGTCCGCCTACATGTGTCTTTTGATATATCTTTGCAACCCCTCATCACAGCAATACACATAACAGCCTTTCATGCCTCTTGTCAGGAGCGTCTTGTACGTGTTTCGAACGAGATCATACAGCGGGTCGCGTTCGTCTTTTTTTGGTTTGCGCGGCCGGGCGCCTCGGTCATAGAACTCTTCTCTGCGAACGATAATGGAGTCTGTTTCCTCATCGTATCCTAAATCTTTTCCAATAATGACCCCGATGTAATCCATTTCAAGTCCTTGAACGGTATGAATGCAGCCAACTTGATTTTCACACTCTGGATGAATAGCCCAATCAATCCGATTCGGGTCGTTCCAGGGCATCGCAAATTGATGGTCTTTAATCACGACATCTTTTTCTAACTCGTTGTTTTTTCTGTTCTTTGTCCATGGCCAAGCATATCCAGCGACTAACCGGCCGTTTCTTTTATCTACGATTTCTTCTTTCAATACATGGGGGCTATCGACGATTTGAAAATCAAAGTCTCCTTTAAGCCCAATATCGCTTTTTTCAAAGTCTAACAGCTTATCTATCCAGGCGATGTAATTGCCAGAACCAGAACAGCGAAATTGGGACTCTAGCTCCACTGTGTGAACATCAGCACCAGCTTTTTCTGCTTCTTGTTTTACCATGTCATAGCTGCCGACATCTTTTTTTGATACGACTTGTGTGTCGTCCACAAAAAAGACGCTGAGGTTTGCGGAGCGAATAATGTGGGTGGCTTGATTTTCGTCTTCGATTTTCTTTTGCATGTGGCCAAACTGTTTCAGCCGGTGGGCTTCATCACAAAGAAGCACATCAAATTGATTTTCCGGTGTCGTCACGTAGCTGGCTGATCCTTTAAACAAATCTCTCACTTCGGTACGGCAGCTTGAGCCAATCAGCTTTTTACGCAGCACTTCGCGGAAGGCCTGATTCGGTGTAATGTATTCCATGTTGGCGCCTGCTTCTAACATGTGACGCATCACATGTAAACCGATGACCGACTTGCCTGTTCCGGGTCCGCCTTTAATCAGTATCATTTGTTTTGTATCCGTTTTTTGCTTCAATGCATTGTAGAGAGCAATCACTTTTTCATAAGCGACTTTTTGTTCATCTAAAAGGACAAATTCATCGCTTCCATCTAACAGTGTCCCAACTGTTTCGACAAGCTTTTTCGACGGTCGAATCTTGCCTGTTTCAATTTTTTCAGCAATATCTTTTCCGTTACCGCTGCTTACGTGATGTTTTACCTTAGAGGTTAACTCGCGGTCATCAAAGCGAAAATAAAGCGGTGATTCTGCCAAATAATGACGGTAGCGTTCATTCATCAGCGGTTCTTCTTTACCCATAATATAATTATGTAAATAATCGCAGGAATGCATATGGATAGTGGTGCTGTGATAGAGTGATTCGTTGAAGTGTTGTAAGTAACGCCGATAAGACGTCGCTTGGTATGACGGGTGAACTGTTTCGCGCACTCTTCCGCCTAAAAACGTTGATACGACGCCGTCCCCTTCTGCGAGCTCTGCTTTTTGCCACTGTTTTAATTCAATAATCAATACGTTTTCTTTGCCGCTTTCATCACAGCCCGCAATAAGAAAATCAATTCTCTTTTCGGTCGATGGCAGCTTATACTCTAGCAGCACATCAGCATCACTGCTTAGGTTGGCATCACGAATAATGCGTGCCATTTCCGGGAGCGAGTGTTCCCAGGAGCGAATCTCTCTGTCTGATACGACCTTGTTCGTTTTTTGAAGCATATTTTCTTTTAACACATAGCCGATTTTGTTTTCGTACACATGATTGAGAAAGTCATGAGAGCGTTCATTGTAAATAATCATGGCCACATCTCCTGTATTTTTAAACTTCTCCCTATGTATATCGGACATTTCGCTTCTCTCTTTTACTGTATCACAGCTTGAGAGAAAAGAAGGATGCTGACGGAATTGACGAACACTTTTCCTTGTCCCAAAAACCCATCCTTTTTCGTTACAGTAAAATATTGTACAACCTTTTTTTGATACATAACATTTATTGTAATGCGGCAGTTAACGGATCATATTTTTTTATCTCTTGTATGGATAGATTTAAACTATAATTCCCATGCTCGAGAAGTTGATTCAGAAAATTATTCAATTGATCTTGAGATTTAACTTTTATTTTCACATGGTAACAGCCTTCTCCAGATACTCGGTGACCTTCCACTACCTCCTTTCGTTCTTGAACAAAACGAATAAACGCATCATGGTCTGCTGTTTTCATATAAATCGTGACAAATGCCGTAAAGATCAGTCCTAATTTCATTTCATCTACTATTAGAGAGTAGGCTTTTATTACACCATGATCCTCAAGTTTTTTAATACGATTCCCTACTGCCTGCCCCGTCATATGAATTTGTTTTCCTAAGTCTTTCCATTGAACACGTGAATTTTCTGTCAGCAGCCGGAGGATTTGAAAATCAATGTTATCAAGTTCCATTATAAACCCCTTTCACCGTGAAATGATTTCGCATAAAAGTGTTTCATCAAGGTATCGATAAAAATCAAAATATTATGTACCATTCTATTATAGTAAATTTTTTAGTGAGGTGGAAAAAATGAGCACAGCGTTAATCATTGTAGATATTCAAAATGACTATTTTCCAAACGGGAAGATGGAATTAAGCAATCCTGAAAAAGCAGCTGCTAATGCAAGTGATGTTCTCAAATGGTTTAGACAGAATAACAGCGATCATATTTTTCATGTCAAGCATATCGCAAGTGATCCAGGATTAGGATTCTTCCTCCCAGATACAGAGGGAGCCGAAATACATGAAGCTGTTTCACCATTAGAACACGAAAGCATTATTACAAAACATGCACCTAACAGTTTTTTAAATACTGAATTAGAAAGCAGATTAAAAGATAAAGGAGTCACCAAGGTAGTGGTCGCAGGGATGATGACACATATGTGTATTGATGCCACAGTCAGAGCTGCAGTGGATCTAGGCTTTGAAACTACACTTATTGAAGATGCTTGTGCAACAACAGACTTGTCCTACCAAGGTAAGACCGTTCCAGCTGAACAGGTTCATTATGCATTTGTCGGTGCACTTAACGGAATGTATGCCAATGTGGTTTCAACCGAAGATTTCCTTCAGCAAGAAGCGAACACGAACTAAAAGATCCACTAATTAAATATAATAGGGAGATTGTTTTCGAAAACAATCCCCCTTATTTTCTAATATGTAAATAATAATAAGGACAATGAATTAAATCGTATGCCCAAACAATGCCTTCACCGCCCCCCCCCCCTAAAAACCGAAAAGCAAATACAGCCAGCGTATCTTCTGCTAAAAGAAATGATTATTCTTTCCTTGCCTTCAGCTTAACAGCATCTCCTCACTTCTCGTTTTGCTTTTTATTGACAAGCTCTATCACTTCATCCACCTCTGATGTTTGAAGCGTAACGCCTGATTCATCTAATACGATGTAAGCTGGAAATTCTTCCACTTCAAGAAGCTCCGCCTCTTCAGAGTTCAAGGCATTTGTCTTGAGGGTTATCTCATTTAAGTGATCCAGCTTCAATTTGTCATGCAGCTTTTTGTATTCCTCCCGTTGTCTAACACCTTCGCGGACTTGTTCCGAATCCAGAGAGCTGTCATAGAACTCGGCAAGCACGAAAAGGTTGTATTGCCTGTCATCCTCCGCATTTGGTTTTACTTCCCGAAGCAGTTTTAATGTCTCCGCTTCTTCTTCTGTCGTCGTTTTTTCTGACTCACACCCCGCTATCGACATACATGCCGCGAATACAAAAATCATGAGAAATCTCATTGAACCAGTCCTCCTGCAGCTTGCCGCCCTCTTTTTCCCCTTTACTGTTACATTATTTCAAACAGCTGTGATACGTACAATTAAAATATTTCAGAACCTAATTCTAATGTGGAAGGTTGTTTGTGATTTATTTCTTTACATGATTTTATGCATTTCCAACTGTATCTTGTTCGTGAAAGAAAAATGACGCCATGATAACATTAGTTACCAATACTTGAATCGTCTTTTCTGACATTAGCTGGTATGACGAAAAAAAAGCCTTTCATACATTTTGTTTTTAATTTCAATGAAACGGGTACATTAAAAAGTAGAAACATGTCACTACAAGGAGATTGATGAACATGAGACTCCAAGATCAAGTTGCAATTATTACAGGAGCTGCAGGAGGAATTGGAAAAGAAACAGCAAAACGGTTCCTGCAAGAAGGTGCAAAAGTCGTTTTAGTTGATGTATCCCAGGAAGCTCTAGATCATGTTAAAGCGGAACTCGACTCATTCGGTGAAGTGATGACCATCCAAGCAGACGTTTCCGCGGAAGCAGATGTTGAAAACTATGTAAACAAAGCTGTTGAAACATACGGAAAAATTGACGTTTTCTTTAACAATGCTGGAATTGAAGGAGAAGTCGCTCCAATTACCGAGCAAAGTGTTGATAACTTAAATAACGTTCTTTCCGTGAACGTTCGCGGCGTATTTCTAGGATTAAAACATGTTCTAAACGTGATGAACAAACAAGGTTATGGCAGTGTAATCAACTCTTCATCGGTTGCCGGGTTAGACGGCAGTCCAAACGTCTCCCCATACATCGCTTCCAAACATGCAGTTGCCGGATTAACGAAAGCTGCAGCAATCGAATCAGCATCCAAAACCGTTCGCGTAAACTCTATTCATCCATCCCCAGTCAACACCAGGATGATGCGCTCCTTGGAAGAAGGCTTAGAAACCAATGAAGAACAACTCGCAAACACTATTCCTCTAGGTCGTTACGGAGAATCGGCAGACATCGCAAACCTGGTACTTTTTCTTGCTTCTGATGAAAGTAAATTTATCACCGGCGCCCAGTATCGTGTAGACGGCGGCATGGGTGCGTTATAATTTTGATTCATGGTGATTCGCTTTTCCCCTCCATTTTCCTTCGAGTAAAAAATTATATGTAACGTTTTCTTGTATCATTATCGATTCGGAACAGATTTTCTAATGAAAAACATAAAAATTATTCCACAGTCGCATCCGACTGTGGAATAATTATATGGACGGCCCATGAGTAAACATCATATGGAATGGTCTCACGTGCCTTTTTAGCATATCTAAATAAGGCTAGAACACATTTAAAACAGATTTCGCACAAACCAAACAATAAGAATGAAAGTATATTCTAAGCGCCGTCAACATGCGGCAACTCCTTCGGGACATCGGCTAAGACCAGACACAGCGTATGGCCAACGCCGACACTAGCACGTCCTGTGCGTTGAAGCACGAGCCGAAGTCCTGCTTGGTAAAGGATTTTTTTTACCAAATTAACTGAAGTCATGCCCGCGGATCGCACAGGGTGTTGACGGAGCAACGATAGGATTTGCTGTTCTAAACAAATAATTCAAATTGATTTTAATAAACTGTTCGGATTATTCTATGGCTCTATACTTTTTCGCCCAGCCTCCATCAGACTTTTTATCAAGGGTTACACTTTCTCCCCCGTTACGTTGTCATTGCTGCTTTCTTACTCTGACCACGGTGAATGTAAAATGCACTGGCAGAAATTTTTATTTTTATATTCCGGTCTAAAATGTGTAATAACATCTTCTTTCATATTGCCAAAGGTCGTTTCTGGTTTATGCTTAAATCCTTCATAAAAAGCTGGGATGATTTCCTTTTTGAAATTGTTTCGCGGGAACACTTTTATAATCTCCTCACGCAAATCATCAGGGAACTGCTCAAACCCATCTCCCATCACATCCAAGCCAACACCAGAAAAGAGCAATGCCACTTCGGACTCTTTGTGTTCAGCAACGCCTGGTGTTGTATGCAGCGCAATTGCGTCCCAAACAAGCCGAATCGACTCATCTGGAATTTGATAGTGCTGTAAAAAACTTCTGGCTGCATTCGCACCGTCTACTTCAAATCGTAAATCGGGACTGCTGAATTCTTTCGTTAAGCCTAAATCATGGAACAATGCACTTACATACAGCAGCTCCAAGTCATATTTCTGCTTTGCCTGTAATCCATTGACGGCACCAAATAAAAACACACGGTTGGAATGATTCCACAACAAGTCATTCCCATGTTCGCGTAAAATATCCGCTGCATCCTTTGCCAAAGTAGAATCTGGAATTTTAATACCTGCTACTTCTTGTACCATCATATACACTCCCTTTGTGATGTCATATTCACATTTTCCTGACCTTGTTTTTATCGTATAAGGGATTGCATCATTCAGCAATAAATTCATTTCTATGATCTTCATAGAAAAAATCTATAATAGAGAGTTTTGTATAGAAGTGATTGCCTCTTTTTCTGTATGAAATCGCAGCCTTTCCATCTCCTCTGCTAATAACTGAATGAATTTGCGCGCTGCATAATTTACAAAACAATCCTTTTTCATCAAAAGATACACCGTTCTAGTCAGAGACGGCTGCTCAATATGCTGGAAAAACAAATCCCCCGTGTCGTAAAATTCATATAATGTACGTGAGACAACACTGCGGCCGACACCATTTCGAACGAGGTTCAAAATCGATTCAATACTGGATGTTTCAATGACAGGTTCTAATTGTCTGCCATACGCACTGCTTGTTTTATCAAGTATTCTTCGGCATTGATGCATACGAGGAAATAATATCAGCGGACTGTCTAACACTTTCGAAAACGAAATCTTCTGCTCTTCATTTCTTTGATTACTGATCAGGTAAAACTCTTCTTCATACAATTTCGTCATCTGCAGCCTGTCATTACGGTGGAACGTAAACCCAATGCCAAAATCAGCTTGATCTTCTAAAACAGACTTTTCCACTTGGTCCGTCGTTTGAATAAGTACTTTAATATTCGGATATAATTGGTTGAATTTAATACACAAGGTAGAGACCAGATCGGTTATTTCTCCCGGCAATACAGCAATTTTCAATTCCCCGAATTCTACATTCGTCCATGCTGCAATGTGAGAAGATATATTTTGCAAAGAACGTTGAATATTCAATGCTTCTTGTTGAACAATTTCTCCAGCTTTCGTCAGCTCAATTTTTTTGCCAATACGGTTAAACAGAGCGTGGCCTATCTCTTGTTCCAGCACTTTAATTTGATGGCTCAACGTTGGCTGGGAAATACCTAATTTTTCAGCTGCTCTTGTAAAATGCATTTCCTTGCTGACCATTAAAAAATATTCTAAATGTCGTAATTCGATATCCTTGCACTCCCTTCCAAAACGCTTTGTCTATTTGGTGTTGTATTTGTTATCTGTCGGTGCATGCTCGTCTATAGGATATTCTGTTTTTTACGTTCCTTCATCGCAAGCAATTATTCTATCATTTGGCTCATGCATGAAAGAACAGCCTTTTATCATTTATCATACATCTCCTCTTTTGGTCCTGCCATTCACACGCATCTCTGAAAAACGTTTCAAGAAGGGAGCAGTTTTTCCCTAGTCCGTCATAAAAAAACGCATGAGCGCTTCTATATGAAACCTCATGCATATTAAAAAAATACGGCTTTTTCACATGCGCTCCTCGACAAACACACGAAGAACTTCTGCTTTCGTATCGCCTTCTTCTATCATTCTGTTTACAATGTATTGATAGTCTCTTGCTTGAAGCTCTCCCTTTTGCTCATACGCTTCTATGAGCGCTTCACGAAAATCATTTCTTTCTATGAATGCATTTTTGTCATGACCGTAGTTGTGCTGGATAAAATGCTGCACGTTTTCCGGAAGCCGCTTGATATCCTCTTGTACAGCGGTTTTATGCATGCCTCTATCCAGCTGTGCAAGGCTGTACTGTGTGACATAATAAGGTTGGGACGCATCGTTTCCTCTGGCGTAATAATCCAAATCGCTGTATCGATGGAGCAAGCTTATCATGCGCGTTCGTTTTTCCCTTTCATTCAGTGATTCTCCTTTGTCGTGCAGCCTCTTTTGAAAATTTATTAAAAGGCGGTGTATGTCTTCTAAGTCTTCTTTTAACGCTAGGTTTTCGGCTTGTTCTGCCGCTTCTTTTGTATCCGGGATAAACTGCTCCAATGTTTCCAATATATTTTCATTCTTGTGATTATCATGTTGAAGATATTCGCTGAAGTACGTATGTCCCTCTCTGATTACGTCACTGACTGTTTGATGTATACTGTCCGCCTTTCCGGCTTCCTCACTGTATTGCTCTTGGGTCTCTTGTTCTTGCTCTTCTCTGCTGTTTTCCCCTGTGCTGTCATCACTGCAAGCAGATAACATGAGTGTTGTGCTTAGCGCTGCTAAAACGATCTGCTTTTTCATGTTTTCCCATCTCCTATGTTTTGTTGTTTTCTCTTATTCTTTTTCTGCTGCCACCTCGTTTGCAAAATGCGTCGTGTTTGTTGGCACGACTCGAAAGTTTCTCCCAACATAATGTTCCAGGTCGCGATAAATCTCTGCCAATCGTACAATGGATTCATTTTCAGCGTAGCTGTCGATATTTTCAGTGTTTTCCTCTAAGTCTTTTAACAGCTCATACGTTTCTTCCAAGTCTTTTTTTATCGCTTCATGTTCTACTACGTCCAGTGCCTTTTCAGTGAATGGAATATAGCTTTCCAATGTTTGATCGAGGTTATCGTAATATGGGATATCTTCATTATCTCCATATTCCATGTATCCGCTCATGCGATCAAGTCCTTTATGAACAAGGCGGTTTATTATTTTATGAACACCAAACATTTTATCATCATCCTCAGACATTTCGACATACAGTGGCTGCGGTTTCAAACGCTGTTCTATGCCTTTCTCTTGTAATTCAGACGGAGGGCCTCCGTACACATCATCGGGAAAGTTTTGATGCACCCGGACGTCAACGGCTTCCCCTTCTTCAAATCGATTGTCTGGCAAGTTTTGAATGGAAATCCTGATATTATTCGTGAAGTACACTTCGCTGTTTGGCTCTCCATGTACAATAATATCGTCAACGATGCTTTCAAATTCAAATCCTGTTTCGTCCGGTGACTGCATTGAAAATTTAAGCAGAGCCGCGTAATCATCGGCAAGATCTTTATTAGCAGGACCAGTAAAACGTGTTCCCAGCTGCAAATCCCCCCAGCCAAACAGTGTGTCCCGCCTGTATTGAGTAACATTGATGTCATTTTTTAAATCAAATGTGACTCTGGCTTCGTCCGGGTCTGTTGTTTGAGAAATATTATCTTCTGTGTAATCATTGTTCTCTACAAACGTATGAAACCTTTTTTCTATGTTCGCGTTGTTATTGCAGCTCGTCAATAATGCTGTGGCAATACTAGCGATAATAAATAATTTTCCGCGCATGTGTTTTCCCCCCTTTTTTATCTCCTCTGCCTGTCTCATAACTCTAAAGCCCCTTAGCAATCTTGAACAACAGTGCGTAATCGTATAGACGTGATACGTATGCCTCTGTTACTACTTTTTCCTCTTTTATCTATTTGCGATAAGATAATGATTTTAACTAGTTCACTTCATGAAATGCAAGTTAGCAAAGAATAGAGGTAAACACATGTAAATGTAATCTGCATCTCAATAGAGGGTGATGGGTAACTATAATTGATTGTATAAACGATAGAATTTCGATATAATTGGCAACGAATAAAATGGGCAGTGGGGATGATTATATCTTATCGAGGGGGAAAAATAATGAGAAAAGCAGCAGGGGCTTTTACTTTGGCAGCTGCGTTCCTTATCGGTCCGCCCGCGGTTTCATCAGCTTCATTTCCAGACGTTCCAAAAGATTTTTGGGCGAAAACGGAAATAGATGAACTTTCAAACCGTGGAATTATGGGAGGTTATCCAGACGGCACGTTTAAACCTAACAATCCTGTATTACGCATACAGGCAGCCTCTATGATTGTTAATGAGCTGGGATTGGAACAACAAGATGATAAAATGTCAGAATTTAATGACGTCTCCAATCGTTTCGACCAAAAAGAAATAGTGGACATTATGGAAGAAACCGGTATCATGCGGGGAAGTAACGGGAATTTCAGACCCTATGAGCCCGTTACACGAGCACAGATGGCTACCATATTAACAAGAGCTTATAATCTAAAGAAAAATGAGGATCTTTATTTTTATGACATTCAACCGGATTACTGGAATTTTTCCGATATTAGTGCCTTGGCAGAAAGCGGAATAACAGGTGGAAGAGATTATAACCGCATCTTCTCACCTTCTGACGCTACGACCAGGGCGCAATTTGTAACCTTCTTACATAGAGCAACAAATGAAAGCGAGGGCAGGGAACCAGTAAAACCCAAAGCTGGAGACTATGGTCAATATGTTAAATATGAAGGTCTATTATATGGCATTAAAGATCCGAAAACCATCCATGCTGTAAGGGAAAATGAGAAAGGAAAATATGAGGAAGTCGAAATCTATCACCTAGAAGATTCTGAGATGTATAAGGAAGCTGATGAAAAGGAAAGAGAGGAAATGAAGTTCAACGAAAACTTACAAATTTATGGTCTGTGGAATGAAACGTTAGGGGAACTGGGGTATCCAGATTTGCCGAAAGAAAAGCTCGTAGCCGGATCCGTGAATACCGGCAAAGAGGATAAAGGTTTTCATTTGATAAATAGTAAAATACAAAAAGGTCATGGCTCTCCCCATTATAGGTATCTTGCGGACTGGATTTACATAGATGACCAATCAAAGTTAGTTCAGTATTGGGAAGAGCATGAGTTTGGCACATTTGATATAGATACAGGAGTTTCTAAAGCTGATTACGCAGGGTCTGTGATCATTTATGAAAAGGATAACAAGATTAAGTCACACAATCGCAGCGACTGGCATTACGGTCAAGAATCACAAAATGGCATGTCTGAATTGATATCCACTGTTTATTCAGGGGAAATTATAGACTTCAAAGTATTTGAGGGTCATGTAATTATTGTAACGCCTGACGGTTACACAGTGACTAGTCTAAGTGGGCGGACACTGGACGAGAAAAGTTATAACAGCCCTTCAAAACTAAGAAATCACGGCGTTATATTTGAAGAGACGCCAGAGGCAATGAAAATGATGTTAGGTAACGGAGAAGAAACAATAGGAGTATTACAGCGTTAATGTTTAAAACAGTGAGCACAGTCACTCTTAATGGAACATGTCGCTGTTCTGTTAAAGGAGCGTGATGGCTGAAGAGGAGAAAATGATAAAGAGAGCTTGGATGAACCCAAGCTCTCTTTTGTGGGAATAGCACTGTCCATGTGATGTGGTATTTCCGTGACCTCGCCTGTATGTTTGTCCTGGACTTAACAAATGAACCCTCTTCTCTCTTAAAATGACCAGTTGTACGCTTTTACATTTACTTCCGCTGCTTCTTTATCGCTTGGAAGTTCTGGCATGTTTAACTCAAATCCCGCTTTGCCGTCTGGATTCAAACTAACCTGGATGCTTCCGCTCAGCACACCGATCAACTCTCCGGCATCATCATACAGCGCAGCAGCAAGGCGGATATCATCGGCTGTTTCTTCGTTTGGGTTTATGACAGTTCCCGTTACGATATATGGAAACATGTCATCAGTTTTCACTTGTACGCCTTCCGTTTCCAGCATCATAGGTTCTTCGTCTGCCGCATCAAAATCAATGTTGACGCTGGCGTCTGCCACTGCCTCGTGTGATTCCACCCCTTCAATGCCGGTGTAATCCGAAATATACGCTTCCTCTCCCGGCATGACCACGTCAGGTACAGCCATTACCATGGGAGCAGTTCCAACAATGGTGCCTTCTTCGCCTTCGAAGTTGATTTGAATGTCTCCGATATTTGCTGGAGCATCACCGGTATTTTTAATAACAGCAGAATAAGTTGCATATGTATTGTCAATGCTGTCTGTTCTTGCGCCAAATGCTTCTTCAGCTACTTCAATATTTGGCGACTGCGCTTCTTCTTGCTGCTGTTCTTGCTCTTCTTCTGCTTGTGTTTGTTCTTCAGCTTCTTCTTCGTTATCATTTGAACTCATCGTATTTTCTTCTCCTCCACAAGCAGTGAGCACCCCGACAGACAATACAGAAACTCCTAATGTTTTCCAAAATGTATTCATAGAAACCCCTCTCCTTTATGTCTTTTTATTGTAATTGGTTTTCGATTTGTTCAATAAACATTTGCAAACCTTCGATGTCTTCTTCACTAAAGAAAGAGTCACTGTCTTCAGTTGCTTCTTTGGCGTCATAATTCATAATGTCTTCGCGTACAAGCGGGAACATCGCGATTTGATTGTCTTCATACATCACGTAATGCGTCTTGCTGCTGCCTTCCTCATTAGCTGCTTCTACTTGTACGACATCAATCGCTTGTCCTTCATCCTCAATGGTCGTTTGCTGGGTGGCTTCCATGCCTGTTCGTTCTGATTCTTCAGACGACCCAAGCATCATGAACCCGAGAAATTCTGCTGCATCACTATGTACGTATTCTTCTACAAAAGATTGAACGTCCTCTTCTGGTCCTCCGTTATACATGTAGTCAATAAATGCTTCAGATGATTCCTTCTTTTCTTCATCTACCGGGTTTTGCAGTTCTTGTTGTGGTGTTTGCTCGCTGCCTGCTTCACCACTGCTTTGTTCACTTGTTTCTTCGGATGAACAACCGATTAAAAAAGCAGTGAGCAGCACAGAAAAGCCCAGTGCTTTCATCCACGTACGTGTCATTGTTCTCCCTCCTGTTATGTTATTTGTTTTTTTGCAGGGCATTTTTATGTAATGCGGCGGCATGCTTTTTGCACCTGCCATGTTTATGCGGCTCTTATTAAACACCAAATATTTGAAAATATGTAAATGAAATACCATATAACAGCCACATTTATGTATCATACACTTTTGTCATCAAATTGTAAAATTATATGTTCATATTTTATTATGGAAATTATAACCATCTTCCATTAAAAAACATTGAGCCGTATTTGGCCCAATGCCTTGCTTGTGCAGTCTTTTTTTATGATGCATGTTCAACCTGACGACGTACTATGTTACAGATCAATTACGATTCATTATTCGCTGTCGTGAAAAAATCAGCCAGGGCCTGCTGGAGGCTTCCTTTCGTTTCTGCTTTCTTTTCAAAATACACACCAAGTGCAATCATTTTACGGACGACGTCCGGGCGCACTCCAGTAATGATAGGCTTACTTCCCATAATGGAAACACCATCAATCAGTTTCATTAAGTGATTCACCACAACCTCTTCCATTTCCGCAATACCTGATAAATCAAGCACTAATGTCCGAATCCGCTTTTCCCCTATTTCCATTAACACTTTCTCTTCAATCGTTGACATGCGTGCTTGATCAACTGTACCAATTAACGGCAGAACGTACACCTCAGATGTCACTGGAATAATCGGAACGGATAAATTTTCAACGAGCCTGTTTTGTGATTCAATCAATTCATCTTTATACGTTGAATAACTGAGAAAAAATGAATTCAAAAACTTGTCGATGTAATCATTGATGTTTTTCTCCAGCTCAAAAAAGTCCTGGCTTGTCTGCTTGTTTTCTGTTTTTTCATTATAGTCATAGAGAAAATTCCAGATGGTGCGCCGAATCGCCTGCACCCACTCCAGCTTAAACGTGAGAGTCAGCTTAAATTTCGCCCAAATTTCCCCTTCCTGCCTCGAAAACTGAATCAATTCCTCTTCCTGCTGCTCGATGACATGCATCACCAATTTATGAGCATTTTGAATAAGATCAATATTTCCGATTGCTTGAATTTCTTTGATTTTTTCTCTTACATTCACCGCTTCACGCAGCAGTTGTTGTTCAAACGCTTCTCTATTTTGAACAAGAAAGTCTTTAATGGTTTGGCCTTTTTCATATGTAAGGTCCATCTTGTTATCCCCCGTCCTCAAACTTTGATATCTGTCTGTTATTATTATTCTAAACAAATAAGCACTTGTAAAGTCGTCTTTTAAGTTGATGGTTTCATTCCCTTTTTTCCATGGTTTCAAACCGCTGTTAGTATAAATAGGAGAACGAGGACAATGTAGAAAAGACTCGATACCACACGTGAACAAGCACTGTCTGTATCAGTTGATAAACCCGCGTTTGCCGGGGTTTTTTCTTTTCAAAATCGTTGACATTCAAATGATCATTTGAGTAAGATGGCACTATATTCAAATATATATTTGATTGTAGAGAGAGAAGCGGAGGTGAGAGCAGTGCCTCACACAGATAATAAACACGTATACCGCATTGAAGGCTTAACATGAGCCAACTGTGCTAACACGTTTGAAAAAAACGTGCTGCACCTGGATGGTGTAGAACATGCTCATGTTAATTTTGGCGCATCGAAGTTAACAGTATACGGTGATGTCTCTAAACAGCAATTAGAAAAAGCTGGGGCGTTTGAAAATATTTCGCTCCGCCATGAACATGATAAAACCCCGCAGCCAAAACAGTCATTTTGGAAAAAACACCCGTCTCTTCTGTTGTCATTTTTCTTTTTGGCAGCTGGAGTGACTGCCTTTTTCGCTAGTGGGGAAGAAAGTTTTTATTCCACCGCTGCATTTCTGCTTTCTATTATTATAGGAGGACATTCACTGTTTCGTACGGGGCTTTCCAACTTGTTTCGTCTTCAATTTGATATGAAAACGCTCATGACTGTCGCCATTATTGGTGCTGTTATTATCGGGGAATACGGTGAAGGAGCGGTCGTTGTTATTTTGTTTGCGATCAGTGAAGCACTCGAGCGTTTTTCCATCGATAAGGCGCGGCAGTCGATTTCTTCACTTATGGACATCGCGCCGAATACAGCACGTGTCAAACGCGGCGGCGAGGAACTTGAGATTGATGTCGATGATATTGTCATTGGGGATGTATTCATCGTAAAACCTGGTGAAAAAATTGCGATAGATGGTGTTATTACACGTGGTGTGTCCACGATTAACCAAGCAGCGATTACCGGGGAATCCGTGCCTGTTGAAAAACAAAGCGGAGACGATGTGTTTGCCGGTACGTTAAACGAAGAAGGCTTATTAGAAATAGAAGCAACCAAACGCGTCGAAGACACCACGCTTGCCAAAATTATTCACCTGGTGGAAGAAGCACAGGCCGAAAAAGCGCCATCGCAAGCGTTTATCGACCGGTTTGCAAAGTACTATACACCGGCGATTATGGTAATTGCGCTGTTTGTTGCAGTCATCCCGCCGCTTTTGTTTGATGCTTCTTGGAGCACGTGGGTGTATCAAGGTCTTGCGGTGCTTGTTGTTGGCTGCCCTTGTGCCCTTGTTATTTCTACTCCGGTATCGGTCGTGACGGCCATCGGCAGTGCTGCTAAAAACGGGGTTTTAATAAAAGGCGGTGTCTATTTAGAAGAAATGGGGGCACTGCGCGCGGTTGCTTTTGACAAAACCGGAACGCTCACTTATGGAGTACCGGTTCTGACTGAGATGATGGTATACACCGGCAATGAAGAAGAAACGCTGTCGAAATTGGCAGCACTTGAGCATTATTCACAGCATCCTCTTGCCAGCGCCATTACAAGCTATGCCGATCGCAAACAGCTTTCTTATCAAACGATTGCGGTACATGATTTTCAGGCTATTACAGGAAGCGGTATTCAGGGCCGAATGGATAACACCATGTACTACGCCGCCAAGCCGGCATTTTTCTCCAATATGCCAGAGAGCATCCAAAACACAGTAAATGAATGGACATATGCTGGTAAAACGGTGATGGTCTTTGGTACAGATGATCAAATCCTGGCAGTTGTTGCTGTGGCGGATGATATCCGCCAATCCAGTCCGGCTGTTCTCAAGCGTCTGCATCAGTTAGGTATTACGGAAACGGTGATGCTTACAGGCGATAATGAACAAACAGCCAATGCTATTGGCGAGCTGGCTGGTGTCAAACGCGTACAGGCAAATTTACTGCCAGAAGACAAACTCCATTTTATAAAAACGTACATGCGCGACCATCAGAAAGTGGCGATGGTAGGAGATGGTGTGAACGATGCACCTGCTTTGGCCAATGCAACAGTCGGTGTGGCGATGGGTGGTGCTGGAACAGATACAGCACTGGAAACAGCTGATATCGCACTGATGGCAGATGACTTAGAAAAACTGCCATTCACGGTTGAATTAAGCCGCAAAGCACTGCGAATTATAAAACAAAACATCGTTTTTTCAATTGCAATTAAACTGTTTGCGCTCTTGCTTGTTGTTCCCGGCTGGTTGACGTTATGGATTGCCATATTTGCCGACATGGGAGCAACACTGCTTGTCACATTAAACGGGCTGCGCTTGTTAAAAACAAAGAACGGACGCCGCAAATAAGATAAAGGGGACAGGACACAATATAGGAACCTTATAATAATCCGAACGATTTATTAAAAATCGTTCGGATTATTTGTTTATCACAGGAATTTCTATCGCTGCTCCATCAGCATACGTCGCGTTCTGCGGGCACGGCCTCAGCTCCCTCGAACGGTGCAGTCCATGCCCATTCTGCGGGGTTCTCGCCTCATACTATTCCCGCAACAGCACCCGTCTTCCGCTTCTGCTTCCGGACAGCACATGGATGAAACATCTTTCCATTAACAATCAGAATATGTGCTTTTTCTTCCTTCGAAAGAAAAGCTATCCAGCGAACATGTTTTGCTGGACAGCTTTTTTGGTACTGTTTGTTATTGTTGGTTCTGCTGCAAATTACAAATGGCCCAGTACATATATGACGTACTTTTCAGCTGTCCCCTGGTGAATGGGAAGGAGCTGCGGCACTTGCGGAAAAACAGCAGCTTCAAAGACATCAAGGGCCGGTGTTGTTCTGATAAGCTGAAAGCGCTGGCGGCAGTAAGTGAGCCAGAAAAGCTGCATGACCAGAAAGAGAGATGATGATACACCCCGGCATCACAAACTTTATTAGCCCTTATTTTTCTAATGTGAAGCGTGCCAAGGCATGGTTTAACTCTACCGCCATTTCCCGCAGTGACTGCGCGGCTGCATCGACTTCCTGCATCGATGCGACTTGCTCTTCAGAAGCGGCCGCTACGCTTTGCGTGCTCGCTGATGTTTCTTCAGAGATTCGTGACATTTCCGAAAAGGCTGCCGCCATTTCCTCACTGGTGGCAGACAGCTGTTCAGAAGCAGACGCAATCGTATCCATATGCTCTGCCACATCGGTCGTTGACGTTTGGATATCTTCAAAACGCTGTTTCGTTTCATGCACTAATTCTAATCCTTCGTCTACTTCACTGCTGACATGCTCTGCGGCACTTGCGGATTGCTGCATGTCGCGTTGAATATCTCCGATGATATCTGCAATCTGCTTGGACGACTGCTGTGATTCTGCGGCGAGCTTCCGCACTTCTTCTGCCACGACCGCAAAGCCTTTGCCATGCTCACCGGCTCTAGCTGCTTCAATGGCTGCATTTAATGCAAGCAGATTTGTCTGTTCGGAAATGTCCGATATAACATTCACGATACTTTCAATTTCTTGCGAACGTTTAGTCAGTGACTGGTTGACCTTATTGGATTCTTGGACAGCCGTTTGGATCGTCTCCATTTTATTATATGTATCCTGTACCGTTTGTCCGCCCTCTTCGGCTTTTTTCAGTGTATCGTGGGAAGCCTGTGATACATCCGTTGCGGATGCTGCCATTTGTTCAATTCCCTGTGCCATGTCATCGATGGCTGCAGCGTTTTCCTGGGCGTGCTGCTTTTGCGTTTCCGCCCCGCTTGCTACTTGCTGCATCGAAGCTGTGATATCTTCTGATGACTTGCTCGACTGTTCCGAACTTGCGTGCAGCTGCTCCGAAGACGTACTCACCAGCGCTGCATTCTGTCCTGCTTTAGAAAGAATATCGCGCAGATTAGCTGTCATTTTATTCACATGAGAAGCCAATTCCCCCACTTCGTCGCGCGAGTGGATATTCACTGTTTTTTCTGTGACATCTCCATCTGCTACTTGTTTTACTTTGTCTGTAATGATTTGGATTGGTTTGCTTATTTTGGATGCAACGACCCCAGCAAACAAAATAATAATCACACTGGCTGCTGCCACAGTGATAAGCAATACCAATTGCAGCTGCTCTGCTGCTGACAAAATCGTTTCCATCGGTGTTTGCAAGTATAAACCAAGACCTGCTGTATGAACCGGAGCATATGCGATAACACCTTGTTTTCCATTGTTTTCAAATTCGCTTGATCCTATTGTCTGCCTGCCTTGCTCCACAATGTTTTGTTCATGCTGAGAAAATGCTGCCTCTTCAATAGTTTGATCAATATAGGAAGCTGTTGGATGATGCTGAATGACGTTATGTCGATCAATGACAATCGCATCGGTTTGTCCATCTTCTTGCAGCAGCGCTTCCGTTAACATATCAAAATTAACAGAGGCACTCAGCACACCGGTAATGTCCCCATTATCATCTTCGACTGGGGCTGCTATGACGATAATACGATTTCCCGTTGAATTAGACGTTAGAATGTCAGATACTGCTGTTTCACCATTCATTCCGCTTTGAAAATATTCACGTTCGGATAAGTCTAAAGCCCCTATGTGTTCTGTGGTCGTGTGAGCACGAACGATACCAGACGTGTCCGTGAATACAACCGTTTCATACACATCATCTTGATTTTTCATGTAATTCATTAAAGACAGTTTCACATCTAAATCATTTGACAAAATGTCGTCAGTAGCAGCTGCTAAGCGCAGTTCGCCCAGCCTTTTGTCCAGCCACTGTTCCATATTCATGGATAAATTTTCAGCAATAGTCTCCATGGATTCCTTTTCTTTTGCGACCATTTCCCCACTGCTAATGTTGTACACCAACCAGGAAGCTGTCAGCATCGGCAGAAGTCCAACTAGCAAAAAACTGGCGACAAGCTTCTTTTTCATGCCAACACGTTTTCTCTTTCTCATCATACCACTCCTTTTCATCCTCCATTAGGAGTGTATCAAAAGTCTTGAAAAAAGGCGTGGGTTTTACAATCATTTAAGAAAAAAGACCTAAATCAATATTAGAAATATTTACATGTTATGTTTTTGACCGTTTGGCGCACCTTAGAAAACGAGGGCACACACCCCTCATTTCTTCTGCTTTTACGAATGCTTACAGCTGATTGTAAAAAGCAATCCGACAGGAGATGATGATACCGTGGCACATCGGGAGAACAAAAACCGCCAAGACAAGAAGAACCGCGGATTGAATCGCGAAAACCGTAAGCGAAATCATCAGCAAGAACTGCAGGTCGATAACCGTCAAACCGAATTTGCCAGCGAATCAGAATTTCAAGATGACCTTGATAACCTGAATAACCGCGATATTCGTGAAGACAATTGCAGTGACTGCTAAATCTCCTGGAGAGCTGTCCCTTAAAAGGGATGGCTCTTTTTCATCAGAAAAGCGCATGCGCCTTGAAAGAAAGACGTTTGACTGTAGTTTAAAAGCTCGATTACTGCTGAACCTTTTACCACCGAACAAATCTGTTCAACACATTTCCTCATAAATAAAACAAGCACCCGATATTACTCGGATGCTTGGTGAAGGTTAGCACGTCTGATTTGAGATTCAGCTTTAGCATAAATGGTTCCAGCTTCTTCAGCACTAATATTAAATTCTTTGCCGGCTTTTTGTTCAACGTATGTGTCATTGGCTGCTTCATCGTATTTTTCACCGGCTTGTTCAAGCAGTTCATATTCTCTTACCATGAAGCGGTACACATCTTGTTCCAATGGCGGCAAGGATTCCAAAACGTTTTGTACGTTTACATCGCTCATATGTAATCCCCCTTTACTAACATCATAGTATATTTTTTCGAGAAAGCAAGGAGGAATCCTTTATTTTTTAAGGAAGAGAAAAAATATTTCACGCGTTCTTTTGCTCACTTTTAAAACACTATTTCATCTTCCGGGACAGGATGAACAACAAACCGGACTTCATCTGTATGACGCTGGCAACTCCCGGTGAAAATGACAAGTTGACACTGGCACCAATGCCGCGCGGGGCAACGATCAGCGATCTTGTGAAAGAGATATAAAGGCATATGATTGTGTAGAAAACCGCTGCTTTCCTATGTATATGTTGATACAAAAAGGCAAAATATAGGTGCAATTACAAAAATACGACCTCTCATTCATATAAAAGAGAAGCTTGAAGAATTCTTCAAGCTTCCCGGTAAACATCGATATGATGTATTATTGTTGTTTTCCTTCGAGAAGGGAAACCGGATAGGCAGCATTTATTTTCGTGTGGTTATGATACACATACACCATATCTCCTCTTTTTTCGATTTGTCCATAAAGGCGTCCTCCGACTGGCTTAGGCGGTTGTATCGTCTCACCATCACCATTAATAATTTCTACTTGTGCAACATCATTTCTATCTGTAAACACGTACATGCCGCCTTGATCACGTTCAATGAACTCTAAGGTATCGACCGTGCTGTAGATAACATCAAACTGTTTTTCATCCTCGTTCAATTTGACAAGGTATCGCTCCATCCCTCCACTGCTCACACTTCGGCTTAATATTCCATAATATTCCCCGCCTGCTTCTTTAATGGAATGGATACTCACCGTTGATTCTTCAAATGGTACCGTCCATTCTTCGACGTTTAAATGAGAGACATCTCCCGTTATGACTGATACAGAATCTCCCACTTTTCTAGGAGCTCCAAAAAAGAAATCATCGCTGGCGGCATACATGCGCAGTGCATCTTTCTCTCCTAATGGAAAAGAGATAGAATGTATCGTTTCATTTCCTGTATCAAAAGCATATAGGAGCCTGTTCTCCTGTTCGTTTGAGTCCTCAACCCGCAATGTTAGATAAATCGAATTCTCTGCCATAGTATGTGCTACTCCATGTTCCTCACCCTCTATCACATCTTGTTCGATCACCTGGCCGTCTTTGATAAAATAGACATACGTCTGTTGGGTGTTCTCATCAATAAATGCAATATAACCGTTTTGCTCATTATGTTTCCCTACACTAACATTGTGAACAGCTGGTGAAACATTCAAGTTTTCGTTTAGCATTGTAATGTCTTCTGCCTTTAAATCCCATTGATAGAACGTATTTTCACTCAATATATACAAACTGTCCCCCAACATTTCCATATCAAGCACAGCATGGTTTTGAATTTTCGTTTTCTTATCAGCCGCCCGGTCGACTGCGTACAATCCATCGTCGGTGCCAAGAATCATTTGATCGCTTGTCACTTCGATTTCATTGGCTGAACGTCCATGGATACGCTCTTTTTTCCCTGTTTCCATCGAATATTGGTACACAGCGTCATCTGTACTGTATACGATAATATTTTCACCATATTGAAGGGCATAGAACACATCACTGTTCCAGCCAAAATAGGTATTTTCCTGTTTCATAAACGTTGTATGAATAGTTTCAGGATTAGAACCGTCTAAATCTGCCCGCTTTAAACTGGCACTTTCCTCGGGAGACATGGTACGAGCCACTTCTACGTAATAAATGTGGTCATCGTAAATATACGGCGCTTTCATCGGCTGATCGATAATTCGTTCTTTCTTCGATCCATCGGTGCGAACACGATACAAGGAATAATTCGCATAACCCATCGAATAATCATCATTGACGTGAATTTGATAATAAATCCAGCCGTCATGCAGCATAAGCGGACTCCCGGTCGTCAGTCCAGACCCCCCGCTAATGTGATCATAAGAAAAATCTTCTCCCATGTCTTCACGCGTTAACACATATTCTTTCTCACCGGCCTCATTTGTCCGCACAATGTACTGGTCATCCACAGTATATGTCCAGCCGTCCGCTTCAACAGTTACCCCGCGTTTAACATCGCTATCTTCATTCGATGGAGGTGGAGCTGGACGTTCCTCCCCACTATCCAGTTTCATCGCATTCTCTAGAAAAACAGAAAACTGGGCGCGTGTCGTATGATTTCCTGGCCGGAAAGTGCCATCCTCATAACCGGATGCGATTCCGTTTGCTGCTATTGTACTAATGTCAGTAAAACTCCAGTAATCAGGTGCGACATCAGTGAACATCTCTTCCTTTGATTCTTCCATATCAAAGCTTCGGCGTATTACCGCAGCCATCTGTGCCCGTGTAATTGATTCAGCCGGACGAAATTCTCCATTGCTGCCGCGGATAATTCCTGCATCGTTGACCGTATTGATAATATCGTAGCGGTGGTGATTATCTGATACATCTGTAAAACCACCATCCGGCCGTTCGCTTGTATCAAGACCTAATGCCGAAACGAGCATGGAAGCCGCTTGACTGCGGCTGATTGGCCGGTTCGGCTGAAAACTCCCATCCGGATAGCCGCTGATTACCCCTTTGTCTGCTAAATAATCAATACTTTCCTTCGCCCAAAAGTCCTCCGAAATATCTGTGTACGTTGCAGCTTCTGTGCTGTGTGCAGACAGAAACAGTGCAAAAGCACATGCCGCTCCCGTTATTAATTTTTTCGATTTCCCCATAATCCTCCCACTTTCCTATGTATATTCCCTCCTATTTTCTCATATATTTCCAATTTTTTCAGCAACTTCTTTCCTATTCACTTTCTAACTATGTATTTTTCGATGAGAAAATCTCAGCTTGCTGCTCAACCTCTATGGGAAACCGCCGCGTTTCTACAGTCTAAAGAAAGCTTGGCGACAGCCAAGCTTTCAGGTACAGATGACAGCCCCGCTGCACGTGTGACGGTTTTCTCAACATATTAGCAGCATCACTAGTTGATTCGCACCAGCATATCGTCCTTTTCTATCAATATAAAAATTAATTATTTCTCATGTCGGCTAAATGAATCAATTTCATAAGTGCTTTTATGATTATCAAAAGCGAACATTATTTCGATTGTAGCGTAAGGCGGCGACTCCTGCGGGATAAGCTTGAGCTGAAGACCCCACAGGCAGCTTGCTGCC
>NZ_FNDK01000036.1 GCF_900099605.1 Alteribacillus persepolensis
TCATGGCGGAAACATGCATTACGTAAACTGCGTGAACAGGACATGAAAAAACGAATCTTGTAACCAAGAAAGCGCAAGCGCCTTAAAGAAGGAGGTTCGGCTACGGTGACGGAACTTCTTTAGGAACTTCTGTAAGGTACTTTTGTAAAGATGCTTTTGTAAAGATGCTTCTACTAAGAACGCACACGTCCTGTGTGCAACGTAGAAGTCACCACTTCCTGTGGAAGCACGTCCTGTGGCGGGCGTTGAAGTCACCACTTCCTGTGGAAGCACGTCCTGTGGCGGGCGTTGAAGTCACCACTTCCTGTGGAGGTACGTTCTGGCGGGCAGTTGAAGTCACCGCTTCCTGTGGAGGTACGTTCTGCGGCACACTGAACCGACCCACGTCGTGTGCGCCTGGGCGGGCAAGCGCTCGCGCTGGACAATGAAAATGCCAAACTTTTATACTTTCTGTTAAAAAAAGTGCCCAACCCGTAAGTAAAACGAGTTGGGCACCCTTGCTGCTATTACTCTAATGTTTCCTGCGTCACCAGTTCGGATCCTTGAGCAACGATTAAGTCTACTGGCTGCTCTTCATAATTTTCCCGAATGATTTCTTCGTATTTTGATAGCCATTCTTCATTCCATTCTTCCCCTTCAGCCAGCTGGATATCAATATTCAATGACTGTTCCCCGTCACTGTCTACTACTTGCACCATGGCATCTTCTACTTCAGCCTCTGCTGCGAGACTCTCTTGTAACGCCTCATCGCTGTCCAGCTGTGCAGAAGGTCCTGTTTCTTCTTCCGCTTGTTCTACCTCTTCGTTGGCTGCTTCTTCGTTGGTCTCAGCGTCATTATCAGATGAACACCCCGCTGCTGTAAGAATGGCAGCTGCGGCTGCTGTCAGTAAAAAACGTTTTTGCATCGCAATTCTCTCCCTTTTTTCCCAATATACACCTATTTTATCCAAAAATAAGGACGTCGTACAGGCTCCTTTGTACCTATGACATGTCTTTGTCCGCTGCTGTCTGCCGTCTTTCTTTAATGCGCGACAGCCGTCTTTTCCAAGATTGAATCATGTTATCGGTCACCGCATAAACAACCGGAATTAACACAAGTGTAAACAAGGTTGAAAACAGTAAACCAAATATCACGACTATCCCCATTGGCGCTTGTGCTTCTGCACCTTCACCGATACCAAGAGCAACCGGAATCATCGCAAGTACAGTGGTGAGCACCGTCATTAAAATCGGCCGTAACCTGGCTGGACCTGCTTCTAAGATAGCGTCATCACGAGCAAGTCCGCTGTCTCTGCGCTGGTTAATATAGTCCACCATGACAATCGCGTTGTTGACGACAACTCCAACGAGCATAATCACCCCAATAAAGGCGGTAATACTTAACGGCGTTTGCGTAATAAATAGACCAAACAACACGCCAATTAACGTAGCCGGCATCGAGAACATGATGATAAATGGCTGTACAAATGACTCAAATTGAATCGCCATAACCCCATACACGAGGAAAATGGAAGCAACTAACGCTAACGTCAAATCAAAAAACGCTTCCTGCATGTCTTCTGATTCGCCGCCGAAACTCACCGAATAGCCGTCCGGCAAATTCATTTGATTAATCTCCGCTTCGATGTCGCTAGAAACTTCTGATAGGGTACGTCCTAAAACATCACTCGTAATATCGACTTGGCGCTGCTGATCTTGGCGGTTGATTTGTGTCGGCCCGGTCGTCTCACGTAATTCGGCGACAGATGATAACGGTATACTGCTGCCATTTGGTGCGCTCACCCGTAAGTTGCGAATGTCTTGCAGCTGTTCTCTAGAGGCTTCTGGCAAAATCACTTCGACATCAATCTCTTGACCGTCTTCTCGAAATTGCGTCGCAACTTCCCCGTTAAACCCAGTCATTACTTGACTCATCACGTCTTGATAACTTAAGCCGTATTGCGCTGCTTGCTCTCGGTCGACATTTACTTCAATTTGCGGCCTGCCCTCACCAGCTGTTGTTTCCACGTTGGTTGTGCCTGGTACTTGCTCGATAGAAAAAGCAATTTCTTCAGCCAGCGTTTCGAGAACATCAATATCCTCACCGCTAATACTTACTGAAACCGGTGACGTTTGCCCCATTGCTCCAGATGTGACACTAGCTACCGAAATTTCAGCACCAGATACGCGCTTGACTTGTTCGGATAACTCGCTAATTAATTCACTCGTCGTAATCGATCGTTCCGCTGGATCGACAAGTGATACGTTCACTGATGCTATGTTGTTTCCACCGCTCATACCGGTAGTATCGCCGCCTACCGTTGAATACGTCGTAGCAATCGCTTCATCATATGGTTCCAGCAGAGCCCATACTTGATTGACCGAGCGCTGTGTTTCTTCGATTGTCGATGCTGTCGGGGTCTCCACGTTAATCATGATTTCCCCTTCATCAGAATCCGGCAGGAGAACCGCCCCAATCATTGGTACGAGTGCAAGAGACGCAATCGTTAAACCGCTCGTTACAAACAGCACCGTTTTCCTGTGGCCAAGCGACCATTTTAACAAACGCTTGTAGGTACTATTTACCCGGTAGCCAAGCTGTGTAAAACGACTATCTTCTCGCGACTCAGCAGCACTTTCTTTAATAATTTGGGACGACAGCATCGGTACGATTGTCAATGCTGCAATGAGTGATGCAATTAATGCAAAACTGACCGTCAGTGCGAGCGGTGCAAATAACTCCGAAGCAATCCCTTCTACAAACACCAACGGCAAAAACACAACCAAGGTAGTCATCGTTGAAGCAACGATAGCACCGGCAATTTCTTTTGATCCTTCAATAGCAGCTGCCCGCTTCGTTTTACCAGCTTCCAGGTGTTTATAAATGCTCTCTAACATAACAATCGAGCTGTCTACCATCATCCCTACACCTAGAGCCAGTCCGCCCATCGTAAGAATATTTAACGTTTCCCCGGTAAAGTACATCAAGGCAAACGTCGATACAACGGCAATCGGAATCGAAATACCAATAACAAGTGTTGCTCGAACACTGCGTAAAAACAGCATCAGCACAAGCACTGCAAACAAAGCCCCAAACAACAAGTTCTGGGTGACACTGTCGATAGACGCTTCGATAAATTCAGCGGAATCAAATACGATACTAAGCTCGGCTGTTTCACCCGTTTCTTCATTTAATTCCACGACTAAATCGCGCACTGATTGCGATACTTCCACCGTATTCGCGTCCGATTGTTTCATAATGGAGAACATGTAGGCTGATTGTCCATTGACGAAGGAATCCGTGGAGTCTTCTTCCACCGTGTCGACTACTTCCGCCACGTCACTTACTTTTATGTTGCCCTCTTCCCCTAACGAAATCAATGTATTTTCAATGTCACGGATGTTGTCAAACTCGCCTTCAACACGAATCTGTACATCTTGTCCGCCGCTTTCCACGTCCCCTGCAGAAGCGGACATATTTTCAGATTGAAGTGCATTCGTCACTTCGTTCGCCGTGATTCCATATCGATTTAACTCTTCTGTTTTCAGCTGCACTTCGACAACGCGAGGTTTGATGCCATCAATCGTAACAGATGCGACACCGCTGCCTTGTTCTAACTTCGGCTGAATCCGATCTTCTGCTAACCGTTCCGCTTCTTCAGCGGTCATCGTTTCTGGCATCCCAACCCACAGAATCGGCTGCTGGTTCGGGTCAAACCGCATAACCGACGGATCATTGGCTTGATCAGGCAATGTAGAAGCGATGCCATCTACCGATTCCCGGATATTCAGCATCGCTTGATCCAAGTCTGTTCCAAAATCAAATTGAATCATGACAATCGATGAGCCTGAACTAGATTGAGACTGCACATTATCGACATTATCAATGGTTGCCACCGAGTCTTCTATCGGCTCTGTTACCGTTTCTTCAATATCTTCTGGTGCAGCCCCGCTGTAGTCGGTTGCAACAACAGCCAGGGGTAATTCCATATCTGGATACAGATCAATCGCCAAATTCCGAAGTGCCGTAATGGATAGCACGATGACCATGGCAACAATCATGATTACCCCTACCGGGCGCTTGACCGACCATCGTGAAAGTTTCACGCATCCTCACCCCCGGCATCTGGCTCTGCTGCCTCTTCTGCTTCTTCGCTGTCATCCTCTATTTCTGTTACATCTTCGACTGCCGCACCGTCTGTTAAAAAGTACTGTCCACGTACAACAATCGTACTTCCATCAGCCAAATCATCTGCGCGAACGGCTGTATAATCTGATTCTTCACGGATGACTTCTACAGATACAAGCTCAGCTGTGTTATCCTCTGCCACAAAGACAGACGGCTCGCCTTCCATCGTAATGACTGCTTCTGTCGGCACTAATAAACTGTCTTTTACATATGTTTCTTCTATTAACAATTCAGCATGTATACCAGCACGCAAGGACTGATCAGCATTACTTACCTGCACTTCAACCGGGAACATACCGTTTTCATCTGCAGTCGAAGCCACGTGAGTGACTGTTCCAGTCGTTTCTGTTTCAACCGATGGGAACCGAACCGAAACTTCATTCCCTTCTTCAAACAGTGTCAGCTGATTAGGAGTCACATTTGCCACAGCATGAAGCGCGTTCAGCTCTCCAAGTGTTAAAATCGGTTCCTGGCCTCCATACATTTCACCAGGTTCACCGTTCATGTCTAACACTTTCCCCGACGTGGGAGCACGTACAACCGCGTCAGCAAGATTTTCTTCGGCTTGTTCCACCGCTATGCGTGCTTGTTCCAACGCAGCATTCGCATCGTCTATGCTGCCGCCTGCTTCATCCACTGCTGCTTCTGCTGAATCGATGGATGTCTGCAGTTCTTTTTTCGCATCTTTTGCCTCTTCCCATTGCAGACGGGCTTGTTCCACATCCGACTCCAACAGTTCAATATCATACTCTTGCTGAATTTCTTCTAAGTTATCCTCCGCATCCGAAAGGCTGTCTTCTGCACTCTGCACATTATCTTTGGCATCTTCTACTGCTTCTTCGGCTTGTTCTAATTCTTGTTTCGATATTAATCCATTGTCAAACAATTGCTGGCTGCGATCGCGCTCCCGCTCAGCTGTTTCTAGACCTCTCTTAGCTGTTTCGAGCGAGCGCTCAGCTGATGCCACCGAGCGTTCTGCTTGTTCCATACTGTTTCCTTGATTTTCTTTTGCCTGCTTGAGGTTTGTCTGCGCTTGTTCATACTGCTCTCTGGCTTGATTGATAGCATGATCAGCATTTTCTAATGCGACACGCGACTGTTCAGCATTCGCTTGCGCGCCGCGTTCTCCTGCTTCTGCCATCGTAATGGTGCTTTTAGCCCGTTCATATGCAGCCCGCTCTTGTTCAAGCGCATGCTGCAAATCAGTATCATCTAGTACCGCTAGCACTTGGCCTTCCTCCACGGTGTCTCCTTTATCAACACGAACTTCCATAATTTCTGCATTGATGCTTGGTGTCAGCGCAACCTCCGATAGTGCTTCTGTTGTCGCGCTGATAGACTGGTTTCCCGTTAAAGATCCAGCGTTTACAAGCGATGTTTCCACCGGTACAACTTCTTCTGTGTCTGTGCCGACATCTGTTGACTGGCACGCGGCCAGAAACACGAACGTTATACAACACGCGAGTACTCCGATGACTCGTAACGTATCTTTTTTCACGGTATGTCTCCTTCCCTCATGCGTTCTTTCTATGTCACACAACCTTTTTATGTAATACAATTTTCCTGCCGCTGACTATCACTTATTTCCTGGTCATTATCATCACTCACCATGACGCGCAGCTTCTCTGTGATACGATACAGCGTCTCAATATCGTCATAGGGAAGTTTCATCAAATAGCCAGAAGCAATCCGATTTCTTGTTTCCTTCATTTGTTTCACAACGTCCGTCCCTCTTTTGCCTAAACGCACGAACGTTTGACGCCGTTGGTTCGGATCAAGCGTCCGAATGATATACTGTTCGGCCTCCATTTTTGATAACAGCTGACTCACCGCACTCGGAGAGGCGTGCAAATGACGGACAATATCTTTAACATATACCGATGAATGCTTGGACAACAAAAACAACACCATCCGGTACTTTTCCGAAAGCTGTATGTAATGCGCACCAAACTCTTCATTTATCTTCAATGTCACATCAAAAAGCGCATCATCAACTGCACGAAGCAGCGCTTCTTTATTCACACTATCACCACCCATCTGTTTACCATTTTAATAGTTTAATATATAAAATTGTTTAACATATTAACTATTTAGAATGTAGTCAAAAAAACGGGCAGAGTCAAGTACTTTTTTCCTAGAAACAGAGAAACGTCCTGTGGCATCTAATCTCCACAGGACGAAAAAATCTCCAGTACGTTAGGACGATGGAACAACGCCAGCACGCAAGGCTTCGATTTGCTGCTGGACTAAAAAGTACTCATACTGTGCCATCTTATAAGAAAGCTCGGCTTGCTGCAGCTGCAGTTTCGCGCTGTCAAAATCTGCTTGCGCCATTAATCCAGCATCGAGCTGCACCTTCCGTTTTTCATGGTCGGTGTTGGCATAATCCCACTCATCCTGCGCTTCGAGCAAGGATTGATATGCCTGGGTAGCATCCGCAAACAAAGAGTCAATCGATTCAGTGACATCTTGACGAACTTGAGCAATGTTTTGTTTTTCGATGTCCACTGCCAGATCCGCTTGTTCGCGGTCATAGGAATCGGCATCATCGTCTTCATATACTTGTTCTTGTTCATATTCAGCAAGAGCTAAATCTTCTTTTGCTTTTTTCATCATATACGTATTCTCCATTAATGTATCAGTATCTTCCTCTTGTTCGATCGGCACAACACTTTCGATTTCCGGTGCTTTAAACTCCAAATCATCGTGATAGGAAATACCAAGGTCAAGCGTAAACAACGACTTGTCATGTTCGAGCTGGCGCTTTGTTTCCGATACATCAGATTGAACACGTCTCCACTCACGCTGGGCTTCATCCAAATCTTGACGCGGAGCCACACCGATATCATAGCGAAGCCGTGCGTTTTCGACATTCACCCGCTCGCGTTCATATTGTTCTTCTTGCATAGCAAGCTGCGCTTCATTCATCACGATTTGGGTGAACGTAGACGCTGTTGCCAGTTCCAGTGCTGCTTCCGCTTCTTGCTGGTCGTACTCCATCGTTACGATATTCGTTTCCAGCTGTTCGATCGAATCAATTAAATCATCATACATATCTTCTAGTTCTTCGAGGCCATTTTGGATTTCATAACGTTGCTGAAACGTCCGTTCTCCTGTTTCGCGCTGAATGTCACGCAAGTCATCCATCCGGTCTTCCATATCCTCGATGTCATTTTCCGCATCACGTGTATCTGCTTCTGTGGCATTTAACTGACTTTTGATGTTCTGCAGCTGATAATCCATCAAGAGCAACGATGTATTATCTTCTTTGGCATAATCAAGTGCTTCTTCTAGTGTCAAAGACGTAATCACATCTTCTTCTGCTTCATTAGTGCCAGTTTCTACACCCTGCTCGCTCTCACTCGCCATCACAGCCGGTGTAAAGCTGGCAAACACAAGTGCCGCAGCCAAACTCCATGTTTTTTTCATCTCACATCCCCCATCTATGCTATGTATTGGTAAAGAAAGGACCCCATTCCTAATTATTCCACACTAGCATTCTATCATATCCATCATACGTTGGGGTATGTGAAAACATCCTTCATGAAATTGCCAAAAATATCAGCAGAAAGAACCTGTTGTTCATGTCCGAAAACAGGTTCTTTCGTTAATTCGATATGGCTTTTGCTTGCACAATCAGGCGGTGTGTCGGATTTTTCATGGGGGTGCATGTCACGAGTGTGACCAGCGATTCATCCCCTGTGGACTGGTCCAAAACAGATGTGTCAAAAGGTGGTACCACCACCGTATCAAACACGTGATAGACAAATGTGCCTTCACGTGTCTCAATCTCCACCTCATCGCCAGCCGCCAGTTCATCGAGCCGGTTAAACATCCGTCCGTATGTGTAGCTGCGGTGAGCAGCAATGGCGCTGTTACCGGCTTTGCCTAGCGCTGCGGTCCCTTCAATCAGACCCGCACCGATATCTAAATGTTCTTCCGTGGCACCTGGCAAGATAGGAAGTTCCACATCAATAGCAGGGATACGGATCACGCCTTCTGTCTGCACGTCTTGATTTTCACTAGTAACATCCTCCGATACGCTCTCGCTGCCACCAACAGCAAACACACGATCCAGCTGTGCATAACTTTCCTCTGTTTCCGTGCTCACTTCCTCCGCTTCTGCCGCATCTTGCGCTTCCCACTGTTTCACAAGTCTGTCTTGCTGTCTGTCCGCAGCAAACTCGGAAGCCTCCGGATACACAAAGATACAAGCACCGGCAAAAAACAACCCAGCAGCTAACAGCTTTTTCATCCAAACCACCGCTCATGAACCGGCAGGGATACGACATAATACCGGTATGCTCCAGCAGCCATAACTAACAAGCCAATCAGATAAAAAAGCGTATTCCCTGTTTCCCCTGTTTGCGGCAGTTCTCCGCCGGGACCAGGCTGGTCGTTTCCAACAGGAATAATGGACGTATCCTCCCCTGGATCTTGCGGTTCAGCTGGATCATCGGCACCAGGATCGTCTGGCTGCGGATCCTCTGGAACTTGCGGGTCATCTCCCGGCTGCTTCGGGTCAGAAGGGTCAGCCGGATCCTCAGGATTTCCTGGATCTTCTGGCGCATCTGGCTCTCCAGGAATGTCAGGCTCATTAGGCTCTCCGGGCGGTTTGGAAGGATTATTTGGATTTCCAGGCTGCCCGGGATTGTCTGGATCTGATGGATTGTCTGGATCTGATGGATTGTCTGGATCTGGATTCGGTGACCCGCCTCCCGGAGGATTACCCGTATCTCCATCATCATCACTGTCCTCATCTTCATCATTGTCATCAGGCCGGTCATACTTTTGTTTTGCATCAACTTTGACCGAGATAGTGACGGAAAGCCCTTGATATTCATTACCGCTTTCTTCTGGAAAATGAATATCAAATGTAACCGGAATTCGTTCTGCTTTATCTAACGTGCCCATATCAATATTTTTCACATCGGCAAAACTGCCGCTGTATTTCTTTTCTCCATCCGACATCACATCAACTTGCAACTGTTCAAAAAATGCATCCGACCCGCCTTTTTGCTGAAGCGTTATATCATACGTCACCGCTCCATCACTGACATTTTCCACGTAAAGACCGGTTTCCTGCGTCATACTCGGTGCAAAATGAGAAATATTCATAAAATCATCGTCATCGACGTCAATTAACGTATTCGCAAACGCTGGGGATGGGACGGTAAAAAAAAGCAAAAAGCAAAAACAAAGCACCATGATTCCCGTCCTGCGAATGGCCGCTGCATCCATAGTTCACTCCTCTTTTCTAAAGATATAATAAAAGGAAAAAGGGCAAAGACAGAGGAGGGCATACCCTTAAGAAGGTTTATTCTTCCTCGTCTTTGCTGTTTCGGGCAGGGGCAGCACTTGCACCTCCGCCCGATTCATGATCAGACGATGTTTTCTTTTTGCTGGCTTTTGTGCTGGATTCACCAGAAGAATCATCATCGCTCGCACGATTGGAAGATTTCTTGTCACGAGATGAAGACTCATCACTAGAAGACGATGTCTCGTCATCACTGGAAGTGGATTTGTCATCCCCTTTTGACGTGTCACGAGAACCATCATCCTTACCGGATTCCTTGGAAGAACCACTATCTTTCTCAGAATCATCGGTATTTGACTTGTCTGTTTCTGTACCCTTGTCACCGGACCCCTTGTTGTTATCTATTTTAGCTGAGGAGCCGTCTCTTTCAGAAGATGGACTAGTGTCTGGACGATCTCCTTGTGAAGCAGCATCTGAATCCGTATCATTTGTTGCTCCATCTTTATCACGAGATTCATCTGTGCTGTCGCTTGAATCTTCCGGCGAACCGGAATCTGGATGATCGGAAGAGCTGTCTTTGCCTGCGCTGCTTTCATCGTCGTCTGCTACTGTTTCATCTCTTCCGGCATTTTCATCGCTGTCACTGTTATCGTCCGCAGACGGCTCATTATTGTCTTCTGCAGCAGATGAATCTGAGTCTGAGTCAGTACCCTCGTCTTCAGAAGAAGAGCCGGAAGTATCGGTTTCATCCTCTTCTTTGCCATCCCCGCTATCATTTGTGCCGTCCGACTGCTGCTGGTCTTCATGAGCAGGATCCTCTTGTTGCTCGTCTGCATCTTCACTGGCAGACTCATCACTGTCATCTTCACGCTGCTCTTCATCTTCGCTTGTGTTCTCGTCATCCTCGCTTGCTTCTGATTCATCAGCTGTGTCCTTTTCTGACTCTGTACCATCTTTCGAATCGGCTCCTTCTTCTGCTGCATTCTCACTCTCTTTTTCCGATTCGGTGCCTTCCTCAGATTCTGGTGCTCCTGCTTCTTCACCGTTTTCCCCGGACTCTGTTGAATCAGTTTCGTCCTCTGTTACATTTTCATCTCCTTCACCTGTCTCTTCCGTCGTTTCTTCTTCTGTCCCTTCAGGTTCTTCGCTTCCTTCTTCTGTTTCGTTCGGTGAATCAGCATCTTCTTCGGCTGCATCTTCGGAGCTGTTCTCTTCTTCGGCCGGCTCTTCTACTGATGGCGTGTCGCCAGCAGCATCTTCTTCTACTGTTTCTTCGGTGTCACCGGATGTTTCCTCAGTCTCTTCTGCAGCTGGCGGTGTTTCCGGATTGTTGCTTTCCTCTCCTGTTTCATCCGTCTGTTCTCCGCCATCCTCTGCGGAATCACCAGGCTGTTCTTCTTTTGGAGCAGCTGTTTCTTCATTACTTCCTTCTTCCTCTGCAGGGGGTTGGGATTCCTCGTTTTGATCCGCACTATTGTCTGCATCTGATCCAGAGCCACCCGCGCCTCCACTGTCATTCTCTTCTGTCGAAGTGTCTTCATTCGTTTCTTCCGTTTCCTCTATGTTATCTTCTGGTTCTTCACCAGCATCATCGTTCTCTTCCTCGGATTGATTGTTTTCTTCTCTTACTTCTTCGTCAGTATCACCGTTTTCATCGTTTCCTTGGCCGTTATCTGAATCTTCTTCGTTTCCAGGTTCGTTTCCATGACCATTCCCCGAGCCATTTCCATTATTGCTGCCCGGACCGTTCCCTGGATTGTTTCCATTTCCAGGACTGTTTTCATGATCGGATTCATTGCCATTGCCTTGACCATTATTGCTGTCTGGCCCTTGCCCTGGATTATTGCCATTCCCCGGTCCTTCTTCATTACCGGACCCATTTTCATGATCCTGGCCATTATCGCTGCCCGGTCCCTGTCCTGGGTTATTACCATTCCCTGGATGATCTCCATGACCTGGTCTGTTTTCCTGGCCGTCTTCATCTTCTGTTCCATCTTCTTGGTTGTTTTCTTCACTTTCCGTGCCTTCCTCGTCTTCTTCGCTGCCGTCTCCTTGTTCTTCTTCAACTCCTTCATCGTCTTCATTTCCGCTTTCTGGAGCTTCTTCGTTTCCATCCTCTTCTTCCGGAGCTTCTTCGTCACCTTCTTCTGGGTCAATTTCCGTCTCTTCTTCCTCTTCCTCCTCTTCTTTTGGCGGCGGATTGTGGACTTTCACACGGAAGTTCTCTTCAAATGCACCATTAAATGCGGAAACATTAAAATATACCCACTGAATGTTACAATGGACTCCTTCCCGATGATCGAGGAAAAACGTTTCCGATGCTGAACTATGAGGAGACAAAGATAATTCTTCTATCTCTTCCGGGTTGACGACATAATTATTTTTGCCGTGAGCTTTCTGCCCCGCAGCAACATGGAGATCATCTACGTCGACATGTGTTTTATTAGTAAACGTTAACGTTACTGCACATCCATCTATTCTTTCATCAATATCAATTCCATCCGATGGTATAAATGCTTTCACCGTACTGGGTGCGCTTTTTGTTTCAGCAGTAAAGTAAGATAAAGCCCCAAAACCGTTGACCACGTAGGCGATCATAAAAAGACTCGTTACGTATACATACAATAAACGCCTCAACTCGCTTACACCTCCATTCTTCATAAACTCCCTTTATATGAAACAAAGCAGCTGGAAATCAGCTACTTTGTTCCTGCCACCATTATCAAAAGAGTATTAGCCTTCAGAACCATCTGTTTCAGTTCCATCCTCAAATTCAGCACCATCAACACTTTGTCCGCCTTCTACATTAAGTGTTCCTGTAAGGGATGAACCTTGATACTCATTACCAGCGTCTTTATTCAAATACACATCAAACTGTACATCAAAGGATTCATCTGGGCCTAAAGGATACTTAAATCCTGCATCAGAAGGGAACCAATCAGGATCAACAAATCCTCTGTTATCAATAACTTTATCTGCCGAAATTTCTTCTGACCAATTCATGTCATTTCTATCAAAAGTCATCTTGATCATATACTCATCGCTTAACGTTTCGCTGGCGTCATTACCTTTATCATCTTTAATCTCAACATCAAGCTGTAAACGAGGAACCATTTCGAGGGAGCCTGTATTTTCAACAGTGATGTTTTCCCCTTCTGTAATTAAGTCTGGAGTAATTTCTGGATCAATGGGCTGCATATTTCCTTCGCTAAATACGGTATACTCAGAAAGATCATTCAATGTAAGAGTACCTGCTGTGATTTCCCCATCGGTAGATTGACTATCGGTAAACCAAGAAAACGTTCCAAACCCTGCTCCAACGGCTACTGCCCCTGCTAATGTCGTTGCAATCAATGCCTTTTTTGTCTTTTTCATAGTGATAATTCCTCCTTAAATGGTTTAATAGAATAAAAAGATAAGTCCAGGGAGAATGCTGCCTATGTTCGGTTTCACCTCCTTTACAAAGTTGATGTATTCCTCCCTTAGACGGTTTGCCGGGATTTCTTCTCTTCTTCTGATTCGGCTTCGTTGTCTTTACCGAGCCTTTCATAGACGGTGATGCCGATTAGGGCACAGACCGGAAGGATGATAAACAACAGCACTCCAACTGGTCCGCTTAAAAACTGAACAACATACCCTCCATAAGGAAGAGTTGTGTTGACCTCTCCTATCAGCTCACTGCCAGAGACCGTATAATCATCGGCAGTGTTGTTGTTATCCCCTTGCGTGTGAAAAACAGGAGCGTCATTCTCTGTTGTTATCTCTATCACTCTGTGCGTCACAATGTTTCCTTCCGGGTCGTTATATGTGATAACATCTCCAACTTCTACTTCCGCTGGATTCACGTTTTTTGCCAGAACCATGTCCCCTGCCGAAAACTCTGGCTGCATACTGTTCGATAAAACAGTTAACGGATGATAGCCAAAAACAGATGGTATTTGATCTGGATTCAACCTCCCTTGAATAAGCAGGAACATCGCTGCTAAAAAGAGAACAAAAAGGATGGTGATGATTCCATTAAAGGCAAAGCGTGTGATACGTTTGACCACCCTTTCACCTCCTGTCGTTTTGTTCGTTTTATAGAATACATTTGCAGTATATAACGAATGCTCATGCTTGAAAACCAGCAAAATTGTCCTTTTATTCAATATAACGCACAAAAATTGTTCTATATATCGTTTTTACTGCGGTTTTCTCATGTTTTCGTTTTTTTCAGATTTTCTTTTGTTTTATATAATGAACAAAACGGAATAAAAAGGGAGGGAGGGGGGATATGATTGGAGCAAATATCAAATCCTATCGACGCCAAAAAAGGCTGTCCTTAAGCGAACTAGCCATGCGGGCGAACATATCAAAATCCTATTTAAGCTATATCGAACGGGACCTGAAACAGAATCCATCCATTGATGTATTAAAAAAAATTGCTTCCGCCATGGATGTATCATTAGACGATTTACTAGGCACCACTCATTCCGCCAGTAATGAACTTTCTTTGGATGAAGAATGGGTGGAAATCATACAAGAAGCGGTAAAGGCAGGCATCAGCAAAGAACACTTTCAAGATTACGTCAACTTTGTAAACTGGAAAAATCACACGAAACCAAAAGAGTAGCAGCAAGAGACCTACATACTTCAAAGGCTCGGCGAGAAAATAAAAAAGGCAGAAGCTCATATGATGCTCCTGCCCTTTTTCGGTGTCATGATCAGCCGTAACAGCTTATTTTCAAAAACAATAAGAAAATGAAAAACGTAAACCAATCCCTATCATCACAATCATTTTGCATATATTTCTATTCCCCACAAAACGACAATGACCATTAGAATAGGAATGTAAAACAAACATACCGTTTTCGAAAAGATCGCATGCAGCCACTTCGATTTTTTTGATTGAAATGGTTTCACATCCATGAAAAAGTCTATTTCTTCCTCTTTTAAAAGGGCCGTATATTGATACAGCTTTCTAAACAGCCGCTCCTGCTGAATAAAATAAGCATCTAAAAACCAAAACATCATAGTTGGAATAAATGCCAGCAGCATAAACGGCGCATCCATTTTCGCAACATTCGCTAACGCGAACAAACCGGTTACTAACGTCGTCGTCCACCTTTTTAACATAAAGGAGTTGGATGCCATCCGCGATATGACGCTTTGTATCATTTCAAGGTGCTTCATTTTTCTTTCCATCGCACACCCCCGTTATTAATCAGTTAATTTGTGTATCATCTCTACACGGTCAATGAAACCATGATGATGATAAAACAAATCCAGGGGATGGATATTACTGATTTCTTGCTTTTTCATCTTTTCATATACGGCCTTCCATTCCCTCATATCTTTTTCGGATATTTTCGGCAAGTGCTCTATATCTACCTTGTAGTTTATCGTTAGTTCCGACGCTTCGTCTTGCGCACTCTTTTTAACTGCCACTTTCTCTCGGGCGGGCGGCTGTTTTCGCATGAATTTCGTCAGCGCTGTTTCCAAGTAAATCCACGGCGATTTCGTCTGATTTATCACATGTTTCGTTTCTATTGCGTTCGGCGTATTTAACAGAAACAAACATTCCGTCTTATCGATCATCATAGCCAGTGCAGTGGCAAGCATCATATGAACATGGCTTGTCGATTGATTTCGTAACTGATAACGATAAAAACCATCTTTGTTTTTACAATAGTGATCATCAATGGTTTTTAATAAATTATCAGCAAATCCCCACACACAAGAATCGATGAACACATTCAAATCAAACGTTTGTTTAAGCCACCCTGCGAGTGCAAGGGCTTTTTCTTTATCTGCATGAGAATGGGACAAAAATACATCCGCCTGTATGAACGGAAACCAGCTCTCCCTCATTTTTGTCCCGTCTAAACTATGGTCCTCTTGTATAAATGCTGCTAGTTCGCTCTTTACCTGACCTTGCATTTGCTGGAATATCGCCGTACCCAGTTCCAGATTCTCTTTCATCGGTGTGCTGTCCCATGTAAGATTGAATCCTGCAAACATGTTCACCCTCCCAATCAGGTGTACTGCCTCTACAGCCATGAAAAACTTCTTTCCATCACCGCCCTTTCCACCTGATATCATGGTGGAACTTGTATATATGTATGAACAGCGGCACGAAGATTTTCATGTTCTATCCGACACGTTTTCGAATAGGGAACTTGTATCTAAAAAAAGCAGAAGCTTATGCGATGCTTCTGCCTGTCTCGATATATACAGTTCGCCGCTAGCGCAAATGTTCTAAGATTTGCAGCGTCCGAAGAAATGGATTGCCTAAGTCGTTCGTATTCGCAGCAGCAACGCGTTTCATTTCTTCCACACAAGCGGTGTAGTCTTCATTGATGACCAGCTCAAGCGTATCGACCTGCTGCAGATGCTCTGTGATATAACCAACCGGCACATAGGGAGACCACAACATATACACTTTGTTCGAAAATGTCTGTAACAGCGCACCGGCGTAGTCTTTTTGTGCTTGGTGCTTCTGCTTAATCTTTTCTACCGTATATTGATTGTTCCGATACAGCAGCCCTCTGATATGAGTGGTCACCTCACAGAGATAAGCGGTGTTCGTCTTGAGATTCAACCCAATCACATCCAATTCCGCTAACCCTTTCAATCCGCCGTCGGGAATGCGGACGTTATAGTCAACAAAATCACAATCTTGCATGCTTTTTAAATATGCCCCGACGATGTATTCCCCAATATCTGTCTGCATCTGCTTCGTTCTCCTTCTCTTTTCGTCTGTTTATCACTGACTGTCTTCAAATGAACTCCTATTAATGATATCGGCTACTCACTACAGTTTATACATATAATAAACTTATCCCCCAACATGTTTATTCCCTGACAGTTCTTGCACTGCTTGCTCGTCATCGTTTCAATGTTTTTGGAGCGCAGCTATTCCATACATGAGTCACCGTGCTCCAACGCACACTCCCCGCCACCTATGAAAAACTTCTCTGTGACAAAGGATTGGGACACTCTCACAACACTTATTTCTCTACTTTTCCCAATAGGTGCTAAAGAAATCGGAGCGTCTCCGCTATTTGATTGATGTGCCCCTGGTCCGCCCATAGAATAAAGTAAGGATACGTCGTTTCTTCGATCTGAACCGGTGCGGGGTAGCGCACAATGAGGGCCGCTTGGTCTGCCATTTCGGGCGGCTGATCCGCCGACGGAAAAATGAAGCAGGCGTCTTGGTGTTGAACGATTGTGTGAGTGATACGAGGGTTGGAACCATATGGGAGTAAGGGGTGGAATGCTTCGTTTTGACAGACTGCGTTCAGCGGATCTTCAGCGGCGATAGCTGCGATTTGAAAAAAGCCGTCCGGCCCTTTATATCTTTCATCCGTCACAGGCTGCCAGTGAGCTTGGTATTGAAACGCCACTTGATAGACAGAGTTGGTGTAGGTCGATAGCGACAACACAGACGGCGACCATGCGAGAGACGCAATCGTCACCCCGTCCATTAACTGAACCGGAACAGGAAAATCCGTATTTACCACCCACATTTCACGAGCTGTCCCCGCTTCATCACAGCCAGAAAGATAAGCTGCTTTTCTGCTGTCAGGCGACCACGTCACGGGCGTGGCAAAACAGTCCGAAATGGCGCTTGTTCGGTCATTTTCTCCCTGCTTTGTTGTGGTTCTGATGAGAGAAAAGTACCCAGCATGTTCAAAGGCATTTGCACTGTAGGCAATGTTCTCAGAGTCCGGCGACCACGCTGGAAAATAGTTTCTCGCAAGCGGCCCCCCTCGCACTTCAAACGTTTCTCCAGTCGCAAGATCGATCGTAAAAATAATCGAAATGCTGACACCCGGCGTTGTATACAAAACACGCGACCCGTCTGGTGAAAGCCGAACCGTATTGTACCGCCCGCCAGTGTTTTCCGTGATTTGCCGCCTGTTACTCCCATCCGTCTGCATCACAAAAAGCTGACTCACTCCCGCGTCATCGGGAGCCTGAAAAAGCAACTCCTCCCCATTTGGAAAAAACTGAACATCCGTCGCTTCCGATACAGAAATCCTCTCGGCTTGATGGCGGATAATATCGTATAAGATGATGTCATGCTGCTTCGCATAAACGAGCTGACGGCTGGCTGACGACCAGTCCAAATAAACACCAAGCCCCTCTTCCAATTGATCAATCCGAGCCACGGCTCCATCTGCTAAGCGGACAACAAACAAAATATTATGTCTCCCTGCAAACGCAATCCTGCTTCCATCCGGCGACCAGAAAGGGACGGAAAACACCTCTCCCAACCCCTCCGTCAGCTGCCGGCTTGCCCCTGTCCCCGGGTCATAAAGCCACATATCAAAGACCCCTCCGCGATTCGCTGTATAAGCGATCAGCCCATCCTCCCCTGGAGGGGCATAAGGAACCGCCAGCCTCATCCCCGGATAAATACGATCAGAAGCAAGGTTATTTACCATTCGTATAAGCTCATGGTTGACGCGCCCATCTGTTACGACGTGAAAACGGCTGGCGATGTGATACAACGTGTCGCCAGGCTGCACGATGTAATATGGAAAGCCGGGAGGAACTCGTAACAATTGACCGATAGAAAGAAGATAAGGCGGCCGCAGTTGATTTGCTTCTATAATGACAGCCGGCGGCACACCATACCGCTGCGCTATGCGAAAAACCGAATCCCCAGGCTGTACCCGGTATACGTCCACACCAGGCGGAACAGAAAGCTGCTGGCCGACAAAAATGGTGTACGGAGGCGTCAATCGATTGGCAGCCGCAAGCGAATCGAGCGGCAGCTCCCATCGTCTCGCAATATGAAACAGCGTATCGCCCGGACGTACCGTATAAAAAACTTGCATCTCTACCCCTCCCACGCGCGATAGCACAAATACTATACCTTATCAAAAGAAGCAGAAAATAATGCACGTCCGCCGCTGATTTTCATAGAGTGCCGAAGAGAAGCCGACCCATCATGCCTAACACCTTTCATCGGATGACCGCCGTGTTGCTTTTTCATAATGTCCAAAAAGAAAACGCCGCAGGCAGCAGCACCTACAGCGTTTTTGTCCTTCACTATGTTTTCATACCAATACATTAAGATACGGTAACATCAGCGTTCTTCAATTTATCCATCACTTCATCGGCAGAAGCAATTTCTGCAATGCAGAAAGATAAACTGGTCAGGGTGGATTGTTGAACGTCTTCCGCGGTCATAGCGCCCGCTCCAAGATCAGGGTGGTCCATCGTACCGGTAGCATCAGAGACAAAAATGACACGGTAATCTCTAAACTGCGCATCTCTTGCGGTAGATTCACAGCACATATTCGTCACGGTTCCTGTAATAATCAAGGTATCAATGCCCCGGTTCCGCAGCTGTGTTTCCAAATCCGTATTATAAAAAGCACTGTAACGATGTTTTTTAATGAGGAGTTCTCCCTCTTTAGGGGCAAGTTCTTCAAAAATCTCGATTCCCTCGGTGCCATCTACCAAAGCAGTCTGATTCCCGATCGGCTCCCAGAAATCTGCCATTAACCCCATATCTCCCCGATCCTTGCTGTGGACGTGAGACGTATAAATCACAGTCGCTCCCTTTTCCCTGCACGCCTCCAGCAGCTTCTTCAAACGAGGCACCATGTCATACGCCATAGGAACCTGCATCGGCGCCCCCGGCTTCACAAAATCATTTTCCATATCAATCACAAGCAAAGCTACCCTTCGTGGATCTTCCACAGCAAACTTCATTCCATCCCCTCCAGTATGAATGATAGTGCGAGATTCTACATGCCTCCACTTATTTTACACTATTGAAAATATTAAGTAAATTAAATGTATTCTCTTTTCAACAATTCATATGTATAAAGTGGGTTCTAAAATACCAACGAAGACCCAGTTAATGTTGATAAAACCATATAAAAGACCCCGACGTTATGTCGGAGCCTTTGAATGGTGGTAAAAATATTAGCCAAGCAGCTGTAGTACAGATTGTGGGCGTTGGTTTGCTTGAGCCAACATGGACTGAGAAGCTTGGGAAAGGATGTTGGAACGAGTCATTTCCATCATTTCTTCCGCCATATCTACATCACGGATACGAGATTCCGCAGCAGATAGGTTCTCAGAGGAATTGTCTAAGTTAGAAATAGTGTGCTCTAAGCGGTTTTGGTATGCACCGAGCTCTGAACGTTGTGAGGAAACTTCTTCAATTGCTTGATTAATTGTTTCTACGGCTGCAGATGCTTTTTCATGACTACTAACGTCTAGAGCATATTCCGTACTAGTATCATCTGTTCCATCTGTTACATTTTGAATTTCAGTAAACACCGCACCGGCTGCTTTATCCCCAACACCATCAGCAGTATCACCCGCGGTCTCGCCACTAATTCCAAGAGCTGATGCTCTCATATCAGAAACATTAATAGTCATAGATTGCCCTTGATTGGCACCAATTTGGAAGTTAGCTTCAAAACCTGTTGTCGTATCCTCGCTCACTTCAAGATTAATACTATTTCCGGAAGTGCCTGTAGCATTTGCGTCAATGTTAACTTGACCAGTACCACCAGAAGAGAGTGAGACATCAGCAGCCAAGCCAGCTTCTAAACCAATGACTGCGTCTCTCATACCATCAGCATTGTCAATGTTTGCTACATCAATTGCAAAATCAGTTTCTAATCCAGCTATTGCTTCCGAGTCATTGGCGTAGTTTTCTAAAGAACTATTGTAAAAACCAATTGTTTCGTCACCAATAGTGATAGAAGAACCTTCTGTTGCCACGCCGTCGAATGTAATATCCCCAGATGCTGCTGTAGCTGAAGCATCATTAGCATCCAAGAAGGTAGTACCACCAAATGCTCCAGTAGAATCTGCATCAACATCTAATTGGCCTGAACCGGCGTCATTTAATGTATAACCACTTATTGCACTAGCTCCACCAATTTCATCTATTATAGCTTGTGGAACATCAGTATTGGAAAGACTATTCACATCGACAGCAAAATCGGCTCCATAAGCAGTTGCTGCATCAGTTGAATTGTCATAGTCACCAGAACTATCAAAGAAGGTGATTTCGTTATCTGCAATGGTAATTGTAGAACCCTCTTCAGGAGTTCCAGAGAATGTAATATCACCATTTGCAGCTACTGCAT
>NZ_FNDK01000037.1 GCF_900099605.1 Alteribacillus persepolensis
AAAATGGTGCCGAGGGCCGGACTTGAACCGGCACGGTTGTACACCAACCGCAGGATTTTAAGTCCTGTGTGTCTGCCAATTCCACCACCCCGGCAATTTCATTTAGATATTCACGTCACTCCTGAACCCATGCTGGAGCGAAAAACGAGATTCAAACTTCCAGCCCCACCTTGGCAAGGCGGCGTTCTACCACTGAACTGCTTCCGCGTATGTGGCTGGGCTAGCTGGATTCGAACCAGCGCATCACGGAATCAAAATCCGTTGCCTTACCACTTGGCTATAGCCCAATAACGTATTTAGGACAAGCAATGGGGAGGGTTCCTATGCATGCCGGATTTGCAATCCAGTGCATTCACCCTTCATTATAATCTCCATATGTACTGGCAAGAGGGATCAACTTGCTGAAATCAAAGGAAATGGACTTACAACCTGCCGCGTTTAGCTGACTTCGTTTCCCTTGCAATAGGTGTTCACTTTTCATTGCGGCCCATAATATCACAACTCTGTCGCTTCTCTCATCCATTCATGAAGAGTTGTTTGAACTTTATGGAAAAGGTCAAAGATTATCGTTACCCCTTCTCTTCAAAAGCACGAACATTAGTGTATCATCCTAAAAAAGAAACGTCAACAACTTACAGATACTTTCGATAAAATATGTGCATGGTCCGCTCAAACATCTCGCTGAGCATTATGTACCTAACTCTTAGAAACATTGGATCGTGTAGAAGCTAAAAACAAAAATCATTGTAAAATGCAGCGGATCATACGCTGTGGTGTTCATTCTAGTTGTTCAAGTCATAAGAATGTAAAAAAAGAACAAGCACCCATCCTTGTTCTTTTTCATTCTATACTTTTTTATAAAGCCTATATCTCCTTTTATCATGACTGTGTATCTAACCGCAGAACTGATAATCATACGCCGCTGTCTTTATCCACGCTCTACAATCGTTGCGACGCCCTGGCCGCCGCCAATACAAAGAGTAGCAAGTCCTGTGGTACTCTCTCTGCGCTTCATTTCATGCAGCAATGTGACTAGTACACGGGTTCCGCTGGCTCCAATCGGATGTCCTAAAGCAATAGCACCACCGTTTACATTCAAACGGTCTTCAGGAATGTTCAGGTCACGCCCAACAGCGATTGATTGAGCAGCGAAGGCTTCATTTGCCTCGACCAGATCGATATCTTCCATTGCCATATCTGCTTTTTTTAATGCCCGCTCTGTCGCCGAAACAGGGCCAATTCCCATGATACTTGGCTTAATGGCTGCACTGGCATTCGTGCGAATACTTGCCAATGGGGTAATGTTCAGTTCTTTTGCCCGGCGCTCGCTCATTACGATGACAGCCGCTGCTCCGTCATTAATTCCAGAAGCATTGCCGGCTGTCACGCTTCCGTCTTTTTTAAAAGCAGGTTTTAACTTGCCCAACGTCTCCACAGACGCATTTTGCCTAACACCTTCATCTTGAGATACTTCGATTGGATCCTTTTTCCGCTGCGGGACGGAAACAGGAACTATCTCTTCTGCAAATGCTCCGTTTTTTTGGGCTTGCGCAGCCTTTTGATGACTCCGGACCGCGAATTCATCTTGCTGTTCTCTTGAGATATTATACTGATCATTAATATTTTCCGCTGTTATTCCCATGTGGTAGTCTTCTAGAGCACACATCAGTCCATCATGGATCATGCTGTCGATGAACTTTTGATCTCCCATGCCAAATCCAGTTCGTGCTCCTTTGACTAAATAAGGAGCTTGGCTCATGTTCTCCATTCCCCCAGCTACCACGACTTCTGCGTCTCCTGCTTGAATGGCCTGGCCTGCTAAATGAACAGCTTTTAATCCAGAACCGCACACTTTATTAAGGGTCATCGCAGGAGTCGATTCCAAAAGACCAGCACGCATCGCAGCATTCCGCGCTGGGTTTTGTCCAAGCCCTGCTTGAAGAACATTCCCCATAATCACTTCATCAACTTGGCCCGGTTCTACACCTGCCCGCTTCAGAGATGCATCAATCGCCGCAGCCCCTAGATCCACGGCAGATACATCTTTGAAAGCCCCTTGAAATGTGCCAATTGGCGTACGGACTGCACCTGCCAGAACTACTTTTTCACTCGTCAATTAGATCCCTCCTTTTGCAGGAGCGATTTATCTACTGTAAAATCGGCCTCCGTTTTTTCACGAACACTCTCAACATCGGATCCATCCAATATTTCTTTTAAGACCATGCCTTCATCTGTAAAGTCAAATACAGCCATATCTGTGATTAAACGGTCTACCACCTTGCTTCCCGTTAACGGCAGGTCGCAAGCAGATCGAACTTTAGAGTCACCTTGCTTATTGACATGAGTCATAATGATAACCAATTTGCGTGCCCCCTGGACAATATCCATGGCCCCTCCCATACCTTTGACCATTTTTCCTGGAATCATCCAGTTTGCAAGATCTCCTTGCTCTGACACTTCCATTCCTCCTAGAATGGCAAGGTCAACGTGTCCCCCGCGAATCATCGCAAAAGACTCCGCATTATCAATAAAGGACGCTCCCTTTTTCGCCGTCACTGTTTCTTTTCCAGCATTAATCAAATCCGCGTCCTCTTCACCAGCTTCTGGATAAGGCCCAATCCCTAACAAGCCGTTTTCCGAATGTAAAAAAACGTGTTTAGATGAAGGGATTCTGTCCGCAATCATCGTAGGCATTCCGATACCTAAATTTACATTCATTCCGTCTTCAATTTCTTGAGCAGCACGATCAATAATTTTCTCACGAGCATTAGCCACCCTTAATCCCTCCTAATAAATAGATTTATGCTTCCCGAACAGTTAACTTCTCAATTCGCTTCTCGTAAGTTTCCCCTTTTAACAAATCCTGTACGTATATGCTTGGTGTGTGAATATAATTAGGATCTAAATCACCAACCTCAACTACCTCTTCTACTTCTGCAATGGTGTATTTTCCAGCTGCTGCCACGAGCGGGTTAAAGTTACGAGCTGTGCGACGGTAAATGAGGTTCCCGTAAGTGTCGCCTTTCCATGCTTTCACCAGGGCCACATCACCAACGATGGCCTCTTCTAAAAGACATGTCTTTCCATTAAATTCTTTATATTCTTTGCCTTCTGCAATCGGTGTTCCTACACCAGTCGGTGTGTAAAATCCAGGAATACCAGCGCCTCCAGCTCGAATGCGTTCAGCCAGTGTGCCCTGAGGAACGAGTTCTACTTCCAGCTCCCCGTTTAAATATTGGGATTCTAGTGTTTTGTTTTCTCCTACATACGAAGCGATCATTTTCTTGATCTGGCGGTTCTGAAGCAGCAGACCTAACCCCCAGTCATCCACACCGCAATTATTGCTGACAATCGTAAGGTCTTTTGTTCCTTGTTCCGCTAACGCCATAATGGCGTTTTCTGGAATTCCAGAAAGACCAAATCCCCCTGCAATGACCGTGTCACCGTCCTTAATTTTGCGAACACTTTCTTTAAAAGACGTTGCGAGTTTCGTCATTTGAGCACCTCTTTTATGATTAATGTAACTGTTTGAAAATTTAAACCTCTTCTTACATTCACTTTACTAAAAGCGTTTTCATAAGTAAAATAGATAAAAATTATATATTTATTCTTAAAAGGAATAGGATGAATTGACTTGGACTTCAAACAATTACACTTCTTTCTTGAAGTAAATAAAGAAAAAAGTATCTCAAAAGCAAGTAATAAACTTCATATTTCTCAGCCAGCTCTCAGCAAATCCATTCTCCACCTCGAAGAAGAACTGGGCATTCGCTTATTTGACCGTTCGACACGTCATTTACAGATAACAGAAGAAGGAAAAATGATGCTCTCTCATGCCCAGCAGTTGATGCGAGGCATGGAGGATATGAAAAAAGCAGCCGAGGATATTAAATCAAGAAAGAAAGGCAGCTTTAAGTTTGGGCTGCCGCCTGTGATTGGTTCGAATGTATTCCCTGATGTCATCGCTGGGTTTCGAAAACAATACCCCGAGACAAACATGCACATCATAGAAGAAGGGGCAAAAATTATGGAAAAGTCTCTGTTAGAAGGTAATATTGACGTGGGAGTAGCTATCCTGCCGGTGGACACTGAGTTATTTGAAGTTCGACCTCTTATTAATAAGAATCTTTTACTCGTTGTTTCATCAGATCATCCCTTAGCTGTACGAAAACATGTTCAAATGAGCGAATTGCGTGATGAAGCTTTCCTTATGTTTCAAAAAGGCTTTTCTTTATACGACCGAGTACGAGAAGGTTGTATTCAAGCAGGATTTGAACCTGACATTACGCACGAAAGCACCCAGTGGGATTTTCTTGTGGAAATGGTAAAAAAGAATTTTGGTATCACGTTTTTGCCGGAAACCCTCTGTCAAAAGATAGAACTGTCCGGAGTATCCACTTTGTCTGTGACAAATCCCACTATATCATGGAATTTAGCTATTATTTGGCGTAAAAACAGCTACCAATCTCATGCAGCAAAAGAATGGATTCACTACGTGGACAAGATGTTTACGATATAACTTCAGGAAACTAATAAACAAAACTTCACGATGGTTCCAACTGTGTTCTCTTTACTTATAGGTTTTACCAAAATAAAACAAAGGAGCCATCCCAACAGCCCCTTTGTTTTGGATAAAAGACTTCTATTTCTTTAATGACTACATAAACAGCCTTTTTCTTTTTAATGTGAGACTGAATGGTCTGTAAGAGCATATGCCTTATACTCGCTTAATACGGTTGCGTTTCTTCTCTTGTTTTTATGTCAATAACCTTTGTTCCATCTTTTGGAGTGTTTATCACACGACCTTCTGGCGCACTGATATCTTTTTCTACCCAGTCGATCAAAAGGTCAAAGCTTTGATGAACATATGGAAGCAGTGGCTGCCTTTGATTATCAGGATCGTAGTCGCTTCTAACTAGTGAATCCAAGTGTGCCCCTTTTTTAATGGTATACATACGGTGCATTTGCCCTTTTTCATGTTTTTCGATCAGCTTTTGATACGGTGTTGCGTGCACAGAAGGGAAAAGAATCGTATCCCATGTTCCGAATACAGTAATCATTGGCGCATTAATGTCACCAGTATTTTCAATTTCTTCAACATTTTGCTTCACTTCATCCGGTCGCTTTAGGAAGTCATAGTTTTTAAATATATAATCATTTGACCTATCCCTTAAACCAAACTGGTCATAATTTGTATAGTCTTTCCATTCAATCGTTTTTTTAGCACGCGGGTCAAGTTCATCACGGTATCTGTTTAATGTGTTAAACCATTTATGCTGGTCCTGAGTCACCCAATAGTGTTCTGTACCTTTCGGGACACCTACATCATAAAGAGCTTGAATGGCTTTTTCTTGCTTTTTCCCTTCTCCGTATAGTGCTTCCTGAGCGTTATTAACAACTTCTGTATAAGAAGTAATTAAATTAGGCTCGTTTGCCCGCCACAATACACCTTCCCAATCAATTCCTCCATCAAAAATGGCGGGTTCACCCGTTTTATCTTCCCCATCGTTTTCTAAAGCATATCGTACAACATACCCGCCATTAGAGACACCAACAGCATAAGTAGGAATCAGATGATCGTCACTAACTAGTTTACTAGCAGGATTTTGTTCATCTTGAGGATCAATTAAGCCATCTTTATAATTCTCAACAAGGTATTGTTGCGTGGCTTTCGTTAACTGTCTAAAACGCATACTCCATTCACTAATCGTATTTTCTTCGGGGACTAAACCGTCATCACCTGGAAATATTCCTTTATCCGTAGAAGCGTAAGCATATCCTTTTTCTAATACGAAATCGCTAAACAAAATGTCATTTCCTGTTTCAGAACCATAACCCCCCGGAGCAGATACTACTAGTTTACCGTTCCAATCGTCTGGAACGCGAATCACAAAATGTGCATCCCCAAACGTTCCATTTACTTGAGTCCCCGTAATAGCTGCAGGTTGGTAGATTTGATGCCATCCTGTTTGATTTTCTTCACTTCCCCAGTTTGTAGGGACCAACCCATTGTTTAATCCCCCAGCAGCCTCTAATTGGGCAGGGTTTTTTGTAGTAAGCCAGCTTCCATCTTCTCCATCAAAATATTTAATCGTAATATTATCCGCTCCTAGTACACTAACGTTTTCAGCTGATTGTTCCTGTGCCAATGCTCCGTGAAAGGGGACCAACAAGCTAAACACTACTGCAACAATAAGCGTTTTATATGTCATCATCCATCTCCCTTTACATTTTATTTTTCATCCAATAACAAACTTCTTTTTGACCTTCTAGAAGAACGTCCCTGGACTTTTTCATCTACAAACGAAATTAATGAATTTCCATTTCTAGTAACGCACTGCTTAACGTTTTTCCATGCGTATCCATAGCAAGTGAAGTAGTAACTCCACCAAGTAAACTTTGGTAACAGACAAAATTCAATGCTTTAATGTTAGGCAGCTCATAACGCACAACTTCCCCATTAACAATATCTTTCAAATGATTTTTTACTGCTGCTGCGGTGACACTACGACATAATTTGTCGTAATCTTTTTCTTCATAAGGAATGAGGGATAGATTCACTATGTCTCCCTTGTCCCCTGCGCGGCTATGAGCAATCTCGAATAATTTCAATTTATACTGCTCCTCTCTTCATTGTTTGTGTAACCGTCCACATAGACCTTTGATGTTACTTGCTCTCTATTTATTAGAGTAGATAAAACACCAATTGATTCCGTGACTTTCTTTCGAACTCCCCCGCCAGCCGCTGGCCCATTTAAATAGAGGGCTTCTACCTCTTCTCCTACTAACGCGGCGATTTCCTCCGATTGATGATAACCTGCGGCTCGAAGCCTTACTTCATATGGAGTTGTTCCATTAAAATGTGTTCGGTGGACAGATGATAACCCAATAAAATCAGTTCGTAAGTCTGGGAATTCAGCGAATAGACGCTTTCTCACAATCTCTTCTGCAATTTCTGCACGAGCTAGTGCATTCGTACCTGCATAAGAAATTTCTCCTTCTCCTAGAAAGCCTGCATGGTAACCAATGGAGACTTTCAACATTTCTGGCCTTTCTTTGCCACTTCCATTTGACACTTCCACTTGGTTTTTACCAACTTCTTGTAACTGGACAGTAGAGAAATCCGCGATAACATCAGGTGTCATATAATTAGCAGGATCATGAACCTCATAGAGCAACTGCTCTTTCACAGTCCTTACATCAATGAGTCCACCTGTTCCTTCTACCTTAGAAATAACAGATCGTCCATCAGCGCCTATCTCAGCATAAGGAAACCCAATATTCACAAGGTCAGGTACTTCTTTTCTGCAGGCATCTGCAAAGTATCCGCCACTCACTTGACTAGAGCATTCTAGCAAATGTCCTGTTATTATGCCTTGACCTAGGTTGTTATAATCATCTACCGACCAACCAAAATGGTGTATTTGCGGGGCCAAAAATAGAGAAGGATCAGCTACTCTTCCCGTGATAATAATGTTTGCCTCCGTTTCAAGAGCCGGTATGATTGCTTCTACTCCTAGATAGGCATTTGCTGAAATAAATAAACCATAGTCAGACACGGAACAATTCGTTTCCAAAGAGATATCGTTTCTATCGATTTGTTCCAAAACATCGTCCCCTGTAACCGCTGCCACTTTACAGGAAAGATTTAATTCTCGTGCAATATCAAGTGTTTTTTTGGCTGCCGCTACCGGGTTGGCAGCTCCCATATTAGTAATTAAGCGAACATTTTTTTCTAACAATAAAGGCAGTAACCTTCTTAACCTTTTTTCTAGCAGAGGATCATATCCTTTATTCTCATCATGTAGCTTGCGCTGTTGAGCCAGTGCGATTGTACGTTCTGCTAAACATTCCAATACAAGATAATCTAAATTAGCGTTTTGTAATAAGACCTCCGCTGGTTCTATACGATCACCAGAAAATCCAGCACCCGTTCCAATCCTTAACATCTCTTAACCCTCTTTCTTATTGTTTATTTATAAAAGTCCCATGAACAAAGCGACAGTAGACATAACAGCTGTGATTGCAAACCCCAGTGGGATCGCCTTTTTCTGAAGATCTCCTAAATCTACACCTGCTAATCCAATCAATAAAAAGGTAGCACCGGTTAACGGACTTACTGGAAAACCAACTGTCATCTGTCCTAGAAGAGCTGCTCGTCCCATCGTTTCCGGAGCAACTCCAAATGTTTCTGCAGTTGTACTCAATACAGGTAATACACCAAAATAAAAGGAATCGGGATCGAATAATAGGCTTAGCGGCATCGATAGATAAGCAACCAGTATTGGTAAAGCCTCACCCCAGCCACTTGGAATAATAGCAGCTGATGTATTGGCCATCGATTCAATCATTCCTGTTCCTGTAAGTATGCCTGTGAATATGCCAGCTGAGAATATGACAGAAGAGGTGTAGATGGCACCACGGGCATGCGCCTCAATCCTTTCCTGTTGCATGGCTACGTTACGATAATTAATCATTAATGCAAGTGGAACACCAATGACAAATGGAATAGCCAAAGGAATAACCCCCATCACTAACACAACAATTACTGCAATGGTGAGCAAAAGATTAAAAATAAACATTTTCGGACGTTTATAGCTTTCCTTATCTGGCTCTTTTTCCTGTTCGGATACATGACTTGTCTCTTCTGCATTCACACTTGCTGCTACCTCCGTAATGCCGACACGCTTACGTTCTTGTCTGCCTAGCCAATAGGCTGCAATCAACACGCATGTCAAACCAGTAACCTGCACGGGAATAAGAGGAGAGTATAACTCAATTACATCTAAGTCTAGAGCTGCTGAAGCTCGCAGTATCGGCCCTCCCCATGGCACCATATTCATTGTTCCAGCACTTAACGCAGCAATCACTGCTAACGTCAATGGACTCATCCTTAAGGCTTTATACACAGGCAGCAGTGCTGAAATCGTAATAAGGAAAGTACTAGAGCCTGACCCATCCAGGTGGGATACCATCGCAATAATGGCTGTCCCGACTGCAATCTTGACAGGGTCACCCCCAGCATATTTAATAACACCATTGATTAAAGGATCAAATAACCCTGCATCAAACATAATTCCGAAGAAAAGAATAGCAAAAGTGATCATAATACCTGTCATGGCAATACTGGATATCCCTGTACCCATATACTCACCAAGTTCCCCCATGCCAAAGCCAGCGATCAGAGCAATGAGTATTGGTACTACGACTAAAGCAAAATGTACAGAGGTTTTCTTCGTTAGTACGAGGTACAACAAAATGGCGATAATTAAATAACCATAAAAAGCCAGCATAATCTTCCCCCTTTTTAATGAAATAACTTTATACTCACATACAGATGCAACAACCATGCCAAACAAAAAAAGCCTTACAACAAGGCTTTTTCATAATGGCATTCCAAAAACTTGGAATTTGGTCATTACCTCAATGTGTGGAACACCCTTTTTGTAAGCGTTAACAACATGTTCTAAAAAATTAAAATAACATTCCAGCTTTTTAGAATTTATTGGTCGAGTTTGTTATAAAGGGTAGACAAAGAAATGCCCAGTTGCCGCGCTGCTTGCTTTTTACCTTCCAATGTCTCTCCATAGTATTCTATCGTTTTTTTAATAATTTCTTGTTCCGTTTCTTTTACCATTTCTTTTAAGGTTTGACCATGCGAAATACCCGCTTTAAAGCTATTCCTATAAATAACATCCGGTAGGTGTTTCGATTCAATATATTCTGTTTCTGCCATGCTGAGCGCATAATGAATGACATTAAATAATTCGCGGGTATTACCGGGCCAATCATATTGGATAAGAATGCGATGTGTCTCTTCTGTGAAGCGAATGGGTTTTGTAGATTTTGATTGATCCGTTAAATATTTAATAAGAGAAAGAATATCTTGTTTTCTCTCACGTAACGGAGTAATACAAATTGGAATCCCATTTAAACGGTAATACAAGTCTTCTCTGAAGCGTTTCTTCTCTACCAATTTCCCTAGATCCTTATTCGTTGCCGAGATCACCTGAACATCTACTTCTTTTTCTTTCATACCTCCAACTTTACGAATCCTTCCTTCTTGTAATACGCGAAGCAGCTTAGCCTGAAGTTCCATCGGCAAGTCACCTATTTCATCAAGAAAGAGAGTACCATAATTGGCCAGCTCAAAAAGACCAATTTTTCCTCCTCTTTTAGAACCAGTAAATGAACCCTCCTCATAACCAAACAATTCACTTTCAAGCAATTCGGCCGGAATGGCTGCACAATTAACAGGTACAAAGGGTAATTCTGCTCGGACACTCTCATTATGTATCGCATGGGCAAATAACTCTTTTCCCGTACCACTCTCCCCTTGAATGAGGATATTCAAATCAGCACGCGCCGCTTTTTTAGCTAGCCCCACTGTATCTTCTAACCCGCCATGACTTCCGATAATATCGTAAAACGTATACTTAGCTTGATACATACGGCCAACTGTATTCTCGAGTTTAGCAAGTCTCTCCTTGCTTTTTTCAAGTTCTGTTGAGAGAAAATGAACTTCATTCAAACTTTTACAGACAGATACAGCTCCAACAATTTTTCCATATTTATATACTGGAGCTGTGTCAATGACGTATTCTGTTTCTCCTTCTCTACGGTAGACTCCGGACCTGCGCTTCCCATCTCTTAACGCTTTTGGTAAAATAGCACCTTTTCGTACTTCTTTTAATGGTTTTCCAAGAATCATCTCCTTTTTTACCCCTGTAATACGTGTATACTCAGTATTAATAAACCGAACAATACCTTGTGCATCTATCACGAGAATCCCGTCATTAATAGAGTCCATTGCTTCTTCAAGCCAGTAAATATACTCATTTGGCATAGTGCTGCTGGTATTGAAGCTTTCAACCACTCAGCTCTCACCCCCCCATATAATTTTCTGACTATTTTATCATACTATCATGTCATGAACGATTATGTAACTTTTGACAACAAAGAACGTTCATTGAGAGCGTAGTTATCAGGAAGAATCCAGTAATAATGCATAAAGTAAGAGTACCAATCACAAACGATTAGTACCCTTGTTTCTGCATACTTCGCATACACTTTGAACAAACCAGTTTTATCAAGTTATCTTTCTTTAAGAAGATTGCAAAACAATCCAAAATTCAAATACCAACAGAGAATATTTAAGATATCATACGTAGAAACAAATGTGGTATTCCTTGATATTGACAGAACCTACTATCTTGATATAACTTTATTTTCTGTTTCATTACTTAATGGACATTAGATAAAACTTATAAATCAGACTACTTTTTGTTTCCGACTTCATCAACTAAACCATGTTTTTAACTTATCCAAAGACTCTTCCGCATACATAGACATAATTCTTTCCGTTTCCTCCCCCTTTTCAGCATTAAAAGGGTGAGGGCCGGGCGCTAAACATTCAAACACGACGTTTTTATCAAAACCAATTTTCTTCATAGCATGTACTATCTTTTGAAAGTTAATATGTCCTCTTCCTACACCCCGACGGTTACTATCAGCAAAATGAACCACTTCCACCCAATCCTTTAATTTTAAAAAGGCCTCCTCCATATCCACTTCTTCAATATTCATATGGTATGTGTCTAATAAGGCTTTCACATTGGGATGATTCACTTCCTTGACAACATGTAAGACGTCATCAGAATTATTAACAATGCAACTCTCATATCTATTAATAGGCTCAATCACTAATGTTATATCATGTTCTTTTGCCATATCCGTCAGCTTGGCAACTGATTCAATAGCCCATTTCAAGTCCTCGGATTTGTTGCCCCCCATAGTATGAAATTTCCCTACAGCTGAAGGAACCACCACTAAATAGTTGCCTTCTACAACTTTTACACATTCCACTTGTCTTTTAAAGTAATCAACTGCCTTCTGCCTATTTACTATATTTTTGTTCGCCAAATCTTTTTCTTCTTCTGGCCAGCCACTATCACATAAAAGTCCATTAATATTTAAAGAGTTTTCTCGCGCCAAATGATTAATTTCTTGCCAATTGTAATCGTCTACCTTGGCTTGCAAGTCAATATGTTTATATCCTTTAGCAGATACTATATTAAAAACTTTTTCAATTGGTGTGTTTCCAAATGTCCAACTACAAATTGAATATCTCATAGGATCTACCTCCATTTATAAACTGTCCAGCATATATTCTTCACTCCCGAGCGAAGATAATGATAGAAGCCATATTTCCTTTGTGTAAAAATACAGCTCCTAAACTTAATAGCATCCTCTAGAGCAGTCTTTCATTCACTCGTTGCATTTAATTAGTACTTTTGGATACTTGCCGCTCATATGTGCTTCAAATGCTTCGACACCATGTTCTAAAGGGAATATTTTCTGTGTAAATGGCTTTAAGTTGAGATTTGGTAACATTTGTGTTGCTCGAGGAAAGGCATAAGGTGCAACAAAAATTCCGGATATCGTTAGTTCCTGTATATAACATTTTTTATATAAGTTTAGTGGCATTTCATAGTCTTGCGGGAACATTGCTATATACAAAACCGTCGCTCCTTTAGCTGCAATATCAGCAGCTGTATTCGCCGCTTTCGGAGAACCAGACGCCTCGATAACAACATCAAATCCTTTCCCTTCTGTTATTTGTTCTGATGTCTTTTCTACGTCTTCTGCAACGGGATTAATAACGTGGTCTGCCCCAAATTCTTTTGCAAGGCTGCGTCTATTTTCAATCGGTTCAATTAGCGTCAAGGATGTGGCACCGAATTTTTTTAGCATTTGCAATGTTAACAAACCTATGGGTCCTCCCCCTGAAACGGCAACACGCTGTCCAACTTTCATGTTAGCTTTGTCAACAGTACGAACAGCAATGGATACAGGTTCAAGAAGACATGCCTCCTTCAGTGATACATGATCAGGGACCTTCCAAACCTGTGATTCATGCCAAACAATGTATTCAGACATACCAGGTCGATTGTAATCATGCAAACTTTCACAAAACTGCTCTTGTCCATTAAGACAGTAATAACAACTACCGCAAAATTTCAAAAAGTTTCCGGCTACACGATCACCAACTTTAAGTCCTTTTTTTACTGCTTTAGAACCTAACTCTACAATCGTTCCAGATACTTCATGCCCCAGCCCAAAGGGGGGGTCCCATCCAAAAATACCTTCTACTAAATGCGGATCAGAACCGCATATGGAACAATAAGCGACTTTAATTTTAACATCTTCTTCTCCAACTTCTTGTTGTGGTAAATCAATGATTCCTACCTGTCCTTTTGTTTCTTCATTTGAATCTTTTAAACTTCCAACTTTTACTGCTGCAATGGTTTTCATATTTTTCCTCCTTTTTTAAATTGTTGTAGAGAATCCTCCATCTACGTTTACTGTCCAGCCATTAATATAGTTTGAGGCGTTGCTTGCTAGAAACACTGCTGTTCCCATTAGATCATGCGCTTCACCCCAACGTCCTGCTGGAATTCGATCTACAATTTTGTTGTAGTATTTTTCATCTTCAAGGAGAGCCTTTGTCATATCAGTCTCTAAGAATCCTGGAGCAATAGCATTGGTTTGGATATTATATTTTCCTACTTCATTGGCAAAAACTTTCGTCAATCCAACAATAGCGTGCTTGCTTGTGGTATAAGGAGGACAATTCTTATCCGAAGCAAATGCTAAAGCTGAAGCAACATTTATAATCTTTCCCCCATTCTGCTTCATCATTTCTTTTGCTACTCGGTGACTGAGATAATAAACAGAGTTTAAGTTAATATCCATCACTTTTTGCCAATTCGAATCTTGGTAATCAAAAAAGTTATCAAAGATACCTGCTCCTGCATTATTGACCAAAATATCAATTCGTCCATATTCCTTTATACAACTACGAACTACATTCTCAATATAGGATTTATCCGTTAAATCCCCTTGTAAGAAAGCGACTCTTTGACCTGTTTCTTCTATAAGTTCCTTGATTTCAGATGTTTCGTCTGTCAGATGAGGAATGAATAAATCTGCTCCTGCTTTAGCAAATGCGACAGCATATCCCATTCCTAAACCTTGATTAGCACCCGTTACGATAGCTACTTTCCCTTTTAACGAAAACTCACTTAACGAAAATTCACTCAATTCAATTCCCATTGCTTGTCCTCCAGTCACTTAGTGTGTTTGATGGCGTGCCGCTAATTCACGCATTATTCTTTCAACCTTGTCTTCGGTCAGGTTGTAGAAGGCCATAAAGATAATCAACGTTACAAGACAAATGAACGCTGGCAGTATAGATGCGATAAACACGATACCACCTAATGCTTCAGCAGTCTGAGTAGCATTTGGCACATATCCAACCATTGCTAAAATCCATGTTGGTATTACACCGCCAACTGTTAATGCTACTTTGATACCTAGTCCAATCGTGGTGTAGACAACAGCTGGATATCGTTTTCCCGTGTTATATTCTGCATACTCTACTGCATCAGGAATGATTGACCATAATATTCCCATCAAAATTCCATAACCTACTGAGGCCATGCCCTTGGCAATCATCATTAGAGTAATTGCTGTAACGGGAATAAAATATATTGCGGCAGATCCTATAGCAGCTATAATTAACCCAAGTGCTACTGTATTCTTTTTCTTAATCTTTTTTACCAGCATTGGTACAAATGGAACCGCAAGTACGGAAGGAAGTACATTCATTAACGAGAACAACCCAACAAGGTCCGATCTGTCCGCGTTATATGTTATATAGTAAATACCAGAGGCGGACCCCACTGTATTGAAACCATATACCCCTACAAAAAGAAGAAACAAAATGATGCTTGGACGATTAGTAGTCAATTGTATAATAACGTCTTTTATTTTCACTGGATCCAAATGAGAGGTCGATTTAATTCTTTCTTTCAATGTGGTATAACTGTAAATTAAAATTAAAGCAGTAATGACAGAAAGCAGGATTACTGTTGTTTGATACCCGGAAGCTATATCGTCTTTTCCAAAAAACTCCGTGAGATAAGGGATGAAAAGAGCAACAATAACCCCTCCACTTTGTGCAAATGTCATTCGGACGGAATTCAATTTTGTTCTTTCTTGAGGATCAGCTGTCATAACAGTTGTCAGAGATATATATGGTTGAATAATAAACGTATATAGCATGTTAAGTAGATTATAGGTGAGATATGCCCAAATTAATTTACCTGCATCTCCAAATTCGGGTACCGTAAATGCTAGTACTGCCACAACTGCGTAAGGAATCGCTCCCCATAAGATATAAGGCTTGTATTTTCCCTTTTTTGGATTTAAGCGTTCAGTCACTGCCCCCATCATTGGATCGTTAATTGCATCCCAAAATCTTGAAAGAAGAAACATTAGTGAAACTTGTGCAGCAGGCAAGCCATACACATCGGTATAGTAAAAAGTTATAAACATTAGCACAGACTGAAATACAAGATTCATTGCAAGATCGACCATGGAATAACCAAAGATCTCTTTTCTTTCAAGCTTATAAAAACCTGGTTGCGGCCCAGTTTTTACGTATTTTTCTTCCGATTGCACGACATCGGCAGCACTTACGTTTGCTTTATCTTCCATTGTTACCCTCCCGTAATTATTCACAGATTTTTTAAAAGGGTAAACCTTCATAAATTTAGTAACAACATTTCAATTTTTAATACCTGATTTATTAAAACGGAAACATACGTTCCTTGTTTTGAATAGAGACCCATTTCATTGATGTGAATTCATCCACAACCCATGGATTTCCAAAGCGGCCAACTCCACTTTCTTTGTTTCCTCCAAATGGGATGTTTGGTGCATCGTTTACGGTTTGATCATTAATGTGCGTCATTCCTGCGTCTATCTTAAGTGCCAGCATTGCTCCTTTATCTAAGTCACTGGTGAAAATCGCAGAGCTTAAACCTCCCCTAGAGTCATTTGCCATATCAATCGCTTCTTGATCAGAATCTGCTTTAATAAGCAATCCGATTGGTGCAAACAGCTCTGATTGGGCAACTTCATCCCTGTTTTTCACATTTTTAAAGACAGACGGGCTTAGCACTCTGCCTTTGAGCTTACCTTCCAACAATGGCTCTGCCCCATTCTCCTTTACTTTTTCCATGAAACTTACAGCTTTATCTGCTTGCTGCTGATTGATTAGCGGTCCAATAACAGTATGTGGATCATTAGGATCACCGACTCGAAGAGCTCTGACTTTCTCGGTGAATTTCTTCGCAAACTCTTCGTACTTGTCTCTATGAATGATGAGACGATTGATACTCATACAGATTTGTCCTTGATGAACAAACTTTCCAAACACCGCTGCATTGACTGCTTGATTAACATCTGCGTCAGATAAAACAACAAATGGGCTGTTGCCTCCCAGTTCAAGTGCGGTACGCTTTAAATTTCGTCCAGCAATTTCACCAATATGCTTCCCAACAGCTGTAGAACCTGTGAAGCTAATTAATTGTGCATGAGGGTTCGTAATCATTCCATCTCCAATTTCCGGAATATCAGTAAGGAGCATATTAAATACACCTTTTGGAAGACCCGCGTGTTCAAATGCTTTTGCGAGGATGACTCCTCCAATTAGCCCTACTTGAATATCTGGTTTATGAACAACACTATTTCCTAAAGCGATTGCCGGAATGATGGTTCTCATCGATAGATTCATAGGAAAATTGAAAGGAGAAATAGATGAAATTACTCCAAGAGGTAAACGGTACACTTTATTCACTTTGTCTTCAATAGAAGAAGGTATTTCCTTTATTTCACCAAGTTGATCGGCATAGTTCAGTGCTTCTTCCATGACTTCTAACGTAAGACCGAGTTCAACGTTTCCTTTTAAAATCGTACCACCCGATTCTTTCACAATCGTTTGAACGACTTCCTCTTTATTACTCTTCAAGTAATCCGCTGCTTTTCGAATAACTTCTTTTCTTTCTTCCGCAGAAGATTTTGCCCACCCTGTTTGAGCCTTATTGGCTGCATGAAAGGCTTCTTCTAGCTGCTCTTTTGCTGCTAACTTAAAAGTAACGATAGTGGAATCATCATAAGGATTTTTATTTTTATACGTTTGTACACTAGTCCCTTCTATCCATTCTCCATTAATAAAACTTTTATTGTATTCTTCAAAATGTTCCATTTTCCCGCACTCCTTTACATAAATCTAGCAATGTAAATAATCTGAGAGGAATGGATGCAGCTACTTTCAATACATTTCCATCCCTCGCGTATTTGTAAGCGTTATCAAAAAAGTGTTATGAAATGAAACATTTTAATTTTTCCATGCCTCTTCCCAACCTCCACCTTGGGTAACTATTTGCGGCTCCATCACAATTTCCGCTTGAGGATTACTCTTTCCTTCAAGAAAAGCAATGGCCGTTTGAGCAATTTGACTTGGTTCCAAACCAAATAATTGAGCTAAATATGGTTCATTGGCAGCTTTTCCAAACTTATCTTGAATTCCTATTTTGTAAAATGGTAAACTGATTTGATTTTCCAATAACACTTCACCAACAGCACTTCCTAATCCACCTATTACGTTATGATTGTCTAAAGTAATAAGGGCTTTACTTCTAGATGCCATTTCCATTATTCCCTCAGAATCAATTGGTTTTATCGATGGGACATGCAAGATATTCGTACTAATTCCTTGCTTTTCCAAAAGAGAGGCAGCTTCTAAAGCGCGACTAGTCATTATACCTGAAGATACAATACACAAGTCTGATCCTTCCTGTATCCAATAACTTTCTCCTATCTCTAATTGATATTTACTTGAATCAAAGAGATAGTGCTGTTTCCCTCTCCTCATTCGCAAATAAACCGGTCCTTCATGAAGGTAAGCAGCTTCTACGGCTTGTTCGGTCTCAGTGGAATCCCCAAGATCAATTACTGTCATGTTGGGAGTGCTTCTCATCATTGAAATATCGTCAATTGCCATGTGTGAAGGTCCCCCATCACTAGCAATACCTGGCATCATTCCAACCATTTTCACGTTTTTCTTTGCATAAGCTATTGCATTAACTATTTGATCCATTGCTCTTCTCGTTATAAAGCATCCAAATGTGTGTGCAAAAGGAACCTCTCCTGCTTGAGCCATACCTGACGCTACACCAATCATATTCTGCTCTGCTACTCCAAGATCAAAGGCACGTTCAGGAAACTTATCCCTAAATGCATCAACTTCGAGTAAATAAGTCATATCAGCAGTCAAACAAACAACGTCATGATATTTCTCACCCAAAGATTTAATTGCCTCAGTATAAACTTTTTTCTTTTCTATTATTTCGCTTCCGCCATTGTATACAACTGCATCAAAAACCTTTTTCATGTTTATCTTCCTCCCAACTCACTTATTGCTTTTACGTGATTTTCTTCTGACCATTTCACATAATGAGCATCCTCACGATCATGTAAAAATGATATTCCATTACCCATTATTGTGTTTGAAATAATTACTGTTGGTTTATTATTTTCAGGGATTGTTTCTAGCGCATTCATAACTTCCGAAAGGTTATTACCGTTTATTTCCTTTACATTCCAACCAAATATCTTCCATTTGTCTACTATTGGATCTATGCTTGTTATTTGATTAATTTTTCCTTCAACTTGCATACCGTTATTATCTATAATAAGAATTAAATTATCTAATCCGTGGTGAGAAGCTACCATTGCCGCTTCCCATACTTGTCCTTCCTGCATTTCCCCGTCACTCATGTAGACGTATGTTTTCCAGGAATGATTTCTCAACTTCGCTGATAAAGCGTGACCAATCCCCCTGGAAAGCCCTTGCCCCAGAGAACCACCACCAATTTCTAATCCTGGAGTAGTTTCAGATCCAATCATTTCCAAGGGGGATCCATCAGCACTATAGTAGTCTAGAAGCTGTTTATCTATCATACCTAACTGAGCCATAGCTGCATAAATGGAAATAGCATAATGGCCAGTTGATAAAAGAAATCGATCCCGTACAGGATTATTAAAGTTTTCAGGATCTAATCGTAATTTTCTAAAGAACAACGCAGCAATCATTTCTGCTGAACATAAGCCCTGACCAATATATCCTCCTCCCGCTGCTCTGCCCATCTCAAACACAGACTTTTTTAATGCAATAACCAAATCCTCTAAGGGAACAGATTCTAATGAATTTTTAGTTGTTGAAGTTTTTTCAGTGCTCATTTTTTGCCTCCTTCTCATTTTCTTTAAACAAAGTGTACTAAATCACTTGTACATAAAGGGGTGATTTCATTAGTAAATGGTGTGTTTTTGTAATATTCTTTATTTAAAGTAAATTTGAAATACTTTTAAATTACATCTATAATTTTTCCTATAAAAACTATGGAGATTTAGAGGTGTTTACTTTGGCTTTAAAACTCATTATTTATACGGACAACACTATAAGTGATATGATTACTACCTACTCTGCAGATTTTTGCAAAGTCGTGTACATTTCTAAATCATATGATGAATGTGTAGAGAAAGCTGTTGAATGGCAAGCCGATGTTATTGTTTTTCAGTTATCAAATCCTATTTACAAAACACAGAATTTCTTTGTCGATTTAGCAGAAACAAAACTTTCTCCCGTACTTTTAGCCTTTACCGTTGTGTCACATAATGAAATTATTTATTCCATCACTTCTCATCATGATTCTTGTTTAATTGACAAATTAGCTAATTACTTTACAAATGCACTACGAAATACTTATGATTGTCATTTCAACTATATCGGCAAGGAAAAAGATGTCGATAATATTATGACCACAAGGATTAAAAAACTAGAGAAAACGGAATACTTAAATGATATTTTACGAGGGGTGACTCAAGAGGAATTTTTTTATTATAAGAGGAAGGGCTGCCTAAACTTGCGTGATTCCGGTTACTATTTGTATTTATACAATATCATGGACATTGAATACATGGATCATGACTTAAATAAGAACATTTATTATTTAGTAGGTGAAAAATTAATAGATGAGTGTAAAGGGGTCCTAGATATTTATAATGGCGGAGAAGTATTTTATATAAATCCAACACTACTGTGTATCATTATTAATGACATCCCTTGTAAAAGCCAGGCTCTTTACCAACAATCTATAATGGAACTTGTAAAAAAACTAAATAATATTGTTTATGGCATTCTAAAAATGTAGGTTTTGGCACTTAATTTATGTAGGTCTATTAGACGCAAAAAAAGCCACTTGCCAACACCCCAAGATAACTTTAAACTCCTCGTTGGACCAACAACGTTCAGCAGGAGGTTATTAGGAGATGTTAGCAGTGGCACAGATTGATTATATCAGACATGAGGTAAACCAAAAAGGTGAAAGTTACGCCGATGTTTCTAGGAGAGTCGAGGTTGACCCTCGAACGGTTAAAAAATACGCAAATCAAGAAGAGTTTCGTGAAAGGAAACCTCAAAAGCGTTATTCACCAGTCATGGGTCCTGTAAAACCGATCATTGATAAATG
>NZ_FNDK01000040.1 GCF_900099605.1 Alteribacillus persepolensis
TGCTTCCACAGGATGTGGTGACTTCAACGCCCGTCACAGGACGTGTGCGTTCTTAGTAGAAGTGCCTTACAGAAGTACCTTACAGAACAGAAGTTCCTTCATCGTAGCCTAACGTTCCCTCTTTCAAGGCGCTTGCACTTTTCTTTTTGTATCTTATACTGTACAGCTTCTGGATTAGTTGAACCAAGTGCTCTACTGGCGGCGAGCAGCACGTTTTGCTTCTTCTTTTAAGGCATTTTTTTCTTCTGTCCATTGTTCATACGTCGAACGGCCTAATTCTTTAAACTTTTCTTGTCTGCCCCGATAAGCTGCAACAGCTTTCGTGGGAGCATTTTTTAGCACAGCTGCTTGATTAAGGGTCTTTTTTTGAAATGTTTTCCCATTAACAGGTGTAAAGAGCAGCGTCATTACAAACGCAGCGATAAAGCCGGTCATGCTTCCTGTTGTGAACGACTGCCGCTTCTTTGTGCTTTGTTTTTCTGTTCTAGTTTTCATTGTTTGTTCCGCTTCCTTCTTTTGCTTCTTTCCATGCTTTTCGTTTTTGAGTCAAGTAATAAATAAATGCTAACATACCGTAAATACCGCCAAGGTCTTTTTTCTGTGCCGCTTCTTTTCCTTCATTCGTGTTCTTTTTCAAAGAAACGGTAAAATCAGCTAAAGACGATGAAAATTTTCGTGATGCTTCCCCGGCATCACCGACCATATAAAATAATGGCGTAAGAGCCTGCATTTTTTCATTAAGGTCTGTTAATGTCTGATTGCCGTTTTCGATGACTTGACTGGATTGCTGCATGACATCATCGAGCTGGTCTGGCAGTTTTTCCACCGTTTTGTCGACTCCTGCTAAAACGCTGCTTAAGTTATTCAGTGCCCGAATGAGAAAAATAACAAGAACACAAAAAGCAATAGCGGCAATGAGTACACCGATTCCTAGTAAATCCATAAGTTTGTTACCTCCAACTGCAAATTTACTTTCTGTTCGTTACATGTATTCGACATTTTTTCATCTATTCCTTTTTGTTCACGTGACGGAATGAGTAAAAGAGAGCTATCCCTTTTTGACGGGACAGCCCTGTGGCAGACGGATCCAGCTGCGCATTAATGACTGGTTAGATGTCGATAGGCGTTACGCATGATAGGCTGATGCTGTACGTACGTCTGAAATAATGCATGCAAAGCCAATGTTTCGTCGTCGTATGTTTCGATTGCTTCTTGATAGGCAGCATAAAGGAATCGATCATATTCAATCATTTGTTTCATTCTGGCTTGATGAAAATCCATGGTCGTTCACCCCGAATACTGCGTGTCGTAGTACATCTCATTATATGCGGCAGCTTAAATGGATGTTTGCTTGTAACGCCTTTATGATAATGAATCAAAGATGCGGTTGTACTGGGAGGCAGAATCGATATCTTTCATCGTGATACCACCGGCATCTAACGTGGACAGCCTTATTGTAACAGATGTATGGTCAATGGTTATGTGAGGGTGATGGTTAACCTCTTCTGCGTGCTGGGCTGTTTGTTCCACAAAGGAAATGCCTTGCATAAATGCAGGAAAAGAAAAATTACGCTCAATCGTCTTTGCGTCTGCTCGTATCCAGCCTTCTAAACCACTAAGTTTCTCTTCAATTTCTTCATTGCTTAGCGTACTCATCTTCACCCTCCCTATTTGAGTTGATACATCTTGTTTACCACGAATTTTGTCATTTTAAACGTAAGCACTATATTAATTTTAGACGGGAGCGGGTAAAACTATAACAGAAAGAAAAGGAGATGAACGATTATGAGTCAAAAACGTCATGCCAAAGCACACAATGAATACGATACGCTGCACGAAGTATTGATGTGTCCGCCGCATGAAATGCGAATTAAAAAGCCGATTAATGAAGTGCAAAAGTCATATGAAGATGAAAATATTGACCAAGAAAAAGCAGTCCAAGAGCATCAGTTTCTTACTGAAATGCTGCAGCGCCATGGTGTTGATGTCCGGCTGATTTCCCCGCACCCTAAGCTGCCAGAACAAGTGTTTACAAGGGACTTAGGGTTTGCAGCTGAAAACGGTATGATTGTTGGCCGAATGAAAACAGACATCAGACAGCCGGAAATAGAGGAATGTCAGAAATGGCTTGATGAGAATCATATTGTGTACGAGTCTATTAGCGACGGAACGTTAGAAGGAGGAGATGTGTTAATTGATAATGACGTCATGTATATTGGTGACAGCAGCCGCACAAGTGAAAAAGCCATCAAGAGGCTGAAAAAATTATACCCTGAAAAAACGATTATGACGATTCCGTTTGATGAACAGTATTTACATTTGGACTGTATTTTCAACATCCTATCCGAAGGAACAGCGTTATTATACCCAGACGCTTTAGCTGACGATCTTGTGCGTGATATTTGCATGCGGTACCGCACGATTACTGTCACAAAGGAAGAACAGTTTACACTTGGTACGAATGTGCTCAGCATAGGAGAGCGCAAAGTGATTAGCTTACCGGAAAATAAACAAGTTAATCATGACATGAGAGAAATGGGATTTGAGGTCATAGAAGTTCCTTTTTCAGAAATCATTAAATCCGGCGGTTCGTTTCGTTGCGTCACGATGCCCCTGCGAAAATACAAGTCATAATGAGAGTTTTTTATTTATACAGCAGTAAAAGTGGAGGCAGTATGCACAACAGAAGACCGCCAATGCACAAAGTTTTTCCAAGGCATGACTTGTGTACAGGGGGAAAAATATTTAAAATTAAGAAGGGGGAAAGTTGGCAATAATAATTGACAACGTATCCAATTTTTATGTAGAATTAGTGTGAATTCAGACTGACCAGTCGGTCTAAGGATATGGCATAAAAAAGCAGCTCATCACCAAAGACAGAAAATTTTATATAGAAAGAAGGTGCTTGGCATGTTTAAACGAATTTTAATAGCAAACCGGGGAGAAATTGCCGTACGGGTTATTAGAGCTTGTCGTGAGCTTGGCATCGAAACTGTTGCTGTTCATTCAGAAGCAGATAAAGAAGCGCTGCACGTATTAATGGCGGATGAAGCCTATTGTGTAGGGCCGAATGCTTCGACAGAGAGCTATCTGAAAAAGACGAATTTAATTGCAACAGCTTTAAAAACAGGCGCAGATGCTATACATCCCGGCTACGGATTTTTATCGGAAAACGCAGAGTTTGCTGAAATCTGTGCAGATCATGACATTGTGTTTATCGGCCCGTCAGCAGAAGCAATCAGCAAGATGGGAGCCAAGGCGGTTGCACGTGAAACAATGGAGCAAGCAGGAGTTCCGATTGTACCGGGGACAGACGGCATTATTGAAAACGAACAAGAAGCGCTTAAGACAGCAGAAGAAATCGGCTATCCTGTGATTGTCAAAGCAACAGCCGGCGGCGGCGGTAAAGGAATGAGAGTAGCGGAAGGTCCGGATGATTTGAAAAAAGCCATCAACATGGCACAGCAAGAAGCTGCAACAGCGTTTGGCGACAGCGGTGTATACATGGAAAAGTTTGTAGAAGAGCCGCGCCACGTTGAAATTCAGATTATGGCAGATTCTCATGGCAATGTCATTCACTTTGGCGAGCGGGACTGCTCCATTCAGCGGCGTCACCAAAAACTTGTGGAAGAAGCACCGTCTCCAGCTCTTGATGAAAACACAAGGAAAGCGATGGGAGAAGCTGCGATTAAAGCAGCTAAGGCGGTGAACTATTGCGGAGCAGGAACCGTCGAATTTTTGCTTGATAAACATAAGCAGTTTTACTTTATGGAGATGAACACCCGCATTCAAGTAGAACATCCTGTGACTGAAGAAGTGACATCTGTTGATTTAATTAAAGAACAAATTAGAGCAGCTGCGGGTGAATCATTATCCTACACCCAAGACGATATTCAAATTGACGGCTGGGCAATTGAGTGCAGAATCAACGCGGAAAACCCTGCCAAAGACTTTATGCCGTCTCCAGGCAAAATTGATATGTACTTGCCGCCGGGCGGCTTAGGTGTTCGTATTGACAGCGCGGTGTATCCCGGATACACCATCACACCGTTTTATGATTCGATGGTGGCCAAGCTTATCGTGCGGGGGAAAACGAGAGAGGAAGCCATTTCCCGCATGAAACGAGCACTGTCTGAATTTGTTGTAGAAGGCGTCGATACGACGATTCCTTTCCATATGAAACTAATGGATCATCCGTTCTTCAAAGAAGGTGATTTTACGACAAAATTTCTTGAGCAGCACAAAATTATGGATTAAGACCGAAAGCAGGTGATGATAAATGCCGGCAAAATCCACCAAACAACGGATTACAGAGGCTGCTCTGCACCTATTTGAAGAAAATGGTTTTCACGCTGTGACTGTGGATAAAATCGTAAAAGAAAGCAATACCTCAAAAGGCGGGTTTTACCACAATTTTAAATCCAAAGATGAACTTCTCTACACCATTCACGATTCTTTTATTACGTATGTCATCGACAAGGCAAGCGAAGCACATTCCAGCTATCACAAACCAGCGGAAAAATTGTATGAAACGGTGCGTTCGTTTGTCAAAATGTTTGAAGTGTATCAAGCGCACGTAACGGTATTTTACCAAGAGAACTTATATCTATCTCCTGAATACTTTGATCGGATTAAAAAGAAGCGTGATATTTATAAAGACATGATGTTTTCGGTGGTTAGAGAAGGAAAAGAAAAAGGCGAATTTCGGGAGGAACTGCCGGTGCCGATTGCATCAATGGCCATTTTCGGCATGATTAACTGGACATATAAATGGTATAAATCAGATGGGCAGTGTTCCGTCAATGAAATAGCAGACATTTATGCTGACATGATTATGCAGTCTCTGTTAACGGAAAAGGCGCGCAAAGAACCAGCATACCAGCGTTTTTTCCTTCATCAGTCCAACACGGTAAAATAACGTTGTCTAACTTTTTTAAGGGAGTGTAGCATATGTACAAAGTGAACGAAATCAAAGAATTGATCCGGGCACTTGATAATTCGAGTATTGGAGAATTAGAAATTCGTGGAGAAAACAAAGAAAAAATCACGATTAGAAAAGAAGGAACTGCACAAGCAGCCGTTGTACAAGCTGCGCCGCAGCCACCTGCTGCTGCGCCTGCTCCAGCTGCGCAGGCACCTGCACCACAAGCGCAAGCAAACCCTCAAGGCAGTCAAGAGGCAGCTTCAGCACCTGAAGCTCCACAAGAATCTCCTGCAGCCAGCGATGACTCATTTGAAAAAATCACATCGCCAATGGTGGGCACCTTTTACCGTGCTCCATCTCCAGATGCTGGCCCTTATGTCAAAGAGGGTGACAAAGTTAACGACGATTCAGTAGTTTGTATTGTAGAAGCAATGAAATTGATGAATGAACTTGAAGCTGAAATCTCTGGAGAAATTGTGGAAGTTCTTGTTGAAAACGGTGAACTCGTGGAGTACGGTCAGCCGCTCTTTCTCGTTAAACCAGCGTAATGCACAACAAGCAAGGGGGGTCTTCTTGGAAGATACCCCTTCTATATACTGGTGATGAAAACGCTTTATATCAAAACGTTACCGAAAGGAAGGCTGTTTTCAATGAAGGATATGTTTGATTATATAGACGACATGGAACGAAAAAAAGAAAAAGTAGCATTAGGAGGCGGCCAGGAACGCATTGATGCACAGCACGAACGCGGAAAAAAGACAGCCAGGGAACGGATTGAATTACTCGTTGATGAAGACAGTTTTGTAGAACTCAATCCATTTATTGAACACCGTGGGACGGCTGATGCAGAAGCTCCCGGTGAAGGTGTTGTTACTGGTTATGCCAAAGTTCATGGCAAGTTGATTTATTTATTCGCACAAGATTTCACGGTATTTGGCGGAGCGCTTGGTGAAATGCATGCTTTAAAGATTGCGAAGATTATGGACTTTGCAGCGGAGAATGGTGCCCCCATTATTGGTTTGAATGACTCTGGCGGGGCCCGTATTCAAGAAGGTGTACTGTCCTTAGACGGTTATGGGCATGTATTTTACCGAAACTCAATTTACTCAGGCGTGATTCCACAAATATCTGTTATTATGGGTCCTTGTGCCGGCGGTGCGGTATATTCACCAGCCATAACTGACTTTGTGTTTATGGTGGAAAAAACGAGTCAAATGTTTATTACCGGCCCAAAAGTGATTGAAAGTGTAACTGGTGCCAGCATGAACAGTGAAGACTTGGGAGGTGCCAAAGTACATTCGAGCAAAAGTGGAAACGCTCATTTTACAGCAGCAACGGAAGAAGAAATCCTCCAAGAAGTGCGGCGTTTGATTCAATACTTACCATCCAACCATCAAGAAAAACCTCCGGCAAAGCCTCCTGTAAAAGCTGTTGATATCAATGAACGTGTGGATGAATTGTTAGATATTGTTCCGGTGGACAGCACGAAAGTATATGATGTTCGCCACGTGATTCAACATTTGTTAGACGATCATGAATTTATGGAAGTGCAGCCAAAATTTGCAAAAAACATTGTTGTCGGTTTTGGCAGAATAAATGGAGAGAGCGTTGGCATTGTTGCCAATAATCCGAAAACAATGGCGGGCGGCCTTGATATCGATTCATCCGATAAATGTTCACGCTTTATTCGCTTTTGCGATTGCTTTAATATTCCTCTTATTACATTTGAAGACGTCAGTGGCTTTATTCCAGGTGTAGCACAAGAACACGGCGGCATTATCCGTCACGGCGCCAAAATCTTATACGCTTATTCTGAAGCGACGGTTCCAAAAATTACGGTAATTTTACGAAAAGCATTCGGCGGAGCTTATGTGGCTCTTAACAGCAAGTCTATTGGAGCGGATATGGTGTTTGCCTGGCCAAATGCTGAAATTGCTGTGATGGGTCCAGAAGGAGCGGCCAATATTATTTTTGCTAAAGAAATCAAAGAAAGCCATGACCCGGAAAAAACGCGCCAAGAAAAAATCCAAGAATATCGAGAGCGGTTTGCTAACCCTTACATTGCCGCAGGAAACGGCATGGTAGATGATGTCATTGATCCACGTGATACACGTAAATCATTGGCCAGTGCTTTGGAGATGCTGAAAAACAAAAAGAAAGACAATCCAAGGAAAAAGCATGGAAATATACCTTTATAAATGAAAGGGGGAAGAAAATGTGGAAGAAATGCAGCATACTATTTTAAAAAGTATTTGTAACTTTTCGACACCTTCCGACAAAGAATGGCAGGATCGTGCTGAAAAATCGTTAAAAGGAAAAACAGTGGAAGAAGCCCTTTACACAAAAACGGACGAAGATATTATGTTAAAACCATTGTACCGGAAAAAAGATCGAGACCGCCTGCTGCACAAAAATACAATGCCGGGACAGTTCCCTCATATAAGAGGAATGCGCACAGCACCGCAGCGATGGAATGTTACACAATCGATTTGGGAACGCACCCCGAAACGAGCAAACGAAGAAATAAAAGAAGGTCTGCAAAAAGGGCAGCACGCCATCAGAATCAGATGGAATGACACAGTAACGAAAAGAAAAGGAATGAATCATCAACCTTCAGCAAGTGGTGTTTTAGTCACGGATGTCGCTGATATGGTGACACTTCTTCAAGGGATTGATCTAGAAACGACGCCGCTGCATTTAGAAACCGGTGCCGATCCGCTTCCGCTTTTTGCGATGTGGACGTCTGCTTTGGATATTATAGGTGTTTCTTCGCCTCGCGGCAGTGTGGCAGCAGACCCATTAGGAAACTGGCTGGTGGCAGGACACTTACCAGCGCCTGTGGATACATGCTTTGATCATGCTGCACAAGCAGCCAGTTGGTGCAGGGATAATCATATCCCGGTGCAAACGATGCTTGTCTCCAGTGAGCCATACCACAACGGCGGGGCAAGTGCTGTCGAAGAACTTGCTTACAGCATGGCTTGTGCGACAACATATGTAAGAGAGCTGCACAAAAGAGGGATAACGATAGAAGATAGTGCCGCTTCACTGTTATTTCGTTTTTCCGCTGGTTCAAACTTTTTTATGGAGCTGGCAAAATTTCGAGCAGCGCGCGCATTGTGGTCTAATATTTTACAAGCATTCGGCATGGAAGAAGAAAAGCGTGTGATGACGTTGCATGGCATCACTTCAAGCAGAACAAAAACAGCACTTGATCCGTATGTGAACATCCTCCGGGCTGCAACGGAAGCATTTGCAGCAGCAGCAGGGGGAGCAGATGATGTGGAAGTAACCCCATTTGATGCCGCGTTCCAGCGCCCTTCCACCTTTGCGAAACGAATTGCCCGCAACACACAAACTATTTTACAAGAAGAGGCCTTTATTGGCAGCACGATCGATCCTGCTGGCGGCTCGTATTATGTAGAGCAGTTGACCCACGAATTAGCTGAAAAAGCTTGGGAGTTATTTCAAGACATTGAAGCAGACGGGGGAATGATACAAAGCCTGTTGAGCGGCAAGCCGCAAGAGCTTATCAAAAATAAGCGCCAGTTAAAAGAAAAACAAATAGACAAACAAAAGAGAGTGCTGGTTGGAGCGAACAAATATCCGAATGTAGATGAAAAGCCAATTTCAGCGTTTCCAGAAACCGATGAACAAGAAGTGCTGGCTTATATTACTGCTAAGACAGACAAACAGCAAAATGCCAAATCCGGCTGTCATGTGCAGACGGTAGAAGAAGCAGAAAAAGCGGTACAAGGCGGTGCGTTACTGCATCAATTAACGAGCAGTCAGTCAGGGCCTTCTATAACACCAGTAACAGCATTACGTGAATCGGAAAAATTTGAAAAGCTGCGCCAGCAAGCACAAGCCTATCAAGAGCAGCATGAAAAACCGTTATCTGCTTTGCTGGTGACATTAGGCTCCTTAGCAGAACACAAAGCACGCGCTGATTTTTCCGCGGCGTTTTTACAAACTGGCGGTTTTCATGTCCAGCAAACCGGTGGTGTAAAAAGTGTTGAGGAAGCAGTTCATAAGGCCGTTTCCTCCACCGAATCGATTGTTGTGTTGTGCGGCCAAGACGCAGCATATGACAAACTGGCAGCAGGTATTGTAGAAAAAATCAAGGCCAAGGCACCCGAAAAAACCATCCTGCTGGCGGGAAAGACAGGAAAAGAACAAGAAGCGGTACTCACCGAAAAAGGATTAGCAGGCATGATTTATCGGGGGGCGAATGTATATGAAACATTAAGCTGGCTGCAGCGTGCGAAAGGAGCGGTGATTCAATGAAAATGCCTGACTTTACGACGATACCGTATGATAGCAGTGCAGCTGCAAATGACTTAAAGAAATGGGAGCAAAGCGTAAAAGCGGATACTGGCAAAGCAGCAAGAGACTGGGAAAGAACAACGGTTGAAAATATCTCTGTCCAGCCGCTGTATACAAACGAAGACACAAAAGACTTGCCGCATACAGATTATGTTTCGGGGATTCCTCCGTATTTACGCGGTCCGTATCCGGCGATGTATAAAACGAGACCATGGACCGTCCGCCAGTATGCTGGTTATTCAACAGCAGAAGAGTCGAATGCCTTTTATCGCCGCAACCTCGCTGCTGGTCAAAAAGGGCTGTCCATCGCGTTTGATTTAGCGACACACCGCGGTTATGATTCTGATCATCCTCGTGTGGTCGGGGACGTTGGAAAAGCTGGGGTAGCCGTGGATTCGATTCTTGATATGAATGTTCTGTTTGATGGTATTCCGCTTGATCAAATGTCGGTATCGATGACCATGAATGGCGCGGTACTGCCAGTGATGGCTTTTTACATTGTGGCAGCAGAAGAGCAGGGTGTGAAACAAGAACAGCTTACCGGAACGATTCAAAATGATATATTAAAAGAATACATGGTAAGAAACACATATATTTATCCACCGGATATGTCGATGCGGATCATTGCTGATATTTTTGCTTACACATCTAAGCACATGCCAAAATTCAACAGTATTTCTATTTCTGGTTATCACATGCAAGAAGCAGGAGCGACCGCAGATTTGGAGTTAGGTTACACGTTAAGTGACGGATTGGAATATGTCCGCACTGGGCGGAAGGCAGGCCTTGATATTGATCAATTTGCCCCGCGCTTGTCATTTTTTTGGGCAATTGGAATGAATCATTTTATGGAAATTGCTAAGCTGAGAGCTGCTAGACTGTTGTGGGCGCGTTTGATAAAGCCGTTTCAGCCGAAAAATGAAAAGTCACTGGCACTGCGCACACACTCACAAACATCCGGCTGGAGCTTGACAGAACAAGACCCGTATAACAATGTCGTCCGGACAGGGATGGAAGCGATGGCTGCGGTGATGGGGCATACGCAGTCTCTGCATACAAATGCACTGGATGAAGCGATTGCGCTTCCTACTGACTTTTCAGCACGCATTGCCCGTAACACGCAGCTGTATTTACAGGAAGAAACGGGCTTGACAGATGTTGTTGATCCATGGGGCGGGTCTTACTATGTCGAGCGGTTAACGGCAGAGCTTGCTGAAAAAGCGTGGGCCCATATCGAAGAAATTGAAGAAGCAGGCGGGATGACAAAAGCAATTGAAACAGGGCTGCCGAAAATGAGAATTGAAGAGGCAGCGGCCCGCCGTCAGGCTCACATTGATTCGGGCCGGGAAACGGTAGTCGGTGTGAACAAATATCGTTTAGATGAAGAAGATCCACTTGATATATTAGACATTGACAACTCGGCAGTACGCAAGTCCCAACTAGAACGTTTGAAACAGCTTCGTGAACAAAGGAACGAAGACTATGTGAAGGAAACATTGCGCGCCATAACAAAAGCGGCAGAAGATGGAAGCGAGAACTTGTTAAAGCTTGCAGTCGATGCTGCGAGAGCTCGCGCAACCCTCGGAGAAATATCCGATGCCATTGAAAAAGTGTCTGGGAGGCATCAAGCGGTGACTCGTTCGATTCATGGAGTATACAGTGCGGAGTTTGGCGAAGAAGAACTGATGACAGAAGTAAAGCGGTTAACCGATGAATTTGCCGAAAACGAAGGCCGCAGACCGCGTATTATGGTGGCAAAAATGGGGCAGGATGGCCACGACCGCGGGGCGAAAGTGATTGCTACTGCTTTTAGTGATCTCGGTTTTGACGTGGATATTGGTCCGCTTTTTCAAACCCCTCAAGAAGCTGCGATGCAGGCGGTCGAAAACGATGTTCACATTTTAGGAATGAGTTCGCTGGCTGCCGGTCATAAAACGTTATTACCACAAGTAATGGAGGAGCTAAAAAACTTAGGAAGAGAAGACATCGTGGTGATTGTCGGCGGTGTCATTCCTGTCCAGGATTATGACGAATTAAAAGCTCAAGGAGCAGCGGCAATCTTTGGACCTGGAACAGTCATTCCAGCGGCAGCAAAACAAGTGATAGAAGAAGTGAATAAACGCTTAGAAGAGGAATAATGAAAGAAAGGGGAAGCGTCATAAAGGAGGAGCTGTATGGAAAAACAGCAAAAGCCGCGTCCGAAACGAAGAAGAACCCTTTCAGTGGAAGAGTACGTGCAAGGTGTGCTCTCACGTGACAGAGCTGTTATGTCACGTGCAATTACATTAATAGAAAGCAACGCCCCAAAACATTTTGATAAAGCGCAAGAAGTTCTGAAACGATTGATGCCATATACAGGAAAAGCGCTTCGAGCAGGTATTAGCGGAGTTCCTGGTGCTGGAAAAAGCACATTGATTGAAAGGTTTGGCACCATGCTTTGCGAAAAAGGGCACCAGCTAGCTGTACTTGCGGTGGATCCATCGTCTTCGGTAAGTAAAGGCAGTATTCTCGGTGACAAAACGAGAATGGAGACACTGTCGAAGCATCCTAATGCCTACGTCCGCCCCTCTCCATCTGGTGGAGCGCTTGGCGGGGTAGCGAGAAAAAGCAGAGAAACGATGCTGATTTGTGAAGCGGCCGGATATGATGTGATTTTTGTTGAAACGGTCGGGGTTGGCCAAAGCGAATGGACGGTTCGCTCGATGGTCGATTTCTTTTTAGTGCTCATGCTTACCGGCGGCGGAGATGAGCTTCAGGGGATGAAAAAAGGAATTATGGAAATGGCGGACGCGATTTATATCAATAAAGCTGATGGAAACAACAAGCAAAAAGCACGCAATACTAGAGCAGAATACAGGAGGCTGCTTCACTTTTTGCAGCCTGCCACTCCCGGCTGGAAAACGAAAGTAGACACGATTTCAGCGTTAACAGGCGAAGGAATGGATGAACTGTGGGATGTGATGACAGAATACGAAGCAAACATGAAAGCAAGCGGCATTTTGGAAAAGCGCCGAAAAGATCAGCTGGCTGAATGGATGGAGACATTGATTGAAGATGAGCTGAAACGTTCCTTTTATGAAAATGACGACGTAAAACAGCAGCTGCCTGTACTGAAAAATGACGTAACAGCAGGAAACAGGCCGCTTGCTCAAGCAGTCAAACAGCTCATGGAAGCATATCAGCAAAAGTAAAAATACAGAAAAGCTTGGAGCGGTTCCAAGCTTTTTTGGGTCTGATTAGGCTTTTTAAGCGACCATTCTCTGTTTGTAACGAAGGGATGATACAGTTAAAATCACCACAGGACAAAGTGCAGAAAAGGCTGTTAAAAGAGAGAAACACCTTCATATCCCCATGTATGTTATTTGCAGCTGGTATCGATAAGATGGGCTTATTATGCATGTGTTATATGGCGGAGCCGAATACCATCATCGTTACGCCGATAAAGCCGCATACAATCGGAACATTTTGAATGAGGTCATAACGCTTGGAAGAGTGTTTTAAGAGCAAGTAAAAACGGTCTGCTAGAAAGAACAGCGCTGCTGCTAATACAGCCATAATGGTAATATCAAGGCTATTGGTAATAAAATAAGCAGTACACGCCCCGCCGATATGAAAGAAAAACGAAAGCAGCTGAACGTGGTATTTTAATTTGCGGGCAATCCAGTCAGAAGCAAGAGATAAAAACGACCCATAAAAAACAATAGGAGTTAAAGAAAAAAAGCCGTAAATCGTAATGCTTTGCAGAATTTGCCCCAATACACCGGTATCTGTAGTCGTTGGCAGTGGAAACAACATACCCATGGTCACTAAAAATACGGACCAGACTGTCAGACCCGTACCTAGTTTGTTCATGTACGTTTCGCCTCCATTTGTTTTTCCACGAACTTACTATTTCTATATCCGTCTGTGATAAAATTAAACGCGACGAAAGGTTACAAAACGGTAACGTTTTCCAAGAAAGGAAGAAAAAATGAAACGTGTTTTAGTATGGTATATGCATCCAGATCCACACAGTTTTAACCGAGCTATTCTCGATACGTATGTGGATGCGTGCAAATCGCATGGCTTAGAGGTTCAAGTGCGTATGATAAAAGAATTGCAGTATTCGCCTCATTTAGAGAGGGAAGAATATGAGGCTTCGCTGGATAAGCAATATCCAGCCGAAATAAAAGAAGAACATCACTGGCTGCGCTGGGCCGATGCAGTGACGCTGATTTTCCCCTTATGGTGGGGCAGTTTTCCGGCAGCTGGAAAAGGATTTTTGGACCGGGTTCTGTCGTATGGCGTTGCATATGAGCTGAACGGAGAAACCCCGGTTCCAAAAATGAATGGAAAGAAAGCAGCCGTCATTTATACGACAGGAACACCGCCGGATGTATTTCGGCAGAGCAGCCAACAGCGTATAGAAGATACGTGGAAACATGAAATTTTTTCGTTTTGTGGGTTTGAAAGCCTGCCGTTTTTACACTTTGGAGATGTGGTGCAAACGACCGATGAAAAACGCCGGCATATGCTGCAGCAAGTAAGGGATTATGCAAAAGAACAAGCTGCCAAGCTGTAATATTGAACGCTTTTGCCGCGTTGTAAAGACGATATGTAAGTAGTATATGTGTGCAGGCTTGTTTGTGATAACCGCGCAGGCTGCATCAAGGCTCGTTCTATGTTTTAAGACGCTGATACAAAGATTTTTGCCGGATCATAAGCAGCAGCTGAGCTGCAGCGGCTAACAGCGGCAGCTCTAAAAGCGGGCCGAGAATGAGAGCAATGGCAATCAGCGGTTCGTTGTGAAAAGCAGTCAAGGCAACAGCTAACGCAATGGGTGAATTTCTTGCTAATGTCGTCAATATCAGGCTTGCTTGATGCGGGTATGTAAATCGCAAAAGGCGGGCGGCTAGATAACCGGCCGCAAAAGCTATGATAAAAAACAAGCAAAGCGGAATGGCGAGAATCCATAACAAATGAATGTTGGCAAGCAATACGTGGCCATTCGCTGCAAACATGCACATTACTGCTAAACTCAAACATATAATTTGCAAGCTGCCGCCAAATGATAACAGCATATCTTGTGTGCGTGCTGAAACGAAACGCTTCGTAAAGCCTGAAGCAAGCAGTGGGAGACCTAACACGATAATAATGCTTTCCAATAAATAAGAAATTTCTATCACAGCTGTCTCGCCGCCGAACAAGCTGATGTATACCGGCAGCAGCAGCAACTGCAAGATAAGCTGCATCGGTAAAAGAGCTGTTGATAACGCCGTGTTTCCTTTGGCCATATTCGTAAACACCAAGTACCAATCTGTACATGGTGTCACCAGCAGCAGGATAAACCCAATCATCAGAACAGGATAGTCTGATAAAAATACAGATGCTAACCCCCACGCTGCCAGAGGATTCCAGATGAAATTTAAACCCAGCGCTGTATAAACGAACGTGCGGTGGTGAAAAGCTGTGCGTATTTTGTGGAAGGGGATGCTTAAAAATATCCAGTACAGCATTGCGATTAAAAACGGCACGATGAATACGTCTGCATGCTGATGAATAATCTGAATGTTTCCAAGCAAAATCCCTGTGCCGGCAGATATGAACATAATAACGGTATACCATTTTTCGATGGCAGTCATAACCTACACCTTCACTTATCAGTTGTATTATTTATGCTTTTATTATAACGAGCAAGTAAATAATCTGCGACACATAGGCAGCAAGGAAGGCATGAATAATGATGACAAACTGCGGAACCATAAGCAAAACGGCAAAGGAGGATGCAGGATGACAAGAGGACAAACGAGAAACAACAAGCATAAGAAAAAATCAAAGTTATCACAAACACCAAAAAAAGACATTGTGAAAAGTGATGGACTTGATGTGGAATATTCCAAAGAGCTGGCTGATACGGATGATCTTGAAGCGCAGGAACGTGCTGAAGCGGCGGATGAGCGTGCACATCAGCGTTCAATGGAAGAATAAAAAAACAGGGGTCAGATCCGGCTTGACGGTTCTGACCCTGAGTTCTTCTAAAGGGAATGTATATTGTTGAAAACGGGCAGGAAACCGCGGCATGATAAGCCAAAGAAACACAGTTACGAAGATTGTTCCATTGTGGCAGCAGGGGCTGGTTTTTTCGGGCCGGAAAAGCTTTGCACCATGCGCTGCAGATCTTTGTGAGCTTCTCGTACTTTAATGGTTTGATCGAGGATTTCTTGAAAACCTTCAAGATCTTTATCGGAAGCATTTAATACTGATTTTGGAAGTCCTTCTGCAATCTGTTTGAGAGACAAGTCGCGCTGCACCAGCAAACAACTCCTTTCATTTTAAATGTTTCTTGTTTATACATTGTCTTTTTCTCTCATAATTTCCTGCTGAATAAAGGTGTATTTCTCTCAACAAATCCCACGCTTTTTCGTAACGAAAAAGACGGATTTTCTAGTTTTTCAGCGGAAAAGCAAAGGATGTGTCACAACCGTTTGGAACCGATTAGACAGAATAAATGGGAATATGGGTACATCAGCGGTGCCTAAAGAAAGGCATATACCTACAACGAGAGAGTTAAAAGGATTGAAACAGCTGAGTGTTCTTTATTACGTTAGGGAAAGAAATATGTAATGCTGCGAAAAAAGAGGAAAGGTTGAAAAAACATTTTTACACATATGATGCCTCTAGCTGTATGGTCCGCCATGTTTTTAAAATGAAGGAATACATGTTATTATTTGAGAAATGCTAGTTATATTTAGCGACAAGAGAAGGGAGCCAGTGAAAAACATGGAAGTACAAGCACAATCTACACCGAATCCAAATGCAGTAAAGTTCACAGCAGATAAGGCGATTTTTGAAGGAAGCACATCGTTGAAAAAAGGGGACGACACCGATCATCCGATTGCTAAAGCACTGCTTCAAATTGAAGGAGTAGACAATATCTTTGGATATCAGGATTTTGTCACCGTCAATAAAACGATGGATGCGGATTGGGATGAATTAATGCCAAAAATTGAAGAAGCTTTTGCTGCTGAATAAACGCTGATAAGGCAGCTAGAACACAAGTATAGGAACCATATAATAATCCGAACGATTTTTCATAAATCGTTCGGATTATTTGTTTATCACAGGAATTTCTATTGTTGCTCCGTCCAAATATGCTTTCATATCTTATTGTTCGGCCGTTGAGTAACCTGTTTTAGATTTGCCCCAGTCTCTTTTTTTGACGGAGCTGTTCCATAAGTCAGTTCTTCAGTAACGCAGCTGGGGTATACTTGCTTTTTGCAGGCATTTCTCTTATTCAAAGAGAGCGTTTCCCGACCTGCTGACAAGCAGCCCGTCACCTATGCAGCCAAACATTTGTGTATTAGGCGGAGATGGACGTTTTCTCATGAATCGCGGCAGCAAGTAGATCATAGACATACAATAATACATTTACAAAAAAAGGAAGCGATAGCGTGAAAAATGTATTGTTGTTCGCTGATCCCGGAGTCGATGATGCATTTGCGATTATGTATGCTGTCTTACATCCTGATATTAATCTTATTGGTATTGTAGCTGGTTATGGGAATGTAGAAGTAGAAACAGCGACTCGCAACATTGAGACCATCCTTCACTTATTAGATGCGGATATTCCTGTTTTTGGCGGAGCAAACCAGCCGGCATCAGATGTGTACGTCGAGTTTTACCCAGAGATACATGGTATTGAAGGGTTAGGTGACTATGAACCAGAAGGATTGGGCTATCAGTTAACAAATTTCACGGATGTCTACCAATTGTTTGATCAATACGAAGACATTACGATAGTAGAGGTAGGTCGCAACACGGGATTGATGGTAGGCTATATGTTAGGCAAGCAAAAAATGGAACAGGCGACCGACTGTTTTTTAATGGGGGGAGCATTTTTAACTCCAGGAAATATTACTCCGGCAGCAGAGGCTAATTTTTACGGAGACCCGGTGGCGGCAAAGTTTGTATTTGAAAACATATACTCTCACGTTTTTCCGCTCGATGTAACAGAAAAAGCGCTCGTTACACCGGAAATGATTCAATATATTACAGCCTATACTCCGCTGACAAGAATACGAGAACCGATACAATTGATGTATCGCTTTTATCAAAATGTGTATCAACAGTTCATTCCAGGTTTACACGGCGCGCTTATTCATGATTTAATGCCGCTTATGTACGTGACTAATCCCGATATGTTTCGCTTTGTTCACCGGGAAGTATATATTGAAACGAGTACAGGACCGGGACGTGGTGCAAGCATTGCCGATTTTCGACCAAGTTATGAAACGATGAAAGAAGAAGCAGCAGATGCTATCAAACACATGATTGCGCTCGAAGCAGATTATAAGGCATTCTTTCACCAGTTTTTAAACACATTTGTTCTCTCTGAGTAAAAGAAGAAAACATGGACGAAGGAGTTTGCTTCGTTCATGTTTTCATTGTAAGGCAGGAAGGAAGAAAAGTTAGTGTTTTATATCCAGCGCAAACCCCTGCCCGCTCGAGGTTCCTTCGGTCCGTCCATGGAAAGGAAAGTACAGCTTTCCATAAGCCGGCCCTCCAGGACTTGTCGCGGGCTCTTGCGGATGGGAGTCCGTTCGGCGTTGTCACAGGAGGTACTTCCACAGGAAGTGGCGACTTCAACGCCCGCCACAGGACGTGCTTCCATAGGAAGTGGTGACTTCAACGCCCGCCACAGGACGTGCTTCCA
>NZ_FNDK01000041.1 GCF_900099605.1 Alteribacillus persepolensis
GGGATAGGAACGAAAATAGGCATTGATGCCACCGCGCCGACCCCTCGTCCTTGGGAATTTCAGCGACTGGATTTGCAGCAAGTTGATTTAGACAAGTATGATATAGAGGAATAACTCTCTTTATAAAAAAAAGAAAAGAATACGAAGCTGTCATCCTGTGTAATGTAATATAATTTAGCATTTGATTAAAATAAAAGAGGAAGTGAAAGGTTAGTAAAATCAACCTTTTACTTCTTCGTTCTTGATAAGTATTCATCTATAATTTCTTCTATTTTATTCAATTCCTTAATGCAAATGGCTCGATCAGAAACTTGAATAATTCCCTCTTCTTTCCATTCTTTAAATATCTTCCAGACAGTGACTCGTGATTTGCCTATATAGTTCGAGATAGATGATTGGTTTAGACTAATCGTGAGATTTGCTGTTTTTTCATAGAGTAAACAAAGGTAATAAGCAAGTTGGATGTCAGCGGGGGCATCCACTATCGATTCTATTTTCGCCAGCATGCGGATTTTTGCAATAAGAGAAAAACTGAATTCTTGCGCTGCTTCAGGATAGTCTGTACATAAATTACGAAAGTCATTGGAAGAAAAGTAATAGAGAGTGGAGTCTAGCGTGATTTCGGCTGTAGTGAAATAAGTACCTTCTGTGAGCCCTTGTTCCCCTATTAACCCTCCAGAAAGGACATAGTCAATGATTTGTTCATGACCATCATCCCTAAGCATACTAATTTTTACTTCACCTTCATGAAGATAATAAAAGCCGTTTCCTAAATCACCTTGCCGATATACAATGGCATTTCTCGATAGTTTTCGAATTTGACCGTAATCGATGTGATTGGACCAGGTAAAAGGCTCTCTATTCATTAATAACTCCCCTTGCTATTTGTTCTAGCGTATCATCAAGCTATGAATTCGAATGTTATGTAGACAGTGTACTTAGATTATACTACAAAATCATTTATAATTAAAAAAATTCTAAACTATAAAAAAATACATGTTAATCATTTAACAGCAGCTTCTTTCGACGGAAAGTATCATAATGATATAAAATATTTAAGACTATTCAGAAAGAAGGGGAGATATTTAAAGAAAGAACTTAGAATGAGATATCTAAAAAGATTAGAAAATGAATCATTTATAAATTGGGGAGGGGAATAAGAGAATGGATTATAGACTGACAGAAGAACAAGAGAAGTATGTCAATATATGCGCAGAATTAGCTGAAGACTTTGCTACGAGGGCCGAGCAACATGACCGTGAAAGGTCTGCTCCGGAAGAGAATTATGAAATATTGCGTCAGAAAGGGTTCTATGGGATTGCGATTCCAAAGGAGTATGGCGGCTTAGGAATTGGGTTTTTAGGATATACCGCTTGTATTATGCAAATCGCACAGGGCTGTGCTGCTACTGCCAATTCATTTAATATGCATGCCAATGCGACAGGGTCGATATTGCAGCACCCTAAAGTTCCAGAAAGTGTCAAACAAAGAGTTGCTGATCTCGCACTTAGAGAAGGGAAGCTGATGTGTACATCTGTGTCTGAGCCTACTTCCTCGAGCCTTTTAGCGAGCGCTTACACTCCTTCTCTAGAAGCTAGACGGGTCAATGGAGGCCATACTCTTCATGGGAAAAAAGCTTTCTGTTCGATGGTTGAATCTAGTGACTATGTTTACTTGTATGCTCATCCTGAACATGACCCAAATCCTCAGGCTAGCATTGGATTCTTAGTTCCTATCAATAAAGGAAATGTAGAAGGAGTAACCATTCACGACGTATGGGATACGCATGGAATGAGGGCAACAAGAAGTAATACAGTGGAGTATGACGGTGTTTTCGTACCGGATGATTTAATTCTTCATGAGACAGATGAATTTTTAAATGACTTTATCGTTCGCGGAGCAAACTGGTCATTTGGCGGATTTGCAGCTGTTTATCTCGGTATTGGGCTTGGAATTCTTAACTTTGCTTCAGACTTTTTAACAAACAGAGTCGCTAAAGGTTACGCTCAATCTCAAGGTTATCACCCGGATATTCGGAGACGGATTGGAGATATGGCCTCTGAGTTGGAGGCAGCAGAATTACAAATGAAACATGCTGCTTGGTATTGTGACACTTACGGATTAAGTGTAGATACATTCCATCACTTCATTAAAGCGAAGAATACGATCGGGCAAGCTGTAGCCAATACGTCAAGGTCAGCTACGATTGCTTGTGGAGCTCATAGTCTGATGAAAAACGTGCCATTAGAAAGAATGATACGTGATGCTGCCACGGCGCCTATTATGCCTCCGAATGTTGACGCAGCGGCTGATCAAGCAGGGCTGTTGGCGATGGGACTAAATCCAGCTGAAGCGCTACCACCGCTGAGAGCTGCGGAAAAACTAACTACACCCGAGGTAATGGAGTGAGAATATGAGTAACGATATGAACAAGCGTTTAGAAGGAAAAGTAGCTATTATTACAGGCGCTGGAAGTGGAATCGGAAGGGCGACTGCGAAGCGTTTTGCCGATCAAGGTGCATCTCTTGTATTAAATGATATTGATAGAGATCGTTTGAATAATTTGCTGCAGGAATTAATCCATCAAGATAATCATCTTCTCATTGATGGAGACATTTCCAAGGAGGAAACCGCAAATAGTTTAAGTGATGCAGCCATTGAAAAGCATGGACAGATTGACATTTTAGTAAACAATGCTGGCATTCATTTTATTAAAGATATAACAGACGTGACTCCGGATGATTTTGACCGCTGCGTTTCTATTAATATGAAGAGCATGTACTTATGTGCCAGGGCAGTCATCCCGCACATGCTAGAAAGAAAACAAGGCTCTATTATTAATCTTGGTTCTATTTCTTCTTTTGTCGGGCAAGAGATGATGGGGAAAAGTACGTTTTTATACAATATGACGAAAGCAGCTGCAGTTCAGATGGCAAAGTCTTTAGCTACCAGATATGCAGCTGATGGAATTCGAGTGAACGCTGTTTGTCCAGGAGCGACGAAGACAGATCAAATTACAGAAGAACACACGCAGAATATAGTAACCATGGAAGAATTTTGGAAGGGAGCGGGAGAATCTCATCCGGTTCAAAGACCTGCTGATCCTTCTGAAATCGCTAATGCTATTCTGTTTCTGGCATCGGATGAATCATCCTTTGTCACAGGCTCTCCGTTAGTGGTAGATGGAGGCTACACGGCTCAGTAAGGGAAATGGCATGGAGAGTACTTGGACAGGAGCAGAAGTGAGAATGAACGGGTTTGCTTAGAAAAAGTACTGAAATTTTCTCAGTAAAAAAGTATACCAATAAGAGATGGAAAATTGCTAATAGTAGGAAAGTAGGTTGATGAAAATGTATACAACTGCCACAGCATTCTTAGAAGCGTTGCATGAAGCTGGAGTTTCTTATATTTTTGCAAACTTAGGAAGTGATCATCCAGCAATCATCGAAAGTTTAGCTCGAGCGAAGAAAGAGAACAAGGAATTACCAACGGTTATTACGTGTCCCCACGAATTTGTAGCTTTAAGCGCTGCTCATGGCTATGCCCAGGCAACAGGTGAACCACAGGCGGTTATGGTACACGTAGAGTGCGGCACTCAGAATTTGGGAGGAGCTGTTCATAATGCATCGCGAAGTCGGGTTCCTGTTTTAATTTTCGCTGGTGCTTCCCCGTATACTCAGGAAGGTGAGTTAACAGGAAGCCGAAATGAATTTATCCACTGGATTCAGGATGTGCCTGACCAGCGTGGAATTATGCGCGGCTACACAAAATACGATAACGAAATTCGTACAGGAGCTAACGTAAAACAGCTCGTATACCGGTCACTTCAAATTGCTAAGAGTGATCCGACAGGGCCGGTTTACTTAATGGGGCCTCGTGAGGCAATGGAAGAGGAAACAGAACCGGTGACTCTTGATAATGAACTTTGGGAACCTATTTCCCCGGGGGCTATTGCTCCCAAACAGCTAGAACAATTGACGAATGCTTTAGTCACAGCGAAAAATCCGCTTATTGTAACTTCTTATTTAGGACGAAACACAGAGGCAGTGGAAGAGCTTGTTCGATTAAGTGAGAAATTGTCCATACCAGTCATTGAATCTATTCCTCATCAAATGAATTTTCCGGCAGATCATTCCATGCACTTAGGATCTCAATGGAATACACCAGGGCAAAACGAACAACTTGCCGAAGCAGATCTTGTCCTTGTCATAGACAGCGATGTGCCGTGGATTCAAATGAAAAACAAACCATCTGATCAGGCAACAGTCTATTATCTAGATGTTGATCCGTTAAAAGAAGAAATGCCGCTTTGGTATATTCCATCAAAGCAGTTCCTTAAGGCAGACTCCCATATTGCTCTTCAGCAGATTAATCAGTATATCGATGATCGCTGCGAAGTGGACCTAGATATGGTTTCTAAGCGGTGGGAGAAATTTGAAGATATTCACCAGAAGCAGATGGAAGAAAAACGCCAGGTTGAACAAGCAAAAACTGATGTGATCACACCGGAGTATTTAACCGCATGTGTGAGAGAGGTAATTGATGAGGAGAACACGATTGTATTGAATGAAGGTATTACAAACTATGGAGCTATCTCTAATCATATCGGTCTAAACACTCCAGGTTCTTATTATGGCAGTGGTGCTGGTTCTTTAGGATGGAATGGCGGTGCAGCTATAGGCATGAAATTAGCAAAATCGGACAAGACGATTGTCAGTTTGACCGGAGACGGTTCTTACTTATTCAGTGTTCCATCTACGGTTCACTGGATGTCTAATAGATATGAAACGCCGTTTTTGACCGTTATTTATAACAATTCAGGTTGGAAAGCTCCGAAAATGTCTACTTTAGGGGTGCATCCGCGCGGGGTTGCAAATGAAACGGAAGGATTCTGGGTGAATTTTGACCCAGCAGCTGATCTAGCAAAAATAGCAGAAGCTGCTGGTAGTGCTCATCCGATCAAAGTAGAAGAGCGCTCTGAATTGAAAGGTATCTTAGAAGAAGGGCTGAGAATAGTTCAGGAAGGAAAATCCGTGGTTATTAATGTCACTATTCCGCATGTCTACGCAAAAGAGGAAGTGGATGCTGGTGAACAAATACCTGATTTAGAGGCTGAAGTTAAAAAATAAAAAATTAAACTGGAGGTAGGGAAATGAGCGTAAAAACAAACCTTTTAAGTGATGTTCTTTCTAGTATCGCAGATGGGAAAGTAGAGGTAGTAGACTTAACGCAAGTCTTGAATGAAGATACACCTGTCATCCAGCTGCCGCCCCCTTTCAAAAATACTGGCGGTTTCAAGTTTATGCCTTTGTCGGAGTATGATGAAAATGGTCCGGTCTGTTATTGGAATGATTTCGTAGCCGGAGAGCATTGTGGTACTCATTTTGATGCCCCAGTCCATTGGGTTTCCGGGAAAAATGGAGATTCTGTAGATACCATGCCAGTGAAAAATATGATTGGAGAAGCTTGTGTCATTGATATTAGAAAAAAAGTTGAAATGGATCCAGACTACTGCTTAAGTGTGAACGATATTAAAGAATTTGAAGAAGAGCATGGGAAAATCTCCAGCCACTCCTTCGTTCTTGTCTATGCTGGATGGGATAAATATAACGATGACCATGAGAAATATTTCAATGTAGGAGAAGATGGACAGCCTCATACCCCTGGGGTCTCTCAAGAAGCATCTATTTTCCTTGTGGAAGAGCGGGATGTTCTTGGAGTTGGTGTAGAAACAGTAGGGACTGATGCTGGAATTGCCGGTTCTTTTGATCCGCCGTTTCCTAACCATCACTATATGCATAAAGCCAACAAATATGGCATTGCTCAATTAGCAAATTTGGACCAGCTGCCTCCTAAAGGAGCCGTATTGATTGTTAATCCTTTGAAAATTGAAAGAGGAAGCGGCAGTCCGCTGCGCGTGCTGGCATTAGTCGAGAAGAACTAGATAGCATAATAGATGGATATATGAGGCAAACACAATATTCTTATCCGAATCAGTGTGAAACTGGTTTGGATAAGAATTATTTTTACACATGGACTAGTTCTTTTATCATTAATGAAGTTTCAAAAACGATAGCCTCCAGTTGTTTGGCAAGAGAGTGGACGTACTGGAAGGAGGAGGAAATGAGATGAAGACTTTTGACGTCGTTATTGTTGGAAGTGGTATTAACTCTTTATCCGCAGCAGCTATTCTTTCCAAAAAAGGGCATAAAGTTGCAGTGTTAGAGAGAAATGATTGGATAGGCGGATGCATTAAAACAGAAGAGATAGTAGCTCCGGGTTTTAAAACAGATGTGTTTTCAGGGTGGCATCCTTTATTTGTAACAGGCCCGGCATATGCATCGCTTAAAGAAGATTTGGAGAAAAATGGGCTTGAATATGTCAATACAGAAGTTCCTGCCGGGATAGTGACTCCCGACAATAAAAATACTGTATTGTACACCAGCCGTCAAAAGAACATTGAGTTGTTTAACCAATTATCCCCGGGAGATGGAGACAGGTTTAATGAATTAATGCAGAACTTTGAGGAAAACGCTGAGATGGTATTTCAAATGTTGTCTCATGAACCACTGGCTTGGCCGTCTCTTCGTACAGTAATAAAAACGGCAAGAAAAAAAGGATTAAAGGAATTTAAACAAGACGTCGGGTTTATGGTGAAGTCTGCTGATAAGTTACTAGATCAGTATTTTGAAAGTGACTTAATTAAAGCACTGTTTGCTCCTTGGATTCTGCATACAGGATTAGGACCGAATGATGCCGTAGGAAATATTATGATGCAGGTGCTTATATTTTCACTCGAAGCCGCCGGTATGCCTGTTCCTAAAGGCGGCGGAGGAGAGCTTGTAAAGGCTTTGATGAAAATAGTTGAGGGCAATGGGGGAGAATTTTTCATCAATGAAGATGTTAACAAAATTTTAGTTGAAAATAAAACAGTAAAAGGGGTGCAAACGCAAAATGGGGAGTTTTATGCGAAATACGTTCTTGCGAATGTGACACCTCACCAATTGTATGAAGAACTACTGCCCGAAACATTCGTCTCTAAAAGAATCCAAAGAGATGTAGAGAATTATCGATATGGCAATGCGGATATGCAAATTCACTATGCCTTAGAAGGATCGTTAAACTGGGAGAATAGTGAATTAAATAAGGCTGCCGTAGTAAACCTGACCAGTGGAGTAGACGGAGTCAGCCGTTCTGTAAATGAAGCTTATAATGGTCTGTTGCCATCGGAACCTACTGTAGCGGTCGGTCAGCACACAGCTTTTGATCCAAGCCGTGCTCCTGAAGGCAAGCATACTCTGTGGATTCAGTTATTGGAAATGCCTAGAGAGTTAAAGGGAGATGCTTTAGGAGAAATTGATACATCTAATGGTTATTCAGAAGAAGTCATTGAGGCTTGTGTAGCTCGTATCGAAGACCGTATTGCCAAACATGCTCCTAACTTTAAAGACATGATTATCGACCGTAAAGTCATTTCACCCGTGGATTTAGAAGCAAGCAATCGCAACCTCGTTGGGGGAGATCCTTACTCAGGAGCTGCTTCTATCGATCAATTCCTATTATGGAGACCGACAGCGGAATTTAAACAACATGATACACCGGTGAAGAATTTATATCACATCGGTGCTGCCAGTCATCCAGGACCAGGACTTGGCGGTACGTCCGGGTATTTAGCGGCTCAGCAGGTAAAATAAATATTAAATATATAATGAAAATATTAAAAGATTAAGTTTTTTAATGTTTTCTACAGTTCTAATATTTTTGTTATTTTCGCTCATAATGTTAACAAGTTAACAGAGGGTGGGTGGTTAAGGTCGATATAATGAAAAAAGAATAAGATAATGAAACAAAAAAGAGGAATAAAAAGATAAATGGCGAAATAAAAACTTTAGTTATTAGAAATTATTTTATTTATTATTATTTAAATATTTCAACAATTTAAAAATTTATCTAGAATCGATATCCTGATCCGAGAAGGGTCTAGATATATATTGGTTATCTGTTTGTAAGTAATAATAGTTATAGGGGGTAAGCGAAATGGGAACTGCAAGTATTGCAGATGTAAATCTTGATGAAAAGTACGGCCCGTTTATAAACGGGGAAGTCGGAGAACCAGCTAACGGTTATATTGATGCTATTAACGCGGCAAATGGAAAGCTGCTCGCAAAAATCGGGAGAGGTGGACAAGAAGATGTTGACCGGGCTGTGAAAGCCGCAAATGCAGCATTTAAAGACTGGTCTAACACACTTATTGAAGAGCGTTCAGCACTACTTCATAAAATAGCAGATACACTAGAAGCAAACCAAGAGCGTTTGAAAATGATTGAATGCATGGATACAGGCCGTGCTATTCATGAATTCGACCTCGACTATCAACTGGCTGTTTATCAATTCCGTTATTTTGCGTCTGCGATTTTAACTTATGAAGGCACTTCGCGTCCGGTTCAAAATGGTCATTTAATTACAAAGAAAGAGCCGCTTGGCGTGTGTGCTCAAATCATTCCATGGAATGTACCGATGATTATGACAGCCTTCAAATTGGCCCCAGCTCTTGCTGCCGGTAACACACTTGTATTAAAGCCGGCAGAAGATGCTTGTCTCTCTATAATGGAATTCGCGAAACTCTTAGCGGACATTCTTCCAAAAGGCGTAGTCAATGTTGTTCCAGGTTACGGTACAGAAGCAGGACAAGCTCTTATCGACCATCCGAACGTGCACAAGCTTGCTTTCACAGGAAGCGTTGAGGTAGGACGTTTGGTTGGTAAAACAGCCGGAGAAAGAATTCTTCCTGTTACGCTTGAACTTGGTGGTAAAGCACCGCATATCGTTTTCCCTGATGTAGATATTGATCGCGCGGTGGAAAATGCAACGCTTGGATATACATTCTTTAATGGAGAGAGTTGTATTCTTGGCACACGTCTTCTTATTCATGATGATATTTATGATGAATTTATCGAAAAATTAATTGCCAGAGCAAAAGAAATTAAAATTGGGGATCCAACAGACCGGTCTACAAGATTAGCTTCGCTTATTAATGAAAAACAGGGAAAGCGGGTTCTTGGATACTTCGATATTGCTAGAAAAGAAGGGGCTAAAATCCTTTACGGCGGCAACCGTGTCACTGTTCCAGGCAACGAACATGGATATTTCATTGAGCCAACGATTATTGAGGCTGAACCTCATATGAGAATTGCTCAGGAAGAGATATTTGGGCCGGCAGCTACCGTTACACGCTGGAGAGATGTCGATGAAGTAATTGAGATGGCAAACGATGTAGAGTATGGATTGGCAGCTGGGATTATGACAGAAGATCTTGAAAAAGCCTTGGATACTGCCAATAAATTGGAGGCAGGCAGTGTTTGGATTAATTCATATTTTAACTTCCAATCTGGTGCGCCTTTTGGTGGATATAAAAACAGTGGTGTGGGAAGAGAATACAGTCAGGAAGCATTGGATCACTATACGCAGTCCAAAACGATTGTAGCAGCATATCAGCTTCCGCCAGCTGGATTTTTCAAATAATAAATTTCAAATCATAAATATCGTATATCTTATGAACAGCTTGAATAAATGAAATGATGCCAAGGCAGCATTTAATAGCTGTTTTGGCATCTTTTGTTTACACGAAACAGAGACTTCATAAAGGGGATTTTGTAAAGAGGAAGTGGTTTTGGAGGTACACTAACGAAGGAGGCTGTGAAATGAAAAAGAGGTTTCACATAGGCTTTGTGCTTTTATTCACTATGATTTTAGCTGCAGGATGCGGAGCGGAAGAAACGAGTGAGATGACAGATGCAGATTCAAATAATAAAGCTGGAGAAAATTTCAGAATTGTTAGTTTTCTTCCGGCCGATCATTCATTTACCGAGGGAATTGTACCTATTTGGATCAATAAAATGGAAGAAGCAACCGATGGAGCGGTGACGTTTGAATGGATTGGAGGACCCGAATCCATCCCTCTTGAAGAACAATTTGATGCTGTAGTGAACGGCACAGTAGAGGTAGGGTTTAATGTGAGCTCTTATTACGGGCATTTAATGCCGGAAACACACTCCTTAAATCTTTCTCCTTTTACTCCAGAAGAAGAAAGAGAAAATGGATATTTTGATTATCTGCAAGAAAAATTTAATGAGCAGAATGTAGAATACACCGGCAGATGGTTAGGACCATCCCCTTACTATCTATGGACCAATGAAAAAATTGAATCGTTAGATGAACTAAAAGGACAAAGAATGCGGTCAAATCCTACGTATGACGGAATTTTACAGCGTCTGGGAGTAAACCCGGTAACAGTAAGCCCATCAGACGTGTACACTTCCTTAGAACGTAATATGGTTGATGGTTTCGGTTTTCCGCTATTAGGGCCCAATGATTCAGGATGGACAGAGGTAACAGAATACATTATCGATGAACCTTTCTTAAATCAGAACGGAACCATTTTATTTAACAAACAGGCTTTTGATTCTTTGTCACCGGAAATCCAGAACAAGCTTCATGAAGCGAATGCTGAATTTGAATATGAGATGGTAGAACATTTCAAGGAAAAAAATGAAAAAGAATGGGAAACTATTCTGGATGCTGGTGTAGAGAAGATTACGTTAAGTGAAGAAGAGAGTAAGAAATTCCAAGGATTTGTAGAAGATGCTTTCTGGGAAAAGCTTGAGGATGAAGCGCCGGAAGAGGTAGATACGTTAAGGGAACTATTTGAAAGTGAATGAATGTTTAAGGCGGTAGAGTTTGTGAAGGTTTGGCTGTATGTAAAGAAGCCAAATCTTCTTATTCCAGCTTAGAAAAAGAAGGTGATCGCTGTTGTCTTCTATAGGTAAAGCACTAAATAAAATAGAAAATATCATGGCAGCATTAGGGTGTATTTTATTACTGTTTATTACAGTGTTGGTGTGTGTCGAAGTCTTTTCTAGATATTTTTTTGATTACTCCTTTATATGGGTGAATGAAATAACGGAGTACAGCTTATTATATATTACTTGTCTCGGCGGAGCCTGGCTGCTTCGGAAAAGCGGACATATTACCATAGATATTATTGACTTCGTTCCAAGTGAGATACTGCACCGAATCATACAAATATTCGTACCTATTGCAGGTATCATCGTAAGCGGGATTATCACCTGGTATGGGATTCTTACCACTGTTGATCTGTATGAAAGAAATGTCACAAGTGTAACTACTTTAGCTACTCCGCAAGTCTATATTTATGTTGTGATTCCTGTGTCTTTTTTTGTGATTATGCTGGAGTTTATCCGCATGCTGTATTTTGCTGTCGTCAGCAAGAGTGTTAACAACGGAGGTGGTCTGTTTTGATTTGGTGGCAAGTCCTGACTGTTATATTGATTGGTTTATTTTTTCTTATGATATTTAGGGTGCCTATTGCTTTTGCATTTCTATTGGTAAATATAGTAGCTGCTTATTTTATCTGGGGGGAAGAGGAGGGATTGGATCTATTAATTTCAAGTATGGGAAGTTCTCTGATTAATTTTTCCCTTCTTCCTATTCCGCTGTTTATATTAATGGGGGAAATAATGTTCCAGTCAGGGACAGCTCCGAGAATGATTAACACCGTAGACAAATGGTTTGGTAATGTTCCCGGCAGATTAAGCATGCTGGCTGTTGGTTCAGGGGCCTTATTGTCCACGCTGACGGCTTCTAACATGGCGAGCACTGCTATGCTGGGATCCACATTAATACCAGAAATGGAGAATAAAAAATATAATAAAACGATGGCTATAGGACCTATCTTAGGAAGCGGGGCTTTAGCGGCCATGATCCCCCCAAGTGCCTTGGGGATTTTGCTGGCTTCCATGGGACAAGTGTCTGTTGGGAAATTTTTAATTGCTATTATACTGCCCGGGATATTAATGGCTGTTCTGTATATGGTTTACATTATTATAAGGGCTGTCACCAATCCTCACTTGGCGCCTGCCTATAAGCAGTCTAAAGTTCCTTTGAAAGAGAAAATTATGGATACATTAAAGTATATAACGCCTTTAGGTTTACTGTTTGTGCTGGTGCTTGGGTTTATTTTCTTGGGGATTGCTACTCCTACAGAGGCTGCTGCAATGGGGGCATTGGGGAGTATGATTCTTTCAGCTTGTTATAAACAATTAACCTTAGATGTTCTTGTGAAATCACTGTCCGGCACATTAAAAATAACAGTGATGATCCTTTTAATCATTTCTGCTTCTGCTGCTTTTAGCCAAATTCTTTCTTTTTCGGGTGCTACGCGCGGTTTAGTAGGTATTATTCAAGATATAAACACGGTTCCTTTAGTAGTCCTTATACTTATGCTTTTCACAGTCATTATATTAGGAACTTTTCTTGAATCACTTTCTATTATGATGCTTATCGTACCGGTTTTTTTTCCGATTGCAAATGCACTTGACTTTGACTTGCTGTGGTTCAGTGTCCTAATATTGCTGGCAATAGAAGTGGGAACAATTAGTCCGCCTTTTGGAACAGGGTTGTTCGCTATGAAAGGGGTAGTCTCGCGTGACACCACGATGATGACAATTTATTCTTCAGCTATCCCTTTTATCTTCCTATTAATTGCTTTAATCTTGCTGGTTTTGTTTGTTCCATCTATAGTAACGTGGCTGCCAGGCATGATGGATACGTCATTTCATTAACTCCGGAAACATCAGCTGAAAATAAAAAGGTTTTTTCATCAAATGAGTGATAACCCGAATAATGGACATTTAATAAAAAGAATCCATTATCCGGGTTTTTCTATTCGAGGGGTGGATCAATTCCCTAAATCTTCTTTATTTTTAAAGTATACATAAGCTGTACCATAGCCTGTTTCTGCTTTATTATTACGTAAGTCGAACCGTTGTGTTTTGAAACCCGTGTTCTGGGAAAACTAACTCTTCCGCTTTTAATAATTTATTCTTTGTTTCTATGGCTTGCTGTTTCCTGCTATCAGCCACCGAATCCCTCTCTTTCCGTTCATGAATGTCTCGTCTCATTGCAACTTAAATGTCATATAAACTTTTACATCTCATCATTTTCATTGACAACACGTCGTTGACAAAGTGTCAACGAAAATCTAACATATTTGATAATTCTATTAATATAAAATATTGAGGTGAATAGAAGTGGACCAAAACTATTTGTATTCAGAAAATTGTGCAAAAGAGCTGGATCAAAAAGACCCTTTAAAGGATTACCGAGCGGAATTTTATATAGGAAATGCTATTTATTTGGATGGTAATTCTCTCGGCCTTTTATCAAAAAGAGCCGAAAAATCCCTTATGACCATTCTTCATTCGTGGAAAAAATACGGTATTGACGGTTGGACCAACGGTGACAATCCATGGTTTTACCTTTCACAAGACTTAGGGAAGAAGCTGGCGCCTTTAGTTGGTGCTCAAGCTGAAGAAGTCATTGTTACCGGGTCTACAACAACCAATATTCATCAGCTAGTGTCCACATTCTATAAGCCGACTTCTAAAAGGTACAAAATATTAGCGGATGATACGACCTTCCCATCGGACATTTATGCGTTAAAAAGCCAGCTGAAGTTGAAAGGATACAACCCTTCTGAAGCACTTATTCAAGTCAAGAGCCAGAATGATATCCTGTTAGAAGAGCAAATCATCGATCAAATGAAACAAGATGTCGCTCTTATTTTACTTCCTAGCGTGCTTTATAGAAGCGGACAAATTTTAGATATGAAAAGACTGACAGCCGAAGCACACAAAAGAAATATTGTGATAGGCTTTGACTTATGCCACTCCATTGGAGCAATTCCTCATGAGCTTGATACATGGGACGTTGACTTTGCCATGTGGTGTACCTATAAGCATATAAATGGAGGACCTGGTTCAGTTGGGGCATTGTATGTTAATAAAAAGCACTTTGGCCAAGATCCCGGATTATCCGGCTGGTTTGGCTCAAGAAAAGATATTCAGTTTGAAATGAAACACGAACTAACAGCTGACGTGGATGCTGGTGCTTTTGAAATCGGTACTCCCCATGTCTTAAGCATGGCGCCGCTGATTGGTTCGCTTCATATGTTTGATGAAGCGGGCATAGACAGCATTCGCAAAAAGTCCTTGGCACTTACAGATTACATGATAGACCTAATCACCTATGAGCTGAAAGAATTTGGTTTCGAGATTGTGACACCACTTGAACACGCAAAACGAGGGGGACACATTCTTTTGAAACATCCATATTCAGCAAGCATCTGCAAAGCGCTTAAAAGTGTTCGTATCATTCCTGATTACAGAGAACCTAATTTTATTAGGTTAGGACCTGTTGCATTATATAATTCATTTCATGACATTTGGAAAACAATTCAATCGCTCAAACAAATTATGACAGAAGAAACCTATAAAAATTTTGCTAATAAGCGAGACATTATCGCCTAAGGATGGATGGAAATGAAAAATGGAAAGTGGATAGACATCTCCCAGCCGGTTCATGACAATATGGCACATTGGCCTGAAGATATCCCGTTTTCATATGAGTTATCGTTTACAAAAAAACAGACAGAATCAGTAAACATTGGAAGGATGACTACCAGTCTTCATACAGGTACGCATGTTGACGCCCCGTTCCACTTCTTAGACAACGGTGAAAAAATGATAGATCTGGATATTAATCATTTTATTGGACCGTGCCTTGTCGCAGATGTAACCAGTTTAAAAACAATCACCAGAGAAGCGTTGGAAAACCTTCACATTTATGGAGCTGAGCGTTTATTATTAAAAACCTTAACTGTGAGCAGCCCGAATATATTTCCTAAAAGTGTTCCCTGTCTTACGGTAGATGCTGTGGATTTCTTGAAAGAAAGTGACATCAAACTGCTGGGGGTTGACGTTCCATCCGTTGATCCGTTAGACAGTAAAGAATTGCTGATTCATCACCAATTGTATAAACATCAAATTAATATCTTGGAAAACGTAAAACTAGACCATATTAAGCCAGGTAAATATGAATTAGCTGCTCTTCCGCTTCCTCTAGAAGAGGGAGATGGAAGCCCAGTTCGTGCAGCTATTAGGGTGCCTGACTAAACAGGAATGTTAAGGAGAGATTAGATGACAAACCCTACTAACGACGAAAATAATATTGAAACGAACTTTAAGGAAAAGATGACCTATGGAGAATATTTGCAGCTTGATTCATTACTCTCAAGCCAGAACAGGTTATCCGGCCACCATGACGAAATGCTCTTTATTATCATTCATCAGGTCAGTGAACTATGGATGAAGTTAATACTGCATGAGCTGAATGCTGCTATCGAAGCTATCAAAAAAGACCATTTATCTGTCAGCTTTAAAAAACTGGCCCGTGTATCACAAATTCAATTTCAAATAATAAAGGCCTGGGATGTTCTGTCTACACTGACCCCGTCTGAATACCTTGAATTTAGAGATTCTCTAGGAAATGCTTCTGGATTTCAATCTTATCAGTATAGACTAATAGAATTTGCTTTAGGTTATAAAACAGATTTCATTCTAAAGATTTATGAAAAGGATACGGAATTACACCAGCAGTTAGAACAGGCTTATAGAGCACCCAGCCTTTACGATGTTTCTATTTCCGCTTTAAAGAGGGCAGGATTCGATATTTCTGATGATATACTGAAAAGAGATGTTTCTAAAGCTTATACATTTGATGAGAGTGTCCATAAAGCTTGGAAAGAGGTTTATCAAAACACAGATGATCACTGGGATCTGTATGAGCTTGCCGAAAAGCTTGTAGATATCGAAGACCGTTTCCAGCAATGGCGGTTCCGTCACATGAAAACGGTGGAACGGATTATAGGTTTTAAAACAGGAACCGGAGGCTCATCAGGTGTTCATTATTTAAAAAAGGTGTTAGACCAAACATTTTTTCCAGAACTATGGCATCTGCGGTCCGAACTGTAGCTGTTAATCATGAATAGAGCCAATATGTCTTTACTATTGTAGAGCTTTTTTCATGTGCTACTTTATATATTAAAAATTTTTGAAAATTCCGTCACTAAGTATGTTTATTATAGGAATTAATTTCAATATAGTATATATACACTATCCATCCAAGAATCCATTTATTGAGAAAGGAGGCAGTACATATTCAGGAAGTGACAGAGCTGCCTAACGAATCTTAAGATATCGCTAAACATCAAAAAGGGGGTAATCAAATGCATTATAGACCAGAAGATAATGATCACGGTTTGAAATGGACACCGTTTAAATCCTGTGTAGTCCCCAGACCAATAGGCTGGATTTCTACAGTAAGTGTTGATGGTGTCAATAATCTAGCGCCGTATAGCCAGTTTCAAAATCTAAGTTTTGATCCACCATGTGTGATGATTGCTGTGAACCAAAAAGATGAGGAACTAAGAAAAGATACAACCATAAATATAGAACAAACTGGTGAGTTTGTATATAACATGGCAACATACGAATTGCGTGAGGCTGTTAACATTACATCGACCTCATTTCCTTCGGATGTGGATGAATTTAAAGTGGCAGGTTTAAATAAAGCGGAGTCATTAATGGTAAAGCCGTTTAGAGTAGCAGAGTCCCCTATACAATTCGAATGTGAATATCAACAAACAGTTAGAATACCAGGGAATGGCGTGGGTACAGTCGATTTGATAATTGGCAGAGTAGTCATGGTTCATATCGATGATAAAGTAATAAGCCCTGAAGGAAAGGTAGACATCTTAAAAGCTCGTCCTCTTGCTAGGTTAGGATATTATGATTATACAAGTGTTGAATCTATATATGAGATAAAACCTCCAAAAGGTGACAGTAATCTTACAGAGGGACTCGAGGGAAAGAGGAATTTATAATAATTCTTTTTAATTATTGTTAGTTTGGACTGTGTGTTGAAGAAAAGAATAATACCTTATTTGATTTTTTGAAAGCGCTTTAATTGTAGATAGGGAGTGTGAATAACGGTCAAGTATATGGGAAATCCGTTTAAAATACTTTGTTGAATCAATTTCATAAATGCTTTTATGATTATCAAAAGCGAACATTATTTCGATTGTAGCGTAAGGCGGCGACTCCTGCGGGATAAGCTTGAGCTGAAGACCCCACAGGCAGCTTGCTGCCGAGGAGGCTGAAGCCAAGCCCGCGGAAAGCGTCCGGCTGAAGCGAAAATTGAATGATAACGAGGGGATTTCATATAATGTTCGTTTATAATGTGATAGATCTGAATTATGAAATTGATTCTGTTTACTATAACTTTAATGAATTATGTGTGAAAGACAAAAATAAAGAAGACTAATAACTAAATAAAATTATTGTAAAGGCACGAATCATTGAAGAAAATCCCCTCTCCGACGGCGGTGATGGGGATG
>NZ_FNDK01000045.1 GCF_900099605.1 Alteribacillus persepolensis
GGGAGCTGCAAAACCTATTGTTCCGCTCCGATGATGCGCAAGAAGGTCTCAGTGCTTTCTTAGACAAGCGTGAAGCAAACTGGAGTGGAAAATAAAAGAGAAGATAGGAAAAGAATGGCGGTATCGGCCTTCCGGTATCGCCATTTTCTGCAACAGCAATAAAACCCACAAACATATCTATGGATCGGCAAGGTTTTGGAGAGACGAATAATAAGGAGGGGGAAGCAATCGTGCGCAGTAATGAACTAGATGTTCTCATTAATTGGGGCGACACGGATATGGCGGGTATCGTTTATTATCCAAATTATTTTAAGTGGTTTGATATTGCCGGCCATCAATTTTTTCGAAGCTGTCAATTATCTCCTCTTACTCTCGAAAAAGAAAGAGGAGTTATTTTACCAATGATAGATGTTCGCTGCACCTTTGAAAAACCATTGTATTATGATGATGTTATAACAATTGAAACGACAGTTAGTGAAGTGAACAGGAAAACGATAAAATTGGCTCACGAAGTGTATCGCGGAAAAGAAAGAACGGGTTTTGGCTATGAATTGAGAGGCTGGGTTGAAAAAACAGATACAGGTATTCAGGCTGTTCCAATACCAGATGAGATACGCCGTATTCTTGAAGAAGATGTTCATACAACATCCCAAGAAGTTAAGCCTATGTATAATGCATAATAACCCTTAATCCTCTATAATAAATATATATTTTATAACCAAGACATTATTAATGTATCAACGGACGGTGAAAAAATGAAACCTAGATCGCTACTATTTACGTTATACGGGGAATATGTTCAATATTATGGAGGAGAAGCATGGGTTGGAAGCCTCATACAATTTATGAAACGCTTCGGTATTTCAGAATCTTCGGTGCGAGGCGCCATTTTGCGCATGGTACAAAAAGACTTAATGCAAGTGCGCAAAATTGGTAATAAGAGCTATTATTCGTTTACTGCTGAAGGGAAAAGGCAAATTGATGACGGGGTAGAAAGGGTGTACAGCATACGCCGGTCTGAATGGGATGGTATGTGGCGTATCCTTACTTACTCTTTTCCGGAATCAAAACGGGAACTTCGCAACGAAGTACGGAAAGAACTGACTTGGACAGGGTTTGGAGCTATCTCCAATAGTACCTGGGTTAGTCCTAATCCACTGGAAAGTCGCGTGCTGGAGTTAATGGAGCGGTATCAGCTGCAAGACTACATTACGCTGTTCAGTTCGTCGGAAGTGTTGTCTCATGCTAATGAAGACATCGTAAATAAAGGCTGGGATTTACAGCAAATATCCAAGGAATACGAGCAGTTTATTGAAAAATATCAAAAAATATTTGACGAACTTAGTGAAAAAGCCTTTCAAAACACACTAACTGATGAGGAATGTTTTATTGAGAGAACAAAAATTGTTCACGAGTATCGGAAGTTTTTGTTTCAAGATCCTGGTTTTCCTAATGAATTGCTGCCAGCTAACTGGACAGGAACAGCTGCAAGAGAGCTTTTTTGGAACATACACCAGCTCATTTCCATTCCAGCGGTACGCTTTTTTGAATCTTTATATGAACCAGCTCCAGATAGTCAGGTTGAGCCCGCGCGACATAAAGCAGTGAATCCATTTGACAAAATCCAAGTATAAAAATGAGGGATGCATATGAGCAAAGTTGTACTGGAAAGGGAAGGTCATTTAGGGGTTATCACAATTAACCGTCCAGACAGGCTAAACTGTTTTGACTACGAAACACTAGCGCAGCTTGATGATTTAGTGGAAGAAATCAAACTGGACCGCGATATACGAGCCGTTATTATTACGGGAGCTGGAGAAAAAGCATTCAGTGCCGGTGCTGACTTAAAAGAACGCCGAACATTAAATGAAAAAGAAGTTCGCAGGAATGTGCAAAAAATCCGCGATGTGTTTACTGCTATAGAAAACCTGCCGCAGCCAACTATTGCTGCTTTGAATGGGTATGCCTTAGGCGGTGGATTAGAATTAGCGTTGGTTTGTGATTTCCGTTATGCTGTGGAAACAGCTCAGCTTGGATTAACAGAAGTAAGCTGGGCAATCATACCAGGGGCCGGGGGCACACAGCGCCTTTCACGCCTGATAGGTCCCTCACGTGCCAAAGAATTAATTTTAACAGCACGGCGTATCAGTGCAGCACAAGCAGAGGAGATTGGTGTAGTCAATCAAGTAGTACCGTCAGAAGATCTGCTTGTGCGTGCTAAAGAACTGGCAGATGAGATCATGAAAAACGGACCGCTGGCAGTTATACAAGCCAAATATGCAATTAATCAAGGATTAAACACTGACGTCCAAACTGGATTGGCTATTGAATCGAAAGCATATGAGGTAATTATCCCTACAGAAGATAGAGTAGAAGCATTACAAGCTTTTAAAGAAAAACGCCCGGCAGATTTTAAAGGAAAATAAAAAGGGTGACATAGAATGGAATTAAAAAGCCGAATAACGGAACAATTAGCAATTGATTATCCGATTATAGAGGGCGGTATGGCTCATATCGGTGATGGACGGTTAGCGGCGGCTGTTACAAACGCGGGTGGTCTTGGACAAGTAGCAGCATCGGGCTTTTCTCCCAGGCGCTTCCGTGAACAAATTGATATTGCAGCCCAAGCGGCGAATGGTTCGCTCGGAGTCAATGTTCCTATTGGAACGTCGTTTAACTATCAGGCATATTTTGAGATCATTCGTGAGAAAAAAGACGTGCTTTCAGCAGTTAGTTTGTCATCTGGAGATCCAAGAGGACACACGCAAATGCTAAAAGAGCTGGGCTTAACAGTAATGGTAGTCGTCGCATCCGTCAGACAAGCCGTTGTAGCCGAAGAAGCTGGCGCTGATATCATTATTTGTGAAGGGTTTGAGGCAGGCGGGCGAAACAGTCCGATGGAATTAACGCTATTTACATTAATACCTTCTATTTCTAAACATGTATCTTTGCCTGTCATTGCAGCAGGCGGCATTTCGAATGGGAAAGCGATGCTGGGTGCTTTTGCGCTTGGTGCTGAAGGTGTACAAGTAGGAACGCGCTTCATTGCAACAGAAGAATGCGCGGCTCATGAAACGTATAAACGCTCATTAGTAGAAGCGAAAGATGAACAGTCAACGGTGATAGAGCGAAGCATTGGCAGTGTGAACCGTGTATTGATGAGTCCATATGTACAAGAAGTGCAAAAACGGGAGGAGAAAAGACTGCCGTTCTACGATCTTTTTACTTATATTAACGGCCAGCGAAATCGTATAGCAGCTATCCAGGGAGACATGGAAAATGGCTGGGTTCATGCAGGACAAGGCATTGGGGCGATAGGAAGTATTACTAGCGTCCAAAACGTTATAGATGAATATATACAAGATATGAAGCAGGCTGCTAAGCAGTTAGACGATAACACGGCCCTGCTGATGAAAACATAGCAAGTGTTAAGCAATAAAGGAGGAAGAACAATGTCATTTGAGACAATAAGTTTGCGTGTAGAGGACAGCGTAGCTTTTTTAACAATGCAACGTGGAAGTGTAAATATTTTAAATATTCAAATGATGGAAGAGATGGCAAATGCATTAGAATCCGTAAAAGAACGCAATGATATTCATGCGTTGATCATTCAAGCAGAAGGGAAGGCATTCTCAGCTGGAGTTGCTGTGGAAGACCATGTAGGAAAATGGACAGAGCCAATGATTTTTGCTTTTCATAAATTGTTTCATTTGTTAGGAAGCATCCCTTGTCCAACTATCGGAGCTGTAGAAGGTGCTGCTATTGGCGGTGGTTGCGAACTTGCTTCATTTTGTGACATTACGATTGCGGCAGAGAGTAGTAAATTCGGCCAGCCTGAAATTAATTTAGGTTTATTTCCGCCAGTTTCAGCTGCTTATTTCCCATGGTTGATGGGATATAATCGAACAATGGAGCTGTTGTTAACGGGAAAAACACTATCAGCTGAAGAGGCAAAAGAATTTGGATTAATTAATAGCGTTGTTCCGGCAGGTCAGGTAAGAGAATCTGTCGAGGAATTATTAAATGACTTAAAAAATAAAAGCCGCAGTGCTTTGAAGCTGACGAAACAAGCAGTTCGTGCTTCTATGGGAACATCTATGTCAGGAGCAATTGCCGAAGTGGAACAAATCTATTTGCAGAATCTCATGAAAACCGATGATGCAAAAGAGGGATTGGATGCGTTCATGGAAAAGCGCCAGCCCGTTTGGTCCCACACTTAAGGGGGAGATAATAATATGAATCTCGTAAAAATAGAAGGGGGAGGTTATCGAGTTGGCATACCGATACCTTTCCCTATGAAGTATGTGTACTGTTATTTATTTCCACAAAAAGATGGGTATGTCATTATCGACACAGGAATAAACGATCAACAAGCTCGACAAGCGTGGGAAGGAGTGTTTGAACATACAGCTATTTCTCCGCCAGCTGTCAAAACAATCTACCTCACGCATTTTCACCCTGATCACGCTGGGTTAGCAGGATGGCTTCAACAAAAAACAGGTGCAGACGTGTATATTCATAAGCTCGATAAAATTATGATGCAGCGGGTTTGGGGAGAGGAAAGCACACAATCTCTCCAGATTAAAGACATGATAGAAGAACACGGCGTACCACAGAAGCTTTCTAAAAAGATCAAGGAACATATGGACAAGCTGCTTCATAAGGTACGCCCTTTGCCTGACATGAAGGAAATGCCCGAACAAGTGGAGTTTGCTGAACGTTCGTGGCAGGTGATTCATACTCCAGGTCACAGTGATGGGTTAGTATGTTTTTATGATTCTGGTCAAAAAATATTATTATCGGCCGATTTTATTTTAGATCCAATCACTCCAAACATCAGTGTCTGGCCAGGTGCAAGCCAAAAACCATTAGAGGACTACCTTGAGTCACTTCGATTTCTTCAAACGATTTCTGTTGACATAGCCTATACGGCTCACGGTGACCCAATCAGCCACGTCAAACAGCGCAGTGAAGAAATTGCCATGCATCATAAACGCAGGTTATCAACGATAAAAAATTTATCCGCGGACAGGAATGCATATGAAATAGCCCAAAAATTGTTTGAGCATAGGGAGTTAAATCCTCATCAATGGCGGTTTGCTATGGCAGAAACTATAGCTCACCTTAATTATTTGGAAAATAAACGAGAGATAAAAAAACGTGATGATAAAAATGGGATATACAGGTATGAACCAGTCACTATCCGTTCTTAGCGGTCATGGAGATTACTTTCCATGATCGTTTTTTATATTGAGAAGAAAAGCCTAAATTTCAGCGGCATGGATGACTGGCCGATGTTGTTCATACATTGAGGAAATCAGCATACGTGCAACGAAGTGATGCACGGGTTCTCAGGGGGGAAGGCCGTTCGGCTTTTTTACAGAATGTATCTTTTACAGGCGGATAAGGCTTCTATGCCCGAAACGGAGTGTATCGCTCTTGGAAGCAGTTCTTTTGCCTTAGCTGCCTTTTCTTCTTTGAGGATGCTGAATCGAAAAGATACGGAAGATATTAATTAAAAAAACTGCTGTGACGCTATTTTTTCACTGTCTTAGAATGATTAAATTAAAAATTTAAAATGTTCGTCAGAAAAACGTAATATATTATTGACATTACGCTTTATATGGTTTATATTATCTTATAAATACGATAAACAAAAAAACGTAATAAAAGGAGTGCTGGTAGTGAGTGAAACGAATGTGTTGATGGAGAAGGTGCAAGATGGTTTCGTAGTTGAACGAAATGAGGATATGAATGAAGAATATCAACGTGCACTAAAGCAAACATTGACAATCGTAGGGGATACAGAGCTGTTAAGTGTGCCGCCTTTATTAACCGTTTACAATGAAGCACCAAACTTAAATTATAAAATCACTGCACTGGCTGTTATGCAGGACGAAATTGGACACGCTCATATCGCGTACCGCCTGCTGGAAGAATTAGGTGTAGATACTGATGAATTATTATACGACCGTCCAGCAAACAGATGGAAAAATCCTTATGCATTTGACTTTAAATTAAACAATTGGATTGAATTAGGTGTATTTAATGGCTTGTTTGACCGGGCAGGCTATACGCTTTTAGGTGATGCATATGAAAGTACTTCTTACGGTCCGTGGAAACGCGCCCTTGTAAAAGTTGATAAAGAAGAACTGTTCCACTTGCGCAACGGCGAAATCATTATGAAAGCCGGGATGAAAAAACCTGAAACAGCTAAACAAGTGCAAGAAGCAGTAGATTGGATGTTCTTAATGGGATTAGAATTCTTTGGTGTAGCGGATAACTTAAAGAGCCGTTCTGCGCAGCTCGATTACAGATTAAAAGGACATACAAATGATGAGCTTAGACAAAAATGGATGTCCACAGCTGTTCCGTTTTGTGAATCTATCGGAGTCGACGTGCCTGCTCATTACGATGAAGAACAAGGAAAATACGTTCTTGACGTTCCATTCCCATGCAAGTTCGATGTGGAGAACCGTAAATGGTTGACGGATCAGCCAGACACGTGGGATGGCGTTATCGAACGATTTAAAGAACGGGGACCGGAAAACGAAGAGTTCGTACACTGCATCCAAAAAGGAGCAAAAGAAATGGAGGCAATGCGTCAAGAGGAGGTGTCTTAATAGTGGAGACAATGGTCAATCAAAGCGAGGTAACGAAGTACTGGAATGCATTAAAAGAGGTCATGGATCCGGAGTTTCCCATCAGCGTAGTGGATATGGGATTAATCAGAAAAATAGAAAAAGGTGAAAATGACTGCGTTTATGTAACCATGACATACACATCAACAGGATGTGCATGCATGATTTGGATTGAAAGTGATATTAAAGACAGGCTGCTAGAAGAAGATGACGTGGCAGATGTAGCGATTGAAGTAGTTTGGGATCCGCCTTGGACTGTAAACGATATGACAGAGGAAGGAAGGAACAAAGTGAAGCATTGGGGGGTGAGTTCATGAGTGAAACAGGAAGTGAGAACTATGTGTTGTTTACCCGGATTAAGCGAGGAGACGATTTGACACAAGTGGGCACATTAAGAGCTCCTAGTGATGAACTTGCTAAACTGTATGCTAAACAGATATATGATGAAGAAGATTGGGTAGAGATGCACGTAGTAAAAAAATCAAATTTGATTCCGGTTCGGCTGCCAGAAGGATTATTAGAAAAGGAAGGAGTGAAGTAAATGGCAGACAAACAATCCAATCCTTTAGTTACTGTAGCAGAAACGATAGCGGACAATAAATTTATCATGGGCGATAAATTGGTCGAGGTTGGAGTGAGCGGTCCTACCTTGGAAGCTTCCTTATCATCCATTTCGATGGCGCAAGGGGAGTTGGGGCATGCACGTTTACTGTACCGCTGGTCTTATGAAGTGCAAGGACTGCGTGCGGGAAAGATTGATGTAAAAGAGCAAACAGGAAAAGCTTTTTCACAAATTGTAAACGCCTCCAACTGGGTGGACTTGATTGCAGGCTTATATGTGAATAATGTTGCAATTGATTTGGTTCTAAAAGAACTCATGAAAAACAAAAAAGAAGAATTAAATGCACAGTTTGACAAAATGTTGAATGAGCAAGAAGAACATCTTATTTATGCAGAAGACTGGAGCCATCAATTGATAAATGACAAAGGTGCGATTCCAAAACGGTTTGAAGCCCAAGTAGATGAAGCGGCACGTGCAGCAGCAAAGTGGCTTGATGAGGTGCAAAACGACGAACATTTGCAGGGAAGTGGTGCTGTCTCTAAAAATAGTGATTTGCCTGGCCAGTTTAACACTGTTATTAATAAGCTTCCTCTAGACAGGAATGTTACTTATGTCGGTTAAATCACAAGCGGTTTGTTGTTCGTTTTGTTCTTCTGAAGACGTGACAAAGATCTCATCTTTTGGAACTGCTCAACTGGTCCGGCAATATTATTGCAACCATTGTCGAAGTGTTTTTGAATATATTCGCTGGCAGTAAACACACGTGGAAAAGGGTGTCGACATGTCTATCAATTCAGTAAACAACATCGCTGTTATTGGATCTGGAACAATGGGAGTGGGGATTGCTCAAGTATTTGTACAAAACGGCTTTTCGACGGTGTTGTATGACATAAATGAAGAGCAGGTTCTACGGGCAAAACAGCAGATAGAAAAGCGGCTGAACCGTCTGGTGGAAAAAGGAAAAATGTCGGCGGAAGTGCGGGAAACAGCGCAAGATAAATTGTATGCTACGACGACAATAGATGACGTAAGCACGGCTGATCTGGTCATTGAAGCTGCTCCTGAAAAGCTGGAAATTAAAAGCTCCATCTTTCAGCAGGTCGAAGAGATTTGTAAAGACGATGCGCTGTTTGCAACCAATACATCATCGCTTTCTATTACGGAAATTCAAGCCGGTTTAGAACGTCCTGAAAAGTTGGCAGGTCTTCATTTCTTCAACCCTGCCCCACTCATGCCGCTTGTAGAAGTGGTACAAGGACTTCACACGGCAAATGCAGTGACAGAAACATTGCAGGAGCTGGCAGAACGTATGGAGAAAGTACCTGTCTTGTGCCGTGATACTCCAGGGTTTATTGTTAACCGGGTGGCTCGTCCATTTTATAATGAAGCATTGCGCATTTTAAACGATAATGTTGCGAGTGTCGAACAAATAGACAGAATCATGAAAAAATCCGGAAATTTCAAAATGGGGCCTTTTGAATTGCAAGATTTAATCGGTATAGACATAAATTTTGCCACCACCACGACTGTTCATAACAGTTTTCATGGGGAGAGTCGTTTTCGCCCGCAGCACTTCCAAGAACGAATGGTTCAGGCTGGTCGTTTAGGCCGCAAGACAAAAGGAGGTTTTTACGACTATGAGTGATATCAGCATTGTAGGGAGTAATCGTATTGCAGAAGCTGTAGCTTCCATGTGGGAGAACGTTTCCATAAACGATAAAGAAAAGTTAAAACAAGCTGATCTCATTATCGAAACGGAAAATATAGACAAAGAACAAAAGAAAAAAAACCTCCGTGACATTGAAAGATATGGATCTTCTTCTGCGGCTGTTTTAACCACGTCGATGCGTTTTACAGCAACAGAAATTGCATCATGGCTTCAAGAGCCTGAAAGAGTTGTTGGTTTTGCAGCATTTTCCAATGTCAACGACACATCGCTGCTGGAGATAGCGCCAGCTCTGCAGTGTGAATCACAGTATACAGAAGTGGTAAAGAAGAAATTGCAGGAAGCCGGCAAGGACGTTGAAGTAGTCGAAGATGAAGTTGGTTTAGTGTTTGCCCGCATTTTATCCATGATTATTAATGAAGCAGCGTTTACGTTAATGGAGAAAACGGCAAATCCCGGTGATATCGATACAGCTATGAAAGAAGGAACAAATTATCCGCATGGCCCCTTGGAATGGGCAGAACAATTAGGCATTGATGATGTTTATGCGGTGTTATCAGGGCTTTATGAACAGCTTGGAGAAGAACGTTACCGCCCAGCGCCTCTTCTTCGAAAGTTAGTGCATGCTGGCTGGACAGGAAGGGAGACAGGCAAAGGCTTTTATTACTATGAAAATCGTAACGTGCAAAAAGAGTTGGCACATTAGGCAATATCAATAAAATCTTGGTTATTACAAACATAGGAGGATGGCAAGATGTCAGAAACAGCAACTCCAGAAAAGATTATTAAAGATTCTTATCCGTTGCTAATCAATGGTGAATACTCGGACAGCACGAATAACGCTACGTTTGACACTCATAACCCAGCGACTGGAGAAATTTTGGCTAAGGTAGCAAAAGCAACAACAGAGGATGTTGATCGAGCAGTTGATGCTGCAAGAGCCGCATTTGAAAAAGGGAAATGGCCAAGACAAACTGCCGCAAAAAGAGCACGCCTCTTAAACAAAATTGCTTCTATTATGCGCAGCCGTTTTAATACGCTGGTCGAAGCAGAAGTGTTAAACAGCGGAAAAACGGTGGCAGCTGCACAGGGACAAGTTTCTCAAGCTATTGAAGACTTTGAATTTTATGCTGGCGCTATATCTACTTACGGCGGAAGTACAAATCCTATGCCAAACGGTTTTTTCAACTATACGCAAAAAGAGCCTGTTGGTGTGTGTGCACAAATTATTCCTTGGAACTATCCATTAATGATGGCTGCCTGGAAAATTGCTCCAGCACTAGCAGCTGGCTGCACGATTGTGTTAAAGCCAGCAAGTTACACACCAATTACCGCTTATATGCTTGCTGATATTTGCTATGAAGCAGGTCTTCCTGAAGGGGTATTAAATGTAGTTACTGGCAGTGGCTCAGAGATCGGCCCTTATTTAACAGAACATCCTAATGTAGACAAAGTTGCCTTCACTGGTGAAACTGATACTGGTAAAGATATTATGTCAAAAGCATCCGACACGTTAAAACGCGTGACGCTTGAACTGGGCGGAAAATCACCAAGTATTGTGTGTGAAGATTGTGATCTTGAAGGAGCCGTGGATGGTTCATTATTTGGTATATTCTATAACTCTGGCCAGTCATGTGAGGCAAGATCACGAGTGTTTATCCATGAAGATATTTACGACCGCTTTGTTGAACGCTTTATTGAAAAAGCGAAGAAAATCAATGTAGGCGATCCGTTTGATAGCAGCACTCATATGGGGGCATTAATTTCTAAGAGTCACGAAGAAACGGTGGATAGTTATGTGAAGTTAGCACAAGAAGAGGGAGGTGAAGTCCTGCTTGGAGGGAAAAGACCAGAGGGCGACGAATTTAAAAATGGTTATTGGTATTCGCCTACCATTATCGGAAACGTCACAAATGACATGAGAATTGCTCAGGAAGAAGTATTTGGACCCGTTGTTGTGCTGATGAAGTACAAAGATGAACAAGAAGTGTTAGAAAGAGCAAATGACACTATTTTTGGCCTTGGTTCAGCTGTTTGGACAAAGGATCACGGAAAAGCACATCGATTGGCGTCTGGGCTTCGAGCGGGAATTGTTATGGTAAACAATCCAATCTCTGCTTTCCCTGGTGCACCATTTGGCGGTTATAAACAATCCGGTTTTGGACGTGAATTAAGTGCAGAGACACTGGACTTGTATTCAGAAACGAAGAGTGTGGTCTCTTATATCGGTGAAAAGCCGCTAAATATCCTAGGCATTAAATAATATTGTTTTTTCATAAATAAAAAATTATACTTTTAGGAGGAATAAAAATGAGTGTAACAACAGAAAAGAAAACACTTACAGTTAAAAAGGCAAATGGAATCGCGGAGGTACACATTCACGTCAACAAATCAAATTCGTATGATTTGGAATATTACAAAGAGTTAAATGCAGC
>NZ_FNDK01000038.1 GCF_900099605.1 Alteribacillus persepolensis
ATCAGAATCTGACTCGGAATCAGCTTCAGCACCAGAATCGGAATCTGACTCGGAATCGGCTTCTGCGTCTGCATTAGAGTCAGATTCTGACTCAGAATCAGCTTCCGCATCCGCGTTAGAATCAGAGTTGGACTCAGAATCCGCTTCTGCGTTCGAATCTGATCTTAATCTATTATTGCCAGTAGTTGATCCTCCATCGGAACCACTACCTCCCCCATTGCTTGTAACACTTGATTCATCAGAAGAACCATCAGAATCAGTCATAGAACTGATGATTGAATCTAACTCCTCCAGCTTTTCAAGCAACTTGTCTCTTCGTCTATTTAGCCGCTCAACATTTTTTTCTAGTCTCTTTCGATCCAATAGATTTCTCTCCTTCTCTTGGTGTATTTCCCTTTTATATAAAGGCGTTTTCTTGGCTGTGAGAAATATTTATCTTATAAAGACAATGAGATGAATGCATATCATTTATTTAATTTAGCGATTTTTGCTTTTTCTTTTTCTATACGATTTTCTAACTTTTGAAGTTGGCGCTTGAGAATATTTCTTTTCGTTTTAGCTCTATTAAGTCTATTACTGCTCAAGGTTTACCCTCCTTTTTTCACGAGGTAGTAATATTGTAGTAATAGAACCTGCTTTTGTTGTAGGTTGCTGACTCTTCCTTAAAGCGGATTTTTGAAAAATTAAAAGATTAACGCAAAAAACATGCCTTTTTTCCTGTAATTTGCTACGATAAACATACACACATTTTGTTTGGAAAGAAGTGATAGCATATGCAATGTGACAGCAAAAGCGCAGCTATTTTTCCGATAACTGTGCCTGTTGATAATAGTTTAAAAAGCTTTAATTTCTATCTGGTACAGTCAGCAGAGACGCTGACGTTAATTGACGCTGGCATGAACAATGATTCTTGCTGGAATAGTCTTTTACATACCTTACAAGAACAAAACTTATCTCTTTCTGATATTGATCAGATTTTTCTCACTCATCACCATATCGACCATGTCGGCTTAATCAATCGCATAACATCTGAATGCAGCATACCGGTTTACGCTCATCCATACGCTTATCCTCGCTTAAAACGCGATGAAACTTTTTTACAAAAACGAATTGATTTCTTTGAAGAACTATATAAAACAGCTGATTGCGGGGAAAAAGGAGAGCAGCAAGTAGCTTATTTAAAAAAAGCTATGTATAAAAACCAGCATCAAGCAATAAGAACAGAAATCATGCCTTTCCCGTCATTCGGGCATGACTTTACGATAATTGATGTTCCTGGCCATTCTGAAGATCAAGTAGGTTTTTTTCACGAACCATCCGGTGTGCTGTTTGCAGGTGATCTCTTAATTAATCACATTTCCAGCAACGCCATCATTGAACCCGGTGTTGAAACCACCTATTCTTATCCATTGCTGCAGCACATGGAATCCATGAAAAAAGTGATGCAGCTGAAGCCGGATGTTATATACTCTGGACATGGAACGGTAATCCACGATGCCGAATCTTTAATTCGTCAGCGCTTGGACGCCATCGACCACAAAGCCGAAAAGTTTTTGCAGCTTATTAGTGATGGATATACAACCGCAAATACTTTAGCCAAAACATACTATAATAAAGCGTATGACAGTCAGTTTTCCCTTGTAATGTCAGAGATTATCGGCCACCTCCAATATTTGGAAAACAATAAGCGAATACAGAAAGAAATGACAGATGGAGTGTGGCATTATCATCTGACTTAATACAGCCGAACGTGCTGCCATGTTTATTTCAACTCGTGTTGGCTCATCCTATAAACGACTTTTATAAAAAGGAGAGTCAATATGGAGAATAAAAAACCGCCACACAAACAAATAACAAATAAGAGCAATGGACTGAGCAGCACACAAGAAGTCACGTATCCATCGGATTATAAACGAGCAGATGAAGCATTTAAAAAGCAAGAAATAAATGAAACACCTAACAAATAATATAAGAAAAGTGTCTCTCGCCTTTTGTGTACGAGAGACACTTTTTATATAATGACGATATACACTTTATGCGATTTAACATTACACAATACGATTTCGTACATAGGACGAACTTGTGGCAACGGGGAGTGACATAACTGTTGGAAACGAAAAAAGCTTTACCAGTTTTATTTGCTGTCATGTTTTTTGTTATGGTAGGTTTTGGCATTATCATTCCTGTTCTTCCTTTTTATGCTGAAGAACTTGGTGCTTCTCCTGCCGAGCTGGGATTGTTAATGGCCGTTTATTCCATCATGCAATTTCTTTTTGCACCCATGTGGGGACGCATTTCTGATCGTATTGGCCGAAAACCTGTGATGATGCTCGGCATTTTAGGGCTTGCATTTTCTTTTTTCTTTATGGCTTTTTCTACAGCGCTTTGGATGTTATTTGCTGCTCGCATTATCGGTGGATTTTTATCAGCTGCTAATATGCCGACGGTGATGGCGTATGCTGCTGATATAACATCAGAAGAAGACCGAGGAAAAGGCATGGGGATTATTGGTGCAGCTGTCGGACTCGGTTTTGTTTTTGGTCCTGCGATTGGAGGGGTTTTTTCTGAATCAAGCTTGGCCGCACCGTTTTATGTTGCTGGCATATCTTCTCTTATCACCTTTTTGCTCGTCTTATTCGTCTTAAGAGAAACCTTAGACAAACAAGCAGAAAAAGAACAGCCAGTGAAGCGCTCGCTGAAAAAATCCGCTCAAAGTCCCGTATTTGTGCTGTACTTTTTGCAGTTTTTCGTATCTGTTTCACTTGCGGGATTAGAAGCAACATTTGCTTATTTTGCTGCTGAACAAGCTGGCCTTGGCCCGGTTGAACTTGGTTACATATTTATGATTATGGGATTTGCTGGTGCACTCGTGCAAGGCGGCCTTGTTGGCCGGTTAACAAAAGCATTCGGAGAAGGTGCCGTTATTCAAATAGGCATTATCATATCTGCTGCCGGATTTGGGTTCATTTTATTCATCGATAATTTCACGACAGCTGCCATCTTCTTAAGCATATTTGGCATTGGCAACGGAGTTATCCGGCCTAGTGTGTCAGCATTAATTACAAAAACAGCAGCAAATGGCTATGGCAGCGCAACCGGATTTTTATCGTCTTTTGATTCTCTCGGGCGAATCATCGGTCCTCCGTTAGGCGGATGGCTGTTTTCTATCATGATTGGTTTGCCATACATTGCTGGTATATTGCTGTCTGCTTTTGCGCTTGTTTTATACTTTATGTATAAAGCACAAATGAAAAAAGAACTTGTCGCCGCTTCCTCTGTAAAAGGGTGAATGTTACAGCAACCTAAAAAAGCAGGCAGCTGCTTCTCTTCTAAGCAGCTGCCTGCTTTTTACGGCTAACTTTGATTTTGATTAGGATAGGTCTGGGTTGTATTAGCATTGCTTCCAGCTTGTGACTGGTTTTCTGTTAAGGACTTTAACGATTGCAGGCTGCTTTCTAGCTTCTGTAACTCCATTTGCAATTCATACGGGGAGTTCACCATCTCGCGCATGCGTTTTCCCGACTGTTCAATCTCGTCACTCATTCTCGATACAAGCGACACATCAAATTTCACAACAACCAACTCCTCCTCACACGTATATATGAATTAGGGTAACCTAATTCAGCTGCTTTACTCGAAATACGCAGGAGTTTATTAGAAAATCGTAACCGCCTTGGACAGAACGTTCGGCTAAGAGCACCTGCTGGACTGACTCCCATCCTGGAAGCCTGCGGCCTAAACTCGGGTTGGATGAGAAACACCCCCCGAGCGGCTGCCGCTTAAACAAAACGAAAAAACATCAGCCTCCTTCCCTATCGGTGCAAAAAAGAACACAAGGACTTTTCTCTCCTTGTGCTCTTTTATCGCGTTTACACTTTAATTTCTTCTAATATATCCTCTAATGTCTGCTGGCTTCGCTTGATGATGCGTTCATAAATATTTAATATCATCTGTCCATAGCGGTCTCCCGGAACAGCCCATTTTCCATTTAAATCAATCCACGTCACTGCCGATCCTCGTTCTACAAGATCAAAGCGCGGATCCACTAACGCATGTTCCCGCGGCAAGTCGTCTGTAGAGCTGTATGCATACAAATGTTGAATATGAGCGAGAACACCTTCTTCAGGTGTGTCAAAACTTGCGCCAGGTTCCCCCGGTCCTGTAGCTCCAATCCCACTAAAATTATTTTGTTCCGGCTTTACAACCCCCGTAAAACGAAAATAATCTGTTTCGTGAATTGCCTGAGCAAATGCTACATCTCCTCTAATTCCGTATTGTTCCCCATACTTCACATAGTAGTAACCGAGTTGTGGGGCCTCGGAATTCACTGAACGTACAAATTGATTCAGCAGCTCAGGGGAAAGGATTGTTTCTCCCATAATTGAAAAGGCTTGATTTTCCTCTTCATTGCCCTCCTCATCGTTGACATTTGTCCGATCTACAATAATAAAGGCATCCCCTATCCCTATTTGCTCTAATCGATCAACGCGTCGTTGGGCATTGTCTCTATACTTAAATGAACCCGCCTGCACCCGGTATCGCAGTTGACCAGATACAGTCGTTAGTATAACAATGGCTTCAATACCGTGACTGTCTAGAAAATCAGCACGTTTTTCCGCATTCTCTCTTTTTTCAAACGATCCGGCAATAACTTTATACATCGTACCGTAATCTTGTTTTTGCTGTAAGTTAAATGCTTCTTCCAAACCATTTACGTGCCCTCTTGCTACCGCCTGACGCCAAGAGGCCTGCCTCATTATCTCAGCGTCACGCTCGTTGTCTAAAAATCCATTTTCTGTTAATAATGCCGGCATCTTCGTTTCCCGCAGCACATGAAAGTCAGCTTTCTTTTCTCCACGTGTCACTAAACGGTTCACAGACGTAATATGCTTATGCATGATATCTCGAATACCAGCTGTGCGAGAGCTGTCCGGCAAACTGTTGTGAATATAATCCTCATAACCTCTCGCCCTGCCATTATACGCATTGCAATGAATAGATAAAAAATAATCTGCATTCCATTGATTCGCTTCATTCGTACGTTCACTCAAACGAACCGTGGTATCGTTGCGGCGGCTCATTTTCACGTCTACGTTTTGATATTCATTTAATAAAATATTGCGAATGCGAAGAGCAATATCCAAGTTAATGTCTTTTTCAACAAGATTATTACTCGTTGCTCCAGTATCGGTTCCCCCGTGACCTGGGTCTAAATAAAGTTTCATGTCTATCTCCCCCCTTTCTCCGATTATTTTATGAAAGAGACAAAAAGACGTATGGACAAACTAACCTTATCCATACGTGGAGAATATTTTTGTTCTTTCGTATCTTACATGAACGAACACATACTGAAAGGGGGAGAGAAAAGCGTTCCTCATAGGTATTCTAAAAAGGAAGTAGCAATGGTGAAGTAAATAAACAAACCGATAATATCGTTTAATGTGGTGATAAAAGGTCCAGAAGCAACAGCTGGATCAATATTGAGCTTGTTAATAATAAGCGGCAGTACCGCCCCTATCAGTGCAGCTACACTCAATGTCAAAAAGATAGACACTGCAACAATCACTGCAAGCAGCAAATGATTATATAATATACTAACCGTCAAAACAAGCACCACTGCACAAATCAGTCCCATAAAGAAGCCGGTTCCCAGCTCACGCCGCAGCATTTTGGCGATGCCTTTTTTCTCATATGAACCAGTTGCTAAGCTGCGTACTACAACCGCAAGCGACTGCGTACCAGTGTTACCAGCAGAATCCATAATTAATGGAATAAATACTGACAACAGCACCACTGCTTCCAATGTCTCTTCGTAGCGCCCAATCACATTCGCCGTAATCAGACCGAGAAACATCAACAGCACAATCCATGGTGCCCGCTTTTTTGCAGCTTGAAAAGCCGACAAGTTCGTGTCTGTCGAACCTTTCGAAGCAGAAATCTCTCCAATGTCTTCGGTTACTTCCTCTTCGAGTACATCCATTACATCATCAACCGTAACAATTCCTATTAAATGTTTTTGTTTATTTACAACAGGTACAGCCAGAAGATCATACGTCTGGATTATTTTAGCAACATCTTCTTGATCCAAGTCATCATCTGCATACACCACCCGTGTACTCATGATTTCTTCTATTATTGTTTTGTTATCATGAACAATTACATCTCTTAAAGAAACCACTCCTGCTAAATGGCCCGCTTCATTTACGACATATACATAGTAAATGGTTTCAACATCTTGTCCTGTTTTCCGTAAAAATGCCATCACTTCGGCAATCGTTTGATTTGAAAAAATTTCTAAATACTCTTTTGTCATGATGGCACCGGCTGTTTCTTTTGGATACGATAAAATTTCTTTAACATCATCTGCTTTTTTCGCATCCATTGCTTTTAACAATGATTCTTTGCGGGCAGTGATCGGCAGCTTGTCTATAAATGCGGCTGCGTCATCTGCGCTTACTTCATTCATGACAGCAGCTGCCTGTGCTGCCTCCATTTCTTTTAAGGTAAAAAATTGATCTTCATACTCCATTTCTTGAAAAACGCCAGCCAGCTCATTTGCTGCCAGCCAATCGTACAGCTGCATTCGTTCATGCTTGTATAGCTGCATTATCACTTGCATTTGAAAGTTTTCATGCCAGCCTAAAAATAGTTTTCGAAACACGTCTTGGTCTTGGCTGCGTATAGATTCACGAACTTGTTCAAGCATCTGGTCTATTACGTATTGTGTCATAAGGAAAACCTCGTTTCTATGCGGAAACATCCTGCTCCTAGTATCCCTTTATAAACAGTCATCGCCCTTTTCTTCTTTCATTATACAAAAACACTCTTAGAGAAGCCACGGCGCGGCGTCTCTAAGAGTATTGATCAATCATTTCCACTATCTTGCTTTGTTTTTTTTCCTTCATAACGCAGACCCCATCCGGTAAGAGCAGCAATCAGCATAATCAATGCTAAGAACCAGCCGTGAAAAACAAACGGAAATACTTCTGTTGGGCTTACAACAGGCAGCCACTCATACGTATTTTGCATGTTGGCGATCGTCGAATAGCCCAGCAGTACAGGTGCTCCCCACGGAAAAATGTATCCTAATGCGGATGTGACCGCATCTAACATATTAGCTCTGCGATAGCGGTGAATGCTATACTTTTCCCCAATTGCTCGAACAAATGGTGCAGCGGCAATTTCTGCAGCTGTGTTAATGGTAATCGCACTGTTTAATAAAGCGACCACTGCCCACATAGCCGATTCTGCCCGGCGTACAGAACGCCGAATCCACTTCATCACACCGTTGGTAATGGCTTGCATCGTACCGCCTAATTCCATTAAATGAGCAGCAGCGACGATTAACAAAATAAGTACCGCCATATCGACATAGCCCTTAATTCCCTCTATTAATGCCCCTTGAACCACACCATCCGATGCAGGATCAAAGTGCAAAATATCAGAAAACGTCCCAAGATGAAAGACAATAATCAATGGAATAGCAAACAAAATCCCCCATGTTAAAGACGTTAACAAATGGTGTCCTCTTAAAGCCAGAAACAGCACGACAGCAAATGGCAGAAGCATAATTAAACCTGCTGGCTCAATGGATGGCATGACACTTGCCGGTGTGACGTTTACTGTGCTGCTGCTTCCTCCAAACACGGCAAACAGTATAACAGCTGGAATTGCAGCCGCCACAGAATATTTCAACCGGCTTCTAACAACCCCGGGCACATCAGCTTCCTGCGTTGTAGCTGAAACAATCGTTGTATCCGATACCGGTGCCAAATTATCTCCAAATACGGCTCCGGCTAAAATAGCACCAAACAGCATCACAGGGTCAGCGCCAGTTGCGACACCTGCTGGAAACATTAAAGTACAAAAAGCCACAGTTGTTCCATACCCCGTTCCCACAGCTGTCGAAAATACTGCTGCTAACAGAAACGTTAGAGCTGTAAATAAACCCCCGGTAACGCCTATCGACGTCCCGATCCAAACAAGACCTTCAACCAATCCTCCTAGCTGCAGTACTTGCGAGAACATTCCAGCGTAAAACCACGCTACAATAGCCACTACCCCAACAGGTTGAGACAATCCTTCAAATAAGCCTTGCGCGTAGTCCTCCCAGCGGCTTTTGCAAAGAAGAAGCCCAAGTGTCAGTCCAATGATTGCTCCCATCACGAGTCCAATTTCTGATGATATTTGTAAGATACTCGTTGTTACCGCCCAGATGACGAAAAAAAGAAGCGGAACAGCAGCTCCCCATGGACCGAAACGAAAGTTAAGAGTGGTGATTGCTGCTTTGTCCGCTGCATTTCGATCTGACATATTTTTTCACCTTTCTCTCCCAATAAAATCACATAAATCGTTATAATACCCAATCATTTATTATGAAAGGAACATATCACTTATGCAATGGTTAGTTTCTTCCTATGGAAAAAAAACCACCTTCAAATAAACTTGTCTGTGCAAATGGCTTCTAGTCATACTAATCCTCCTTCTTCTCCATTCCATATAAAAAAGCTAAGCCTCTCGCTCAGCTTTTTGTACTTATCTTACAAGTCTTTTTGTACCTCACGAATGACATGGGCAAGCTCCGGGATAATTAGTTTATTCATTGCCAGCCGTACCGCTCCAGACGAACCTGGCATCGAGAAAACCGCCGTATTTTGGTACACCCCTGCCACAGCACGACTTAATATCGCAGCCGATCCTATGTCTTCCGTATAACTAAGGTACCGAAACAACTCACCAAATCCATGCAGCTCTTTATCTAATAAAGATTGGACTGCCTCGTATGTTATGTCCCTCTGCGCAATTCCTGTTCCGCCATTTAACAAAACCGCATCCGTATTATGAGCTTGTGCTGCCTTTTTCAGTATCTCCTGCACCTCATTGTATTCATCTTTTACTATGTCGTAATGACTGATCTGATGACCCGCATGTCTTAGAAATTCTTGCAGTAACGCACCACTTTTATCCGTTTCTTTCGTACGCGTATCAGAAACCGTTACAACCATGCAGCGGACAGTTTGCGGCGCTTCTTGACGGTGTTGTGCCACAGACATGATATACCTGCCCCTTTCTTCCTCATCATAATGTTTCATTGTAACATATTTTTCCTCTCCGTATTATAAACACGCTGTTTTTACGCAAACTATTCTATACAAGGAGGAGTTGGCATGAAAGATTGGAATGAACAAGCGAGCCAAAATAATAACCTTAAGCCAGATATTCACTTTGAAAAAGAAGCATTAACAAACAAAAAGATTCAGCGTGACATTCATAAACCGTATGATACCGACCACGATGAAACAGTATTAAAACCAAAAGACAATCATTAAAACAAATATGGACGGCAGTAGAAAAAACTGCCGTCCATCGATTAGATATATCATATTAACAGAACGAAACATCCTTTGATGGAGGATTCACATATGTCCATACAATTGATTGAAGTATATGTTCCCAATCAAGCATTTGCGACGTTTGAACGTAATTTGGAACAATTTGAAACAATCTCGCATTGGAACTCAAGTGAAGCCAATGACTACATGCTTGTTCGTATTTTAGTAAAAATGAGTCAATCAGAAGATATTTTAAATTATTTGGAACAAGCAGCGAAAGAAAATGATGATTTCAGTGCGCTGTTGTTTTCCTTAAAAACATATATCCCTCACGTCGAAGATAAAAAAGAAGAATTAGAAGAAACCAAAGAAAACGAAGAGGACGAAAAAGAACTGCTTCGTGTCAGCCGGCATGAGCTGTATTCTGTCGTGTTTGACTCCAGTGCAATCAGCAAAAGCTTTTCATGGTTTTTACTGTTATCGGCAGTAGTCGCTACCGCCGGCATTGTCAAAGACAGCCCGGCAATCGTCATTGGGGCCATGATGATTGCTCCCATTATTGGTCCCTTTACTGCCGTCGCCTTTGCATCAGTCCTTGGTGATTACAAACTGCTGCGGCGTTCTTTAATATCTGCTGGTTACGGGCTAGTCCTTCCAATTGGAATAGCGGTTTTATTTGGAATGTTTTTTCCTCTCCCGATGGACAGCCAGGAATTTTTATCACGTAACAACATCGAGCTCATTGATATCTTTGCTGCATTGGCTGCAGGAGCTGCCGGAGCAATATCCTTTTTAAAAAGAGCAGCCGAAGCACTAGTTGGCGTCATGGTATCTGTTGCTTTGCTGCCTCCAGCTGTTGTATTTGGCATGATGCTTGGTGATTTTAACTGGCAAGGTGCCATCACCCCTTGTTTATTACTGCTCGTCAACACCTCTTCCATTGTGCTCTCAGCCATTGTTGTATATTGGGTGAGTGGTATCAAACCTGTTAATTGGCAAGAAATCCAAGAGGCCTATACGTCCCGTAAATATTCGCTGTTGTTTGTCAGTATTATCGTACTCGTACTCGCTGTCGTTATTTTTTTTATTCAATTTTATCAATCGTAAAAAGCGCCATTGTCCAAAGAAAAGCGCAAGCGCCTGAAAGAAGGAGGTTCAGCTGTGTGGTGAAAGAGCTTCTGCAGGGAACTTCTGTCAGGTACTTCTGTCAGGTACTTCTACTAAGAACGCACACGTCCTGTGGCGGGCGTTGAAGTCACCACATCCTGCGGAAGCACGTCCTGCGGCTGGCGCTGAACCGACCCGCGTCGTGTTCGCCTGAGCGAGCAGGCGCTTGCGCTGGACCATGAAAACGCCAACCTTTTATAACTTTCTTACCTTACATTAAAAAGGGAGCTATCTGCTATGATAAGCTCCCTTTTTTTAGTTAATACAATTGATGCAGCGAATCTTTCTGGAAGGCTTCTAGTTCATCTGTTCGACCAGTTCTTACTTTTTCCACCCATGCCGGGTCATGCAGCAGCGCACGGCCAATCGCTGCTAAGTCAAATTCATCCGTTTCCAGTTTTGTTAACAATCCATCCAGACTGGCTGTACCTGCTTCATCATAGCTTGTAAATACGCCGTCTAATCCTACAGAGCCGACACTGATCACCGGCTTTCCTGTTAACTTCTTCGTCCAGCCGGCAAGGTTTAAGTCGGACCCTTCAAATTCCGGTTCCCAAAAGCGTCGTGTTGAGCAGTGAAAGATATCTACTCCAGCCTCATGTAACGGCTTTAAAAAGCGTTCTAACTCTTGAGGAGTTTCTGCTAATTTTGCTTTGTAATCGCTCATTTTCCATTGAGAAAAACGGAAAATAATTGGAAAATCATCTCCTGCTGCTTTACGGCAGGCTGCAATAATTTCTTGAGCAAAACGGGTGCGCGACACAAGGTCACCGCCGTAACGATCACTGCGCTGATTGGTTTGCTGCCAAAAGAATTGGTCAATCAAATAACCATGTGCACCGTGCAGTTCGATGCCGTCAAAACCAATTCGCTTTGCGTCTGCAGCGGCTTTTGCAAATGCTTCAATGACATCATGTATATCCTGTTCTGTCATTGATTCGGTTACTTTGCTTCCCGAAAAATCAAGCCCAGACGGCCCAATTGGCAGCGCGTCTTTGTTCGGAACGTCACCAATGTTTCTTGCCATCCCTACATGCCAAAGCTGCGGAACAATTTTCCCGCCAGCTTCGTGCACCGCTTTTACAACTTCTTTCCAGCCTTCCAACGGCTTCTCCCCATAAAAAAGAGGAATCGTATCACCGGATATGGAAGCGGGATGGTCAATGCCGGTTCCTTCTGTAATAATTAGTCCGACATTATTCTCCGCACGGCGCTTATAATAGGTACGAACGTCTGCTCCAGGCACTCCATTCGGAGAAAATCCCCGTGTCATTGGTGCCATAACGGTGCGATTTTTTATAGTTAACCGCTCACTGGAAAAACGCGTAAAAAGCGGAGTCATTTCTTTATTTGTTGTACTCACTGCACATCCTCCTTTTCCTGTAGCCAACGTGAATTATGCCACAGAGTAAAGGCGATACCAAGCAATCTGTTTATACATTTTCAAAGAACAGACGAATCACATCCGCCCCGCCAATTATCGTCCCTAACGTACTTCCCAAGTTAGCCAGCACGACTGTAAGCAAAATACGTGTGGCACGATTTTGCCAAAAACCTTTAAATTGATAGACATCTTCATTCAGCCTCTCAAAATCATGGACACTCGGACGCCGGAGATAGGCCTGTACGATACCAGCAAACCAGCCGGCAGCTAAAAGCGGGTACAAAGACGTAAGCGGAGCAGCGACAAAAGCGGTTAACACAGCTAACGGATGACTCCATGCAATAGCCGCTCCTAACGCGGAAAAGGAACCATTCCATAACAACCAGCTGATCGACTGCTGCACACCAGCGTCAGGATTTGCCGTAAACGTGTAGGCAATCACCGCTAAGATAATAAGTGGAATGCTCCACGCAATCATAGCAGGCACTTTTGACTTTTTCGGACGTTTCATCAACTCCGCTAAATTATGATCTGTTTCAATTTCTTTTGTCACACCGGGAACGTGCGCGGCACCAAGGACAGCAACTACCTTTTTACCAGGTGCTCGTTTTATTTTTTGAGATAAGTATTGATCACGCTCATCGATGAGCGGTTTTTTTAATCGCGGAAAATGCACGGTCAACTCGTTCAGCATGGAATCCAGCATATCTTGCGATTTCATTTTTTCCAGTTCTGCTTCTGTAATTTTTTCATTGTAGAAAAAGCTTGAGAACAGCTGAAAAAATAATTTCATTTTCCCTGTAAACCCAACACCATGCCAAATCCGCGCAAAAGTCGTTTGAATATCCCGATCTGCTAATACAAGTTCGGCTCCCGCCTCTTTTGCTGATTCAATGCCTTGCATCATTTCCTGGCCGGGTTCTACTCCAAATTGGCTTCCCATTCGTTTTTGATAAGAAGAAATAATTAAGTTCATTAATAGGAGAGTCGCTTTTTTCTCTTTAATGACGTTAAATATATCCATGTTTTTCCACTTGTCGCGGTTCACAATGGATTGATAACGCTGGTCATCTAATTCCACACAAACCGAATCTGGCTGTTCTGCTTCAATGACTTCTTTTACTTGTTCTGCGCTTTGCTTGGACACGTGCGCTGTTCCTATTAAAATAATCTCTTTTCCATTTACTTCTAATCTGGTTATGTTTTCTTGTTCTGCCGCCATAACGACCTACCTTTATCATATTCTATCTTTCATACATCACTGCATACTTTTGTTATACATGAAAAATAGCGGAAAGTCATGTGTTTTTCAAAAAATATCACAGGCTGTTCCCTACAAAGATAGGGCTTGTGCAATTTGCTCATAAGACTGTATGCGATGTTCTATATCATGAGCAACCGTATTGATCATGATTTCATCTGCTTGATATTCTTGCGCTAAGTCCTGAAGTTGGTTGGAAATCGTATCAGAATCTCCGATGAACATTTTTTGTTTTCGTTTTGCTAAGGTTGCTTTTTCCTTTGCCGTCAACGGGTATTCCTGTGCATCTTCTATGGCAGGCACACCTTTTTGGCCTTCGCCTTTATCTCGTTGTATTCCCCATACGAGCGCACTTTGTGCAATGGCTTCTGCTTTGTCTGTGGTTTCAGCGCAAACCGCTGATACTGTCACAATGACATAGGAGGTGTCTCTTTTTCGGAGCGGAGAAAAATTGTTTTTGTACGTTTTTATGAGATCCTTTCCGTCCTGATTACTCATAAACTCGCCAAATACATACCCTATCCCTTTTTCTGCAGCCAATGCCGCGCTCTTTTTGCTTGTTCCCAGCAGCCATGGTACAGGAGGCTCATTTGGAACAGGAGCTGCCTGCACATGATGAAATGGGTGGTCATCAGGAAAATCTTCATATAAAAAATGCAGCAATTCTTCTACTAACTCGGGCATGTTCGCAACCTTTTGCAAAAAATTATTATTTAAGGCGTTCGTGGCCTCAGCTGACCCACCTGGAGCTCTTCCAACACCGACATCTATTCTTCCCGGGAACAATGTCTCAAGCGTATGGAACACTTCTGCTACTTTATATGGCTTATAGTGTGGCAATAAAACAGCTCCAGAACCAAGACGAATCGTTTTCGTCTGCGCTCCAATATAGCTGATCAGCACTTCCGGCGCCGAGCTGGCTAATCCCGGCAAATCGTGATGTTCACTTACCCAAAAACGCTGATATCCCAATGCCTCTGCCGCTTGTGCCAGCCGTGCGGAATACTGCAGTGCTTCTTTTGGAGACTGGCTGCTGGCAATAGGGGATAGATCTAATATGCTGACTTTCACACGAGCCCCCTCCTGTCTATATTACTTCTTGTAAACGAACAAAAAATTCTCCCGTCTGTCCTGGTTCATATAAGTTTGTTATCGATGCAGCATACTGTTGAATTTCTCCTCTAAATGCCGTGTTCCGTTCTGGCACTTCTATATCAAATACTGCTTTATATAATAACATCGTCAGCTCATGATAATCCTCACTGGTAACATCAAATCGAATCGCAATGCTTTGTTTTCCTTTATCGTTTTCCTCGTTATACTCTTTTACAGATATAGGTGTATCATTCAGGTAAACGTTCATTCACTCACCTCCTCCTTTCTATTCGATTTGTAAAAAAATCCGCTGAGAGTGTTCTCTCAACGGATTATGGAGCTATTTATTAGTTCGTGACCACATAATTTTTTTCAAGCCATTGAACAACGTTATCCACTACACCATCTAAAAAGTCAATCGTTGCCTCATCGGTGAGGTCGCCGTTTTCATCCATCTTTTCATGAACGGCGCCAATTAATACCTCGTTACCAGGCAGAACTGGAGAAGACAGACCAGGAGCAAATAAAATATCACGCAAGTGAGCTTGTGCTTTTACTGTACCCAATGCTCCCATGGATGCACCGGCAATCCATGACGGTTTGCCGATCATTACCTGATCCACACGGGACAGCCAGTCAATCGCATTTTTCATATTAGCTGTAATGGTGCCATTGTACTCTGGAGTCACCCATAATACCGCATCTGCTTCTTTTATGCGCTTTTTGAATTCCACCACTTCAGCAGTTGGCTCATTCTCTGTGTCTTGATTGTAAAACGGCAAATCGCCAATTTCCACAATATCAAGTGTGAACTTGTCTTGATATCTTTCTTGAATATATTTGGCCAGCTTTAGGTTATATGATTCTTTTCTCGTGCTGCCTACAATGGCTGCAATTTTCATATATATTCCTCCTGTTGTTATGTAATACTTACATGCTTATTGTACACTCCATCACATACCTCTTCCAACAATATGCACTCGCACAGCTGAACACGTTTTTGGGTGCTCGCATAAACTGAAGAAAATACGTTAGGAGAAGGTGGGAACATGGGGTATTATCCTCCTTACCACGGACCGCCGCGGCCTCCATATTATCCTCCGCCAAAAAAACATAAAAAAAGACGGCATCCAAAACCGTACTGGTGGAAAAAATGGAAGCTCGCTTGCACACAAATTCTCATTCCGTTGGCCGTTTTTCAATTATTGCGGACACTCATCCTGCCAACCAGTTTTGACGTATTATTACTCATTATTCTCGTGGGGTTAACTGTCTACTGCTGTTTCACATGTTAAAATAGATGAAAAAGAGCGCAGGCACCTGAGTCACAAGCTGCCTCTCCAGGTCCGTCTGTACAAAGCCGGTCTTTTCTTTCCACAGACGGACCGAAGAAACCTCGAGTGAGCAGGCGCTTGCGCTAGACATGAAAAACACCGACTTTTAGACCTTCCTCCTTACTGAAAAAAAGCTCCTCACCTTCTAACTGTGAGGAGCTTTCTATGTGTTTTCCTTCTCATCTAAAAAAGACGGCCACGTATCAAGATCTTGCTTTATTTTTTCCATCATCCATATGTGTTCTTCTAATTGAAATGTAAATGTGTGCTCGTCGTAAAGCTTACGTTTACTTGCCGTTGCTAAAAAGGGGTAAAGAAATGATTCATTTAATAATTGGCTTTTTAAAAGAGCATCTTCTCCTCTTTTTAATGGAAAATGGTGATGATACGTTTTAACCCATGGATACGCTTGAACCGTATCCCACATCCTTTCTTGCATACACGAACGATAGAGCCATGACACATCATACAACGGATGACCATCTGCCGTTTGTTCCAAGTTAATAAACTGATAATTATTTCTCTCGTCTAATACCATATGATCCGGCGAAGGGCTGCCATGGCAGCGGACAACGCGAATGCCTTTTTCCTCGTACGCCGCACTCTCCCATTTTTCATACCACGTTAACGAATCTTTATGGCATTGATACAAAAGAGGAAAATGCATCAGAAATGAAAGCTCAAACGGAGAATAGTAGTGCTTTTTCTCAATTTGATCAGCATATGCTTCAAGCTGCAGCAGCTGCTGATCCCGTTCTTTTTTCAGCAGTTTGCCCTGCTCTTCCCATATTGACTCCGGCACTGCTTCTTTATACTCCGTCGAACGATGAAAGATGGCCAGCGTTTTAAAATAAGCAGATTCATGACGTTTGAAAGCGCACGATTGTTTCCACGGCGTAAGATAATACAGTCTGTCATCATCAATGACACACCATTCTTGATAGGTGGTGCCTAAAACTGGCAGAACGGTATTCATTTGCTGTTTTTCAAAGAAACGGAGCGTCTGTAAAAAACGCTCCGCCTGTTCATTGTTTAATTGGGTCTCCTTTAATGCAAATATTCCTTCTGCTGCTTCTACTTTAGCCACCTTGTCGTATAATTCCATCTGAACCGGCTGTATCGGGTAGCGCTGCAGAACGTTTGCGATATTACCCTTCATGTTTATTACTTCCCGCTTTAGAGGCCGGAATATAAAGAATCTGACCCTCTTCAATATGCTCATTATCAAGACGGTTATAACGAACTAAATGACTGATTGTAACATCATAACGTTCAGCAATCGTTTCGAGTGACTCGTTTTCTTGAATAATGCACATCTTTACTCGAGAAAATGCTTCTTCCCCTTTCGTCATAACTTTTGTTAAATACAAAGCATTGTCATCACGGTCAGACGCAGCAGGCGCTGAGGCAGTTTCTGTTGAGAGGGCAGCATCACTTGTCTGTTCATCGCTAGCTGTGTCGTCTACTATTGTGTCAGCTTCCAGTTTTTCCTCCTCAGACTCATCTCTGCTGTGAAAAGCAGTGATAATCGTTGAATCTGCCTCTTCTGTCTCCTCCTCTGCATCCGATTCGGTTTCTTCATTCGAAGACAATGATTTCTCTGCTCCTTGCTCTTTTGAATCATCAAACTCTTCCTCACTCTCTTCTCTTTCCTCTGGTGTGTCTTGTGTTTCTGCTTCTTCGGATTCTTCTCCTCGTATCTCCGCCATTTCGTCTGGTTCGTTGTTCTCCACTCGTTCTTCTTCTCGTTCACTTGCCGGAGGTGATACTTGCGCTGATTTGCTGTCTGCTGACTCGTCAGCCTCATTACTCACAGATGTTTCTTCTTCAGCCGAATCTACTCGATTATCAGACAAAGAAAGCTCTGGTACCTCTGGTTCGTCAGGCTGTTGTTTCCCTTCTTGCTCCCATCTTGGCATCGGTTCAGGCTCACGCAAGGGCTCTTTGCTCTCTTCTGTATGAGAAGCATCACTTTTCATGCCGGTAATGCTAATATCAGCTGTTAATTGGATACAATCCGGTTCTGGCAAGTCGTAATCAAACCCATCAATTTGCACATAAATATCATCAAGATTATGAATGCGATTAAAAGGAATGGTCACATCAACAGGGAAAAAGTGCGTAATTTCCGCCACTCCATCTTCTTTTTCGTTATTTTGTTCCACATATTGCGGAGAAGGACGATCATCTGTATGTTCTTCTTGGCGGTTCTCATCAAGCGGACGGTATGCTCCTTTTAAATGAAGACCTCCTTTGATTGCTACATAATCAAGCTTTTCCTCAATTCGAATATCCGGCTCAAGCCCCAGTGATAACAGCTCTTTCATTTTTTGCCCTTTATCGAGCCAGACGGATTCTTCTAAATTAAACGTTAATGCTGATGAATGTTCAGCTCCCATGAATGGCCCTCCTTCATATATATTGATACTGCTTTTGATTGCGATTCTAAGATGGCATCATAACCGGGGAAATGGTTCCCTCTGCTCTATACGAATACTATTTCAATGTATGCGCCGGCTGTGCTATCTATGATGCCAAAATATTGCTGGCAGTCATTGCCCCTTCCATCAGCCATTGGTAACATAATGAGGGGAATACATGCTTGAAGGATGGGATTACATGAATAAACACCAGCTTCCTGTCCATCCGCCTTTTTATTATGGATGAATAATTGTTTTTATGGGCGGGCTGGGTGCTTTTTTTCAGGGCCTGGCCCAACCTGTACATTTTCCGTTTTGGCAGCCGCACTGAAATATTATAAATTATGATGATAATGTCTATGCTTGCTGCGATCCTTTCACTTGCTTTCCCACCTCCAACGAGACAATAATAACGATTCAATTCAATAAAAAACCAACCAACAGTTCTGCTGTTTCAAGCAGCTGGTGGTTGGTATCAATATGCTATTGTTTTCTTTTAACCGAAATGTCTTCTCTTTGCCCCCTAAGACTTTGCTATCTCCGCTTGTAATTATATTTTCATCTTTCTACTCACCGTAAAACTGCGTTTTCATCGCTATAACAAATTGTTTGCTTATTCTCCGTATTCATTCTGCTTATATCATTCTTTTGTTTGATGATTTTCTGCATCATCAGGAAAAGATGCATTATTCTTATCCTCTTTGATTCCATACCTTTCTTCTAGAAATCGGCCAATAATGGAAGTGTTAATTCCTTTCCTTATCGCTGATTCCAATACCGCTCCTAGAATCAGTATTCCAAAAACATATAGAATAATCGTTACAACAATGCCCAAGAAAAACCCTCCAAATAAAAGCTTGTGTGTTCCAACATTCCAGTCTACATTTCTTCTACAATAGAAATCCCCTTGGTTTGATCTTTATCGAGCCATCTCCAATTTTCATGCAGACGAATCTTGCCGTTATGTAAAATCTCAGGGATAGAATGACATTCTCCACCTCTCAGTTCATGTGAGATGTTCACATGATTATACCGAAACCGTAAAGACCCATCCGCATTCACTATTCCAATGAGTCGTCCTTCTACAATTTCTCCCCCTGAATATGTAGCAGTAAGAATGTTCTCTTCTTGGCTGTATTGAAAATAAGTTTGAGAAGACACTTCCCCATTATCTGTATTCGACTTAGAAACAAATGTTCTTCTGTTGTAATTAATCACTATTCCCCCTCCAATTATCACTTGATTTGTTAGCCTAAGCCTATCATAGGTGGTGTTTGTTGAGAACAGAAAACCGTCTTAAAAAGCACAAAAAAGCTGCCAGAGTATGCTCTGACAGCTTATCCGTTGCCTGGCAGCGTCCTACTTTCACAAAGGGTTTCCCCTTCATTATCATCGGCGCAAAAGAGCTTAACTTCCGTGTTCGGCATGGGAACGG
>NZ_FNDK01000043.1 GCF_900099605.1 Alteribacillus persepolensis
ATACTCTTGGAAAGTGGCCGTTAGGTTACTCATAAAAAATCGCCTTCTTTCGTTAATGGGTTGTGGTGACTTCATTATACCGAAAGAGGCGATTTTTTTGTGTTTTTGGCATAAAAAAAAGAATGTTGGAGTTTTTTCGTCCATTATTTTTGGTTGGCGACCAGGTGAGACGCCTGCGGGAAAAGCAAGAGCTGAAGATCCACCGACGGTGGTCTCCCATCGGTTAGCTGAAGCCTTGCCCGCGGCAAGCGAACCTGAAGAGCCATCAATACTAGAGGGATAAGTTATTCCAAACAACAAACCTTACAGCCCCATCTCTTTAGCTGAACCTCCTTTTTTTTTTCAGGACGCTAGGCAAGTTCTCTTGAAGAGGATTTTTTAAAGCGCCGGGTGCCCAGCATTTTTGTTCCTGCTAGAAATGATTAAGATAGTTCTCCCTTTTGCTTTTAGAACCCGTATTGCAAGATGACACTCGTTTAAAAGTTTTTTTGTGTTAGCAAGTCACACACAAAGTGGCAGAGGAAAAAACTCCCATTTGTACAGGGTTAATATTTTTGCGAATCACGTTGCACAGACAATGCTGACTCTATCTTGGAAATTCCTTTTTTACGTACAGGAGTGTTTGGCGCATCATAGCCAGACGTGCGATTTGATATCCTTTTTAGTTGCTGATCAGCTTTTATAAAACCTTCAGCAATACAATCGCCCATCGTCATAACGGTGTGAAGTCTTGTGTTTTGCAAAACAAAGTACTCCATCATTCCGCTGACATTGACAATACCAGTCACATGCATATCTCCAATATGGGGAAGCTTCTTTTTCATTGCCGCTCCAGGAATGACAGGTCCTTCAGAAAATGTCACTTTGCCAATATTTTTTATTCTGCCAAGACAGGCGTCTATAGCTACCATGTATGGATGATGGTGATTAGTTTCAATCATTTCAATTGTTTCTTCCAAGTTTACCGCATGAACTGGTTTTTCAAGTGTGCCGTATACACACAAGCGGTTCAGGTCGTGCTTTTCTAGGGCTGTACCTATGATTGGGCCTAACGAGTCACCAGTAGAACGATCCGTGCCGATACATACAACGACAATGTCGCGTTGAGACGGCACATTTTTGAGTTTAGCGAACAATTCATAAGCTAGTTTAGAAGAGGCTTCCGGTTCTTGTGAATGAATCTGGAAAGAAAAAGGCATACGGGCAGATACAGGTTTTTTTCCAAGCATATTGGTCTCTCCTTATTCATATTAGTTCCAGTATAGGAACGATATTTAATTTCTATACGTTCGCCTTTGTGAAAGGTGAGCCAAAACAAGGGAGAGAGCAAATGTTTGTCAATGGACTGAAATGGATGTTTTTAATTATCGGTACTACCATTGGTGCAGGATATGCTTCTGGACGTGAAATATGGCAATTTTTTGGTCATGAAAGTGGACTGGCTATTGTTTTATTTACGTTTTTATTTTGTGCAAGCTGTCATGTGGTTTTAAGTATTAGTTACACACACCAGACGGATGACTATGCTGCTGTTTTAGCTGAATTGCTGGGCCCTCGTTTGTCTAAAGGATATGACATAATTATTATCTTTTATTTGTTTACAACGACGGGCGTTATGGTTGCAGGAGGCGGTGCAGCGCTGGAGTACTTTCATGTGCCATTTTTAGCCGGTGTGTTGTTTATGTGTGCCTTGCTGTTAATCGTAGCGGTCAAAGGTGTAAAAGGATTAACAAGCGTAAACAGTGTGCTCATCCCTGTATTGATTATTAGTTTAGGTATTACACTATTTTCTTTCTTTTGGCTTCATGCAAATGTGGCCGATATCGACTGGAAAAATCAGCACAATTGGCCGTCTGCATTTACTTTTACTTCGTTAAATTTATTGCCGCTGGTAGCTGTATTATCCGCAGCCGGCAAGCAAATTCGGCACCGAGGTGAAATTTGGATTGCCAGCATAGGAAGTGGTGTTATCTTAGGCGGTGTCTCTTTTCTTTATAATGAATCATTACTAGTAGCAGCTGAAGATATTATGCTGTATGAAATACCACTATTTGCATTATTAAAATCATATCCTGATTATATGACAATATTTATGGCTCTACTACTGTGGACGGCTATTTTTACAACAGCTGCTTCTGGTTTATTTGGTTTGTCGAGCAGGTTGTATTCGGTTGTACGCATGCCTATGTGGGCACTTGCCTTTGTTTTGCTTTGTTTAATGCTTCCTCTCACTCAGTTTGGATTTGCGCAATTAATTGCTTTTCTTTACCCGCTGTACGGCTTTTTAAATTTATATCTGCTCATTGTTGTCTTAATTCATCCTTTTTACCTCAAAAAACGTTTGTAAACGTCTTTTTGTTGACAAATATCGTCATTGCCTGGGAAATGACTTTTCGTTATGGAATTGTTTCTTTAAAAAAGATAGGATAGGATATTAGGTGTAACGAGAGTCTAGTTAACAGGATGTATTGTCGTAGAAATGAGGTGACAGAAATGCCGGATCATCCATTTTCATTACATGATGTTGTAGAGATGAAAAAGTCGCATCCATGTGGCGAAAATAAGTGGAAGATCATTCGCATGGGAGCGGATATCCGTATAAAATGCCAAGGATGCGGCCATAGTGTGATGCTTCCCCGCAGAGAATTCAAAAAGAAGGTAAAAAAAGTGTTAGAGCAAGGAGATGCAAAGGAATGAAAAAAGGCAAGGGGTATTTATTTACTGGGTTCCTTGTCTTTTGTTTTGTATAGCATCATGAGAGCAGAAGCGTGGTTGATTGCGGAAGTTGTTTTTTGTTTTTGAAGTTGTTTTTTGTTTTTATTGTATGCTGGTGGAAGACAGCCGCCTCAAAGGCGGAACAAGGACATCCAATGAGGAATTGATAGATAAATGTTGGTTGGGCGCAAGCCTGGATTTTATGTTAAACTAATCGTGTGTAAATACAAGTGTGGCTGCTTGTTGCGTAAGTGCGATTAGTTTAATGGCTGTCGGTCATTGCCTATACCATTCAACATCCGCAAAGAGGACAAGCCACGAAACGATAATAAGAAAAACAAGTGTCTAAGCGGATACAAGGCTTCTATATTATACGAAGGAAACGTAGATTAGCTGGCAGAGGTTGTGCTGGTGTTCTTAGGAGTATTGCGCTTCACACAACCTGCAGGAAAGATGTGAAGTGGTAAGATATTCAGATAGTTCTTTCTGTAATTGGAAAGGATCGTTTATACCATTCGTTTAACATACACCATACTTTAGTAAATGTATAAAATAAAAAGGAAGTGACTTTATATGGCTTTAACAACTGGGATTGTAGGCCTTCCAAATGTCGGAAAGTCTACATTATTTAATGCCATCACACAAGCGGGTGCTGAATCTGCTAACTACCCGTTTTGTACGATAGACCCGAATGTTGGTATTGTAGAAGTACCTGATCAGCGTTTACAAACATTGACAGAACTTGTCAACCCCAAAAAGACTGTACCAACGGCATTTGAGTTTACAGACATTGCAGGGATTGTAGAAGGTGCAAGCAAAGGGGAAGGACTCGGAAATAAATTTCTTTCCCATATTCGGCAGGTAGATGCCATCTCTCACGTTGTACGTTGCTTTAATGATGGGGATATTACGCACGTTTCAGGAAGTGTGGATCCGATTCGAGATATAGAAGTAATTAATCTGGAACTGATTTTAGCTGACTTAGAAACTGTCGAGAAGAGATCGGCAAAAGTGGCAAAGATGGCTAAATCTAAAGATAAAGACGCCGTAGCAGAATATGATGTGCTGCAAAAGTTAATTGCTGTTTTTGAAGAAGAGAAGCCAGCAAGAAGCTTAGATTTAAGTGATGAAGAAAAGAAAATTGTTCACGGTTTTCAGCTCCTTACGATGAAGCCTGTATTATATGTTGCAAATGTCAGCGAAGAAGATTTATTAAGTGAAGAAGATAATCAATACGTTCAAGCAGTAAAAGAGTATGCAGCAAAAGAGGGTTCCGAAGTCATTACTGTGTGTGCCAAAATTGAATCGGAAATCGCGGAGCTTGAAGGGGAAGAGAAGCAAGAGTTTTTGGACGAGCTTGGAATTGAAGAATCAGGTTTAGACCAGCTTATAAAAGCAGCCTATACATTGCTTGGTTTGGAAACGTATTTTACAGCTGGTGAACAGGAAGTTCGTGCATGGACGATTAAAAGCGGTACGAAAGCACCGCAAGCGGCTGGAGTTATTCACTCCGATTTTGAAAGAGGTTTTATTCGTGCAGAAGTGGTCAGCTACGAGGATCTCGTTACGGCTGGCAGCATGAATGCCGCAAAAGAGGCAGGAAATGTTCGGCTGGAAGGAAAAGATTATGTTGTACAAGATGGAGATGTTGTTCATTTCCGCTTTAACGTTTAATAACTAGAAAGGCTGTATGCTGGCGGAAGACGGTATACAGTTTTTCTATTTACTGACGAAAAAGGGCAGCTTTTTAGTACTAGGGACCATTGATATCGTTCATATAGAGGAAAGCTGTATGGATGCCACAGGACAACTCAGGGGATCTCGGTACGGAGAAACCCATTCCCTTATCCGAACTACCTTTTCCAGGGTATTTGCTTTTGTTATCGATGATTGTCAAGGGGTGCTTGTTCTGTTATAATCACTAGTTGTGAGTAAAATTCATTGATGGTATTTTGCTCCTTGCTCTTAAAAAAGAGCCGTAAGACCAAAAGGAGGTGACGCAGCATGCGTAAATATGAAGTGCTTTACATTATTGCCCCAAGTGTGGACGAGAATGGCATCAAAGACACAATCGAACGCTATAATAATGTCCTCACAAACAATGGAGCAGAAATTGAGAAAGTCGAAGAAATGGGTAAGCGCCGTCTTGCGTATGAAATCAACGAAACAAAAGACGGTTACTACGTGGTTGTATATACAAAAGCTAACCCAGAAGCTACAAGTGAATTCGACCGTCTCGTGAAGATGGATGATAACATCCTTCGTCATATTGTTGTTAAAGATGAAGACTAATGAATACACATGGGAGGAGTTCCGATGATAAATCGTGTCGTGCTGGTTGGCCGCTTGACTCGTGACCCGGAATTGCGGTATACACCAAATGGAGTAGCTGTTGCGAACTTCGGGATTGCTGTAAACCGTCCGTTCACCAACCAACAAGGGGAAAGGGAAGCTGATTTCTTTAACTGTGTGGTGTGGAGAAAGCAGGCGGAAAATGTAGCAAATTATTTAAAGAAAGGCAGTCTTGCTGGAATAGACGGCAGATTGCAAAGCCGCAGATATGAAAATCAAGAAGGGCGCCGGGTAAATGTAGTGGAAGTGCAGGCAGAAAGCGTGCAATTTTTAGAGCCGCGCAATGCATCCGGTGGAAGCTCACGCAGTGATTATTCGGGTAGTCAAGGTGGAGGAAACACAGGCTTTAGCCAACCTAATCAAAGTGGAGGTTCCTCAAACTTGAACGATGATCCATTTGCAAATGATGGTCAGCCGATTGACATTTCTGATGACGATTTACCATTTTAAAAAGAGAACTCCTAATAAATAATAATTTATTCGAAAAGGAGGTAGAACGATGGCACGTCGTAGAGGAAAGCGCAGAAAAGTGTGTTACTTTACAGTCAATAAGATTGAAAAAATTGACTATAAAGACGTAGATTTATTGAAAAAGTTTATTTCTGAACGTGGTAAAATTCTACCACGTCGTGTGACAGGTACTTCTGCGAAGTATCAGCGTCAATTAACAAAAGCAATCAAACGTGCTCGCCACGTTGCTTTGCTCCCATATGTAAAAGAGCAGTAAAAGAAAAAAACGTTTCCCGGCCGTCTTCCGGGAAACGTTTTTTAGGTTTAATAATGTTTAGTCAGCATCATTAACAAGGGCATCGATGAGACAGATCCTGCTTAGAGCTGGCTGGTTTTTCTTTCTTTATATATGTTTGTTTTCCTTCCTCATTTAAAATCGTTGACAGCACGCAGATATTTTTAAGATATGGTCGAAGCTCTTGACCTGAATAAATACCCATATGTTTGGTTGTTCGTTTTTGGTGCTTTTGTCTCAATTCGATGAAAGGAAGTTTAAGATTCTATACAAACTGGGTAAGAATGGTACTAACATAGAAAAAAGAAATGGTTGAAATGCAAAGGCTTTTAAATCCATAGAAAAAGGGGAGGACGGGAAACGATGGGTGCAAGAGAATATATTCTTTATATTAACAATCAGTTAGAACAGCTTAAAGCGGTGGAAGAAGAGAATAAGAAAAGAGAAGATTATGCGACAGTTGTTTTTTCGTCTCGTCAATTTGAATTGCCAGGTGTGCAGTCAAGATGATAAAGAGTGCGAAAAGTTTGAAATATAGATAGAGGCCGAATAATGGACAATACGTTCGTTATTCGGCTTTTTATGCGTAATGTAAAAAAAGGAGGAGAAGTGTTGACGTTTTTTTACAGAAACACTTAGAAACATAGTATTTGTGTTGCGATACTTGATTCTGTTCTGCGCTGTTCTTTTGGGAAAATAAAGGAATGATATTAGTGACAGACGCTGTAAAGCGGTGAATCAAAATGTGAAACCAGATGCTTTATATAAAAGCTTGAAATGGTATATTCTTTCTTTTTTTATTAGAATACATTACAATAGACGAATGAATTCCTTTAAAATTTATGCGGCGTGTGATTGACGAGGTGAAAAAGTTGCAGAAAACGAAAGTTTTAACTGAAGGAGCAGTGTTAACAGGGATTTTTATTGTGATGATGCTCCTTTCCGTTTTCGTCCCGTTTTTTCTGATGGCATTAATGTGGTTTTTGCCGCTCCCATTTATTATTTATACAGCAAGGCATGATGTAAAGCCTGGAATAACTATGTTGGCAGCAGCAGTCCTGCTTTCTAGCATAATAGGAGGTTTTATTGGGCTGCCGTATGCCTTGCTGGCAGGTGTTGGAGGGGTGACAGCGGGTGCTTTGATTAGGCGTAATAAGGACGCCTTTTTTGTGTTGGCGGGAAGCAGTATTGCGTATATTGTGGTTTTAGTGGTTTTGTATGCAGCTTCTATCTTAATATTAAATATTGATCCGATTGCTGCTATACAAGATGTGATGAGACAATCTGTAAAGCAAGCTGAAGCGATGCTTTCAAGTATTGGTCAAGAGCCTTCGCAAAACCTTGAAGCTTTTAACGAGATGATTAAGCAGATTGGTTATCTCGGCCCATTATTGATTGTTTTTACAGGCATCTTTTATGCTGTTATCACCCAATTAATTACCCATGCCGTGCTGCGCCGTTTGCAAATAAATCCGAAGCCGTTTCCACCGTTTCGCCAGTGGAATTTTCCGCGCTCTTTACTGTGGTATTACTTGATTGTGTCTATTGCTTTCTTCATTGAATTTGAAGAAGGATCGGCACCGTTCATTATTGTTTGGAATGTGTTTCCGCTTCTAGAAACAGCTATGGCTTTGCAGGGATTTACGGTTGTGTTTTATTATTGTTATGTGAAGTCTATATCAAAAGCTTTTCCAATTATTTTGCTGATTTCTGGATTGTTTTTACCCTTTGTTCTTCTGCTCGCTCGAATTTTGGGTATAATTGATTTAGGATTTCAATTGAAAAAACGTCTGAAACCTGATGTGAAGTAGGGGTTGACATTATGCCTAGGTTTTTAATGAGACGATGGCACGGGTATCACGTGGTGTCTTTGTTTCTATTAGCAGCGCTTTGTAATGCGTTTTTAACCTATTACCAATGGAAAATTGGTGTGCTGGGGTATTGTTTGTTGGGGCTGTTAGTAATATATGCTCTTCAAGCTAGAAAGTCATTTAAAAAAGACTTAGAAAAGTATATTTCTACATTGACTCATAGGGTTAATAAAGCTGGTAAAGAAGCAGTAACAGAACTTCCGATAGGTATTTTATTGTACAATGAAGATTATGAAATACAGTGGGCCAATCCTTTTATCATGGATTTTCTTCCACGTGAATTTTTAGGAGAATCGCTGGAAAGCCTTTCAAAGAATTTGTTATCTGCTGTAAAAAAGGGAGAGACAGAGACAGAGTTGACGCTTGAGGGTAGGTACTATTCTATCCGCATTCGACAAGAAGAACGCCTCTTGTACTTCTTTGACATGACAGAGACACAAGCAACACAAGAGTTATACCAAGAAGAACAAACTGTTATTGGATTGATTTATCTAGATAATTACGATGAAGTGACACAGGGCATGGATGACCAGATACGAAGTAAGTTGTTGAGCCACGTGACATCCTCATTGAATTACTGGGCGAATGAGCATCAAATCTTGCTTCGCAGCATTTCAAGCGACCGTTTCATTGCGGTTATGAACAAAAAGGCATTAGATGAACTGGAAAAAACACGATTTGAGTTGTTAGACGAAGTTCGTGAAGTGACTGGGAAAGAAAAAGTTTCTATTACGCTAAGCATAGGGATTGGCAGCGGGGGTGACTCCTTGCGTGAGCTAGGTGACCTTGCTCAATCGAGTTTGGATTTAGCTCTTGGAAGAGGGGGCGATCAAGTAGCCATTAAAGAAACAAACGGAAAAGTCCGTTTTTATGGTGGAAAATCCAACGCTATGGAAAAACGAACTCGTGTGAGGGCTCGTGTTATTTCTCATGCACTCCGCGACTTTGTCTTAGAAAGCGATCAAGTTATTATTATGGGACACAAAAATCCGGATATGGATGCGATTGGAGCAGCGATTGGCGTACTGAAAATTGCTGCGGTTAACAATACCGATGCGTATGTAGTAGTGGACCCAAATGATATAAACCCAGATGTACAAAAGCTGATGGAAGAAGTAGGCGAACACGAGGACTTATGGAAACAATTTATTACGCCAGACGATGCCCTTGATGAGTTAACGCGGCACACATTGTTGGTCGTAGTTGATACGCATAAGCCGTCACTGGTTATTGAACCGAGGCTTGTAGACGCCGTCAACCGTGTTGTGGTGCTTGACCATCATCGCCGCGGAGAAGAAATCATTAAAGACCCTGTTCTTGTATATATGGAACCCTACGCTTCATCTACGGCAGAATTGGTCACAGAGTTGCTAGAATATCAGCCGCAGAAATTAAACATGGATGTGTTAGAAGCGACGGCGATGTTAGCTGGTATCATTGTAGATACGAAAAGTTTTGCCATTCGGACTGGATCGCGGACATTTGATGCCGCCTCGTTTTTGAAGTCGCATGGAGCGGACACAACGCTTGTACAAATGCTCTTAAAAGAGGATATTGAACAGTATGTGCGCCGTTCGCGTTTGATCGAGAAGGCATCTATTTACCGGGACGGCATGGCTATAGCAAAAGCTTCTGGTGAAGAAACTTTTGATCAAATCCTTATTGCACAGGCTGCCGATACTCTCCTGACAATGAACGATGTAAAAGGCTCCTTTGTCATATCGAAAAGACAGGACGGGAAGGTGAGTATTAGTGCCCGTTCTTTAGGAGAGGTAAATGTTCAAATTATTATGGAGGCATTAAACGGGGGTGGTCATTTGACGAATGCTGCTACTCAAATTGAAGGAGTCTCCATTGATGAAGCGGAAGAAATGTTAATGCAAGCTATTGATGACTATCTGGAAGGAGGAACAAAAGAATGAAAGTAATCTTTAACAAAGATGTAAAAGGAAAAGGCAAAAAAGGGGAAGTGAAAGATGTATCAGAAGGGTACGCTAGAAACTACTTACTTCCAAATAATTTAGCGGTAGAAGCAACAAAAGGTAATTTAAAAAATTTAGAAGCTCAAAAAGAAAGTGAAAATAAAAAAGCGCAGCAGCAGTTAGAAGAGGCCAAAGAGTTTAAAAAACAGCTTGAAAATACAACAGTGGAAGTAAAAGCAAAAGCTGGGGACGGCGGCCGTCTATTTGGGGCTGTTTCAACCAAGCAGATTGCAGAGACGTTAAAAAAGATGAATTTAAAAGTAGACAAGCGAAAGATCGAGCTTGATGACCCGATTCGTACACTTGGTGTAACAAAAGTACCTGTTAAGGTTCACCCTCAGGTGATGGCAACTATCAATGTTCATGTTAAAGAAGAGTAACAGCGAAAGGCAGGAAGACAGCCATGAGCGACTTGTTATCAGATCGAAAGCCGCCGCAAAATATTGAAGCGGAGCAAGCTGTCATCGGTGCTGTTTTTCTAGAAGGAGAAGCACTAGTGGCAGCTTCTGAGCGCTTAAGGCCGGAGGATTTTTATCGCGTGTCCCATCAGCGCATTTTTCAAGTCATGCTTGAAATTGGCGAAAGAGGAGATCCTGTAGACCTTGTTACCGTCACATCTGTTTTACAAGATCATCAATGGTTAGAAGAGGTGGGGGGCATCTCTTACCTTACTGACCTTGCAAATGCAGTACCTACTGCAGCTAACGTAGAATATTATAGTAAAATTGTCCAAGAAAAGTCGATTTTACGACGTTTGATTCGCGCTGCGACAGATATTGCCTCAGATGGTTACGGACGAGAGGATGAAATTGAGGATATTTTAAATGACGCGGAGCGTTCTATACTAGAAGTTGCTCAACAGCGAAGCTCCGGAGCTTTTGTCTCTATCAAAGATGTGCTGATAGAGACGTATGATAATATTGAAATGCTGCAAAACCGTGAAAATGATATAACTGGTATTTCCAGCGGTTTTGCTGAACTTGATCACATGACAGCAGGTTTTCAGCGAAGTGATTTAATTATTGTTGCTGCAAGGCCTTCGATGGGGAAAACAGCATTTGCGTTGAATATCGCCCAAAATGTGGCGACAAAAACTCCGGAAAATGTAGCGATATTCAGCTTAGAAATGGGAGCATCGCAGCTCGTTCAGCGAATGCTTTGTGCAGAGGGAAATATCGATGCAACGAAAATGAGAACGGGATCCTTAGAGGAAGAAGACTGGGAGAAGTTAACGATGGCTATGGGCAGTCTATCTTCAGCTGGGATTTATATTGATGATTCTCCTGGCATTAAAGTAAATGACATCCGTTCTAAGTGCCGCCGGTTGAAACAAGAACGAGGTCTTGGAATGATTTTGATTGACTATTTGCAGCTTATTCAAGGGTCTGGTTCAAAGAGCGGTGAAAACCGTCAACAAGAAGTCTCAGAGATTTCAAGGAGTTTAAAAGGGATTGCTCGTGAACTGGATGTTCCTGTCATTGCTCTATCGCAGCTGTCGCGTGGTGTGGAATCCCGTCAAGATAAACGTCCGATGATGTCAGACCTCCGGGAATCAGGAAGTATTGAACAAGATGCGGATATTGTTTCGTTTCTTTACAGGGAAGATTACTATGACCAAGATGCAGAAAACCAAAACATTATTGAAATTATTATCGCTAAGCAGCGAAACGGTCCAGTTGGCAACGTAGAGCTTGCCTTTATTAAAGAATACAATAAATTTGTGAATTTAGACAGGCGGCACGATGAAAGTCAAGCTCCGCCTGGTGCTTAACCGACAAACCTGGAAAGTGCACTTTCCAGGTTTTTTTAGTTGTATAACGAACATATATTGAGTTATTTGTTTACAATGTTCGTGTTTTATTGACTTATTCGTTGGAAATTGATACACTGTTTGAGGAATTAACATGATAAGTGATAATAAGACAAATTTGTAGAAATGCAATAAGTTGAAATGTTGCCTGAGTTAACGCAGGTGCCGGAGGTGGACGAAAGTGTCGTCAGTAGTAATTGTGGGTACGCAATGGGGAGACGAAGGAAAAGGGAAGATTACCGACTATCTTTCTGAAAATGCAGAAGTGGTAGCAAGATATCAAGGTGGAAACAATGCTGGTCACACCATTGTTTTTAATGGGAAAAAATATAAATTACATCTCATTCCTTCAGGTATTTTTTATGACAATAAAACATGTGTAATTGGAAATGGTATGGTCATTGATCCAAAGGCGCTGGTAGAAGAATTAAAATACTTACACGAACGCGGAGTTGATACAAGCAACTTGCGGATCAGCAACCGTGCCCATGTGATTTTGCCATATCATGTGAAATTAGATGCGGTGGAAGAAGAAAGCAAGGGTTCAAATAAAATTGGAACCACACGCAAAGGTATTGGACCTGCTTATATGGATAAGGCAGCTAGAACCGGTATTCGTATCTCTGACTTGTTGGATAGAGATGAATTCGCAGGGAAATTGGCGAGGAATTTAGAAGAAAAAAACCGTTTATTAGAGAAAATTTATGAGGCAGAGGGTTTTCAAACGGAAGATATTCTAGATGAGTATTACGAGTACGGCCAGTTCTTTGCTGATTATGTATGCGACACATCAGTTGTGCTAAACGAAGCTATTGATGCTGGACGCCGCGTATTATTTGAAGGTGCGCAAGGAGTCATGCTGGATATTGATCAAGGTACATATCCATTTGTTACGTCCTCTAATCCGATTGCTGGCGGTGTAACGATTGGATCCGGTGTGGGACCTTCTAAAATTCACCACGTTGTCGGAGTATCGAAGGCATATACAACAAGAGTTGGCGACGGGCCGTTTCCAACTGAATTGACCGATGAAGTCGGCGATAAGATACGAGAAGTGGGCAATGAATATGGTACAACTACCGGGAGACCGCGCAGAGTAGGCTGGTTTGACAGTGTTGTTGTACGTCATGCACGCAGAGTCAGTGGCATTACAGACTTATCACTGAATTCCATTGATGTGTTAACTGGAATTGAAAAGGTGAAAATTTGTACGGCTTACAAATACCGCGGGGAAGTACTAGAGGAATTCCCGGCAAGCTTAAAAGTGCTAGCAGAGTGTGAACCTGTGTATGAAGAGATGCCTGGATGGAACGAGGATATTACTGGTGTGAAATCTTTGGAGGAGTTGCCGGAAAATGCTCGTCACTATTTAGAACGTATTTCTCAATTAACCAATATACCTTTAAGTATTTTCTCTGTGGGTCCAGACCGGAACCAGACAAATATGATTAGAGGGGTATGGGGCATGTAACTTCTATCACCTTAAAGGCTGGGACAAATCTAAAACTGGTTTCTCAAAAGCCGAACAATGAAGATGTGAAAGTATATTTTACGTAAATATCGTCCACATATGGAGACTCCAGCTTTGAATAGCACGAGCCAAAGATCCGCTTGGTAAAAAGCTTTTCTTTCCCAAGTCAGCTGAAATCGTGCTCCAGAACATAAGATATGTTGACGGAGCAACGATAGAATTTGCTGTTATAAATGGGGCTGTATCAAAAGCCCTTAACGAAAAATACCATGGACGCCATCCCTCCAGATGGTGACCATGGTATTTTTTTATAACCAGCTTATGCAGCTG
>NZ_FNDK01000046.1 GCF_900099605.1 Alteribacillus persepolensis
CGGGATGGATATACTAGTTTTATTTTAGGGAGTAAAACTGCGAAAATACTGTAATGTTGAAGCTAACTCTAACAACATTAAATAAGTAAGCGTAAAATAATTCCCGCTTTGTGATATGCTCCCCTTTTGATAGACAGATTATAAAATAAAAATCTGGCTGCTTATGGGGGAGTATTTATTATCTCCAAGAGATATTACTCTGCAGAAGAGATATACGAAATATTAAAGGAATTAGGTTGCTAGATTTGTTGAAATATCGGATGCTTTAAACCGTGCTCCTTCAACTAGCGAAATACTGTGGTGTATTTCTCAGGTATTTTGTGGTAAATACCAGGGGAAAATGGCTGGTGATGTTGAGGAAGAAGCAGTTGAGGAAAAAGTCGCTGATGTCCTTGAGTAATCGCTTCTATAGTTTCAATGCAATTTCTATATTTTGAGGTAACCAGTGATTGTTTTTATCGAAGGACTTTTCATTGTGATTAAGGATGAACATATCAAATGAAGGCCTACAGTCGCAAATGAAGAGAATATTGCATTTTTCAAAGTATATTCACCAATGGAGAATTTATTTGGAATTATGAAACAGGAAATGTACCATGGAAAAATCTATTCCAATTTTGATGAACTGCAACATGTGGTAGATAAATATATAGACTCTTACAACAACAAGCATCAAAGAAAAACTGAATTGGTTGAGTCCCGTTCAGTTCAGAAAAGCGAAAGATGGTCTTCCCACCCCCGTGCCTGCCTGATTGTTTTACAAGAACATCCGTCTGTCAAGAGTCACTTCATTCCTTCTTTGACACCAGATAACTATGCAAAACAATGCAGTTAAGCACGAAGGGGAGAAAATTTGAAAAAACTCGGAGTAAATTTTCTACTTAGAATAAAAACTTGGGGTCACCTTGTTAGAAGGTGGTTTTTTTTTTACTTTCATATTTGGATTCCCAAAGTTGCTACTTACTCTATTTTTCTATTATAGTAATTTGCATAATCTAGATTTTCACTTAAAAAGATGTAAAAAAATCCAAACAAAATTTGCTCTGTATACAGTTAGTTTGTCGATCCTTATTGATCTTCCTTTACCACTATTCCTTAGTTGGAGGAGGAAACATCATGCTGCCATCCCTAATGGACAATCTATTTTTCCGGTTGCGTGAGACCACCTGAACTTTAGCTGGTTCTTATTCGTTCCCCTATACATCATTTTGTCTCCCATTGAACAACGGGAGGTCCCCATCCATTTTTTCGTTAGCTTCGAAAGAAGATTACGAAAATGTGGAGGCCATCAAGCGAAGCGCGATAGCCGGTAGAAAGCGTACAAAAATAGAGCGCTGAAAATATTGTTCTTATAACCAGGTCGAGAAAAATTGATGTATACTTTTTGTATGAATATGTTGTATGAAAACATTGTATTTGGTAATCTGAAGTTGAACCTCTTGACTTCTAATTTTTGATGCTTCTCAAATGTGTTGTGGACATCTATTCCACAACAAATAGGATAAACCATTTTTAAAGCCATAGGAAAAACTCTTTTTCAAGAATTATAGTGACAACATTGACTAAATGCCCAGCAATAAACCAGTAATTGTTTATACAAAGGTAAGTCTTCGTGCTCACAGTCACATTTATTTGTGCAAGGAAAGGCAACCTACACATATAAAAATGCGGTCACTTCATAACTGGAGTAGCCCACTCACCTCCGCGTGATTTGTAGTTGATGTTTCCTATGGCTATCGATTAGCCAAAATATGGATAGGGACAAACCAATTTCATTGCGTTTTGTGCCTTGAGCGAAGCGAAAGGAATGGGTATAAATATGAAAAAGAAACTATCTTTAAAGGAACATATATACAACGAATTAAAACAAGCAATATTTAGCAGGAAAATCCCTTTAAACACACAATTAAATGAAGAATTATTATCCGAAGTTTTTAATGTTAGTCGTACTCCAATTCGTTCGGTATTAAAAAGAATGCAGAATGAAAAAATCATACAAATTATTCCTCACAAGGGAGCATATATATATCAGCCTACTCCGAAAGAGTTTGAAGACGTTATTAATTTGAGAATTGTGTTGGAAAAGGAGGCAATTAAAATTGCCTGTAAAAAGGCAACAGAAGAACAAATAAACGAATTAGAAGAGTACACTCTTAAAGAAGAAAAGTTGTATAAAAGTGGAGATTATGCAAACGGCATAAGAACGTCTACAAAATTTCATCACAAGTTAATGACAATGACTACAAATGATTTTATGATTCAATATAATCAAGAGTTAATGAATATCATGAATATTTATATAGTTTTCCATGAAAACACGATTCAAGAAAGCCCTCGCTCCCCGGAAGAACACAGAGAAATAATAAATGCTATAAAAAATAGAGATGAGAAAAAAGCAATAGAATTAATTGATCTTCACTTTAAAAGCATTAGGGATAATCTTAATAATAATCAAAGTGAAAGTAGCGTTGATTTTAGCCGGATTTTCAAACCCTATCCTAAAAGTTAGAAAAAGCACAATGTATCCATAGTGTTGGACACATAAATCGAAAAAATTAGATAAACCATAGCTATAAGAGAAAAACGAGTAGTAAGCAAAAATTTGGCTCTGCCATACATCATCCGTTTAATAGTTTTCAAACTATTGATTTGGCCTTCCAGTACATCATTGTTTCATTCATAACTTAAAGCATTCTGGACGGCCTTAAGTTTCGTTTTCTTTCTAGTGAGATAGAGTTTATTTGAATGACCTTTTCTTTTTTGTTTTCGAATGTGTTCGTCTGAAGACTTCCAGAGTGCAGATAGAACCTTGGATCGAATAGCAATTGGTGGTCCTAATGACAGGTTTGCCCGTTCTTCAGCTATAAGACGGTGTAGAACCAGAACCTGTATAACCTTAACGACGGCATTCTTTTTTAATATCGTCTCCTGTTTTACCATTTATAAAATAGGAATGGAACATTGAACGAAATCGATCAAAAGGAGAAGCACGTTTATGTTAGGTCTTTCTTTTATGCTTAAATACTTGTAGATCGTTCCGCGAGAACTCGCCATACGTCTTGCAATACGGGCGACATGCACCCCTTCTTCAACTCTTGAGCGTACTGGATATCCAGCCAACGCCTTTCTTACCCTTCCCAGCGATTTTGATCCATTTGACGGGTAAAAGAACGAGAGCTGTCTTTTTGAGGATCCTTCTTTGGTCTCCACTTCGATCTGTCCACGATAACACTTGCAGTCTCTCATCCAGATCACACCATATGAAAAAAGGCTGGTTACCACGGTATTACCGCTCCTTTTTAACAGAGCTATACCCATATATTATCAATAAATAACATCACCAAAAGTTCTTAAGAACCACTTTAGTTTATCAGTCACAATTACTCCTAAGATTATAAATGTTATCCCCTCAAAGATGAATCAAAATTTTGTATTACTATTGTAGTAATACAATAATTTCGATTTTAGAGAACAATTAATAAACAGAAAAATATATGTATTGATAGTATTGCATTATTATGATACTATTTAAAAAAACACATAAAAAAAGTACATTTAAAAAAACAATGTTGTTCTACTTTTTATGTGTATTTGTTTAAGGTTTAAGCAGCATTCTGTAGGAACAATAAAATATCAAACCGATTCTAAATTGATGATGGAAAGGGGGGGTGATATTCGATTGAATTTATTGAATATTCATTTCCTTTTGAGGATTTAGATGATGAAAATAGCAATCATAGGCGGAGCGGGAAAATATTAAACCAGATCTTAAGCGAAGAAAGGTTGGAATTGAAATGTCAACTATAATATCCTCGAAAAAGAAAGCTTTTATTGATGGTCAGTTTGTTGATGGAGTTGAGGGGCAGTATGAAGCTGTAATTAATCCTGCAACGGAACAAGTAATTGCCGAAGTACCCGTATGTTCTGAGGAGGATGTTAATCTTGCTGTATCAGCTGCTGAAAGAGCTTTTGAAAGTTGGGGTGAGACAACACCGGCTGAGAGGAGCAAGGCTTTATTAAAATTGGCAGATACTATAGAGCGAAAAGAAGAAGAGTTCATGAAAATAGAGTCTCAGAATGTAGGAAAACCAATCGAAAAAGTAAAAGGCGATATAAGTTTAACTGTGGATAGCTTAAGATTTTTTGCAGGGGCTGCAAGAAATCTACAGGGATTAAGTACAGGAGAATACGTTGAAAACCACACTAGCATGGTTCGTCGTGATCCCATGGGTGTGGTAGGAGCCATTACTCCTTGGAACTATCCGTTGCTCATGACCGCTTGGAAAATAGGACCGGCTTTGGCTACAGGTAATACGGTTGTACTGAAACCATCGAAACTAACCCCTTTGAGCACATTGTTGTTGGCCGAATTAAGTACTGATATATTTCCACCTGGTGTAATAAATGTAGTTACCGGACATGCAAAACCGGTTGGGGATGCCATCTCTCACCATCCCAATATAAAAATGGTGTCAATAACCGGAAGCGTGAATGCTGGTAAGGCTGTTGCCCAGGCGGCGGTGGGAACACTTAAGAAGGTACATTTAGAGCTGGGAGGTAAAGCTCCGGTTATTATCTTTGACGATGCTGATATTTCAGCCGCGATTCAACAGATTAAGATAGCTAGTTTCCATAACAGCGGTCAAGACTGCACCGCTGCTACTAGAATATATGTTTCTGATAAAATCTACGATCGATTCCTTAAAGAACTAATTCCAGTTATCGAGGGTATACAAGTAGGTGATCCTAACTCGAAAAGCACGGAAATGGGGCCGTTAGTTTCGGAAGCCCATCTGAAGGGAGTAAAAGGATTTGTAGATAGAGCTACACAAAACCCCGGTTGTGAAGTACTGACAGGTGGTGTTGCACTGGAGGGTTCGGGTTTCTACTATAAACCTACGGTTATTGTAGGAGCGAAACAGTCTGATGAAATCATTCAGGAAGAGGTATTTGGTCCAGTCATAACTGTTAATCAATTTACTAGTGATGAGGAGGCTATAGAACTTGCTAATGATAGCAATTATGCGTTAACGGCATCCGTTTGGACACATGATCTTGATCGCGCAATGAAAGTGACGAAGCGTTTGCAGTACGGTGCTGTTTGGACGAATACTCATCTTACCTTGACGAGTGAGATGCCTCACGGTGGTTCTAAATTGTCTGGTTATGGGAATGACCTATCCATGTACTCTCTTGAAGAGTATACAGAAATAAAACATGTAATGATTAAAACGCAATAATAAGAGTAGGATTGAAAGTGTGAAGGAACCGTAAACCTTAGCTAATAACAATTCACCCGTGTATTGTAATTTCATTCATGGGCAGCGAATCATTGGAAGCGAAAATTATGTAGTATCAGACAAGCATTCTAGATTACTAGCTTTGCTACAATTAATTTAAGTAGGTGTGTTAAATGAAACAAGGTCAGCATAGCTCCATTAGCTATTGGCTTGAGACTTGTGGGGATAATTTAGAGCCGCGGACACAACTTAATGAGTCTATAAATACGGATGTAGCTATATTGGGTGCTGGATTTACAGGTTTGTGGACTGCCTATTATCTATCGTTACAATATCCAGACCTGAACATTGTTGTTTTAGAGAAAGAAATTACTGGGTATGGTGCGTCCGGAAGAAACGGAGGGTGGTGTTCACCTAAATTCCCCGTGACTCCAAATACTGCCATAAAACGGTATGGTTTGGAGACTGCTAGAAATTTACAGTTAACGATGATTGACTCGGTGTATGAAGTTGAACGGGTAATAAAAGAAGAAAAGATTGATGCTGATTGGGCATTGTCAGGTTCTTTGCAGGTTGCCTTAGGTGAATATGGAACGCCAACTTTAGAAAAATCAATGGAAACTTATAGAAAACTAGGACTTGAAGGTCACTTTCAATTATTGAATAAAGACCAAACCAAAGACCGTGTTCACATTCCAGGGGCAAAGGAAAGTCTTTTTACTAAACCCTCTGCGGTACTAAATCCTGGGAAATTAGTTAGACAACTTGCAAATGTTTTAGAAAAACGTGGAGTCAAAATTTATGAGCAGACAGAAGTGACGAATATCATTCACGGAAGTGCCCATAAGGGCGCTAAATTGGAAACAAGAAATGGTTCAGTTACTGCTGACCGTGCTATTGTCCTTGCCGGGGAAGCATATATGACACAATTGCCTAAATTTCGACGCCACTTAGTCCCTATGTACTCTCTTATAACCATAACAGAGCCATTAAATGAGGAACAGTGGGAAGCTATTGGGTGGAAAGGTAGAGAAACCGTCGGATCAACACGTCTTTCTCTCGATTATATGCAAAAAACCGCTGATGGTAGAATTCTTTTCGGAGGCAGAGGCCAACCATATAGATTTGCATCTAAAATTAGTTCCTCTTTGGACTATCATGAAAAAACACACAATCTTTTAAAGGACAGGCTTTTTCAATGGTTTCCTTCTTTAAAAGGAATACGGTTTACTCATGATTGGGGTGGACCTGTAGGAATGACAAGAGATTGGACACCAAATTTTTTTTACAATCGACAAACAAAAGTGGCAGGAGCTTGGGGGTTTGTTGGGCAGGGCGTCTCAACTGCAAACTTGGCTGGGAGAATCTTATCAGATGTGTTGCTTGAAAAGGATAGCTCCCTAACAACATTACCAATGTTTCAACACCAGTCAAAGAAGTGGGAGCCAGAACCTTTTAGATGGGCAGGGATTCGTTTCGTACAATCTTCGTTGGGTCGAATAGATGAAAAAGCTGAACGTACTGGTCTGGCTCCAAGCGGAAAAACTCTCGCAGAGCGATTAAGCAGTCACTAAACAAATTATCGAAATATAAAGAATTTTTTTAAAGTTAATTAGATTTTTTATCCATTGTTAAATTTGATGTAGATTTACTGTTTTATTTATAGGAAACGAAAAGGCTACAACTGGATAAAGTAATGAGGTCAATTGTCTAGGTATTGAAAAACTCTTTATTAAGGAGATAGTATCATGACCACATTAACAGAATTGTTTTTTGGTTCAATTATTGATGGAAAAAATATAAAAGGCAATGGTCGATTGAATCGAGAGATCCGGAATCCTTATAATAATGAAGTTGTCGGGAAAATTGAACATGCGACAAAAGAGGATGTGGATCATGCCATTGGTGTTGCTGAAAAAGTATATAAAGAAACGATGAAGAACATGCCTGCATATCAAAGAGCAGAAATATTACGTAAGGTTGCAGATTTGTTGGAAATCCAGGCCGAAAACTTTATTCGAACGATTGCCCTCGAAGCAGGGAAACCAATTCGTGAAGGTCGTGCTGAAGTTGATCGTGCCATCCAGGTGCTTCGATTTGCAGCCGAAGGGGCAAAGAATATTTATGGAGAGCAAATTCCACTGGATAGTGCTAGTGGTGGTGAGAATCAACTTGGAATTTCTAGACGTTATCCTATTGGGGTAGTTGTGGCCATTACACCTTTTAACTTTCCATTAAATTTAGTTCTGCATAAAATAGCACCAGCAATTGCAGCAGGTAATACTGTTGTGTTGAAACCAGCAGGACAAACGCCATTAACTGCAGCTTTATTATATAAATTACTTGAGAAGGCGGGGCTGCCTAAAGGTGCGTTAAATATAGTAATGGGGTCTGGTTCTGAATTGGGGGATTCTTTAATTACTGATTCAAGAGTAAAGAAAATAACTTTTACAGGAAGTGGTCCTGTCGGATGGAAGATCAAGGAAAAGGCATTAACTAAAAAAGTGACGTTAGAATTAGGTTCTAATGCTCCTAACATTATATTCGATGATGCAAATCTAGATGATTGTGTTCCGTCTCTCATTAGAGGTGGTGTAACTTTTGCAGGACAAGCTTGTGTTTCCGTCCAGCGGATCTATGCGCAAAGAAATATTTTTCCGTTACTAGTTGAAAAATTAGTTGAGGAAGTGAAAAATCTTAAAGTAGGTGATCCGCTCGAATCGTCAACCGATGTTGGACCTTTAATTTCTGAATCTGAAGCAGGTCGAGCAGAAGCGTGGATTCAGGAAGCAGTTGAGCAGGGGGCGAAAGTGGTTATCGGAGGCAAGCGTAATAATGCTCTAATTGAACCTACTATTTTGGTAGATGTAAACCATCAAATGAAAGTGGTTTGTGATGAGGTATTTGCTCCTATCATGACTGTGATTCCATTTGATACGGAAGAAGAAGTAATTGACCTTGCAAATGATTCAGATTATGGATTACAAGCTGGGGTGTTCACCAAAGATATAAGTCGGGGATTTCGTTTGGCAGATGCACTAGAAACAGGTGGAGTATGGATTAATCAAGTTTCATTAATGCGTTACGATCATATTCCATATGGAGGAGTTAAGTTAAGTGGAGTAGGTAAAGAAGGTGTGAAATATGCTATAGAAGATATGACAGAGTTAAAATTTATCGGAATTAATTTGAAGTAATCTGTTTAGATTACAATGGGTAGCATGAGGTGGCATTAGATGGGTGAGGAGAATGTATGGTTTCTTGGGATAAAGCGAGTGTGTCCATGACATCCATAATCTTCTCATCCGTCCTAGTTGTTGGCAGGGGGTCTCAACTGCAAATTTTGGTTGGAGAATCTTATCAGATGTGTTGCTTGAAAAGGATAGCTCCTTAACAGTATTGCCAATGTCTCAACACCAGTCAAAGAAGTGGGAGCCGGAACCATTAAGTAAGGCAGGGATTCGTTTCGTACAATCTTCGTTGGGTCGAATGGATGATCAAGCTTAACGTACTGGACTGGCTTCAAGCGGAAAAACTCTCGCAGAGTGAATAAGCAGTCACTAAACAAATATTCATGTTAGATTATGTTTCGCTTATTTGAAACTGTGCCTCGTCTATAATGTTCCATTCATATATTAAAACCTGCTGTAACTTTACAAGTAATTAAGTCAAATAAGGGAGACTAATTATGAATGTATTAATTATTTATGCGCACCCAGAACCTAAATCATTCAATGGTGCTTTAAAGAACCTTGCTGTTTCAGAATTGACATCTTTAGGTCATCAGGTCAAAGTATCGGATCTGTATGCGATGAACTTTAAAGCTGTTGCTGATAGCGATGATTTCCTAATGCCACAAAATAAAGATTTTTTAAAATACGCAATAGAACAACAAAACGCAGTTAAAACAAATAGTTTTACAAAAGATATTCAAGAAGAGCATGAAAAACTTCTGTGGTCAGATTTCATTATTTTTCAATTTCCTCTGTGGTGGTTCTCCATTCCTGCAATCTTAAAGGGATGGTTTGATAGAGTTTATGCTTCAGGTTTTATTTATGGAAATGGTATGCAATATGATACCGGCGGTCTCAAAGGAAGAAAATCAATGTTGTCCCTTACAACAGGTTATCCTAAGCATGTTTATGACCCGTATGGAATAGAGGGTGATATTCATGAAAACATACTTTCTCCTATCAATAGATCGCTTTATTTTGCAGGGGTAGAGCCTGTTGAACCATTCATTGCTTGGACTCCATCACATGATGAAGCAGATCGAGAAAGATATTTAGAAGAATATAAAGGGCGTTTGCAGCAACTTTTAGAAATACCTTCTATTCCATATCATCCTCCATCCCATTATGACGAAAACTCCCAATTAAAGATGGAGTACAGATAAGGTAGGTCTACTTTACTGTTTTTAAAGAAAGATTGTTAAAAATTGTAACTAAACAAGCGGGTGCTACAGTTCTCAAACTGGGATCCAGATTCAAGAGCCTTTAATTTTCGACAATCAGGCGCTTTCCTGACATAAGGAAAGCGCCTTCATTAAAAGTCTACCATTACGGTATCTGGATTCTGGTTATGATTCTGTAAATATGGTGTTACTGAATAGAGAGTTACAGAAGGAACAAGAATGTTCCAGTACTATCAGCTTTGCCGAACTCCGAGGGTCAATTTTATGTAAGGGGGATTTCAGTGATTCACGAATTAAGGGAATATTACGTCGCTCCAGGGAAAGTTGCTGCTCTTCACAATCAATTGGAGAAATTGGCAATGCCACTTTTCAAAAAACACGAAATTAAAGTTATTGGATTTTGGAATACAATGATTGGGGAAAACTCTAATTTAATATATATTTGCGAGTTTAAGGATTTATCTCACTATGAAAAGGCTTGGAAATCTTTTATAAATGACCCGGAATGGATTAATGGTAAGACTGAATATGAAAAGGAAGGTCCGCTTACTGTACGAATAGTGTCCAGTGTGATAACTCCAACTAGCTATTCACCTTTACAATAAATGCTCTAGATAATTATTTAATATTTCTTAATTTTTAGTATATTTATATACCGGCTGTTGGTGTTAAATTATTTAACATACTTTTGTGGATTAGCATGATGTATTTTCAGGGGATGATTGGAAAACTGTTGTATAAGTGGCAGAGGAATCATTTGGCAGTGTAAATATTTTAGTCAATAATGCCGGTGTATTTCTCCTCAAGAATCTCAAAAAAATTTCCTTCAAGGGAGGATAAGTGATGACTCGATTAGTAGGAAAAGTAGCGATTATAACTGGTGCAGGAGGTGGCCAAGGGTCTGCAGAGGCAAAGTTGTTTGCGAGTCAAGGGGCCAAAGTCATTGCGACAGATATTCAACTTGAAAAAGCTGAGCAAGTCGTACTAGATATAAACAATCAATACCCCAATAGTGCAGTTGCTGTTAAGCATGATGTATCTTCAGAAGATGATTGGAAAACTGTTGTACAAGTAGCAGA